>NZ_JACVUP010000010.1 GCF_016625195.1 Erwinia sp. S63
ACGCTGGACGCTGGACGCTGGACGCTGGACGCTGGACGCTGGACGCTGGACAACACAGTATTACCATTAATAACCTAATGTGAAGTAAAAACCCTTCAATTTAATGATTTTCACACCACCGAAAAACAAACTTAAGCAACTGAATAATAACAAATAATTCCATTTTTTCAGGCTGAAAATCACCATACACTTAGCCAAATTCAATCTTTTTTCTGCATAGAGTGTGTTACTCCCTTGGCTTCAACCTAATCAAAGGTTGATATCTTTTACGAGCTCAATGCTACATGCAGCCCAGAAGTTTCGAGAGCTAATTGTTACCACCTAAATATCTAAAATTATCTACATTCTTAGATAAATTCTCACTATTACAGTTTTTCTCTCAATTACATTACGTGCATTATGCTTCTCAGGTTCAGACACAGGTTTCAGGGTTGATAAAAGACTTCAAACAAATCCTAATCAAGTTAACCGTAAGGCAACCCCTGTTTGAACCACCAGAACACTTCTGATTCTGAAAATCGAGGGCTAGATGTACTTACGTAATGTTGAGCACACCTCCGTTTGTAGACACAAAAGTCGACGAGCCCTGAAATAAAGCCCGCGAGTTTATCAATAGATTCCAATTTTTATGAGACGTGAGCGTGGTGTGGTGTGGTGTGCATTGAAACACACGTGATCACAATGGTGGCAATGCTAACGCCATATCCAGATGAATTTTTATTGTCACTTAAATTAACCAGATCAAGAGTTAGCACATTCATACACTGAATTATTCTGAGTAACGTGTTTTTAAAAGCTGAATGCACAGAAGAAGCTCACATCACTAATGTGAGCTAAATGTGTAGTAGATGTATTTTGAAATTAAAAAGTTTTATAAGATTCATTCAGTGTTTAGCGAGTGAATAAATTAGTAAGAATGACTGCGTATCAACATTAGCTACTTTTTTAAGAGTGTGGTCACTGCTTGTAGCGCATAATTTTAATGAACAGCGTTAACTGTTTTTACTTAAATGAATTACAGGAAGGAAAGGGAAGGGAAGGCGTATTTTGTATGGCAATCGCATGTGGGTGATAATACGCAAAATTACTGCAATCTCTACAACAATTTTTATACCAAAGCTCGTGCAGCCTCATATTATGAACATCATCCTGCCGATGAAAACGCCGGCCAACCATTTCATCAATCAGATTGACCATATATCCTGGTTTTTCAATAACTCGGCTGAACACCTTTTGTTTAAATATTGTGCTAAGTACGATAGGGTAGGGGAATTGATTGAAACATGACTTTCATGAATTGATCTATTGAGTGAAAGTTTGCATTATATAAATCATTGATTTAATTCGAATATACTCATAAAAGCCAAAATCAATCAATCATTAAAAAATCCACTTTTTTTGATTTTTACCTAAAAACTGGCATGCGGAAGCTTTTTTAGTACAATACAACAAATCATTATTATTGAGGTGCTTATGAAGCGTGATTACGGTGACGTGTTTGACATCGCCAACCGTGCGAATGGCATGCTGCACGGACTCAGCAGCCATATCGAGCAGCAGCGTCAGGAATTCAATCAACAAGGCTACTACCATACCTTTACACGCAACGCCGTCGCGAACTTACCGCTGCTGAGTAAACACGCGGTTGCTGCAGCTATCAGTGAGATGGAAGAGGCTGGTTACGTGTTTGGCAGAAAGCAGACCGGCAGCACTTCTCAATATGCAATGAGCATTCAAAACGTTGTCGATATCTATAAGCATCGCAAGGTGCCCAAATATCGCGACAAACATAAAGATCCCTTCGTCGTTTTTGTAGTCAACCTCAAAGGTGGCGTGTCCAAAACTGTCACGACTGTTACCCTGGCTCATGGTCTGCGTGCTCACCCAGGCTTGCTGCATAATGATCTGAGAATTCTGGTGATTGATTTGGATCCCCAGGCTTCCAGCACCATGTTCCTCAGCCATACCAACAGTGTCGGATCCGTACTGGAAACCGCTGCTCAGGCGATGCTGAACGATGTCAGCACTGAGCAGCTGCGTGAGCAGTTTGTGAAACCCACCGTGATGCCTGGCGTCGATGTGATGCCTGCCTCTATCGATGATGGCTTTGTCGCCAGCGACTGGGATGCACTGGTTGCTGAGAATCTACCCGGCATCGCACCATCGGAAGTTCTGCGCCGCAACGTCATTGATCGTTTGGCTGAAGATTACGATTTCATCTTTATCGACACTGGCCCACATCTTGATGCCTTTATGCTCAATGCCATTGCCGCCAGTGACTTACTGCTTACGCCGACACCGCCTGCACAGGTTGATTTTCACTCAACGATGAAATACCTGACGCGACTGCCGGAGATGCTTGAGCGGATTGAAAACGAAGGGATAGAGCCAAGATTGAAGGCGAACATTGGTTTTATGTCGAAGATGACCACTAAACACGACCATATTACTTCTCACAGCTATGCACGTGAGGTGTTCACAAAATCAATGCTGGATGCAGTATTACCCCGTTTAGATGGTTTTGAGCGCTGTGGTGAATCATTTGACACGGTGATCAGCGCAAATCCGACTTCGTATCCAGGCAGTGCCGATGCACTCAGAAAGGCGAAACAGGAAGCTGAGAATTTTTCCCGCGCTGTATTTGACCGCATTGAATATATCAGGAGTACCAAGTGACCGAACCCAAATCACTCAAAAGAATTGGCCGCACCATGGGCCAGTCGCAGATGTCGAGCTTTATCAACAGCGGCAATCAGTCACGCGTATTCACCCTGAAGTCCGGTAACACGGCGACATTCAGTCGCCAGCTTATCCCCAGTGGTGAAGTGGAAAGCAAAACCTTTGTTGACGCGCAGGTGAATGGGCGAGATCAATCAGCGCTCACCGAAGAATCAGTGAAAGACATTACACGAACCATTGAGTTGCAGCAGTTCTTCCCGGCAATTGGCCGTCTGGTGGATGGCCGCATTGAAATTATGGATGGTTCTCGTCGTCGTGCCGCTTGTCTGTTCGCCGGAACGGGCCTCGAAGTTCTGGTGACCGAAGATGACATTGATATCAGTGATGCCCGTCAGCTGGCTGCGGATATTCAGACAGCAAAAGAGCACAATCTGCGTGAACTGGGTCAACGTTTCCTGATGATGGAAGCGCAGGGCATGAACAAGACTGAGATTGCGAAAGCAGAAGGGATCTCAAACGCCAAAGTGACACGTGCTTTTCAGGCCGCATGGGTTCCTGCTGAGTTCATCGAGTTAATCCCGGTTGTTTCCGACCTCAGTATTCCGGACTACAAACTGCTGCTGGATGTGGCAGAAGAGGCGAAAGCAGAGGGTGTGGCGGTCAAAGAGGTCGTCGCTCAGGTCAAAGAGCGAATGGATGAAGATCAGGCGTTGCAAAAACTGGCTTCCGATGATCAGAAAACACGGATCCTGTCGTTTTTCACTACCGCTAAAAAGCAGCTGGTGAAACCGGTAAAAAACAAGAGTGTCACCACCGAGAAGTTTGGCCATTTCTCTGATCGTACTGCCTATGCAAAACGCAAAACTAACGTGGAAAAGCGTCATGTGCAGTATGAATTCCACCGTTTGCCTGCCAATACGCTGGAAGAGATCGATATTGCTATTAAGGCGATCCTTTCTAAGTCTTGATCCGGCTCCTTCATACAATGCAAATCCAAAATGGACGTGATTTTCACGTCCTTTTTTTCCGTTCCCACTTTTCAGTAACCCACGCTCGTTTGAATCTGTGCTTCTAAGCGCTTCAGCAGCGTTCTAAGCCATTTAAGTTCAATTATCGTATCTGGCAAGCTCAATCCTCTCAACGCGCCAAAAACCCTGTACAGGCTGAATTTACGAACATCTGATTGATGATCGTGTTTATACCAAAATCTGGGCTCATCCAGGCCAACAAGTTATACAAGGGGATCTTTTCTCGGGATCGACATTGAGAATTTAACCAAATCACCGTATTCCGGCTGAAACCTGCTTAACAGTCTCATTTAACGTTGATTTTTATCCCCTTTATCCACAGGGTAGATCCAATTATTCGATCATAATGAGATCCCATTAAGATCAAAGAAGATCCCGGATCGCTGCAGGCCTTGGTATGACTGGGCTTAGAGGGCCTTAATAACCGCTATAAGGAGTAAACTAACCGCTGTGGAGAGGAAAATAACCGATGAAATGAGTGAAACAACCGATGAAGAGAGTGACTGATAACCGCTGTAGTGAGCAAGTAAGGATGAAAGCTGTGTGTAACCACTTCTGCTGTGCATAACTATGATTTCTGTAGCGTGATTGACTGAAGATCAGCAGCCGTTATCCCGGAAAGGTTATCCCCATTATTCACTGACCCGATCCAAGAATAGATCCTCATAAGATCATAGAAGTTCCTAACAGATCCCCACTACGGTTAAAGCCTTGTGCCACAAGCCCTGAGGAGATATCTCTAACCGCTATAAAGAGTAAACTAACCGCTATAGAGAGTAAATTATCCTCTATAGAGAGTAGTCTAACCGATGAAGTGAGTGCTAGTATCCGCTATAGAGAGTAAACGCGCGATGTCCCTGTGTATAAACCGGATCCTCGAAAATGTCGGAAAATGAGCTAAAAAACAACAAGATAGTTGAAGCCTTTTCAGAAACAGATAAACGAACTGGCGAACTGGTTGTACTTACCCCCAACAGAGATAACACTGTTCAACCGGTTGCTTTAATGCGATTGGGCCTGTTCGTTCCTACGTTAAAATCGACCAATAACCGTAAAAATGACACCACAGCTGTCACTGATGTCACGAACGAGCTTAAGTTGCTCTCGCTCGTTAAATCAGAAGGTTATGAGAAGATCAGGATCATTGGCCAGCGACTCGATATGGACAATGATTTCAAGACGTGGGTCGGGATCATTCACGCGTTTGCAAAGTACAACGTCACCAATGACAAAGTTGTTTTACCCTTCGTCGAGTTCGTCAAACTGTGTGGCATTCCTTCCTCCCGATCTTCAGCCAAGCTGAGGGAGCGACTGGAAGCTTCGCTGATCCGCATTGCATCCAATACCATCCAGTTCGGTACTGCTGACAAAGATGAACTCTATGTCACGCATCTGGTGCAATCCGCAAAATACAGTGTCAAAAAGGATACGGTGGAGCTTCAGGCCGATCCAAAGCTGTTCGAGCTTTATCAGTTTGATCGCAAGGTATTGCTGCAGCTGCGCGCCATAAACGCACTGGCTCGTAAGGAGTCCGCTCAGGCGCTTTATACCTTCATCGAAAGCCTTCCTCCTAATCCGGCGCCCATCTCCATGGCGCGCCTGCGACAGCGTCTAAATCTGACATCTCGTCCCATCACGCAAAACGCGACCGTACGCAGGGCGATGGAACAGCTCAAAGACATTGGTTACCTTGATTACACTGAGCTAAAACGCGGTAGCTCCGTGGTATTCCACATTCACTATCGCCGGCCTAAGCTCAAACCTGCAGAGCTGCCACTCAAGCTGCCGGATATTCTCGAAGATGAGCTGGAGCTGGATGATACTATCGAGACCAATGAGGTTGTTGCAGCGAGCGAACCGCAGGGTGAAATGGTGATGCTGTCAAAAGCGGAACTGAAGATCCTTGAAGAAATCCGCAAAGGCAAAGTGAAGTAGTCTTCTGAATTACCCCCCCATTTGATAACCGCTATAGAGAGTAAGTGCTCTCTATAGCGGTTATTTGCTGCTGCAATCCACGTCGTTCACCGTCCACATTCACTGCTATCAAGACATTTGTGACCCAGTAACCACTATAGAGAGTAGGTTTGTACTCTCTATAGTGGTTATCTGGAAGTCGCTCACAATTTGCACCTTTCTCAGCCAAAGCCCGCAATGTGACTGCTTTCAGTGTGATAGAAGAGGGGACTGCTGGTGTTTAGTCGTCGTGGAATGATCCAGGATCGTCCCGAGATTTAACAACCACTATAGAGAGTAGGTATGTACTCTCTATAGTGGTTATTTGACGAAAGTGACGTTATCACTTCTATCTTATTGAGTTATTTGATGATTATTGAGGGATATTTGTTCAGATAACAGTGTGATTTATGTTCAATATCGCCTAAAGCTCAACACTTATTGTTTTATTATCATTGCGTTATTCACTTTCACTGCCGGAAACTGCTTTTCCTTCTCTGTATATCCACTATAGAGAGGAGTTACTCACTACAGTGGATAGCACTGCTGGTGGCATTGATGAGCGGCTTAGCCCGAGATCCTGCTAACAGGCACGCTATTGCGGGATATTCACATCCTGGAATAACCGCTATAGAGAGTGAAATTGCTCTCTATAGCGGTTATTGGTTTTCGTTAAATTGGCTTAAGAATTTGATATATATAATTTAATTTTGATATTTGATTGTATGACTAACCGCTATAGAGAGTAAACTTTTGATGCAATGCACATATCGGAAGAACTTGAAGATCCCATATCGATCGCAAGATCGTTGATTTGCAGGGCAGAGGATCAAACATCCACTATAGAGAGTAGAAACAACCACTATAGAGAGTAGCTACTCACTATAGTGGTTATGTTTAATCTACCCCCCTGGTGATTACTAACCTCGCAAGGCTTGCCAATACTGGTGTTAGTGGTTACTAACATAAAAGTGAAGAGCGCGAGTGCACAGGAACGGGTAATTGTCATCATTGCAGCGCGTCAGGGTATGAAGGAGTGGTTTACTCTCTATAGTGGTTGTTCCACAGGATCGAGTCGCACCACGCGATCCTGATCAGGTGTAGATCCCCTTCATTTCACGTTTGCTCTTGCTCATCATGACTGGCTGGCAATAGGTAGACTCAGTGAGCGCTTTGGCCTGCTTTCAATATGAGGGGGAGTATCTGCTGGCCGGTGAGCGGCGCTAACGGCAGCGAAGCATTCTCGGAAGGATGAAGCCAGGCGATCTCTTCAATCTCAGCCGCTGGCATTATCGTTGTCGTGGGTGCAAGAACAGTGAATATTTCAGCGATAAGCGTATGTCCTGGCTCATTTGCGGCTGTATCAGTGAACTGACCGACATATTGCGTATCCTGCTCAGTGACATTGATTTGCAGTTCCTCTTTAAGTTCACGAATCAATGCAGCCACAGGCCGTTCAGTCGACTCAATTTTCCCTCCGGGCTGCATGAAATAGCGGGTACCGCGCTTGCGAACCAAAAGTACTCGCCCCTCCGCATTGATCATGATTGCCGCCGCAATGCGGATAACCTTGTCTGCGATCATCTTCATCCTCCGTTCTTTGTTACTGCGCCTTCGTACCGGGTTGGCGGAAGGGAGGGAGGAGTATAGCGCAAGTGAGAATGGTTATTAATTACATGTTTGATTAATCTTTTCGTATTTCCTCATTACGCGCTGCGAAGTAGATGTGAGTGATTAGTGTAAATGAATTTCATTCTCAACTATCATTGTTTGCAACCCGCGTGATCCATTCCAACTGCAACAAGGGAGGCAGTCAGTGTTATTGGCCATCAGGTACGTCTTTGCATCCAGCCCGCTTCGTATTACTGCGCTCATCGCCATCGTCCTTCTTCAGGGCCTGATACCGGCGCTTAATGTCTTCATGACAGGGAAGATAATTAACACACTTCATGCGCCTCAAATCAGTGAACATGCACTGATGTTCAGTGTTGCTATCTGGTGTCTGTCTTTGTTGGGTATTCAACTGATGACCCCGCTGGTGAATCTCATTCAGGGTGATGTCACGGAAATCTCGACCAGCCATTTCAGCGCAAATATTATGCGTAGAATGAATGAATCTTTCACGCTAAGCCTGTTTGATAACAAGGAGCGTTACGAGCAGCTGGAATTTTTGAAGAAAGAAGCAGCCTATCGACCGCTTAATTTCATCATTTGCATTATTTACTCATTTAGAGCCATCGTGATGGCTGGAAGCTTGCTACTGGTGCTGATTGCGTATTCAGGGATTGGAGCTGCCATTTGCGCATTGTCCGTATTACCGATGATTATCATTAATATCCACATCCAGAAAAAATACGTGCATGAGTTATTCAAAAACTCTAAAGACGCTATCGCAATGCGTTACGTCTATGGTGTCAGTATGGATAAAAGCTTTTTACAGGAAATTCGACTCTATGGACTGGGTAGTTTTCTGCTAAAAAAATTCTCGGGGTCAGCATCTAATACTTATCAACGTATGCACCAGCAACGCGTGCGAGCCCTAATCACACCCATTCCCGCCATGCTGCTTAGTCTGGTGATGCTGTTTGCCGGGGTGTATCTTTTCCTGAGCAATCTGCGGAGCAGTGATATCGCGGTGGGCGCGTTAGTGATGGTGTTTCAGTCCATTGTGATGATGAAATCGCATCTGGATGAAATTGCGAACTATGGAGCCAACCTGACATCAATGGGCAGCTTTTTTCATAGTTACCACTCCTTTATGACCGAGGAGATTGAACCCGTCACCAACGGTCAAAAATTACTCCCGGATAACACGCCGTTCTCACTCAGTATTAAGCACCTGAACTTTCGTTATGAAGGTCGAAGTAAGAGAGCCTTAGACGGCATTGAGCTTGAGATTAGGGCAGGTGAGAAAGTGGCGATTCTGGGGGATAACGGAAGTGGCAAAACCACGCTGATTAAAATGCTGCTGCGGATGTATGCCTATGAACAGGGTGATATCAGCGTATCCAGTGTCCCACTGCAAAGTCTGGAGATTGACGGTTACCGTCAGCAGGTGGCAACCGTGTTTCAGGACTACGGTAAGTATGAATTTACCGTGGGTGAGAATATCGCACTGAGTCAATATGACGCAGAAGCGCCTTCCACTCAGGTTGACGATTTACTGAGTAAAGTCGCGTTTCCTCATCCGCAGCAGACCCGACTGGGTAAACAGTTTGGCGGTGATGAGCTTTCAATCGGGCAGTGGCAAAGGCTGGCGATCGCGCGTGCGTTATACCGGAAAGCTAATCTGTTCATCTTTGATGAATTTTCGTCTTCGCTCGATCCAGAAACTGAACATCGCCTGTTTAATGAAATCCTTTCACTCGACACGACGGTTATCGCTGTGACTCACCGTCTGGGAAATATCAAAGAGTTCGACAGAATCGTGGTCATGGCGGATGGAAAAGTGATCGAAAACGGAAGTTTTGCTCTGTTGATGGGTAAACAGGGCAAGTTTTATAATATGTGGCACGCGCAGTTTAAATCGGTCATTGCTGAATCGGCGTAATGCAATCGTCGGGAACTGATTTGAGAGAGACGCCAGTTCATGCTGTTAATCCGGTGCGCCATCAAAATGCTTTCTTCAGAAGGTTGAATAATGATGGCGCGCTGGACTAAATATTTAAAAACTGTCATCGGTTGAATCTGGCCTGCTAAGCCGGTCAGATTCATCATGGTTCCTTTTTAAGAAACTTAATTATGGCATTCTAAAAATATTCACTGAAATACCTATCTTTATTCAAACGCTCTTACGCAATGCCCTTCGTCATCCTTCCTGATATCTATTTGCAATCATTTCTGAACGTTATCAACATTGAGCAGCAGGAAATATCCTGGAGTTCAGCCGTTTTGGCGGGTTGTGTCAGCTAAGCTTTCGCATTTCTCTTTATCTGCTTAACTGAATGCTGGAAAAAGATAATGGGGATGAAGGATGAAGCAAAAAAACGCGCGCGAGCAAGCAGGGCTCCTTTATCACTCCCTCATCAGAAGCATCACCTTTGCAGGCATTGTGCTGATCGCTGCGGTATTAGGCATCAGCATATGGACACTGCGGCAGGACTGGAATGACACCGTCAGGCAGAGTGAAGAAACGGCGACCAATCTGGCGCTGTCGCAGGCGCGGCAGGCAGAAGATACATTCTTGCAGACTGAGCTCGCGATGCGCGAAATGCAGCGTGACGTTGAATCGCAGCTGGTGACCGGTATCAATAGCCGCAATCTGAGCCAGACCATGCGGGAGCTTCAGGGGCGATTGCCGCAGCTGCACGGTCTTTTCTATTACGACGCCCAAGGCAAGTGGATAGCCACCTCTGCATCGCAGATACCGGCAGACATCAATAACTCCGATCGCGAATACTTTAGGTTTCAACGCGACAATCCGCGCAACAGCATTCATCTCGGTCCGGTGATCCGTAGCCGAAGCACCGGCGATCTGGTGATCCCCGTTTCTCTTCGCATCAGCGATGCGCTGCGCGGGTTTCAGGGCGTTTTGCTGGCTACGGTGAAAGTCGATTACTTCCGACACTTTTACGCTTACTACGAGATGGGGGCGAAGGACGTCCTGGTGCTGATGCTGGCAGACAGTTCGGTGCTATACGCACGGCCAATGCCTGATAGTTTTATCGGCAAAGACCTCTCCTCAAGCCATCTGTTTCAGCAGATGCTGCAGGGCACAAACCGCGGAAGCGGGCAGTGGACCTCGGCTCTTGATGGAAAACCGCGTATTTTTGGTTTTGCACGATCGGATCGTTACCCGCTAGTGGTTGCAGCAGGGTATGACACGCATAGCCTGTTCATTAAATGGATGAAAGGACGCGTTCAGGATGTGTTGCTGAGTCTTGCACTGTTATCCGCCATCGTGGCCATGGGCGTATTCGTGCTACGTCAGGCCAGACATAGCCTGCATTATCAGCTTGAACTGACCAATCTTCGTGATGAGCTGAGCGCAGCCAACCATGCGCTGAACAGACTGGCGCATGCGGATGCGTTAACGGGGCTCGCGAACAGACGTGCATTTGATCGCTACCTTGAGGAGTGCATCCTGGCCGCAGACACGCACAACGAGCCGGTTTCGCTAGTGATGATCGATATCGATTATTTCAAACGCTATAACGACACTTACGGCCATGTGGCCGGGGACGAATGCCTGAAGCGTGTGGCGCTGGCGATAAACGCCATTTCCTTGCGTGGTACCGATTTGGTGGCACGTTATGGAGGAGAAGAGTTCGCCATCGTGCTGCCCGGTGCTGATATTGAGCATGCGATGTCGGTGGCCGCTGCTGCTGTGCAAGCTGTACGTGAGCAGGACATCATCCATGACTCGTCTCTGTTAGCTTCCCAACGGGTGACGCTGAGCGCGGGATGTGCATCGCTGAACACTGAGAGAGAAAATCGCTCGGCTCAGTTGTTGATCAGGCAGGCCGATATGGCGCTCTATTCCGCTAAGCAGGCGGGCAGAAATCAGATGAAGAGCGATGAGTCATATCTGAACACTCACAGCTGAAAGAGCAAATGCAGCCAGGTTTTAGTGGGGCAACCTGGCTCAAATTCATAGATGACATCCTACGCGCCAAATCCGCCATCAATCGTGTGCATAGCGCCTGTCACGAATGATGCTTCCGGACCGGCAATCCAGGCAACCATTCCGGCCACTTCTTCCGGCTTACCGTGACGCTGAATGGCCATAAAACTGTGCATCAGCTCCTTCATCGGGCCGTCTGCTGGATTCATATCCGTATCAACCGGACCCGGCTGGACGACATTCACCGTAATTCCGCGTGGTCCAAAGTCACGGGCCAGACCGCGCGCTAATCCCTGCAGGGCCGATTTGCTGACGGCATAGGCCGCGCCTCCTGGCATCGGCATCCGGTCTCCGTTGACGGAACCAATGACGATAATGCGACCGCCCTCTGGCATCTGACGGGCAGCTTCCACAGCAGCGTGATAAGGTGAGTGAATGTTGATGCGGAATAAATGATCAATGGCATCGCTTTCCAGCTCTAGCGCATCACCAAATATTGCCACGCCCGCATTCACCACCAGCACATCCAGAGGCCCGGAATCGCGTACCAGCTTAGTCACGGCATCGCGATCTGCGCTATCCGCCTGAACCGCTTTACTGCCCGTGTCTTCCGCCAGTTTTTCTGCCACTTCCCGCGAGCCAGCGTAACTGAACACCACCGCAGCACCTTCGGAGGCAAAACGCCGCACGATGGCCGCACCAATGCCCCGACTACCGCCCAACACCAGTACCGATTTGTTTGTAAATACCGCCATGAGAGTGTCCTCAATTGAATTGTAGTGGCCATTACAATATTATTGAGCCAGTCAGGTTGTCAAAGGATTATGTAGTGATGACTACAAAAATTAGCCGTACGCCAGGCCGCCCACGCAAGTTCGATGCGGAACAGGCGGTATGCATTGCACAGAACTTGTTTCACTCGAGTGGTTACGACAGGGTGAGTGTGGGGGATTTGACCAAGGCCTTTAGCATCAATCCGCCCAGCTTTTATGCCGCCTTCGGCAGTAAACTCGGGCTTTATCGGCTGGTGCTTGATCGATATGCCCAAAATGGCGCTATCAGTTTCAAAGCGCATTTGCGTCACGATCGCCCGGTGGCGGAGTGTCTCTTTGCGGTACTGGATGAAGCTGCAAGTCGCTATGCTGCTGATCCAGAAGCGACCGGATGTCTGGTGCTGGAAGGTATCCATAGCGATGATCTTTCTGCGCGCGAGGTGGCCTGCGGTTTTCATACTGCGGCCGAGAAGATGTTCCATGCCTATATTGCCGAGCGCTATCCAGAACAGGCTGTGCGAATAACCGATTTCATGGTGACGATCATGTCGGGCTTGTCGGCTCGCTCAAGGCAGGGTGCCAGCGTGGAGCGTTTACGGGAGACAGCACGCATGGCTGGTCAGATGCTGGCGCAATTACTTCCGGTTTAAAGCGGTCACTGCTGTTGTTGCTGACGCAGTTAAGAAATGAACATCTGTGTTTCTGCGTTCAAAGACGGCTGGCGTAAAAGCTGCAAAGTCCGTACTTCAGGAACCGTAGTTTCTGATAGAGATAACTAAGTGCTTATATCTCAAACAGGATGATAAAACGAAGGCAGCTGGCCGGTTACGCGGCGGAACATAGTCGCAAAAGACGAACCATTGTCATATCCCAGCGATAAAGCGACCTCATTCACCGACTTGCCCTTAATGAGCAAGGACAGCGCGCTGACCACACAGGCTCGCTGACGCCAGGCGGAGAAAGTCATACCGGTTTGCTGCAGGAAATGGCGGCGAAAGGTGCTGGCACTCATAAACATCATTTTAGCCCAGCGATCTGCAGGATCGTGGATGGAGGGGGCAAGCAGGAATGCCTGACACAGCGCCAACAATGCGGGTTGTTGTGGCAGGGGGATATCGAATTCTCTCGCCGGCATCGTTCCCAGCTCGAGTAACAGCAGGTTGATCAGCGCGCATTCACGTTCACTGCCATAAAGCAGCGGCAAGTCCACTGCGTCCAGCAACAGCTGACGTAACAGGGGCGATACGCTGATAACCTCGCAGCGAACGCGGTCACTTATCCGTGCTGCGCACGCAGGTGTGATGTACAGGCTTCGCGTCGTTACGCCGACAAATTTCACCGCATGAAGGGTTTCCGGCGGGATCCACACCGCATGCTGTGGCGGCACGACCCATTCTCCGTCTTGGGTTGATACATGCATCTGCCCCGTTGCGCCATAAAGCAATTGGGCCCGGCGGTGCTGGTGGGGGGCCAGTACAAACCCCTGCGCATAGTCATTCCCCATCGCGACCACATCACGTTCTATCCAATCGACATCGTCAATGCTTGTGTTGCGCACGTTCACTCCTTATGACCGATTGGCAAGGGTAATTGAGCGTTGCTCAAATGGGAAGTGGGTCAGGCGGGCTTTAAGCTATGGCTTTATTTATACGTGGAACATCCCCTTGAACGAGTTTCTCATGATTGTGCTGGCTGGTTTTACCACTGGCGTGACTACGGTGCTGTTTGGTTTCGGTGGTGGTTTTGTCGTCGTGCCATTTGTCTATCAGTTGTTGCGTGGGCAGCCTGAAATGGCAGGCAATGCGATGCATATTGCCGTCGCCACCTCCACGGCGGTGATGATATTTAACGCAGGGTGGGTGAGCTATCGAAACTGGCGAGCGGGTGCCATCGCAGTACAGGCCTGTTTTCCGCTCATTTGGTTTATCGCTATAGGTGCGGTGGTCGGATCATTGCTGGCAGGACTGTTAAGTGAAGAGTGGGTTCGTTCACTGTTTACCCTTTATATGCTGATCACGATTGCTGATTGCCTGCTACGTAAAGGTTTCTTCAGTGGTAGCACGTCACGCCGGCTATCGAGGGCTACAGTGACAGGCGGCGGCATATTTATCGGTTCAATTGCTGCGATGTTGGGTGTGGGTGGAAGTGTCATGACGGTACCGCTATTGCGACGGCATGGCTATCCGATGCGGGAATGCATCAGCGTTGCCAATCCGCTTTCGCTGCCGGTAGCGCTGTGTGGCACCATCACTTATGCCATCGGCGGCTGGCAAATAATTCCGGCAAGTGGTTTCCTCGGATTTATTAGCCTCAAAATTGTTATGTTGCTGGTGGTCACAGGGTTAATCGGCATTTTGGTTGCACAAAGATACATTCCCGCCGTGCCCGATGTGTGGCATGCGCGAATTTATGTGCTGTTATTGAGTGTTGTGTTTGTGGCAATGGTGCTTTGACGGGACTCATTTTTGCGATGAAATGAAGTTCGCCACTGTCCATGTTACTAATAGCGAGGTCGAAAACCTTAACGTTCACGAAGGAGTCAGTCATGTCTGAGCAAAATGAACACGCGGAAGGAAAAGCCATTTGCAATGAGATCGGCGGCGCGGTGCTGGAAGTTCTGGGCAGAAAAAGCGAGTTCGCCGTTCAGTCGCTGATTGATGTCTTGCAGGAAGCGCAAAGCGATGGTCATCACTATGATGCCGAGCGTGAGCAGGGCATGGAAATGGCGATAAGAATTCTGCAGAAGTTTGCTTAGCCATTCGCGTGGTGGCCGGTTTCCATCTCATTGCCTGTGCTAAATTAGTCACACAACTTCTTGTATCGAGTTAAACATGCTGACCGGTCTGAATCACATCACTTTAGCTGTGAGCAATGTCTCTGCGAGTTTCACCTTTTATGTTGAGACGCTGGGATTCACCCCACGCGCACAATGGAAGAACGGCGCCTATCTCTCGATAGGTGAGCTTTGGTTGTGCCTCTCACTGGATACCGTTTCAATCGGTAAAGATTACACGCACTATGCTTTCAGCATTGAAGATGAGGTTTTTGAAGCTTTTGCTGAGAGGCTGAAAGCCTCAGGCGTGAAAGAATGGAAGGTCAACAAAAGTGAGGGGAAATCGCTCTATTTCCTTGATCCTGATGGTCACAAGCTGGAACTTCATGCTGGTGATCTGGAAAGCCGCTTAAAAGCCTGCAAGGCACAGCCGTATGAAGAGATGAAGTTCTACTGAGGATAAGGCTGTAGCCTGAGATTCTTGCCGCCTGGTTTATCGAAAATATCCCATTGGCTACAATAGATCCCGAGGACTAAGCGTAAGCCCGATTCTCAGGAGGTAAGAGAATGGATAATTTAGATAAAATTTTAGGCGAGGCTGCTTATCAGATTCTCGCCCGCCGCGAAAAAATCAGTGTTATACAATTAAATCAGGAATTGCATCGCCTGGCCGATGAGGCTGATACGCCAGAGCGGAAACAGGCCTTTTTGGCTGCGATTGATTGGTTGAACGATTATCGGCAACCCTCGTCAGAAGATAAGCGCGCTAGCTCGCCGTTAAGGCGTTTGAGTGAAAGCTCCGACAGCATCACACTATCGTCAGTTGAAAATACTAAAAAGTTGAGAGAACACTTAACTCAAATATTGATCCCCGCTCAAAAGCTTGTCGGAACAGATGATTAAGATTTTTCTGCTTCGGCCAAAGACCTCTCAGCCCATAGCACTTTTTGCAAAAATACGGGCGCCTGATATTGACTATATTCCTGTACAGATTTTGCAATAACTGTACAACTTTATCAGGTCATTTGCCTGACCCAACATGAGAGGGTTAACACATGCGTCAGAATAGATACACTCCTAACTCTTCCGAAGCTATTGCACAATATTTTAATAAAGCCTCTTTGCCTTCTCAGCAAGAAACATTGGGTCAGATCGTGGTAGAAATCCTGCGAGAGGGCAAGAATCTGAACCGTAAATCCCTCTGCACCAAGTTGCTTCGCCGTCTGGAAATTTCCTCGAATGCTGAAGAAGAGCATCATTATCATCAGCTCATTGGACTGCTTTTCGACCGCGATGAGTGATTCGGCAGTAAAGCTATAGTTGTACAACATTACCGTTCTGAATTTGCATGGTGTGAGAATGAATTCTGGCTTTGTGGCAGAAATTGCAATTTGCAGTCTGTAGTCTGTTTACAGCAAAATTGCCATGCAGATACCGTTATCAGAGATGTATATGAACAGAAGTGAACGCCAGCAGTTTATAGATGAAATCATCGGTGAAGCCACTAAGGTTCTGCTCCAGCGAGCGGGACCCGTTTCTTTCCGTGCACTCATCGAACAACTTCAGGTTATGGAAGACCAGTCAGATGATACTGACAGGCAGCAAATGATCGCTCAGACAATTGTTGAAGTAAGAAAGAGCATCGCCGAAGGAGAACGAGTTAAACAACAGAGGGCGGAGGGAATAAATTCTGTCCGGCACTTGTACACGGACTCGCATCATTCAGGTAATAACAGAAAGCACTGAATATCGCCTCGATTGCTATCAGTGATTAACCCCTGACACCATTTAGCTCGGAAACAAATCATGCATACATCAGAAGACATCTTTTCTGCGCTTGCCGATCAGGAACTGGCTGAACGTTTCCGCACTGCGGGTCCGGGTTTGAAAGATGAGGCGGCAGTTTTGGGGGGTTATCATCCGTAACGTGCTGGCATCTGAAGGACAGATAACGAATAAAGCCATTATCATCAGTTTAATCCGAGCACTTGAATCAACTCAGGATGATTCTCAAGCCCAGCTCTTGCGCCAGACTCTTGAAATCGTTGTGGGTGTAACACCGGATGATTAATGCCTGATTCATTAACAGCGCGTGAATCAATGCATCATTTTAGAAAGTAAGCGGATAAGCGTTTCGTATTTCTCTTTCAAAACTGAATCCGCTTCATTGTCTTTGAGTTTTTGCAGGGCTAGAGAAATTTCATGCGTCTCAATAGCTAAGCCTTCCCGGATAAATGCGGACACCGTGGTGCCTAACAACGCTAGTATCTCTTGTGTGATCTGGCCATCATGCTTCACCGCGACTCCACACTCTGTATAAAAATACAGTGTGGCATATCTGAAACCCTACCGATACCCATAAATAGCTGGGTGGCCGGCATAACTTATTTTCAAATAAAAAGTTGTCGCTACACGCTATTGTAAATAAAGAGTTTAATTTTGATTAACGCTGCGCTTATAAAGTTTTCCTCAACAACTCTAATTCATGCAATTCTGGCAAAAATAGTCACTCTCTTGCAGATTAACGGATGCCATCGTTTGACCAATCTTGACCTCCTTCCCCTCCAAACTCACTTTTTTCCCTTGCTACATGACCCTGTTTTCAACAAACAGAACGGATGAAGTGTTTTAAATTTTATTTGCGTGATGAATAATAATGATTATCATTTACAGCTTTCGGGCTTGAAATTGCACGCATCTTTAGCAAAGCCAAATTTAACCCTACAAAGTATGTGATGAATTCACATCCCATTTAATTGTTGGAGTGGTTATGAATGGAGATAAAAGCGCGCGTCAGTGCGTAGCGAACTCACAGACGGACAGCCATTTTTCGCCCGCTATTGCTGTCTCATCAAAACATGAAGATTGGCAACGGGTGGGGCATCAGGCTGCGCATCGATTACCGACGCCTGAAATGATTGCTTCATTGGCTGCTTTCCAGACGGAGAGCGAGTCAATGGCACCGTTAATGATCTGGCAACTCCTGCATGAACTCTCTTTTATCTCCGCTGAAGGTTGGCTGATTGCGGATGCGCGCCAGCGAGCAGGGATTGCCGACTGTTTTCAGTTTATGCTGGAAAAATGGCACGACATTCTGGAAGAGGAAGGGATTGTGGAGCAGCGCGATCAGCGCTGGTTTGCTGGCGATTGTGCCCCGAGTCTGCCTTCCATCGAACAGCGTATCGACGATGCAAAAATTCGTCTGCGTCGTTGTCTCGATTGGCACGTTGAGGGAGAGGCTTTCCTCAACACATTATTCGCAGACCAGCACACACTGTGCGAGGTGATGCGCTATCCCCAGTTGGCACTTAGCCGATTATCACCGCACCAGAGCTGCCCCCTTTATCCAGCGATGCATCAAAAGAGCATGCTGGTGGATTACCTCGGCCAGATCGCCGCTTCACTGCTGCAAACGGCAATGCAGGGAAGTGATTGTCCACAGGTGCTGGAAATTAACGTAAACACTGACCACGGTGACCTTCAACAATGGCGGGACAGGCAAGGTTGTCCATCGTCACAACTCGATGCCGTACTGGCAACCGACGTGCTTCACACAACTCAAGGCCTCGATGCCATGCTCCAGGGCTTCTGGCATGCATTAAAACCTGAAGGTGTATTGATTGTGGTGGAACCCACACAAGATTTGTCGCTGAGGTGGATAACCGCGGCTGCGATGCTGCAGCAGGCAACAGAAGGGCATAATCCGCAGTTTACGCTATCGCTTTCGCGTGAAGCCTGGCTGCAGGCATTTGTGCACCATGGCTTTTGTCTGATAGGTGACTGGCCTCAGCCGGGTACGTCACTTTCGTTTGCTGGTCATCAAGTATTTATAGTGCAGAAGCCGGTTTAATGAGTGGTTGGTATGTTGGTGCTGCAATCAACCACTCTCCTGCCGCACATTGAGTCACATATTGGCTTTTATAAGGTTTTGAAAATAACAGTCTGGAATCAGATCGGGAATTTAACCTGGTTTTAAGGCGAGCTAAACCTGAGTAAGGCGGAACAATATCAAGGCGGCGCACTCATTATTGTGCGTTATTAAAGTCAGGGACGGGCGATTTGATCATGACTATGACAATAGTTGATAGTTAACCCCGTCATTATCTTAATAAGGGGATTCCGCGAACGCGGGAGAGAGCGAAGATATCAATCAGTATTTAAGTTCTGGTGGGCGGAACACCCACCAAAAATGTTCGATAACTCAAATTAAACGGGGAAAGCCCGATTAGATAAGAAAATCATCGAGAGATTTGCCGGCATCAACAGCGGCTTTAATCACAGCTGGCGTGCGACCCTGACCGGTCCAGTGCTTCTCAACGCCTTCTTCCGTATATTTATATTTAGCCGGACGTGGAGCACGTTTAGCACGAGTCTTACCCGTTGGCGTTAATGCGCCCAGCAGTTCGTTCGGGTCAATCCCGTCCTGCAGCAGCAGTTCACGATATTTGGCCAGTTTCTCTTCTTTTTCACGCACGGCGGCTTCGCTGGCGTTGTTTTCTTCACGGCGCTCTGACACAACAACAGTAAACTTTTCCAGCATTTCTTCCAGATCTGCAAGCTGCACTTCACGTGCCTGCGCGCGAAGCGTACGGATATTGTTTAACGCTTTAAGTGAATCACTCATGAACTTCTCCTGAATATTTTGTCGCTGAACGAAATAAATTAAGTGGTGCAGTTGATAACGAATTTAGGAAGAGTATATCGATGTTACTCTCTTTGCAGAAGTACAACACATCAGATATCAATAATAAAGCCCGTAAAGTGTCAATTTTTAGATATTTCTCAAAATTTCGGGGTGTGCCATGCGATGAGAAGTCGATAATTGCGCTTTGAACTCTATTTTAACCATCAGTGATTTTAGCGTTTGGTTATATTTTTAAGTATGTCGACGCAGAAAAACTTATGTTACCCGGTCACAATGATTGTCAAGCCCACCTTCGGGAGGAAGCAAACGTTAATGGCTACTTAATTAATGACCGGATAAAGCGTTCACTCGTGCAGATAACTTCACGATGCGTCACTGCAAATCGTCATAACGGTATGCAAGATAGCCATGACGGATCGTGGTTCAATTCTGCGGGGTAAGGGATGTCGCGTGAAATTAGGGTAGTTAATATCATGCGGATAAGATCTTTATGCTTAATACGTTTAAAAGTGCACTCACATGCTCAGGAAGCGATCGAATTGATAACTTTTCACTTCAAGGTGCTGCGAAGAAGCAAAGTCAATGGGTTGCAGGCATAAGCTTTTAAGAAGATGTATTTAGTTTTTTCAAACCACGCTTCGTTGCCCTTTGTCGGGACGGAGCATTCAGTGCCTCAACCTGCGCGATGCTCAATGCGGGTGGTGCAAACAAATTCATCATTTCTCTTTCAAGACGGAGCGCAAACACGACCTTTATAAAGTTTTCAAACGTCACCTTACCGCCATTTTCCAGCTTTTTTAGCGCTGACACTGAAATCCCTGCGCTATCAGCCAACTCTTTCTGAAGAAGATTGCGTCTAAGGCGTTGCTCTTTCAGACGTTGCCCGAGTCCTGCAATCAATTGAGATTCAGTAAAGAGGTTAAGAGTCATTTTAAAAGCCCTTAATGTCATTAAAGATGAATAAGAGTTCATTATAGAGCTTTTATGAATACGGTCATAGTGTGTAGAGTGAGTGTTGCTTGAAGCAAATGAGTTCACTTAAACCGGATAAGGGAGAGAGTTAAAGAACCATTAAAATGAACACTTACAGTTCAAC
The DNA here is from genome assembly GCF_016625195.1 of Erwinia sp. S63. Classification (GTDB taxonomy): domain Bacteria; phylum Pseudomonadota; class Gammaproteobacteria; order Enterobacterales; family Enterobacteriaceae; genus Pantoea. The sequence continues at coordinate 20,511 of NZ_JACVUP010000010.1, forward strand.
TTAATTGCATAAGTCGCGACATAGTAAATTAAACATCCACCACATTAAGTCTTAAACGACCATCATGGTGCTTAGGGAAAATAGGCGAAGCCTGAAATCCAGCCCGACCAACATGTCGTCTTCATACTTTGTCAGGCAATAGAATGTCAGGATGACATTTTCGAATTGCCCCCTCATAATGACAACACAAGTGACACCACACATGAGGTTGATATGAGCAGCACCATACATTTTCGGATTGATGATGAAACCAAAAGATTGGCTATGCAGGCTGCTGAACGGGTTAAGCTCAGCCTGACTGAGCTTATGCGTCAAAGAGCTGTTGAGTTAGCTGATGAAGAACGTCGTCATCAAAGTCATGAGCACGATATCTGGCTTGAACAGCAAATCACCCAAGCCTTTGAGCGACATGATTCGGGCAGTGGGGAATATATCAGCCATGATGAGGCCACCTCTCACATGGATAAATTGAGAGAACGTGCACAGCAGGGGAAATTGTGAGCGTAGAAATTGTCTGGGATAGGCTGGCACTGACTGACAGGGAAAATATTTTTCTTTATCTAAATCAAGAGGCAGGAGCAGCCGTCGCTATTGCTGTTGATGATCGAATTGTTTCGCTGATTGAAATACTCAGAGACAACCCGATGGCTGGAGTGAGGGCTGGGCGTAATGAAAATCAAAGAAAACTCGTCATACCGCATTTTCCTTTTATCATCGTTTACTCTACTGCCGAACATAGGGTCAGCGTACTACGCATACTGCACACATCAAGAAAAATGACAGAGCTTTATCTCAACCGAGAGGGCACATTAGGCCAGTGAGCGCCATCCATAATCCCACTTGGGATAGTCCGGGCGGTTAGTATCGCCCATACAGACTCATCGTTAGGCGGTTCAGTCCTAATAGGGTCTAGGCCATCTCCCACACCAGCCATCAATCCTCACTTTCCACCTGAGTAAAAATTTGTGATCAACCACGATGATTTCCATATTGTAATCGATTACTTTTATTTTCTCGCATTTTGTAATCGATTACTTTTTGGGGGTTAGAAATGGTTGCTGCGACACAAGGCACCGCGCAAGACCAGGCAATGCAGCGCATGCTGGTCCCACGGCTGTCACTGATGATGTTTCTTCAGTTCTTTATCTGGGGCAGTTGGTCGGTCACGCTGGGATTGGTGATGACGCAGCACAACATGTCCTTGCTGATTGGTGATGCTTTCTCGGCGGGCCCGATTGCCTCCATTCTTTCGCCGTTTGTTCTCGGCATGCTGGTGGACAGATTTTTCCCTTCGCAAAAAGTCCTGGCAGTAATGCATCTGGCCGGTGCAGTGATTTTGTGGTTTGTACCTCAGGCGATGATCGCCGAGAACGGTGCGCTGCTGATCGGCTTACTGTTCGGCTACACGCTGTGCTACATGCCCACGCTGGCACTGACCAATAATATTGCTTTTCACAGTCTCGCCAGCAGTGAGAAGAGTTTCCCGGTAGTGCGCGTGTTCGGCACCATCGGCTGGATTGTCGCTGGCCTGTTCATCGGGTTCACGGGAATCGCCTCCAGCGTCAGTGTCTTCACGGTGGCGGCGATTTGTTCCGTGGTACTGGCAATCTACAGCCTCACGCTGCCGCATACACCCGCACCCGCTAAAGGTCTGCCATTCAGACCGCGCGATTTGTTCTGCGCTGATGCGTTTGCCCTGCTAAAAATCCGTCACTTCTTCATTTTTTCGCTCTGTGCCACGCTGATTTCCATTCCGCTGGGCACTTACTACGCCTACACCGCCTCCTGGCTGGCCGACGCTGGTGTTGAAAACGTCAGCTCACTGATGTCCTTCGGCCAGATGTCTGAAATCTTCTTCATGCTGGTGATTCCGCTGCTGTTTCGCCGTCTGGGCGTGAAATACATGCTGCTGGTCGGTATGTGTGCCTGGTTTGTGCGTTATGCCCTGTTTGCCATGGGCATGGGCGAGGAGGGACGCGCGCTGATTTGGCTGGGGATTCTGCTGCACGGCGTCTGTTACGACTTCTTCTTTGTCGTCGGCTTCATCTACACCGATCGCATTGCGGGAGACAAAGTCAAAGGACAAGCGCAGAGCATGATTGTGATGTTCACCTACGGCATCGGCATGCTGCTGGGATCGCAGATTTCAGGTGCGCTGTATAACCATCTGGTCGCGGGTCAGGTATCGGCTGCCAGTTGGGGCATGTTCTGGTGGATTCCGGCGATCGCGGCTGCCGTGATTGCCCTGTTGTTTATGTTCACATTTAAGTATCGCGATTGAGTTTTTGTTGTTACTGGAGGTGGTTTTTTGAAAACGTTAAAAGGTCCGGGCATTTTCCTTTCACAGTTTATCGGCGCTGATGCCCCATTCAATTCACTGGAAGGTCTGGCGAAATGGGCATCCACTCTGGGATTTCAGGCATTGCAGATCCCCTGCAATCACCCGGCAATCTTCGATCTGCAACGCGCAGCCACCAGCCAGACTTACTGTGATGAGGTGCTGGGATTGCTGAAGCAGTATGGCCTCAGCATCAGCGAATTATCGACGCATCTGGAAGGGCAGTTGATTGCCGTGCATCCCGCGCATGATGCCGCTTTCGATAATTTTGCACCGGCACACCTACGCGGCAAGCGGGAAGCGCGCACGGCCTGGGCGATCGAGCAGGTTAAACATGCTGCAGTCGCCTCCAGCAAGCTGGGACTGACTGCCCATGCCACTTTCTCTGGCTCGCTCGCCTGGCCCTATGTTTACCCGTGGCCGCCACACAACCCGCAATTACTGGGTGAGGCCTTTAAGGAACTCGCTCGCCGCTGGCGGCCAGTGCTGGATGTGTATGACCAGCATGGCGTGGATGTGTGTTACGAATTACACCCAGGCGAGGACCTGCACGATGGCGCAACCTTTGAGCGTTTCCTTGAACAGGTGAACCACCATCCTCGTTGCAATATCCTGTTTGATCCCAGCCATCTGCATCTTCAGCACATTGATTACCTGCAGTTCATCGATATCTATCATTCGCGTATCAAAGCCTTCCATGTCAAAGATGCGGAATATCAGCGCAATGGCCGCAGCGGGGTGTATGGCGGCTATCAAAACTGGATAGATCGCGCCGGGCGTTTCCGTTCGCCAGGCGACGGGCAGATAGATTTCAAAAGCATCTTCAGCAAACTGGCACAGTACGATTTCAACGGCTGGGCGGTGCTGGAGTGGGAATGCTGCCTGAAAGATGCGGAAACCGGTGCAAGGGAAGGGGCTGAATTCATTCAACGCCACATCATTCCGGTCGCCAGCCGCGCCTTTGATGATTTTGCCGCGCAGGATGACAGCGGCAGAATCCGTTCGCAGCTCGGACTCAGGGAGGAACCTAAATGATTAATGTCGGGATTATCGGCAGCGGATTTATCGGTCCCGCGCACATTGAGGCACTACGTCGCCTCGGCAACATCAATGTCGTGGCACTGTGCGACTCCACGCTGGAGAAAGCACAAGCACAGGCGGCGCAATTTCACGTGCCGCACGCCTATGGTGACGTTGTCACCTTTCTGCAGCATCCAGAGCTGCATGCTGTGCACAATTGCACGCCCAATCACCTCCATGCCGCCATCAATAAGCAGGTTTTACTCGCCGGCAAACACCTGTTCTCGGAAAAACCACTTTGCATGATGATGGACGAAGCGCGTGAATTAGTGTCACTGGCTGAACAGGTAGGTGTGGTCAACGGGGTCAGCTTCGTTTACCGACAGTTTGCCATGGTGCAGCAAGCCGCGAGCATGGTGCGCAGCGGCGAAACGGGCCGCACCTTTGCCGTTCAGGGCAGCTACTTACAAGACTGGATGCTGGAAGAGACGGATTACAACTGGCGTGTGGAGGCCGGCAAGGGCGGTGCATCACGTGCAGTAGCGGATATCGGTTCTCACTGGTGCGACACCATACAGTTTGTCACTGGCCGCAAGATAGTGGCAGTGATGGCCGATCTCGCCATCGTCTGGCCAACCCGCAAAGCCAATCTAACCGGGCAGGCCACCTTCAGCGCGCAGACGCAGCAGGCCCAGTATCAGGATTGTCCGGTGAATACGGAAGATCTGGGCTTTGTGCTGCTGCGTTTCGATGATGGCAGTAAAGGCTGTCTGAGCGTGTCACAAGTGGCGGCGGGGCGCAAAAATCGCCTCTATCTGGAGGTGAGCGGCAGCCAGGCCTCGCTGGCGTGGGATCAGGAAGTGCCACAACAGTTGTGGGTCGGTCATCGTCATCAGGCCAATCAAACCCTGACGGACGATGCGTCGTTGATGAACCGCGATGTTGCCGCCCGTGCTCGTTTTCCTGGCGGGCACATCGAAGGCTGGCCCGATGCATTTCGCGCCATGATGCAGCAGTTTTATCAGGCGGTGGAGAAGGGTGAGATGCCGGCGCAAGATGAACGACACTTTGCTGACTTCAGCGACGGCGCGCAGGTGATGGCCATCGTTGAGGCGATTGTAAAAAGCCACCGCGATCAACGCTGGGTCGACATTCGCATTTGACACACAGGCGCGTTCCGGCGCGCCTGATCTTCCGCATTAGCCACCCTGCCTAACTTATTGTCATGCGTCGATTTATGGTAGCCTGCAATTCAGAAACTGACGCAGGAAGTTGAGTCATCATGTCCATTCAGAAAATCGCGAAGCTCGCCGGTGTTTCCGTGGCCACGGTGTCACGCGTGCTTAATAACAGTGACACCGTAAAGGATAAAAACCGGGATAAGGTGCTGGAAGCCATTAAAGCCAGCAACTACCAGCCAAATCTGTTAGCCCGTCAGCTGCGCACGGCGCGGAGCTCCATGGTGCTGGTGCTGGTTTCTGATATCTCCAACCCGTTTTGCGCTGAAATTGTGAAAGGTATCGAAGAGCAGGCCGAGCAGAATGGTTATCGCATTCTGTTGTGTAACTCCGGTTCGGACATCAATCGTTCCCGCTCAAGTCTGCAACTGCTGGCAGGCAAAATGGTCGATGGGGTGATCACCATGGATGCTTTCACCACCCTGACTGAACTGACACAGCTGATTGGCAACATGCCCTGGGTGCAGTGTGCCGAATACGCGGATGCCGGTGATATCTCCTGTGTGGGTATTGATGATGTTCATGCTTCGCGCCAGCTGGTGGCGCATCTGGTGGCCAGCGGACGCAAACGCATTGCCCTTATCAATCATGATTTGAGCTATAAGTACGCCCAACTGCGTCAGCAGGGTTATCAGCAGGAACTGGAACAGCGCGGTCTGTCCTGGCAGGCGGTGAGCTACGCCAGTGATCTAAGCTACAACGCAGGTAAGCGTGCGATGGAAGCGTTACTCAACGCCGACACGCAACCGGACGCGGTATTTGCCGTATCGGACACACTGGCAGCCGGGGCGATGGCCGCCATCCAGGCCGCGGGACATCAGGTGCCACAAGATATCGCCGTTGCAGGCTTTGACGGGTCGGAACTGGCTGAAATGATCTCTCCGCCTTTGACCACTATCGCGCAGCCATCGCGCGATATTGGCCGTACTGCGTTCAGCCTGCTGCTGCAGAAGATAGACGATCCGCAATCGCCAACTGAGCGCGTCATGATGGACTGGCGCCTGATCGTGCGCGCCAGTGCCTGATCGCTTAATGCGGCAGTTTTTCCAGCGCCGCGCGCAGATTCTGATGTGAAGTGGTGATGATGCTCCAGGCATCCTTCGGCTTGTCATGCTCGATGATAAACCACTTCACGCCGCTGGCTTTGGCGGCAGGCAGAATGGTTTTCCAGTCCAGCAAGCCTTCGCCCAGCGGCGCAAAATTCATCTCATCGTCGCGAATACCAATCGACGCATTATCCTTGGCGTGAATCGCATAGATCCGTCCCGGATACTCTTTCAAAAGGCGCGCCGGATCCTGACCGCCGCGTGAAACCCACGCCGCGTCCATCTCCAGTTTCAGATTTTCTGCCCGTGAATGATTGAAGATGATCTCCAGCGCGGTCACGCCATCGTACTTCTTCATTTCGAAATTATGATTGTGATAGGCGAGCTGCATGCCGTCTTTACGCAGTTTCGCACCGAGTTTATCCAGGCGTTGTGCATAATCGATCCATGCCTGGGTGCTGTCTGGGCGATCTTCCGGTTTTATCCACGGAACCACGATGGTGTGATTACCCACCGCTTTGTTGAACGCCACGGTCTGCGCGTAGTCGCTTTCCAGTGCCGTTAATTGCACGTGGGATGAGGTTACTGTCAGGTGATTTTTATCCAGCAAGGATTTCAGCTCTTTGGCTGCCAGACCATGGGTGCCCACCAGCTCTACGTGCTCGAAGCCCGCTTTATGGGCCATTGCGAACTGTTCTGCCGGGGTACCGACGTTGCGTAAGGTGTACATCTGCAGTCCAATTTCATCCTCAATGCCTGCTGCTGACGCCTGCGAGGGCACAGCACTCAACATGGATAGTATCCCAGCCAACACCATCAATTTTTTCATCTTAATTCAGCTCCTTATCATAAGTAATCGATTACAAATTAACTTAAAGTAATCGATTACAAAATTATGCGTGCCGATTTTGTGATCTGTGTTCAGATTATGGGGTGATCAAATTCAAAGAGAATTGTGACGCCAGATTTTGAGGCGTCACCAGCGTCATCATGAGGGTGTACGTGCTACTGAACCTTACAGCACGCGATAGGCGAGTGCTTACTTTGCATGTGGATTCTCCAGCAATGCTGAAAGAGATGTGCCTTCAGCGGTTAACGCATCAAAGCTGCCCGCAGCTGCGATTCGTCCGTTGGCGAGCAGCAGAATGCGTTCGGCGGATTTCAGCATCGGGATACGATGCGCGATCATAATAAGGGTGCGGGTTTTGGGAAGAGACTCAAGGGCGGCAAGGATCAGGCGTTCATTTTCGCCATCTAAACCGGCAGAGACTTCATCCAGTATTATCACCGGTGCGTCACTGACTAAAGCTCGTGCCAAAGCGATGCGCTGACGCTGGCCTCCCGACAAGTTTTCGCCTCCTTTAGTGCAGATGGTTTGATAGCCCTGTGGCAATTTGCAGATGAATTCATTCGCACAGGCGGATTTCGCTGCCTGTTCAATCTGGCTAAAGGTGGCATCGGGGCGGCCGAGGCGAATGTTGTTCTCAATGGTATCGTTAAACAGCCAACTCTCCTGCGATACCCAGGCAATCTGCTGTCGCAACGTTTTCAGGCTAAATGCCGACAGGTCTGTGCCATCGAGTGAAAGCGTACCTGATGTTGGATCGTAGAATCGCAACAATAAATAGGCGAGGGTAGTCTTACCGCTGCCTGACATGCCCGTGAGGGCGACTCTTTCTCCCGGTTCAATGGTGAAGCTCAGGTTGTTCAGCACCGGGGTATCGCTTTGCGGGTAACAAAAACTGACGTTGTTAAATTGCAGTCGATGCCCCTGGGGGGTTATTAACGCCTGGCCGTCATGAACCTGTTCAGGTAGCTGCTGAAGTAAAAAGATGCGCTCGGCACTGGCTCTCAATGCGCCCCATTGCCCGCCGACCTGCAAAACTTCCAGCAGAGGAACGATTGCCGCGGCGCCGATACTGAGGATAAACGGCAGCCAGGCGAGCGACAGTCCTGCGTCATGAGAGGTGTTAAGACTGGCCACAAGCAGTGCAATCAGTGAAAGCGCCATCAGGCCATCCCGCAATCCCTGCTCCAGTCCGTTACGCGCCCCGTATTTGCGTTGTGCGTTGTTTAATCTGGCGTTGGCCTGCTGCAACGTCATGCTGTAGCGACCTTCAGCACCAAACATCTGAATGTCTCTCCAGCCCTGTGCAAGTTCGGCAATATGGCTGTTTAACACGCTTTTGCTTTCTGCGACGGCTTTTCCCTGTTTTTTCGCCCATCGCGCCGAGAACAACGGCGCCAGGACAATCATCAACACACAAGGCAAAAAAATCACACACAGCTAGGGGCTCACGAACAGCAATATGACGAGGGCAATCCCAGGCATGAGAAACGCGGTGAGGTAGTCCACCAGCATGTGCGCATAAAAACGCTCCATCAGCTCGGCATCGCTGGTGGCTGTCGCCGCGATATCCCCCATACGATGCTGATTTGAACGTCCGGGTGTGGCGCGTGCGATGCCATCAAAGATGCTCATTTGCAGTGTTTCAATCAGTGCGAAGGCCAGGTCATGTGATAACCACGCCAGAGCCCAGCGGGCCAGGGCGGTCAGCACCACGCAGAAGGCCAGAACAGCGGTGAAGAACCACAAGGTATCGGGCGATGAACCGCTGAGCACCAGGGTGCAGATCCAGCCCGCGATAATCATGCAGGTGAAGGTTGTGCATTGCGCCACGATCCCTGCTGCCAGTGTGGAGAAGAGCCGAGACTGATGTGCCCTGAGGGGCGAAAGCAGCGCTCGCCAAAGTGATGGGGCAACGGGAGGCGTGTTGGTGTTCAAAGGATTGTCTCCTGCGATTGAAGCAGCGAAGCGTAATAGCCGTTTTCAAACTTAAGACGGGCGGGTGAACCCTGTTCGATGATGTCACCGTCCTGCAGCACCACGATGTGATCGGCTTGCGCAATGGTGTTCAGCCGATGTGCAATGCTAATGAGTGTGCAATGACCGCTGAGTGATGAGATGACCCGTTGGATTGCTGCCTCGTTGACCACATCAAGATTCGAGGTGATTTCATCCAGAATGAGAATGGGGGACTGTTTGAGTAACGCGCGCGCGATAGCCAGTCGTTGCCGTTGCCCGCCGGACAACAGCCCGCCATTTTCCCCCACCAGTGTATTCAGGCGCTGAGGCAGTGATTGAACCCATTCTGCCAGTTGCGCCTGCTGCAATGCCTGCCAGATTTCCGCTTCAGTGACGTCAGGGCGGCCCAGCCGTAAATTTTCAGCCAGGGTGCCGTCAATCAAGAAAACCTGCTGCGACACCCAGCTGATACGACGGCGAAATGCGGCAATCGAAAGCTCACTGATCGGCTCATCCCCCAAAAAAATCGCGCCTGATTGCGGTGCGATAAATCGGGTGATCAGCTGAAACAGCGTGCTCTTGCCCGACCCTGAAGGTCCGATGAAGGCGGTGTGGCGATTCTCTGCAATGGTCAGCGTCAGGTTGTTGAAAAGCGGCTGATGCTGACCTGGCCAGCGATAAGTGATCGCCTCTAAATGCAGTGTGTTGCCAGCCGGCATCGGGTGGGGAAAGTCAGGGTCGTGGAGGGTGGCAGTGGAGGCGGCCAATTCCTGCATTGCCGGGCGCATCTCCTGCACGGCCCATAAGGTATGGAATACCGTTTCCAGCTGAAGGATAGGGCGAAATGCCTCCCAGGTGATAAACAGCGTCATTAGCAACAGGGCGGGATCCACAGTACCCTGCATGGTGCGCCAGGCGTTGATGATAAGAAGCCCGGAAGTACCGAGTAGCGATACGAAGCGAGTGATACCGCCACGCATCATCGTCACTCGCAGGGTTGTCATGGATTCGCGGCGGAGTGATGCCGCGTGGTCTGCTATTTTGGCGCGAAAGCGTGGCACAGCATTACAGGCTTTCAGTGTCAGCATGCCGCGTAGCGCATCCATCAAATCCTCTGCAAACTGCTGCATGGCGGCAAACACACCCACAATATGCCGACGTTGCTGACGCATAAACAGATGATCCATCACCGGGCAGGTCACCAAAAAGAGCAGCAATATGGCGCCTGAGAGCAGGTCGAAACTGGCCAGGGTGATCACCGTGACGGCACCGCTGAGTAAAGCCAGTAGCAGTGCGGGCAGATAGCGGCTGTAAAATCCTTCCATCACTTCCACGCCCTCAACCAGCGTGGCCTGTAATTTTGCCGCTGAATGGTGTTGCATGATATCAAAGCCAGGTGTCAGCAGAGGGCGAAACAGCTGCAGACGCAAACGGGTACGCACATTTGCAGCTAACTGCTCGGTTTGCATGGCCCTGAAACCCATCAACACGGCCCTGAGCAGTGCATTTCCCGTCAGCATCACAATCAGCGTCATAAGCGTATTCGATGTGGATGCGTTCAGCCCGATGATCAATTGCGTGAACAGCAGTGCCTGTAGCAGGTAGCTTACGGTAATCAACACGCCTGACAGCAGGTTGAGTGTTAGCGCAGGAAGGATCTGCGCCGTCAGAAGCTTCGAGGGTGATTTCATCATGGTTTCCCCGAGGGCAGCGCCAAACAGCGCTGCCCTGCAGTGCTTATTGCGCAGGCAGTGCCGTCCAGAATGTGCCCTTTAGCGGCACCGACAACCACTTGCTGGTTACGGTGTTTAGCGTCGCCTCAGGGTGCACATCAGCAAACAGCGCGGGATGAAACATTTTCGCCATGGCCTCGATCCCGACGAAATAGAGCGGGCTGTCGAAGAAGAATAACCAGACGCCACCCGTATGCCCGGCTTTCACCGCCGGTAAATGGGCGATTTCTGGCGCGGTCAGGAGATGCTGACTGCTCTGGGCGACCTGCATTGCATCGGCTCCGGTGCCGATTTGTAATCCGTCGCGGCTCACGGCGGAGCCACCGCCCATCAGATAAAAATCAGGGTTACGTGACAGGATGTATTCCGGGTTCAGTTTGCCGATCGGTGCGCTCAGCATGTCGGCGCCAATGTTATGTCCCCCTGCCGCAGCAATGAAATCGCTCATATTGCTGGGTCCCGAGGTAAAGCAGCAATCGCCTTTACCCGGATTGAGATGGAAAAATACCGAGGGACGCGTGCTGACATTCGCTAGGCGTTTTGCAACCTCATCCATATGCTGTTGCCAGAACGCGATCACCTGATCGGCCTGTGCCTCCTGACCGAGTAACTGACCGAGCATCTTCAGGCTTGGCACGGTGTTCACCAGCGGTTTGCGGAAAAAATCAACAAACACATAGGGGATGTGGGCTGCATCAAGAGCATCGAGTCCCGGTGGAATCGGCCCATACAGAGTGAAGATCACCAGATCCGGTTTAGCCGCGATCGTCGCTTCCATTGAAAAGGTGCCGCTGTTCATGGTGCCCAGCACCGGTAAGTGGCTGGCCGCGGGATACTGTTTTTTTATCGCCTCCCAGGTGGCCGGTGAGTAGCGCTGGAGATCGTCTCCCCAGCCCACCAGATTATGGAAAGGATCTTTCTCCAGCAGCGCCAGCGTAATGATGTGGCGACTCTCTCCCAGCACCACCCGTTTTGCTGGTCCAGGCAGAGTCACTTTACGCTGCAGCATATCGGTGACCGTAATCGTTGCCCACGCTGAAGAAGCACTGCACATCAGGCAGAGTGCGCACAGCCACATTATCAGGTTGGATTTTCTCATCATGATGTTTTCCTTAACTTACCAGCGATAGGACAAGGTGGCGCTTAACGAGCGGTCATAACCCGTGGTGCAGGTGGTGGTTGAGCAACTAGCCCAATAATGCTTGTTAAGCAGGTTATTGGCGTTGAGCGCCACATTCAGCCCATGGAGATGGGCATTGATCTGACCCAGGTCGTAGTGAATGGCGGCATCAACCACGGTGTAATCCGGTACTTTGATGGTGTTGTTGGTATCAGCCCAGGTCGAGCCGACATAGCGCACACCTGCGCCTAAGCCCAGTGAAGCCAGCGGGCCACTCGCAACGGTGTAATTGCTCCACAGAGAGGCCATGTGTTCAGGCATGGCGGTGGGCGTTTTGCCTTGTGCACCGGCCACCGTGGTCTTGCTGGTCTCAAGATTGTTCCAGCTGTAACTGGCAATCAGTTTCCAGTCATCGGTGAGGTTGGCGGTGGCTGAGGCTTCGATCCCTTTCGAGGTGACCTGTCCGGTCTGAATTTTGTTCAACGAATTGTCGGGATCGGTGGTCTGCACGTTGTCCTGCGTCAGGTCGAACCATGCCAGCGTGAACAGTGCATCAAACTGTTCTGGCTGATATTTCACACCGACTTCCCACTGTTTGCCGGTGGTGGGTTTGTAGGCGTCGCCATAGAAATTGGTGCCCAGCACTGGCGCAAATGAGGTGGCATAACTGACATAAGGTGCCACCCCGATATCCGTTATCCAGCTTAAGCCTGCCCGCCAGGTGAAGCGCTGATCGTCCTGCGAAGTGTAAGTGTCGTTGAGACGGTTTTTGGTGTTCACCGAAGCCCAGTCCTGACGCGCAGAGAGGTCGAGGTTAAGATGCTGGAACAACGCGAGGCTGTTAGAGAGGTAAACGCCGGTTTCGTTAGCATTCTGCTGCGTGCTGGTATAGGGCGAGGTCGTCGGAAAGCGACCATTGCCGGTCGGCTGGTAAATATCAATGCTGCTGGCCCGGCCATAGTTCAGATAGTAATCCTCCCCGGTGTGGCGGAACGACACGCCCGCAACACTGGAACCGTGCACGGGCCCTGCATCCCACTCGGTCTTGAGGTTGTTATCAGTGGCGAAGACTTTCCCTTTAATACCGAACTCATAGGCCACGCGATTCAGCGTGCGCATGTCCGCCGCCAGCGACGCGCCTGAAAGCGTTTGCGTCATCAGGTCGGTTTCGGTGTAGCGGCTGGCAGAATGGAAGGTCCAGCGATCGCCAAAATGGTGGTCCAGTTCGTAACCCAGATTGCTCTGGGTCATATGGTTATCGAGATTGGTCCCATCAAGATAACTGTTGCGGTTGACCTGCCCGTTAGGATTGCTGAGTAAGGTGCCATACAGCGGCAGGTAAGGGCGTGGTGGGCCAAATTTATTGCGGCTAACCGAGGCCAATACGGTCAATGAGGTGTCTGCATCGGGGCGCCAGGTCAAGGAAGGCGCCAGGTACAGGGTATCATCCGGGACGTTGTTGAACTGGGTATTACTGTCACGCCCCACACCCACCACGCGATAGAGCAGTGTTTTATCATCGTTAAGCGGCCCGGAGGTGTCGAACTGGCCCTGCATGCGGCCATGACTGCCGGTCTGAATGGCAACTTCATGTTGTGCATTTAACGTGGGACGCTTGCTGATGGCGTTGATGATACCACCTGGCGATCCTGCGCCGTAGAGGAAACCATTGGGGCCACGCAGCACGTCCAGTTGTTCCAATCCATAAGGTTCGTAGCGGACGTAGGACTGCTGAGTGGTGGAACGCAATCCATCCAGCAAGGTCCCGTTCAGTGTTGAATCAAAACCACGGATGTTGAAGTAGTCAAAGCGGGACGAGATCGCAGAGGTTGAGGCATACACTCCCGGAGTGTATTGCAGGGCCTGGGTGGTGCTCTGCACGTTACGATCGTCCATTTCGCTGCGGGTGATCACCGATACTGACTGGGGCGTGGCGAGAATGGATTCATTGGTGCGGCTCCCCGTTGTGCTGGTCTGTGCAACGTAGCCTTTTTCTGGTGCCGTTTTGCTGTCTGCCGTGACTTGCAAGGTATCTTCTGCCAGCGCGCAATTGGCATTAATTAACAGCGCCAGGCAGGTAAGGGGCGTGGTCCAGCGCGCCCAATTTTTATTATTGTTTTCCAAGGTATTCTCCACAATAGAAGCGACTTTTTTGTCGGCTAAAAGTGTGTCAGTGAGAATGTGGACAGACAATCAGCAACACTTTCGCTTGCCGAACTCTTTCTTTAGAAAAACATGCAAAATGAAACTTCCCGGTGTGGCCAGGAAGTCAATTTAGGGTTGGTGCTTATTTTGCTGCCAGTAGACGGTTTGTGTCTCGAGATACCCATGGACAGGCATTTACAAAACGCTTATATTGAGAATGATAATCAATATCACTCATCTCACGGTAGGGTCAAAGATGGATTCTCAGAAGCTTTCCGCCAGAAAAGGCAAACTTAATCAGGGAGGTGATGGCGGAGTACAGATGTTGTTGCGAGGTGATATTTCACTCGCCAGCGGCAGCGTTAACCCGCAGCGGGCGATCTGGCAGGATGAACAGCTGTTTGTGGGTCTGAAAATCATCATCATCGAAAGTGGTGAACTGTTGTGCCGCTTCCCTCAGCAGGCTGAGCGGCATATCAAAAGCCCGGCACTCTGTGCTGTCTGGAGTCAGGATTTAGCGCACGCAAGTCAATGCTTACTGCCTGGTGCTGATCTAAATTACACCGCCGTGAATATCTCTACGCACTCGTTGAGCCAGCATCTTTGCGCCGAGTCCATCAACACACTGACTGCAGGCATGCAGCTCGATTTGTCCGCAAATCCTGGCATGCGCATTCAGGCAACGCCGAAATGCCTGAGTGGACTGAGAGCGCAACTGTTTACCAACCCATTGCAAGGTGTCGCCCGGCAGCTGTACATGACGGGCAAGGCGTTGGAGATCGTTGCTCACACGCTGGATAGTTTGGTCAGTGAAGACAAAATGCTGCAGCAATCCACATTACGTTTAAGCTCCTGCGATATTGCCCGGCTGCATGATGTGAAAAACTTGCTCGCTGAGCACATCGACTCACCTCCCTCCATTCGTGATCTCAGCGCTAAAGTTGGCCTGAACACGCGTAAACTCACCGCCGGGTTCCGACGCCTGTTTAATCAGAGCATCTACGGCTATTTGCAAACGCTGCGACTCGAAACCGCCTGGCGCATGTTGTCGACAGGGGAAGCCAGCGTCTCTTCAGTGGCCTATCAGGTCGGCTATTCGCCCGCCCATTTCTCCGTCGCTTTCCGCAAAAAATATGGCTTTGCACCTAAGGATATGCGGGGTTAAATCGCTTACATTTGCCCCTTCAAGGCCGTGCGTAATCAAGATTATGCAGGTTAAATTTTGTGAGGATCACTTCTGCAAGCAACTGGAGAAGGAGGTTATTTTATTGTTTGGCTCAAATGGGGTTATTTTTTGACCATAAATTGAGCACCTCATTGATCATATTCAGGCTACTCAGCAGCAGCATGCGTTGCTGTTTTTCCAGCCTCAAATAACGTCTTAACGGCGGCATTCGGCAAATCACTTCACTGGCTGCCCAGGGTTCGATGGTGCAGTGCCAACCCTTTGTATCAAAGGACAGCTCAATACGCCGATAATGGAGTTCACTTAACGTCTGGCGCAGATTGGCGAAGCGATTGAGATGCGCAGCGATGGCCTTACCGGCCATCTTGCGCGAACGAAACTCGACTGCCTGCCTACGCAGCCAGCCCGGTTGATGAATTTGAATATGATAAGCTTCAGATGAACTGTGCATTCCGCTACAGCTAAATCGACAACTGTGCACGGAAGCCATAAACAGCCGTTTGCTGTGTAATTTGATCTCTATCTGAAGCTGATCATTGAGCTGCAGGTAATATCCGTTATTAATGCCCGTTAATGGCCAGCCGGCAAGGTCACGGGCAATCGCGTTAAGTATCATCATCTAGACCAGAGAGCGCAGAACATCGGGAACGGGAACGTCACTTTCCCCATGACGGCTATATGCTCCCTCCAGCACGGTTTCCACATCCACCGGTTTAAACGGATTGACTCGCTGTACCAGCAGTGTCCACACCAACGCATAAGCGGCGGTCATCGCTAACATGATGCCAAAAGGAATCAGAATATCGCTCTTCTGCATGCCTGGCGGCGTAATGTTGATAATGGCAATCACAATCCCCACGCTGGAGACAATCTGTGGCAGTGGGAACATCGGTGAACGATAGGCGCGAGGCAGGTCAGGTCGGCGTATGCGCAGCATCACTACAGAGAGAGTCACCAGCAGGTACGCCACGCCCCATGCACAAACAGCAGCCAGAATCAGTGGCACGATGCGATCAAGATTTCCCTGAAGATACCAGGCATGCAGGCAGGGAATGGCGGCAGCAATCGCGATGGCAATCACCGGTGTTTTAAAGCGCGGATGAAGCCAGGTGAGGATGCGAGGCAGTGCACCATCCAGCGCCATACCATAAAGAATGCGCGGAACGGCGGCCATCAGGGTGTTGATGGTTGCAGCGCCCGCTAATAATAACCCGAACCCGAGCCAGTATTGGCCTAAATCACCCATAACATGATGGGCAAACGCCGGAATAGCCATTGGCGTATCCAGCAGGTGCACGCCATTCGCAGCATCCACAACGACGTTTTCCACCTGACGATTAATAGCGGCGCCGTAAAGAAACATGCAGGAGGCGACGCCGCATAACCCAAGCGCCATCGCGCGCGGAATGGTGCGGTGTGCCTGCTTAATTTCAGGTGCCATCGGCGTGACCAACTCGCAGCCGACAAACATAAACATCGCCATGCCGATATAACCAAACAGGCTGGAAAGATCGTGCAAATCCAGTGAACTGCCAAACCAACCTGAATGATGCGTTACGGGTGCCATCAGTACGCCACACAAGCCGAAAATTGTCAGGGTCGACCACATGCCAAAGGTCAGTACCACTTCCACTTTGCCAAAAATTTCTACGCCAAGTGCATTAAGGATACCGAACAGAATCACCAGGCCTACGCCAACCAGCCAGGTGCTATGATGAGCATCAAGATGAGCATTGATCGATTCAAAGTTCACCAGCGCCATTATGCCGGAAAGAATGGTTTCAGCTGTGCCGGCAAAAATATGCACGATGAGGTAAGCGCACAGCGCACCGACAATGGCAAAGAAACGGCCCATTCCGCAGGAGATGTAATCGTAGACTGAGCCGGTGGTAGGTAGCAGAGTCGCCGCTTCAGAGAAGGTGGTTATCTGCGCCTGCATCATGATGAAAGCGATTAACACCGCGAGTGCAAAAGTATCCCCGCCCATGCCGAAGCCGCTGGTGACCGTCAAAATCACCGGGCTCGCCATAATCAGCCCGACTGAACTGGCTAAGGTGGTGGGAAAGCCAACCACACCCCGCTCCAGCAGCGATCTAAGTTTGTTATTGTTCATCGTTACCCCGGAAAACGTCGTTAACAGTTATTCACTCAGGCTCATTAAAAGCAGGGTCGCACAATGTCGAATATCGTCCGAAGGGATGAGGGAAGTGACATCTTTGGGTGTTTATAAGTTTGTTATCAGTGTGTTACTTAATTTTTGGGCCGTCATCTCTTTTTCATCTGTTCGTGATCGCCCACGCGTTTTACCTTAAGGCTCACCTCCGGAATGAATAAGGCGACCAACTGGTCGCCTGCTGCTTAACGTTTTTCCACGTTAGCGAGATAACATTTAACGAAGCGTGGCGTGATCACTCTCCACAGTACGGTGGTGCCTTGCTCTGCAAACCAGGTATCACCTTTCTGATAGCGAGTGGTGATGCCCGTGGCTTCCTCAGTCAGCTCAACTTCACCCTCCAGTACTGTAGCCTGCTCGGTAAAGGGATAGGTCATACTAAAAGTCCCCTGTGTTGCGGAAAACAAGCCGCAACTAAAAGCATCCTGGGGTTCACCATAGACCATGAAAATAGCGGCCTGAGGATCGCCCTCCAGTGGTGTGGCGCCCAGTACGCTGATGCTGCCAATAGGGTGCAGCTCAGGAATAGGATCGTTCAGTTTAAAGGCTTTCATTTCTCTCTCCAGTGGTTAGCTACGGCCTTTCCAGAAGCCCGCGGTTTGATGTAGTAATTTGCCCGCGGTGACCAGCAGCAGGCGCAGGTTGTCGCGGCCATGAATACGGGCATGCGGGATGTTACTCATGAGGTCATATCGCGAAGATCCGCCGTTCATCCCTTCAGCAAGGACTTTGCAGACGATGTGTGAGGGCGTGACACCAAATCCCGAGTAGCCCTGAACGTAAAACACATTGTTGTGCGTACTGAGGGTGCCGATTTGGGGGAACAGATTGGCGCTACAGGCCATGGGTCCGCCCCAGGCAAAATCGATTTTGACGTCCTGCAGATAAGGGAACAGCTCTAACAACAATGTCCGGTTCCAGGCGGCGAAATCGTGTGGCGTATATTCGACAAAGCGGGTTGCGCTGCCAAACAGCAGCCGATTCTCACGGGTTAGACGGTAATAATTGATCACCGGGCGAATATCGCTGAAGGCGCCTCGCATGGGACTGATGCGTTCCACCAGTTCATCGGAAAGCGGTTCTGTGGCGATCTGATAGGAGTAGGTCACTAATGTTTTGTTGTGGATTTCCGGTTCCAGATTATTGAGGAAACTGTCACAGGCCCACAGCAGCTTGGCGGCACGTACGCTGCCCATGGCCGTTCGCACACGAACCTGCTTGCCGTATTCAACCTCAACAACAGGAGAAGATTCAAAAATCTTCACGCCAAGGGAGCTTGCGGCCTGTGCTGACCCTAACAGCATATTCAAGGAATGAATCTGACCACCGCCCATGTGCTTGAGGGCAGCACAGTAAGCATCAGAGCCAACAATCTGTTTCACTTCAGAGCCGCAATAAAGTGCTATGTCCTGATCAGGCTCGGCCGCTTTAAACTCTTTCTCCCATTGTCGCAGCGTCTTTTCCTGGCGTGCGTTATAGGCGAGATAACCATAGCCGGGCACGAAATCCGCCTCTATCTGGTACTTTTCTATGCGGTCACGAATAATGCCCGCACCCATGTTGGCCATAGCGAACAGTGCCTGCATACCTTCTTTACCAACATGTTTTTTTACCGCTTCAATATCATGTCCGATACCGGCCATGACCTGACCGCCATTACGCCCTGTGCCGCCATAACCCAGATGTCTGGCTTCGAGTATGACGACATTCGTGATGCCTTGTTCGGCCAGTTCCAGAGCGGTGTTAATGCCGGAAAAACCTCCGCCAATGATCACGACATCAGCATCAATGTCGTCGGTCAATGCGGGATAGTGCAGATGATATTTCTTCGTCGCACCGTAGTAATTCAGTGCATCAATTTTGATGTCCATCTTTCAACCCTGTCTGAATAGTGAACCGGATGAAATAACACCATGTCGGGTCAGGCTGGCACTATCGCCCATAAGAATGAGGGAGGAGGGGTGAGTGCAAATATGTGGTTTGTGACACAAAAAACCCGGCTTTCACCGGGTTTAGGACGCTTGCGTAGGGGAGGGATCAGGCCGTCACTTCATGCTGCTGTTGTGGTGTGGCGTGGAACTGCCGTTTAAAGTAAATCAATCCCTGGCCTTCACTGGCCAGTGTGATGTTTTTCACCTCCAGCAGGTAGACGCGATGCGTGCCGATGCTTTGTATTTGCTTAATGTCCCCTTCAAGGCTGGCCAAAGCCTGTTGCAGAATAGGCTGCTGCTGAGGCCCCTCTCGCCAGCCATCTAACCTGAAGCGCTGATCCATGCTCAACTCCGTCATTCCGGCAAAATGACGCGCCATCTCTTCCTGCTGGTGGTTCAGCACGTTAACGCACATTTTCCCGTTCTCCTCGAACACGGGCACCATGGCGCTACGATTATTGATGCACACCAGCAGTGTCGGTGGCGTATCCGTCACGGAGCATACGGCCGTCGCGGTAATGCCGCAGCGGCCTGCACTGCCTTGCGTGGTAATAATATTCACCGACGCAGGCAAACTGGCCATGGCGTCTCGGAAACTCAGGCGATGTTGTTCTTCGCTAGACATAATTACCTCTCTGACTTCAGCAGACGATCAAGCTGGTTGATGTCGGTATTATTATGCAGATGTGGAACCGTCCAGCCGTCACGGTCGTAATCTGCCAGACAACGATCCACCATCGCCATCATGTTCTTCATATTGCCGGAACCTTGAGCGTGTCGCAGGCACTGCAGGCGGACTTCATCCTGACTGCCGGCGTAGTTGATTTCATACAACTCATGGCGACCGCCAAATTCGCTGCCCATCGCATCCCACATCAGTTTCAGGATCTTGATGCGCTGCTCGTGATCCATACCGTTTGAACCGCGCACATACTGCGCAAGGTAGCGGTCAATCTCAGGGTTATTGAGATCGCGCACGCTAGACGGTAGATAGATCAGGCTACTGGTGACGTTGCTTTCAATAATGTTTTTGATTTTGGCGTAGGCCATTGGCGCCATCACACGGTAGGTCTGCATCGCCTGCATATCCGGTAACCACGCGCCGTTTTTCCAGGGCTGTGCTTCAGCCGCCATGGCATCGGTCAGCGACCAGAACAGGTTACGCCAGGCGACCACCTCGCCCAGCGCTGCCTGAACACCGCGGAATTCCATTACGCCAGAGCATTCGAGACTCTTTTGCAGTAATGCCGTCACGAAATCGAGCTTTACCGCCAGACGGACACAAGCCTGCAGGGGGTAAAGGCGGGCAAAACCGGCTTCCACGCTCCAGCGACGGCAGCGATCAAAGTCACGGTAAATCAACACGTTCTCCCAGGGTATGAGGACCTTATCCATCACCAGAATTGCATCGTTCTCATCGAAGCGACTGGAGAGCGGGTAGTCAAAGGGTGAACCTGTTGCACCGGCGACCAGTTCGTAGGATGCGCGGGAGATAAGCTTCACGCCATCTGCATCCATGGGTGCCACAAACATCAGCGCAAAGCTGGGATCATCCCCCATGACTTGCGCGGAGCCGAAGCCGATGAAGTTGTAGTGGGTTAACGCTGAGTTGGTGGCCACCACTTTGGCACCACTGACGATAATGCCGGCGTCGGTCTCTTTTTCGACCTTGATGTAAACATCTTTCACTTCATCTGCAGGTTTATGGCGATCGATCGGTGGGTTGACGATGGCGTGATTGAAGTACAAACCCGCTTCCTGAATACGTTTGTACCAGTTGCGCGCATTGTCAGCGTATTCACCATAGAACTCAGGGTTTGCACCCAGTGAGCAACCAAATGCGGCTTTATAATCCGGGGTACGTCCCATCCAGCCATAGGTCAGGCGCGACCAGTCAGCGATGGAATCGCGCTGTTGGCGGATCTCCTCAGCCGACCGGGCAAAGCGGAAAGTCCGGTGGGTATAACCCCTGTTACCGGTGTCTGTCTGCCAGCAAAGTTTGTCGTGGCTCTCAGGCGCATGTAACGCATCATACAGCGTGGAAATGGAACCCGCGGCATTACGAAAAGCGGGATGGGTGGTGACATCTTTGACACGCTCGCCATAAATATAAATTTCGCGTCCATCCTGCAAACTCTTCAGGAACTCCTCCCCGGTGAAAGGACGATGGGTGGCAGCGCGATGATCTTCAGGTTTCATATTTTTACCTCACTAAAAGTGACGCTCGGGTACAAACGCCGGGTTGTTATTTATATGTTTGCTTCTTGTTAATTTATTTAAGCGCTGGATGGCGTGAGCCGGAAGAGACGTTTCAGGGGATTACTGGTACTTTTCAGCGGCGGCGAAAAAAGTGGGAGCAGGATCAAACTGGCCGAAAAAAGGCGATGAGGATCATCCTCATCGCCTGGCCCGGCAATCACATTATCGATTGCGAAACTGGCTCGGTGAGCAACCGGCCATACGATGGAAGAAGCGCGCGAAATAGGCGGGATCTTTATAGCCAAGCGCAAATGAAATCTGATTGACGCTTTCGTTGCTGAACAGCAACTGGCGTTTGGCCTCGCGCAGTACCCGTTCAAAAATCAGTTTTTTAGGCGATTGGTTGGCAAAGCGTCGGCACATCTCCGTGAGTCGGGATTCACTTAATCCCAGTTCACGTGCGTAGTCTGGAACCGCGAGGTGCTGACGAAAACGCTCATCAATCATTCGGTTGAAACGTTGAAACTGACGCATCTCGCCCCGTACGTTGGAGGCAGAGATCTCATCCGGCGGCACTTCACGCAAAACCTGGGTGAAAATCGCTTGTGCCAAGGCAATCAACATCAATTCCCGGCCAGGAGAATTCTGCCTAAACTCAGCGTCCATCAGTGCCCAGTAGTGTTGTAGCGCTTCCAGAATGACCGGCGATGACTCCAGCGACAGGCAAATACCGGTGCGGTTGATGGCTTCTGCTTTACCTGGCCACAGCTTCTCCACCAGCGGCCATATCAGCTCCTGCTGCACGGTAAGCACATGCCCGTCGCTGTCAGATTCTGTGATAAAGGCATGGGGTACGGAAGGTGGCGTCAGCACAAACAACGGAGCTTTGAGATCGTAATAGTGATCGTCCAGCTGCAGCGTAATTTTGCCGGTCACCAGCATATGCAGTTGAAACGAGCGGTCATGCCAGTGCGGGTGCATATCGCGCCCAAAAAAACTGGCCAGGCGCGCAAACGTCTCATAGTGAACCTCTTCACCTGCATAGCGCGCATCGTAAACTTTACTGATATCGATATTTTCAAAGCCGCTCATGGTGTCTCCTGCGGCGATGCACGCTGCGGCAGTTGATGGTCAGCACGGCCACTCATCGGGATGCGCGTTAAAACTACCGCACCGAGCAGCAGCAAAGCGGCGACAAACCACAGTCCTGAACTGAAGCTGCCTGTCAGGTCGCGCAGAATGCCGATCAACAGTGGGCTTACTGCTGAACCGACATTGCCAATGGCGTTGATGACCGCCAGCGCAACCGCGCGCGCAGCGTAACTGATCACCTGATCCGGCGTGGTCCAGAAAATGGCCATGGCAGTAAAGGCCGCAGAAGAAGCAACGATGATACCCAGCAGTTGCAACAGTGGATGATGGCTGGCTGAGGCCAGTAACCAGCCGGCTGCCGCCACGATGTAGGGCAGAATCGTGTGACGCTTGCGCTCCTGCAAACGGTCAGAGCGACGACTCCACCAAATCATCGCGATAATGGTGCAGAACTGAGGAATCGCAGCCAGCAGGCCAATCATGATATTGCTGCTGCCTTCGTTAAAACTTTTCAGGATCTGTGGCGTCCAGATGTTGATAGCGCTTAGCGTGTTGGTCAGACAGAAATAGGCAAGGGTATAGAGCATAACCACGGGCGTCAGCACCTCACGCCATAACGGTTTACGCGTAGAAAACTGCGGTTTGGGGATTTCCCTTTCACGGTCCAGCATGGCGATCAGAGCCCGTTTTTCATCCTCATCCAGCCAGCGCGCCTGCGCCGGACGATCGTCGAGGAAGAACCAGGTCGCTATGCCCAGCAGCACAGAAGGCAAACCCTCCAGTAAAAATAGCCACTGCCAGCCTTTCAGATTCCAGAGACCGTCCAGCGCCAGAATATAGCCGGAGAGCAACGATCCAATCATCATGGTCACCGGCATGGCAATCATAAACAGCGCATTGGCCCGCGCCCGGTAATAGGCGGGAAACCACCAGGTCAGATAGACCAAAATTCCCGGTAAGAAACCGGCCTCGGCAATCCCGACCAGCATGCGTAGCAGATAAAGTGTGTGCGCATTCGTGGCAAACAGCGTGCAGGTTGAGGCAATCCCCCACAGCACCATGATGCTGGCGATCCAGCGTCGAGCGCCAACAATGCCTAACATGATATTGCTGGGGATGCCGCACAGCACATAAGTGACGTAGAACAGCGTCGCAGCCAGGCCAAACATCGTCGAGGTCAGCCCCAGATCTTTCCCCATGGTCAGGCCAGCAAAACCGATGTTGATGCGATCCAGAAAGGAGAAAACAAACAGGACGAACAGAAACACAATCAGGCGCTTGAAGAGTTTCTTCATCACGCGTTGTTCGGTTGCGGACAAACTTTTTTCATTCGACTGTTGCGTAAGGGTCGTCATGGTCTTCTCCTGGCGGCTTAATAAACGGATTGTTCGCCACTCGCGGGTTTTTGTAGGTTAGAGGTGAAGCGGGCGGCAAGCGCCTCGGCACTGCGCGCTAACAGGGTGGTATCAACGCCGACCGCAACAAACAGCGCCCCCCGTTCCAGATAGCGTTGTGCCAGGCTTTCGTTCGCCATTAAGATGCCGGGTGCTTTGTTGGCCGCGAGGATCTTGTCGATACAACGATCAATGGTTGCCTGTACTTCAGGATGAGAAGGGTTGCCCATGTAGCCCATGTCGGCGCTGAGGTCCGCCGGACCAATAAACACGCCATCAACCCCCTCGACCGCGAGGATCTCATCCAGATTGGCTACGCCCTCCCGTGTTTCAATCTGCACCAGCACACACATCTGCTCATCAGCCTGCTTCAGGTAATCGGGAACACGATTCCAGCGTGATGCACGTGCAAGCGCACTGCCGACACCGCGTACACCCTGGGGCGGATAGCGGCAGGCTTTCACCGCATTACTCGCATCGCCAGCGTTCTGCACCATTGGAATCAGCAGAGTTTGTGCACCGGTATCCAGCAATTGTTTAATAATGACCGCATCGTTCCACGGCGGACGCACCACCGGATGTGAAGGGTAAGGTGCGATGGCCTGCAACTGGCTAAGCACCGAACGCACATCATTGGGGGCATGCTCGCCATCGATCAGCAGCCAGTGGAAACCCGCACCCGCCACCACTTCAGCGCTGTAACTGTTAGCGAGTCCCAGCCATAAACCGATCTGAGGCTGCTTCGCAGACAGCGCCTGTTTAAATGTATTGGTGATCATCTTTACTCCTCAGACAAAGCGGCAGCTGATGGAACCCATTACGCCGTAATCAACGTGGAAAGTGTCTCCCTTACGCGCTGCAACCGGGCGCGTGAAAGATCCCCCCAGGATTACCTGACCTGCTTCCAGTTCGACATCGTGAGGGGCCAGCTTGTTGGCCAGCCAGGCTACGCCGTTGGCAGGATGATTGAGTACCGCAGCGGCTACGCCAGATTCTTCAATCACTCCGTTGCGATACATCAGGGCTGAAATCCAGCGCAGATCCCGCGCGTCAGGTTTAATCGGCCGCCCACCCATCACCACACCGGCGTTCGCGGCGTTATCGGAAATGGTGTCGAACACTTTCCGCGGACGCTGGGATTCGGGATCGATGCCGTGGCAACGGGCATCAATGATTTCCAGCGCGGGAATGATGTAATCCGTCGCGTTGTAAACATCGAAGAGGGTACAGTTCGGTCCGCGAAGCGGTTTTGCCAGTACAAAGGCCAGTTCGACTTCCACGCGAGGCACGATGAAACGATCAACCGGGATATCGCTGCCGTCTTCAAAGAACATATCGTCGAGCAGGGCGCCGTAGTCGGGCTCGCTGATTTGCGAGCTGGCCTGCATGGCTTTGGAGGTCAGGCCGATTTTATGGCCTTTCAATACACGGCCTTCGGCAATTTTTGCAGCGACCCATTCCCGCTGAATCGCATAGGCATCGTCTATGGTCATCTCATGGCGCAGAGACAACTGCCGCGTCTGTTCACGCGTCCTTTCCGCCTGATGCAGTTCACGCGCCAGGCTTTTAATCGTTTGCTGATCTAACATCGTCAGGCTCCTGTCT
The DNA here is from genome assembly GCF_016625195.1 of Erwinia sp. S63. Lineage (GTDB taxonomy): Bacteria > Pseudomonadota > Gammaproteobacteria > Enterobacterales > Enterobacteriaceae > Pantoea. The sequence continues at coordinate 45,537 of NZ_JACVUP010000010.1, forward strand.
GATTCATTCCGCCGAAGCAGAGATATTTCACTTCTAAATAGTCCTCGATGCCGTAACGTGAACCTTCGCGCCCCAGCCCGGACTGCTTAATGCCGCCAAACGGCACCACCTCATTGGAGATCAACCCTTCATTTATGCCGACCATGCCGCTCTCAAGCGCTTCGGCGACGCGCCAGCAGCGCTGAACGTTTTGCGACCAGAAGTAGGCAGCGAGACCACTCTCGCTGCTGTTCGCTAAGGCGATCGCTTCCTGTTCTGACTGAAAACGAAACAGTGGTGCAACCGGTCCAAACGTCTCTTCCTGCGCGATGCGCATGTCAGTGGTCACCCCGGTAAGCACAGTGGGTTGCCAGAACTGGCCGCCCGCTTCATGTGCTTTCCCCCCGGTAAGCACCTTCGCGCCCAAGCGGACGGCATCGGCGATGTGTTCTTCCACTTTGCGACAGGCAGCGCGCGAGATAAGCGGACCTTGCTGTGACTGAGCATCACTGGCTGGGCCGACGCGGAGCTGCGCAACCGCGTGGGCAAAGCGTTCAGCGAATGCGTCGTAAATCCCGTCTTGCACCAGGATGCGGTTGGCGCAGACGCAGGTCTGGCCGCTGTTGCGGAATTTGGCGGCCAGTGCTCCGGCGACTGCGCTTTCAAGGTCAGCGTCGTCAAACACAATCAGCGGTGCGTTACCGCCAAGTTCCAGCGACAGTTTTTTCACCGTGTCGGCACTCTGTGCCATCAGTAATTTGCCGACGCGGGTGGAGCCGGTGAAAGAGAGTTTGCGCACCGTTGGGCTGGCAGTCAGTTCGCTACCGACACCGGCGGCGTCGGTGGACGTGATGATATTCAACACACCGGGAGGCAGGCCGGCTTCTTCTGCCAGCACCATCAGTGCCAGCGCGGAAAGCGGGGTTTCGGCTGCCGGCTTCAACACCACAGTGCAACCCGCCGCCAGTGCGGGGGCGACTTTGCGGGTGATCATCGCACAGGGAAAATTCCAGGGCGTGATGGCGGCGATCACACCAATCGGCTGTTTGATGGTTAACAGGCGGCGCTGAGAGGAGGGCGAGGGGATGGTTTCACCGTAAGTGCGTTTACCTTCTTCCGCGAACCATTCGATAAAGCTAGCACCGTAGGCGATTTCACCCATGGCTTCGTTCAGGGGCTTGCCCTGTTCTTCACTCAGCAATTTTGCCAGTGGCATTTGATACAGGGTAATTAGCTTGAACCAGCGCTTCAGGATTGCACTGCGATCGTGCGCTGAGGTCGCTCGCCATTTGATTAACGCCTGTTCCGCAGCCGCGATAGCGGCGCGGGTTTCAGCAACACCCAGGTCGGCAACGTGCGCGATCACTTCGCTGGTAGCCGGATTCGTGACGTTGAACTGCTTACCATTTAACGCCTGGGTCCACTCGCCGTTGATATAAGCATGCTGGCGACGAATCTGTAATTCACTTTTCATCACAGCATCCTCAGCGATACAGCGCGTGTGCATTGTTCTGTTTAAAGTTCAGCACCGGATGCAGTTCTTCCACCGCCAGCGAAAGCGCCAGATAACGCTCGGCGCTAAGTGTGGAAAAGTGCGCTTTGATGCGCTCGAAAAGCGCTGTCATCACCGGCTGCAACTCCGCCAACGCGCGACCGTGGCCAATCTTCAGCGTCATATGGACAAAGGCGAAATCATGTTTGCCATCGGCCATCTGCCAGGTGTCGAGCCAGTGCGCACGGCTGCGGATGCCACCGAGCGGGAAGATGCCGCTGTTGGCAAGGTGCTGGTTTACCTCCGCAAACAGGCCTGGCAAATCTGCCTGCTCGCGAATGTTATCGGTGCATTCAGCAATAAAATGGGGCATAGCAAACTCCGGAAAGAGAAGGGCTGCAGCTCCCGGCTGCAGCCAGTGGATTACAGGGTGTTGCCGAGTTTGTAGCCCTCTTTTTCCTCACCTTTACGGGTGTAGGAGAAGCCATCTGCGCCAATGGTCACGGCCATTTCGCTGGTGTGTTCGCGCTCGCGCACGGGTTGAGGTTGACCTTCCAGATCCAGTACCCGTGATCCTTCGGTGTACCAACTCGGCACAACCGGCGTGCCCCACCAGTCGCGACGCTGGTTGTCATGCACGTCCCAGCTCACCACCGGGTTATCCGGATCGCCGGTGTAGTAGTCCTGGGTGTAGATTTCGATACGGTGACCATCCGGATCGCGAATGTAGAGATAGAAGGCATTGGAGACGCCGTGGCGGCCCGGACCGCGCTCAATCATGTCCGATTTACGCAATGCGCCCAGCTTGTCGCAGATAGCGAGAATGTTGTGTTTTTCGTGAGTGGCAAAAGCAATGTGATGCATACGTGGACCTGCACCGCCGGTCATCGCAGTGTCATGCACCGTGGATTTACGACGCATCCAGGCGGCGTAGACCGTCCCTTTCTCATCACGAATATCTTCAGTGACACGAAAGCCAAGACCTTCGATATATTGCACCGCACGAGGAACGTCTGGGGTGATCTGGTTAAAGTGGTCAAGACGCACCAGGGCGCCTGGGGTGTAGAGTTCATAACGCCATGCCAGGCGTTCAACGTGCTGCACGTCATAGAAGAACTCGTAAGGGAAGCCAAGCGGATCTTCGACACGCACTGAGTCACCAATACCTTTCACGAAGCCATTCACGCGTCGCTCAGTTTTGCACCCTAGCGCCTTGTAATAGGCCTCCGCGCGGTCTACGTCCTCGGGGGAGCGCACGCGGAAGGCGAAGGCGGCAACAGCGGCAACCGGGCCTTCACGCAACACGATATTGTGGTGAATAAACTCTTCCAGCGAACGCAGGTAGAGGGTTTTGTCATCCTCAGCGGTCACGTGCAGACCGAGAATATCGACATAAAATTCACGTGAAGCTTTCAGGTTGGTGACCTGAATCTCCATGTAAGCGCAGCGCAAAACGTCTGGCGCTGGCAGTGTGCTGGTTAACTGGGTCATTATTATTTTCTCATCAGGGTAAGAGTGGCCCCCTTTGTCCGGCAAAGGGGATCGGACGTGGTTTACACGCCCCATTTCGGGATGGCGTGATCGCCAAACGAGATACAAACGTTCTTCATTTCGGCAAACACTTCAAAGCTGTACTCACCACCTTCGCGCCCGGTGCCAGAGGCTTTCACGCCACCAAACGGCTGACGCAGGTCGCGGACGTTTTGGGTATTCACAAACACCATGCCGGCTTCGATGCTGCGTGACAGACGCAGCACTTTGCTGACGTCCTGAGTCCACAGGTAAGAGGCAAGTCCGTATTCGACGTCATTAGCCAGGCGTAACCCTTCGGCTTCATCTTTGAACGGCAACAGGCAAGCGACAGGGCCGAAGATCTCTTCCTGAGCGATGCGCATACGGTTATCCACATCGGCAAACACGGTTGGGCGCAGGAAATTGCCATGACTCAGGCCTTCAGGTTTATCTGGCCCGCCTGCCAGCACTTTGGCGCCTTCTTCAATACCCAAACGGATATAGCCCGAGACTTTCTCCCAGTGCTGCGGGCTAATCAGGGCACCCACCTGGGTATTGGGATCGGTCGGATCGCCGACGCGTAAACGATTCGCGCGTTCAGCAAAACGTTTGACGAATTCCGGATAGATGCTTTCCTGGATGAAGATGCGTGAGCCAGCGGTGCAGCGTTCACCGTTAATGGAGAAAATGGTGAATAGCGCAGCATCCAGGGCGCGTTCGATATCGGCATCTTCGAAAATCAGCACCGGGGATTTGCCGCCCAGTTCCATTGAATACTTCTTCAGGCCGGCGGTTTGCATGATCTTACGGCCAGTGGCGGTACCACCCGTAAAGGAGATGGCGCGCACATCGTGATGACGCACCAGTGCATCACCCGCGGTGTTGCCGTACCCCTGCACAACATTGAGCACGCCTGCCGGGATGCCCGCTTCCAGCGCCAATTCCCCAAGACGATCGGCTGTCAGGGGCGACAGCTCCGACATCTTCAAAACAGCGGTGTTACCCAGCGCGAGGCAAGGCGCAGTTTTCCAGGTAGCCGTCATGAAGGGTACATTCCATGGGGAAACCAGCGCACACACTCCTACCGGTTGGATCAGCGTGTAGTTCATCATCTTGTCGTCAACCGGATAGGTGCGACCGTTCATCTGCTGACAGATTTCAGCGAAGAACTCGAAGTTGTGCGAGGCGCGCGGGATCAGTACGTTTTTGGTCTGATGGATGGGTAACCCGGTGTCCGCGGTTTCCATCGCGGCTATCTCAGGCACGTTTTGGTCGATTAACTCGCCGAGGCGGTTCATCAGGCGAGCACGCTCTTTCATCGGCGTGTTAGCCCATTTGGGAAAGGCGTTCTTTGCTGCTTCGACGGCCTGATGAATCTCTTTCTCGCCACCAGAAGCGACTTCAGCCAGCACTTCACCATTGGCAGGGTTGACCGTAGTGAAGTAGTCGTTGCTGGCCACGCTTTTGCCATCAATCCAGTGATTAATCTTTTTCATTTCAGGCTCTCCTCAAATTGTTGCTCGCTCACAATGCGATTGGTTAAACGACCCACGCCTTCCACTTCCACCACCACTTCATCGCCTGGCTTCACGTCTGCAAGCCCCTTAGGCGTACCGGTGGCGATCATGTCTCCCGGCTGCAACGTCATAAATTCACTGAGGTATTCGATCAGAAAGGGCACATCGAACACCATGTCACGCGTGGTGCCAGATTGGGTCAGCTCACCGTTGACCCAGGTTTTCAGTTGCAGATTTTGTACGTCAGGAATGGCGTCGCGCGGGGTGATTTGTTCCCGCAGCGGCGTCAGAGTGTCGCGGCTTTTCACGCGCAGGTTAGGGCGGTAGTAGTTCTCAAGGTAATCGCGCACCGCGTAGTCATTGCAGACCGTGTAACCGGCAACGTAATCCAGCGCATCAGCGCGCTTAACATGGCGCGCGGTTTTTCCGATCACCACCACCAGTTCTGCTTCGTAGTGCATGTACTCAAGGTTGTTTGGGCGGATGCTGACACGGTTGTCACCGGTTAAGGTGTTAGCCGCTTTGATGAAGATCAGCGGTTCCTCAGGCGCTTTAAAATCGAGTTCAGCCGCATGGTCGGCATAATTGAGACCCAGGGCAAACAGCGTTGGATGGTTATCTGGCTGCGTTTGGGTATTTTGCTGATCGGTAAACAGATTGGTTAATGTCGGTAAACCGCGTGCTTTGACGGTCACAATATCGCCCGCAATCACCGGGATGCGTTCCTGCGGCGTACCGAGCAAAATGACATCACCCGCCTGCAGCGTGGCAAAATCGCTTAACGCGGCAATCAATTCAGCGGCATTGCGATGCAGGTCGGCAGTGGACCAACTCTGTTTCACCACCCCATTCACTTCGGTGACGATGTCCAGCGCACTGGCATCCTCGACAGCAGCGACATCCCCAATCGGGCAGAAACCATCGCGACACTTGGCTTTAATGGCTGGGCGATAAAAACTCTCTTCCGCCAGGCTGAGTTCATTAGCCAGCGCAAACCCGGCTATGTATGCAGGGGCGTCATCTACAGACACCTTCCGCGCGATTTTTCCCATCACCACCGCCAGCGTAGCGCCACTGAAGGTCTGTTGCTGCACGGGCAGCGCAATGCTGTCACCTGACTGACGCTGGGTATTGCGCGGTTTGATAAACCACACCGGCGTTTTTGGTGGGGTCTTATAAGGTGACTGATGAAAGGCTTCATCCCATTTTTCAGTCTGTGAGCGGTGGTTCAGGGCAACGGCAAAGACGGATCTTTTCATATCATTTCCTTTGGCAGACAGATGAAGCACTGCACATTGTTAACATATTAATGAATTATTATTAGATCGATTCATCCGAGAAGATCAATAGCCTTTTCTGGTTTTCCTCTCTTTCTTTTACTTATAAAAACTGTATTATTTCAAGTATTTGTATAATTACTTATGGAGTGATGTTAAATTTTTGTTTCAGATTTCGTGATGATGATCACTTTATTAACCTATTAATATATTCATAATTTTATGAGGTGTTATTCTCGGCATCTGTGCAGTAAGGATGGCAGTGCCTATACTGGCAGCCTCCTGAGTAACCCAATGATTGAGTGAAGTGTTATGCATGATTCCCTGACCATTGCCTTGTTGCAGGCGCGAGAAACCGCCATGGGATTTTTCCGACCAATTCTTAACCGCTATGACTTGACGGAGCAGCAATGGCGCATTATCCGCATCCTGGCAGAGCATCGTTCGCTGGACTTTCACGCACTGGCCCGTCAGGCCTGCATCTTGCGCCCCAGCCTGACGGGCATCCTGACGCGACTGGAGCGAGATGGATTGGTGTTTCGCCTGAAGCCGCTGAACGATCAACGTAAGCTGTTTGCCTCTCTGACACCGCGTGGCGTTGAGATTTTTCAGCAAGCGAGCAGTGAAATTGATGCGGGCTATCAGCAAATCGAAGCGCAGTTTGGCGAGCAGAAAATGTTGCAACTGAAGACCCTGTTGCAGGAGTTCAATGCGTTGCAAGGCGATGCGCCTCAAGCTGATCAGCAGGAGATGACGGGTTAATGGGATGCGCATAAAAATTAACATCTCTCGCACTTAATTCCAGCGAATGGGAAAGGTATCTATGTATATATCCCATAGGCCCAGAGGGAGTTATCGTTCTTATGGATGAGTGAAAAGTACTGGGTTGAATGTTACTTCGTTGTTATTTATGCATTTATTCATTCATTGATGCACTAATGTACGTTTGAAAAATTCTGATCCCGCTCAGATTTATTGATGCCGGGAATGGCGTTCTGACAAAAAAGCAGTATCAATAGCAATGTAAAAATAATGTTTAATCTTCATTCAGTACGCGGACAGGAAGCGGGTGCTGAAATTTTCAGAGAGCAAACGTGAGGAAAAACACCATGGCTGAAATTACCTCTATTCAAAACGATGCATTTATCTGTCGCTGTCTGGAGAATTTTACGCAGCTGATTCCGGGTTCAATCGGGGTGTTTTATCTGGTCGACGAAAAGATGATGCCTTATCAGCATGTGCGCTTTGGTATACCTGAGGAGATGCACCAGGCTTATATGCGCGATTTCATTTCACTCGATCCGTTTCATCCGATGCAATATGCCAGTCAGCCAGTGAGTTTTGCCGGTCTCGACGAGAGTTCGCGAAAGTCAGCCTATTATCGGCAGTTTATGAAGCCGCATACCGTGGGTGACTCGATTGAAGTTTACGTACGTAAAAACCGTCAGATTGTTGCTGGCCTGTCGCTGATGCGCGACAAGGTTTATAGCCAGCAGGAGAGGATGCGGTTGCGTGCCATGCTGCCATTAATTGAACTGGCGACGGAGGAGTTACTGCCGCGCAATGATGAGCAGCGCCTGACGCCGAAAGAGCAGGTGATTGTCGATATGATCCGCGAAGGGGCGTGCAATAAGCGTATTGCTAACCACCTTGATATTTCGCTCTCTACAGTAAAAACCCATTTGCGCAATATCTTCAGCAAAACCCACGCCAGCAATCGCACTGAACTGCTGCGTAACGTCAACGCCAGCTGGTATGCCGAACGCGTGAGTTAACGGCGAGCGGAACTCGCCGCTGTAACTCAATAGCGAATCATGATTGATTTTAGTTCGGTGTAATCCTCGATAAACGCACTGCCAAATTCCCGGCCGATACCGGATCCTTTGCTGCCACCAAAGGGTACTGCGGGGTCGAGGAAAGTGTGCATATTAACCCATACAATGCCAGCCTCCAGCCTTTCGCTGAATCGCAACGCCAGACTGATATTGCGAGACCAGACGCTGGCCGCCAGGCCATACGGTGAGGCATTGATACACTGCAAAGCTTGTTCTGCATCTTCATAAGCGATAAAGCTGCCGACGGGGCCGAATGTTTCCTCTTTCATCAACGTACTATCTACGGAAGCAACGCGGATTGCGGTGGGTTGATAGAAGTATCCACCACCACTTAATACCTCGCCGCCACAGATGATCTCATCACCTTCATCACGTGCGGTGGCAACCAGCTGCGTGATTTTTTCCAGCTGAGCAAGGTTGGCTAAAGGCCCCATGGCCGTGGTCTCATCCAGCGGCGAGCCGATTACCGTGCTATTCAGGCGGACTTTAAGTTCCGCCAAAACAGCATCAATTTTATCCGCAGGCAACCAAAAACATTCAGCGGCTGCGCAAATTTGCCCTTGATTGAGATAACCTGCCTCCATAATGCCGTTGACCATCTCAGTAACAGACAAATCATTGAGGAACAGAGCGGCATTTTTACCGCCCAACTCCAGCGTCACGCGTTTACCCTGGGCAGTGGCCGTACGATTGACTGCATTGCCGGTGGCAACAGAACCCGTAAAACTGACCTTTGCACAAGCTTCATGACCAATCAGCACCGGACCTAATTCACTGCCAGCCCCATTTACCACATTGATCACGCCCGGCGGGAAGCCGCATTCTGTTGCCAGCTCAGCCAAACGCAGTAAGGTCAGCGGCGTATACTCGCTGGGTTTCACCACCACACTGCAACCACAGACCAGCGCGGCGGCAATTTTCCATACCGCGATCATGATGGAAAAATTCCATGGGACGATCGCTACCACCACGCCCACCGGCTGGCGGCGGGTAAAGGCCGTGTATTTTTCGCCAGCAAATGAAGGCAGGGAAACGTCCAGGGTTTCGCCATTGATTTTTCCTGCCCAACCGGCGAAATAACGCAAAAAGGTCACTGATTGATCCAGTTCCAGCAGGCGCGACAGTTGGATGGTTTTACCGGAGCACAGCGTTTCAATCTGTGCCAGTTCTTCACGCTTTTCGGCCAGTTTGTCGGCAAGTTTTAGCAATAGACTGCCGCGCTGGAGTGTGGGCATTTCACGCCATGTCATAAAGGCTTTGTGAGCACTGTCGAGCGCGTGTTGCGCTTGTTGTTGGCTGGCAGCATTAAAAGTGGCTACGCTTTCCCCCGTTGCAGGGTTAATCACTTCAAAAATCACACCTGAACCGGCTACTGAAGTGTTATCAATATAATTGCCATGCTCGCGGGCCAGGAATGCTTTCACCTCAGGTAATAATGGGATCGCTGACATACGTAACTCCTTAGTGCTGGGAAAAAAAGCGTCATTTCATCACGCTATTTCAGCACTAAGGGCTGGGGGAACATATCAACCATAAGGAGGATGAAAAACCCTACGCCAGCCCATCCACAATGGTGATCATGGCCGTTGCCACGCTATCACGCTGCTTTTTGGCTAACTGATACTCGTCAGAATGATAGCAGTCCAGCGCCGTTTGATAATCGGGGAATTCAATGATCACATGCTTCTTAAATTCATCACCCTCAAGTGAGGTGGCATTTTCACCGCGGGCAATAAACTTCGCCTGATATTTTTTAAACGCAAGCGGTGCCAGCTCAATATAATTCTGGTACTGCTGTGCATCCTCAATATTGACGTGGGCGATCCAATAAGCAGACATTATTTTTCCTCGGCGGTCAGAATAGATTTAGCCAGCGTGGCCGCTTCTGAAAGATGCTGTTTGACGGCCTCTTTCGCGTGTTCGGCATTGTTTTCTTCAATCGCTTCATAAATTCGCGACATACGTTCAAAACCCGCCACCTGGCGCTCCGGACTGCGCAGGGTCAGTGCGCGCAGTCGACTGATACGACTGTTCAGACGCTGGACGATTTCCCACGCAATGTGATGTTTTGCAATGGAAAAGAGTGCTTCATAAAAGGCCTGAGACGCTTCAACGCGTTCAATATCATCATGATCGTGCGAGGCTTTAGCAATGCGCAGGAGTTTCTTGTGCAGATTCTTTTTATCACTGCTGGTGGCTAATTTTGCGCAATCCTTCGCCGCTTCGGATTCCAGCAGGATACGAATATCGTAAATCTGCTCGGCCACTTCCCAGGTTAATATCGCCACAATCGGGCCTTTTTTCGGCAGGTTTTCAATTAAACCTTCCGCTTCCAGATAGCGAATGACTTCGCGCACCACGGTACGGCTTACACCTAATTCATCACACAGTGAGCGCTCAACCAAACGGTCGCCAGCTTTAAAATATCCGGAGATAATGGCCTGACGAACTTTGGCCAGTGCCAGTTCACGTAACGTCACCGGCGTATTTTCAATTTTTAAGGAATGACTCGCATCCATAATCGTCTCTTCGTTGAAATTTAAAAATTCAGCCTGAAGTCAATGTCATGTCCTGCAAGCGTTTTAACTATTAGCACTGTTTCCGTTCTGAAAGCAACGCCGCCTTTACTCTCTTTGCTACCACCGCCTATCGACTTCTCACCGACCCACCCGTTGAAATCAGCGTTAGCTCACAGTTTCATCATGCGGTCTGAGCACGAAATAAAAATATCCTTGATGAATAATCAAAACTTCGTGAATTCATGCCGTTATGAAACGACTGCCCGAATAATTAGTGTGATTTTTATGACCTCAATCACACTCATCTCGCTTCTCAAACCGCCGGTGACACATTGCCTTTTTGATCCCCATCCCCCCAGTCATGGCGGGGTTTTGCGTCGCTTAAGCATAGCAAAAACGCCGGAAAAATTTAATACCGTATGATGGTATACCAACTTTTGACATGCCAGAAATCTCAGTGTTATATCACTTCCCGACACACCAGATTAACAAACCGTTAACTTGAATGAGGTTCTGACCATGCATCCAGATATACGCAAGACGTTCGTTACCACCGAGACCATTTACTCCGACGGCGGCAAAGCGGCGACGACACCGCTGGTGATGATTGCGGCGGCTGCCGTGGTGAAAAATCCGTGGGCAGGCGAAGGTTTCGTGGAAGACCTCGCCCCTAAGATTCGTGAAATGGCGCCGGTGCTCGGCGAGTTACTGACCGGGTTAATCGTGAAGGAAGCGGGCGGCGGCGACAAGGTTGTGGCTTATGGCAAAAGCGCCGTTGTAGGCCTGGACGGCGAACTGGAGCATGCCTCAGCGCTGATTCATACCCTGCATTTCGGCAACCATTACCGCTCAGCGGTGAAGGGTAAAACCTATCTGGCCTTTAACAACACCCGCGGTCCAGCCAACACACCCATTCTGGTGCCGATGATGGGTACTGATGACGAGGGCACTCGTGAGCACTACCTCACCATGCAGTTCAACATCAACGATGCGCCATTCAGCGACGAGATTGTGATCGCATTGGGCGCGGCGTTGGGCGGCCGCCCGCATCATCGTATCGGTAACCGTTATCTTGACCTGAAAGAGTTAGGCCATGACCAGAAAAACCCAGCAGCTATCTGAGTTAGGTCTCCAGGTGAGTTACCTGGAGGCTGGACAGGGCACGCCTCTGGTGTTGATCCACGGCGTCGGTATGAACGCTGACGCCTGGTTCCCGCAAATAGACGTGCTGAGTCGCTATTTCCGCGTGATCGCGGTGGATATGCCGGGGCATGGCGAAAGCAGCGGTTTCCGCCATCCCGCCACCCTGAAAGATTACGTGCAGTGGCTGGCCCTGTTCCTGAAGACACAACCGGAATCCAGTTTTGCCGTGGCCGGACACTCAATGGGGGCGCTGATTACTGCCGGGATTGCCATCGATTATCCCCAGTTGGTGAATCACGCGATTGTGATGAGCGGCGTGTTTAAACGTAACGACACTGCACGCAACGCGGTGCTGCAGCGGGCACAAGAGCTGGCCAGCGGCAATGTGCGGCTCGATGCCCCGCTGGATCGCTGGTTCAGTGACGATCACCACGAACAGCCCCTGCGTAAAAAAGTGGGCGCGTGGTTGCAGCAAGTGAATCTCGACGGCTATGCCCGCGCCTATCAGGCGTTTGCGGCCGGAGATCGCTTTTATTCAGAACGCTGGAACGAAATGCAATGTCCGGTGTTGGTGATGACCGGTGAACTGGATGCCAATTCGAATCCAGACATGACGCGCCAGATGGCCCAGGCCGCGCGCCAGGGGCAGGCGGTGGTGGTCGCTAACGCTAAACACATGTTGAATCTGACGGATGCCGACCGTGTGAACGAAGAGATTTTATCGTTCCTGAATCCGGTTGCTGCCGCCGTCACGCAAAAAGAGCCTGTAAAGGAGTAACTTATGGACGCAGATAAACGCAGACAGTTACGCGACGCCTTTGGCGCCTTCATGACCGGTGTCACTGTGGTCACCACCAACGATGCGCAGGGGCAGCCGATTGGTTTTACCGCCAATTCGTTTTCTTCGGTATCGCTCGATCCCGCGCTGCTGCTGGTGAGCATCGATAAGCGCTCCGCCAATTTCGACAACTTCACTCAGTGCCCGCACTTCGCTATTAACATCCTGGCGGAGCAGCAGAAAGAGACTTCGAACATCTTCGCGCAGAAGATTGCCGATCGCTTCTCATTGGTGAAGTGGCGTAAAGGGGAGTTCAGCACGCCGCTGCTGGATGACAGCTCCGCCTGGTTTGAATGCGCGATGCATCAGGTGGTGGATGCCGGTGACCACGCGATCCTGATCGGCAAAGTTGAGCAGTTCGATTCCTGCGGCACCCCGGGGCTGGGCTACTATCGCGGCGCCTACTTCACGCCTTATCAGAATGCCGAGTCTCTGATTGCCGGTCCTAACGTGGTGGTCAGTGCGTTGATTGAATCGGCGGGGCAGGCGCTGGTGGTGAAAAAAGAGAATGGTTATGGCCTGCCGTCGCAAACGGTGAACAACCGCAGCGTCAGTGAAACCCTGAAACAGGTGTTCGATGGACTCAACATCGAAGCCAGCCCGGGTTTTGTCTACTCCATCTGGGAAGACCGCCAGAAGAAACAGCAGCATATCGTGTTCCTCTGTGCACAACCGACCGGCAGCACCTTACCAGCGGTGCAACAGGGCGAATGGGTGGATGTCCACGCGCTGGCTCAACTGCCGGTGCCGGATAGCGCATTGAAATCGCTGGTCGATCGGTTTATCCGCGAAAATGCCGTGGGTAATTACGGCCTCTATTACGGTGATGAAGTGGAAGGCTCAGTGCGCCACTTCTTTGCTCCGTCGCATCAGGAGGTGGTATGAAACTTTCCCTGTTCCTGCATATGGAACGCGTGTCAGCGGATGACGCGCAGGACCAGCTGTACGATGAAATGATGGAACTGTGTGAAATCGCGGATAAAGGCGGTTTGCACGCTATCTGGACCGGCGAACACCACGGAATGAATTTCACCATCGCGCCGAACCCATTTATCAATCTGGTGGATATCGCCAGCCGCACGCAAAACGTGCGTCTGGGCACTGGCACCATCATTGCGCCATTCACCCATCCGATCCGCCTGGCGGGCGAAGCGGCAATGACGGACTTAATCACCAAAGGACGTCTGGATCTCGGGATTGCACGCGGTGCTTACTCCTATGAATACGAGCGTCTGATGCCGGGAATGGATGCCTGGGAAGCGGGCCAGCGTATGCGTGAACTGGTTCCGGCAGTGAAAGCGTTGTGGAAAGGCGATTACGCTCACCAGGGTGAGTTCTGGAATTTCCCGTCTACGACGTCATCGCCACAGCCTAAACAGCAGCCTCATCCGCCAATCTGGGTCGCCGCCCGCGATCCGAACAGCCATGAGTTTGCGGTGAAGAACGGTTGCAACGTGCAGTGTACGCCGTTGCATCAGGGAGAAGAGGAGATCACGCGTCTGATCAACACCTTTAAAGACGCATGTCGTGAATACGCACCCGATCAGCCGCTCAAGATCATGCTGCTGCAGCATGGATTCGTTGCCGAGGATGAGGCAGATGCGCAGCAAGCCGCTGTTGAGCTCAATCGTTTTTATAACTACTTCGGCGCCTGGTTCAAGAACGAGCGTCCGGTTGAGCAAGGCCTGATTAAGCCGCTGACAGAAGAAGAGATCGCGGCGAACACCTATTACAGCGTGGAAGGCATGCGCAAAAATCTGGCGATCGGTAACCCTGACCAGGTGATCGCGCGCCTGAAAAACTACGAGGCGATAGGCTACGATGAGTACGCCTTGTGGCTGGACAGCGGTATGACCTTCGAGCGCAAAAAAGCCTCGCTGGAACGCTTTATTCAACATGTTGCACCTGCATTTCACTAAGCGGAGACGTCATGGAATCCTTCAAACTCTACATCGATGGCCAATTTGACGCGGGTGCAGCGACTTTTAACTCGCTAAATCCGGCCACCGCCGAGCCGTGGGCCAATATTGCCGAAGCGCGCGGCGAGCAAACCGACCGTGCGGTCCAGGCGGCGGCGCGTGCGTTTGAATCTGACGCGTGGCGTGGATTAACCGCCGGTGCGCGCGGCAAATTGCTGTTAAAGCTGGCCGATTTGATTGAACGTGACGCGCCAAAACTGGCACGCCTGGAAACGCTCGATACCGGCAAAATCATCCGTGAAACTCAGGCGCAGATAGCCTACGTGGCGGAATACTATCGCTTCTATGCCGGGCTGGCGGACAAGATGGACGGTACCACGCTTAGCATTGATAAAGCCGATATGGAAACCTGGATCAAACGCGAACCGGTCGGGGTGGTTGCGGCGATTATTCCCTGGAACAGTCAGCTGTTTCTCTCAGCGGTAAAAATCGGGCCTGCCATCGCGGCCGGCTGTACGGTGGTGGTGAAAGCGGCAGAAGTTGCTCCGACGCCACTGCTGGCTTTTGCAGAGTTGGTGCATGAGGCCGGTTTCCCGGCTGGCGTCATCAACGTGATCACCGGGTTTGCTGAAGGATGTGGCACGGTGCTGACACAGCATCCGCTGGTTGATCACATTGCCTTTACCGGCGGAGCAGACACCGCGCGCCATATTATTCGCAACAGTGCAGAAAACCTGGCGAGTACCTCCCTGGAATTAGGCGGAAAATCGCCGTTTATCGTGTTTGCTGATGCTGATTTGGACAGTGCAGCCAATGCGCAGGTGGCGGCGATCTTCTCTGCATCAGGACAGAGCTGTGTCGCGGGATCGCGCCTGTTGGTGGATGAACAAATCAAAGACCTATTCTTGGAGAAGCTGGTCAGCAAGGTACGCGGGATTGTGATTGGCTGTCCGCAGCAGCAGGAGACGCAGTTTGGCCCGCTGTGTACGGACAAGCAAAAAAGCAATATCGAGCAGGTCGTCAATCGCAGCATCGAGCAGGGTGCGCGTCTGGTTATCGGCAATCAGCCGGTTGATCGCCCTGGTTTCTATTATCCGCCCACCATTCTCGATTGCAGCGCCGTACCGAATGCAGAAAGCGTGGTGCAGGAGCTGTTTGGTCCGGTCTTGTCGGTGCTGACCTTTAAAGATGAAGCCGACGCGATTCGTTTAGCCAACGGCACAGAGTATGGTCTGGCGGCAGGCGTATTCACCCAGAACCTGACTCGCGCCCATCGCGTCACGCGTAAGTTGCGTAGCGGCGTGGTGTGGCTGAATACTTATCGCGTGGTTTCACCGCTGGCGCCATTTGGCGGCTACGGTAAGTCTGGCTTTGGTCGAGAAGGCGGCATTGACGCGGCGTTGGAATACACCACGACGAAAACTGTCTGGCTGCGTACCAGTGATGAGCCGATAAGCGATCCCTTTATTATGCGCTGAGGGGTTAAGGTGCGCTGACATGCGCACCTTGCGGGAATCCGGTTTGCATTTATTAATGCGCGTTCTGCCAGAAATAAAGTTGGAATTTTCAGCGTCGTTATTTATGACGACCGTCACATGTACAGTTGTTAAGCATTAAATAGCACCGGGAGTCTTACCGCCAATTCTTTAATAAGAAGACGAAAACCCATTCGTCGGGATGGCTGTGGCTTTTTTTTGCGAGGAAGGTTTTACCCACATTAAAAAACAACCCCATTTTGAGAATTGGAGGGTATGGTGAATACACAACCACGTCAGAGTCAAATTATAGAAAATAAGTCAGTGGATTATGTCCCGGAATCGGAACGCCACGGTAAATCGCACAGTTTATTTACCTTGTGGTTCTGTACCAACATTGCACCGTTGGCGGTAGTCAGCGGCGCGATTGCCACCGAAACGTTTCATCTGAATGTTATTTCCGCATTGACCGCGATTATTGCCGGTCATCTGTTTGGCGGGATCTTCCTTGCGTTAACCTCTGCGCAAGGGCCCAAAGTCGGCATTCCCCAAATGGTGCAGAGCCGCGCGCAATTTGGTCGCTACGGTTCGCTGCTGGTGATTAGCTTTACGACGGTGATTTATCTCGGGTTCTTTATCTCGAATATTTCGCTATCCGGTAAAGTCATCAACAATGTCTTTCCGTCGATGCCGGTAAGCAGTGCCACGGTCATTGGCGCTATTCTTGCCACCGCCATTGGTATCGTCGGTTATCATTTTATCCATCGCATCAATAAAGTTGGCGCATGGATCATGGGTGCGGCGCTGATCTTGGGCCTGGCGCTGATGGTGTCACAACCCTTACCCGCAGACTTTTGGTCTCGCGGCAGCATGAGTGCGGCGGGGTGGTTTGGGACGTTCTGTATCGGTGCAGTCTGGCAGATTAGTTTCTCTCCTTATACCTCTGATTATTCTCGCTATCTCCCGGCCAATGTCGGTATTGCGCGTCCGTTTATCGCCACTTATCTGGGCGCTTGTGGTGGCACAATTCTGGCGTTTGTCTTCGGCATGATGGCCGTCAATATTGCACCAGCCAGTGATGCCATGATGTCAGTACGCCATGCGACCGGCTGGCTTGGACCGATTCTGATGGTGCTGTTCCTGGTGAATATCATCTGTCACAACTCAATGAATCTGTATGGTGCGGTATTATCACTGATTACGGCGGTGCAAACGTTCCGCCCACACTGGACGCCGGGTGCAGCGGTGCGTTTAGTGGTGTCATCGCTGGTATTAGTGGGAAGCGTGTTAGTCGCGCTGGCGGCCTCGCAGAACTTTGTTTCCTTCTTTATTAACTTGATTCTGGCATTGATTGCGGTATTGATTCCGTGGATTGTGATTAATCTACTGGATTTTTATTATGTGAATAAGCAAAAGTATGACGTTGAAGCGATATTTCGTGCAGACGGCGGACGTTATGGATTGCTCAATACTCAGGCATTGCTGGTCTATTTCGCCGGGATTTTAGTACAGGTGCCTTTTGTTGAAAATGCCTTCTTTTCCGGTCCCTATGCGAATTTAATTCCTGGTGTGGATATTTCATGGATCATCAGTTTTGTGGTGACCAGTATAGCGTATCCGATATTTCATCGGAAAAATGAGTCCAGTCTGGTGAGCACTCGGAAAAGTAAGGCCTGAAGAGTCATACCTTAAGGTGAATGCGTTATCGAGCTATTTACGGTAGGGATTCCTCTCGGATTACCCGAAAACGTTTAGTGGATCGTTATATATTTGGCAGACCGGCATTGATGATGCCGGTCTCTAAGAACGTAGACATATTATCTACTCCAGCCTTACCCGCCATGAATGCATTAAATTTCACTATCATTCCCCATTATTTCGTTTATCCTTGCGCGCAAAGTTCTTTGGCTCATTGTAGCAGTTGTATCAGCAGTTGTATCAGCAGTTTTCGGCAACATAGCTATGACAGCATCAGAGGGAAATAATCGAAGTTATTAAGATGAGTTTCTTGCTCGCCAATGAAGGGGATGAATTAAATGCCTTCGTTTGCACCAGCCGCAGGCGATCGAGCCACTTAATACAGACATCATCACCCACCGGCAGGCGATGGGTAAGATAGCAATAGTTACAACACACTTTTACTAGTATCTCTAATTCCAGTCCGGTGCGAATTCTGAAATTGTGAGCCGCTCTAACTATGATCTGAACAGTGCCTGAGTTTCCCCTCTGATTAACTGCTTTTTGCCGGCCTGTAGGGCCGGTATGTAGTTTAAAGCTGTACTTTGGATGCTGTAACTAAACGATTAGACTTACTGTAAATTTTGCCGCAGGTTCTTTCTTTCAACGTAAGGAGATCTTAATTACCATCGAGAAAAACTTATTGCTTCTAATGAGATAGCGTTTTTGGCCGATAACTCCATACGAACGAGTATTTCTCATGGAGAACTGTATGAAAAAGCCATTGATAGCTTTGGCCATTTTAGCATTAGCGAGTTGCGCGAAACCTTATGGGCCCGTAGCCAATACACTGAATGATCAATTAACCAAACCGGATCCCAGCAAACATCAGACTAAAATTAAGGTGCTGCGTGTTCCACAGTTCAGGGACAGCTTATTCAACCTGTGCACATTTGATTTTTCGGTGGATGGCAAGCTTGTTGCATTTCTGAAGCAAAACAACTATGTGACCGTTTATCTTGATAACGGCATGCACTACCTCAGCTATACCTACAGCTGCGATGAGGGGCGTCCTTATGCCCAAAAAGTGCTGGAAGTGATCACCAACGGCATGCCGCAGGAGTATTCGACCAAGATTGGCGCTTTCGGACATCTGTTTATGTGGCGCACGTCATAAACTCACGCCTGTTCACTTAAACAGCTCTCCTCAAAAATGTGACAGGAAAACAGCATAGATAGCTCCATGCTTTCTACGTCGGACGCTACCTGGAACCATCAGCGACCGGATACTCAATCATCGTCTTCCATCAGTGAAACCATGGCACCTTTATGGGCTTCGACCATGCGGATATACCGCATCACTGTCTGGGTCTGTGTCCAGGTGCCTTCCTGCATAATCTGCGCAATTGAGATTCCTTTTCTGGCCATATCCTGCGCGGCACCGACACGCGCGCTGTGGCCACTCCAGCTGGAATAGCGTCCCTTGTTAGTTTTAAGGGTAGTTTTCGCTCCAGCCTGATGTCTTGCACGACGCCAGATATCTTCCAGACACGGGGCGCTCATGGGCACAGTTGAGATTGTGGTAATTTTGTTTGACCGGTGTATGGGGCAGAATAGAACCGCATCGGGTTCACCCGCCAGGCCGGCGGCGTTAATCCATTCCATCAGTCGTTCAGAAGAGCGGGTGCTAAGCGCCTTAACAATCCCGCCAGATTGCAGGATGGTTTTTGTCCAGCCCACGTCGAGGATAATGCGG
Source organism: Erwinia sp. S63 (assembly GCF_016625195.1). Lineage (GTDB taxonomy): Bacteria > Pseudomonadota > Gammaproteobacteria > Enterobacterales > Enterobacteriaceae > Pantoea. The sequence continues at coordinate 64,476 of NZ_JACVUP010000010.1, forward strand.
CCATCGGCTGCCCGTGAAATGTCGCGCACGCGCAGACGAGATAACTCACTCATACGCAGCAATGTACCGTATGCCACGTGCATGAAGGCGAGATCCCGCAGGTGCTGAAGCCGGGAAGAATTCTGCCAGGCGTCATCGAGACGATTCAGATCCGGCCGGCAGAACGGTACCGCCTGACCGGTACGCTCACCAGAAACAATAGCCGTGCGGTTAATTTTCTTCTTTGCGCGAATGACATCAGGTGAAACCGTCGGAGGAACCAGCCCAGCGTTACGGTGTAACATTGACAGGAGAGCGGCGTGCACCGAAATGGTAGAAGTTGAACGACCGATAGCCTGCAGGTGGAACAGGTAGTCTTGCATATCCTCCGGCGACATCGGCAGAAATGAACGGCGGTTATCCTGGGACCAGCGCCAGCTAATCCGCATCACGCTCAGCAGCTGGCGCCAGGTATTTGGCGAGAAGGCCTCGCGGTGCCGGACAAAGGCGGCCAGCTTCGCGGTGAGATCGTCATCGGCGCTGCCGCTGAGGGCCACGCCGGTAAAACCGGAGAGTTCGTTCATGTCTGCTCAGTTTCTGCACGTTTATCAGACCGCAGCGCTACGTGAATTCTGAAGAAAGAGCAGGGCAAATGCCCGCCAGATTTTACGTAGCGCTGCCGTCGTTTTAACCACCTGCGCCCGGCCCCGCTCGGCGGTGCGTCGTTCAGGCCACGCCCTTGCGTATAAATGGCCGTGTAGCTCAGGATCCGGCCCGGATCCGCATCATACAGGGGTTTTAAGCGTTTGTCTGGACTTATATAAACTTAATTATATAAGGTTATAATTCTGGATGAGCTTACGATCTGCAGGTGAGTGCGAGCCAATCCCACTTCATAAAACGCCTATTATATGAAGCTAGGATTTTCCAATTAATTCGTAATGGCAGTATGCTTACAAAGTGGTAGGCTGATAAACCACTTATTAGATAAGGTTAGATTGCCACAACGCGAATTATGAATTGGGATTACATATAGGGTGATTCGCTAACTTAAAAGTTGTAACATATGTCACAATCTATCAAATTGGCTGTTCTCTGGCTGGGAATGAAAGTTATAAACAAAAATTAGGTCACACTAAAGAAATTTAAATAAAGGAAAATATACAAAGGATTCATATGGAAACCAACTATACTAATGCTAAAGCAAAAAAAGAATTAGGTTTTAATGACAATAAGAAAATTGAAATTAAATCGATTAAAGCTATTAATTTAACAAAGTTCAGAAGTTTTACTGACCGAAGAATAGAATTAGGTGGAAATATTACTGTACTAATTGGTCGCAATGGTACAATGAAAACATCAGTGATGGGTTTGATTGCACACCCATTTGGTAGTGAATCAAAAGATGCCTTTGGCAAGCCCCTTAAAACTTCTATAAATGAGGTATTTAAGTTCTCAACAAAATATGATTTAGGCCCAGATAAGTATGATATTTATTTTGATGTGGGAAAAAATGAGTTATTGAAAGAAACTGTTACTGTCAGACTAGCTAAAGATGGGTCTGATCGTCATAGAATAGTTATATCCGGACATGAGCAGGGAGACGGGAATTTTACTTACAACACGTCCTTCTTGAACTTAAAAAGATTATTACCTTTGGTGGGGACTAATGCAAAACCAGATGACACAATTAGCGAGTTAACTGATTATGAAAAAGAATTGCAAAGAGACTTCTATGAGAATGTTTTACCAAGCATGGATTACGAGGATTTTACTGCAGTTTATGAAGTTAACACCAAGTCAACATTTGCTCCATGTGGTGAAAATGCTAAATATGACTATCAAGCAATATCATCAGGTGAAGATAACTTGGGTGCGATTTTTAATAGATTGATTGGTTTTCAAAGAGCATATGACAAAAAAAGTAAATTTGGCAATGGAATTCTTTGCATAGACGAGTTTGAAAGTGGATTACATCCAATAGCTCAATTAAATCTTTTTGATTATCTCTTCAAGTGGTCCAACAAATACAAAGTACAAATAATTATCACCACTCATTCACTTCACTTAATCCAAAACATAAATATAAAACATCAATTAAACGTCGAGAATGAAAAAATAATACTAAATTTTATTAGCAAAGCCAATGTTGGCGATGATAGAAACTACAACATCATTAAAAATCCAGATTTTAATTCTGCATATAAAGAGTTGACCTTTGAAGATCCCAAGGAATTAATTAAATATAAAAAAATCAACATTCTGTGTGAGGATAAAATTGCGATACATTTTATTAAGGCGCTAATACAGAAAAGAGATATCCTTTCGCTGGTTAATTTTAATTCAAATTTAAATTCTGATACAGAAAACACCGGGACTAGTTATACATTATTAACACAATTGTGTTCTAATTTCCCTTTTTTGTTAAACGAATCGTTTGTCATTTTTGATGCAGACGTCAAAGGTAAGACTGATAAAATTAAAGATAAAAACACTTATATAATTTTACCGGATTCAGATAATTTACCCCTGGAAAAAAGGATTATTTGTTTTATTTTGTCGTTGCCGGGGGATGATAAATTTTTCAAGCAGTTCAATACTGAAAAAGAAATATTTATCAACCAATTTAAAACTGCTGGAATGAAAAGCATTTCAGTAAAAGACCTAAAATCAGAAAAGATATCGGTAAAAACCTGTAAGAAATGGGCAGAAACTGATATAGTTCGGTTTAAACAATACGTAACTTATTATGCAAAATCAGTTGATAGCTCAGAGTTTAAGCGTGAATTCTATCATAGGATTAACTATATCAATAAAATTAGAGGCTTACCTCCGATCAATGAAGGGAGCTAACTCATGCCTATAACTCACTCTCCGCTGAGATATCCAGGTGGAAAAGCTCAACTGAAACCATTCATAAAAGAGCTTTTGAGCACAATTGAGGTCAAGACCTTAACCTATATTGAACCTTTTAGTGGGGGGGCTGGCCTCGCTTTATCTCTGCTTTTTGATGGCACTGCCTCAAAAATAATTCTCAACGATTATGACAAAGCTATTTACTCTCTGTGGCATTGTATTGTTTACAATTCTGAAGACTTAATAACTAAGATTATAGATACGCCTGTAACTATTGATGAATGGCATATTCAAAAGGGAATCTATGAACAGAAGGAAGAAACTGACGTTGTTGAATTAGCTTTTGCAACATTATTTTTGAATAGAACAAATCGTTCAGGAATATTAAAGGCTGGAGTAATTGGTGGAAAGGAACAAAAAGGAAACTATAAACTGGACTGTAGGTTCAATAAGCGAGGCTTGATTGATAAAATAAAAAAAATATCTTTATCCGCTGACTGTATTGAGCTCCATAACCTTGATGCCGTTGAATTCATTGAAAAAGTAATAAAGAAACAGGATAAAAATTGTTGTTTCATTTTCTTTGATCCTCCTTATTACAATAAAGGAAAAGAACTATATACAAACTTCTTTGATAAAGAAGATCATGAGAATTTGTTTATCAAAATCAATGCCTTGAAAGATTACAATTGGATCGTAACCTATGACAATTGCCAAGAAATTATAGAACTTTATAAAGAGCATCATCCAAGAATTTATTCTTTAAATTACAGCTTGGCAACTAAGAAGAAAGCAACAGAATTACTTTTTGTAAGTAAGGGGATTGATATTCCCGCTAATATAAAAAATTTAAACTTTGAAAAGCCCGCCACTTTTGAGATAAAATAAAAGGAAATAGGGTTTGACAAGCTAGGAAGAAATTAAAGGTAAACCATCTCACAAAACGCCTTAACATCACTACAGTTTAAGGAAGTTATAGTGCACCACCGATACACCATCGCTAAGCCCTCGACGTGTGGAGGTTGTGCTTGAGTGTAAAAGTGGAACAACTGTTAGTTTTGCCGATACGCTCATATTAGAGTAGGATGAAGCAGAGTTATGACTCGCCCGCAGAAGCCTTGTAACTAACGAGTGACAATATTGATACTTGTGCAACAAAGTAGCTAAACTGCAGATTCTTTGTAACCATTCGATCAACGAGATCCTCATCTCTGACGAAGGAGGCGTGATGAGCAGCCGATACTCCCCAAAGACTTTTACAAGGAAAAAATTTCGCTAGTCAGTAAAGCACAAAATTGCTTTATTTAAAGTTGAAGCAGTACAGAGTTATCTAAAATTTTTGGAAATTGATGTAGGTGTTGCATTCTCCTACCGGAGACAATTGATTTTTTGATTTTGGAATGAAAAAAACATAAGAGAGCATGGACGATGATCTACCACTACACCGATTTGAACGCAGTGAAATTGATCTTTGAGAAAAACAAGCTCTGGTTAACAGACCATCGATTTTTGAATGATACTGAAGAAAGTAAGTGTGGATATAAAATAATTAAAGACACACTTTTAGAATTTTCCGACTTTCCCTTAAACTACCCTCAGGATTTAATTTCCGATATAAAAAACTCACTGATATTTTTAGGCGACAACCCAGAATTAATCATAGAGCCACCTTCTATTTTCGTTGCATCCTTTAGTAAGGATAAGGACTCGCTAAGCCAGTGGAGGAGTTATGGGATGCATGCAATTGGAATAGATGAGAATACGTTAAAAACTGAAATTGAAAGGCATGGTGATACTAATATATTCCTCAAATGTCACTATATTACAAATAATAAAGAATCGGTAAACTATGCAATATCAATAATTAAATCATTCCTACTTCCACTTCTTCTTTCTGCGTGGGTAAAATTAGATGATAAGAACATATTAGGACATCTTTATTTGTATCTTATTATATATTCAATGGGTTTCAAACATGCAGGGTTCAGGGATGAATCAGAGGTAAGAATAATTATAGCAAGCATATGGAATGATGAAAGAATTAAGTTCAGGACCAGAGGCGATTATTTAATTCCTTATTGGGAATTGGACATTCCACAACAAGCGCTGCGAGAAATTGTGATAGGCCCGGTTGAGGACCGTTATCTTGCGGAAACATCTTTACAGATGTTCGCGAACAGTATTGTCATGGGTCGCTTAAAATCAGGTAATGATAAAAATAGGGCTGCCTTGGAAGTGAGATGTTCAGAGATCCCTTTCCGAAGTATCTAATATAAATTAACACGGAAAAATAAATCATCACTGTATATTATAAAGGTGAATCAAAGTATTCATGATTGAATGCCTTTAATAATATAACTTAAAAGTACTGATGCATTTATTAGCTGTTCAAATGCACCATCAATGGAGTTCCTCCCCTGTTAAAAAGACACAGTTAATTTTAACTAGCAGCGCACTTTTCATACCCTAGATGAGTGCATTTTCAGTCCTTTAGGGGGCACCAGTTATTATAGTCTCACATCCATTCCGTCAGTTTTCCCATTACAGTAATGGCATCCGACATATCATTCACATACTCGTAGTCGCGTTTGAACGTTTTCACGAACGATTAAGCCATCCTATTGCTCTCCGGACGTCGCTCTGGCGTCGTAAACATGATAAACCCTTGAGACGGCGATCGTCCTTTTTGCGTTCGCTATTTAACAATTTCAGTTATCAGTCTGCAAGTCAACGGCGTGTGGCAGTTAAAGCGTATTTTCAAGGTGCCTTTCTACACTCTCTGTCAGCAGATCCTGCAACATAACACTGTTAATAAAACCTGTTGCTGACGACCAACTTAAATTCTTCTTATAAATTTGGCAGGGCCAATGCAGCCAGCGTATGAATTCTGCAATAAACGAAATATCCCCTAGTAATCCACACGCGATAGTAAATGACCTTATCATTTTTATACTTAACATAATTATGATGTTGTGAACTTCGTGTTCTAGCGAAACTGATCAGCCCGCCATTTTGAGTGCCTTCCGGCCGTAGGTGACCACTAAATGCCAGACGCTGTTTAAGAAGCTAGCAATAACGTTGCTCACGAGAAGAGGTGTGCGCATGTATGGACCGGAACTCGCGCGATCCCCGACAATTCATCACTTCGATAGAGCGATAACCGCTAAAATCGCACCTTTGCCAAAGCCTGGCCGGCCTGAAGAACGGATATCGTTCGACTGGCACGAGAGGAATTCTACTTGCTGTGCCAAGAGATGCTTACGCTACGCTTTTACTAATCAATCAAGGACGCTGTGCGCTTAATTTCAGTGCAGTTGCTAATAAGAACGAGACAAATAATCCGAAGAAATTTCTTCTCTTGTCTGCATCCTAAAACCACCAACTCTATATTTGAGTTAGTTGAGGGAATAACCCTGTGCTAAGTAAAATAATACCTCCATTCTCGTTTTATAACGCCATCAGGAACTTTCTGATTGTTTAGGTGATATTCTGCGCAAACAAGCTTACAAAACATTTACAATCAATTTAACTTAAGTCTTTTATGATGGCACATACAGGGAAGTTACTGGCGCTGAGCGTCGGCTTATTGACTGCTTCAGCAGTCGCGGCGCCGTTAAATCCGGGCGATCGCGACTATATCCAGAATCAGCAGCAACAGCGTCTGCAGCAGGACCAGAACCAGCGCGACGCGCTGTGGAACGCAGTCAGCCCCCAGGCCGCTCCGGCCGGGGGGGCAGGCGCATCAGGCCCGTGTTTCCCCGTCCATCATATTATCACCCGCAATGCGTCTTTACTGTCGCAGAATCAGCAGCAGAATCTCACTGCGCCTTATATTGACCGCTGCCTGAACTTAACGGAAATTAATTCGCTGGTCCACGCCATTTCAGACTGGTATATGCAGCGCGGCTATATTACCAGCCGCGCGTTTTTAACCGAACAGGATTTATCTTCCGGCGAGCTGGTTATTCCGGTGCTGGAAGGGAAGCTCGACGAAATACGTCTCGACGGTCAGCATCCGCGCGCGCTGTTAATGGCGTTTCCCGGCCTGGAAGGGAAGATACTTAACCTGCGCGATATTGAGCAGGGCATGGAGCAGATTAACCGCGTGCGCTCAACGCCGGTGCAGATTGAAATTCAGCCGTCGCCTAAAGCCGGATATTCCGTCGTAAACCTCACGGCTAAACCGGAGTTTCCGCTCAGCGCCTCGCTGGGCTTTGATAACAGCGGACAGAAGAGCACCAGCACCGGACAGCTGAACGCCTCGCTCACCGGCAACAACCTGCTGGGGCTCGCCGATCGCTGGTTTATCAGCGGCGCGCGCAGCAGTGCCTTCAGCCAGTGGCGCGACGCGCAGAGCCTGCAGGCGGGCGTCAGCGTGCCGTACGGCTACGGCCTGCTCGACTACAGCTACAGCTGGAGCAGCTATCACAGCAGCTTCATCAACAATGATTTCACCTGGCTCAGTAACGGTGACAACGTCGCGCACCGCCTGAACGGCTCCTGGGTGCTGTTCCGCAACGGGGACATCAAAACCGGCGTCCAGCTCGGCCTGAACCATTACACCAGCCACAACTTCCTCAATAACACGCTGCTCACCAGCAGCAGCCGCAAAATCACCAGCCTGCAGTTCGGGCTGAACCACACGCAGAAAATCTTCGGCGGCGTGGCCACGCTCAACCCGGCCTTCAGCCGCGGCATGCCGTGGTTTGATGCCGAAAGCGACGCGGGCAAAAGCGGCGACCTGCCGAAAGCGCAGTTCCGCAAGTGGAGCTTAAGCGGCAGCTTCCAGCGTCCGCTGACGAACAGCCTGTGGTGGCTCAGCAGCGTGTACGCCCAGTGGTCGCCGGATCGGCTCTACGGCAGCGAGCGCCTGACGCTCGGCGGCGAAAGCTCGGTGCGCGGCTTTAAGGAGCAGTACCTCTCCGGTGACGCCGGAGGCTACCTGCGCAACGAGCTGGACTACAGCCTGTTCACGCTGCCGGTCATTGGCGAGGTCAGCGCGCTGGCTGCCGTCGACGGCGGCTGGCTGAAGAGCGACGTGCAGAACCGCGAGTCCACCGGCACGCTCTGGGGCAGCGCGGTAGGTATCAGCACCCGCAGTCGCTATTTCTACACCCAGTACACCGTCGGCATTCCGCTCAGCTATCCCGGCCACCTTCAGCCGGATCACGTCAGCATTTACGCCCGCGTAGGGCTGGTTTTCTAAGAGGCAAAGATTATGGACGATCGTCAACCCGTTTCCCTCGCCCGTCGCGCGCTGAGCTATCTCATCTGTTATCTGGTGGCGGTGCAGCCGATGCTGCCCGCTATGGCGGCCCAAATCACCCCGGTAACGCCCGGCACGAAGATGGATGCGGCGGGCAACGGCGTGCCGGTGGTCAACATCGCCACGCCGAACGCAGCCGGCGTCTCGCACAACCAGTACCAGCAGTACAACGTCGGCCAGGAAGGGCTGATCCTCAACAATGCCACCGGCCAGCTCAATCAGACGCAGCTCGGCGGCCTGATCCAGAACAACCCGAACCTGAAAGCCGGGCACGAAGCACAGGCGATCATCAACGAAGTGACGGGCGCGAACCGCTCGCAACTGCAGGGCTATACCGAGGTGGCGGGCAAAGCGGCTAACGTTATCGTCGCGAACCCCTACGGCATCACCTGTAACGGCTGCGGCTTTATCAACACGCCGAACGTCACGCTGACCACCGGGAAGCCGCAACTTGATGCAAACGGCAACCTCTCTTCGCTGGAAGTCACTAAGGGCTCTGTCACCGTTGAAGGTAAGGGGCTGGACGGCAGCGGCGCCGACGCGGTGTCAATCGTCGCGCGCGCGACCGAGATCAACGCCGGGATCCATGCGAAAGATCTGTCCGTCACCGTGGGGGCCAACCGCGTGGGTGCGGACGGTTCAGTCACGCCGATAGCCGGTGAGGGCGCGGCGCCGTCGGTGGCGGTGGATACCGGCGCGCTCGGCGGTATGTATGCCAACCGTATTCATCTGGTGTCGAGCGAGAAGGGCGTCGGGGTCAACCTCGGCAACCTCGCCGCGAAGCAGGGTGATATTCAGCTGGATGCGAACGGTAAGCTGACGCTCAGTAACAGCCTGAGCAGCGGCGCGCTGACGGCGAACGGCGCGTCGGTTGCGCTGAGCGGTGATAATAAAGCCACCGGCCAAATCACCGTCAGCGCACAGCAGGATGCCACGCTGGGTAAGGGAACCCTGGTCAGTGATGCCGGGATCGCCGTGACGGCTAAAGGCAACCTGACCACCGGCGGCACCAGCCTGACGGCAGGTCGTGACATCCGGCTGAGCGGGGCGAGTCTGACTGCGGATCAATCCACCCGCGCCAACGCCGGCAGCAGCATACAGCTTCAGGCTCAGAACCAGATCAGCAACGGCGGTCAGTTAACGGCGGCTGACAGCCTTTCCGTTGATGCCCGGCAGGTGAACAACAGCGGCGCGCTGGCCGCGAGCACCATCAGCGTCAGGGCGGGTACGTTACAGAACAGTAAGGGCGCAAGCGTTGCCGCGACCCGCAGCCTGACGACGGTGAGCGACAGCCTTCTCAATCAGGGCGTGTTTTCTGCGCCGGTGCTGGATATCAGCAGCGCGCAGACTGATAACAGCGGCATGCTGCAGGGCACCAGTGCGTTCAGCTTCAGCGGCAGCAGCCTGAACAATCTCAGCGGCGGCACCCTCAGTTCCAATAATGCCTTCGCGCTCAACCTGCCGGATCTCAGTAACAGCGGCCTTATCAGCAGCGGTGTCGCGCTGACGCTGCGCGGCGACAGGCTGAGTAACGCGGGCGAAATTAATGCGGCAGACCTCAGCGTGTTTAACGCGGTGGTGCTGAACCAGTCGGGCGGTTCGCTGCTCGCCGGGCAGGCGTTGCAGCTGAACAACCAGCAGCTCACCAACGAGGGGAAAATGGCCGCCGTCGGGCTGACCCTCTACAGCGACGCTATCAGTAACAGTGGCACGCTGCAGGCAAAACAGACGCTGCAGACGCAGAGCCGTCAGCTGACTAACACCGGGACCGTACTCAGTGAAGACCAGCTGACGCTGGATACCGCCGGGCTTAATAACGCGGGTTCACTTCAGGGCCGGCTGATGAATGTCAGCGCAGACAACTGGCTGAACAGCGGAAAGGTGCTGAGCCTGGCGGAAGGGACGTTAACAACAGGCAGCCTGAACAATACCGGCAGCCTATTCAGCCAGCAGGCGCTGCAGCTCAGTAGCGGTGAAACCGACAACAGCGGCCTGATTCAGGGGACGACGGCGCTCCGCTTCAGCGGTCAGCGCCTCACGAACCTGGCAGACGGCACCGTCAGCTCTGATAACAGTTTCGGGCTCGATCTGCCGGAGCTGAACAACGCCGGACTGATTTCCAGCGGTGCGGCCCTGAACCTGAGCGGCGGCACGCTGACCAACGCCGGAGAAATCAGCGCCACCGATATCACCGCAGACAACGACACTCTCAGCAATCAGCAGGGTAGCCTGCTGCTGGCAGATAACGCCGTGCAGCTGAAAAACGGCAGTCTTTCCAATGCCGGGCAGATAGCCGCCAGCCAGCTTGATATCAGCAGTACCACCGTGGAGAACAGCGGCACGCTGCAGGGTAAACAGTCGCTGCAGGCAACCGGGCAGCAGCTGACCAACAGCGGAACCATGCTGAGCGGCGGTCAGCTGACGCTGAAGCAGGATCGGCTGGATAACCGCGGTCAGATGCAGGGTCAGCAGCTTGACCTGACGGCAGGCGACTGGCAGAACAGCGGCAATGCGCTGAGTGAAGGGGATGCAACGATTGCTGCCGGCACGTTAACTAACAGCGGCAAGATACTGGGCCAGCAGCACATCGGGATAACGGGGAGTACCGACAACAGCGGCTGGCTGCTCGCGCAGGCGCTGACGCTGCAGGGGGATCTGGTCAACAGCGGGCTGATGCAGGGAACCAGTGCCCTGACGCTGAAGGGCGATACGCTCGTCAATAAAGGCAACGGGCAATTACTGACGGCCGGCAAGGCAGGCGTGCAGGGCTCATCGCTTAACAACCAGGGCAGCATCCAGGCCGATCAGCTCGACCTGAAACTGGAAAGCTGGCAGAACGCCGGCAGCGCGCGTGCGGGTTCTCAGCTCAGCGCAAACGTCAGTGGCGCGCTGGATAACAGCGGAAAGCTGATAAGCGAACAGGGGATGAACCTGCTCAGCAACCAGCTCAGTAACAGCGGGACGCTGGCAGCGGACCGCCTGACCCTCATGGCACCCCAGCTGACGAACTCAGGCCTGCTTCAGGGCAACAGCGCGCTCACGCTCAGCAGCGCGGACATCACGAATACCGCAACCGGTGAGCTGATCACCGGTGATTCACTCGCCCTTGCACCCGTCACGCTCACCAACGCCGGCCTGCTTCAGGTGGCAGGCGACCTGAGTCTTACCGGACTCAACATCAGCAACAGCGGTCGCATCACGGCAAACAATCTGAACGCGGATCTGGACGGGACGCTGGACAACAGTGCGGACGGGGTGCTGCTGGCACAGCAGCAGGCCGATCTTCAGGTCAACACCCTGAATAATGCGGGTACCGTTGCCGCGCAGCAGATCAAAACCTCTGGCGCGAAGCTGCAGAACCAGGGCCTGCTGCAGGGTGACGCGCTGCTGAGCGCAGAGTTTGCCCAGTTCGATAACCTGCTTCACGGGCAGCTTGTCAGCGGTGGTGAACTCTCCCTGAAGGGAGACACGGCCAGCAACGCAGGCCTGTGGCAGGGCAAAAACCTTGGCTATCACTTCACCTCACTGTCCACCAGCGGCACCATCAACGGCACCGGTTCCCTGAGCGGCACCTCGGACACGTTGCTGGACAACAGCGGCAGCCTGCTGTCCGCTGGAGATGCCAGCGTGTCAGCCGGCAGCCTGACGAACAGCGGAAAGATAATGGCGGACAGCCTCACGCTTCGCGGCGGTTCGCTGAGTAATCAGGGGCTGTGGCAGGGCACGACGGCACTGGATGCGCAGGCGTCTGACCGTCTGACACAGTCAGCGGGTGGTCAGGCTCTGACCGGGGGAGCGTTGCGGCTGAATGCCGGCACGCTGGAGACTTCCGGTACGCTGCAGGGTGAGGGCGTCAATGTCAGTGCGGGAAGCTGGCAGCATCAGGGATCGCTGCTGAGCGGCGCTGACCTCACGGCATCGGTCAGCGGGGAGCTGAATAATCAGGGTGGGCTGCTGTCTCAGGGTGCCGCGCAGATTGGCGCGCAGAATCTGAATAACAGCGGCAAACTGCTGGCAGAAAAAGACGTTACGCTCAGCGGCAGTTCGCTTAACAACAGCGGTACGGTACAGGGTGATACGCTCGCCATCCGCCCCGCCAGCGTCACCAATCAGGGCAGCCTGATTGGCCTTAAGTCACTGACCCTCGGCCCGGCACCCATCCAGGGGTTACGCCTGCTTGCCGTCCAGGCTCAGCCCGCGCGCGTGCTGATGAACAATGCCGGCGGTCAACTGCTGACGCAGGGCACGCTGCACATCAGCGGTGACGCCGTAACGAATAACGGCACCTGGCAGGGACAGCAGATCCTGCTGGATGCCAGCAGCCTCGCCAACGGCGGCGCCATTCAGAGCGCCGGCGACCTGCAGCTGAACCTGAGCGACACGCTCACATCTGGCGCGGGCAGCAAAATCTCCGCCAATGGCACCGCCGCGCTCAATGCCCTGAGTTTCACCAGTCAGGGGCAGTGGATTGCCCGCAACCTCACGTTACAGGGCGCGACGCTGAACAACAGCGGTGAGATTTCGGGCGTGGAAGGCCTGACCACCACCCTGTCGGGCGCGGTGACGCAGCAGCAAAACGGTGTGCTGCTGAGCGGCGGCACGCTGGATGTGCATGGCGCCACCGTGGATAACGCGGGCCGCATGCAGGGTAAGGATCTGTTACTCAGCAGCGGCGGCGTCACCAACAGCGGGCGCATGCAGGGCGACAGCAGCCTGCAGCTCAACGCCGGTGGACGCCTCACCAATAACGCCAGCGGTACGTTGCTCAGTCAGAACGGCCTGACGCTGACCGCGCCCGAACTCTATAACTACGGCGTGATCCAGGGCGCCACCAGCCGTATTACCACCAGCGGCCTGGCCAGTAACAGCGGCAAACTACTCTCTTCGGCGGATCTCACGCTGAACGCGCCACAGCTGGTCAACAGCGGCTGGCTGCAGGCTTCGCAGCTGATCCTCAACGCGACCAGCGCCAGCAACAGCGGCACGCTGATGGCAGACCAGCAGGCGACACTCACCGGCAACAGCCTGCAGAACCAGGGCACCGCGCAGGGCGGGAACCTGACGGTGAACTATGCGCAACTCACCAACAGCGGCACGCTTCTCGGCGCCAGCCAGCTGAATGTCAAAGCGACAAATGTGACCCAGCAGGCCGCGGGTAAGCTGTTCAGCGGCGGCAATCTGCTGCTAGAAAGCACAGGGTTTGATCAGCTTGGACAGGTGGTGGCGCTGGGCGACGCCACGCTGAAACTGATTAATGGCTTTACCGCGCGCAACATCCTGGCCGCAGGAAACCGTCTCAGCATCAGCAGCAATGGCGCTATCGACAACCAGGGCACGCTACAGGGCCAGGCGCTGACGCTGAGTGCAGGCGGTGACCTGACGAACAACGGCCAGATCACCACCGGCTCCGGCGACAGCAGCCTGAGCGGCAATCGCATCACGATGAACGGCTCAGGCACACTGCAGGGTGGGGGCAATGTCGCGCTGACCAGCCGCAGCGACGTGGCGCTCAACGGCTTTACCGGTACGAGCGGCAACCTCACCATCACCTCACCAGGCAGCATTGTGAATACCGCGCTGTTGTATGCCGGGCAGAATCTCTACCTGTACGCTAACAGTATTCAAAACCAGCGCGGCGATATGCTGGCAGGCAACAGCCTGTGGATGCAGCGCGACGCAGCGGGGAATGCCAATGGCGAGGTCATCAATACGTCGGGGACGATTGAGTCGCAGAATGGTGATATCACAGTGCGAACGTCCAATCTGCTCAATCAAAGAGAGGGCCTTACCACTCAGCAGAATACACAGCAAATATCAGGACTGCCTGCGGGGGTTGGAGGCGCATCGATAAAGTACCAGTTGAGCAAGATGAATGTAGATGATTTGGGCTATTACATCATCAGTGTTCGAACGGGCGGCAGTTTTGGTAAAGGCAACGGTTCAATTGATGATTACTCCTATCTGGCTCCCAATGCACAAGCAGCTGTCAAACGTTATCTAACAGAGACAACCACGGTAACGGCTCAGGCTAATGGTGGCAGTGGACGTATCTCCGCAGGGCGAAATCTCGATGTTACCGCAGGCCAGCTCAATAACCTCGCCAGCTCACTTCTGGCAGGGAACTCCATTTCACTCAGTGGTACCACGCTCAATAATCAATCCTGGGTAAATGGAGTAACCAGTACTTACCTGACTTACAAATATGATGGGCGGATTGGCGCAAACAAGCTGAATGATAGCCGTAACATGCAGTATTTTTCTCCGACTTCAGAGAACTCCCCTTTCAGAGGAAACGACTCATCTGCAACAGTGACTTATCAATTATCTTCTGCACCAGAATATGAAACCACCTATACCGGGGACGGCCTTCGTGCAGTCATTCAGGCAGGCGGCAGCGTTAACGCCAGCTTCAGCGGTGATGTCAGCAATACCTCCACCACGCCCAACGCCGGTTGGGCGGGCACCACGGTCAGTGCGCCATCATTAAATCATCTCGCCGCAGTCAGCCATGTGGCCGCTCAGCAGCGCCAGCAACTGGCCACCACAGATAAGGTCGCGGTCAATTCGCCTGAATGGCGAGACCAGCTGCAAAATGCCCTGCAACAGGTCAACGGCGGCACGTCGCTGCAAAATGCGCAGCCTGAAACCGTCGGGCTCTCTGACCACAATGGCAAACAGCAGGGCAGTGCGAACCTTGGGAAGGCCGCTGAACTGGCATCAGGCAGCGCGGTGAAACCCTCCGCTCTGGGCAACTACGGCGCTTCTGCGGTGGATACCAGCGCCTATCCGCTCCCCACCAGTGACAATGGCTACTTCGTCCCGGGAGACAGCACCAGTCCTTATCTCATCACCGTCAACCCGAAACTCAACGGTCTGGGGCAGCTGGACAGCAGCCTGTTTGGTGACCTCAATCAGTTGCTGGGCAAACAGCCTGGCAGCGCACCACATGAAACGCGTCAGCAGTATACCGACGTGAATACCTTCCTCGGCTCGTCCTATCTGCTGGACCGGCTGAATCTCAAGCCTGACAACGATTACCGCTTCCTCGGGGATGCGGCATTCGATACCCGCTACGTCAGCAACGCCGTGCTGAATCAGACGGGCAGCCGCTATCTGAATGGCGTGGGCTCCGATCTGGACCAGATGCGTTACCTGATGGATAACGCCGCAGCGTCACAGCAGTCTTTAGGCCTGCAGTTTGGCGTGTCCCTTACCGCGGATCAGGTAGCCTCACTGGACAAGAGCATCATCTGGTGGGAAGCCACCTCGGTAAATGGCCAGACGGTGATGGTGCCGAAAGTCTACCTCTCCGAGAAAGATGCGGCGATGAACAACGGCAGCGTGATTGCCGGGAACAACGTTACGCTTTCCGGCGGTAACATCACCAACAGCGCCAGTACTGTCGTGGCGCAGAACAGTGTCAGTGCCGACAGTCAGAACAATATCGACAACCTCAGTGATGGGCTCATCAAAGCCGGTGGCGACCTGCAGCTTGGCGCGCTGAATAATATCAATAACGTCGGCTCGACGATCAGCGGCAAAAAAGTGGCGCTGGAAAGCGTCAATGGCGACATCAATAACACCACCGTCAGTTCTCAGTGGACGATTGGCGGCAGCGGAGCGTTGCAGGCAAGCAAAACGCTGCTTGGCCAGACGGCCGCGATTACGTCACTTGATGCGCTCAGCCTGAAGTCCGGCAACGATATCAACATCACCGGCGCCTCACTGAACGCAGGTGGCGACCTGCTGCTTAATGCCTGGCATGACCTCAGTCTTAACAATATCGCCACCAGCGAAAGTCGCAAAGTCGGCAACAAAGAAACCCACAGCTCCGGCGCTGAACGCTCGACCGTTTCCAGCGGGGGCAACCTGACGCTGGTCGCCGGACAGGATATTACCAGCCAGGCAGCAGCGCTGGCGGCTGAAGGCGATATCGGACTGAAAGCAGGCCGCGATATTAACCTGAACGCCGCCGAGTCGGGTTCCGGTAACAGCGAACGCGACAGCAAGAAAACGGTGATTAACGAAACCGTGCGCCAGCAGGGTACGGAAATTGTCAGCGGTGGCAGCACCACGATGCTGGCGGGTAATGACATCACCAGCCAGGCCGCAACAATCACAGCAAACAAAGATCTGGCGTTGCAGGCCGGGCACGACATCAACATCACCACGGCGACAGAGAGCGATTACGCCTACAAAGAAGAAACCAAAACCAGTAAAGGGCTGTTCAGTAAGAAAACCACCCACACCGTCAGCGAAGACAGCTCAACGACAGAAAAAGCCTCCAGCCTGAGCGGCGACCACGTCTCAATTGTGGCAGGCCACGACCTGGCCGTGAGCGGCTCCTCTGTCGTCGGCGAGAGCGATGTCGGCCTGAAAGCGGGCAACGACCTCAGCATCACTGCCGCCACCGATACCCAGACAAGCTATCGCCTGAGCGAGACCAAAAAGAGCGGCATGTTCAGCGGCGGGGGCATTGGCGTGACCTTCGGCAGCGCGTCATCAAAACAGGAGCTGAAGCAGGACGGCACGACAGAGAGCCAGAGCGCCAGCACTATCGGCAGCACCGGCGGGAACGTGACGCTGGTTGCGGGACATGACGCACGCATTGCGGGTTCGGACGTGATTGCGAAGCAGGATATCAGTGTGGTTGGCGGGTCAGTCACTGTTGATCCGGGCAACGACACCCTGACCCGTCGTCAGAGCTTTGAACAGAAGCAGAGCGGCCTGACGCTGCAGCTGACCAGCCCGATAACAGATGCGTTACTGAGCCTTGGGTCCCAGGCAAAAGCGGCCAGCGAGGCGGGGGACGATCGTCTGAAGGCTCTCGGCGTAGTAAAAGCGTTGGAAAGCGGCTGGGCGATGTCGGGGGCGGCCGGGCAATCTGCGACAGCGTTGGCGAATGGCGATATGACTAATGCCGGCATTAAAATTTCGCTCAGCGTGGGGGCCAGCAAAAGCAAATCATCATCGGAATACAGCAGCAATACTGTCAGCGGCAGCTCGCTCAGCGGCGGCGGCAATGTCGCCGTAGTAGCGACCGGCGCAAACGGTACCAGCGGCGATGTCACGCTGGCAGGCAGCGGCATTACCGGAAACAACGTCACGCTTGCTGCCGCACATGATCTGAATCTGGTTGCCGCCAGCAACAATACCGAGCAGAAGAGCAGCAACAAAGCCTCCGGCTGGAGTGCCGGCGTGCACGTCGCCATCGGCCAGGAAACCGGCATTGGCGTACAGGCCAGCGGCTATATGGCCAGCGGCTCGGAGAACGGCAGCAGCACCGCATACGTGAACAGCCGCGTCAATGCCAAAGACAACCTGACGCTGAGCAGTGGCAACGACACGCTGCTGTCCGGCGCACAGGCGCTGGGTAACAGCATCAGCCTGAATGCCGGCAATAACCTGACGCTGACCAGCCTGCAGGACACCGACAGTTACCACAGTCAGCAACAGAGCGCCAGCGGCGGCTTCAGTTTCACCTTTGGCTCGATGACGGGCTCGTTCGGGCTAAGCCTGAGCAAAAGTAAGGTCAACAGTGAATACGCCAGCGTCGGCGACCAGAGTGGTCTGTTTGCCGGTGACGGAGGTTATGACATCTTCGTCGGTAACCATACGCAGCTGAATGGCGCAGTGATTGCCTCAACGGCGGATGCCGCGGACAACAAGCTGTCCACGGGTACGCTTGGCTGGGACAGCATCGATAATCATGCCGAATACTCAGCCAACAGCACGTCTGTAGGTATCAATATGAGTTCGTTGGGTCAGCAGTTTGCGGGCGGCGCACTCCCTGCGGTGGTAAACATGCATGAAAGTGCATCAGGCACCACTCGTTCAGCCGTGGCTGACGGGGCGATTACTGTTCGTGATGTGCAGAACCAGAAGCAGGACGTCGCGGGTCTTAGTCGGGATACCGAGAACGCCAATGGCAGCATCGGCAAAATATTCGACAAAGAGAAAGTCGCTAACCAGATGGCGTTTGCACAGGGTGTGCAGGAGCTGGCCGGAAAAGTTGTCGGCGACGTTAAAGCTTACAAACTGGATGCGGCCGAAAAAGAAACCTCCGACCGCCTGCTTAAAGAACACCCTGATTACGCAAATCTATCGAAAGATGAGTTTAATGCGCGCGTACAGAGCGACCCTTCCTACAAAGCGGTGGCGGATTTGTGGGGCACGGGCGGGACCTATTCGATGGTCGCCACGGCCGTGGCGGGCGCACTGGGGGGCTTAAGCGCGAATAACCTCGGCGCAGCAGCGGGCGGGGCTATGGCGCCGTATATTGCCAACGCTATCAAACAGGCGACGACGTCGTATGACGCACAGGGCAATCCGCAACCTAACATGTTGGCTAACACAATGGCACACGCCGTGGCGGGTGCTGTGTTAGCACAAATATCCGGCAACAGTGCTGCAGCGGGCGCCGCTGGAGCTGCCGGCGGTGAGCTGGCTGCACGGGCAATTGTGAAATTGATGTATCCGGACACAGACATTAGCAGTCTGACAGAAAATCAGAAGCAGATAGTCAGCAGCCTGAGTCAGCTAGCTGCTGGCCTTGCGGGCGGGATTGCGTCGGATTCGTCAATGGGGATTGGATCTGGTGCCAGTGCTGGGAAAAATGCAGTTGAAAATAATGCACTGTGTAGCACCGTTACGTGCCTTGCCAACCCACTTGACTCCGGTAGACTGAGCCCGGGCGGTGGAAGTAGTTTAATTGGTGCAGCAGCAGGAGTTGCTGCTGGTACGGCAATTGCGGAATCGTTAAACGATGACGATAGTAAAAAGGAGTCAAATTTAGGTAAAGATCTTTCAGGTGAGCAAAAGCAAGAAATTGCAGGTAGTGGAGGTAGTTCTCCGAATGGATGGGAGCCTGATGAACAAGACAGTAAAAGTGAAAATAAGGATAATCTGGACCCTAATAATCGAGCTCAACATGAAGACTACTTAGACTCATTACGGGCATCAATGGAAAAACCGAATGTAAAAGATGATACACTTAAAAATCTTATTGATGACCTATATCGGCCTAATGCAAAAGTAGGAAATGGTAGTACTGCAGACGCAGTTAGATATGAGTTGAAAACTGGAGAGCAGGTAGGGGGTAAAGGACACATTGAAAAGGCTGAAACATATTCAAGAGCGTTAACCAAATGGCTTGACAACAACCCTAATGCATCCCCAAATGACCGTGCTGCTGCAGAAAATGTTCTAAAAGATATGCAAAATGCTTTATCGGGAAAATAAATATGATAACTGAAACTGAAAAACTCGTTGAGTACTACAGGTCCTTCTCGGTTAAAATTGATGAGGATGTGAAAAAATGCTTTGAGTTTTGGAACCCAGAAAATCCACCCGCGCTGCTTCTTTTTTCAGCGATAGGAAGATCCATCGGATTCCATATAGATGAATTGAATGAAAATGAAAAATGTATTCTATTCAATAGTATTGAAGATGGTATTGTATCAAAAGATCAGACGGTTTCTACAGCAGTAGCTACAGGACTGATCGAAGCATTAGTAGGTGCCATTGGTGAAGACGATAATAAATGGAAAAGAATATTTATTTTTTTAGGTCCTGAAACGAAAAAACATGCTTTGGCATGGGGGAATCTTTTTGAGAAATAAGCAGGAGTTACTGCTAGCACGGCAATTTCGGATATACTTATCGGAAATTTAGGACTACAGTGGAAAATATAACGCTAGTGAAGGTCAAAGTGATGAAGTAAAAACAGAGCAAGGTGGTGCTATGAGCATCCCCTCATTTGCAACGTTCCTGATCAAGAAGCTTATGGAAGATCTATATAGTCTATAAATAAAATTGAATCAGTATTTTAAGAACATGTTATATGAAAACTTTTCGTAATTTAGTGTGGAATATAAATGAAATTGAAAACCCTTCAAACCAATCGTCCTTAGAGATATGGTTTAAAAGTGTTATGGATGTACCTTTGGAAAAATTAGAGTTAAGTGACTTATGCCGCGCGCTACGTCAGAGGGTCTGTGTTGAACAGTTAATGCCTTTAGTTTTAGATATATTAGATGAAGACCCATTAGCTGGAGAAATTTATGATGGTGAACTTATCGCAGCCTTAGCAACACTTAAAAATGAAGAGTCAATGTGCCATAAGGAATACCTCATAAGAATATTAAAATCCATAAATAAAATAGACATTAACAATGTCGAAAGAGATGTCCAAGATGAGATAAAAATGATTAATGAAATGGCTTCCAAGGTGTGACTTTCAGGTTGATATAGGGTCCCAGCCAACTAAGAAATCACATAAAAATTATCAAGATAAAATTATTATCATGAGGTGATTATGGGTTCTTTTTTTGATATAGGATGTAAGCCATATAACAACAACTCTGGCGAAAGGGGGCTTTCAGTAGGACTTAACAGAACAGCTTCCAATGCTTTAGAAGCATTGTTCGATGAGGCTTTGCAGAAGCGTCATCCTGATATACATGAAAAAATCATGAAGTACTTGCCTTTAGATCAGATAAGTTTTAGCGAGTTGAATAAAGAAGAGTTTAATTTAGCTGTAAATGAGATTCAAAACTGTATCCATAGCCTAATAGCACCAACTGAATGGCGATCTTATCAGAAACGTATGTGGGATGATGAGATAGGACCACTTATTCAACAAGATGAGCGTTATCAACAGGAACGTTAGTGTGAATAGCCCGGCAAAAATCAACTATAAGGGTCTTTCGTTTTTAACTAATAATAAATTTGCAATCAAAAGGATAGATCGAGCTCCTAAAGATGTTTAAACCAGCCCCATCTGATCATGGGTACAAAATAAACTTGGAACTTTAATGTACAGTAATAACGATCTTTACATATGCCGGATATGTGGCGCTAAGCAATCAGACCCTCCATGGGGAGATGATGGAAAAAATGCCAGTTTTGATATCTGTGATTGTTGTGGTGCTGAATTTGGGTATGAGGATGCGACCTTGGAGGGATTAAAACGCTACAGGAATAGATGGTTAGCTAATGGTGCCAAATGGAATAACTTGAAAATGAGGCCGGAGGATTGGTCGATAGATGAGCAGCTAAAGAATATCCCTAAGGAGTATCTTTAAAAACAATTAAGAAAACCTTTTTTATGTCGGGTTGTCTTAAATTATGTTTGGACTATTCGTTCACGGTTTTGGACGATATTGGATCGTTGACTGAATGAAATTCTGGAAAATAAAAATTAGTGATCTTAAATCTTGCACCACTCTGCACCCCCGTTAGCCGGTGACTGCTTCTAATGGAGAGTGGCAAGGGAGGATTAGATGCCAGCAGTCATGAATGTGGTGAGCAGGTGACAGCATCGTAGAGAACAAAATGCAGGTCCGCACAACCAATTTAACATAAGATACATTACCCGAACTTTGTCATATGACTGATTATTATGCTTTTTTCCAGGATTTAGCTAAGCTCACTTGACCGCTTCAGGCTACCTGCTGAGTAACCTGGTATGGCAGTATATAGTGCGGATTTTTTCACGATGAACAAAGTTAACCGGCTTAAAGTCGTTCACAACGTTGTCGATCCGCGACTGACAACACAACTCGCAGCTAAATTTTTCGGCATTTCAGACCGACACTGCCGCCGTCTCCTCCAGCGCTACCGTGCAGACGGCCCTCTGGACATGGCTGAGCATCGCCACGATAAGCCCAGCAACTACCCGTTGCCCGGAGGTCTTACTGAACGCGCGATTCAAGCCATATGCCTGCAATGCGCTGATTTTGGCCCGACGCTGGCCTGCTCAGGGTATGGTTCAACATCAGAAGTAAAAGATAAATTCCACCAACTCAGCAATGATTACCAGGCCATTCCAGGTGTAGCCACCCGCTCTAATATCACCACATACAGTCTCTATTCCAGGATATAAAGGAACAGCTTTGCAGCCCACACAGAAGACCATCAGAATCGAAATGAGAACTCATCAATATCAGCGAATGGATACAGGCAGCGGTTTTAAATAATGGATATGTTTCCAGACATCCCACTTTTCGAAGGGGTCTAAGCTTCCTTGCCCAGCGTAAAGATATCGCTGAGGATTATTCGTCATTCTTCCTTTTAAAACAGCATGAAATCGGAATTTCTCGTATTTCCCTGTCACAGGATTCTGTACTTCAATATGGGTGCTACTGCGTGGCACTTTCGTAATAAAGGGTTTCTGCCCTTCTCTGAAAATGATGCAATCGTCCATAAACCCTCCTGTTAGTTAATGCTTATAAAGCATAACCACTGAAGAGAAAAAGGCCATGGTGAATTATCTTATAATCATATCGAAATAATATTAACACGGGCGAGCAGCATTATTTTTTCGCATTTAATGTGAAGAAGATTCGCTGTATTCTCCCTATCCAAAATGGAGCGTTACGCTTTAAATGTTAATATTTAGTATTATTTCTGCAAGATTGTGTGATAAAGCAAAATCTATTTCCGCTATGTTCCCGTTATCTAACTAAAAAATCGCACCTAGCTCCCCTCCTCAAACGCCGACTTGACCGCCTCAACGATCTTATCCGCCCTTGCAGCATCCTCCAGCTGCGGATACTCCTTCCTCAGCTTTCCTGACACCTGCCAGCCATTCTCTTTCAATGATCGGATTATCCGATTCGCATCCTGATCCGGCATCTCCAGCACTTCCTTCAGCCGCTCCTGTGCCTTCTGGAATATCGTCAGCACTCTGGCTTCATCGGCCATTTCCACGCGCACGGTGTGCTCAATCACTTTAGCGGTATACAGCACGTGAGAAGTTAAATCCGGGTAGCGCCAGGCGTAACGCGCATCTTCGTAGTCGGAGAAGGTGAAGTTGCTGGGTGTACCGTCGTCATACGTCACGATCTCACCAAAATGGCAGGAGGTCGCATAGCGGCGCATCAGGCGTTTCGAGAACACTTCCAGCGTGCGGTCATAGCCAACACGGAAATCCAGTGAGCTGGTGATGCTGGCGGAGACCGGCAGAATAACACCCTCAGGAATGGCGCCGTCGCGGATTAATGAGTCATTAATCAGGAAGCGGTGAATACGGCCATTCCCGTCGCGCATCGGATGGATATAGACAAAGCCGAAGGCAATCACGCCCGCTCTTGCCAGAGGCTCTGCACCACGCGTGGCGAGTTCGAATTCCTGCAATCCACGCATAAACAGCGGCAGGTCTTCAAATTGTGGCGCCACGTAATGCACGATGTCCTCACGCATCGTGGCCTGTCCGACAAACACCGGCGAGCGACGCAGCCCCAGTCCCAACGCATCGTGACCGAGAATCCCTCTTTGCAGAATATGCAGGCTTTCATCACTAAGTGGATCGTCAATTTGGCCGCAATATTGCGCAATTACATGCGCAAATCGCTGAATACGATCGGCCTGCTCAGCCTCTTTCTCAATCAAAAAGCTGGCACGGGACTCTTTAAAGGTCAACCAACTGGCGGTTCGCAGCAGCACATCTGCGCCGAAGGTATCATCCAGATCGTGCAGTGCGGCCTTAACATCAAAGGAAATGGCATTCTCAAGCTCAGCCGTGCGGCGAACCACAGGGCAGAAGTCAGGCGAGCTGGGTAAGTTATCATTGATACGCCAGCGTTTATTCTTGATCGCTGAGGTGCGCGTCAGATAGTCCTTCGCGGAGATCGCCGCAATATAGCCGCCGTTGGCGACATCGGGCACGTTGGTGAGCGTGTTACCTGTTAGCCATTCATAGAGAAAACCGGTACGGCGTGCGTATTGGCCAAAGGGCTCGCGCAGGCACCAGCTTTCGATCGGTTCTGGTCCGGTGGCAGCAAAGAGCCGGGCAAAAAATTCCAGATGGATCTCTTCATATTTGAGGCCAAAAGCAAAGTGGCCTGCGAAGCTATCGTCAGGTTGATAGCTTGGAGGATAGCGCTTTTCGATGCGTCCCTGGTTCTCATGGGTGGCGCGAACCGTGCCAATAGCCGATTCCACGCGAAGTGGCTGAACCATTTCAATGTGATAGCGCTTGCAGAGCGCCTTAAATCCCACCAGCATCGGCTGAATCCTTTAACATCCAGGTGATAACGATAATTTATCCGCACTATAACGCGAAAACACTAACAGCGCGATGCAACTCGACTAATACGCACGCTAAAATGCTAACAAAAACGCCCTGGACGCTGAAAATGATAATTTACGCCGTGTGTGAAAAGCCACCCGACGAACTGCCGAGGAATAAGCTGTAGGCGGTCAAATGCTTTCACCGCAGTAAGTGTTGCCCTTAAACGGTGCAGTTATCCGGCATTTTAGTCATGGAAAATAGCCCTTCTAAAGAGAGATATAGCTAAATAATTATAATTTAATGCACCATTATTGTGATGCGATCGTCATATTTAACCATTGGCGCGCTATTTTTGTGCGTGACGTCAAAATAAATCCATAAGAAAATAATATAGAAATGAATTTATAAATTAAGGCTGTTTTTTATCCATTGAAACCAACAAAAAATAGTCATTAACTTCATAGTAATACGCTAAAAACCCTTCATGAAAAGCTTCCAAAACTCAGCAAAAAAACACATTTTCATCGTGGTGATCGTATTGCTAACGCAAATTTAAAAGTGATAAAACATTCTCACTTGATAAATACTTTTCACTTAAAAGGTGGTTGGCATGGCACTTGAAACAGCTTACGTCCGTATTCCAGAAGCATGGAACCGTCCCGATAAAAAATGGCTTGCCGCATTCGCTGATTTTCCCGTTGCCAATATTGGCGATGCGATGGAAAGACTGAACATGTGCGATGCCGGGATCGTTCCGGTCACCACCCACACCGCGTTCGTCGGCTTTGCTTTTCCTGTGCTGGTCACACCCGGCGATAACGCTGCCGTTATTCGTTCACTGGATTATATCCAGCCAGGAGATGTGATGATGATCAATGGCCAGGGCCACATTGACCGCGCCCTGGTGGGTGAACAGCTCACCCAGCGATTTCAGCATGCGGGCGCCGTTGCGCAGGTGATTGATGGCGCAGTACGCGACCGCAAAGTGATTGAATCGACGGGCTTACCGACCTTCTGTCGCGGCGTTTCTCCTGCTGGCCCGTTCAAAAATGGTCCGGGCGTGATCGGTGAGCCGGTGGCGATTGGCGGTGTAGTGTGCGCTGCAGGTGACATCGTCGTAGGGGATGACGACGGCATCATTGTTATTCCTTTCTGGCGCGCAGAGGCGGTATTAGCGGAAGTGCGCGAAGTTGCCCGACGTGAAGCAGAAATGACGGCGGAAGTGACCCGTCAATATAAATAAAGTCAGGCCAATATCGTTTAAGGCCTTCCGGGGATTAATCACGCTTAACTCAGGGCAAAACAGATGACGAAATCACATGCCGCAACAATGGATTACGCACTGCCGAAGGATGGAAAGACGAAAAACAATGTTGTACGCCGCGCGTCAATCGCTGGCGGAGTCGGTTCGTTTGTAGAGTGGTATGACTACGGAATTTATGGCTTGCTGGTAAGTTCACTGGTGCTGGTGTTTGCCGCCAGTGACATGAACACCAGCGATGCCGGATTGATGCTCACCTATGTCGGCTTCACGGTAAGCTTTGTGGTGCGTCCATTTGGTGGCGTGATTTGTGGTTATCTCGGCGACAAAATTGGACGCCAAAAACTGCTGGCGATCCTGTTGCTGATGATTTCACTGGCAACCGCCGCGATAGGCCTGTTGCCGAGCTATGAAAGCATCGGCTGGGCTGCACCCACGTTGCTGATCCTGCTGCGTATCGTGCAGGGATTCTCCGCCGGTGGTGAAGTGTCCGGGGCCGGTTCTTTTGTGGCGGAGTATGCGGAAGACCATCGTCGTGCAGTAGTCATGTCACCGCTGGTAATGGGGTCGTTTATCGCGTTGCTGTTTGGCAGCCTGTTAATCAGCGGCTTAATCAACGTGTTTGGTGTCGATGCCATGAACAGCTGGATGTGGCGTATTCCGTTCCTGCTGGCCATTCCAATGGCGCTGATTGGTGTCTACATCCGTACCCGCATCGAAGATACGCCGCATTTCCAGATGGTGAAAGCCAGCAAGCGCGTAGTACGTAATCCGATCCGCGAAGTGCTCTCCTCAAAACGCCATCTGAAAGCGATTGGTCTGGCCATCACCCTGCCAGCGGTAAACGGTCCAGGTTATTACATTCTGTTTGTCTACATGCCGACCTACCTCAATAAGGTGATGCACTTCCAGCAGATTCAGAGCCTGATGGTGACGGCCTGCGGTCTGTTAACCATCGTCGGTGCTATCCCGCTGATGGCGTGGCTCTCCGATCGTCTCGGCCGTAAGCCGCTGTTAATTGCCTCCGCGATTGCCATGGCCGTACTGGCGTGGCCGTGCTTCTGGTTACTGACGCTGGGCATGTTCCCGCTGGCCTGCATGGCATCCATTCTGCTGGCCTTCGCCTTCGCCGGACATGCGGGCGTGATTCAGGCCACTTTGGCAGAGATGTTCCCGACCAACGTGCGTTACAGCGCTTACAGCATTGGCTTTAACCTCTCGACGGTGATCTTCGGCGGGTCCGCCCCCCTGCTGATGACCTGGCTTATCGGCATGACCGGTATCGCCAGCATCCCCAGCTACATGGTGATTTTCACCGCGGCGCTAACGCTGATCAGCGCGCTGTATCTGAAAGAGACCGCCAGCAAGCCGCTGGCTGATGAATAAGCACTGAACACAAGTATTCACTCAGGATTTCGAGGTCACTATGAAAAACGCGTCACCCTGGCGGATAGGGTTTGATATTGGTGGCACCTTTACCGATCTGGTGCTGTTAAACGACGTCACCGGCGAAGCGATTCGTCATAAAACGCTGACCACGCCGGAAGACCCTTCCGAGGGCGCTTACACCGGGCTGACTCAACTGGTGGAGATGGCGGGACTCAGCGCCGGTGATATTCACACCATCACCCACGGCACCACGCTGGCGATTAACGCTCTGCTGGAACGTCACGGTGCCAAAACCGCATTAGTGGTGACGCGTGGCTTCCGCGATGTGCTGGTGTTGGGACGTGAGTATCGCTACGACATCTATGACCTGAACGGTGCGCCGGCAAAACCGCTGCTGACCCGCTCGCAGGCTTATGAGATCACTGAGCGCGTCACGGCACGCGGTGAAGTGGTCACCCCGCTTGATGAGCAAGAAGTGGTGCAGCTGGCGGCTGAACTGCGCGCACAAGGTTATGCAGCGGTGGCGGTGCTCTGCATGCACGCTTACGCCTGGCCCGATCATGAAAATCAGATCGAGGCGATTCTCAGCCGAGAACTGCCAGGCGTGTCGATCTCTGTCTCCCATAAGGTGTCACGTGAGATCCGTGAATACGATCGCGGCGTGCTAACGGCGATGAATGCCTTCGTGCAACCTAAGGCGCGTCGTTATATGGCGCGGCTTGAGCAAAAATTGCTCGAAGGCGGTTTCGCCTGCGACTGGCTGGTAATGGGCTCCAACGGAGGTTTGATGGCGCCGCAGGTGGCGGCCGATTATCCCACGCGCATCATCGAATCCGGCCCGGCAGGCGGGATTGTGGCGACTGCCGCATTTGCCCGTAAGAACGATGAACATCAGGTGCTGGCCTTTGATATGGGCGGCACCACCGCGAAAGCCTGTGTAGTGCGCAACGGCGAACCTTCCATTACCACCGATTATGAAGTGGGTCGCGCCGACCGTTTGCTAAAAGGCAGCGGTTTGCCGGTCAAGTTGCCGGTAGTCGACATGATTGAAATCGGCGCAGGCGGCGGCAGCATCGCGCGCGTCGATTCACTTGGCCTGCTGGAGATTGGTCCTGAGAGCGCCAGCGCCTGGCCGGGACCGGCTTGCTATGGCCGTGGCGGAGAGTTGCCAACGGTCACTGACGCCAACCTGGTTCTGGGCCTGCTGGATCCCGATGCCTTCCTTGGTGGCCGGATGCGACTCGATGTGGAGGCAGCCCGCACCGCGATCCAACGTATCGCGGCACCGCTGGGGTTAACAATTGAAGAGGCCGCATGGGGCATTCATGAAGTCGCCAACAGCAAAATGTCCGAAGCGCTGCGCACTCATTCGGTTGAGAAAAACGTCAGCCCGTCACAGATGACGATGCTGGCATTTGGCGGCGCGGGTCCGAGTCACGCCTGGTCGCTGGCCAAACAGCTCAGTGTCAAACGGGTCTATTTCCCGAACGGCGCGGGTGTCTATTCCGCTTTCGGTTTGTTAACCGCGCCGCCAAGTGCTGATTTTGTGCGTGCCGATCGTTGCCGCCTGCAACCCGGCATTGACGTCGCTGCCATCAATGCGATCTTCGCCGAAGGCTTTGACGAAGCGATGACCACGCTGGCTGCGGCGAATGCCGATCCTGCCACCGCCATTCAGCAAAAGCTCGCAGGCGTGCGCTATGTCGGCCAGGGATCGGAACTGACCGTGACGTTGCCTGACACCTTCCTGAGCCACGGCGATGTAAAAGCGCTGATCGATACCTTCGAAGCCGCCCATCTGGCGCGCTTTGGCCGCACGTTGCCGGGGCAAGGTGTGGAAGTGGTGAACTGGCGTGGCCGCGTACAAACCACGCCTCCGACACTCAACACCAGCGATCAGCTGCGTCATCCCGAACCGGACGCGCGTGAAAAAAGCCTGCAGGTCTATCTGGGCCGTGAACAAGGCTGCCGCCCGTGCCGCGTGATCCCGCGCAGTTTGCTGGTGACAGGCGTGGCAGTTGAGGGTCCTGCTCTGCTGCAGGAGAAAGAGTGTGCAATCTATGTCGGTCCGGGTGCTTCTGCGCAGCTGGATGAACAAGGCAATATTTTGATGGAGCTGAACTGATGGCGACAACCACCCCTGATAACCTACGATTTCTCGACGACCCCATCAGCCTGCGTATCACCTGGGATCGCCTGGTGAGTATTTCTGAAGAAGCGGCAGCCACGCTGGTCAACATGGCGTTCTCCAGCATTATCCGTGAAGTGGGCGATTACTCCTGCCTGCTGATGGATGCCAGCGGCAGTTCCCTGGCACAACCGAAAGCCAGCGTGCCGGTGTTTATCGGCACCCTGCCCGCCACCGTGCGCCATTTACTGGCGAAATTCCCGGCTGACACCCTGAAGCCGGGTGACAGCCTGATCACTAACGATCCCTGGCTCGGCACCGGTCATCTCAACGACGTAACGGTGGTCACGCCGGTGTTCCGCGACGGCAAACTGGTGGCCTTTACCGGCGCAGCGGCACATATGTCGGATATCGGCGGCTCGCTGAATATGGGGTCCTCGCGCGACATGTATGAGGAAGGGTTCCTCATTCCACCGAGCAAGCTGATGATGGAAGGTCAGGTCAATCAGCAACTGCTGGATCTGTTCCTCGCCAACGTTCGCGCACCGGACCAGGTGGAAGGCGATCTGCACGCAATGCTGGCCGCTAACCAGATTGGTGCTAACGGTTTGCTGGGCCTGATGGATGACCTGAAACTGGAATCCGTCACCCCGCTGGCAGAGAAAATCCATTCGCTGACCGAAGCCGCAATGCGTAAAGCGATTGAAGCGGTGCCGGATGGCCGTTACGAAGCGGCAGTCGATATTGGTGATTATGAAGGCGATATTCACCTTAATGTGGCGGTGATTGTCGAGGGCAGCAATATCACCATCGATTACGCCGGTTCTTCCGCGGAATCAATGTTTGGCAGCAACTGCCCGATGTCCTTCACTTACGCCTACAGCGTCTACCCGCTCAAATGCCTGCTGGAACCGCATCTGCCTAATAATGAGGGCTGCTTTAAATCCATCACCGTCACTGCGCCGGAAGGATCGATTGCCAACGCGCGCCCGCCTTGTGCGGTTGAAATGCGCAACCGCGTTGGTCATATGGCGCACGCCGCGATCTTCACCGCGCTGTCAGAGATCATGCCAGAGCGCGTGATGGGCCACTCAGGCAGTGCGCCAGTAACCTGTGACGTGTTTGCAGGCCAGTTCAATGACGGTCGCCGCTTTGTTGAGAGTCTGTGTGTCAACGGCGGCACCGGCGCACGACCGGCAGCGGACGGGATTGTCACCGGCTTCCCGGGCAATATGTCTTCCACCCCGGTAGAACTGATTGAATCCGCTACGCCGTTGCTGTTCCTTGAGAAAGCCATCGTGCCGGATTCCGGCGGTGCGGGACGTTATCGTGGCGGTGTTGCGCAGCGCATGGTGATTCGCAATACCAGCCAATATCCGCTCTCGCACAGCATGTTCTATTCGCGCCAGAAACACGCGGCAGAGGGCGTGCTGGGCGGATCGGCAGGGGCACCTAACTTTATCGCCATCAACGGTGAATCCCTCGCCAAACCGGTCGGCCGTCACGATGTCCTGCCGGGCGATGAAGTCACCATCCAGATGCCAGGCGGCGGCGGCAAGATGCCGGCCGCTGAACGCGATCCACAAGCTATTTTGTGGGATTTACAGGAAGGCTACATCACCGAGGCGGGAGCGCTGCGTGATTACGGCGTGGACGTCGCAGCACTGAACAGGAGCTAAGCATGGAACAGTTAACGGGAAAAGTAGTGATCATTACCGGCGCCGGCAGCGGCATTGGTAAAGCGGCTGCCGCAGGTTTTGTGCAGCGCGGCGCGCGCGTGGTGCTGGTAGGCCGTCGTAAAGCGGTGCTTGATGAGGTCGTGGCGGAACTGCGTGAGCTGGGGGGTGAAGCCTGGGCTTATGCCGCTGATATCGCCAGCAAGCCTGAGGTGAATGCGCTGGTTGCCTGGACGCTGAGTGAACTGGGTGAGATCGATATTCTGGTCAACAACGCCGGCAGCGCCAGCAAGACACTCAACGCACGCTGGATCGAGGAAGAAGAGTGGGATCAGGTGCAGGACGTCAACATGAAAGCCGTGTTCCTGCTGACGCAGGCGCTGCTGCCGTCCATGCTGGCGCGTAAAAACGGCACCATCATCACCGTTTCGTCACTGGCAGCGCTGCGTCCGAACCTGCTGGGTGGCGCAGCCTATGGCGCTGCGAAAGCCGCTGTGCGCAACTTCATGACTTATCTGCATAACACCTTCCGTAATGACGGCATCCGCTCAACCTGCATTCTGCCAGGGGAAACGAATACGCCGATTATGGATAACCGCGCCAACCCGCCGCTGCAAAGCATTCGTGACCATATGGTGCAGCCTGAGGATGTCGCCGACGCCATCCTGTTGTGCGCCAGCCTGCCGATGCGCACGGTGATCGAAGAACTGATTGTCGCGCCGACCTTCCTGCGTGACGTTTCCGGCGATCTGGAGATCAGCCGCTGGAAAAATGCGCCCGCAGAGTGCAAAGCCGAGCGTTTCAACCACAACTGATCCCCCAGGAAGGTCAATAATGTCTGCCAAACTGTTTAAAGCATCCGAAGCGGTACTGCGAGTCGAACGCACGTCACTGCGCGTACAGCAGCCTGCCTCCAGCAGTGACATGGTCTCGCTGGCGATGGGCGAACCCGATTTTGATACCCCACCGCGCATCGTCCAGGCGGCGGTTGAAGCGCTGCAGCAGGGCTATACCCATTACGCCCCTCTGCTGGGCGATAAAACTCTGTGCCAGGCGCTGGCCGATGACGTCTCTGCGCGGAGCGGCATGCCGGTTAAAAACGGTGAAGTGCTGGTGACTCACGGCGGTACCGCGGGCCTGGCTGCCGCGATCCTCTCTATCGTCAATCCCGGCGATCGCGTGGTGATCCCGGATCCGACTTATTCGCTGTATGCCGATCTGGTCAACATGGCGGGCGGTATCTGCATTCCCATGCCGTGCCGCAGCGATTTGCACTGGGATTTAGATCGTCTGGATAAAGCGCTGGAGGGCGCCAAACTGTTTGTGTTCTGTAATCCAGGCAATCCTACCGGCATCGTGCACAGCCGTGAAGAGATTGAAACCCTGGGTAAGCTGGTTAACAAACACAACAACCTGGTGATTGCCGATGAAGCTTACAGCGATCTGGTGTTCACCGATCGCCCTTTCACTTCGGTATTGCAGGTGCCCGCCTTCGCTGGTCGCACGTTGTACTGTCAGACCTTTTCGAAAAGCTACGCCATGACCGGCTGGCGCGTGGGCTATCTGGCGGGACCCGCTGAGATGATCGCTGCCGCCGCGCGCGTCCACAATAGCGTCAACGGTTCGGTGAACAGTGCAGTGCAGCGTGCGGCACTGGTAGCGCTCACGCAGTGTAAAAATGACGTCAAACGTATGTATGATGTCTACCGTGAACGTCGCCAGTTAATGATGGAAGGTTTGTACGCCATCCCGGAGCTGTCGCTCAATGAACCCGAGGGTGCATTTTACTGCTTCCCTTCCTATTCATTGCCGATCCCGGCAATCGATATGGTCGCGCTGCTGCGTGAACAAGGCATTGCCGTTCGTCCAGGCAGTGAGTTTGGTGCGGCAGGTGAGCGCCACCTGCGCCTGTCCTACGCGGCCAGCAATGAGGCGATTGTCGAAGGCGTACGTCGCCTCAAACGTGCGCTGGCTGGTTTGAACTGAGACGTAAAACACAGGAAGAAAACCCACCATGGCGGGAAGACCGATGCGCAGTGATACCGAAAGAAACCGCAAAAACCTGATTCAGGCGGGAGCCCGCTTGTTTGAGCATGCAGAAAACCCGATAAGCCTGGCGGAGATTGCCGCCGAAGCCGGCGTATCCGTTGCCACGGCCTATCGCCAGTTTACGTCGGTCGAAGAGGTGCTGAACGCCTATCGCCAGGAAGTGGGCCAGCTTTTGCTCGATTTCAGTCTGAGCCAGGGCTGCGCGGGCCTGCAGAAACTGGAGAACATCAGCCGGCACTGGATCAAACTGGTGCGCGAAAACGGTGCCGCAATGGTGCCGATGCGTAACCGTCGTGGCTACCTGGAACGTTTATGGGAAGGCGCGGACTACCTGAAAGTACAGGCGGATGCGCTGCGTCCGGCGTTACGTGAGGCGATGGGTGAAATGGATCTGCCGGACATTGGTGATAAAGCGATTTTCTTGTGGAACATCCTGTTCGATCCCCGTGAAATCTTTGACCTGCTGGATACCGTTGGCCTGACGGAAAAACAGGTAGGTACACAGTTGATGTCAGTGCTCATTGGCGGCCTGCGCGGTTTCGCCACCGCCAATGAATTCAGCGTGGAAGCTTGCCGCACTAAGTAAATATCGGGGCCGCCACTCAGCGGCCTTTTCCCTCTTCTTTTGATGATCACAGCCACTGTGAGGGCTTCCTGCATCCTGAATTTAGGTGGCAGCGCCTGCGCGGTGCAAAAAGGTGAAATGATGACAGCGCTTTCTTATGTATCAGAAGATAAACACTCCCCCTGGACGACCTATCTGGCGCAGGTCGATCGCGTACTACCCTATCTGGGCGAACTCTCACGCTGGGCGGATACGCTGCGCCATCCTAAGCGTGCACTGATCGTCGATATCCCGCTGGAGATGGATGATGGCAGCGTCAGGCATTTCGAAGGCTACCGCGTGCAGCACAATCTTTCACGCGGGCCGGGTAAAGGCGGCGTGCGTTTTCACCCGGACGTGACGCTGGAAGAAGTGATGGCGCTGTCAGCCTGGATGACGGTGAAATGTGCGGCGATCAATCTGCCGTTTGGCGGGGCGAAAGGCGGTATCCGCGTCGATCCGCGAGAGCTATCCAAAAAGGAGCTGGAGCGACTGACGCGCCGCTACACCAGCGAGATTGGCAGCATTATCGGGCCACAACAGGATATTCCGGCACCGGACGTCGGCACCAATCCGCAGGTGATGGCATGGATGATGGACACCTGGTCGATGAATATCGGCATGACCAGTACCGGTGTGGTAACCGGCAAACCCATCCATCTCGGCGGCTCGTTAGGTCGTGTGAAGGCTACGGGGCGCGGTGTGTTTGTCACCGGAAAAGTCACGGCGCAGCGGATCGGCCTGGAACTGGGGAACGCACGCGTGGCGGTGCAGGGCTTCGGCAATGTCGGCAGCGTGGCCGCCGAACTGTTTTCACAGTCAGGTGCGAAGGTCGTCACGGTGCAGGATCACAGCGCCACGCTGCATCATTCAGCTGGCATCGATATCGCAGCGCTGATTCGCTGGCAACAGCAGCACGGTAGTATCGCTGGGTTTCATGGCGCAACAGCAATCAGCCACGAGGCCTTTTGGGAACAGGGTTGCGATATCCTGATCCCCGCCGCGCTGGAAGGGCAAATTACCGCAGAGCGCGCGCGAAAACTGGTGTGCCGTATGGTGCTGGAAGGTGCCAACGGCCCGACATTGCCCGAAGCGGACGACATCCTGACCCAGCGCAACATCACGGTGGTGCCCGATGTGATTTGCAACGCCGGTGGCGTCACCGTCAGTTACTTCGAGTGGGTGCAGGATTTTTCCAGCTTCTTCTGGAGCGAAGATGAAATTAACGCCCGACTAGACAAAATCATGGAACAGGCGCTGCTCGCGATCTGGCAAAAATCGGAACAGTTGGCAGTGAGTTTACGTACGGCAGCTTATGCCGTGGCTTGTGAGCGGATTTTGACGGCAAGGAAAGAGCGTGGATTGTATCCGTGAGAATACTGAACGCTTAATAACATGACTTAGGCAGCCGAAAATCGTATGAAAAAAACGGCAGTTCCCTTGAATGGCCCTGCCGTCTATCTTATTCCCACTTTAGTTGTGTTGTCCTCAATCCACATATTTATCAAAACGCAGCATGCCTTCCACATACCTGTCGCAGACAATCTGAATGTCTGACGAGCCTGACAAATACTAAGGGTGACGCGCATAAAATCCCGCCCCACTCTCATCAAAATCAATGCGGCAATTGAGCTTCAAGTGCTCATCATGAAGTTGTGTTTTTCAGTTAAGATGGCAGCTCATCAAACTTTACGGCCCATCAAATTCAAACCTTAAATAGTCATAACTCACTATCATGAGTTTCATTTCCGCGCTGATTCAGCGCCTAAAAACCAGGGAAGAGAGTGATGTTTCATCTGATTTTCAGCATTCCGAGTTGGTATGTGATCGCACGATTCGTTTTCCCTTTGGCCATGCCATTAGTATTAAAAATCATTCTATCTCTGGTGGTTTTACTGGCTTCTCAATATCTATTAATTAGCCGATTTACCCCGGGCGGCATTTTCTCACCTGAAATGCCACGTGCAGTCACCATCCTGTTCAGCTGGGCCTTTGGCACAGTGCTACTGCTCGCGTTCACTCAAATATTGATTGATGTGGTGACACTCATTTCCCTGGTGGTGCGGCACCCGCTGCAGATGACGCCAGGTGTACGTTATGTTGCTGCACTCTTTGCCATGGTGATGTCAGCGGTCGGCGTCCATCAGGCCATACGCGTGCCACCCGTAAAAGAGGTGACGATAAAAATTGATAACCTGCCGCGCGAGTTTGAAGGCTATCAGCTACTGCAGCTCACGGATCTGCATATCACCAAACTCTTTAACGCTTCATGGACCACCGCCATGGTGAAAAAGGCGATGACACTGGACGCGGACCTGATCCTGGTGACCGGAGATGTCATTGATGGCACCCTGGAAAATCGCAGAAATGACGTGGAACCGCTGCGAGGCTTACATGCGCCGGACGGCGTTTATGCCATCACTGGCAACCATGAATATTTCTTTGAGCAGCAACGCTGGACCGATCATCTTGCGACACTGGGACTGCAACCTTTGCTCAACAGCCATACCCTCATTAAACGCGGCGACGCGGAGCTAGCGATCGCCGGTCTGCCCGATGTTTCAGCCTCCCGCAGAGATGCCACTGGCCCTAACCTTGAGCTGGCGCTGGAGGGTGTTCCTGCTGATGCCCCGGTAATTTTGATGGATCATCAACCACGCAATGCACGCCAAAACGCAACGCACAAAGTCGATCTACAGCTTTCCGGCCATACGCATGGTGGATTGATCGTCGGTTTTGACCGCTTGTTTGCGAAACCCAATGCGGGCTTTGTCTCGGGGCTTTATGATGTGGATGGCATGCAACTCTATGTGAATAACGGCACTGCGCTATGGCCGGGTATGGCAATACGACTGGGACGTCCTTCTGAACTGACGCGGATTACGTTGCAGCGGAGGGATTGATGCAGAAATGATGAACTTGCTATTACGTATACAGTGATTTCATCAACATTGTGAAGAAGGTAAAAGCCATAAGTCTGCACGAGTGGACTTATGGCTAACCTGGGCAAGTCATGTTTTCGCTCTGGCACAAAAACTGGGCTGTAGCGACAGGCGTCTTCAAAAAATGATCAGTTGGTCCCGGAGAGAGGATCCGGTTTATAACGGATAGTCAGCACCGTAAGGTCAACATTCCTTGCCGCTTTATCCAGGTCATATGCCGCCTGAATACGAAGCCACATTACTGGCGTACTACCAATGACCGCCGACAATTTGATGGCCATCTCTGGTGTTATGGCTGTCAGGCCAGAAACCATTCTTGATGCTGTAGAAGGTGCAATCGCCAAAGCACGTGCTAGCTCGCGCACACCAATATCAAGGTCTTCCATGATATCGGAAATGATTTCACCGGCGTGTGGGGGATTATGCAGAGTCATCAGTGATAATCCTCATAATTAAGAATGTAAGCGTCACCTGTTCTACATAATAAAACAACGTGCATCAAGGTGTTGCTTCAGCTTATCAAAAGCCAGGTTATCTATAGACACAAAGATTCTTTTCGAATATTACTGTTTCGCTCCTTTTACTGGCCTATGCGCGCCTAACCAACCCAAAGCGGCTTTGCAACACTGCAGCAATTTCCTCTTCCGCCAGCAGCTGCTTTTCCACGCCATCCGCCGTCACCGTTTTCAACATATCTCCCAGCAGGATCATCCGCCCCTCCGGACGATGCTGAACAATGAGTCGTTTCTGCACAAAAATCGCATCAGGATGGGTCGAGTTGAGGTAATTCGCCGGGGCAAAATCAATCCACTCTTGCGGTGACAGGTCAAAGCCGTATTGGTTACACCACTCCCCTTCTACCTTCGCCTGCAGCAGATACTCGCCATGCGCGTCACAGGTGAGTTTGAACGTATCGAAATCCTGTTTGATATCGCTATTGAGCTGATCTAAGGCTATGGGTGCGCGGATGCCGTAGCTACCAAACCCGAGATCGCACAGCCACTGGCGGCCATCAACTTCAGCAATGATTGCCATGTGGGTTTTGGGACGGCGCACCGGGTAGAACATCGGCCTTGCTGCCACAAAACGGTAGGGAATGCCTAACGCTTCCAAAGCCATGGCAAACAGTCCGTTGACCTCATAACAGTAGCCCCCTCGCCCTTTATGCAAAATCTTGTCGCAAATCTCTTCAGGCACCAGCGAGACAACTTTCCCGGCCTGCACATCGAGATTCTCAAACGGCACGGAGAACAGTTGATGACGCATAATGGCGTGCAGCGTGGCGGAATCCGCGGCAGCAGGGCCGGTATAATTGATGCGGCGAAAATAGCGGGAAAGGTCGAAGTTATTGCTGTGCATAGTGCCTCCTTGTCTGGTTCATGTTTGACACTATAGATGGCACCCGGCATCGTCTGTATAGTCAGATTTATCGAAAATCAGACTGTACAGATCGACATGTCCGTCCTGCCATTATCGTCCCCACATTACCGCCGCATTGCTGAGAGTCTGCGACATACCCTTGCTTCAGGTGCGTTGCGCCCCGGCGATCGGATGATCTCCGCACGCAAACTGGCCGAACGCGAACAGGTCAGTCTGCCAACCGCTCTGGAAGCGCTGCGCTGTCTGGAAGCGGAAGGATTGATTATTGCGCGTCCGCGCTCGGGATATTTCGTCAGTCCGCGAAACACCGAACGGCAAATACCGCCTGCGCTTTCGGGCCCCGTGCCCGTGACCCTGGCAATTGTTGCGCGCTCCCTGTTCAGTAGCGCGGAAAGCCGTTTGATACCGCTCGGCGCCGCGCTGCCCGATCCCCACTGGTTGCCAACGGAGACACTCCAGCGGGCGTTGCAATCGGCAGGTCGCCGTCTGGATGCGCATGGCCAAAGCTATAGCCTGCCACCGGGCCGGACCGACCTGCGCAATAAGATTGCCACACGTGCCGCGCAATGGGGCGCACACTTTAGCGCGGACGAAATTGTCATTACCGCTGGGGCGACCCAGGCGCTGCGTCTGGCACTGCGCGCCGTGTGTCAGCCTGGCGATGCCGTCGCGATTGAGCAACCCGCCTACTTCGGCACGCTCCTGCTGCTGGAAGATTTGGGCCTGAAGGCACTGCAAATCCCCACCGACCCCACTGAAGGATTGCTGCTGGCACCGCTCGCTGACGCCATTAAACAGCATCGACCCGCTGCCGTACTGGCCTCGCCTACCGTACAAAACCCGCTTGGCGCCAGTATGCCGGTTGCGCGCAAGCAGGAGCTTGTGGCATTGCTTGAACGTGCAGGCATCCCGTTAATTGAGGACGATGTGTATGGCGATCTGGCTGGCGATGGGCAGCGACCTCCTGCCTGCAAGGCCTTTGATCAGCGTGGCAATGTGATTTACTGCAGTTCATTATCCAAGACTCTCGCACCGGGTTGGCGCATTGGCTGGATTGCCGCCGGCCGCTATCACACGCAGGTAATGCAGGCACGTATGGCGGGGGATTGGGCGGGCGCGCCGTTACTTGAAGCCGCCGCCAGCGACGTACTGGCCAGTGGGGACTACGATCGGCACCTGCGGCGTTTGAAGGTTCGCGTTGAGAAAGGTGTGCGAGCCGTCATCGCACGGGTTGAAGCGAGTTTCCCGCCTGGTACACGCGTTACTGCACCGGAAGCCGGTTTTTTGCTGTGGGTGGAACTTCCGCATCCGATCAATACGCTGGAAGTTCATCGTCGCGCGCTGGCGCTGGGCATTGGTGTCAGCCCGGGGCCGCTGTTTTCACCGGGGGCGGAGTTACAGAACTTCCTGCGGTTAAATTGTGCCAACGAACCAACAGCTCAGTTGCTCAATGCCGTGGACCAGATCGGCGCGATTTGTCATGAATTGCTGGCCTGAGTTTTGTGTAAGGCTCCAGAAACGCCTGCATTGGTCGCTGTTCACGGCAACTCACTCAGGCTCGTGACGCTTTTTCCTCGGACGATTTATCGACGCGCTAAGCTCGTGCAACCGGTTGACAGTTTTAATCGGTGTCGCGGGTTCTGCGGCCGCCAACGCCAGAACCAGGACTTCCAGACAGATCATCGGCGTGCCGTGCACCGGAATCCGTTCCTCCGCCACGCTGCGTGGGATGAAAATGGTGCAATCGGCGTGATGCGAAAACAGAGAATTGCGCGATCCGGTGAGTAAAATGATCGGGATATTGAAACGCCGGGCCTCTTCGAGAACCGTGGTGCCTTCCCGATGCGGACTGCGCTGCACCATCATGATCAGCACATCGCCCGGTTGCAGGTGAATCAGCTGTTCGCTTAGCGATGAACCGGTGCGATTCAGCACATAAGCGGGCTTGCCGTAACGATTAAACAACCGGCTCACATAGTCTGCCAACAGTGCTGAAGCGCCAATACCAAAAATAGCGATGCGCGGAGCACCGTTTAGTAGCCCCGTGGCATGCGCAATGGCTGCGCGATTTTCATCACCGCACAGCAAATCACACGTCATGCGATAACTCTCCACCACAAAGCCAATGCTGGCATTAATATCCGGTGAGAGTTCATACACGGTTGAGGCAATACGTGCAGAACTACTCAGCGTCCTGCCAAAAATAAGATTCAACACACTTTTGAGTTCACGTAACCCCGAAAACCCCAGAGCCTGAAGGGTGCGAATCACCGTGGCATCGGAGGTGCCGGTTAATTGTGCGATCTCCATTGCCGACTTATCCATCATCGCGGCCCGATGGTGATAAATATACTCAGCAACGACGAGTTGCTGAGGGGTGAGATATTCCCGCCGCGCATCAAAGCGTTCGGTGTACGTATCCTGCTGTTTGCGTTTTGTCGTGGGGCGGGTGTTCTTCACATACATTCCAAAATATTTATCGGCGAAATTACCACTGTGCCAGGCGCTGACGCTGAATGTCCAGTTGAGGGGCTTCGAGCGAAATATAGCCTTCGGCGCTATGCGTCTGAGCGCTAACGATCTCCTGCCCCTCAGAGGAAAGGGTAAACACCAGCCACTCCTTCAGTAGCGGATCCAGCTTTCGACCCGGAGGCAGATCAAAATAGAGTGAAACATAGCTGGATAACGGGTATTTCCCCTGACGCACCTGCGCTAAATCGGGCAGCACGAAATCGGCGTCATCCTCTGCCGCAAGAGCCACAATTCTTGCCTCCTTTTCGTAAGCTGCGGCATTAAACCATCCCACAGCACCGAGACCAAATGGGTCATTGGCCACCGCTTCCAGCACCGCCTGACGATCGGGCAGAGGTTCATAATGCGGCGGATACGGATGGTTTTGCAGATGGAGATGACGAAATGCCGTAGCGTACTTGCCATCATCGCGCAGGCCATAAAGATGAATGCGGCGATGCTGGTATTCTCCCTGCAAACCCAGTTGAGACCACAGGCTGATCTCACCCTGTGGGTTGCCGCGAGCAAAAAGCGCTCGCACCTGCGGCATAGTCAAGCCTGACAGCGGGTTACGCTGATTGACGTAGAGTGCCGGCGGGCTTTTCGCGTTTGCACGCGGTCCATGACCGGTGTAACCAACGTGAATACAAGTCGGCGCATAGCCTTTCACCTTCACAAACGCATCCAGCTCATACTGCCAGGGTGAACGCGAAATGGGTGCAACCCAGCTGGCATCAGCCGCCAGCGCCATGATGGCCGTAGAAGAACCCTCCATAGTACAGGCGAATTGAATCTCCGGATGCGCCAGTTGGTAATGGTGGCACCAGGGCGTTACCAGTGAGTCCATGCCATCATTGCCAATGATCGGCAGAGTCGTAAGTGTTGTATTCATGAGTTGTGCGCCACCAGCAGAGTTTGAGAGCCGACCATTTCGTCAGAGAGCGCGGCATAGCGATGCTGCGCGTTGATGATTTTCTGTCCCGCAGGCGATAGCACAAACCCGGCGAATGCGAGCGACGACGGGTTGATTAAGCCGTGCTGATTTTTAGGCAGATAAAGATGCAAATAGCGCGTGAGGGGATAATCGCCGCTTTGCATATTTTCCAGCGTCGCATCGAACAGGCTGCCGTTCTCATCTGACACCGGCACTGCACGGATATGCGGGTTTTCACGTCCAGCCTCGGCGATGGCGATAGCCGCTGGCGTGTTCTCAAGTTTGTTGATCAGTGCATCAGTATCACCAACGTACTCACCGTTGCTGCCTGGCTGACGCTGGCCAAAATGATGCTGGCTGAGGTAAACGCTCAACGGCGCAATGTCCGGTAATCGAAGAGGATAAATGCTGCCCGCTTCGCTTTCCTGATACTGCTCCAGTTGCTGCCACGATGAGTAGTCTCCCGGTAAATTACCCCGGGTATAAATCTGGCTCAGCTGCTGCATTGAAATATGGGGTAGCGGATTTGAACGGTGCACGTAAACGGATGCGGAGGCGCTGCGCTCATCGGCAAACAACGGTTTGCAGATGGCAACCTTAATCACCACCGGCAGGCTATTAAGAAGCTTGCGGTAGGGCACCGTTTCAAAGCTCGTCATTTCGCGTTCAATGAGTGACATCGAGATTTTGCCAGTCATCAGGTAGGCAAAAACGGCCGCTTGCCCTAACGCGGTGGATGAGTAACGCATTTCACGGTGATAAGTGCCAAATTCCCTGGCAAGCTGATCGGCAATATCGCCGCTGTGCTCACAGGCACCCAGCTTGCATCCGGACAAATCGGATGGGGCGATATCGGGGGTATAAACCATTGCACTCATTAGCTGAAGTTTCTCAAAAAAAGACCAACATCCTCTCCGACTTGCCGATTGAAGATGGCAAACACCTTATTGAAGAGTTCATCCAGCACCATACGTAATGATTGTCATTCGCATTTTGTTGTTGGAAATCATCATGTAGTAGCACGCTGTAGTAGTCAAACTCTTGAGGCACTACAGTCCGTCAATTTTTGCCGTTCAGGCATGTCCACAAACTCTCTGCGTGAAAATTTATCTTATTTAGATCAGTAAGTTACAAAAATCAAAAACCAACAACAAATCTCAATCCTGCCATCCGCCTCTGCGCTTTTTTGCCGT
Source organism: Erwinia sp. S63 (assembly GCF_016625195.1). GTDB lineage: Bacteria > Pseudomonadota > Gammaproteobacteria > Enterobacterales > Enterobacteriaceae > Pantoea. The sequence goes on from NZ_JACVUP010000010.1 coordinate 106,659, forward strand.
GTTGTTTACTACTACAGGCCTTCATGTTGGAATGAGAATCATTCCTATCAACAAGCTTTCAGAAACCCGCTTTTGGCCGGTCATCAATGGCATCAGGCACTCTAAAAGGCGGGATAGATTGAATTAATAAATCGATAAAAATTTTTTGAATTAACTGAATGACATCATCACTGGGGAAAAAATGAGTTTCCATAAAATTAAAAAGAAACGCCTGGTTTTAGCCATGGCGGGGCTGCCTTTTATTGCCTTCAGCGCATCAGGAAATGCTGAAACGAATACGCAAACAGCGGCGGATAATGCGCAAAGCGTCAGCGCGAATGTAGATAAATCAGTATCTCGTGTTAAACCAGTCGCTGAAGGAACCATTGAAGTGACGGCGGCTGCCAACGATGCTCCGCCTCAGAGTGGTTTTGCCCCAACCTATGCCGACGTTGGTGTATATCAGGGACGCGATATGCTGGATGTCCCGAATTCTGTCAGCGTGGTTTCCAGTGAAATTATCAAAGCGCAGCAAGGCCAGGGACTTTACGATGCATTACGCAACGTGGCCGGCGTAGTCCGTCAGCAGCAAAGTGGCGTAGCTTACGATCAGCTATCGATTCGAGGCATTAACCTCGATAACCGCGCCAGCTATATGTTTAACGGCGTACTGCCGTTCGATAACAACCTGCCTGTTCCCATGGAAGATAAAGAGCGTTTTGAGGTATTAAAAGGCGCTTCCGCACTGTATTACGGCTTTGTCTCCCCTGGCGGCGTTGTCAACATGGTGACAAAACGCGCCGGAAGTACCCCGGTCAGAGCGGTGACGTTTTCCACTGATGATAATGGATCATCACTGGCACACGTCGATCTTGCTGACAGATTTGGTGATGAGAAGAACTTCGGCGTTCGCATCAACGCCATGAGTAATAATATTCATCTGCCCATCGAGGGCGATCACGGTAATAAGCGCTTCTTCAGCGCGGCGCTCGACTGGCAGGTCAATGACAAGCTGCTGCTCAAATACGATTATGAAAAGGTGAAAGCGCGCATTACCGAACAGGCGGCGATTGCGACACCCACAGCGGTGAAGGGCATTGTCACCATGCCAAACATTCCTGACCCGAAAAAATTACTGTCGATGAACGGCAAGGCGACAAAGTCAGAAGCCGAAACCCATCTGCTGCAAGCTGAGTATGCTTTCAACTATGACTGGTCAGGAAAGATCACACTGGGCCAGTCACGCACCAAACGCGATCGCTGGTTATGGGTATTCGACAGCTACAATGCCAGTACAGGTAACGGTACGGTTTATGGTGCAGACCAGCCGGGGCAGGACTATCTCAACCAGAACGTGCGCGCTGAAGTCAAAGGCAACTTCTCAACCGGTTCGGTAGAACATCAGTTACTGGTCGGCGGCAGTCAGAACCGCCTCTACCAGCCAAGTTTTTACACCACCATGTATTCGGCCGCGCAGAACATGTATGACCCGGTCACGGTGACGTCACTGGTGCGCTCACCGACTGGATCTAAAAACACCTTGCGCGACCGTAGCTTCAATGAACAAACGGTGCGCGATGGCGGCCTGTTCCTGCAGGACTGGATTACCCTGAATGACCAGTGGCAAGTCACCGGCGCAGTGCGCTGGGGGCGTTACACCAGTAAGCAACTCAACGCCGACAGTGAGAAAGTCAAAGCGCTAACCCCAGCGGTGAGCGTGGTTTATAAAGTCACACCTGATGTCAGCCTCTATGCCAGCTACGTCGAAGGGCTCGAGTCAGCTGGCACGGCGCCCTCCTCTGCAGCCAATGCGGGGGAATCCTTAAAAGCGGTGGTGAGTAAACAGAAAGAGATTGGCGTGCGCACGCGTTTGACGGATGGCTTGTTTGCCACGGCAGCCTACTTTGAACTGACACAGCCTTCAGCCAGCACCGGTGATGACGATATTTACTCGATCAATGGTGAAGCGCGTTATCGCGGCGGGGAGTTCTCACTGCAGGGTGATTTGACGGCTAACACCTCCATCACCACGTCACTGATGCTGCTGGACGCGGAGGTGACAAGCTCGACCAATAGCGCGCTGGTCGGCAAAGCCCCGGAGAATACCCCGGAAAAAGCCGCTAACTTCTTTATCAACCACAAGCTCGATTTACTTCCCGGCGTTGCAGTCAACGCTGGCGCGTCTTATGTCGGCAAACGTCCTGTGAACAGCCTGAACCAGGCGTATGTGAGCAGTTATACGGTCTATAACCTGGGCGCCAGCTACAAAACGCGCGTGGCCAATACTGATGCGACTTTCAGATTCACCGTGAATAACGTGACTGACAAGCGCTACTGGAGCGCGGCGGGCAGTGGCCAACTGGCGGTTGGCATGGCGAGAACCTTTGTCCTTTCTTCTTCCTTCGAATTTTAATGACGTGACGGCAGATGGGCCTTCGTCTGCCGTATTTCATCTCAGCAAATTAATCACTTATGAAAAAACTCACATCGCAACTGTTGCTGTTCACTCTCCTGTCGCTTCTGCTCACGGTGACAAAAGTGCAGGCCAGAGAAGTCACCGATATCTATGGGCGACAGGTTGAGGTGCCCGATAATCCACAGCACGTTTTCTTCGGCGAGAGTCGGCTGCTGTTTAGCCTGGCGCTGGTGTATGAAGGCGATCCCTCCGCGCGTATCGCAGGCTGGCCCACTGACATGAAGTTTTATGATCCGCAAAGCTGGCAAGCTTTCACGGCTAAATATCCGGCTTTAAACAGGGTGCCGACCACAGGCGCCATCAGCTTTGCTCAATCCAACGTAGAAAAGATCCTCGCGCTAAAGCCAGATCTGGCCATCTTGCCTCACTACGCACGCCAGCAGCCCGGTCGAAGCGAGCTGGAAAGGCAGCTTGAGCTGGCGAAGATTCCCTATCTCTATGTCGATTTCCGCGTTGACCAACTGAAGAACTCGGTGCCAAGCCTGAAAATACTGGGGGCGGTGTTTAACAGCCCGCAAAAGACCGCGCGCTTCATCGCTTTCTATCAGCACCATCTGCAAGCCGTTGCTGACAAGATAGAACAGTTACACAACACTAAACCGAAAGTGATGATCCAATTGCATCTAGGCAAGAAAGAGGAGTGCTGTATTACCGTCGCGCACGGCAGTTTGGCTGATTTGATGGCCTTCAGCGGCGGCAATAACATCGCCACTCCCTACATTAAACAGGTGTACGGGCAGATGAACCCTGAGGCGGTGATCAGCGCCGATCCGGATATTTACATCACCACCGGCACCTCATCAGCGGAGGATAGCCGCGGTATCCATCTGGGGCCGCAGGTGAATACCGAACAAGCAGAGGCATCGCTGAGGAAACTTCTGTTAGCAGAACCTTTACTCTCGCAGATGCGCGCGATCAAACACGGCAATGCCTGGAGCCTGTGGCATAACTTCTATATCAGCCCACTGCACGTCGTGGCGGTTGAGGTCTTTGCTAAGATTTTCTATCCGCAAACGTTCAGGGATACAGACCCGGAATCCACGATGCGACAGATTTTTGAGGAGTTTCTCGATATGCCTTACCAGGGTGTTTATTGGGCACGGTTGGGGAAAGAGTATTAAGTTGATAAATAGCCATCCAGCAAGGGATGGCTATTCGGTTTCCTGAGCAGAGACCATGAGTAAAAAAGAGCAGCGGCGATCACATCAGAGGTGAAGATAACCTTACGTTTAACTCTCGTTACAATACCAGCCCAACTGACCCATCCAGACCTAACCCAGATCAAAGTTGAGAATACTTATCATTTGTATAGTGCGGCGTAGATGAACCTTCCCGACGGATAACAGTATGCACGTCAGACCTCAACACACTTATCGAATCATGGGCTTCAAAAGTCATATCAACCCCGCCTGGCGCCAGAAACTGCTGGCTATTGGCCTGCTTCCCGGTTCAACCCTTGAAGTTGTGCGCGTTGCCCCCTTGGGCGATCCCATTCAGATCAGAATCCGCCGGGTGAGTTTTGCCGTGCGACAAACTGATCTTGCCAATATCAATCTCGAAAACGTCTCCGTATGAAAAATCTCACCATTGGGCTGGTAGGCAACCCGAATACCGGCAAAACCACGCTTTTCAATCAACTCACTGGTGCAAGGCAGCGCGTCGGAAACTGGGCCGGCGTGACCGTTGAGCGCAAAGAGGGACAATTTTTTACTGCAGAGTCAGATATTCGCCTGGTGGATCTGCCGGGTACCCGATCATTAACCACGATTTCGGCAGAGACCTCAATTGATGAGCGCATCGCCTGTCAGTATCTGTTAGAAAACAGCGCTGACCTTGTGGTGAATGTGGTGGATGCTTCCAACCTGGAAAGTAATCTCTATCTCACCCTGCAAATTCTGGCGTTAGGCGTTCCCTGTATCGTGGCGCTGAACATGACCGATATTGCTGAAAGTCAGGCGATTAACATCGATATTGCCGCGCTCTCCTTGCAACTGGGATGTCCGGTTATCCCAATGACATCCAGCAAAGGGCAAGGCATATCACAACTGAAGAGCGCGATTGATCAACACCAGCCTGGCCCGCAGCGCACCATCATCGATTATCCGCAGGCGATTCTCAGCGAGATCAAGAAACTCAGCGCAACTGTACCCACCCATTTCTCTCCCCAGAAGAAGCTCTGGCTTGCCGTTCAGATGCTGGAGGGAGACATCTATAGCCGTGAAATCTGCCAGGACGCCGCCTTACTGATTCCTAAAGCCATAGAAAAGCTAGGTGGCGATCCTGCGTTAACCCTCGCAGATGTTCGTTATTTTGCTATCGGTCAGATATGTTCGCGTGTCAGTAACATTCAGCGGTCGAAGCCCAATCGGCTGACCGAAATGCTGGACAAGATCGCCCTTAACCGCTGGTCAGGCGTTCCGGTGTTTCTGGCGGTGATGTATCTGATGTTTGTGTTATCCATCAACATTGGCGCGGCGCTACAACCGGTGTTTGATGCGGGTTCCGTGGCGATTTTCATTCACGGCACGCAATGGCTAGGTTATACACTTCATTTCCCGATATGGCTTACCGTCTTTCTCGCGCAAGGTATTGGCGCGGGCATTAATACGGTGCTCCCCATCATTCCGCAAATAGGGCTGATGTATCTGTTCCTTTCATTCCTGGAAGATTCGGGTTACATGGCACGCGCGGCGTTTGTGATGGATCGTTTGATGCAATCGTTGGGTTTACCGGGCAAGTCCTTTGTTCCATTGATTGTCGGGTTCGGCTGCAATGTGCCTTCAGTGATGGGCGCGCGTACGCTTGATGCGCCTCGTGAACGTCTGCTGACAATTTTAATTGCGCCCTTTATGTCATGCGGTGCGCGTCTGGCGATCTTTGCCGTTTTTGCCGCAGCGTTCTTTGATGCGCATAGTGCTAGCCTTATTTTCTCCCTTTATGTGCTCGGTATTGTGGTGGCGATTCTGACGGGCCTGATCATGAAACATACCTTGTTAAAGGGCGAGGCAACCCCGTTCGTGATGGAACTGCCGGTCTATCACAAACCCCATGTTAAAAGCCTGCTGATCCAGACGTGGCAGAGACTCAAAATGTTCGTTATCCGCGCGGGTAGAGTCATCATTGTTGTCAGCATGGTGATCGGCCTGCTGTCAGGTTTTGATTTCAAAGGCACCCCTGTCAGTAATATCAACGATTCGGCGCTTGCCGCTTCGAGTAAGGTGATCACACCGCTGCTCGCGCCTATCGGGGTGAGTAACGATAACTGGCAGGCGACGGTGGGACTGGTGACCGGCATCATGGCTAAGGAAGTGGTCATCGGCACGCTGAACAGCCTTTACACCGGTGAAGAGATGCAAAGCAATGCATTCGACCCAGCGGAATTTAACCTGGTTGAGGAACTGAAAAGTTCTGTGGTTGAGACCTGGCGGGGTCTGGTCGAAACGTTCACGCTCTCCGCGCTGGCGAATCCGATTGAGGCGAGCAAAGGCGACGGTGAGATGACCCGCGGACAGATGGGAGCCATGGCGGATAAGTTTGGCAGTGGCATCGCTGCCTATAGCTATCTGATCTTTGTGCTCCTGTACGTACCCTGTGTCTCTGTGATGGGGGCCGTCGCGCGCGAAGCAGGACGGGGCTGGATGTGCTTTTCATTTTTCTGGGGGTTAAACACCGCCTATTCGCTGGCCACGCTGTTCTACCAGGTGGCGAGATTCGGTGAACATCCTGTTCAGTCAGGCATGACTATCGCGGCAATACTCCTTCTGAACGGGGTGATTTTCTGGAGCATGCGTATCTTTGGTGCGCGGGTGAAAACCACTGCGCACAACCCGCCGTCTATGCAGCAAGGCAGAGCAGGGAAATGTGCAGGTTGTCATCAGTGTGAGTGACACCACGCAAGCGTATAAGGGGCAAATGGCCCCTTTTATTTACGGGATATAAATGCAGTTTTCGGCCGAGGCGCTGGCTCGATGAGATAACTCCACATCAAAATGAGGCGCAACATCGCCAGGTAAGGGAACAAAACGCCCTCTGACCCGAAAGACTTGTTTTATCAAATCGGTAGCGGCTAACGCTTTTGGCTCACCATCAAAACACAAACGTCCCTGGTTCAATAATGCGATGCGATCGGCGATCGACATGGCCTGGTTCAGGTCGTGAATGGACATGATGATGGATATATCGCGCTCACGGCTCAACTTGTATATCAAATCCAGGACTTCAACCTGATAACCGATATCCAAAAATGAGGTGGGTTCGTCCAGCAACAACACTTTCGCTTCCTGTGCCAGCGCGGCAGAGATCCACGCACGCTGACGCTCACCGCCGGAGATTTCTTTCAGACGGCGATGAGACAGCGCGGTCAGGCCTGTGCTTTCAATCGCCCAACGAATGGTTTCCTCATCCTCTGGCTGATAGCGACGAAACAGTCCCACATGGGTAAATCGCCCCATTCTGACTAACTGCTCTACCGTCATCTCTTCCGGGGCTGTGGGATGCTGGGGTAAAAACGACAACAGTCGCGCAAGTTGGCGGCGCGGCAGGGTGTTCACGGAATGCCCATCTACCCTAACCTGGCCGGATGCTGGAGACGTTAAGCCTGCCATGGCATGCAGAGCGGTGCTTTTCCCTGAACCATTGGGCCCAATCAGCGCGCAAATCTCTCCACGTTTCACCTCCAGATTGAGCCCCTGCAAGGCCCTGTGGTCGCCATATTGAATAGATAAGTCATGACACGACAACATAGATGAACCTCAGGCAATTTTACGCAGTAAGAATATAAGAACCGGTGCACCAAATACGGCGGTGATAACACCAATGGGAATCTCGTTTTCATGCCCAATCAGTCGCCCAACCAGGTCACCCAACGTCACGGTGATGGCACCCAGGCCCAGAGTGAGCGGGATCATCAGTCGGAAATGATGACCGGCAATCGCACGTGCCAGATGCGGCACCACGAGTCCGATGAACACGATCGGTCCAACCGTACCCACCGCACTGGCGGCCAGCACACAGGAGAGCAATAGCTGCAGCGTGAACTGACGCTGATAGGAAAAGCCAAATGAGCGCGCCACCGTTGAATCAAAGCGCAACATTTCCAGCGAACGGTGAATGAACGGCAGCGCACCGAGCGCCACAATGCTCCAGGGCAACAGGAAACGTACATGCTCCCAGCTGCGCGCATACAAGCTGCCGGATAGCCACTCAATCAACACTTCAAGTCTGTTTGAACCCCAACCGGCAATTAACCCAATAGCCAGCGCGTGCAACACTGCACCAACGGCGATGCCACACAGCGTGATACGAATCGGCCCGAGGTTGTTGCGCAGCGCCAGACCGTAAATGAGTACGCCTGCCACCAATCCCCCGAGGGTGCCAATGGCCGGCAGCCATGCAAGCGGCAACGTTGCCAGTGCGGTTGAACCGGTTAGGTGGATATAGACGGTGAGCAACAGAAATAGCGTGACCGAGAGCGTGGCGCCCTGGGATATTCCCATAATAGAAGGATCGGCTAAGGGATTGCGGGTGATGGTCTGTAGCAGCAATCCCGCAACCGCCAACTGCATGCCCGCCAGAATACCGGTAAGAATGCGTGGCAAACGGATATCCATGATAATTGAGCGTGCCTCAGGGGTGCCCGCCCCCTTCAACACGGCCAGCACGTCGTGAACACTGATATCGGCCACGCCTAAAAAGAGAGATAGCACGAAGGCCAGCAGGATCAAGGTGAGAAAAGTGCACGCGTACCAGAGTGAAAATCTGGGCGCCAGAGGCTGCATCTCTGCGGTCATAGGTGGCTCCCGAGTGAGAAATCCCGACGTTGTACCAGCCAGATAAACACCGGTCCTCCCACCAGCGCAGTGAGAATACCCACAGGCAACTCTTGCGGCAGTGCAACGGTGCGCCCGATGACATCTGCAAGAGTCACCATCAAAGCCCCGAGTGCTGCTGTCAGTAATAGCTCCCCGCCTGCTTCTGCGGGTTTCAGGAGGCGGGCAATATGCGGTGCGGCCAGGCCGACAAACGCCAGCGGGCCGCCGACAGGTGTAATGCCGGCCACAGGCAGAATCGCCAATAACAGCAGGAACGGCTGCCAGAAACGCAGGTTGACGCCCATCCCTGCAGCCGCTTTATCGCTGATGGCCATGAGCCGCAGCACGCGATGACTGGCAAACAGACCGCAAACAGCCAGCAGCACCCAGGGCAGCATAAACAATAATTGCGGCCATGAGCGCCCCTGAAATCCGCCGGAAATCCAGAACAACAAAGACGGTACTTGTGGACCACTGGAAAGGATAATCCAGGTGGTTAACGCCCCTAAAAAGAGGGATACCGTTATGCCGCCTAGCGCCAGATGCAACGACTGCCCATTGCTACGTCCCGCCAGGCTAAAGGTGACGAAAGCGGCCGCGAGCCCTCCGGCCAACCCCACAAACGGGTAATAGACTGAGGATATCCAGGGCAGATAAACGAAGCAGAATACGATAGGCGTGACGGCTCCGGCCGTCACGCCGGTCAACTCCGGTGCCGCTAACGGGTTACGCGTCAGCACTTGCATCACATAACCTGACAAGGCCAACCCGCAGCCTGCCAGCATCGCGGCAAGACTTCGCGGAATGCGAATACGCCACACCAATATCGAGTCAATGTGCCCATCGGGATGAAACAGCGCATGCAGCAGTGCAGAAGGCGCGAGCGCCTTACTGCCTAACGCCGCGCCCATCATGATCACCCCCAGCGTGATGCACAGGATCAGGAGAGCCTGTAAACGGGTTCTTCCTGCCATTATGCGGACCTGATACTCGCCGGAATAAATTTCCCCGCTTCGTTTTTTACATCAACTTTGGGGAAGTGATTGGGATAGAGATAGTGCGCGGCCTCTCGCAGCACAACGCTGCGGGCAATCGGCCCATTACTTTCAACCCAGTGGTCGCCTACGTAGAACACGCGTTTATTTTTAACGGCCGATAACATCGGCCAGATTGGGTTATTCTCATGTGGACGATCCGGACCGCTGTCATAGACAAAAATAACCTCCGGATCGCGTTCCAGCATGGTTTCCAGACTCAACTCTTCGCCAAATCTACCGCCTTTGCTCATTGGCCCGACGATGTTATTTCCGCCCAGGGCACTCACAATCGATGCGGCGGTATTTTCAGTGTGGAATGAGAAAGGTGTGTCCCCCGCCCACATGATTTGATAGCGGGGATGCGAACCATTGGGCGCCTTCGCCAGAATGTCCTTCATCTCCTCGCGAAACGCATTATTCAGCTCGGTGCCACGTTGCGGCTGGCCAAACAGCTCAGTAAGCTGCGCGACTTCGTGGTAACTCTCCTCTAGCAACTCCATGTTGTAAGCAATATATGGCGCTATTTTGGCAAACTGTTCCGCGTGCGCTTCGGTATAGCGACGCATGGCGACGATGACATCAGGACGAACCTGGGACAATAATTCCAGATTCGGTTTCGCGCGCTGTCCAACAGAGGTCATTTTTTTAGTCAGCCCCAGCAGAAACTCAGGCTCGCGTCCGGGCGTCATGTAAGTGACCGCTACAGGCATGATGCCCAGCGTCAGTGCGACATCCGCCGCCAGATACGAGATGGAGGCGATCCTCTTTGGCATAGCCGGCAGCGTAACGCTGACATTGCGTTCATCGGTGATTTGGATCGGCTTACCATCCGCGGCAAAGCTACGATTGACGCTAAAAACGGCCATTCCAACGATTGAAGTTTTCAGAAAACTGCGGCGATTCATTCCCATTTTTTTCCTGCCATGGCTTAGTTAAGTGAGATTATTTCAGTGCTTGCTGTGTGAGATTTTCAGGATGCTGTAGTTGTCGCAATTCGCGCAGAAAGGAGAGCCACAGCAAAATGCTGGTGACGGCAAAGCCGAGGCACAGGCCAAACCATACGCCGAATCCCCCCCACTGCGTGGTGAAAGCACAGAGTGCCATCACCGGAATACCCACCACCCAGTAACCCGCCAGCGTGTTGATCAGCCCCGCGCGCGTGTTTCCCAACCCGCGCAGCAGACCGATGCAAACATTTTGCGACCCTTTGAAAAACTGGTGTGCGATGGCAAACCACAACAGCACCGAGGCGGTTGCACTGAGTTCAGGGGTATTGTGCGTATGGGTGAATGGCCACAACACCGCCTGGGGAATAAAGAGATAAAGCAGGCCAATCAACCCCATCACGCCAAAACTCAGGGTAAAACTGCGGCGAGCGATAGGCGCAATATGGTCACCTTCGTGACGACCGACGGCACGGCTCACCAGAATGGAGGATCCCTGTGATAAACCGATATTCATCTGATAGACGATATAAGCGAGCTGATTAACGATATTGGATGCCGCCAGCATGACCGGACCAAACATGCCCATCAGCAAAGTGGCAATGGAGGTGATGGCTGCTTCAGAACCGTAAGTCAGGGCGATCGGTGTGCCCATCCGCACGATGCGGCGGATCTCACTCCCCTCTGCCCGCCAACCCTCCAGGGTAAGCAACGCGCTTAGCTTTTCATCACGCTGCACTTTGCGCAGGTAAACCAGAAAGGTCCAGAGCTGTACCAGCGTGGTCGCGAGCCCAATGCCCGCCAGACCGAACGTGGGTAGCCCAAACCAGCCATAGATAAACAGACAGTTGAGCAGAATATTGATGCCGATAGAGGTGAGTGTAACGGCCAGCAACGAACCCGCGCGACGCATTCCTACCGCAAACTGGCGCAGGACATTCAGCCAGATCATCGGCAACAAACCAGGTGCGAGGGTGAACATGATGGGCAGGGTTAAGTTCACCACCGCCGGGCTTTGATGGAGCCAACGCAGGCCATATCCCAGCCCAACCAGCAACAATCCTCCAGCGATTGCACTGAGGGTTGCGACCGCAAATGCCGCACGTAAAATGCTCTGCACTTCGCTCACGGACTGTTGATCCAGCGTGTGGCTGCCGCTGCGTTTTTCACCGCGCCCTACTGCGGCTGCGATTTGATTACCCACGCCAGTCACCATACCAACGCACATCGTGCGCAGTTGGTTATAAAGCAGCAGGGCGAGCCCGCCCGCGGCGACTGCCTGCACGCCCAGCGTTCCCATCATTAATAAATCGGTGCTGGTCAGAGCGACCTGTGCCAGTTGCAAACCGATAATCGGACCCGCTAAAGCCAAAATACTCCTGTAAGAAGGAAACGCTGTCGCCGTCACGTGATTATCCTCCCGCAGCCAGAGGGATTTGTGTGGCTAAGGCAATCGAAGCCTCATAGGCATTAAACAGGCGATGCAGACGTTGATGAGCGGTCTCATCCAGCAAACCCCGCGCCTGAAGCCATTCATCGCTGTAAACGCTTTCCAGGTATTTCTCACCGGCATCACAAACCAACACCACAATAGTGCTATTGGGTTCAACCAACGGCAGACGCTTCAAAGCCACGTGGATCGCCGCTCCCGCCGTTCCACCCGTCAGGATCCCGGTTCGGCGAGCCACCACGCGAGACGCCGTAAAAGCATCGACGTCAGTGATATTTAGGCCTTCGTCGATGTAACGCATGTCAACATTTGGCCCCACTGTAAAGCCGCCTGGCGCGCCTGCCCCGGTCTGATGGTATTGTCCGGCCGGGCCACCGAAGATGATAGAGCCCACTGGCTCTACGCCGATGCTGGTGACATCCACGCCGCGTTGGCGCAACGCTTTCACCGTGCCACATAACGTCCCACCGGTGCCCACAGCGCCGATGAAGTAATGCAGTTCCCCCTTGAGATCGTCTGCCAGCTCCGCAGCGAGTCCGTCATAGCCCCGGTTGTTGTTCGGGTTGTAATGCTGATCGGGCCAAAATGCGCCTGTCGATTCAGCGATTTCAGCGGCGATCCGACGACGTTCCACCGTGCTGGGTCCGTCTCCGTTAGGTTCGGCGAAAACCAATTGAACACCCATCGCCTTCATCGCGCGCAGTTTGTCAGGAGACGCATGGTGATCAACCACCGCGGTGAACTGATAACCTCGCTCGATGGCCACCAAAGCCAGCCCGGAACCGGTATTACCTGAGGTCGGCTCCACGATGCTGCCGCCGGGTTTTAATTTGCCATCACGTTCAGCCGCGAGGACCATCTCACGCGCCATCCGGACTTTGCAGGAACCGGTGGGATTAAACTGCTCCAGCTTTAGCAGAAGACGACTGCCGTTCCCGATGCGGGCCAGTTCAAACAGCGGAGTGTGGCCAATCAGTTCTGAGCAGCGTGTTTTAATCGTTGAGGATGACGTCATTGATCTCTTCTCCAGATTAACTTTCCGTTTTCTTCAGTGATGACAAGCTTTGGTGGCAGAGCCAGTTGATGGAATTCGCTCTCGTTTTTATCCATCTGGTAGCCGGCGGTATTGGGGTAAGCGATAAGGTCGCCATAACGCGGTTGTGTGGGGAAACGGATTTTGCGCCAGGTGAGCACGTCATATTCCATGCAACTGGCGCCGCCAATTGCCGCCATAACAGGGACTTGTGGACGGGAATCGCCCATCTGAACCAGCACGGGATCGGGCAAGAACTCGCTGTTTTTCCACTGTTCAGACAGGCTCATGCTCAGCCCTGCCACGGTGACCATGCCGTATTCGGCAATGCGCTTGTATCCCTGCACAGGGAACAGACTTAAACCTGCGCCATCAAGCAGCGCCCGACCCGGCTCAAGGTACAGCGCTACGTCAGCCTGCCTGAGTGCCTCGGCAAGTGAGCCAGCCCCTTGGGTGCTATCAAGAATCGCGCCCAGCATGGATGCCCCCGTCGGGCCCTGGAAATAGGGGTAAAAGCGTTCGAATTTTTTCTCCGCATGGAACTGGCCAGGATGAAGTTCGGCATTAAAACGCGCCCAGTCTTCTTCGCTGACATAGCGACAGGCGAAACCGCCACCAATCGAGAGTGACGAGCAGGGAAAACCTGCTTCTCGCGCTTGTTTGACCTGCTCAAGCAGCCGGAAGGCGAACTGCGCGCGCGGCTCAACGGCATAGCCATCAAGATGGAAAGAAAAACCCTCCATGACGATTTGTTTTCGCACCTGATGGCAGCGGTGCAATGCCGCTTTAAGATCTTCAGAATTAAAACCAAAGCGGCTAATGCTGTTCTCTGGCTGCACGCGGAGCAGAATGCGCAAAGCAGCCGTTTTTCGGGTCAGCGTGATAGCGCGCTCCAGTTCGTCAAGCGCGTCAATCGCCAATGTTGCGCCATGTTGAGCCGCCAGCCAGATCAGCTCGTCGCTTTTGGCCGCACCGGTCACCCCGATCATGTCGCCTCGGATACCGTTAGCCAGCGCATGCACAAACTCCGGTACGCTCGCGACATCCACCGCCCCCTCCAGCAGCGCGATTTCACGTAACCAGGCCGAGGCTTTATTGGCCTTTTTGCCGTAATAGACTTTGCCCTGAACCTGCCGCCGTGAAAGCTCCTGCTGAAACGCACGGTAATTGTGAGCAAAGGTGGAAGGATGGATCAGGTGGCAGGGACCTGGCATTGCACGCTGGATTTGCAGCAGGAATTCGCTGTTCGAGCGTACGGCGGTTGCCCACGGACGCTCCAGCGCGGGAAGAGTGCTCGTCATCATTTCCACAACTCCACACGGGTGCCTCGCCCAGCGGCGATGGCTCGGGTGGCTAATGCATGAGCAACCGGGATGTCGGTGATGATCATTCCACTGCTAAAAGCAAAGACGCGGTCCTGTTCAGAATGACGTCCCGCTTTGCGCCCCACCACGATATCGGGAAGCTCGGCGTCGATTCTGACCTCACCATTGGTACCGGCTAAGCGTGAACCTGTGACACCCATTTGCCCCTGGTTGGTGGCAATGGCGTAATCTGCTTGCCCGAGCGCACCCGCTTCTACCCCTTTGCTGGCAACGGAGATCAGTAAGCCACCGGGTTTCATCCAGCCAGTCTGGATTTTCGGGTGAGCAGCGCGACCTGATGCAGCGATAACAATATCCGCCTCAGCGACAGCCTTCTGCACATCCTCAACCAGCTCGAGGGAACGCGACGGAAAATGCCGATCAAAAGCAGCATAGGTTGCTGCAATACCCTCTGGATGCGTGCCATGAAAGCGAAGCGTTTCCAAACCTGGCAGGGCGCTAAGCAAGTAAGGCAGCGTGTTTATGCCCTGTGCACCCGTACCCAGCATCAGGACCGAGCGCGCAGATTGGCTGGCGCAATGCCTGGCAATGATGGCGCTGGTAGCAGGTGTGCGCGATGCGCCGACCTTCTGACAATCCATCCAGGCAAAGGGAAGCCCAGTGGCATCATCGTACAGGCTGATAGTCGTGTAATATTTCTCCGCACTATCATTGCCCTGCCTGTATGACGTTTTAAAGCCTAATTGCTCCAGCGCACCGTCATATCCCAGCATTGAATAGGAAACGGAATCCCGCGATGCATCAGGCAACGGCATCATTAATTTCGTCGGGCAACGTGAGCGGCCATCTGCGTATGCTCTATACGCATCTTCGACTAATTGAATAACTTCTGACGGCGGCAGTTCAATATCAGATAAATCTGAGCGCGTCAGGACATGTACAGCAGGTGTATGTATATAGGACTTTGTCATAATCGAGTCGTTATCCAGTAATTGTTCAATTACAAGGAAGGCAAAAGCTAATTTGCCCGGCTATCGATACGACATGCTTTACATTGCAAATACAGGCTTTAATCGAGCCCAAAAAGAAATTCTAATGAATCATAAGTTTCACTTATCGTATTATCCCGTGTAAATAAATGTCAACCATTTATTTTAGCATGCGACAACAACTCAATAAAACAACAAAAGCATATGATTTTTATGGATAAAATATAAAAATATTTCTTTTTACCAATAACCTTTTTAAAAGGGTGGTTTATGTAATTACATACAAGCTGCCACGTGAAATGTAGCTACAGATATAAGAGGTTTTTTATGGCCTATAGAGAAAGGTATAGCGGGGTAATCATCGTTTTTTTGTTTCAATTTTTTATTTTTATCCCTGAACTCGCTCAGCTTTAAGAACTTTAACAATCTGACACTTGTAAATTTAAAATAGGGTGTAAGGGTGAGCGCATTGAATACTACATTTTGATTAGTTGTAACTACATTAAGCAGGGTGCTGACATCCTGATTCGACTTTAGAAATCGATAACGGAGATTCACGTCACATCGTGGTGGGTGATCTGCACTTCCTTGCGGAAGGCAGCCACGACGGATTAATGGCTAAGCAATGTGCATTCACCATGTTTTTTAGGCACACCTGGCGGGAAAGTCCCTTTCGGCTAACGTCATGTGAAACTGCGTCAACTTCCCATCGTCGCAATACAATCAGGCTTCACGACCTGAAACGTCATGTCTGCTCTTTGCGTCAGGGTTCATTCTCGAATGGGCCGGTATAATCGAAATAACCGTTGTAACAATCCAAAATAACATTCTCAGAGTAGTGCCCTTTCTCGCCAAACACCGTTAACTCACCAGACCAACTGTTGTCGAAGAAGGTTGGGTAGGCATTGGGTCGAAAAAATGACAGACTCTGATATATCTGACTTATGTACAGAGTGTTAAGGGTTACTATTTATGCTAGTCAATGAAGAGAAGCTATTACAGTCGGGTTTTAGTCAATCTGACATTCGCAAGGTAAAGAACAACCTTGAAAGCTATGGCGGCACTTTAGGTAATGCCATTCAGGATCTATCACGACGTTTTGTTATCGCAGTGAGCGTTGTTATTTGCTGTATTGCGATATTCATCTTCCTGCTCTTTTTTTCGTCCAGTGAAACTGTATTCTCTGGGGGAATAGCGTTGTTATGCGGAATTGCAGTGGCTACTTTTATTCAACCTCCACTGTTGTCATATAAATCATGGCGATACATGCGAAGAAATAGGGCATAATTCTGGCGTTGGTCAGTTGTGAGTATTTCAAAGACAACCCTACCCCGTTACCCCGAATTTTCAATGTCAGGTCAGGCTTGCTCATGGTGTCCGCATTGCGATAAAAATCTCTCGACATCCACAGGAATAGCCGCCATGCACCTGATTTTTTCAGTACCACCCCACACCTCAGAATTGTCTTAATCACTAATCACCTCTCTCTTCTGCATTAAAAGTTTCATAATGCGCACTTAGTATTCCCCCATCCCATATATAAATGCTTTTCAGAGAAATCAGAGCGTTTAACGCACTGAATTTCATCCCTGTTTCGCATTGGAGCAACTGAGCAATAAAGGAATAGTATGGATCGTGTTGTCATTGCCCACACGCCCTTAGGCAGTGAGTTGCTGTTCAAAAAACTCCTCGGAAATGAACAGCTTTCTGACTGTTATCAGCTCAATGTCGAGATGCTCAGTACCAGCAACGCCATTAGCTTGCAGGATTTACTGGGACAACAATTAACCCTTGAATTACGACCTAATCCCTTCACGCAACGATTTCTTAGCGGCATTATTACGTGCATGGAATTTGTCGGCCATGAAGCGCATCGGGAAGATTATTATCTCTACCGCGCCACCGTGCGTCCCAACCTGTGGAATCTGACGCAAACACGCGGTTTTCGCATTTGGCAAAATAAAACCTCCGAAGAAATACTGGTTGAAGTTTTCCAGGATTATAACGTCATTATTGATAATCAATTACAAGGCGAATTTCGCTCCTGGGAATATTGCGTCCAATATCAGGAAAGCATGTATGACTTCGTGAAACGATTAATGGAGCACGAGGGCATCTACTTCTATTTCAGCCATGCGATGGGGCAAGAAACGCTGGTGCTGTGTAATAACCCGAAATCGCACAAGCCCTTTACACATTATGACACCATCGAATTCCATCAAACCGGTGCAGGCGGGTACGTTAACACCGAAGCGATTAACAGCTGGCAAGCCTCCGCATCGGTATCCGCCAGTTTGCACAGTCATGATGATTACAACTATTTGCAATCCAATGCCGACTTATCCGCCACCAAACAGGTCAGCCAGTCCGGCGCACCTGAGACGAATAAATTCGTCGAATGGCCGGGGCGTTATCCCATTCAGGGCGATGGCAGCCACTACGCACAGATCCGTCAGCAGGAACACAGCGCAGGACAAAAACAGATAACCGGCGTTGGCGATGCTTTTGGTCTGGCACCGGGTTACACCTTCACACTCTGCATGGCGCCGCGTGCCGAAGATGAAGGCCAGTCGTTTCTGATCACCGCTGTGGACTATCACCTGGAAGAGAACAGTTACGCCAGCAACGATGAGGACCGTACCCTTCACCGTTTTAGCTTTAGCGTCGTGCCGGCAACGGTGACGTGGCGACCTGCGCGCGTCACGCCCTGGCCGCGCACTTCCGGCCCTCAAACTGCAATGGTGATCAAAGCCGATGATGCCACGAAAGGCGATGGGGAACATATCTCCACCGACACGCACGGTCGCGTGCGAGTGAAGTTTTTGTGGTTTAAAGCCGCGGATGAAACCCAACTCCACTCCTGCTGGCTGCGCGTTTCCAGTGCATGGGCAGGTAGCCAGTACGGGGCATATCAGATCCCACGCGTGGGTGAAGAAGTGGTGGTGGATTTCATCAACGGCGACCCGCACATGCCGGTAGTGGTGGGACGCGTCTACAACGATCTGCAAACCCAGCCAGTCTCCGAAAGCAGCATCACGGAGAGTAGCACCAGCGACATCTCCGATGGCGATCAAGTGGTTGCAGAAAGTGCCAGCGAATGGAATTACGCCAAAAGCGGCTTCTGGACCCGCACCATCGGTAGCCAGGACGTCAATGATGGTCATTTCCTGTCGTTTGACGACACCGAAGGCGATCAGTCCGTTGACCTGCATTCCGCCAACAAAATGAACCTTTCGGCAAAAGGTGCGGTGAAAATTTTCTCAGAGCAAACCGGTGAGGATGCCATTAAGGTCTGGTCGCCAGGCCAGGTCTACATTCAGAGCGCGGATACTCTGAGCACCTCCGCCCCCACGCAAAAGCAGGCCGTGAGGGGGACGTTTTACACGGTGACGGGGGCGAACTTCACCACTAACGGCATCGTGTTGACCATCAACGGCGTCAATGGCGTGATCACCGCCACCGAGTTCAGCGCCAAAGGGTTCGTGATGGAGTATGGCCAGATAAAACACACGCGCAACCATTCTGAATTCAAGAAAAACAACAATGAAATTAAGACCGTTAACTATCAGCTCGTTTTCGCGTCGCTGATCTCTATCCTGAACGGTGGAGGGGGCGGCGTGGGCGCCACGGCGGATGGGGCGCTGCAAAACCAATTGCAGAAACTAAAAGACAAAATGTCGCTGGGTAAAAAGAGCAGAACACCCGCGCGTGAGGAAGGCACACCACTGGAAGAGGTACCGCCAATGCCGACGCGCCCGGCTCCTGCACCGCCCAGCACCGCTTCAGCCCGTTCATCAACCGACAGTTTTTCCACTGCGCGTGAATCGGTCGCCAGTTCATCAAGTTCGGGCTCAGGCAGTTCCGGGGGAGCGGCCTGAGCCCGATCATGAAAATCATCAAACCCCAACGCATCAGCCTGATTACCCGTCCATACCGCTGGCAGCAACAGCACCAGCTGGGCGTCACGCTGATGGCTATGATCGATATGGGAGCGCTGCCACGACTGCTCACCGAGCAAGCTCTGTGGGAACTGGCGGCCACCGAGCTACAATCGCCAGATGGCGTATTGGATCTGGGGTTGCCCAAGCAGCATCCTGAGTTCCTCGCGAGTGGCTATGCGTTTGCGCCCGTCAGTTCACCCGTGCAATGTCAGGTGCGCATCCAGGTGGGTGACATCGCCAAAACGCTGCAGGTATCAGGAGAGCGCGACTGGCAGGACGATGTGCCGGGTCAGCCGCAGCCTTTTCAGCGCATCCCGCTCGACTGGCCGCACGCTTTTGGCGGTGCCGCTGAGGCGGAAAATCCAGTCGGCATGTCGCTGCCGCAGGTGGAAGCCCACGAGCACCCCATCACACACCGCCATCAACATCCGCATCCCGCCAGTTTCAACGCGGTGCCCTTCACCTCCCCTCGCCGTTTCGCCCTGCTCGGCAAAGAATTTGATGATCGCTGGATGAAATTCGAGTATCCCGGTTTTGCGCGCGATACTGACTGGCGTGTCTTTAACCAGGCGCAGATCGATCAATGGTGGCCGGATCGCGATGCCTTGCCGCCCGGCGCGACCTGGCATATTGAAAATATGCATCCGCTGCAGCCACAGCAGCAAGGCGTGTTACCGCTCTGGCAAGGCCGCTGTTTTATCACGCGTCTCACTGCCGCCGGTGAGGTGTTTGAAGAGATCGCTCTGCGTGCCACTACGCTGCATTTCTTCCCGCATTGCGAGCGCATCATCATGATGTGGCAAGGGTGCGCCCCAATCCAGGAAGATGATGCAGCCGACGTCGATACCTTACTGGCCGCGCTGGAACCCATTACTCAGCCGCGCAACGCAGAGTACTACCAGCAGTTAGTGCAGCAGCGTAACGATCCCGAGCGCTCTGTGTTGCTTGCCTTGCGCGACAGCGAATTGTTGCCCGCTGGCAGCGTGATTGAAGATGATCAGACTCTGCCGCCGCTGAGTCCGGTTGAAGAGAACCTCAACAGCTGGCAACGCATTCAGCGAGAGCAGCAGCGCCAGGAATTTGCTGCCAACGGTATCAATATTGACGACAGAGTGCCGGAACAGCAGCGTCCTGCGCCGATACCCATGGAAGATCTTCATGCCTATCTCGCCATGCAAGAGAGCAAGGCACAGCAGCTGATCAATCAATATGAAGATGCGCAGCATCAGCAGGATACCGATGCCGCGTTTGCGCCCTCTTCCCCCGCTATCGAGCATTATCGTACACAGCAAGCCAACTTTGCGCATGATGCTGACTACCTGCACTCCAGCGACAAACAGCGCGCGTTTAGCCAGCAGGCGATGCTGGACAACTACCGTTTTACCGCACACCATTTATCAGCGCCGCAGCGTATGACACCGGCACAATCCGCCCTGGCGCGCCAGTCGGTACAGGCACGTCAGGGCGATTGCCGCCAGATGGATTTGACCGGTGCAGACCTTTCACATCTCGATTTGCGCGGCACGGATTTCACTGGCGCGCTGCTGGAAAACGTCGATTTTTCACATTGCCAACTCGATGGTTGCATTTTCAGTAACGCGATCCTGACGCGCGCAGAACTAAACGCCTGCTCAGCCACCGAATGCGCCTTCGACCATACCGCGCTGGCGCTGGCGCAGTGTCATCACAGCGATTTTACCGGTTCGATCTTCACGCAGATTGAATGCAGCGAGTGGGTGATGGAGCACTGCATTTTGGATAGCACCCACATCATCGACGTGATGTTTAACAATGTCAGCTTCGCGCACTGCCGCTTTCAACACGCCACACTCGAATCCTGCCATTTCACGGAACTGACCCTGCAGGCGCTGGATTTCAGCGCAGCGATACTCAGGCAGATTTACTTTGTGCAAAGCAACCTGTTCGCACTCTGTTTCCGCAAGGCCTCGTTGACGGCGGTAGGCTGGGTCGATTGCCAGGCACCTGAAATCGACTTTCACAGCGCAACACTGCAGACCTGTTTATTTGTCTCTGGCACCCGGCTGCCGCGCGCGGATTTCCGCTGCGCCACACTGACACAGTGCAATTTACGAGAGACAGAACTGCCGCATGCGCATTTTATCCAGGCAACGCTGGTGAACAGCGACCTCAGTGAAGCTGATTGCACACAGGCGGATATGCGGCAAATGCAGGCCAGCGAATGTCAGTTTGTGCGCACCCGTTTTAATCAGGCTCAGCTGCAGGACAGCAATTTCAGCGGGGCGTTTCTCTCCAAAGCGCTCCTGCTGGGTTGCGATTTGCGCGGCTGCAATCTGTTTCGCGCTGACCTTGCAATGACGCTGCTCGATGGGGATACCCGTTTTGATGACGCCTGGACCAATGAAATGAAAATTGTGCCGCAGCGTGAACAGGAACAGCCGTTATGAAGACGCCAGACGAGGTGCAACGCGCCATCAAACGCGGCGAGATCATTGAGGATGTCACGCTGAATCATCATGATTTTAGCGGTCTGGACCTGGCCGGCGGCTGCTTTGTCGGGGTGGATTTGACCGGCGCGCGCTTTAGCGGCTGCAACCTGCATGAAACCCAGTTTAGTGAATGCAACTTACGCGGCAGCGATTTTAGCGGCTTGTCGATGCAGCAGACGTTTTTTAATCAATGCATGATGACCGGCGCGCTGTTCACGCAATGCGAACTGGCCGAATGCCTGTTCAATGGTTGCCAGCTGGATGAAAGCCAGTTCACCGAAAGCGTGCAGGTGCAAACGCAATTTATCAGCGGTTCACTCAATGACAGCCACTTCCATCAGGCCGGCATGAAGCAATGCGCCTTCACAGACGTCACGCTGCGCAACGCACAACTCAGCGCAACGCTGTGCGAGCAAATCACCTTTATGAACAGCGATCTGCGCAGCACGCAGTTTACGAAAGCGGAAATAACGCTGAGTACCTTTTTCGCCTGCGATTTGCGCCTGCAAAATTTCGCCGAACTCGCTTTCCATCAGTGCCAGTTTACCGACAGTCAGCTTGCTGGCGTGAA
Organism: Erwinia sp. S63; assembly: GCF_016625195.1. Classification (GTDB taxonomy): domain Bacteria; phylum Pseudomonadota; class Gammaproteobacteria; order Enterobacterales; family Enterobacteriaceae; genus Pantoea. The sequence continues at coordinate 128,682 of NZ_JACVUP010000010.1, forward strand.
CTTCCATCGCGCAACACTGACGCAATGCAATTTCATGAATGCTGATCTTCACCAGGCAACCTTGACGCACTGCAACGCCAGCCAGTGCTTGTTCAATGCGGCAGACCTGACGGGCAGTGATTGTCGCTACAGCAACTTCTCCCACACCAACTTTACGGCTGCGACGCTGACCGGCTGCGATGTCAGTCACAGCAATTTGCAGCATGGCATTTTGCAGAGGGCGAATGCCGTTCAGGCGCAATTTGTCGGTTGCACGCTTAATTACGCCGATTGTTCTTACGCGCAGTTGGATGAGGCGCAATTCAGCGATAGCGCGTTTGAGCATACGCTGCTGCATCGCGCCAGCCTTGAACAGAGCCACTTCACGTCGCGACACGGCATCATCGAAAAAGATGAAGCGTTATATGAGGTTGAGGAGTGGAGTGCCAAACGCGCACAACCATCACAGGCGCGAGATCAATAGTCAAAGACCGCCAGCGCACCGCTAACTGAGAGATTTTACGATGAATGAAGCCAACGCTTTTGCTTTACCGTTACATCCACCCGCTCAAACTCAGGGTGAGGTGGTGGCGATCCAGACTGACGGCACGTTTTGGGTTGCGATAGAGGGCCGCCGTTGGCTGACGCAACGCGCAGCCAGCTGTTTGCTGACACCCGACGTCGGCGATATCGTGCTGTTGATGACTGTCGAACAACAGCTATGGTTGCTTGCCGTGCTCACGCGCGCCCACCCGACACAAGCTGCTCATCTTCATTGCGACAGCGATCTGCATCTCTCCTCGGCCGGAACGTTGCAGTTGAGCAGCCCGCAGTTCAAGCTCAACGCCGCTCAAGGCACATGCGACATTGACGAGCTGAAATACCATGGCAAGTCTGTTTCGGCGTGGGTCAACGTCGGGCGCTTCTTTGGCAAGCAGTGTGAAAGCATCTGGGAAAGTGTCAGCCAGTTCAGCCAGCGCCTGCTGCGCAAAACCGCACAGTGTGAACAGGTGCGCGCCGGGCAGCTGGACGTGAAAACGGAAGACTTCACCCGTTTGCATGCCAAAAACACCTTCATCAGCAGCAAAACGCTGACCCGCATGGACGCCAAACAAATTCATATGGGTTAACGGAGGAATCGCTATGTTTGCTAATTGTCAGCGTGGTGGCATCGACCAGGCGGTCGGAGATGTGTGTAAAACGCCGCCCCCGGTTACGTTTGTGAATATTGGCAGCGGCGCGATGTCGGTGCCGACGGCGCCCACCGTGTTGTTTGCAGGAATGCCCGCGCACAATCTAACCACCATCACGCCGAAAACACAGGGTGATGAAGCGGGCGTGTTAGGTGGCGTAATCTCCAACGTGATCATGGGGCCATCGCGCCATCTCACCGGCTGTACCACCGTGCTATTGCAAGGTGCCCCCGCCACGCGCATGACCAGTACCACCCTGCAAAACCTGAATAATGCGCCAGGCGTGCGTATAGTGCCTAGTCAGACCATTGTTTCGCTGCTGGCCCGCTAGCGGTAGTCTGTAGACGTTGTCTTCGGCTCGGTTGATGCCCTTTAAGGCGCTGGCTTGAAAGTGCATTTGGTGGCTATTGGATACCGTTGATTCAATTAAGGGGATGGAGTGCAACCAGAAGAAATCGACATCCTCATGAAGGATAAAACAGATTTTAATAAGCGACTGAAGTTAATAGCTTTCTTGAAAGAACAGAAAAGCGATCTCTGCATCGAAGCGCTGCAATATCTGTTGAAAAATGATGTGGTCTACAAAGTAAGGCTGGCAGCCTGGCAAGTATTGAATGAGAAAGGTGTGCCGTGCAGCGAACCGGTGGCGCGCCCACGTTATGCTGTTGTTCTGGAGAAAACTCTAGCCAGGTTAAAACGTTTTGGCGTGTGGTTAATGGATATCACCGAAGGTTTTAGATGATGTGGGCGAGAGCAGGCTTTCTCACTCACCTGCGCTAAACACCGCAATTTGCCCTGACTTTCCCTCTCTGATAGCGAGATTTTCTCGTCGTTTTGTATCGCAGTGTATCTGTCTGCTGCACGCATACACCGCGTTGCACAACCCGCCGTTCTGAACATATCCCACGTACATTGCCGTGTTCTTCTGTACGCACTTAACAACTGCGTAGAGATAACCCGATGTTAACCCGACTCCTGATTTCATCTTTCCTGATGGCCGCTTCGGCGACCTGTGCCTGGGCCGAAAAACTCAACGGCCTCGGCGCCGCAGATGTGCTGGGCGCCGCCGCCGTGGCACCACTCGATAATCCACAGCCTCCGGCGAAATTGGTCGTAGATGCGCCGTTAGCGGGCCCGCTGCGCAAGGGCGCGGTGTTCATCCAATATCGTGCTGAAAACCTGCGTATTGAGCCGGTTTTCGGTCCCGAAGCGCTTAAGGTGACACCACGCATCGGCCATATCCACGTGATCGTTGATAGCAACCCGTGGCACTGGGCGGATACCAGCGGCGAACCGATCATTTTGGTTGGACTGCCCGCTGGGCCACACAAGGTGACGATTATTCTCGCCGATCCCACGCATAAACCTATCGATAGCAAAACCATTCACTTCATCGTGCCTGCGCAAGCTGCACATCATTGATTATTTGAGGAAAACATTATGAAAAAAATCTTCCGCCAATCGCTGCTGGCCGCACTGGTGTTAACCGCAACGACCTCTGCCTTTGCCGCCACCTCAACGGAAACGGATTACGCTGCCGCTTTTAATACTATTCATCAGGTGAAAGCAGGCGTGCTAAACGTTGGTTATGTCGATATCGGTCCACGCGATGGGCAGGCCGTGATTCTGCTGCATGGCTGGCCGTATGACATCCAAAGCTATGCCAGCGTCGCGCCACAACTGGCGGCTAAGGGTTATCGCGTCATCGTGCCTTATCTGCGCGGATACGGCACTACGCATTTCCTCTCCGATAAAACCCCGCGCAATGGCCAGCCTTCGGCACTGGCTGCCGACACGGTGGCATTGATGGATGCGCTGGGCATCAAACAGGCGGTGTTTGGCGGCTTCGACTGGGGCGCACGCACGGCAGATATTGTGGCGGCACTCTGGCCTGAACGCGTGAAAGCATTGGTCTCGGTGAGCGGTTATCTGATCAGCAGCCAGGACGTTGGCAGGAAAGCTTTACCGCCGCAGGCGGAATTGCAGTGGTGGTATCAGTTCTATTTCGCCACTGAACGCGGCGCGCAAGGCTATGCGAAGAACACCCATGATTTTGCCAAACTGATTTGGCAACAAGCCTCACCGAGCTGGAAATTCAGTGATGCCACCTTCAACGTGAGTGCTAAAGCGCTGGATAATCCCGATCAGGTAGCGGTGACCCTCAGCAACTACCGCTGGCGCCTTGGCCTGGAAAAAGGCGAGCAAAAGTATGATGCTTATGAGAAAAAGTTAGCCTCCTTGCCGGTGATTAGCGTGCCAACGATTACCATTGAAGGAGACAACAACGGTGCGCCACATCCGGCACCGCAGGCGTATCGCGCCAAATTCAGCGGCAAATATGAGCATCGGACGTTCACCGGCAACATCGGACATAATCCACCAGCGGAAGATCCGCAGGACTTTGTCAAAGCGGTGATCGATGCCGCTGCGCTGTAACAATGATTTTTCAGGGCCGGTATCCATGATGCCGGTCTTTTTTGCGTAGTTTGAAAACAGGAGGTTGTTTTGGAGCACATTGATCACATTCTGGTCGTCGATGATGACCGGGATATCCGTGAACTGATTACCGATTACCTCATCAAGTCCGGCTATCGTGCGACGGGCGCTGCCAATGGACGGGAGATGCGCGCGATGTTATCGGCGAATGCTATCGACCTGGTGGTGCTCGATATCATGATGCCAGGCGATGATGGCCTGACACTGTGCCGTCAGCTGCGCAGCGATCCCCAGCGAAACTTGCCGATTCTGATGCTCACCGCGCGCAGCGAGGATACCGACCGTATTCTTGGCCTGGAGATGGGTGCGGATGATTATCTGATCAAACCCTTTGTCGCCCGCGAGCTGCTGGCGCGCATCAAAGCCATTCTGCGCCGCACCCGCGCCTTGCCGCCTAATCTGCAAATCACCGAGGTCGGTCGCATTATCGCTTTTGGCGACTGGCAATTAGATACCTCTGCGCGACATCTCATCGATCAAGAAGGCGTGATTGTGGCATTGAGTGGGGCTGAATATCGCCTGCTGCGCGTGTTTCTCGATCATCCGCAGCGTGTATTAAACCGCGACCAACTGTTGAATCTGACCCAGGGCCGCGATGCGGAGCTGTTCGAACGTTCCATTGACCTGCTGGTCAGCCGCTTACGCCAGCGCCTGCGTGATGATGCGCGTGAGCCCGCCTACCTCAAAACGGTACGCAGCGAAGGCTATGTGCTGGCTGCACCGGTGATCATCAAAGAGGCGCATGAATGAAGCTGTGGCCGCGATCGTTACTGGCGCGCCTGCTGATTATCGTGCTGGGTGGCTTGTTGCTGGCGAATGCCACCACCTTAGTGAGTTTGATGATCGAGCGCATGAGCAGTGCCAAAACGGTAATGCTCGGCAATCTTGAATATGATGTGGCAACCAGCGTCGCCATTCTCGATCGTCTGCCTGCGGCAGAGCGACCAGGCTGGCTGGCAAAACTGGAGCGCGGTAACTATCGCTATGAGTTAACGAAGGGTTTGCCAGGCCCCTATCCCAGCAGTTGGCGTGCGCGTGATGCGGTCCGTTCCCTGCAGGAGAGTCTCGGCGGACGTTATCAGATGAGCATTCACGCCATTCCCGGCCCGCGAGAGCATATTCAGGTGCATCTGACACTCCACGATGGCGCGCCGCTAACGCTGGATCTCTGGCCGCGCATGCCCGCCATCGCGCGCTGGCTGCCAGCGGTATTAATCGGCCAACTGTTGCTGTTGCTGTGTTGTGCCTGGCTGGCGGTACGTCAGGTGGTGCGACCCTTCATGCGATTCACCCAGGCCGTCGAAGGGCTGAAACCCGCGTCAAACAGCGCGCAACTGATGCCAGAGAGCGGTCCGGAAGAAGTGCAACAGGCGGCGCGTGCGTTTAACGCCATGCAGACGCGCATTCAGGATCATCTAAAAGAGCGAGCCCAGATTCTGGCGGCGATCTCCCACGATCTGCAAACGCCGATTACCCGCATGAAGCTGCGGGTGGAGATGTCGGAACAGCCGGAATTGCGCGATAAATTACTCGGCGATCTCGATAACATGAGCCGCTTAGTGCGGGAAGGCATTGCCTATGCGCGCTCATCGGAAGTGCTGGAGGAAGCGCGGCAAGTCGTGAGTCTGAATGCGTTTCTCGACAGTATTGCCTGCGACTATCAGGACATCGGCAAAGCGGTCAGTTTCACGCCCTGCCTCGGCAGAGATAATTTTGCCGTCAGGCCTCAGGCGCTGCGCCGCATCATGACCAACCTGATTGATAACGCGCTGAAGTTTGGTAGCGAGGCTGGCATTGTGCTGAGCGCGCCGCAAGGGGATCGGGTAGAGATTCACGTACTGGATAACGGTCCGGGCATTCCCGAAGCGGAACTGCAGGCGGTGCTGGAACCCTTCTATCGCGTTGAGAGCTCGCGCAATCGTCACACCGGCGGCACTGGATTGGGTTTGGCGATCGCCACGCAGTTGGTGAGTCAGATGTCTGGTACGCTGCATTTATCCAATCGGGCAGAAGGCGGGCTCGACGCCCACATTACTCTGCAACAAACCGATTTGTAGCCTTTTGTATCTGCACCGCCCGTACACATACAGACTGACAATACGGGCGGTAACAGACACTTCGTGAACACATGAGCCTGGTTAAATGAGCGCACTGCACAAGCACGCAGCCTTTTAACCACTGTCACGAGGTTCCTATGAAAGCATTGTCTCAACTCTTCGCCACCACCCTGCTGGCACTTTCTGTTACCCCCTTCGCGCAGGCCGATAATCTGCACTCGGTGGTACTTGTCCACGGCGCCTTCGCTGATGGAAGTAGCTGGAATCGCGTCATTGAACAACTGCAGGCCAAACATGATGAAGTGATTGCCGTACAGCTGCCGCTCACCTCACTGCAGGATGATGTCGCCGCCACGCAACGCGCCATTGCGCAGGCGCATGGCGATGTTGTGCTGGTCGGTCACTCCTGGGGCGGTACGGTGATCACCGAAGCCGGTAATAACGATAAAGTCAAAGCGCTGGTATATGTCGCTGCCTTTGCGCCGGATAAGGGGGAATCCACGGCTGAACTGGCCGACAGCTATCCGGCTCCCCCAGGCAGCGCCGGGATCAGCAAAACGGCACAGGGATTTCTCACGCTCCCAGCCAATGTGGTAGCGCAGGACTTCGCGCCAGATGTGAAACCCGCACAGCAGCGGCTACTGGCGGTGACGCAAGGCCCAATTCGTGCCGCCGCCTTTGGCGACAAAGTGACGCAAGCTGCATGGGTGGAAAAGCCGAGCTGGTATTTGGTCAGCAGCCAGGATCGCATGATCAACCCCGATCTTGAGCGTGCGATGGCGAAAAAAATTCATGCGCACGTGAGTGAAGTCGCGGCAAGCCATGTGTCGATGTTAAGCCAGCCGGATAGCGTGGTGCGTGTAATCACCGCTGCGGTTAACGCCCATTAAGGAGGCCGTATGTCTTTCATTATTGCTTTCTTTGCAGGCATGTTGACGTTACTCAGCCCTTGTACCTTGCCTGTGATTCCGTTTGTGTTTGCCAGCGTGCGCGGCCAGAAAGGGCAGTTGCTGGCATTATTGAGCGGCATGGTGGTGATGTTCACCGCAGTGGCGCTTCTGGTTTCGGTCACCAGCCACTGGGTCGCCAGTGTTACGGCCGCCGGGCGCTGGATAACACTGGCCTTTCTGGCGGTAACCGCACTGACTTTACTGTCAACGCGGATTGCTCGGCGAGTGACTCAGCCCTTTGTGGCGTTGGGCAATCGCATAAATAATGCCAGCAATCGCCGTCGCGGTTTAACGGCAGCATTTTTGGCGGGGTTGGCAACCGGTATGTTGTGGTCACCCTGTGCGGGGCCGGTGTTGGGCGCAATTCTCAGCCTGGCAGTAGTGGGAAAAGATCCTGTCTCGGTTGGCCTTTTGCTGGCAGCCTATGGCAGCGGTGCTGCGCTGATGCTGGCACTGCTTTACGTGGCAGGGCGAGGATTGGTCACACTACTGCGGCCAGGCCTGGCATTCACTACACGCTTGCGCCAGGTAGCGGGGGGATGCATGCTGGCAGCGGTCGCGCTGATCGCCAGCGGAACACAAGGTCAGTTACAGAGTGGACCTGCATTTGCACAGCATCTTGAGCAACGTCTAAGTGAGTGGACACCTCGGCCCGCAACGACACCTCGCCTCGAACCCGTTGTGATGCCACAAACCCGCAGTACGCTGCCATCGCTGGAGGGCGGCACTGCATGGCTGAACGGTTCACCCGTTACCCCAGAAACGTTGAAAGGCAAAGTGGTGTTGGTGGATTTCTGGACCTACGACTGTATCAACTGCCAGCACACACTGCCGCACGTACGTGACTGGGCCAACAAGTATCATTCTCAGGGATTAGCAGTCATCGGCGTTCACACTCCGGAATATCCGTGGGAACGGGATGAGAAAGCGGTGAACCGCGCCATCAAACAGTGGCAACTGCCGTATACCGTGGTAGCGGACAATAACTACAGCATCTGGAATCGCTTTGGTAATCAATACTGGCCCGCACATTATATTTTCGATGCGCATGGTCAGTTGCGGTACACCGCCTTTGGTGAAGGTAATTATGCGGAGCAGGAAGGCGTGATTCAGGAGTTGCTCAAAGAGGCAAGGACGTAAATGGAGGTCGCCATTGCTGGCGACCTTGCTTGTACCGTCGCGGTGATCGCAGGATGCGCATTTCTGCGCATCCTGATCGGTTCAAGCAATCGTCACCGCGCGCGGTTCCAGAAAGGCACTGATACCCCATTGCCCCATTTCCCGACCGATTCCGGAATGGCCAAAGCCACCAAAAGGCGCGCGGGGTTCGTGCGCCAGCGTATTGATCATCACCCGGCCCGCCATAATCTGCTCTCCCACGTCACGCGCATGCTGCTCATCTGCGCCGATCACCAGCGCGGACAGGCCATATTCCGTATCGTTAGCGATCGCAATTGCTTCCGCTTCATCACGATAGCTGATAACGCTGAGCACTGGGCCAAAGATCTCTTCGCGGGCAATACGCATCTGCGGATTTACGTCGCTGAACAGCGTGGGCTTGATATACCAACCGTGAGTTAACCCATCCGGGCGTCCCGTTCCTCCGCTCAACAGGCGCGCCCCCTCCTGCTCGCCAAGCTCAATATAGTGCTGTACCCGCTGCCACTGCTTTTCATTGATCATCGGGCCGATGGTGGTGCTGACATCGGTGGGATCACCAGAATGCTGTGCCTCGACTTCTGCCGTCAGTGCACGTTCGAACTCGCCTTTGCGGGCTTCAGGCACCAGAATACGCGTGCCGGCAATACAGGCTTGTCCGCTATTGATAAATCCGGCCTGAACGGCGAGTCTTGCTGCAGTAGAAGCATCGGCGTCCGGCAGGATCAGCGTCGGTGATTTACCGCCCAACTCGAGCGTGACGCGTTTGAACGTGTCGGCGGCCGTGCGCAAAATGGCTTTGCCTGTAGCGGTTGATCCGGTAAAGGATATTTTTGCCACCTTCTCACTGCGGCTGATGGCATCACCGACTTGAGCGCCACGTCCGGTGACGATGTTGAACAGGCCATCAGGCAATCCGGCGCGGTGCAATGCCTGGGTGATCACCTCGGTCTGGATCAGGCTATATTCACTGGGCTTAATCACTGTCGAGCAACCCGCTGCCAGCGCAGTCGCCAGCTTATGGCAGATAAAGCCCGCGTTGCTGTTCCAGGGGGTAATGAGTCCGGCGACACCGAGCGGCAACATCTGGACACGGGCGCGCCCGGCTTGCTGTATAAATGGATAGGTTTTCAGTTCTTCCATCACCTGGAGAATGACATCCGCGGGATAGCTTGCCATCCACTGCGATCGTGATGAGGGTGCGCCATACTCCTCCAGGATGGCGGCGTGCAGATCCGTTTCACAACTTTTTACGGCGTCATACATCTGCTCCAGCAGCGTGATACGCTGCGTCACCGAAGTGCGGGAAAAGGCGGGAAACGCTGCATGAGCAGCAGCAATAGCGCGTTCGGCATCCTGTTCATTTGCCAGACGCGCTTTGCCAATGACGCTGCCGTCGGCAGGCTTGATAATGTCCAGCCACTCGTCGCCGACAGGGGTAACAAAACGGCCATGAATGTAGATGTGTTCGATAACATGCATGACGCTGCTCCTGAGATGAATTGACAGGAAAATTATCATGTCCTGTGCGCGAGAATAATCCGCGAAACCCTGCAAGGGGTATTACGTTTAACGGAATAATCAATGAGCCGAACAGGTATCACTGAACTGGAAATCATGCTGGCTGTAGCGCGGCGTGGCACCTTTAAAGCCGCTGCCAGCGAGCTGGAAATGTCCCCTTCTGCTGTCACCAATGCTGTAGCCGCGCTGGAGAAACGTTTGGGCGTGCGGTTGTTCAACCGCACCACGCGCAGCGTGGCGCTGACGGATGCGGGGCGCCGCTTTATGCAGAAGATCGCGCCAGCATTGGAAATTATTCGTAGCGCATCGGAGGAGGTCAGCAGCGAGCCTCACGACCCGGCCGGTATTCTGCGCCTCAATGTGCCCCCGGAGAGCTGTTCACTCTGGTACGAGTCGGTGCTTATCCCGTTTTTGCAACGTTATCCACGCATCCGCGTTGATATCTGCAGCCAGAGAGAGCGGGTGGATATTGTGGCCGAGGGATTTGATGCCGGAATTCGTCTGGCGGAAGACATTCCCGCCGATATGATTGCGGTCAAGCTGACGCCAGATTTGCGGATGATTGTGGTCGCTGCACCGGATTATCTTGATCGTGTCCAGGCACCCACGCAGCCAGAGCAACTCAGCGAACACTCAACCTTGTGTATGCGCATGTCCGACGGCAGTCTTTATCGCTGGGAGTTGAGCCGTCAGCAGCAATCCTACAAATTGCAGGGTGAACCTCGTTTTGCCGCAAGCGATTTAGCGTCAATGCACAAAGCGGCGATAGCCGGATTAGGGATTGCCTGTTTGTCGGAACGACATATTGCGGCGGATGTGCAGGCTGGAAGGCTGGTTCGATTGCTGCCGGACTGGCATGTCAATCTGGGAGCGCTCTGTCTCTATTATCCAGGCCACCGGCTGGTTCCGCCTGCGCTGAGAGCGCTGACAGAGTTTATTCGCAGGGGGTGAGGTTTTTATAGATATAAAATTCGCCCAAACGGCGACATGTTATATTGGAATCCGGCGAGGAATATTTTGCTTCTAAAGACACTAAGGGTATGCCACGGCCCCCTGTATAAACCGGAACAAGGTATTGAGTAGTGGAATAAATAATGATTGAAGTTCAGTACCATCCTTGTCCCTGCTCTGGACAGAATACAATCGAAAATCCAGGCACTTATAAAAATTGTCCCGTATGCGAATGGGAAAATGATACCGTGCAGGCAGGTGATCCAAATCTCTTCAAATCAAGTCTGAACAAGAGTACTTACAGCCCTTTTCTTTTCATAAGAAATCAGCTGGAAATGACATTTAAAACCGGCAAATCAGGGTGACATTATCAATATCGAAAGATAAAACAGTCGGATCATCATTCATGGCAGGAACATAACTAAAGCCCCAAAAGGAACGTTTTGCTCATTTGATTTGATGCGCGTTGCGTTTAACGCATGTGCATGTTGGAGGTTTAGCACAATCCATATCGAAATCTCTTTTCTTAGCATGTTTACTGTTAATCCCGCCACAAGTCCATATAATAAACAGGGTTTATTATATGGAGCGTTCAAGGATGGCATTACAAGGGAAGTTTGTACTTAACGGGGCGGATATCGCACCGTTGACGGTTTATGGTGTTGGTACGTTCATGGCGTTTTCAGGGCAGGAAAGCTACATCAACAAAGGTGGCTGTGCTCATATCCCAAACAAAGGGCCGATCCCACCAGGACACTACTACGTTGTTGACCGGCCTTTAGGCAGCTTACGTAATATCGCAAGAGGTATCGCGGCGGATATTGGGCTATCAATATACCTTAGAACGGTTATCGATCACTTCGAATGGTTTGCACTTTATAGAGTTGACGGCACTATAGATGATAAGACGTTTTATCAAGGTGTTGAGCGTGGAAGTTTCAGGTTACATCCTGGGCAAATTTCGGAAGGTTGTATAACTCTTGTACATAGAACGGATTTTTACAGGCTTAAAACTGCCATATTAAACCAACCCAAATTGGATATCCCTGGTTCAAAGTTGAAAGCTTATGGAAAAATTGAGGTTATATCGAATGACTCAACGTGCTCATAAGTATTTAATCGTAATTGCAACCGCAGTCCTAACCCTTTTTATTATTCCATGGGGTTGGCTCGGATCCATTGTAAAAGAGATGATATATGAACATTTATCTATGTCACAAGTCATAACATTGACAACATCTTTTGATGGCACTGTCGCACCTGAACCCTATGATGATTTATCATTTACCATAGGGACTTACGTATATCTAATATTTTCAGGGATTATTTACTCTTTGATAATAAGCGCTTATAACTTTCTCAAAAAAAAGGAAACCATGGATCTATTTGCGTTCATAAAAAATGCAACAGCCAGAGTAATAAGGTTAATAATACTCATAGTGGCACTGGATGTAGTGTTTTATTTCTTTCCAAATAAGTTAGTTATAGTGGATAATGAAATTAATTATATAAACGCTGCTATTTCCATGGTTGGTGTTTTTTTATTTTCCTGTTTAATTTATAAAATTCTGTTTAAAACTGCGAGAAAGGGGGCGTGACCCCCTTTAATTTATCTTTCGTTCCATGCATCAGAATGTTGCACATTTCCATCACAATATTTATGTGCGATTTTTTCGTACATAATCGAAACTGATTCAGTGTGGTTAACACCACTCATGCCTGCAATCTTGGTATTGGGTATTACTGTCACGCCGGGTAACGGGCTGATAAAAATACACCGTTTTACTGAGCGATAATTTCCTGCACGCCTGTCTGGCTTTCCGTTATCCCATCGTTGGCCGCTTTATACCCTGAACATTTAAGGTTGACGATTAACTGGTGGCGGTGAAACTCAATCCCGAATTCATCAGTGACGCTATTGATCGCTAATATCGCGATCAATAGCGGAGTTATATCCATCCTGCCGAGTTTTATCGCACAACCGTTGTTCTACAATGGGCAACTTATCGCTTTATTTCACTCCAGCCAATGCAATGAAGGCCGTATCACATCTTCACCCATGAATATTTACGCCTGCGTCAACGAGCGTTCAGCGCTCAATTCAAAGGTCAGAGCTTTTATTACTTTTTTAGAACAGGCGATGCATTCAGCGTAATCTCAATTGAGCATAAGTGTTGTGCCGAGACCTAAAAACTCAGGCAACCAAAAGTTGCCTGTTAATCAAGCGACAATATTAGATTTGGGCTGCGGACGGGTTCATAAAATTACAGCAAGCCAAACTTCCAATTCACAACCAGCATATTCTGGTCCTGGCTACGCGTACCGGTAATGTTGGTGCGATAGGTCACATTTTTCCACGCCAGAGTGACCCCTTTCGCCACGCGTTCCGGGAGTTGGTAACTTAAACCCAACGTACGCACCCACTCATTCTGGTTACCGCTGGTGCTGGAGGCGCGCGCATGGCTGCCTGACACATAGCTGCTGTTAAAACTCAGGCCCGTTAGGCCCAGCGCATCGAGTTTTGCACTGTAGCGCACCACCAGCGCACGCTCATGGGCGGTTTTGAACTTCGAGAGCGGTGACTCACTGATCAACCCCGTTGAACCGCCGGAGGTATCGGTTGAGACACCGTCCACCGTCTGACCTGGATCGAGGTAAGGGAAACCACTCGCTCCCGTCAGTTGCTGATAACCCAATCCCAGAGTATTGCCCCACGCTGACCAGGAGACTATCCCTCCGTAGGCATTGTTATCGACACTTCCTCCGTAATCATTGCCATTACCGCGGCTGTTGAAATAGCGCAGATCGGCTTTCAGTTTGCCCGGGCCGATTGGCAACGTTTTCGTCACACCAACAAAATTCTGTTGATAGAAGTCATTGAGTTGCGCGAAGTAGTAGCTGACTTCCAGCGCTTTGACTGGCGTATAGCGGCCACCGGCATAGCTCAATCCCGAACTGAATCCGCTCGCTTTGCCGGTGGCCTTTAACGGCTGGTAGTGAGTTTGGTTGCGCCCTTGAACACGATCGATAAATCCGGCATCCAGAGCCAGATTATCAACATCGGTTGAATGCAGCGTATAGCCACGGTAAAGCGATGGCAGCAGCCTGCCATCATTGGTTTTTATCACTGGCAGATTTAATGACTGAAAGCCTGCTTTTGCCACGGTCTTGTTCACTTTGGCCTTTAATGCAAAACGCGCTGAGGCAAAACTGCCTGGTGCACTGTTATCGCTATGCTGCGGAAACAATCCGGTTGCCGTGTTATACCCATCCCTGCCGGAGAGCTTCAGACCGAGCATACCCATCGCATCGACACCCAAGCCAACAGGGCCATCGGTATAGCCTGAACGGCCATTGAGAATAAATCCCTGCCCCAGCTGCTCGCCGGTCGGCTGATTTTTGGCTTCGCCCCGCGTGTCGTTGTTGTAGTACAGCGTGCGTGCGGTGAGATCGAGTTGGCTGTCATCCACCAGATTGGCTATTGCCAGTGAAGGCGCGCAAGCGCTCGCCATCAGTGCAGAGGCCACTAGCCAGTGAGAATTAAGCCGGGGTACTAATGCCGTTGAGAAAAAAGAGGTAAATACAGAAGAAGCCTGTTGAGCGGAGAAGGCTAGAGCCGCGCCCCGATGCTGAGAAGTATGAGCAGAGTTCATCGACAAGTAACTTAAAATTAATAGAAATGATAATTATTAGCATTCTTGTTAAACCGTAACTCAATGATGCCAATTAATCTGTTTTTTCAGTGAATTAAGTTGAATGATGTTGGGTTGATCAGCCAATATCACCAACCCCTGATAGCGACATGTAAGGGTCGCGCCCATGTTGACTTCGGATGTGGTGAGTTTTGTATCCTGCTGCCGCGAGCTTTCCTTTCGACACTCCTATCAAGTGGATGGTGTTTGCATGAGGCATTTCATGGGCGGTAACAGGAGATGGGTTAGACCAGGCCAAACTCCACGTTGAGTGCGAAAAACAGATGAGAGCTGTAAATTACAGCTCTCCACCCGCAGGCGTGCCATTGTGAATGGTGGACTAAATAGACTCTGATGGTTGGTGCAGGATGAACAGGCTCAGCGCACGTAATCTGCACCGTTAATATCAATAGTCGAACCCGTTGCATGACGACAGCGGCCACTTGCCAGAAACACCACCATTGCGGCGACATCAGAAGGCGGTGTCACTTCTCGCAACGGCAAGCTGGCTGTGAACTCAGCTTGACCGACTTTAGCAATATTGACCTCTGCCATCTCAGTGCGCACTAAACCGGGGGCCAGTGCGTAAGCCAAAATATTCTGGTGCCCATAGCCACGAGCGATGCCTTTAGTCAGCGCCAGCAAGCCGCCTTTGGCCGCGCCATAGGCCAGATGTTCAGGGCGGTCACCGCGTTGGCCAGAACGGCTGGCCATGTTAATGATGATTCCTCCTCCAAGTGAGGAAAAATGCTGAATCGCCAGTCGGCATAAATCGGCGGGCGCCTGAAGATTGACCTGCAAATTCGCTTGCCACCCCTGGTTCCAGCTCTCAATATCAGCCAGAGGAGAAGCCACATAAATTCCCGCGTTATTGACCAGCACATCAATTCGTCCAGTGATATCTAAAGCCTGTTGCCATACATTTTCAGCCGCATTCGATTCGGTCAATCCTTGCTGGATAAGCGTTAAGCGGGTGGGATATTGCTTTAACAACAGTTCGGCACTTTGCGTATCACGTCCATAATGCCCGATGACATTGGCGCCCTCTTCAAACAGGCATTTGACTATCTCTTTGCCGATACCTTTGGTCGCACCGGTTACGAGAACGTTTTTTCCCATTAACGATGACATAGCGAGCCCTCATTTGATGTTGTTAACGATTACGCTGTTTCTACCATCCATGTCAGTTCGGAAGGGAACAGCATTTTCCTCACCTCAGAATCATCTTTGCGCAGGAAATCGGCGACCTCCGTTAAACCAAAGAATTCGAGAAATAGCGGGGTTTGCAGAATAAGCATGTCAAAACCTGGCAATACGGCACTGCCGCCATCAAGCGCGGCTTTCAGCAATGGCGTCGGCTGATTTTTCATCAAAATGTCGCAAACCACAGCGGAAGCGGAGATGTTTTCAGTAGGAAGTGGCAGTGGATCGGACGTTTTCAGTCCAAGCGGGGAAGCATTAATGATGACATCAAAAC
The DNA here is from genome assembly GCF_016625195.1 of Erwinia sp. S63. Classification (GTDB taxonomy): domain Bacteria; phylum Pseudomonadota; class Gammaproteobacteria; order Enterobacterales; family Enterobacteriaceae; genus Pantoea. The sequence continues at coordinate 144,156 of NZ_JACVUP010000010.1, forward strand.
CTGCAGGATCATTGTTGTCTGCTGCGATGCATGACACGCCAAAGCTCGCTTCAATCGAGTTAGCCAATTGTACAGAACGCTGAGATTCTGGGTCGTAAACGGAAATATGGGCGGGTTTACAGGCAGCCAGAGAGACAGCAATAGCGGAGCCCGCACCACCTGCACCAATCAGCAACACGCGTTTGCTTTCATAAGGCATGTTGTAACGATCTAATGATTTTACAAAACCGACGCCATCAAACAGATCGCCTTCCAACTTGCCCTCTTTATTACGGCGAATGGCATTAACCGCGTTAGCCGTCGCCGCAATTTTAGATCGCGAGTCGACCAACTCAGCGGCATCGGTTTTATGCGGAATGGATAAAACCATACCTGCGGTAGTTTCTGACTTAAATAACTCACGAACAGTTTTGGTCAGATTTTCAGGGGTGACATGTAATGGCACCATAACAGCATCAATATTACACAGTGGTAATACCTTATTAAAAATCTCAGGTGTCCGAACTTGATCAATTGGATCTGCCACCATATAAAAAACACGTGTTTTACCCGTAATCATTTTGATTTCCTCAGGATGAGTTAAGCCATTCAATCCGGATAATCCGGATTGAATAAATAGATTCAATTATCAATGAATTGAAATTAGAAGCCTTCGCCCCAGGTATCACTTAACATAAAGCCCGCTGACATTGGGTCATCAGGATCGACACCAACTTGCTCAATGCTATAAATCCAGGCACGACCTTGTACTCGCGGCAATATTGCGGGTTTATTACCAATGAGAGTATTCCCCAGCATCTGAACGTTAAATTCACTGCCTATAATGGATTGGGAAACAAGTTTACTGCCCTCCTCAACCTGGCCTCGTGCTGCCAACGACGCCAGATTTGCGGAACTACCGGTTCCGCATGGCGAACGGTCAACGCGTCCTGGAGGCAAAGTCGTACAGGTCTGAATCAGCGGATAATTTTCCCGGTTACGGAACATGGTATAAGCCACTTTATCAATCTCAGGGTATAGCGGATGCTTGACCTTAAATTGATTGTTCACGTGGTTACGGATCGTCACCCCAAAATCGGCTAACTTACGCGCATTTTTCGGTTCAATAGTCAAACCCACCTGGTCGACATCCACCAGCGCGTAATAGACACCACCGAAAGCAACGTCAGCCTTAATAGGACCAAATTCTTCAGTTTCGATCACGACATCCAACGCTTCTACAAAGGATGGTGGCATATCCAGTGATACGCCAACACAGCGGCCATTACTGCAGGTAGCACGTGCAGTAACTAAACCTGCGGGCATATCCAGTACGACCTCTGTGATTGGCTCCTGCATCGGCACCATGCCAAGCTCCAGCAATGCCGTGACCACGCAAATCGCATTGCTGCCCGACATCGGATGCGCTTTATCAGATTGCAACACGATAAAACCTGCATGCGCTTCAGGGCGTGTTGGCGGTAATAACAGATTGACAGTCATCTGGAGACAACCGCGCGGTTCCATGGTAACCAATCGGCGTAAGCTGTCATCGACTTCATTGATATAATTCATCTTATCCAGCATCGTTTCACCGGGAATATTGATAACGCCGCCCGTGATGACTTTGCCGATTTCACCTTCACAGTGAACGCCAACGATCTGTAATGTTTTATTCCAACGCATATTTCCTGCCTTAACGAAGATTTTTACTCAATCTGTAGGGTTACTCATAACGCATGAATCTTATTTAAAACGGTAAGCACTAAAGGGTGCCAGGTTGATGTCGCTATCACGTTTAACCGCCAGATCAGCAATTAAGCGCCCGGTTACCGCACCCAATGTCAAACCGAGCTGGCCATGGCCCATCGCCAGCAATACATTTTTCAATTTTTCTGAACGGTCAATAATCGGTTTGGTATCGGGTAATAACGGTCGATAACCCACACCGAACTCAACATTTTTGATATTCATCTGCGGCAAAATCTTGCTGGCTTTTTCCAGGATAAGCTCTGCACGCTTGAAATTGGGTTTGGTGCTGTTACCTGCAAATTCAATGGTGCCGCCAATTTGCAATCCTCGCGTCATTGGTGTGAAACAGAAGCCTCCGTCACCATAGATCACGGAATGATTAAGCGACACGCCGGGATCCTTGACCACGGCCTGATAGCCTGCCACGGGCTGTAGCGGCACATTGAGCCCAAGTTGACTGAAGAAACGGCGTGCACCGATACCAGAGGCAACCACAAAGTGATCTGCGCTGATGTTTTCCCCACTCTCAAGTACAACGGCACTCGCGCTCGCGCCCGCCTCCTGGAAATGCGTCACGCTCGCATTGATGCGTTTGCCCCCTTTCGCCAGAAAACTGTTGGTGAGTGCCACAATAAAACCTTCGGTATCCGTCACGAAACGCCACTGGGGTAGCAGAATACCGTGGCTGAACTTGCCTGCCAGGGTGGGCTCAAGGTCAGCAATATCATCGGCATTCAAAGTCTGGCTTTCAAAACCCAATTGGCGACGCAGATGATTGTGATCGCGTTCACTGTCCACACCGGCTGGTGTATTAAAGACCTGCATAACAGGACGATTGACGATCAGCGTCTGCAGGTCATCCTCGTCCAGTAAACGCGCGTAATCGGCGAAGACATGGTGCGTTAAAGTCGACATCGCCTCTGCAATCGACTCAATACGGGCATGGCGTGCATTACCGAGAAAACGTAAGAACCATGGCACCAGCGCCGGCAATGCCTGCGGGCGTAACGCCAGCGGACCTGTTTGGTCCAGCATCCAGCCTGGGATTTTGGTTAAGATGCCGGGTTTGGAGAGCGGAATTATTTCTCCGACTGAGAGCTGGCCACAACTCCATTTAGCCGTGCTTTCTCCCGCTTTTGCCGGATCAATTAATGTGACCTGCAACCCTTCACGTTGCAGATAGAGCGCGCAGCAGACGCCAACAATGCCGCCCCCTACCACCACGGCATGCTGCGCCGTTTGTTTACTGGACAATGTATTCAACTAACCAACCCCCACCAAAAAATGATATGTGCCGCGTCCTTTCGCCGGTTAAAACGCGAAACGCCTCAGCATCCTTCCTTCTACCCATCCCACCAACCGTGTGAGTGGATAGGCCACACAGAAATAGATCACCCCAGTAACTGTAAGAAACTCCACGGGCTGAGCGGTGCTGTTGGAGATGTTCTGACCGACAAACATCAGGTCAGCCACACCCACCGATGAGATCAGTGCGCTCTCTTTAAACAGGCTCACCACGTTCGATAACAAAGGTGGGATGGAGCGTAAAAGAGTCTGGGGCATAACGACATAAAATACTTTCACCGAGGCGGTTAAACCCAATGCAACACAGGCATCATGCTGCTCCCCGGCAATAGATTTCAGTGCCCCCCGGAAGGTTTCGCTGGTAATCGCTGCCATAAAAGCGGTGAGAGCAATCACCACCGAAATATAAGGTGGGATTTGCAGACGAAATACCACCGGCAGACAGAAGAAGATCCAGAACAACTGAATCAACAGAGGCGTACCGCGAAAGAACTCCACATATAGGGTCAGTGGCCAGGTAATCCACTTTTTACCTGATGAACGCAGCAGACAGATAATGAAGCCAAATGCGCTTCCCAGCACTGCACAGCTGAGCGTGAAGGCTAAGGTCAGCCCCAGTCCTTTCAGCAGAATTTGCCAGTAGGAAAACACGGTTGTGAAGTCGAGTGCCATTTAATTTGCTCCTCAGCGCTGCGTAGCCGCGTCCTGACGACGCTCGATGATGTGCACAATTTTGGAAAAAGGCACTGACATAACGAAATAGACCAAGGCGACCAGTGAGTATGTTTCCAATGGACGGTAAGAATCCGTAGCAATGCTCTTTGCCACATACATCAGGTCAGAAATGGCCACAATCGCGACCAGCGCGCTCTGCTGCAAGGTGCCAATTCCATTGGTTAAAAGCACCGGTAGAGCGGTACGCAATGCTTGTGGCAAAATCACATAGAACGTCCGTTGATGGGGTCTAAGCCCCAGCGCAACACAGGCATCAAGATGCTCATGCGGAACCGCCTGAACACCGGCGCGATAAGCCTCGGCATTAAACGCACTGAGATTAAGCCCCAATGCCAGCACGCCCATGAGGAAAGGATCGATAAAGAAGTCGACCATCATCGGCACACAGTAGAAGAACCAGATAATCTGCAACAACGCAGGTGTGCAACGAAAGAACTCGATAAACAGTTGTGTGGGATAACGAACCACTCGCCATGGACTCATTGCCATCAGGCAGAGCACGAAACCCAGAATAATTCCCATCACATTCGCGGCCAGCGCCAGCTCAATCGTGACTTTTAATCCGGCCAGCAGATCACCAAAGTGTCCGGACAGAAAGCTGAAATCAAATTGATAGTGCATAGTTTTGACTCACTGCAGATGAAGAACCTTGTTGAGAAACTCTCGCGTGCGCGGCTGTTTTGGACACTTAAAGATTTGATCCGGAGGACCATCCTCAATCACCTTTCCACCCGCGCAAAACACGACACGCGTTGCAATGTCACGGGCGAAATGCATGTCGTGAGTCACAATGATCATCGCCATTTTTTGCTCAGCCAGCTTCAGCATGACGTTCTGCACCTCCAGCACCATTTCGGGATCGAGTGCAGAGGTCACCTCATCAAACAACATCAGCTGAGGTTCCAGCATCAAAGCACGGGCAATCGCCACACGTTGTTTTTGCCCGCCTGAAAGCTGGCTAGGATAAGCATTGAGTTTGTTCTCCAAACCCAGCAGGCTCATATACTTACGCGCGCTCTCAATCGCCTCGTGTTTCGACATCCCACGAACTTTTATCGGTGCCAATGTCAGATTGCTAAGCACAGAAAGATGCGGGAACAGGGTGTAATGTTGGAAAACCATGCCAATCTGTTTCTGAATCTCACTGTTAATACGTTGGTGTTTAGCGCAAGTACCGGCTATATAGGTCTGGCCTTCAAAACGAATCTCACCCCGTTCAATCTCTTCCAGCCCCATCATGACGCGCAGCAGCGTGCTCTTCCCGCTGCCGCTGGGGCCGATAATCACTAAACGGTCATCGGCGCGCATATCGAGATTTAATCCATCCATCACGACTAATTTATCGCTGTAGGCCTTATGCACATCGCGAAACTGGACAAACTTTCCTACAGCGGACAATGGACTGACTGTTTCGACGGGGGTGTCATTCGACAGATCATCATTGGTGGCTAGTGAATGCATGATTTTCTCCTCTTTCGCACCCTGGAGCGCGTTACCCGTGTTCGTATACAGGCCTGGGGTAAACTCCCCCCTATAGGCCGTAAAGAATTAATGAGACTGTGCGAGTGTTTCTTCGACGGATTGTTTAATTAATTTATCGACCGTGCCTGAGGCACGCTCACTCTGGATAAATTTGTTTAACTCGCCAATGTCATTTACTGGCATATCTTTACGCACACCCATCGCAATGCCTTGCTTCGCCAGTAACGGATTAGGCGTCATGATTTTGACCCAATCTTTGTGCGCGGTTTCCAGCATCAAATTCGACATGTTGTCATCGGCCAGTACGTCCCCACGTTTGGACATGAGAGCCAGTCGAGTTTCATCAAAGCCCGGTAAGCGCATAATTCTGGCTTTTTTAAACTCAGTTGAAATGGCTTTATCCGCTGCCGTACCAGAGAGCACGATGACAGTGACGCCAGGCTTATCGATATCTGTTACAGAGGTTGCGCTTGCGGCAATCTTCGGATTGTTTTTGTTGTAAGCGAAAGTCACGCTGTAATCGACTGCGGGCGCTGAGAAGGAAATGGCTTTACGACGCTCTGGTGTGTCATTTAATGATAAAGAGATATCCCATTTTTCTGACTGCAAACCGGCGACAATGTTATCCCAGTTGGTATCTACGAATTCAGGTTTCACTTTCAACACATCTTTCGCGAAGCTCCGACAAAGATCCGGGAAAATGCCTGAATAGTCTCCGGTTTTCGGGTCCCGCATGACATAAGGCGGTGAGGCGGCAACACCGCAGCGTAACACGCCACTTGCTTTAACTTGCTTCCAGCTATCACCGTCATCGGCTTTTGCGGCCGCAGATAGCACAATGCTTCCTAAAATTGCGGCACAACTTATCGTCTTGCTAACTGTTTTAAAAATATGAAACATGTTCTGCATCCTCGATATTATTGTTCAATACAATGGCATTGGTTAAAACAAAGATATTTTTTCACTTCCATTGTGGCGGTGCGTAGCTTTCATGCAGTTAATGTGCCATCTGTCCTTGTTTCTTCGGTAATAACACTTACTCAATTGTTCACTTAAAAACATTTCAAATTGCGATGAGTTCAGGAAAGTCCTTCGCCAACAAAAAATGTGCGAAACGATACCCAGACACATGTTTGCCTGTTTGCTAATTAAGGTTTTATCTTACCGCTCAAAATTAATTGAGCCTGAGTACTCAGGAATCTCAGCGATTAAGCCGGACTATCAACTCGATTAACGCAATCCGCACTTTCATTAAGCATCGTTCGATTTCGAACGGGCTTTACTCACCGCCCTCATGGTGAGGTGATACCGTTGATGCCCAATGTTGCTGGCTGGTTTGCATCGAATGACGGCATTCATCTGATTAATCTCCTCTGCGCCACATTCACTTTCGTTGCATATAATTTGTCGACAATGAGAGGGTTCTGTCAACGATAATGATTCAAAAGTGTGATACGTTTTTCATATATCAGTAATTAACTTAAAATTCAGGTATTTATATTGAAGTCACCCCAGCCCAACCTTCCTCATCATCCTTGACGCCAGAGGAATTTTTTAGTCGACAATCTGTCGACTTAAGGGTTTAATAGGCTCAATTTGCTGAAAGAACTCACCAGAAACAGCGTCTTTGAGGAGATAAAAAAATGCCCATGATTCGGATAGAAATGCTGGCAGGAAGAAGTGAAGCGCAACGGATTGAGTTAGTTGACGTGCTATCAAGAGAGATGTCTAGAATTGCGAACTGCCCTGTTTCGGACATTCAAGTCATCATCAGCGAAGTTGAGCGCACACACTGGGCAATGGGTGGTGTACTTAACCAGACAAGTGTTGGAAAAATCGCATCGTAAGCACAAATAGCCGGGATTTTCCGGCTATTTGCTTCTCATTACACAGGAGTATGGGACGGATAATTCAGCGGAATATTGGCCGTTAAATTCCGGTCAAGGAATTGCATGAAACGGCCTTTGAACTGCGTTGCATGTAGATGGGCGTATTTCTCTGCCAGCTCAGCATCGCGCAACTCAATAGCATGGACGATATCAACGTGATCGCTGGAAATCTCTTCTGCGGTGAGATGTTCATCTAATGTCTGAAATTTGAAGTGCAAATGCAGCATACGCCGCCCTTCTTCCAGCAACCGACGATACAGATCGGCAAAATAGATGTTGTGGCCTGCCGCCGCAATAATCATATGAAATTCGTAATTTTTCTCGATCATTGACTGACTATCGCCGGATTTTATGCAGGCGGCACAGGCTTTTTCATAAGCTTTCTGCGCCTTAAAAATCGCCTGCATTTCTTCTGGAGTACGGTGTATAGCAGCCAACCGTGTCACCACGCGCTGCAGTAAATCCAGTGCATCAAGAAATTCTGGAATGCGTCCGAAATCCATGGGTGCGACTGAGGTCGTGCGGTTCGGAGAGATCAGCACTAAACCATCGGCTGATAAACGCACCAGCGCTTCGCGAATAGGTGAACGTGAGAGACTGAATCGTTCCGCAAGGCTGATTTCATCGATGGGTTCCCCCGGGGATAACTTCATCGTCAGAATTTCATCACGCAAAATAGCGTAAACACGCATCGCACCGGTTTCGCGCTGAATTTGTGTATCACCCACTTGTTTGGTCATTAGCTTTTCCGTTATGGCATGTTAAAAGCGATGCCCAATTAATTTGGCGCATTAGAATGCTTGTTTAACAAGTTAACACAATTAATGATGAGTAACAGGCTTGATTCATCTTGACTCCACAGCTTAATTTGCCGTCATTTTGTCTCAACTCATAGAAAATAATGACAATAGCAAAGCCATAAGTGTTTTTTATATTTGACAGTGATCACAATTAATCACTAGTTTGGCAGTTAGCACCCTTAAATTGCGTCAGCTTAATGCGCCGTCAGATGTTCATCCCGCGTTATAGAATATTGATGTCCTGCAATGATGGGTAACGCAGCGTATGAGCTGGCCTCAGGCCGCCATTAGAGCGTCATGATCCAGCCAGCGTTTTAAAGACGGATTCGTGTATATTGGTGCAATGTTGCTGGCGCCTGTTGTGCTTGCTATCGACGGATTTTGGATATGACTAAAAAAGAAAAAGAGACAGCTGTACTGAAAGAAACGGGCGCCGTCCGTGTTTATGGGGTGCTACGTGATGAAATTTTAACCATGAAACTGGCACCCGGTTCAGCGATTGATGAGGTGAGTCTGGCAGAACGATTCGCGCTTTCGCGTTCGCCAATTCGTGAAGCGCTGGTCCGTCTATCAGCTGATGGCCTGGTCACCATGTTGCCGAATCGCAGCACTGTGGTTTCGCCGATGAATTTCAGTCAGATTCCAGAGTTTCTTGATGCTTTGGATCTGGTGCAACGTGTTGTGACCCGCCTGGCGGCACTTCACCGAACCCCAGATCAATTAGCTGCGATCCGCAAAGCAGAAGTTGCTTACGAAAAAGCACTGCTGATATGCGTTAAAAATGGTTCCAGCCAGGGCATGATCGAGAAAAACTACGACTACCATATGGCGATAGCCGCAGCGGCACACAACAGTTATTTCGCAGATGTTTATCGCCGTTTACTGGAAGAAGGACGCCGTATGCTACATCTCCACTTCCAGTTTCAGACCATGGACGAGCATAAAACAGCCGATCAAATCGGCAGTGACCACAATCTCATCACTGACGCGATTGAAGAGCGAAACGCTGATTTAGCCGAAAAATATGCACACCTGCACGCGACGCAGTTCCGAGGCCGCTTTATGCAGTTCCTTAACCGCAATCTGACCTCTGACGTTCAGCTAAATTATCAATCCGAGTAGCCCCTCAATGAGGTTCTCAGGGCAGAGACGCGATCTCTGCCCTCCCTTTCATGATCAATACCTCATAAAGTCGATCTAATGTCGACACTCACTCTCTCAATCATGAGTGAAATTCCCCATATTATTCATATCGATAAGTAAATTTAAAACGCTGTTTTATATGAGTTATATGAAAAACATATCTCAAAGATGACGTATCAAAGTTGACTTTGTAGTCATTATGTCGACAAATGTGATCGAGTATTGAGCAGCGAAAACCACAACTTTCCCGCGAGGGAAAACAGTGGTGATAAACGCATATTTGTATCGTCTGGTGAGTTTGTCATTGTGCTGTTAATCACCTGGGTAATAATAAAATCAGAGGGTTATGACATGTTTAATGTATCTCGCGTAGGTCGTATGGTTTTTCTTTCAGCAGCAATGTCTGGTGCAATGTTGGCCAGCTATTCGTCTCAGGCAGGGGAAAATGACAGCTGGAAATCAGTGAGACAAGCTGGCGTTTTACGTTGTGGAGCAGCAGCGTCCGCACCCTGGGTGATGCGTGATCCAAAAACCGGAGCATACAGCGGGGCTTTCTCTGAGCTGTGTCGGAAATTTGGTGAGCAAGTGCTGAAAGTGAAAGTTGAGTTTGTGGATACTTCCTGGGATAACATCGTCGCGGGATTACAGTCTGATAAATGGGATGTGTCACTCTCTCTGAATGACACGCCTGAACGTCGTAAGTCCATCTCTTTCACCGCGCCGGTAGTGGATTACAGTGTTGATTTTACCTACAACAAAAATAATCCTAAGCTCCCCAAGACCATCCACTCGCTCGCGGATATCGACAAACCTAACTTTACCTTTGCGGTTATGTCAGGCACTGCGCAAGATAAAGCCGTTAGCGGCGCCTTAAAGAATGCGCGGATTATGCGTTTGCCAGGCTTTGATGAGACCCGCCTGTCCTTGATGTCGAAACGTGCCGACTTTCTGGCAGATGACAGCATGAGTAATACATTGCTGGTGCGCGCACATCCTGACTGGGCCAGCGCCTTCAGTCCGACTCCGCTGCTGGCAAAGCAAAGCATCAACTTTGGCGTGCGAAAGGATATTCCTGCAGCTGACTTAGCCTTGCTCAACCAGTTCATCAAAGATGAGCAGACCTCAGGTGAAGTGCAAAAAATGTCTGACCAAGCCGTACAACAAGTGTTAGCGGCAAACTGATCGCGCAGAGAAAATGCCCACAGATTTCCTGAATAGAAAAAGGCCGCCCTGTGAGCAGGGCGGCCTTTTTAACGATAAATTTAAGCAAGGAAGCCAGAATAGAAAGGTTCATCCTCATCAATGAAGTGGCTGGAACGCCCGGTCATGTAGGCGACGCCCTCAACACTCGGACGAATTGCCGGCGTACCATCACGCAACGTCACATGTTCCTCAACGCGGCCAGTGAAGGTGGTGCCAATCAGACTCTCATGCACAAACGTATCGCCAATATCTTGTAAGCCGCGAGCGGCACGCAGCGCAACCCGCGCAGATGTCCCCGTTCCACAGGGTGATCGATCTATGATTTTCGGCGTAGCGATGACCACGCCACGTGCATCTCCCCCGACCTGCGGTGCGCCACCCCACATGGTATGGTGTACACCACGGACATTGGGATCTTCCGGGTGAACAACATCAATAACCTGCGGGATGAGTTTGACCAACGTTTGCGCCATACGGCGCAGTTCCTCAGGCGTGTAATCAGCACAATCCCGGTAATTCGCCTGGCTCTCTACGATCGGGTAGAAATTGCCGCCGTATGCGATATCAAAAGTAATGGCCCCCAAATCCGGATGGTCAATCGCCACATCTCTCGCAAAGACAAATGACGGGATATTAGTAAAGCGAACCTCTTTGACTTTTTGCCCATCAAATTCATAGCGTGCTTCTACGACTCCTGCTGGAGTATCAAGGCGTAATACACCGGGTGTCATCGGGGTAATTAATGCATTTTCGATAACAAAAGTGGTCAATCCGACCGTCGCATGTCCACACATCGGAATACACCCTGAGGTTTCCAGATAGAGTACGCCGGTATCGCAATCTTCACGTGTTGAAGGCACCAGCATGGCACCCGACATCATTTCATGGCCACGAGGTTCACACATGACTCCCGTGCGCATCCAGTCAAAGCGCTGAATAAAATCTAACCGACGATCACTTTGGGTTTCACCTTGCAAATCAGGTTGTCCAGAGATAATCAACCGGACCGGCATACCCGCAGTATGCCCTTCTATACACTCAAAATAGTAACGCGCCATACTGAAACTCCGTCGTCATAAGTTATTGATATAGAGCCGTCTCAACGATTTTCTTGCGTCTCATTGGATGATGTTTTAATGTCGTCCTAATGTCGACAAAAAGAATTCTATATGTAAAATTCAGAGGCTGGCAAGGGGTTTATTGAGCGAAAAATCGCCAAGGCTAACCTGGCCAAACGAGGGTGTTACGTGGGGCATCTATTGCGTTTACACCTCATCACGCGAAGGCATAGAGGGCATGTTGATGAAAGACAAAGTGAACGGTTTAGTGGCAGTTGTGACAGGTGGAGCCAGCGGCATTGGCGAGGCAACCGTACGTAAATTTGCCGCAGAAGGCTGGCAAACCATTATTGCTGATGTCAATCAGGAGCGCGGTGAAGCGATTGCTACTGAGCTGTGTGCTGAAGGCGCTTCAGTGATCTTCCGTCAACTTGACGTGGCCAATCAGCAGGAAGTCGAGTCTTTTTCTGAAGAGGTGTATGCAAAATTTGGTGCTGTGGACGCCCTGATCAATTCGGGCGGAGTACTGCAGAATGCCGTGCGCATTACCAATATGCCACTGGAAGATTTCGACCGCATCATCAACATAAATCTGCGCGGCACCTTGCTGATGGGCAAAATTTTTGGTGCACGTATGGTTGCGGACCAATCGGGATCCATCATCAATCTGTGTTCATTGACAACTTATCAGGCGCACCCACAGCCGGCATATGCGATGAGCAAATCGGCGTTGAAAACGCTGACTGAAGTAATGGCGTCGGAGTTTGGTCCACAGGGGGTGCGCGTGAATGCTGTCGCGCCAGGCTATACCCTGACACCAGCGATGAAACAGCGCATCGAGAGCGGCGAACGCGATCCCGCTTCTGTTATCGCCAAATCGGCTCTACGCCGCTTTGTCGAACCCAGTGAAATTGCAGATGCGATCTATTTTCTGTGCTCACCGATGGCGAAAGCCATAACCGGAATTGTCTTGCCAATTGATTGCGGTTGGCTGGCTTCCTCGGTTTATGCCGCTGCAGCCGCTCAGCCTGCGTAAAAATACTGCTGCCAGGGAGGGCAGCTTAATCGAGTTGCACCTTTAGATACGCCAGCACCATCTCTACCGCTTGCTTGCGCTGCTTCAGGATGTTTTTCTTTTTACTGAGATCTTCATCCAGCACAATGCCTAACGTATGCATGTTGGAGAAATAAAAGTAGCCCAGCGCCGAGATGGAAATGTAGAGATTTTTCATATCGACTTCCGCGCGAAAAATTCCCGCCTCCTGTCCTTTGCTGATGACATGGCTGAGCTTATCCATCAGCGGGGTATAAAGCAGTTTGATACTGACCGATTGCTTGAGAAAACGGGCATTTTGCACATTTTCATGTGTAAGTATGCGTACCAGTCGCGGATTTTTGGCAAAACTATCGAACGTGGATTCAATCAACTTACGCATGGATTCCACCGGATCGGGATCGTCAAAACGAATCTCATGCTGTGAGGCACGCAACTTCTCATAGGTATCAGTCAAGCCAGCAATGTATAACGCTTCTTTACTCTCAAAATAGCGATAAATCAGGCTCTTATTGGTTTGCGACTGTTCGGCGATGGCATCCATACGCGCGCCGTCAAAACCACGTTCAGTGAATTCATCCAATGCCGCATCAATGATGTGCTGCCGCGTTCTATGGGGATCGCGAATGCGTTTTTTCTTCGCTGCTTTATCACCGCCAACAACCCTTTGATCATTTTCCTCGTTCATGTCTCCCCTCAGTCTCCTGGCTCGGTAAAGAATTCGGCGATTAGAAAAACATAAAAACTGCGTGCATAGCCAGTTGTTTAAAATCACAAAAACAATAATTTTGTCGACAGAAAGTATTCAATTATGAGGTTAATTAACTTTAAAGCCATGTTTTTATTGAATTATATGATGTTTTTATGGATGAATTCATTCCATTGACGAGTCGTTTTAAACGCGCTAGTTTTGTCGCTATTAAACCGTTTAGTTTAAACCAACGAGTTCAATAACCAGGGTGGCGGGTCGTCGTATGAACAATGAAAAGAAAGCATTGAAGATCAACAGACGGACTTTTATTGCTGGCTCGTTAGCCAGCCTGGCCGTCATGGCAGCACCAACAAAATTACTCGCAGCGTCCAGCACACCGCTTTCTGCCCGGATGGATTTCGCCCCCTGGGGAGTTCAGGCGGCCATGTATCTGGCGCAGAGTAAAGGTTGGTTCACTGCGGCAGGTTTAAACGTCGATATTCAGGATGGGCGGGGTTCAGGTAATACCCTGCAATTGGTGAATGCCGGCCAGGTGGACGTGGGTCAGGTGCAACTGGGGCTTGTCCCGCAGGCGATCGTCAAAAGTGCCAAAGTCCGTGCCTTTGCGGGGTTTGGCCGTGCAACCGATCTAGCGGCCATCGTAGACGTCAACTCAACCTTCCAGAAAGTGGCCGATTTGAAAGGCAAACGCATTGTCTGTTTTGCGGGCAGTCCCTGGGCACCTTTTATTGACTTTTGGCTGGCACAGGGTGGGCTCGATCGTACCTCTGTCGAACTCATGATGGTTGATGCAACTGCGTTATGGAGCACCTACACCACGGGTCGTGCGGATGCCATTCTTTCTACAGGCCCCTCAATCATTCCCCCTGCACAAACGGTACGCCCCTCCCGCGCCATCCTTGCCAGTGATGCGGGTGTGAACTTCCCCAGCTACGGTTTGATTGCCAGTGATGCGACGGTAGCAACGCGCGGTGAAGCCCTTACCGCACTGGTTAAAACGCAGCAACAAGCCTGGCAGTATCTGAAAGAGGGCCACGCCGAAGAAGGTGCTGATGCCATGATCCAGCTGCGGCCGAATGCCAAATTGGTTAAAGAGGTGCTGGTGCGTCAGATACAAATGACTATCGACACATTCAACACTCCCGCAACGGCTGGCAAACCGATTGGCTGGCAAACAGAGAGCGACTGGCAAGCGGCACTGCAAACGATGAAAAAGGCCAATGCGCTCACTCGAGACGTGGCGCTTTCCGACATTTTCACCAACCAGTTCATCGTTTGAGGCGAGGCCATGAGTGAACAATACATTCGTGTTGACGCCGTAGATAAACGTTACGGCACTGAAAACACAGAACCGGTGCTGAAAGGGATAAATCTGTCAATCCGCAAAGGCGAATTCATCAGTATTCTTGGCCCCAGTGGCTGCGGAAAAAGTACGCTACTGAAGTGTATCGCGGGCCTGGAAGAGGTATCCGTCGGGGCTATTCACACGCGAGGCAAGATTATTCAGGGACCGCCGTCAGGACTGGGTATGGTCTTTCAACGCGATATGCTGCTGGACTGGCGTACGATCCTGGAAAACGTGTTATTCACTGCTGAATTGCAGAAAAAGGTTACCCCCGCCATGCGGGCTCGAGCCAGTGAGCAGCTTGCCCGTTTCGGCCTGGCCGGATATGAAAATAATCGCCCCTGGGAACTGTCTGGCGGCATGCGCCAGCGTGCATCAATTTGCCGCGCTCTGCTCACCGATCCCGACATCCTCCTGATGGATGAGCCCTTCGGAGCACTGGACGCCATGACACGCGACGATCTCAACGTTGAAGTGGCGCGTATCTGGCAAGAGACGCATAAAACGATTGTGTTCATCACTCACAGCATTAGCGAAGCCGTATTCCTCTCTGACAGGGTGATCATTCTTGACCGCCACCCCGGGCGAATTGTGGAAGAGCTGGCAATAGACTTGCCGCGACCGCGTCATTTAGCCGTGCGTGAAACACCGGAGTTTGGCCGTTACAGCGCCCATATCCGTCAGGTATTCATGAAGTTAGGGATCGTCAAAGATGCGTAAAACATCGAATATTTTTAGCCGCTTTCTGCCCGTTACGCTCACGCTGCTGATCGCGGTTCTCCTGTGGGAAGGTGCGGTCAGAGGCTTCCAAATCTCCCCTATTCTGCTGCCAGCGCCGACTGCGGTGTGGCATGAATTTTGGCGTATGCCGGGCTGGTATCTGCATAACGCCGGTATCACCTTGCTGATCACCTTTATCGGATTCCTGCTTGCCGTGCTGTTTGGCGTGATGCTGGCGGTAATCATTGTCTCGTCGAAGAGAATCGAGCGACCGATATTTTCATTGTTGGTGGCCCTGAACTCTATTCCGAAGGTGGCACTGGCTCCCTTGTTTGTGGTGTGGATGGGCACGGGCCCCGAACCCAAAATTGCCATTGCCATCATGCTCGCTATTTTCGCCATCGTGATTGATACGGTACTCGGCCTGCGGTCGGTCGATCCTGACATGATCAATCTGGCGAAAGTCAGTAAGGCGTCACGTTGGCAGATCCTCACCAAAATTCGCCTGCCTTGTGCGTTGCCAAGCATGTTCGCGGGATTAAAAGTCGCGATGTCTCTGGCGCTGATAGGCACCATCATTGGTGAGTTTGTCGGAAGTTCCTCCGGATTGGGCTACGCGATCCTCACCGCACAGGGCCAGTTCGATACACCCAGTTTGTTTGTCAGTTTAGTGTTGCTAATCGCCATGGGCTGCATCTTATTCAGCCTGATGGAACGCCTGGAACGTATCGCCATCCCCTGGCATACCTCCGTGCGCTCTCACTAAACACCACGTTTGTTATCAGTAAATTGCCACCTGCTCAGCAGGTGGCACGGGATAGTCATACCTTTTTTTCGAGTTCGCGCTACGGCGCAGGAGGCTACAAATGAATACAGCACGCATCGGCGTGGATATCGGCGGGACCTTCACAGACCTGGTTCTGTTTGGCGATAACGGCGAAACCTTCTTTACCAAAGTCCCTTCGACGCCGGCAAAACCGGAACAGGCGGTACTGACCGGGATTAAACGCATCACAGATACAGCGGGCCTGGATGTCAGCAAAGTCACTGAAGTGGTACACGGCACCACGGTGGGTTCCAACACTCTGTTGCAGAAGGTGGGCGCAAAAACCGGTCTGATCACCACCAAAGGTTTCCGCGACGTGCTGGAAATTGGTCGCGTGCGCACCCCTACTATGTTTGACCTGAGCTGGGAAAAAGCGGTGCCGCTGATCGCCCGTCGTTACCGTCTGGAAGTGAACGAACGATCCACGGCTGATGGTCGCATCCTGAAGCCTTTAGATGAAAATGAGATCATTAAAATTGGCGAATTTTTCACCCGTGAAGGCGTGGAATCCGTAGCCATCTGTTTCCTGAACTCCTATCGCAACCCGGAAAACGAACAGCGCGCGCTGGAGTTGATGCACAAGCATTTCCCGAACATCTATGTGACCGCGTCGGTGTCCGTGCTGCCGGAAATCCGTGAGTATGAGCGCACCTCAACCACCGCCGTCAATGCCTATGTACTGCCATCACTGCGTGCTTACTTTGCCCGTCTGGAAAGTGGGCTGAAGGAGATTGGCGTCTCTGCCCCACTGCTGATCAGCAACTCCAATGGCGGCCTTTCGAGTGCAGAAATGGCGCAGGAGAAACCCGTATTCTTTATTTCATCAGGTCGCTCAGCAGGTGTTGTCGGGGCCGGCCGCCTTGGCGAAGCGATGGGTGAAAAAGATCTGGTGGTGTTTGACATGGGCGGCACCACGGCTTCGGCCTCATTGATCCACAAAGGTGAGCTGGCACGTGCAAATGAGTACGAATTCCGTGCCGGCATTTCTACCCCAAGCCGCTTCATCAAAGCAGGCGGTTATCTGATGCGTGTGCCGACCGTTGACGTGGCCGAAGTCGGCAGCGGCGCGGGTTCGATTGCGCGAATCGATGAAGGCGGCCTGATGCATGTGGGTCCACTGTCGGCGGGGGCGGATCCGGGCCCGGTTTGTTACGGCATTGGTGGTCATTCACCGACCGTAACGGACGCCAACGTGGTGCTGGGTTTCCTGCCGGCTTCTCTGGCGGGCGGAACAATGGATTTGGATGTTGAGGGTGCACGCGCAGCGATTAAACGTGACCTGGCTGATCCGCTCAAACTCAGCATTGAAGATGCGGCATTTGGGATTCGTGAAGTCGCCAACATCAATATGGCGCGTACCATCAAAGCGGTCACGGTCGAGCGCGGTGTTGACCCACGTCACTTCACCCTGCTGGCCTTTGGTGGCTCAGGCCCGGTGCACGCCTGTGACCTCGCGCGTACCTTAGGGATTCGCCGGGTGATCTTCCCGAAATCGCCGGGTGTGTTTACCGCGACCGGCATGTTAGCGGCCAAAGTTGAACGTTACTTCCTGCGTCCGCTGAATGGTTTCCTCGATCAACTTCCGGTTGAGCAGGTTAACCAGCTGCTGGGCGACATGCGCAGTGAAGCCGTCACCCTGCTGGCAGAAGAAGGCTATAAAGAGAGCCAGATTGATTTCAATTTTGAGGCCGACCTGCGCTTCAAAGGCCAGGATTTTGAGCTGCCCATCGCCCTGCCAGAAAACGTCACTGAAGCTCACCGAGAATCTCTGCGTGCCGCCTTCCGCGACGCGTATAAAGCGATTTATGGCTATGCCTCAGAAGACAGCGTGGAGATCGTCAACATCCGCCTCAACGCCAGCGGCAACAGCGGAAACCGACTGAAATTCGTGGCCCAGCGCCCGGAGCCATCCGATGCGCAACCGGCAACGCGCAAGATCTACTTCTCACGTGATGACCAGTGGCTGGATACCCCGATTTATGAGCGCAGCACATTCCAGGGGGGCGTCGCCGGCCCGCTGATTATTCAGAGCCCGGACACCACTATCGTGATCCCACCACGCGCCCAGGCAGACCTCGATGCCTTCGGTAACGTTGTCGCTACTCTCGCTTAAGACTTTGTAAGGATAAGACTCATGGCTCAGAAAAATCACGATCCGATTACCTTTGCCGTTATTAAAAACGCACTGGATACCATCGTAGATGACATGGCGTTTGCCGTCATGCGTACCGCACGTTCACCGATTGTGCGCGATGTACTGGATTACTCCGTGACCCTGTGTGACAAACAAGGGCGCATTCTCTCCCAGGCGAAAACCGTGGCGCTGCACCTCGGTGCGGTACCGGATGCGATGGAGGTGATCATCAATAACTACTCGGAGGATTTAGCGCCGGGCGATGTGATCATCTTCAACGACCCTTATGAAGGCGGCATGCACCTGCCGGACATTTTCATGATCCGCCCTATCTTCTACCAGGACAGCCTGCGCGGCTATTCGGTGGTGATTGCACACCACTGCGATGTCGGTGGCCGTGTTCCCGGCTCCAACGCGGCAGACTCCACCGAGATTTTCCAGGAAGGCCTGCGCATTTCCCCGATGAAGCTCTACACCAAAGGCGTGCTCAACGATACGCTGATGCGCATCATCACTAAAAACGTCCGTCTGCCCGAACTGGTGGTAGGCGACCTGGAAGCACAGTTCGCCACCTGTAACCTCGGCGAACGCGAGCTGCTGCGCCTGATTGAGAGCTATGGTGCTGATGAGCTGGACGGCTATTTCGATGCGCTGATTGACTACGGTGAACAGCTGACCCGCGCCGCCATTAAAGCGTGGCCAGACGGTGATTACCACTTTGAAGATTTCATCGACGGTGATGGTTTCACTACCGATGCCATCCCCATCCGCGTCAAGCTCACGGTAAAAGGCGATCACCTGTTTGTGGATTTCGCCGGTTCATCCCCGCAGGTGAAAGGCGCGATCAACTCCACGCTCTCCTTCGTGAAATCAGCAACCTATCTTTCCGTGCGCTGTGCGCTCGATGAAGAAGTGCCGAACAATGCCGGGGTCTATCGCTGTATCACCATCAGCGCACCGGAAGGCTCGATTCTGAATCCGGTGATGCCGGCTGCCGTAGCAGCTCGAGCGCTGACCGGTTATCGCGTGGTGGATACCGTGCTGGGCGCGTTGTCTCAGCTGGCACCGAAAAAAGTCATGGCCGCAGGCGAAGGTGGTAACACCGTACTGGCGTTTGGCGGTTGGGACAAAACCACCCGCGAACCGTTCGTGCTGGTCGATATGATCAACGGCGCCTGGGGTGGCCGCTGGAACAAAGATGGCGTAGAAGGCGTGACCAACCCATCACAGAACATGTCCAACCTGCCGGTGGAAACCCTTGAGCTGCGCTACCCGATGATGATGGATGAATACAGTCTGCGCCCGGATTCCTGTGGTGCCGGTGAGTTCCGTGGCGGATTGGGACTGATTCGTCAGTATCGCCTGCTGGCTGAAGAGGCGGTATTGCAGATCCGCGCTGACCGCCATGCTCATGCACCATACGGCCTGTTTGGCGGTAAACCTGCCGCGCCTTGCGTTAACATCCTCGATCCCGAAGGTGAAAACACCGTGCTGCCGGCGAAAATCACCCGCACCATTGGCCGCAATGTGGTGGTTCGCCACGAACAGGCGGGCGGCGGGGGTTATGGCGATCCGCTGAAGCGCTCGCTGGATCTGATTCGCGATGACCTGAGCAACGGCAAAATCTCTGCCGAATTCGCCAGCGCGCATCATGGTGTGGTGTTCGCCACTGATGGTATCAGCATTGATGCCTCCGCCACGCTGAAGCGTCGCAGCACAGGAGTATAACGATGAGTCAGTTTGATTTAACCCGATTTGCCATTAACCAAATCACCACACCTAAATGGACATTGCCTGAGGCGATTGAAGGTTATGCAAAGCAAGGCGTTCACGGCATTGCTGTGTGGCGCCAGTATCTTGACGAGTACGGCATCAAGGCGACTATAAAGCATTTGCATGCTGCCGATATGTGGGTGGCATCGTTGTGTACCAGCGCCTGGGTTAATCAAACTGATGCCGCGTCATATCGCAAAGCAATTGAAGAGAACCGAAAAATCATCGATCAGGCAGCGGCCATTGGCGCACCTAGCGTGGTAATGGTAATGGGCGGCGTTGGAATAGATAAAGATCTCTATGCACAACACCGCCGCATTCACGACGCGCTAGAAGAGCTGGCACCTTACGCGCGTTCAGCCGGCGTGAAGCTCGGTCTTGAGCCTCTGCATCCGATGTATTGCGGTGACCGCAGCGCGCTAAATCTGATTACCCAGGCCAATGATTTGATTGATGAGTTAGGCGATGAATCCTGTGCGCTGGTTCCTGATGTCTACCACTGCTGGTGGGATCCGGCATTTGAGCAGCAGCTAAAGCGTGCGGGAAAAGACCGCATCATCACCTTCCACTATTGCGACTGGCTGGTGCCCACGCGCAACCCGCGCGATCGTGGGATGGTAGGCGATGGGGTGGTGAATTTTCCTCAGATCCGCAGCTGGCTGGATGAAATCGGTTATGAAGGCCCGTTTGAACTGGAAATCTTCTCCGAGCTCGACTGGTGGCAACGTAACCATGATGAAACGGTTCGCATCGCCATTGAGCGCTGTGGCCCATTTGTCGGCCCTCTCCTTTAATCGCAACCTTATAAGCTGGCGGTGTATACCGTCAGCTATCTCCTGCCAGATCTTTGAAAGCGGCGTCTTAGCGGTTTAGAAATAATTCTTCGTGACTTTACATTTGGTATTGCGCAGACTATCAATTGTCTGACAATCACCGACTATGCAGAGCGCAAGATGGAAACCACAACATTCAATATCCAGAAAGTCCAAAAACGCAGCGCCGAAGTGCAGGCTGCCGACGTATTGCGTGAAGCCATTATCAGCGGCAATATTCCACTGGGCTCACGCCTGACCGAAATTAACTCCGCAGAACAGCTGGGCGTATCACGCAGCACCATCCGCACCGCTTTCCATCAATTAGTGCAGGAAGGTCTGATTATTCAGGTCCCCTACACGGGCTGGACGGTAATGACACTCAGTGCGCATGATGCCTGGGAACTTTATACACTGCGTTCAAGTCTGGAAGCATTAGCCGCGCGCCTGGTCGCAAAAAATATACAAGAGGGTAAGAAGGCAGAAACCACTCGGGCTTATTTAAACAAAGCATTCGACAGTTTAAAAGCCGCATGCGCAACAGGCAGTAAAAGTCAGATTGCCATTGAAGACATGAACCTGCACAAAGCCATTATTATCCTCTCAGGCCACAATCGTCTCATCGATCAGTATTCGCGAATTCAACATCAGATTTTAATTTATATTCAGTCCAGTGATGCACTGGTAGCAGAACCGGCACTTATTATTGCTCAGCATGAACCACTTGTAGCCGCACTATTGAGTGGTAACGTAGATGAATCGGTGAAAGCCGCCGTCGCGCATAACGAAAGCGAAGGCTCAATCCTCGTTGAGCACCTTGATAACTAATTGATTAAAAAACAAAAAAATTTATCTTTGTATATTGTCTGACAATCGATTGACACCCTGTCGAGCGCGATCATATAGTGATCCCACATTGAGCGTCGGGATCGGGTCGTCAACTGAAAACGCGCTTTCGGAATTAATCATCATTCGTATTAATTGAACCGACAGGCCATTAAGATGAAAAAAATCCGTAATGCAGACACGATTCTTTCGAACGGGAATTTCACCTCCAGACAGACCGTTCTTGAAATTGCTGATAAAACACTTCAGCGTTTAGACAGCTATTACCGTATTAAAAACATCATGCACCTGGATGGCGATGTTTTGCATATTGGCACCCGGCCATGGGATTTAAGCCGCAAAAAGAATATTTACCTTTTTGGCGCAGGAAAAGCCTGTAACCATATGGCGATGGCGGTAGATCATGTATTAGGTGACCGTCTGACCAAAGGTATTGCCATTGTTAAAATTCACGAAGAAACCGACACCTTTAATAAAACCGAGGTATTTGTCGGTGGACATCCATTACCCAATGAAGTCGGTTATCAGGCGTCAAAAGATATTATTAAACTGGTGGAAGCCTCTGGTCCTGAAGATCTGTTTATTGTGGTGATCAGCGGTGGAAGCTCGGCGCTGATGTCCTGTCCGGTCGAGGGCATTACGCTGCAGGATGAGATCGACGCCACCGATGTGCTGCTCAAATCCGGCGCAGGAATTTATGAGATCAATGCGATCCGCCGCCATATTTCCGCACTGAACGGCGGCATGCTGGCGAAACGCATTCAGGATGTGGGGGCGGAGCTGATTGGTATTGGCATCAGTGATGCCGTTGGCACCCCGGCCACGGGCGATATCCGCGTTCCCTACGCAGCTTATAAAAGCACACCGATTGGCCCGGATGCCACCACGCTGGATGATGCACGCGCCACTATTGCCAACTTTGATCTGGCCGATCGTCTGCCAAAGAGCATCGTTGAGTATCTGGCCAGTGCCGGCCCAGAACAGGAAACGCCTAAAGCCTTCCCCGACAACACCTATTTTCTGCTCAACACGTTGCCAGACTCGTGCATCTACGCCAAAGAGATCTGCGAAGAAATGGGCATTCCTGCCGTCATTCTGACGTCATTCCTCGAAGGCGAAAGCCGTGATGCAGGCACCTTTATGGCTTCACTGGTACGTGAGATTCAGACCTACGGTAACCCGGTTCAGGCACCTTGCGTGCTGTTGAGTTCTGGCGAGGTCACCACGCAAATCCTTGATAGCAAACTGATTAAAGGACATGGCGGCCCCGGTCAGGAGATGGCGGTGAGCTTTGCTATCGCTGCGGCAAAGACACCTGGCGCTTGCCTGTTGTCGATTGACAGTGAAGGGACCGATGGCACGGCCAAAGTGGCCGGCGGTATCACCGACTCTGAAAGCCTCAAAGCGGCGCAGGCCAAGGGGATCAATCTTTATCAATCACTGCGTGAACACAGTTGTTTCGAAGCACTTGAGGCTATTGGATCCACCGTGTTTACCGGCAACACCGGTACCAACCTCTGTGACCTGAACATTGTTTATGTTCCTGCGCTGAAGGGAGGCAAATAAAATGATGAACAGAATCATTTCTGTTGAAGCCCAGCAGATCATCGACTGTAAATGTCGTCCGGCAGTAGAAGTTGTGGTGCGCACTGAAAGCGGTGCGATGGGACGTGGAGCGGCACCCACCGGTACATCAGTAGGTATGTATGAAGCCTTTGTACTGCGTGACGGTGATAAGTCTACTTACAACGGACTGAGCGTACATAAAGCCGTAAGAATTGTTGAAACGATCATCGCACCCGCTCTGATCGGGATGAATATTTTTGATCAACGTGCGATTGACGACAAAATGATCGCGTTGGATGGCACTGAAAACAAACAACAATTGGGTGGGAACGCCATCTATTCGGTTTCTATTGCCGCGTTTCGTGCAGCGGCCGATGCACGCCGTATTCCGCTGTACAACTATATTGCTGGTGGCGAAATTAAAACGGTGCCCGTTCCTTGTTTCAATGTGATTAACGGCGGACGCTATGAGTTTTTCAACCAGACCTTTAATGAATTTTTGATTGTCCCCTACGCCACCAGCAGCATCGACGAATCCATTGAAATGGCGGTAGCCGTTTTCCAGAAACTGAACGACGTGCTGACGCGCTATCTTGCCAGCAAGCCGCAGGTCGCCAGCTCATACGGTTATGCTGCACCGTCTGACGACCCGGAAGTGGTTCTGCATCTGATGCAGGAAGCCATCGACCAGTGTGGCTACACCGGGCGCATTGCCTTTGCACTCGACTGTGCTTCCAGCGAGTTTTACGACGCCGACAGCCAAACCTACTTACTAAAAGGCGAGCGCGTGACCAGCAGTGAGTTAATTGATTACACACGCCAACTCACTGAGAAGTTCAACTTCGTCTTTATTGAGGATCTGCTGGATGAAAACGACTGGGCGGGCTACCAACAAGCCGTCCGAGAGATCCCGCGCACGCTTATTTTGGGTGATGATCTCACTGTCACCAAGCTCAGTTTCCTGCAGCGGGCGTATGACGAAAAAGCGGTAGCGGGTTTTATCCTTAAACCCAACCAGGTTGGCACCATCAGCGAAGCGTTAGACGCGTACCACTTTGCCACCGAGAAAGGCATGATCGCCGTACCTTCAGGCCGCTCTGGCGGTGTAGTGGATGACGTAGTGATGGATTTCTCTGTCGGCCTGCAAGTCCCGCTGCAAAAAAATGGCGCACCGCGCTCCGGCGAGCGCATTGAAAAGTTAAATTTCCTGATGCGTGCGAATGCATCCAGTGAACACTGCCGTCTGTACGATATATCTCCCTTAATCCGATTCTGACGCTGAAATTCATTTCACGACAGAGACTCTTCATTAAATATAAGGTTAATGCTATGTATCCTAAAATTGATTTTATTTACCTGTCAGAACCGGACATGATTGAAGCTGGCGTATTAGATGCCGCACGTTGTGTCGATGTGTGTGAGGAAACATTCAGCTTGCTCGGTAAGGGTGACTATTTAATGGGTGGTGCGAATCACAATAGCCACGGCATGAATATCGTTTTCCCGAAAACCTCTCCTTTCCCGAATATGCCGGTTGCCGGCCCTGATCGTCGTTTCGCTGCTATGCCAGGGTATCTGGGCGGTCGTTTCGATGTGTGTGGCAATAAATGGTATGGCTCTAACCACGCCAATGCGGAGAAGGGACTGCCGCGTTCTATTCTGACAATGATGCTGAACGACAAAGATACCGGAGCCCCGCTGGCCCTGATGTCTGCTAACTTGCTCAGCGCCGCCCGCACCGGTGCCGTGCCGGGTGTGGCTGCGAAACATCTGGCCAACCCGGACGCCAAAACGGTTTCTGTTGTAGGGTGCGGTCCAATCAACAAAGCCTGTTTTGTTGCGATCATGACGCAACTGAAAGACGTGGCGAAAGTGGTCTGTTTCGACCTCTTCCAGGAGAAAGCTGACGAGTTTGCTAAATGGGTGAGCGAAACCTATAACGTGCAAGCAATTGGTGTGAATGAAGCCGAATTTGGCTTCCGCGATGCGGATGTCATCACCGTTGCGGCTTCTCGTTTAAAACCGCTGCATTTCAACGACGACTGGATTAAAGAAGGCGCGACTATTCTGGTGTCAGGCCCAGTAAATACTGACGAATCCTTCCTGACCAGCGCAAAAATCGTCTATGACCACACAGCACTCCATGAGGCTTACGTTGAAGATGCTATAGGCTCTGGTAATAAAGAAGCTTACTACAGCGGCGTTATTGGTGGTCCATTCTATCGTCTGATTGACGCCGGTAAACTGCCTGCTCTGACCGATTCAACCGGCCTTGGCGATGTGGTAAATGGCGAAAAACCGGGCCGTGTAAACAAAAGTGAGCGCGTGATCTTTATTGCTTGCGGCATGTCGGTGTTCGACATCAGTTGGGGCTATGAGCTGATGCAGACCGCGCGTGAGCACGGTATCGGTCAGCAACTAAATCTGTGGGATAAGCCAAGTCAGGCTTAACGCAGTCGGGCTGCCTGGTCCGCAGCCCGGTGCTGGCTTTGGGGCATCGCCAGCCAAATCTGTGTCGTGGTGTAGAGTGTTGTGAAGGATATATATCCTGAAACATGGTTGTATTTAATGAGTGGCTACAGTTTGCCTGACCTTAAGAATATGCATATTTCATTATAGACAATGAAATAAAACTTAAGGTCGGGCGTATTTTAAATACCGCCCCACCTCGTCATTTTATCTGCTGAGCTTTAATCAATGCTGTCTATTTATTTTTACTATTCTGGTTACTCAGCGAGTGTTATCTAACAACGTCTGTATACGGAAAATGAATAAATGAGCAAACCACTTTCATATGTATCTGAAGATCAACATTCACCCTGGGCAACCTATCTTGCACAAGTTGATCGTGTTCTGCCTTACCTGGGTGAGCTTTCGCGCTGGGCTGATACGCTTCGCCATCCTAAACGCGCTTTTATCGTTGATATCCCGCTTGAAATGGATGATGGCAGCGTGCGCCACTTTGAAGGCTTCCGTGTTCAGCACAACTTGTCTCGCGGTCCGGGTAAAGGCGGCGTGCGCTATCATCCAGATGTCAATCTGGAAGAAGTGATGGCTCTGTCCGCCTGGATGACCGTGAAGTGTGCGGTGATTAACCTGCCATTTGGCGGGGCTAAAGGCGGTATTCGCGTCGACCCGCGAGAACTCTCTCTGAAAGAACTGGAACGTCTGACGCGTCGTTATACCAGTGAAATCGGCAACATCATTGGTCCTCAGCGCGACATTCCTGCGCCCGATGTAGGCACCAATGCACAGGTGATGGCCTGGATAATGGATACCTGGTCGATGAACGCAGGTGCCACCAGCACCGGTGTGGTAACGGGTAAACCCGTTCATCTTGGCGGTTCGTTAGGCCGCGTCACGGCCACCGGTCGCGGTGTGTTCGTAACCGGCCGGGCAGCGGCAAAAAATATAGGCCTGCCCATCGAGAGGAGTCGCGTCGCAGTTCAGGGCTTTGGAAATGTGGGAAGCGTGGCGGTGAGCCTGTTTCAACAAGCTGGGGCGCACATTGTTGCAGTGCAGGATCACAGTACCACCCTGTGGAATAATGACGGCATTGATATCAGCGCATTACAAACATGGCAGCAGAAACATGGCGCTATTGCTGGCTTTCCGGGCGCAAGCGTCATTCCCGCTGATGATTTTTGGCTTAAAGATGTCGACATTCTGATACCCGCAGCTTTAGAAGGTCAAATCACGGCCGAACGTGCACGCCAACTCACCTGTAAATTAGTTTTAGAAGGCGCCAACGGCCCAACATTACCCGAAGCGGATGATGTTCTTCGCCAGCGTGGAGTGACTGTCGTACCGGATGTTCTTTGCAACGCGGGTGGCGTTACGGTGAGCTACTTTGAATGGGTTCAGGACTTCTCAAGCTATTTTTGGGGCGAGGACGAAATCAATTCCCGCCTCGATCAGATTATGTCGCAGGCTTTTGAAACAATATGGCAAAAGTCTAACGAACTGAACGTCACGCTAAGAACAGCTGCTTACGCGGTGGGTTGCGAACGAATTCTGATTGCACGCAAGGAGAGAGGAATCTATCCATAATTTGAATTCGTAAAATGGCGATACCAGGCCTAAATCGGCCTGGTCTTATTATTTATAGGTCAGTTACGGGTTCATCATTTACGGCAGGCTGTAAGCAATAATGTTATCGCCACGCTGGGGTGAATGTGGCGAACCACCAGCGAAAATCACAACATACTGTTTGCCTGTTTTCTCAGAGCGGTAAGTGATTGGGCCACTCTGACTTCCTACCGGTAAACGAGATTTCCAAACTTCTTCACCAGTGTGACTGTTATAAGCGCGCAGATAGAAATCTTGCGTGCCGGCGAAGAACAGCAGACCAGAGTGAGTTGCCAGCGACGGGCCCAGAGTTGGCATGCCCAGTGGCATTTGCAGACCAGTCGGAATACCTAATGGCCCCGTATCCTGCACCGTACCTACTGGAATTTGCCATGCAATTTTTCGTGTTTTCAAATCGATGGCGGTCATTGTGCCGAAAGGTGGAGCCTGACAAGGCACACCCAATGGTGACATCAGACGTTCACGCACAGAGCCAAAAGGAAGTCCCTTCTGCACAATCCAACCCATACCTTCGCTGGTGCCTTGTCCTGGCGGGATATCTTTGGCAGCAACCATGTTGTAGTACAAGCCCAGGCGTAAATCATTCACGAACATGAGATTGGTGGTAGGGTCAACGGATACGCCACCCCAGTTAATACCACCAAGCGACCCCGGATACTGAATAGCCGTATCAAGACCAGGGGGGGTAAAGATGCCCTCATAGCGACTTGATTTAAAGCGAATACGGCACATCAGCTGATCAAACGGTGTAGCACCCCACATGTCCGATTCTTTGAGCACTTCATTGCCAATGTTTGGCATGGAAGAGTACGGTTGCGTCGGTGAATAACGCTCACCCGGCAAGTTACCCTGTGGGACTGGACGTTCTTCAATCGGCGCTACTGGCTTACCGTTCCGACGGTCTAGCAGATAGGTCATGCCCGTTTTGGTGGTTTCCGAAAGCGCCGGTGTGATGGAACCGTCATCGTTTTTGATGTCATACAGTAAGGGTGTACCGGTGGCATCAAAATCCCAGAGGTCATGATGAACAGTCTGGAAACTCCAGACCGGACGGCCCGTTGAAACATTGACAGCCACAACTGAGGAACTGTACTTGTCATCCCCAGGCCTACGCTCACCACCGAAGAAATCAGGCGTTGCGTTGCCCGTTGGCAGATAAACCATACCCAGGTCGGCATCGTATGACATACCGACCCAGACATTAGGTGTCCCACGTGTATAACCTTCTGGTGAAAGCGGTTCACGTGTCACTTCCGGATTCCCCGGATCCCAGGCCCAAACTAATTTGCCGCTAACCGCATCAAAGGCACGAATGACTCCTGGCGGTTCATTCGTTTCGAAGTTATCGATTACACGACCACCGACGATAACAAGGTTGCCAGCCACTAACGGAGCAGAAGATTGCTGATAATAACCAGGTTCAACTTCACCCATGCCAACCTTGAGGTCAACAACACCGTTGTCACCAAAGTTCGCAGCTGGCTTACCTGTGTGGGAATCAATCGCAATAAGACGACCGTCACCGGTTGGGAAGAACAGACGCTGAGGGCTGACTGAGGTATCTAACGGTTGTCCTGGCTCAGCGACATTTTTTGCGGTGGTTGCGTCAAAGTAGCCGATACCACGGCAGCGTTGATAGGTAGAGTTTCCACGACCTGCAGTATAGCGCCACTTTTCCTTGCCGCTATCGATATCGTATGAAATCAGAGAAGTGTAAGCCGTACAAACGAACAGGCTATCTCCGACTTGCAGAGGTGTGTTCTGATCTTCAGCATCACCTTTAGTCGGATCAACAGCTTCGCCGGTGTGCGCAGTCCAGGCAACTTTGAGATCCTTGACGTTCTCAGGGGTGATATCACTCAATGTCGAGAAACGAGATCCTTTCGTATCTCCAGCCCAAGCTGGCCAGTCTTTGCGTCCAGAATTAGGTGCGATGTCATGTGCTTTATCTGTACCAGCCTGCACATCTTCATTGCGAATGACGCCCTTAGGCTGGAAAGAACTGATAAAGGCAGCGATGACACCCACGGTAAGGACGACGCCTAAGCCTACTGATATCCGGCGAGTTTTACGCTCAGCCGTCAGTAGAGGAACGGTAAAGGCGATCAACACCGCACCCGCAGCAGGTGCGAACATGCGAGAGAATAACGGCCAGAATTGCAGCCCCACATCCCAAAGTGACCATATCGTCGTAAAGACTAATACCACGCCAAACATAGCCGCACCGGCCAGTCTACGACGAACAATAAGAATACCACTGAGCAGTAATAGCACACCCGCAATAATAAAATAACAGCTACCACCTAACCACGCCAGCCAGCCGCCACCGCCAATAAAATAGAGACCCGCAAGTGTGGTCACTATTCCGACCAGCAACACCCACAGACGTCCGAGTCTCCCCGGATTATGAGTAATCATAAGTATTTTCCCAATAGATAGTTATGTGATTTTTTTCAGACGAAAGAAAACCTGACGAAATAAATATGCATTCATCACATGAAGAGATAATTTAGACCCATTTTTTATTTGATTTAAATCAAAAATGGACGTCACTGCATCTGGTTATTTATTCCATAGATCCTTGCCATTAAATCTCTACGTCACAATGATTGAAAGGGCGTCCAAATATCCCCACAAATATCATGCATACAACCTTGTACACATGATTGAGGCGAAGAATAGAACCCCACCATTAACAAAGTCAATGAGGTGGGTTTACATAACTTTAAATTATGCTCCATCACACATAACAATGTGATCAGGATCACGATATGGAGGAACTCAGGAATCGGCAATGAGCGTTTGACCGTTACCGGTGCGATTGGCAATGTCATCGAGGAAGTATGATGAGAGAAAGAATGCCCGGTATGTATGGCACTGAAGGCGGTCAGAGCAGGAGGCGCCTCAGAGGACCTGGCCTGCGCCGTTGGTATCGATAGTTAACCGGTAGGATTAGAGCACCTCCCGCTCCACAGGGAAGATATCTGCACAGCGACATCGTTCGGTGCGATGACTCTAATAATCCAATTTCATACTATTTAATAAATTTCGCTGCATGAAGCTCAAAAATCGAGTTTGAAACATCATGGTATGTTCATGCGCCTTAATATCGGCCAGTTCGGCATTACGGCCTTTAATCGCAGCAATAATTTCATCATGATCACGACCCAGTTTCTCTGGCGCATCCTGCTGTGTCATAAAATCAAACTGTAAATGCTGAATCCTCTGCCCTTCCGACAGAAGTTTATCGTAATATTTTGCCAGATACTTATTTCGAGACGCCGCAGCAATCGTCAGATGAAATTCTTTATTACGCTCAGTCATGGCACTGAAATCACCCTGGTAAACAGTCTCCATGTAGATTTCATTCGCAACTTCAATATTATGAATATCTTTGTCACTACGATGAATCGCCGCCAGTCTGGTCACTGCGCGCTGAACGAGATCCAGTGCGGTAATATAATTAGGAAACTCTTCAATTTCGAATGGCGTCACAATTGCCGTACGATTGGGAAGAATAGTCACCAATCCCTCACTGACCAGACGGGCCATGGCATCGCGCACCGGGGAGCGTGAAAGACCAAAGGTCGACGCTAAAGAAATCTCATCGAGTTGCTCACCGTGTTTCAGCTCAAGAGTCAGGATCTGCCGGCGCAACTCTTCATAGATGTAACGGCCACCATGGCGACGGCCAGTTCCCTCTTCTTTCTCATTCTTATTGCTCATCGTTGATATCCTGGCTGAAGTGATTAATGCCATGGTAACGGTCAAGACTGTTAACAACAATGCCAGACCGGAGTATTTGTCTTTTAAAATCAGCAGATAGACAATTTTAAAAATCCCATGTCCATCATCTACCCGCGTTTATCGCACCTTTAGCTTTTTTATTTTATATACCAACCCCAAGGTTGCTGGCTGTCGTAACGGGTAATTTGCTTTGTTTCGAGATAATTATTCAATCCCCACTCTCCAAGCTCACGACCAATACCGCTCTGCTTATATCCACCCCATGGAGCCTCGGTAAACGTCGGCTGTGAACAGTTAATCCAGACAATCCCCGCTCGCAGTTTGCGCGCAACACGCTCAGCGCGTTGAAGATCGGCAGACATTACAGCTGCGGCCAAACCAAAACGAGAGCGATTGGCAGATGCCAGCGCTTCTGCTTCATCATCAAATGCACGGATACACACCACTGGCCCGAAAATTTCCTCACACCAGATCGCACTATCTTCGCTCATATCGGTAAAGATGGTGGGTTGCAGATAGTAACCCGTGTCCTTTCCCGCCGGACGCCTTCCCCCGCTCAAAAGCGTCGCCCCCTGCTCTACGCCTAGTGCAATAGCCCTCTGCACCTTCTCATACTGCGTAGCATTGACCAGTGGCCCGAGCAGCACGCCGTTTTCAAATCCACACCCGATGGTGATTCTTTCTGCCTCACTCACCAGCCTTTCCAGAAGCGCAGGATAGAGACTGCGCTGAACCAGCACCCGAGACGTTGCAGAACACACTTCGCCCTTGTTCCAGAAAATACCAAACAGGATCCATTCCACCGCCTGCGTGATATCACTGTCTTCGAAGACAATAAATGCTGACTTCCCACCGAGTTCAAGACTGACATTCTTGATGTCAGCCGCTGCAGCTTGCATGATTTTTCGCCCGGTTGGCACGCTCCCCGTAAACGCGAGTTTATCAATACCTGGGTGTTCTGTTAGTGCCGCACCGGCCTCTGCACCCAAGCCCGTGATGACATTAAGCACCCCCGGAGGCAACTCAGCTTCACGGGCAATTTCAGCCAATTGCAAGGCAGTAAGCGGCGTCACTTCTGAAGGTTTCAGTACCACCGTGCAGCCTGCTGCCAGGGCAGGTGCCACTTTCCATGCCGCCATTAACAGGGGGAAGTTCCACGGAATAATGGCGCCGCACACGCCAACGGGCTCTTTACGCGCCACTGCACTAAATCTCTCATCTGACAGGCCAACCGTTTTTTCCCGCTCATCGTCCAACTTTTCTGCCAGATCAGCATAAAAGTCGAAGCAATAAGCAGTGTCGCCTATATCCCATAATGCCTCTGGTAGTGGTTTACCGTTATCACGGACTTCCAGCTCAGCAAGCAACTGCTGCTTATCTCGAATAAGGCTGGCAATACGGCGCAAATAGTCAGCTCGATCTTTACCACTGAGTTCTGGCCAGCCGCTCTTATCGAAAGCATCACGTGCAGCCAGAACCGCAAGGTTTACATCTTCTTTTGTGGCGGCCGCTATCTGTGCGATAGCAACCTCATTAGAAGGATCGATAGTGTCAAAACTTCCGCCTTTAATCGGCGCTACCCAGCAGCCATTTATAAAAAGTTGGTTTTTCATTATCGATCTCCTTTTATAAAACGTTAGCTTAGTCACAACATTCGCAATCGTCTCAATGCAGCTCTGGCATGCGTAGCAGATGGATCAATCAGCCGGACCTGATGCCCTTTTCTTTGCAGATAGAGGACACTACCAACGCCACAATTACGACAGACTTCTGCTGTTTTGACATTTCAATAAGTGGCTAACAGGCAAGCTCAGTCTGTCAGACATCATTACCAGTAAAGGCTAATCTTGTGACGCCTCAAAAATTTTTCTGAACTTCGCTTTTTCTTCAGTGGTTAACGGCTGCAATGGCATACGCGCATTTCCGGGCTTGAAACCAGTAAGTTCACAGCCGTACTTCACCTTCTGGATAAATTTCCCCTCTTCCATGCTGGCCATGACCGGGAAAAGTGATCGCATGACGTTCTGTGCTCCGATGAAATCGCCGCGACTGAATTTACGGTAGAAATCACAAACTTGATGGGGAAAACAATTTGCCGGCCCGCAGATCCAACTGCTGGCACCCCACATGAAGAAGTCAAATGCAACATCATCTGAACCACATGAGAGCTGGTAATGGTCTTTATAGGTGTTTCCAATCTCCACAGCACGCAACACGCTACCGCTACTCTCTTTGATACCCACCACGCGTGGATGATCTTTGAATGCATCCAATACGCTAAACCCGACTTCTACGTTGGTGCGCACCGGATAGTTATACAAGACTAAATTAATGTCACTGAATTCATTGAGAATAACGTTGTAATGTCCAATCAACTCTTCTTGGGATGGCAAAGCATAATAAGGCGGTGCAATCAGCAGGTTTCGATAACCGGCATCCACGGTTTGTTTAATTTGCTCCAGCACTTCTCGCGTACATGAACCATTAGCACCCGCAATCAGTGTACCGCGATCGCCCACTGCAGTTTTAACTGTGTGCAAAACCTGACGTCGCTCCGCATTTGTCAGCGCATAATATTCACCCGTTGAACCCAATGGCACGAAACCACTTACCCCAGCGTTCAGCTGATATTCAATAAGGCTCCCAAGCTCATCGTGATCCACCGCTCCAGCTTCATTAAATGGGGTTATCAGGGCGGGTAATATACCGTTAAGTTTCATGCGTATTACTCCCGTTAAGTCAGTTATCAAGAGGTATCACGTCACTATCAAGTCTCTTCGACAAAGCCCACAAAATTCCGTAAGCAGGTTTTTTGTCATGAATTGATAAGGCGTATTTTTACATACTCGCACTCAATGTATACATGATTGCACACAATGACTCATGTGAAGGGAATAGAAGCATGAAATTAGACAAGCCAACCAATAGGAATTACTTATGGATAAAGTTTTACGCTGGTCGACGTTTTCACAAGTGAGCATCACAATGAGGGGGAATGTGAACGGGGAATATCAGGGCATGCATTCTTTAGTTTTGATTGATAGGTTATAGGCCCAGCGCACTGGGCCGCTTAAATGGAAAAACTAAACCAGCGTGCCCTTCACGCCATGCGGTTCAGAACGCAAATACTGTGATGGAACCTTGACCTGCGCATTCAGCGCGGCAGCAGCCTGCCATGGCCAGTGCGGGTTGTAGAGCACGGCACGTCCCAACGCGACCAGATCGGCATCACCTTGCTCCACCACCGCTTCCGCCTGCTGCGGATCGGTGATCAAGCCCACACCGATAACAGGGATCTTCACCTGCTGGCGGATATCGCGTGCGAAAGGCAGTTGATAACCCGGCCCCACAGTGATGGATTGCTGTGTTGATAGCCCACCGCTCGACACATGCACATAATCACAGCCCTGCGCTTCCAAACGCTGACTAAACACAATGGATTGCTCAACATCCCAGCCACCCTCAACCCAATCGCTGGCAGAGAGACGCACGCCAACTGGAATCGAAGCAGGCACAGCCGCACGTACCGCCGCAAACACCTCAAGTGGGAAACGTAAACGATTCTCCAGTGAACCACCGTATTGGTCCTGACGTAGGTTGCTCAGCGGCGACAGGAACTGATGCAGCAGATAACCGTGTGCCGCGTGGATTTCAATCAGCTCAATACCCAGACGCACAGCACGCTGCGCGCTATCTACAAATGCCTGTTTGATGCGCGCCAGCCCCGCTTCATCCAAAGCGGTCGGTGCATGATCCTGCTCTGCAAAGCTGAGCGCTGAAGGAGCCACCGTTTGCCAGCCACCTTCACTCTCCGGCAGTTGATGCCCGCCCTGCCATGGCGCACGGCATGAAGCTTTACGCCCGGCGTGGCCCAGCTGGATACCCAGACGGATCGGTGACCAGACGCGAATGTCAGAAAGCACGCTGTGTAACGCGGCTTCCGTCTTGTCATCCCACAGCCCGAGATCTCCCGGCGAGATACGACCTGGCGCTTCAACGGCGGTGGCTTCCAGAATCAGCAATCCTGCGCCAGACAGCGCCAGTGAACCTAAATGGATGCGGTGCCAGCTGCTGGCGCATCCCGCATCGGCGGAGTATTGGCACATCGGGGCGATCACGATGCGGTTCTCCAGCTCAAGCTCTCCAATCTTTACGGCACTAAACAGTTGGCTCATCTTTATCCCTTAACGTTGGTAGCAGCAGCGATTTAAACTACGTTAACACCGTTCTGTTAAGGGTGTAGACGTCAATTTGTTTAATAAGTATGAGGAAAACGTCCGTGACACCGGATGATTCTCAGTGTCGAACCCGCATTGCGCAAGGGATAGAAGGCAAGAGTTAAAACATCGCGGGATAGTGTAGTGCAGCGAAGTTGAAGCTAAAAATGAGGGTCGTTTAACCCTTTCCCCGACTCCAGTACGCCATAAAACTTACCACCTGTTGCGCTACGTTACGCTCACCCAGCAGATACCGGCGAATATGCTTCACTGTTGAAGATTCCGCAGCAACCCAGCCATAAAAGCGATGGCTATTATTCGCTGCGCTCTGCCACAAATCCTCCCCCTCAACGTCATCCGCTGCATGACGAGATGCGCCGATCGCATAGTCAGGAATAAAAGCATGCTGCTTAACCGCATTCACTAAAGCCACACCGTGAGATGTACTCATCTTCTCGCGTGGCAGCCAAATGACTTCCGCGAAGGCATAGTGACTCAGGTCAACAACGTCATTCTCTAACGGGATTTCCTGAAATACCTGAACGCGGGGAGGTGAAGCCATTTCAGCCATTTGCTCAATGATTCCCTTAACCGCCGGGAAGGCAGTCTCGTCAGCGATAATTAATGCGCGCTCGACTTGAGAAGCCGGTTTCCACTCATACCCTCCACTGTCGGCAGCGTGATCACGATTGGGAGCGACAATTTGCAACGCATCGCCCGGCATGGCGGAGATAACCCAGGCCGAGGCGGGCCCTTCAGTGCCGTGAATAACAAACTCCACTTCCATTTGTTTCTCCGCGGCAATGACCCGGCGCAGCGTGTACGTTCGCATGATTGGCCGTTGATGTGGGGGGATGCTTTTGAATTGATCCCACCAGCCGCCGCTCTCGGTTAACGACGAGACCAGACCCTCTGGAGAAGGAAAGAGTATTTTGATGCGCTGATCCGGCCCATCCATCTTCATCTGCCTCACCTCTTCGCCGGTGAATACGCAGCTCATCAGGGAAGGTGTCAGCCTGCGCTTTTGCAATAGCGTCACATTGAAGACTCGGTATCCGGGAACGGTAGCCATTTTTCAACTCTGGCGCTCAGCGCGCACTCTCTGATGTCAAGATGAATACCCGCCTCGGAAGCCCGTTCCCTTATTGAGGGAATGCACCGCTATCGCGTGGAGGCAAGCAATAGATTAATAAGCTGTTGTAACTCATTTCCAACATAGACGCACAAGAGGCTGACATTCCATGGGGGCCATACGTGTCTCATCCTCCCCCACAAATCATTAGCCACTGGCACCAGATCGTAAAATAACCGTTAAATTAACAGGCATTACATGTGATTAGGTGTGTGTAAATATTACAAAACTTATTGCCAATGTAAATGAAATACCTATCATAACGATAATCATTATCAATTGATCGACGAGATTTTCTTATGGATAACCGCTTCCAAACAGCGGATGTGGATACCACAGGCCTGCGTTCAGGCGCCCGTGTTCGTCCCAACCCTCCAGCGTGCTGCAGCCAAAAACGCATCATCAACGACCCGTTAATTCAGTTCAATGTTGAACACTTCATCGGAAAAAAATAACAAATGAAACAGCCTTATCTCTGGGTTTTAAAACCATGCTTGCTTGCCGTGCTCTCTTCCAGCGCCTGGGCTGAAGAGCCAAAGGAAGATCAGATGGTGGTATCCGCTAGCCGCACCCATCGCAGCGTCGCCGAAATGGCGCAGACCACCTGGATCATTGAGCAGGCTGAAATCGAGCAGCAGGTGCAGGGCGGTAAGGAGTTGAAGGAAGTCCTGGCGCAACTCATTCCCGGCATGGATGTCAGCAGCCAGGGGCGAACCAACTACGGTATGAATATGCGCGGTCGTTCCATGATGGTTATGGTGGACGGCGTGCGTCTGAATTCATCACGCAGCGACAGCCGTCAGCTTGATTCCATCGATCCTTTCAATATCGAGCGCATCGAAGTGATTTCCGGCGCGACCTCACTCTACGGCGGCGGCAGCACCGGCGGCCTGATTAACATTGTCACCAAAAAAGGTCAGGCAGGCACCGAGGTCGAGTTGCAAACCGGCGCTAAGAGCGGCTTCAACAGCCATAACGATCATGACGAAAACATCGCGGCTGGCGTGAGCGGAGGCAATGAAAAAGCTTCCGGACGCCTCTCCGTGGCATATCAGCGTTATGGCGGCTGGTATGATGGCAAAGGCGATGAGGTGATCATTGATAATACCCAGACCGGGCTGCAGTATTCCGATCGCCTGGATGTGATGGGCACAGGAACGCTGAACATTGATGAAAACCAGCAATTGCAGCTCACCACGCAGTATTTTAAGAGTGAATCAGACGGTAAGCATGGGCTGTATCTGGGCGAGAACTTCTCGGCCGTGACCGGTTCGGGCAATGCCTACAACTCAGGCAATCTCAACTCCGATCGCCTGCCCGGCACGGAACGCCACCTGATTAACCTGCAATATTCGAATACTGATTTTCTCGGTCAGGATTTGGTGGCGCAGATTTATTATCGTGATGAAAACCTGACCTTCTACCCCTTCCCCACGCTCAGTGGTGGTCGGGTCACCAGTATTGGCGCTTCACAGCAGAAAACAGATTTCTACGGCGCTAAGCTGACGCTCAACAGCAACCCCGTCGATGCCCTGACGCTCACCTATGGTGTGGACGCTGAGCATGAAACCTTCGATGCCAACCAGCAGTTCTTTGATCTGAACACCGCGGCGCAAAGCGGCGGGATGACGCTGGAAAACGCCTATAATGTTGGCCGTTATCCGGGCTACAGCATCACCAACCTCGCCCCTTTCCTGCAGTCCAGCTATGACATTGATGCCATCACCCTGAGCGGTGGTGTGCGTTACCAGTACACGAAAAACAAAGTGGATGACTTTGTTGGCTACGCCCAGCAGCAAGCCATTGCCACCGGCCGGGCAACCTCGGCGGATGCCGTGCCGGGCGGCTCAACAAATTACAATAATCTGCTGTTCAATGCCGGAATACTGGGCCGCATTACCGAGCGCCAGCAGGTATGGTTCAACTTCTCACAGGGCTTTGAGATCCCGGATCTGGCGAAATATTACGGCTCAGGCACTTATCAGCTGGCTAACGGGCATTACAACCTGCTCAACAGCGTCAACGTGAATGACTCCAAACTGGATGGCATTAAGGTTGATGCCTACGAGCTGGGTTGGCGTTATACCGGTGATAATCTGCGCACCCAGCTGGCGACGTATTATTCACTGTCGGATAAAACCATCAGCATTAATAAAACCGACATGACCATTAACCTTGACGACGATAAGCGACGAATTTATGGCGTTGAGGGTCAGGTCGATTATTTCTTCAATGACAGTGAATGGAGCACCGGCTCGAATTTCAACATCATCAAATCAGAAACGCGCGTCGACGGAAAATGGGAGAAGCTGACCATTGACAGCGCCAGCCCGTCGAAAGTCAGCGCCTGGCTGAACTGGGCACCGGGAGACTGGAATCTGCGAGTACAAAGCACGCAAACCTTCGACGTGTCTGATGCTGATGGCAAGAAAATTAACGGTTATAACACCGTTGATTTCCTGGGAAGCTACGCGTTGCCAGTGGGCAAACTCAGCTTCAGCGTGGAGAACCTGCTGGATAAGGATTACACCACGGCATGGGGACAGCGCGCGCCAGGGTTGTACAGCCCGACCTATGGTGATGCCGGGCTTTACACCTATAAAGGCCGCGGCAGGACTTTTGGTCTGAACTACTCGGTCGTGTTTTAACCTCCAGGTGGCATCTGCCTGGACAGATGCCACCTTAAGCTCTCATAACACGCGTCGCAGGCAACACAATATGAAAGACTTCAAAGGAAACAAAAAATCCCTGCCCGTCCGCTATTGCAAGCAGTGCCATAAGCCGATGACCTGGCGTAAAAAGTGGGAAAATTGCTGGGATGAAGTGCAGTACTGCTCAGAGCGCTGCCGCCGTGCAGGTAAAAGCCACACGAACAGCAGCGGGTCCTGACCCGATTTAAACCATTACGTTGAAGTCACCGTTTCAGGATTATTCTCGCCAAAATGTTCACGCATGTGCGATTCGATCTCTTCCAGCGATTTCCCACGGGTCTCCGGTAACATCACCGCGACAAACAACAGCGATGCCACGTTGATGGCGGCAAAAATGAAGAACGCATTATTTCCCACCAGCGACAACAGTGGCGGGAAAGCCAACGCAATGATGGCGTTACAAATCCATTGGAAAGCCACGGCTGAACCGGTTAACACCCCGCGTACTTTCATCGGAAACAGCTCAGACATCAGCAGCCAATACACGGGCGAAATACACATCTGCATAAAGAACAGGAATACCAGGATACAGGCCAGCGCCAGCAGGCTTTGCACTAAACTGTGCGGCATTAGCACCAGCACCGCCCCCAGCGCCAGTTGCATGGCGATCACCACCGATAGCCCTGTCATCAGCATCGGGCGGCGACCGAAATGGCTGATCGCTTTGATGCCGGCAAAGGTCGCGATTACGGATACCACGCCGTTGCCTATCGTGGCGGCAATAGATGCGCTGGTGCCAAGCCCGGTACTTTTAAGAATGATAGGCGTGTAATACATAAAAGCATTCACACCGGTGAATTGCGCCACGATCCCCATACCACAGCCCAACAGCAGCAATCGTACTATCCATTTTTCTTTCAGCAGTTCACGAGCGGGCGGCCCCTGACGGGCTTCGCGCGCGTTCTGGCGCATCTCCGCCATCTCTTTTTTGATTTCGCGCGGATTCTCACGCAATTTGCGCAGAATACGTAACGCCTCGTTTATGCGTCCTTCGGCCACCATCCAGTGCGGTGAGGCCGGGACAAAAAAGGTGCCAATAAACAGCAGCACGCCAGGGATCATCGCCAGCGACAACATATAGCGCCACATGCTGGGATCATGCAGTAACAGACTCATCGCCGCACTGACGATGTAAGCCAGCAACTGGCCTGACACAATCATTAACTCGTTACGGCTGACCAGCGGCGCACGATGTTTCGGACCCGCAATCTCAGCGATAAACACCGGAACCGTGGAGGATCCCCCACCCACGGCGAATCCGAGGATAAATCGCATCACCACCATGATCTCAAGATTCGGCGCGATGGTGGTGCCTAATGCACCAGCAACGAATAGCACGGCCAGACTGCGCAGCGTGATTCGGCGGCCAAAGCGATCAGAGACAAACCCGCTAACAAAGGCCCCGAACGCTGAACCAAATGTGAGCGCAGAAGTGACCAGCCCTTCGGTAAAGGGGGTGAGATCAAGCCCTCCCTGCGAGGTCGGCAGAGTCATATAGGGCAGCGCACCAGAAATGATGCCCGTGTCATAACCGAACGCCAGCGCGCCCATGGTGGCGACTAACACCACAAAGAACAGACGTTGCTGCACGGTTAAATTAAGCGAGCCGCCATCATCCGATGGGGGCGGAGAAGAGTTTTGCATTTGAGCTTCCATGGGTTGCTAAAAACACAGCTAACACTGTGTAAAGAAAGGTATGAGTATAGTCAGGATTTGAAAAATGAGATCTGAGTCACGGTATTTCGTTGGGTCTGAGAGCTATGTGCAGCAGACTTTTTTGATTTTCGAATTCAGATCGCGGTTTAACCCTCGCCGGCATCCACATCCTCCACAACGTGTTATTTGCGGTGCGCAGATAATAAAGCGAGGCTGTTATTACGAGGGAATCGAAGGATGCAGAATCTTCAAGGGTTAATCCAGGTGAATGCAGTCAGACTTCCTGTTGCGGAATAAGTCAGTTGCGCCCTGCGGTTGTTGTCGCGCTCAAGGCGAAACCAGTCGAGCGACTCAGCCTGGAAAACCAACACACCAAAATGGCGCTGACCGCCTTCCCCGCTCTCCTCACTTTCAGCATGCTGGATTTGATCGCGCGGAAACAACAATTCTTCTCCCGGCGGCCCGCCTGAATAACTCCTGCGCGTCCAGACTGGCAACCCTTGCCACGTTTGCCCGGCGAGAGCGCTTGCCGGTTCATATCGTTTGAAAACCCCCTGCAAACGTAACTGCAAGCGTGATTGCGAGCAAAATCCCAATACCGTTGCAGCGGGGTTGAGGGCTAATTCCTGCCATTTTGCACTGCGGATATCGGTGTGAAACTCCAGCAGCCGCTGGGCACTGTCCGTTTGCCTTAACACCATCATGCGAGCCTGTGGCTTTGATTCAGTGTCGATGGTGCAGACGTTGAGATAACGAAACCCGGCGTGAGGATCGTTTGCTGCGTTATTCAGTTCGTGCCAGGCCATGGCATCAATATGTTCAGATTCTGCTGTCAAAACTCACCCCCTCTGGTTAACGAATGACGTTAAGTATAGAGACTGGTGATCATTCATTGAGGCGCGGCAATAATAACTTTACTTGAAGAGGGGAAACACTGGAGAAGCTGGAACCTCCGCACACCAGGTACGAAGGTTCCAGCAATCAGATTATGACAGGGCCTTTCTCCGTGGAGAATTTAGCCAAATCAGAATCGGTAGTTCGCGGAGATAGAAACGTTACGCGGTTCGCCGTACACGGTGTTTCTGCCGACATCGATGTTATACGTCTTGTCGAACAGGTTGTTCAGGTTGGCCTGCACGGAGAGCTGTTTGGTGACCTGATAGCGACCGAACAGATCCACCAGCGCATAACTGCCCTGCTCTGCATACAGCGTTGAGGTTCCGCCAGGCCCCGCTACGTTATCCCAGGTGTGCGTCTGCCAGTTCACGCCGCCGCCCACAGTCAGATCCTGCAGCATCGGCAGGCGATAGCTGGTGAACAGCTTCAGTGAAGTACGCGGCTGCGTTGGGTTCAGGGCGGCATCTTCACCATCTTTCGCCACATAGCGCGTTGCACCGAAGGTCATTTGCAGGTTATCGGTCACCGCACCATTAATTTCGAATTCAACACCTTTACTCACCGTGCCGTTCTGCTCGTAATAAGCATAATCGGTGCTGCCTGGCACCAGCGCATAATCCGTCGCGCCCAGGTGATCCTGCTCGATACGGAACACCGCCAGCGACGCGGTGATGCGGCTGTTCATCCAGTCGCCCTTGATCCCGGTTTCATAGCTTTTACCGGTGACAGGAGAGAGATAAGCCCCCTGCGCATTACGATAGGTCTGCGGTTTGAAAATCGAGGTATAGCTGGCGTAGGCGGAATAGGTGTCGTTGATGTCATACACCAGGCCTGCATAAGGCGTGATGTTGTTCTTTTCCA
Source organism: Erwinia sp. S63 (assembly GCF_016625195.1). Lineage (GTDB taxonomy): Bacteria > Pseudomonadota > Gammaproteobacteria > Enterobacterales > Enterobacteriaceae > Pantoea. Next base: position 186,600 of record NZ_JACVUP010000010.1, read on the forward strand.
TATTCTGCGTCAGCGTGTTGGCGTTGTATTGGGTATAACGGGCGCCAAGGATCAGATGCAGTGGATCGGCCAGTGAAATGCGCGTGGCTAAGTAAGCGGATTTCTGACGGATCATATTATCCTGCGACAGCGCCTGATCGTCCCAATCCGGTTCTGGATAATTACCCCAGTCATTGAAATCACCCACGTCTGCCGAGGTGAAGCTGGTGGAGGCACTGACGTAGCGATCGTGCTGGCGGATATAAGTGACACCCGCCATTAACTCATGCTGGCGACCAAACAGCTCATACGGGCCGGTGACATAAGCATCTGCGGTATCTTCTTTGCGTTTTGCGGTGTTATAACCGGTACCGCCTAACAAATCATAGCCCTCATAAGGGCCAATACCGATACCGGTCGATTTATCAAAGTAACCGTCGATATACAGCAGTTTACTGTCCATGGTGGCTTCAGTATGCGAACCGCTCAGGTTGAGCTCCCAGCCGTTATTAAACGTCTGCTTCAGGCTGGCGAACACCTTTTTGGAATCGCTGTTGTTATAGGCCCAATCCGGCGCGAGGTTGGTACTGCGGGAGTAGTTGGTTTTGCTGCCGTCGAGATAGAAAGTCGGCAAGCCGCCCCAGGTCGCACCTTGTATGTTGGTTTCCTGGTAATCGTAACCCAGGGTCAATGTCGTGGAATCGGTGAGATCGGCCGCGACGGTGCCATACAGGAATTTCTTCTGCGTATGGTAATGATCCAGCCAGCTGTCGCCATCCTGATAGCCCGCCACCACGCGTCCGCGCACATTGCCGGACTCGGTCAATGGACCGGAAAGATCGGCCACATAGCGTTGGGTATCCCAGCTGCCATAGCTGGCTGAGAGATTACCCTGAAACGTTTTGCTGTCTGCCTGCTTGTGCACCATGTTCACTGACGCTGCCGGGCTGCCCGCGCCGGTCATCAGGCCGGTCGCACCGCGTACCACTTCAACGCGGTCATAAACCGCGGTATCTGACAGGGTATCACCCAGATTCCAGGCGCTATCAATCAGTGCTGGCACGCCATCGATCTGGTAGTTATCGATCATAAAACCGCGTGAGTAGAAGTTGCTGCGGTTGGCGCCGGAGTTGAATTGACTGATGCCGGTGGTGTTGGTTAAGACGTCAGTTAACGTCTCCAGCTTCTGATCCTGCATACGCTGTTTGGTGATGACAGAAACAGACTGCGGCGTGTCACGCGCGGTCAGCGCTAATTTAGTGGCGGCGCGCGTAACCGGGACGTTGTAGTCCGTGTCCTGGCTGTTACTGGTGCTACCGGCTGCCGCCGTGACTTCCAGCGTTTGCTCTTTAGTGGTGGTATCAGCAGCGGAAACTTTCGGGCTGTGTAACGCAGTCGCGATAACCAAGGCCAGTAAAGAGATCACCGGCAGCGCTTGGCTCATGCCGATATTATTATTCGACTTTATTACCCTGGCTTGACGTGAAGAACGAGACATTATCATCCTTTGAAATTTGTTATTAATGAGATGACTGGTGGGTGTTCAGATGCGCAAACGCCCAACTCCGTCAGAATGAGAGACAGAATTCCCTGTAAAACATATTTTCAAATCTGACTTCAGCAGGGCTCGCTTTCGCATAAGAGGTGCGCAGCAACAGATTCCCCACTCACCCAAGAAGGCGAATGAGAATTATAATTATTACAATTCTCTGAGCAAGTTATTTACTCTTATGACGAAAAATAAACAAAAATCACGCTGAATTTATTCCTGAGAGTGATAATTCCATCCGGATACAGAAATGGAAGCCATCTGAAATTGAAACTTATTCAATCAGGGCGCTGTCCTAATGACTGGAATGACATATTTATCCGCATCAATATTAAAAATATGAAATAAATAATAACGATTTAATTCCTGCCCGCTTATTTCGCTAATTTCTTTGCTCAACATTGCAGCGACAGCACTGGCATATTTTATGCCCCCCAATCCCTCTTCCACCTGCCCCTGTGCAAACGCCCGGCCATAACCCTGTAATCGTAAAGAAATCGTAAATACACCCCACGTAAACTCCATCATGGCGCAAGCCTAACGACATGATATGTAACAACATAAAACAGGAGTTTATAATGGCAGGGATTTCAACCTTAGGCATTGGGTCTGGGCTAAAACTGGGCGATATTCTGGATAGCCTGACGACAGCAGAAAAACAGGTGCTGGTGCCGATCTCAAAGCAGCAGTCTGCCGCAACGGCCAAGCTTTCCGCCTACGGCACACTCAAAACAGCCGTGCAGGCTTTTCAAACAGCGAATAAGAGTCTGCAAGAGGCGGGGCTGTATACACAGACCAAAGCCACCAGCAGTTCCAGTGCGTTTACCGCAGATTCAACGGGGAGTGCATTGCCTGGCAAGTACAGCATCAGCGTCACCCAGCTCGCCCAGTCACAAACGTTGACCAGTGCAACACGCTCAGATATCAATCAGGCTGTGGGAAGTGCAGCAGATAATCGCCGCATGACACTGATCAGTGAAGATGGCAGTGAGCACACCATTGAATTAGGTCAGGAGCAAACTTCGCTCAGCGCCATCAGAGACGCGATTAACAAGTCGAATGCGGGCATCAGCGCAAGTCTGATCAAGGTGTCAGATAAAGACTATCGCCTGTCGTTGACCTCTACCCAAACCGGAACCGGACATGCGCTGAAAAGCCTGGCGATAACCGGTGATGATACGCTACAGGCATTCCTGGGTTATGACCCTGCCAACAGCGCATCAGGGATGACGCAAAACGTCGCGGCGCAGAATGCCAGCCTGACCATCAATAACATCCCGATTGACAGCAGCAGCAACACCATTAAGGACGCCGTTGAAGGGATCACGCTCAATCTGAGCGATCAGACATCCGGCGCTCAGACACTCACCATCGCCAGTGATAATTCCAAAGCAAAAACCGCGGTCACAGATTGGGTCAATGCCTATAACGCGTTGCAGGACACCATGGACAACCTGACAAAATACACCCCCGTTGATGCTGGCGCCGATCAGGACAGCAAAAATGGTGCGTTGTTAGGTGATGGCACACTGCGCATGATTCAGACCCAGCTGAAAAACATTCTCGCCAACGGATCGGGCTCCTCGCAGTTCAAAACCCTGACTCAGGCAGGCATAAGCACCGATCCGACAAATGGAAAACTCAAACTGGATGCGGATAAATTAACCAGCGCATTAGTCGTCACTCCGGAAGCAGTCAGAGATATCTTTTCGGGGGATGGTGAGAAAACCGGTATCGCGACCGGAATGGCATCCAGTATGACGCTCATTCTGAGTAGTAAAGGTGTGCTGCAAGGCGCCACTGACAGTATCAGTAAAAAGCTAAACGCGCTGACCGAACAATATAACAACGCCAGCAAGAAAATTGATGACACCATTGCCCGCTATAAGGCGCAGTTTACCCACCTGGATACCATTATGAGTTCTTTAAATAGCACCAGCGATTATCTCACGCAGCAATTTGAGAGTATGTCAGGCACGAAGAAATAATTAGCCTTAAATCGCAAACATGAAATGCCAGTGTACTGGCGTTTCATTTATTTAATCAGGACTCATCAGCGTTCGCAGTATTTTCTCCAGCCCCTCTTCATTTCCGGTAAAATGCGCCCGCATTTGCCCAGGTGTAAATCCCGTCAAATCGCGCATGGTGCGGGTAAAAGACGCCTGGCAATTAAAGCCGTTTTCTACCGCTATCTCTAAAATGCGTTTCCGGCTGCGTGTCAGGATATACGCGGTGTTAATGATTCTGCGTACGCGTACATATTCATACACGTTTAACCCTGTGAGCTGCATAAATTTGCGCTGAAAATGCCAGATGGAGTAGCCACTTTTGGTCGAGATTCTGTTTACTGACAGATTTTCATCCAGATGGTTATCGATCCATTCAACCATCTGCTGAATAACCGCAACCATCGTTTTCTCTCTCTCACCGATCATGGCAGAAGCCCCGCCGATGTAACGAATAACCCGGCCTCCCGGTTGCACCGAGGGCACGCGAACCGTCACCCGCACCGTGCTGTGGTGTAATTCAATGCTGGCTCTAATTGATGAACGGCTCATTTTCTGTTGGGGGTATGTTTTGTCAGCATGGAGGGCTACGGTGTTGCTACTCAACATAAAGGCTCCACTGTTCTAAACAGGTCAGATGGCTGCCGCTGCGACAGATCCTGCGGGAGAATCATCGCTGCACCGCGTTTATTTACGGTATTCATATTCCGGCTATTCCGATGTAAAGCTCACTGCAGTGATGGCTGAGCGACATAGATAAGGTTGGTGCAGGGATTATCAGTTGGACGTTGCTGAAAGGAAATTATACAAAAGGATAGTTATACTTTTGGATAATTGAATTTATCCGACAACGCATGACTCCATGTTTATAGCCGGATAAGGTTGTATGAAAGGCTGAGAATGATTTTCCAGCCTGTTGATTATTCTGTGTGCTTAACCATTCTTTAATACGCCTCAGCTCATCGATTAATCGCTGGTCTGCTTATCAGCCGCATTTATTAACACTCAATTGACCTAAAAGCGCCTGAAATCAGCGTTCGCCAATTCCAACGCTAACTCTTTAAAGGTATATTGCCTGTTCTGTATAAGAGAACTCGCCTGAGTTTTAATGAGTCTTTATGGATAAAACGATTTATCTTGTTGATGATGATGTTTCAGTCATCACCTCCCTGAAAAACCTTCTGAGTTCTGAGGGATATCAGGTCTTTGCTTTTACTTCTCCGGCTGAATTTTTAAACCAACCGGAATTCACCACGCCTTGTTGTCTGATTGTTGACCTGAATATGCCTGGACTCGATGGGTTCGACGTCTCTGCCCGCCTGACAGAGCGGGGATACTCGATACCGACCATCTTCCTGACCGGTTTTGGCACTATCCCGATTACGGTGAAAGCGATGAAGGCGGGAGCCTTTGAGTTTTTAACCAAACCCGTGATGCCCGATGACCTGCTGAGCGTCGTAAGCGACGCGATCGCGTTATCCGAAAAAAGTGATGCAGTTGCCAAAGAGAAGGTCGAACTCACCGGCCGCTATCAGTCGCTCACCCCGCGTGAGAAAGAGCTGATGCAACTGGTGATGCGTGGATTGTTGAATAAGCAAGTTGCCGCTGAAATGGGGATCAGTGAAATCACCGCGAAAGTCCATAAACGCCGGGTGATGGAGAAGATGATGGTGCGATCGGCATCAGAGCTGGTCAGAGCCGCAGAGAAGTTGAATTTGCTCGATGATGAGTAGACTCACCTGAGGCTCCCGCCTAATCAGGCGGGAGTTTTCTTCAATTCACAGGCTGCTGATGAACCGGCAGCGTAAACCAGAACACGCTTCCCTGCTCCTGCCGATTCCCGGCGCCTATCTCTCCGCCGTGCCGCTTAATAATCTCATGACTGATGGTCAAGCCCATGCCCATGCCTTCCGGTTTGGTGGTGTAGAATGAATCGAAAATTTTTCCAATCACTTCTTCAGAGAGTCCTGTCCCGTTATCAGCCACCTCGAAGCGAATAACATCTGGCCGTGGATGAGACGATGACAATCGCAGCGTGCAAAGGCCGCTATTGTCCGTCATGGCCTCAATAGCATTGATCACCAGATTGAGCAGCACCTGCTGAATCTGCACCCGCTCACAATAAACCTCATCAATCTGAGCTTTGAAGTCCAGCTCCAGTGAGATATAGCGTCTTTCCAGCTCCATTCTGGAGAGGTTTAGGATGTCGCGCGCCAGCTGATGCAATCTGGCCGGTGCAAACTCAGAAACCTGATTGCGCGTCAGCGCCTGCAATCCGCGAATAATATCGCCTGCACGACGCCCTTCCCGGATGATCTACTCCAGGCTGTGGCTGGCATTCTCAAGATTAGCGGGGTCGCGTTTCAACCACCGCAAGCTGGCACCCGCATTGGCCACTATCGACATCAACGGCTGGTTAATTTCATGCGCGATGGATGAGGTGAGCTGGCCGACCGTGGTGGCGCGTGCCACGCGAGCCAGTTCGGCCTGAGCGATACGCGTGGCATCTTCAGAGAGTCGCTGGCTGGTGATATCCGTCAGCGTGCCGAAGTATTCCCGTACTTCAGGCCAGGTATCGACTGGCTCACCAATGCCTTTGATGTAGCGGCACTCACCATCATCGCGGATGATTCGGAACTCCGCCTGCATGATGAGTCCCTGACGGGAGTGCGAATCAATCAGTTCCCTGAGGCAGGGAATATCATCCGGGTGCACTCGGCTCTGAAACTCCGCCATGGAGGTGGTCTTCTGTCCGTCAGGCAGGCCCATAATGCGTTTGTACTCGTCCGAAATGAACTGAATATCCGGTTCCATCAGCCAGTGCCAGGTGCCGGTATGGCTGATTTTCTCACCCAGCATTAATGACGTCTGACTGGCGCGCAGCTGCTTCTCAATTTTGCCACGCTGGATGTTTTCGTCCATCAGCTCGGCGTAGAGCCGGGCCGTTTCCAGCGACACTGCCGCCTGCGAGCCCAGCATCGAGACAATGCGCGAATGTTCGGCGGTAAACACATCCGGCATCAGTCGATTTTCCAGATACAGCACACCCACCATCTGCGCCTGTTTGAACATCGGCACACACATCACAGCCGCCCCGGAGGCCACCAGATAGTTGTCCTGGCTAAAGGGGCTGAACACTTCCGGCTTACCGGTGCGGATCTCCTTACCGGTGCGTATGACAGCGGACAAGATGGACAGCGGCAGATCCGTGGCAACCGGCACCTCTTTAACAATTTTGACCCGAATCCCCTGAGCGGTGGTGGTCGCTCTCGCCTGTATCTCCGGCACATTGCCATCGACCAGCCGAATCAGCATACAGTCCTGCGCCCCGGCTCGCTCCACCAGCATCACCATCAGGGTATGGATCAGACGGTCCAGATTGATCTCTTCGGTTAGCGCACGCATCGCCGTGACCATACTTTGCAGATCGCTGATGGCGGCGCTCTGCTCAAACGCCACGGTATCCAGCGCCGTATGCGGCGAGGGTTGCGCTAATCCGGGGTACAGGGATTCAAGTTGGTGCACTTTGGCGCCAGCGCCCCAACGTCCCCAGGCCGCGATGGCACCTTTGATATAAGCTTCTGCCGCAAAGCGCATACCACGGGCCTCGGCCGTTCGAGCCGCCAGCTCGCAGGCCAGTCCGTTGATATGATGGAACTCACCCTGACGGGATAAATCGATGGCTTTTTCGTACTGCTCAGTAGCCTTAGCGGTTTCGCCTTCCAGCCTGTCCAGTTCAGCCCGTAGCAGCGCCTCTTTGTCCGCAAAGGTCTTCTCATTCTCATTCGACCAGGTCACCAGCCTCTCAAGATGGCGCTGCAGTACCTGCCGATGTTCGGCCGTATATTCCTCTGCCTTGAGTGGGATGGAGAGTGACAGCGCGCTATAGAGATGAAGGTCCAGCAGATGCACATGGCCCGGAATAAAGTCGGTAAAAGGGGCGGCATCAGCAAAATACCTTCCCGCCTCCTCATATTCACCGGCAAAAAAGTGTGCCATGCCCTTGTAGAGGCGGCACCAGAACTGCATCAGCAGCACCGGCTCGATGGCAAACTCATGCAGCTTTTTGTCTAAATCAGGCGGGATAAAGTGATTCCCAGAGAAAATCTCCCCGCGCGGCTTACGCAAAAACATCATGTAATCCAGCTGCATGCCCAGTACGATTTCAACGTCGCGGAACTGCGCCTTGCGCACGTAAGTCATGCCACGCGTGATCGAAGTACAAACGCCGTCAAGGTGATCGCCTCGCGTGAGGTAATTCATCACCAGATGACGCAGCGCCAGACACGCCGATGTCCGATCGCCAATTTCGACCCCGACATCAAACGCAGCTTTTGCGCGTTCAATGGCATAGGTGAGCGGCATCGTCCAGATACTGACCTGATCGAGTGGCAGCAGCGTGCGTGCCTTGTAACTCACGAAGTCGTGCTTGTACACCAGCTCACGTGCCAGTAACGCGCTGGCAAATCCACGGCTGTACTCATCATACTGATCGCCACACACCACGCCGTACCATGACAGCGCGAGCGTCGAGGCACCGCTCAGGCCGCGTGCCATGGTCAGATGCAGCAGTTTGCACAGGATCAGGAATTGCAAACGCGGGCAGATAAACGCCGCGAAGGTACTGGCACTCGCCATCAAATTCATGATCGCTTCGGTTTTTTTACAACTCACCCGTGGCAGAGATCGAAAGCGCGTGTAAGGATTTTTACCCACGTCATCTTTGAGCAGCATTCTTGCCGCATCACACTCGGCCTGATCGGGGTAGCGATTCAGCTGGATGCCAAACACCGCCAACCAGGCAAGTGCCGTTTCCAGCGCCAGTTGGCTGTCTGACCTGCGCATGTGAATTTCAGCGATCAGACTGGCTGCTTCCGCTTTGTCCGTTACTTCACCGGGCGAGACCAAAATCTGCGAACTAAGCGTCATGGCACGCAGCAAATTACCGTTAAGGAATTCGCATTCAGCTTCCTCCAGCAGAAATTCATTACTGCACTCACTGCCGGAACGAAGCGTTATCTGACGGGCAAACTGGAGATAGCGAAGCGCAGAGACATAATCACCGGTGATTTTTGCCCGCCGTGTTGCTTGCAATAGCAGCGGGCAGAATCGCGCCGTTTCATCGGCAATCACTGCGATATTCTGGACCGACACCAGGTGATGGGCAGCGCTGAACAGCGGGGCATTGGCCAGGTCGAGGCTGGACTCCTGCAGGTAATAACGCGCCGCAGCAAAATGAAAATCATCCTTCTCCTCAGGACTCAGCAACCCCATTGACGCTTCATGCACGCTGTCATGCATAAATGACCACGTGGTGTCACTTAATGCGATTAAACGGTTCTCCGCAGCGGGTTTGAGTATCTCACCGACCCTTTGCGGTGAAAGCGCCAGGATCGTGCTGATGTCACGAAGCGCGCCAGTGGCGCCAATCAGTGCCAGCTCACCCAACAGCATGTGAGCAGCACGAGGCAACGTTTTAAGATCTTCCAGCACGCAGGCTGCGACATTTGCCGCGTAATGGCTGTTTTTTAATGCCTGCGCGTCATAGGTCCATTTAAAGGCGGCGTGATGGGTGATGTGGTGATCGCGCACTGCCTGACGGAAAAACTCATGGGTCGCGAGGGGATTGCCCGCGGTTTTTTCAAACACGATCTGAGCCAACTCGGCAGTGGCGGCACTGCGGCTGTGAAACATGCCCGCCAGCCAGCGCGCAATATTTTTAGCCGACAACGGCTCAGGGGTCAGATCGATAATGCGTGATGCGCAGGCGCGAATGCGGCTGAGAGTGCTGGCGACGTTAGGACAGGGCATTGAAACGCTATCACGATGGCTGATCACCAGTAAAAGCGGGAGATCCTCGCTCAGGCTCAGCAGATTTTGCAGTAGCTGAAGGGTCGCCTGATCGGCCCAGTGCACATCATCGATCAGCACCACCAGCGGCCGTCCTGGTGCGGTAAACGCTCTGACCAGACTGCAGGCGACCAGGTTTAAGCGATCGCGCGCGTCGGGTAAATTCGTATCACGCTGCGCCACCGCTCTCTTGTCGAGCACCACGCCCAGTTCCGGCACCAGATTGACAGCCAACCCGGCAAACTCGCCAAGATTGCGTGAAATATGCGCTTTCCAGCGCGCCATCTCCTCGGCCGGCAGCCCCAGAAGATGCAACGTCAGCATGCGGAAAGCGGTGGTAAACACCGAGAACGGCAGCACAGGCGAGTTTTTATCTGCTTTCACCACCGTCAGCATGGCGTTTTTACTGCGTAAAACCTTCAGTGCCGAGACGATTAACGATGACTTCCCCGAGCCTGGTGCGCCGTTGATCACCACCAGCGTGTGCTTCCCGCTGCGGCTAACATCATCAAATGCCGCCAGCACATCCGCGGCCTGTGCGTGATCGGTATACAGCGTCTCGGAGGAGAGCGTCAGCGGCTGTGCGTCTTGTTGTCCCAGCGCGAATGACTCAACGGCGCCATCTGGCATCAGGTTGGATTCACAGCGTTTTAAATCCGCCATCACCCCTTCTACCGTCTGGTAACGATACTCAGGAGACTTCGCCAGCAGGCGTAAAATAATCGATGACAACACCACCGGCACATCGCGGCGCAGCATGTGCGGCGGGATCGCTTCTGATGCGATGTGATGATGTACCCACTCAGACATGCCCCCGTTCGCGCTTCCGTAGGGCAATTTGCCCGTCAGCAACTCATAAAGCACGATGCCCAGACTGTACAAATCGCTGATGCGGCTGACGCGATGTACCGTGCGCGAAGTATGTTCAGGCGACATATAGGCTAGCGTACCGCCGATGACCGGCGTGCGGGCGGGTTGCATCAAATCGGATTCCAGCGAGGAGAGCCCGAAGCCACCCAGTTGCACCACATTCTCTTCAGTAAAGAAAAAGTGAGAGGGTTTGATGTCGCCGTGCACCAGGCCTTGCAAATGCATCTTGCCGAGCGCCTCACATAGCAGTGTGGCTTTGTGGAAGAATTTCTTTAGGTTGCCGGGGGGCATGCACAGCTGGTCAGCCAATGTGCGGTAGTTAAACGGGGTATAGAGCAGCGCATAACGCCCCTGATAGGAGGTATATCGAATGGGTTTGATCGACCCGCTCTCAGAGAGCATCGCTCGCAGGGCAAACTCATTTTTCAGCAGTTGGGTGACCTGAAAAACCGCCTCTTCACTGGCGGCGGTCGCCAACATAACGCTTTCACCTGACACCGCATGCCTGCCGAGCAGCCACTCGATGTTGCCTTCCTGTGCCAGCGGGCTGAACACGATGTCATCATTCAGTACATAAGCGGTTTCATCAGACAGGTTCAAAGCCAGAAAAAGTGAACTCATGGTCGCAACGTCCGGGCTGATAACTCAGCCCGAATATGTTCGAACAGCGCGTCAATATCAATAGGCTTGCGCATGAAGGTGATGGCGCCCAGGTTGATGGCGTACCACAGTAAATTGTCATCGCCATTGCCCGAGATGATGATGCCTGGCGGGTTATTCAGCTGTGTTATCAGTTCTTTAAACAGGTCAAAACCAGACATGCCTTTGAGTTCGACGTCAATGATAAACAGCGCTGCATCTCTGAGCGCTGCTTCATCACTTAACAATGCTTCCGCTGATTCGAATGCCTGCGTCTCATAGCCTTCAGACTGCAGCAGGTTGGTCAGGGCACTGCGAACGGAACGGTCATCATCCACAATGATGATGCGCTGCGACAGCTGCATGCTGTATTCCTTAATAAAATTTACGACTCCCTGACGCGCATCATTAGGCGTTTTTATCACCCGAGGCCGGTGGAGTATCAATGGCTCTCGGTGGATATTCGTGGCGGAACCAGGAGAGAGCGATCCGTTCACGCTTTATCAGTCGTTGGCAAACCGGAATAATATGTTCGCCGATTTGCATCCCCAACAGGCCCAACAGCGCGATGACAGGTGGTGCCGGGGAACTGACATCCATGACGGCATAAAGTAAGCCGATGAGTATGCCTACCACTAGCGATAAAACATAGGATTTCAGCATGATTATCCCACCTGTCCTGAGGTCAAGAGCGAGGCGTGAGGACGAGAGTCCGCTGCCACGGGGAGCGTGACACCCGCCGGCGTAAACGCAGCCGCATCCTGATGCAGCAGCTTACCGCCCAGCGCACTGCCAATCACCATGCCCAGCAGGCCAATCAGTGCCACGGCGGGCGGGGCCGGAGAGCGAACCTTGAGCAGCGCATAAATAAGACCGGCTAACGCGCCAGCCCCCAGAGAAATCAGCAAAGGACTCATGGGTCCTCCTTTTTAAAAGGGGGGCCAGCGCACAGGTCTGGCCCTTAACACATTAGCGAACCGGGGCAGGAACCGGCGCCAGGGTACGGTGCTCACTCTTCTGACGAGAAGGCGCTTTATGAACCATGGTGTAGGCGTAATCCACGCCGATACCGTATGCACCGGAGTGCTCTTTGGCGATATCCATCACCGCGGTGTAGGTGTCTTTGTGCGCCCAGTCGCGTTGCCACTCCAGCATCACCTGCTGCCAGGTTACCGGGATCACGCCAGCCTGAATCATGCGCTGCATCGCATAGTCGTGGGCCTCTTTGGTGGTGCCGCCTGATGCATCCGCCACCATGTAGATTTCGTAGTCGCCTTCCAGCATCGCGCACAGTGCAAAGGTGTTGTTGCACACTTCCGTCCACAGGCCCGATACCACCACCTTTTTCTTACCATTGGCTTTCAGCGCATCACGCACTTTCTGGTCATCCCAGGAGTTCATTGAGGTACGTTCAAGAATGTCCTGACCCGGGAACACATCCAGCAGCTCCGGGAACGTGTTGCCTGAGAAGCTCTCCGTCTCAACGGTAGTCAGCACGGTAGGAATGTTGAAGACTTTGGCCGCTTTCGCTAATGCGACAACGTTGTTTTTCAGCACCTGACGGTCAATCGACTGCACGCCAAACGCCATCTGTGGCTGCTGGTCGATAAAGATGATCTGGCAGTTCTGCGGCGTCAGTACTTCAAGTTTGCTAGTGGTCATGGTTTTGCCCATTGAGGTTAGTGTGGCGAAGTTCCGCGAAATTGAACGGTGTCAAAAGAACAGTCATGCCAGGGATGCCGCTTTTAAGGCAGCTCAGGCTCACTGTCTCAGCGCAGTGTAGGGAGCCTTTTTTTGCCACACTATTATCTCTAGGTATAACTATACGAAGGTATACTTATCCCTTTGTATAACTAGACGCTCTCCTGGCCACCTGAACATAATTCCGCCTATTACTTCTCTTGCGCATGTGCAGGACCACTCTCTTCAGGAGGTTTTATGGTGACTTTAGGTAAGGCGGACGTCATTCTCACCAATGGCCGTTTTCACACCGTTGATCGCGGCAATCCGGTTGCCGATGCGGTGGCGATTCGCGATGGTAAATTTCTGGAAGTCGGCACCCTTGCCGAAGTGATGCAGCATCACTGCGAAGGCACCAAAGTCATCGACCTGAAGGGCCACACCGCCGTGCCGGGTCTGAATGACTCCCACCTGCACCTGATTCGTGGAGGCCTCAACTACAACCTCGAATTGCGCTGGGAAGGCGTGCCCTCGGTGTTTGACGCGCTGCGCATGCTGAAAGAACAGGCGCTGCGTACGCCAAATCCGCAGTGGGTACGCGTGGTGGGCGGCTGGACGGAGTTCCAGTTTGCTGAACGCCGCATGCCAACACTGGATGAGATCAACGAAGCGGCACCGGACACGCCGGTGTTTGTGCTGCACCTCTACGATCGCGCCCTGCTCAACCGCGCTGCGCTGAAAGTAGTGGGTTACACCAAAGACACCCCCAACCCGCCAGGTGGCGAAATCCAGCGCGACAGCAATGGCAACCCAACCGGCATGCTGATTGCTCGCCCGAACGCCATGATCCTTTATGCCACCCTGGCCAAGGGTCCTAAGTTACCGCTGGAACAGCAGGTCAACTCGACCCGTCAGTTTATGCGCGAACTGAACCGCCTCGGCCTGACCAGCGCCATTGATGCAGGCGGCGGTTTCCAGAACTACCCGGAAGATTACGAAGTCATCGCTGAACTGCATGAGAAGAAGCAGATGACGATTCGTATCGCCTATAACCTGTTTACCCAGCGCCCCGGGCACGAACTGGAAGATTTCGAGAAATGGACCGACATGCTGACGCCGGGTCAGGGTAGCGACTATTTCCGTCACAACGGTGCCGGTGAAATGCTGGTGTTCTCCGCCGCTGACTTCGAGGATTTCCTTGAGCCGCGTCCGGATCTGGCGCCGGGGATGGAAGATGAACTGGAGCGCGTGGTACGCCATCTGATTGAACATCGCTGGCCGTTCCGTCTGCACGCCACCTACGACGAATCCATTAGCCGCATGCTCGATGTGTTTGAAAAAGTGAATCGCGATATTCCATTCAATGGTCTGCACTGGTTCTTCGACCATGCCGAAACCGTGACGCAACGGAACATCGACCGTATTAAAGAACTGGGCGGCGGCATCGCGATTCAGCACCGCATGGCTTTCCAGGGCGAATACTTTGCCGAACGCTACGGCATTGAAGCCACCCGCCATACTCCGCCCGTGGCGCGCATGCTGGAAACCGGCGTGCCGGTGGGTTTGGGTACGGATGCTACCCGCGTCGCCAGCTATAACCCGTGGACCGCACTTTACTGGCTGGTCTCCGGTCGCACCGTCGGCGGCATGCAGATGTATGACGTCAACGCCCGCCTCGACCGTGAAACCGCACTGATGCTGTGGACGCAGGGCAGCGCCTGGTTCTCCAGCGAGCAGGGGAAAAAAGGACAGATTAAAACCGGCCAGCTGGCGGACATGGTGGTGCTGAGCAAGGATTACTTCAGCGTGCCGGAAGAGGAGATCAAAGGGATCGAGTCGGTTCTGACCCTGGTCGACGGCAATATCGTCTATGCCGCTGGTTCATTTGGTTCAGAAGCCCCGCCGTCTATTCCGGTGCTGCCAGAGTGGTCCCCGGTGGTGAAGGTGCCGGGTCACTACCGCAGCGCGCCGCCAACCGCACAGACGCGCGTCGGCATGCAGCAGATGCCGCACCAGTGCAGCGGGCCGTGTGGCGTACACAGCCATTCACACGATATCGCGCGCGGTGCCATGCTGCCGGTGTCGGAAGAGAACGCCTTCTGGGGCGCGCTCGGCTGCAGCTGCTTCGCGTTCTGATCACCATGACCAGTCTCTTCTCTCAGCCGCCCCGCGTGAATGCGGGGCTGTTCTTCCTGCGCCTGACCGGCTGCCTGCTGTTACTCCACGTGCACGGGCTGCCTAAGGTGTTTCATTTCAGCGAAGAACTGACGCGTATCGAGGATCCTTTTGGCCTCGGTCCTTATATGAGCTTGATCCCGGCCATCTTTGCCGAGGTGATCTGCCCCATCTTCATCCTGCTGGGCATCTTCACTCGCCTGGCCTGCCTGCCGATTATCGGCGTGCTGCTGGTGGCGATGGTGTTTGTGCACCCCGACTGGAGCATTGCTGAAGGTCAGTTTGGCTGGCTGCTGCTGATTATCTTCACCACCCTGGCCATTACCGGACCAGGCACGTGGCGTATCGCGACCGCGAAACAGCAGGGAATCCGACATGGCGCAGGTTAATGATATCAATGACGTTCCTCAGGAAGAGGACGCCATCGCCACACCAGCCACAGTGACCTCAACCAGCGCATCACCCTGGCAACCACTGCGTCAGCCGATTTTTCGCATGCTGTGGATTGCCACCGTGGTCTCCAACATCGGCTCATGGATGAACGATGTCGGGGTTAACTGGACCATGCTGACGCTCAGTGCCGACCCGCTGAATGTCGCGTTGGTCCAGGCGGCCAGCAGTCTGCCGATGTTCCTGTTTGCACTGCCGTCAGGCGTGCTGGCGGATATTATCGACCGTCGTAAGTATCTGCTGTTCTCCCAGCTGTGGGTGTTTATCGCGGCAGCCAGTCTGACCGTGCTCTCCTTCACCGGGCACGTCACGCCGCTGGTGCTGCTGATGGCGGCGTTTCTGATGAGCGCGGGCGCGGCGATGAGTTCACCGCCTTTTCAGGCCATCGTGCCGGATCTGGTGGAGAAACATGAGCTGAGTCCGGCGATTGCGCTGAACTCGCTGGGCATCAATATCAGCCGTGCCATTGGCCCGGCGCTCGGAGGTTTAATCCTCTCCTTCGCCGGTCCGTGGATGGTGTTCATGCTCAACGCTCTGTCGGTGCTGGGCGTGGCATGGGTGCTTTATCGCTGGAAAGAGGCGCCCAGCGTGCAGCGCCTGCCGCCTGAGCACTTCTTCTCGGCGGTGCGTGCGGGTATTCGCTACGTCCACGCCGCACCGGTGCTGCGCAATGTGCTGGTACGTACCGTGGCATTCTTTGTGTTCGGCAGCGCGGGATGGGCTTTGCTGCCGCTGGTGGCGCGCCGTGAACTGGGATTAGGGCCTGGCGGCTACGGCATTATGCTGGCTTTTATCGGGGTCGGTGCCATCTGTGGCGCGGTGCTGTTGCCGCGTCTGCGGAGACGCTTCAATCCCGATCGGCTGATGGTGCTGGCCAGCCTGATGTTTGCCGGCACGATGCTGGCGCTGGCATTCGTACGTCATTTCTGGCTGCTGAATATCTGCGAGTTCTTCACTGGCTTCGCCTGGATTGCCGTGCTCTCCACGCTCAACGTGGGTGCGCAACGCAGTGCGGCCAAATGGGTCAAGGCGCGTGCGCTGGCGGTTTACCTGACGGTGTTCTTTGGTTCAATGACCGTCGGCAGCGCCATTTGGGGCCAACTGGCGTCGCACTTCAGCATTCCGGTGTCGCTGTGCGTCGCGACAGTCGGCATGGCGTTGGCCAGCCTGACGGTGCTGCGCTGGCGCCTGGATCAGGACCCGGATCTCAATCTGGACGTCAGTGACATCAATGAGAGCATCCCCGCACTGGATATTCATCACGATCGCGGACCGGTCCGTGTCAGTTACGAGTATCTGATCCGGCTGGAAGATGCGCATGCTTTCACGCTTTGCATGCAGGATATGCGCCGCGTTCGACGTCGTGGCGGCGCGGATAACTGGGCAGTGTATGAAGACATTCTGCAACCGGGCATCTTTGTTGAAACCTTTGTGGTGGGATCCTGGATGGAACACCTGCGCCAGCTGGAGCGCTACACCATGAACGATCAGAAGATCCAGACCCGCGTCTATCAATTCCATCAGGGTGAAAACATGCCACAGGCGCGCTATCTGGTTGCGCCGGTATAAGCATCAACCTCAACTATTGTTGTTCAATTTAACGCAAGGAAAATCACGATGAGCACGATCAAAACAGCTGATGGCACTAACCTGTATTACAAAGACTGGGGTAAAGGAAAGCCGGTACTGTTTAGTCACGGCTGGCCACTGGATGGAGATATGTGGGACAACCAGTTGAACCTGCTGGCCGAAAATGGCTATCGCGTGATCGCTTTTGACCGCCGTGGGTTCGGCCGTTCAGACCAGCCGTGGACGGGTTACGATTACAACACTTTCGCCTCTGATATTAACGACCTGATCACCTGCCTCGACCTGCAGGATGTGACGCTGGTCGGCTTCTCGATGGGTGGCGGTGATGTCACGCGTTATATCAATAACTACGGTACGGGGCGCGTGGACGGCCTGGTGCTGCTGGGTGCAGTGACGCCGATCTTCGGTAAGGCGGAAGACTATCCAGCGGGTGTTGACCTGTCGGTATTCGAAGGGATCCGTCAGGGGCTGCGTAAAGATCGCGCGCAGTTTATCAGTGATTTCGCCGCGCCGTTCTACGGCACCAATGCAGGCCAGACTGTGTCTGAGGGTGTATTGACGCAAACGCTAAACATCGCGCTGCTGGCGTCGTTGAAAGGCACGCTCGATTGTGTCACCGCGTTCTCCGAAACCGACTTCCGTCCGGATATGGCCAAAATCGATGTGCCGACGCTGGTGATCCACGGCAGCAATGACCAGGTGGTGCCGTTTGAGACCACGGGCAAACTGGCCGCAGCGATGATTCAGGGTGCCAAACTGAAGGTGTATGACAACGCGCCGCACGGCTTTGCCGTCACCCACGGTGATGAGCTGAACGCTGATCTGCTGTCATTCCTGAAGACACTGTAATTGCATAAAGCGTAGAACGATCAGTTCCCTCATTCTGATCGTAAAAAATGACAGCCACACATCACTTAATGGCTGTCATCTTGAGTGGAGAAGCTTTCACTGACCGGCTCCCAAGCCGGTTTTTTTACCGCGTGGGCTGATTGGTCTCTAATGGCCGCACATCAAACAGCAGAACTTCCGCCGTATTGCCGCCACTGAAGGTCAGCTGTGACTCCTGGCGTACGCGCGCACCATCGCCCGCGTTAAATATCACCCCATTCACCACCACACTGCCCTTCGCCACGTGAATATAGGCATAGCGGTTGACATCCAGCTGCACCGTCTCCTGCTCATCACCGTCAAACAGGCCGGCATAGATGCGCATGTCCTGGCGGATCTGCAGAGAGTCCTGCTCACCGTCCGGCGAAATGATCAGCTTGAACCTGCCGCGCTTCTCTTCTTCAGAGATGCGCGTCTGTTGATAACGCGGCTCACTGCCCTTTTCCGCCGGGACCACCCAGATTTGCAGGAAGTGAACGCCGTTATCTCTTGAGTGGTTAAACTCACTGTGCGTCACCCCGGTGCCTGCACTCATTAACTGGACATCACCCGGTACAATCACCGAACCGGTACCCATTGAATCCTTATGCTCCAGCGCGCCCTCTAATACATAAGAGATGATTTCCATATTGCTATGCGGATGCGCGCCAAAACCCCGCCCCTTTGCCACCTTGTCATCATTAATAACCAGCAAGTCAGAGAAACCGGTTTGTTTAGGATCCCAGTAATTGGCGAATGAAAACGTATGGCGTGAATGCAACCAGCCATGATCACCGAGACCACGAGCATCGGCTAAGCGTTGTTCAATCATGTTTACTCTCCAAGAATGTAAGGGAAAAGACGCCAGTGCCCTTTCGATAGGAGAAAAATTATCGTAAACATAATTCGTCAACAATGCGCCAGATCGGCAATGAATGTCTCATTTTAGTTGTCAGTTCTGAAGGCGTATTTGTTCTTATACAGGAGGAAAAGGACCGTCAATTATTATTCAATTTTTTTGACTTAATTGAACATGAATATGTGATTTTCATGTTCGTACCTTAGGTCTACCATTCATCACATCGAGGCAAAACGCCTCACAAAATCTAAATTAACCTAAGGAAATGACCATGAAAAACATCAAAACTTTCGTTGCAGTTATCGCACTCTCACTGGTTTCATCTGCGAGCTTCGCCCAGACCATCACTGCAACCGCTTCAACCTTAGACGGTGCCGAAGCGCAGATTGCCGCCAAAGCAAAACTGGCACATTCTGGCTACAGCATCACGGAAGCCTACGCAGGCAATCAGGTGCATATGACGGCGCGTTTGACCAAATAATCATGGTCGCAAAAGGATGTGCCAATTGAGGCTGCCGCGAGGTGGCCTTTTTTGTTGGGCATTGAGAACAAACCAAGTTGAGTGCGTCGTCACCTGATGACGATTCTTCAGGCGTCAGTCAATACAGATTTAATTAAGGGTTTCTTCGCGAGGAGATTCAGAAGCGTTAACTCAGGTGACTTTCGGCAAACCGCTCCAGCGCTTGCCCATCCAATCGATAGCGCACCCATTCGTTTAATGGCAGCGCATCAATGCTTTGATAGAACTCTTTAGCGGGTTGATCCCAGCTCAGCGCGCTCCATTCAATCCGACCACACTGGCGTCTGACCGCTTCCTGGGCGATGAATTTGAGCAGCGCTTTTCCCACGCCGAGCCCGCGGTAATCGGGCGAAAAATAGAGATCTTCCATATAAATGCCGCGCCGACCCAGCCAGGCAGAATAGCTACTGGTGATCACGGCATAACCGGCCACCCGACCGTTGATTTCGCACAGGTAAGCCTCGGTATTGCTCTCCGGGCTGAACAGCATGCTTTTAATGGCTTCCGGACTGGTCAGTGAATCCTGTAAACCGTGTTTATAAACCGAGAGTTCAGCAATCATGTTGTAGATCGCTTCTGCATCATCAGGGCAGGCTTGACGGACAGTCAGGGTCATAAAAGCTTCTTTATTTCAATGAATTGAAGCTTTGGATGATAAAGGGTAATGTTGAGTGAATGAAGTGCAATAAAATCAACAATAGGTGAATTTCATGCATCATATATTGCGGCGGCTGGATCTTAATCTCTTACCGGTTTTTGACGCGGTGTTCAGACACCGTTCGGTAAGACTGGCAGCGATTGAACTCTCCTTGAGCACTTCTGCCCTCAGCCACGCTTTAACGCGCTTACGTGAGTTCCTCAAAGATCCGCTGTTTTACCGCGACGGGCATAAAATGTGCCCAAGCGTTTATGCCTGCCAGCTTGCGCCCTTTATTGCCGAGACGCTGGCCGCGCTAAACAAACACCTTTGCCCTGCAGAACCTTTTAATCCTCTGTTAAACCAGGACTGTTTTAAAATTGCGGTAACGGATTACACCGCGTTCTGCGTGTTTCCCGGTCTGATGAAGGCCCTCAGTGATGCCGCCCCTCACCTGAGTTTTGAACTGTGCCATTTACCGCACAACCCGGCGCTCACTGAACTGCTGGCCGGTGAAGTCGATCTTGCGCTGAGCTTCAGCGAGCCGGGGGATAGCAAACATCCCGACATGGAAGAGACCGATTTATTCAGTGATGAGTTTGTGGTGATCAGTAATCCCAAACGAACCCGTCTGACACTGGAATCGTATCTGTCAGCAGGCCATCTGGTCGTCACTCCCTGGAATGAGAAACAGGGATTGCTGGACTCGCACCTTGAACGACTGGGTCTGAAACGAAGGACGGTAATCAAAACCCCGTCGATGCTCAGTTCGCCCTTTATCGTGGCTGAGAGTGATCTGCTAATGGCGATTCCTTCGTTCGTGGCGGGGAAATTAGCTCCCACCGTCAGCGTAAGCACTTTCCCGTTACCGTTTAAGGCACCCCGCTTCACTGTGAAGATCTATACCCATAAACGCAGCGGAAAACGGGAAGCCACCGACTGGCTAAAGTCTGTGATGGTCGAGAAACTGAAGCATCTCGATAAAGCTTCAACGGTCAGCTAACTGGCATGCCTCGCTCGCTCTAACAACACGACACACCCAAAGCGTCGAATTAACATCAGCGCAAAATTTCCCTCACCGTCCTCCCCGTAGGGTGATTTTCTGCTCCTTCTTCAATCAATTAATCCTCATTCAGTACCAATTAAAGATCAATAGCCATTAGCTTAAAAACTCACTAACATTACCGCACTTTTTTTTACATCTCATTGATAAACTTCACAAACAGTAGGGATTTAACCTTCCTGTTATTGCTTGCATTACACCTTAGGGAACATTTATGTCTGGTCACAAACTGTCCAAACCAGCAGCCGCATGGCTTGCTATTTTGGGGGCCATCATTCTGGTGATGGCCGCATTTCTTATCTTTTACGGCTGGCAGTTGGTCAGCCTGCACGGCAGCGCGTACTTCCTGATCGCTGGCGTGGCATTGCTTATTTCGGGAGTGCAGATTATCCGCCAGCGTGTTAGCGGCGCGCTGCTGTATGGCGTTGTGCTGGTGGGCACCGCTATTTGGGCGCTGTGGGATGTCGGTCTGGATTTCTGGCCACTGGTCTCACGACTGTTGACGCTGGCAGGTTTTGGCATCTTAGTGGCCCTCTCCTTACCGCTTCTGCTTAAGAAAGCAGGTAAAAAGTCATGCTGGAAGCTCACAGCCTCCTTAGCCGGTGGACTGGCGATTGCCTTCGCTGCCACCCTTGGCGGCATGTTTATGCCGCACGATCCTATTAGTGCATCAGGCGATGCTTTGCCGCTGGTCAAAGTGAAGCCAGGCGAAGAGCAGGTCAACTGGGACAACTACGGCAACACCTCAGGCGGGACGCGCTTTGTCGCACTGGATCAAATCACCCGCGACAATGTGAAGGACCTGCAGGTTGCATGGACCTACCGCACCGGGGATATCCCGGTCAGCCCGAACGGTGGCGGAGCGGAAGACCAGCAAACACCTTTGCAGATCGGCAACCGCCTCTATTTGTGTACTCCGCATAACAACGTGATTGCGGTTGATGCCACCACGGGCAAAGAGCTGTGGAAAACTGAAATCAACGCTAAGCAGAAAAAATGGATGCGTTGTCGCGGATTGGCCTACTTCGATGCACAGGCGCCATTGCAGCAACCTGATTTGCCGGACTCCACGCCGGTGAGCACCGTGTCAGTTGCCGCAACTGCACAGTGTCAGCGTCGAATTCTGATGAACAGCGTGACGCCAGAACTGATTGCGCTGGATGCGGATACCGGTGAGTTCTGCCATGACTTCGGTAATAACGGCCGTGTCAGCCTGAGCGACCATATGGGCAAAGGCGCGGACAAAGGCGAATACTATCCTACCTCTGCGCCAACGCTGGCGGGCACGACCGTGGTCATCGGCGGTCGCGTCGCGGATAACGTGGCGACCAATATGCCAGGCGGCGTGGTGCGTGGATTTGATGTCATCACCGGCCAACTGCGCTGGGCGTTTGATCCAGGCAACCCTGGGCAGAAACAGGCGCCAGCAGAGGGTCAAACCTATGCACGCTCGACACCCAACGTGTGGGCGCCAATGTCTTATGACAGCCATTCAAACACCGTTTATATGCCAACCGGCAGCGCGGCGGTCGATTTATGGGGCGTGAAACACAACCCGCTGGATCGTAAGTTTGGTGCCTCGATGGTGGCCGTGGATGCCAGCACCGGTCGGGTGAAATGGGTTTATCAGACGGTTCATAACGATCTGTGGGACTTCGATGTGCCGATGCAGCCCTCTTTCTCTGATTTCCCGGGGCCTGATGGCAAAACAACACCGGCATTAATCTTCGGCACCAAATCGGGCCAGCTTTTTGTGCTGGATCGCGCCACCGGTAAACCGTTGACCAAAGTGGAAGAGCGCCCGGTCACAAAAGGGCAGATCCCGGATGAGATCTACTCACCGACACAACCCTTCTCAGTCGGCATGCCTACCATTGGTGCGGATGTGTTGAAAGAGTCGGATATGTGGGGCGCCACGCCATTCGATCAGCTGATTTGTCGCATTCAGTTCAAATCCAAACGTTACAACGGACTCTTCACCCCGCCAGGTACCGATCCTTCACTCAATCTGCCTGGCTCGCTGGGTGGTATGAACTGGGGCGGACTGTCGATTGATCCCGTCAATCAATACCTGTTTATTAACGATATGCGCGTGGGTCTGGAAGTGCAGCTAATCCCGGCATCACCGGAGATTCAGGGCGCGAAAAATGATGGCAATGAAGCCGCGGCAATCAGCCGTCCTCTGCCGTTAGCAGGGACGCCGTATGCCATCAACGCCAAAGTGCGCTTTATGTCACCGCTGGAGATCCCTTGCCAGAAGCCACCGTTCGGCACATTGACTGCAGTTGATTTGAAAACGCAGAAAATTGCCTGGCAAGTGCCCGTCGGTACCGTACAGGATACCGGTCCCTTCGGTGTGAAAATCGGCCTGCCGATGCCAATTGGTATGCCAACCATTGGCGGTACGCTCGCGACTCAGGGCGGTTTAGTGTTTATCGCCTCCACGCAGGATTACTATCTGCGCGGCTTCGATACGTCTACCGGTAAAGAAGTGTGGAAAGCGCGTCTGCCGGTGGGCAGCCAGGGTACGCCAATCAGCTATAAGTCACCGGTGGATGGCAAGCAGTACCTGCTTATCTCCGCAGGCGGTGCACGTAACTCACCAGATCGTGGTGATTATGTGATTGCTTATAAGTTGCCGTAATCAACGGTGTGAATGAGATCAACAGCCATCCCTCTGGGGTGGCTGTTTTGTTTGAGGAGTAGTGTTATGAGAAATGCCGCCATTTTGATAATACAGTCGTATTCTGGAAGATTGGCAAAGCCACCGGTAAACAGGTTCAGAACTCGCCTGGATAGCCACACGCTGCTGGTGATAGGCGGGGCCCTAAGCGGATTGAGGCAAACCTTTTCGAACTGTGCCAACGTTCTGGCCATCGGCGCACAGATGTGGATATTACCGTTTATAAAAAATGCGGGCGGTGCGCATCTTGATTTGATGAGTCAGTGCGTGATTTATCTATTAAAGCGAAGGTGATGTACGGATGTTTTGAAATTCAATTCCGGCGAATTACACTACACGTTATAAGGCGTCACTACGTTAACTTTAGAAAAGAGATCGGCCGGCTCGATGACGGGAAGGAAACCGTGGAACGTCAACAGCGTCTGAAATACCGTTCGCGCATCGCTTCGCAGATCATGTTGAATCACCGCGTTCAGTTTATGATCGGTCAGCAGGAAACGGTTTTCTTCATCGACGTCATGGCCAATATAACTGACGATATCTCGCCCGGCCTGTTTGAACGCCCGAAGAATGGCGGCATTGCCACCGCCCACGCAATAAACCGCTTTTAAGTTTGGATAATGATTTAAGGTATTCATCATGACATCGAAGGTCATTCCATCGACACCATAGCCTTCACTCACCCAGACAGGATTCAGTGAAGGTGCCATTATTTTTAAACCCTGGCAAAACCCCCTAACTCGTTCGGCCTCGCCCAGGAAATGCTGGCTACTTAATACTACCGCGACATCCAGTTCAGCCTCTCTTATCCACTGTGACATTAAATAAGCGGCGGTCATCCCTGCGACGACATTATCCATACCGACATAACGAAGGCGTTTGCTATCAGGTACGTCAGTTACTATCGTCACAACCGGCACACGGTGTCGCTGTAATTCTTCGATGGTTTTACTGATCAGTGGATTATTTTCCGCTTTTAAAATGATGCCGTAACTGTCATTGGCACATTTCAACATAAGCTTTCTCATTTCTTCCGTGTTAATAGTTTCAACACAGTGAAACCGCAAACGGAGCTGAAACGAGACAAAATGACTCATTTCGTCGATAAGCGCATCGCAGACCAATTTACTGAATCTTTCCGGGGTATGAAGAATGACGTCCAGGGGAATGGTTCTGCCAGAAGCAAGACTGGTTCGTTCTTGCAACTCTAAATCCCTAATCGCTTGTTTTATTCGGGTTTCGGTGCGGGCATGCACGGCTCCTCGACCATGAAGCGCCCGGTCAACCGTCGCCTTGCTCACGCCAGCCTGAGCTGCGATTTGTTTGATGGTAAACTTCATTTTGAGGTCTTTTTGAGGTCTTTAAGTTCTTTTGTTATTTAAATGTACATGATAATGTTTCGCCGCGTAACCGAAACCGCAAAAAAATGACAATTAGTCACTAAAAGTTAATATTCCTCGCACCCGGATTGTCGATCCAGACAATTGAACCGGTTTAAGGTAATTAATTAGCCCTGGTTATTACGCGTGTATTTTGTATTCCAATGGACACTTTATCCAAAAACCTTAACTCCTTAATTCATTTTAAAGGAGCGAGCCCCTATGGGCCTTATTTATTCAATAACTTTAGACAGGAAGCAACAAGAGCAATAACCGCTTTAAATACTCTCTTTTAGAAAAGCTGGATTTTTTAACGCAAGGGTTAACTGAAAATGAAAAGTAGTACGTCAATTTTCACAAAAATAGTGGGGGTATTTCTACTGATCCTCGGGCTGGCTTTAGCGGGTGGTGGCGCTTATTTAATCAGCCTTGGCGGTTCCTGGTTTTATTTACCCGCCGGACTGGCCATGGCTGCTTGTGGCATTGGATTTTTCCGCGCTAAAGCATGGACATTCTATCTGTCCTTAGCACTGCTGGTCTGCAGCCTCATTTGGGCATTCGCAGAGGTCGGCACCGATTTCTGGCAACTGGTACCGCGCACCGTCGCGTTCCTTGTTGTATTCTTACTGGCTGCACTATGTTCGCCAGTTCTCACCAATAAAGCTGGCCGCCCTGCTCTGCCTAAAATGGCATCGGTCATCGTTTCGCTGATCGCCGTTGTTTCACTCGTTGCTATCTTCGCTAACATGTTCCGCGTACATCCGGAAGTGGAAGCGGATGCCAGCGCTGGCCCGGCAAAAGTTATCGACCAGGCAGCAGAAGACAATAGCGGTGATGACTGGACCGCGTGGGGCCGCAATACCCTGGGGCAGCGCTTTGCCCAGTTCAAACAAATTAATACCGACAACGTTAAGGATCTCAAAGTAGCCTGGACTTATCGTACGGGTGACCTTGCGATTGATGGCGCTGAATATCAAACCACACCATTAAAAGTGGGTGACACGATGTATATGTGTACGCCGCTTAGCAAGGTGATTGCGATTGACGCCACAACGGGCAAAGAGAAATGGCGCTTCGATCCACAAGCGAAAGTCTTTGAAAGCGACAAGACCTGGAAGCGATGCCGTGGGGTGGGCTATGCCGATCTCGACCAGTTGCCGGCTAATAATCCAACTTCTGGCGGGATTGCAGCGACGCCTGTTTCCTCTGCTGCAACCTGTCGCAAACGTATCATTGAAACCACCATTGACGCCCGCATCGTGGCGCTGGATGCCGAAACCGGAAAACTCTGTGAAGACTTTGGCAACGGCGGTTACGTCGATCTGACGCTGAACATGCCGGCTGACGCCAAAGGAGGCCAGCAGGGTAGCTATAACGTGACCTCAGCGCCACTGGTGGCCGATGGCGTGATCATGGTGGGAGGCCGTCTGAACGATAACCTCACCATTGGCGAGCCTGGCGGCGTGGTACGTGGATATGATGTGGTCAGTGGCAAAATTCTTTGGGCCTGGGATGCGAAACGCGGTGCCAGCGACAGCAGCCCGCTGCCAGCCGGCGAGACCTACCCACTTGAAACGCCTAACTTCTGGGGCACGGCCGCTTACGATCCAAAACTTGGCCTGGCTTATTTCCCGACGGGCAACCAGACGCCTGACTTCTGGACCGGCAACCGCCATCCGTACTCTAATGAGTATAACGATGCCGTCGTGGCCGTCGATCTGAAAACCGGCAAGGAGCGTTGGCACTTCCGCACCGCCAACATTGACCAGTATGACTACGACGTTTCGTCTCAACCAATTTTGTTTGACCTGCCAGGCAAAGAGGGTCAGAAAACACCCGTACTCATTCAGCTGACCAAGCGCGGTGAAATCTTCGTGCTGGATCGCCGTACGGGTCAGCCTGTTATCCCGGTTGAAAATCGTAAAGTTCCAACCGATGTCATGCCGGGTATGCAGGTAGCCGATACCCAACCGTTCTCTGCGATTTCTGTGGGTACCACACCGCTTAAAGAGAGCGACATGTGGGGCGCGTCAATCTTTGATCAGCTCTACTGCCGTATTCAGTACAAGCAAATGCGCACCGGAGGCCCGTTCACTCCGCTTACTGATAAACAACGCACGCTGATTTACCCAGGCTATTACGGTGGCTTTAACTGGGGTGGTGGCGCACTGGATATGTCTACCGGCACCTTGATCGTCAACGACATTCGTATGGCGCAGTGGGGACAGTTCATTAAGCGTGAAGAAGCCGATCGTCGCGGCCTGAAAGCCACGACTGAAGGTGAATACTCTGAACAGTTAGGTACCCCTTGGGGTGTTGAACGCGGGATGTTTATGTCACCACTGGGCGTACCGTGCTTTAAACCACCCTTTGGTTCTATGACGGCAATCGATCTGACCACCGGTAAAACCCGCTGGCAGGTACCGGTTGGCACCATTAAAGATGCACCGATTCATGGTGTTGCCCCAGGCTTGTCTATCCCTCTGGGCATGCCAACCATGGGTGGTCCATTGGTGACCAAAGGTGGCTTGACCTTCTTCCACGGTTCACTGGATTACTTTGTGCGTGCTTTCGATAACAACACCGGTAAAGAGTTGTGGCGTGGTCAACTGCCGGTTGGCGGTCAGGGCGCGCCAATGACTTACATGGGTAAAGACGGTAAGCAATACATGGTCGTTGTGGCAGGTGGTGCAACTCGCACCGGCACTAATGACAACCGTGGCGATTACGTTATCGCCTACGCGCTTCCTTGATCTTCATAACGAATCGCGGATAAAACTAAGCCGGGCATGCTGATTAAGCTGCCCGGCTTTTTTATTGATCCATCATCGCGGTCAGTTGTATTTCGGAGTCTTCCAGACAGTACCCTGTTCATGGCTGTCGACCACGGCTTCAACAAACGCCACGCCTTTCAGTCCGTCATAAATCTGCGGAACGGCCGCACCAATACCTTGAATCTCACGCTGCTGGTCACGCGCGCGCAGTGCTGAAGCAAAACCGCTGTAAAGGTTAGTGAAAGCTTCGATGTAACCTTCAGGGTGCCCCGGCGGGGTGCGAGTGCGCGCTTTCGTCAGTGCAGAAAGGTCATCCCGACCGCGTTTAATGATCTGGGTATAGCCTTCCAGCGCGGTAAAGATCAGCTCATTGGGCTGTTCCTGTGACCACATCAGGCTGCCCGTTTCACCAAAGACCCGCAGACGCAGTGCGTTCGAACAGCCAATGGCGACTTGCGATGACCAGAGTAGTCCGCGCGCGCCGCCTTCGTAGCGAATCATGACGTGTGCATTGTCATCCAGCGCCCGGCCTTCAACAAAGGTGGCCAGATCGGCCATCACGCTTTCTGCTTTCAAGCCGGTCACATAACCCGCCAGATGATAGGCATGTGTACCAATATCGCCGATAGAACCGCCACGACCATTCTTCTTCGGATCGACGCGCCAGGCTGCCTGCTGATTGTTCTTCAGCTCCACACCGGTTGCCATCCACTCCAGCGGATATTCCACCTGTACGGTACGCACCTTGCCAATCAACCCCTCAGCCACGCGATGACGCGCTTCCATGATCAGGGGATAACCGGAATAGGTATACGTAACGCCAAGAAAACCACCGGTGGATTTGACGACTTCTGCCAGAGCTTCTGCGTCACCCAGCGTGGAAGTCAGAGGCTTTTCGCAGATAACATCAATGCCTGCCTCAAGAAAAGCGCGTGCAATCGGGAAATGCGTGAAGTTTGGGGTGCAAATCGCCACCACATCTACGCCATCTTGCCGCGCACTTTCAGCGGCAACCATTGCGGTGTAGTCGTTATAAGAGCGATCGGCGGCAATATGATTTTGCGCGGCAAAAGCGTGCCCACGTTCTGCATTCACATCAAATGCACCGGCGACCAGTTCGTATTCATTATCCAGGCGTGAAGCAAAACGGTGGATGCCACCAATGTACGCGCCTTCACCACCACCAATCATGCCAAGACGGATGCGGCGCCCCTGCAGAGATGACTTACTCATGACTTTCTCCTTAAATACCCAGAATTTTTTTGTTCAATGACGGGTCGGCATACGACTTACAGAAGTCATCAAATGATTTGCCGGTGACGCGGATAATATGCTCATCAATGAACTGCGCACCTTCACGCGCGCCGTCTTCCGCGTTTTTGAAGCAACATTCCCATTCCAGCACCGCCCAACCATCAAAATCGTAACCGGTGAGTTTCGAGAAAATCGCGCCGAAGTCGGTTTGCCCGTCGCCCGGTGAACGGAAGCGGCCGGCGCGGCTGGTCCACGGCTGATAACCGCCGTACGCCCCGGTTTTACCGTTAGGGCGAAACTCGGCGTCTTTGACGTGGAAGGCTTTAATGCGCTCATGGTAGTGATCGATGTAGGTGAGATAATCAATCCCCTGCAGCACCAGATGGCTGGGGTCGTACATGATGTGGCACCGTGAGTGGCTGCCGGTTTTTTCCAGGAAGCGTTCAAAAGTCAGCCCATCGTGCAAATCTTCCGTCGGGTGGATCTCATAGCAAAGATCGATGCCCTGCTCGTCATAAGCATCCAGGATCGGCGTCCAGCGTCGCGCCAGCTCGTTGAACCCTTCATCAATCAGCCCCTCTGGCCACTGTGGATAGGGATAGAGATAGGGCCACAACAGGGTGCCGGAAAACGTCACGTGCTTTGTCAGGCCAAAGCGGCGAGAGGCTTTGGCTGCCAGATACAACTGCTCTGTCGCCCAAGCCTGACGGCGCTCAGGATGATTGCGTACTTCCTCAGGGGCAAAGCTATCGGCGGGTAAATCGAATGCCGGATGCAGGGCCACTAGCTGGCCCTGTAAGTGACTGGCAAGATCGGTGAGCGTCAGATCATGCTCACTCAGCACACCGAGAATTTCATCTACGTAGGTCTGGCTTTCCGCCGCTTTACGCAGGTCAATTAATCGTGTGTCCCAACTCGGGAGCTCCACCCCTTTAAACCCTTTTTCTGCCGCCCAGCCCGCGATGCCTGCCAGCGTGTTAAAAGGCGCACTGTCTCCCGCAAACTGCGCAAGAAAAACGCCAGGACCTTTAATCGTCTTCATATCCTCTCCCGATTGAAAAAAAATGCACCTGCGAATGCACAGGTGCCAATGACACAGAAAGAAATCGTGCTTAGTTCGTCACAAACTTTTGGTAATTCTGCGGCGTGACCAACTGGAACGGAATGAAATTAATGTCCTGCAGTTTTTCGCCTTTTGCGGCTTTCTCCGCCATATCGACAGCACCAAATGCCTGCGTTTTTGCATCCTGGAACACCGTCACCGTTAGCATGCCGCTTTTAATGGCCTGCAGACCGTTTGGACCTCCGTCCGTCCCGCCGACCAGAATATCTTTGCCGATATTCAGGCCGTTGCTCTTGATGGCCATCGCGGCGCCGATCGCCATTTCGTCGGCGTTCGCGGAGAGAATGTCAATTTTCTGCCCGGTGAGGATCCAGTTATTCATCAGATTCATACCGTCTTCACGCATCCATTTAGCGGTGTCTTCCAGCACCACGTGCATATTCGGATGCTTGGCGATCACCTCTTTCGCGCCCTGGGTTCTGAAACGAGTAGCATCGTTACTCAGCAGCCCTTTCATAATGGCGACGTTGACGTCCTTGCGATCTTTGACCATTTCCGCGAGATAGCCCATTTGCAGGCGACCCGCTTCCACTTCATCGCTGCCGATATAACTCACTCCGTTACCCATTTTGGAATCTGCTGGCATACGGTTGAGATAAATAATCGGAATATTGGCTTTACGTGCCGCTTCAGACATATTTTTTGTGCCCTGCGTATCCACCGGGTTAACAATAATTACGTCCACTTTTGCACTAATAAAACTTTGCACCTGACTTAATTGTTTATCAACCGCGCCCTGCCCGTCTTCAAACTGAACTTTCATATCGGGGTATTGCTTAGCATGTTCGATAATATATCCCCTCAGACGGGAGAGAAATACATCATCCATTTGGGCAATACTGACACCGACCTGAATAGCGAATACCGACGGACTGATAGAGATGAGCGTAAGACAGAGTAAGATGATCTTTTTCATATTGGCCTTCCACAATAGTCGTTAACGTCAGCTTGATGCTGATATGATGATTTTATTATTACTGCTATTACGTAGGGTTGACTTCTACTGCTGATAATTATCGTCCCTGTCTATTTCGATAGCCTCTATAGATACGGCAAAAACGATAATGATTTATCACATGGCTTTCCAATTATGAAAACCAGCATAATGGAAAGAGAACACTCAATATTCGGGCGCTTTCTAATATTAAATAAAGAACAATTGAAAAATGAGCGTTCTGGATTATTTCAGGCAGAGCAACTTTCTTTCAACTGAGCCATGAATAGTTGAGGCATCCAGCCTCGCAGGGGCGTCCTGCCTTCTCACCTCTACGTGATTACACTGAGACCCAACTGCGCTCTTTTGAGGATACCAGCGAGGCATCCACCAGCTTCTGGATCTCATAAGCTTCTTTAAAATCGGGCCCAACCGCCTGACCGCGTTCGATTGACTGGATGAACTCCAGCATCTCAATGGTTTTCAGATCGTTAAAACCAATCTGATGGCCGGGTGCCGGGCAAAACAGCCCATAAGGCGCGTGTTCAGGACCCGCAACAATAGTGCGGAACCCATTACTGCCTTCACGTTCGCTGAACTGGAATAACTGCAGTTCGTTGAAACGCTCCTGATTAAAAATTAGCGAGCCGCGCGTACCGGTGATTTCAAAACCCAGCTGCATCTTATGACCGGATGCAACCCAGTTCGCTTCGATATGCCCGGCACATCCACGCGCAAACTTCACGGTGAGACGAGCGATATCATCCACTTCAACCGGCTTCAGAATGGTGGAACCCGCCTGTTCCGGACGGGCTTTTACCACCGTATCCAGATCGGCAAACAGTTCGGTAATCGGCCCTAACAGAAAACGCGCCATGCCCAGAATATGGCTGCCCAGGTCGGCTACCGCACCTGCACCCCCGGTGGGATCAAGCCGCCACGACCACGGCACCTGAGGGCTGGTCATGAAATCCTCGGCGTGAATACCACGGAAGCCGGTAATGTCGCCCAACTCACCCGCCGCAATCAGTTCTTTGGCGTGTTTAAGTAACGGGTTTTTGATGTAATTGAACCCCACCTGCGTGACCACGCCTGCTTTCTCTGCGGCGCCATACATCTCTTCGGCGATGGCACTGTTTGGCGCCAAAGGTTTTTCACAGTGCACGTGCTTCCCCGCCGCAATCGCTGCAAGAGATTGTTCAGCGTGGAATCGGTTGGGCGAAGTGATGGAGATAACATCTATCTCGGGATCATCAATCAGGTCCTGCCAGTTTGTGGTCCAGCGCTGGAATCCATATTGCGCTGCTGCCTTTTCAGCCGCGGCACCATTGATATCCGCCACGCTGACCAACACCGGCTGCACCTCACCAGTGAATGACGCGGCAGCACGCCACGCCATCGCGTGTGATTTGCCCATAAAACCTGTACCAATTAATCCCACTCCAAGCTTACGCATCGTCTTCTCCTTAGTTGAGCTTCACAACCGCATGCGTATCCGCCGACAACTGCGCCGCGTCTGCCAGTCGTAACGCCTGGCAACCGTCAAACACAGTGGTGGGCAAGTCAGTGCCGTCTTTAATCGCACTGATGAACGCGTCCATTTCGAGTCGATAGGCATCGGTGTAACGCTGCATAAAGAAATTCAGCAGCGGTCCGCGCGTCTCCGTTTGTTCCGCGCTGTAATGACGCACGGTGGTTTCACGCAAATTGTCATTCAGCAACATGCCCGCAGAGCCAAACACTTCCATACGCTGGTCATAGCCGTAAACCGCCTGACGGCTGCAATTGATTTGGCACTGTTTGCCCGACGCGGTACGCATCTGCACCATCACCGTGTCGTAGTCACCGAGCGCCTCAAGCGAGGGTTCAAACAGACGGCTGCCGACGGCGAAAATCTCGGTGGGTTCCTCTGCCAGAATCCAGCGTGCAAGGTCGAAGTCATGGATCACCATGTCGCGGAAGATGCCGCCGGAGGTTTGCAGATATCCTAACGGGGCCAGACCGGGATCGCGGCTGCAGATCATCACCTGATGGAGATCGCCGATATCGCCTCGCTGAATGCGCTGTTTGATTTCAGTGAAACCCGGATCAAAGCGGCGGTTGAAGCCGAGCATGACTTTTTTACGCTGTTCTCCTAAGGCCTCTTCCGCTGCAACCGCTTTGCGGATATCCAAATCAACGGGCTTCTCACACAGCACCGCTTTACCCGCTTTGGCGGCGGCTAGCATCAGTTCGACGTGGGTGTTCGTCGGCGTGCCAATGATCACAGCATCAATGTCAGGATTGTTGATAGCCTCAATCGGATCGGCGATGGCGATGCCGCCCCAGGTGGCAGCCAGTGACTGCGCATTGCTAATAAAGGGATCGGCGATAGCAACCAGCGTGGCGTCTTTGTGGCGCGCGACGTTAGCGGCATGCACTTGTCCGATACGGCCGGCACCGAGAATGGCGATTCTGACCATGACATACTCCAGTAGAGAGGTAATTTATTGTTGTTAAGGTAATTGGTTCATCAGGTCATGCAGGGCGAGCACCTGCTGATTAACCACCAGTTTTGTATCCAGACTTCCGTTAAAGAAGTTGACGATGTTTTCTGCTGCGGACACTGACATACGCATCGCCGCTTCCTCCGTAAGACCGGCCGTGTGCGGCGTGAGGATCAGGCGATCGCTGTGCTGCAGCAGGGCCGCGTTCAGGTCCGCTGGTTCGGCTTTAAGCACATCGAGTCCGGCGCCACCGAGGTGATTTTGTGAGAGTGACTCGGCCAGCGCATTTTCATCGACGATCCCACCCCGTGCGGTATTGATCAGCATGGCGCCGGGCTTCATCAACGCCAGCTCCTCGCGTCCAATCAGCGGCTTTTCACCGCTGAGCGGTAAGTGCACGGTGACTGCATCAGCGTGTTGCAAACCCGCCTGGATATCTGTCACACGACGAACATTCTGCTGCTGGAAAACCTCATCCGGGAGATAGGGATCGTACGCCACCACGTTCATGCGGAAGCTCTGCGCCAACCGCGCCACTTCCCGACCTATTCGCCCAAATCCCAGGATAAACAGCGTGCGGTGCGCAATTTCAACCGCTGAGAAGCTGTTGCGACGGTTCCATTCCCCTGCACGAATGCCACTGTCGAAATAGGTAATGCGTTTTGCCAGAGCCAGCAGCATCGATAGCGTATGCTCGGCAACCGACAGCGAATTCACATCACCCACAATCGTCAGAGGGATGTTGCGTTCTGTCAGGGCTTCTACATCCACGGAGTCATAACCCACACCATGACGCGAGACGACTTTGAGGTTGAGGGCAGCCGCAATCTCCTTTGCCGTGAACGGTTGAGTGCGAATCAGCAGCGCATCCGCATCCGCCAGATAAGGGGCATAACTCTCCACGCTGACCTCTTGTACCTGAGTCAGAGTGATACCTTCTGCCTGGCGCAATACGGCCAGCCCAGCTTGATGAATTTTTCCCGCGACCAGTACATGTGGCATATCAGTATCCCCCTGTCTGCGTGGAACGCTGGTTTACTGATTGGCCTTCATTCAGCTCTCTGAACTGCTGAATGCTGGCGGTCGCCGCTGAGCGCAATAGCTGAACATCGTTGGACACCGTTACCAGATCAAAGCCCCACTCCGCAGCCTTAGCGGCATACGCGGCTGAACCGTTGTGCAGTCCCGCTTTTTTGCCTTCCCGATGCGCAACATCAACAATGTGTTTGATGGCATCGACGATTTCCGGTTCGTCACGATCAAAGCCGGTACGGTATTTTCGCCCGGTCAAACCGAGGGTCAAATCCGCCGGGCCAATGTAAACGCCGTCCAGACCGGGCGTCGCCACGATAGCTTCAAGATTGTCGAAGGCTTCTGCCGTTTCGATCATGGCAAAGCACACCACGTGATCGTCAGCATACTGGCCATAATCTGCGCCCTCCGCGATGGAGACACGCGTCGGGCCAAAACTGCGGCTGCCGGACGGGGGATAGCGCACAAACGAAACCAACTGCTGTGCCTGCTCAGCGGTATTTACCATCGGACAGATCACGCCCCAGGCACCCGCATCCAGTGCTTTCATAATGATGCCCGGCTCAAGCCATGGCACACGAACCATCGGCGCGACACCGCTGGCACGCATGGCTTGCAGCATGGTTTTGGCTTCGTCATAGCCAACAAAACCGTGTTGCAAATCAATAGTCAGTGAGTCATAACCCTGCTGAGCCATAATCTCGGCGCTGAAGCTATTACCGATGCTCAACCAGCCGTTCAACACGGTTTTATTGTCATTCCAGCGCGCTTTAATGTTATTGAGTTTCATCCCTGCTCCTTACACAACGATCTGGGCTAATTTGACGTTCATATAGTCGTGAATGCCTTCGCTACCGCCTTCACGTCCCATTCCGCTGGCTTTGATGCCACCGAACGGCACTTCAGCCGCTGCCAGCGCATAACTGTTGATGCCCACCATGCCGGATTCGAGTTTGGCCACGGCTTCACGAATACGCGCCGGATCGCGGGTAAAGGCGTAAGCGGATAACGCGTAAACAGAGTTGTTGACCCGTGCCCACAAATCTTCGTGGTCAGTAAATGAAGTGATGGCGGCGATCGGGCCAAAGTTCTCTTCGGCAATCGCCAGAGCATCGTCTGGTACGTTAGCCAGCACGGTGGGGGCATAGAAGTAACCGCCATTGATATCAAGGCGATGGCCGCCTGTGACCACTTTTGCCCCCTTATCACGTGCGTCCGCGACGATGGCCTCAATAGCCTGCAGCCGACGGGTATTAATCAGCGGTCCCATACCGGTGCCTTCTTCCTGGCCGTAGCCCACTTTGATTTTGCTGGTACGGCTGGCAAACCCTTCCACAAAGGCCTCATACAGGCTTTCGTGAACATAGAAACGGTCAGCGGTGACACAAACCTGTCCGCAGTTGGCAAATTTCGTCGCCACGGAGAGATCCAGCGCTTTTTCGAGATCGGCATCGTCAAACACGATCACCGGGGCATTGCCGCCAAGCTCCATGCTCAGGCGTTTGATGGTCGCTGCCGAGTCGCGGATCATCTGCTGGCCAAGCTGGGTTGAACCGGTAAGAGAGACTTTTTTCACCACCGACGAGGAGATTAACGGCTCATAGGTATCCGCTGTCGGCCCCACCACCAGATTGGCCACCCCCGCAGGAATGCCGGCTTTACGC
The DNA here is from genome assembly GCF_016625195.1 of Erwinia sp. S63. GTDB lineage: Bacteria > Pseudomonadota > Gammaproteobacteria > Enterobacterales > Enterobacteriaceae > Pantoea. Next base: position 222,663 of record NZ_JACVUP010000010.1, read on the forward strand.
AGACACTCAATGATCAGCATGGCGGAACCCGGCACTTCATTAGAAGGCCGCAGTACCACGGTGCAGCCTGCTGCCAGCGCGGGGGCCAGCTTGCGTGCCACCAGCACCACCGGGAAATTCCATGCGGTAAAAGCGGCAACCACACCCACGGCTTCATGAGTCACTTCACAACGCCCCCCCGGTACGCGGCTTTCAACGACACGACCATAAATACGGCGCGCCTCTTCGGCATGCCAGATGAACTGGTCGATGGACAATTCCCATTCACGCTTGGCCTGAGCCACCGGCTTACCGCTCTCTTTTGAGATGGTGATCGCGGCGTGGGCAGTAGCCGCCACCATTTCTCGTGCAACGGCCTGCAATAAGTCCGCGCGCAGCCAGGCATGGGTATTTTTCCAGCCGTCAAATGAACGTTCAGCACAGGCCAATGCCGTTAGGGTATCCTCAGTCGAGGCCGCGGGAATCGTTCCCAGCAGCTGACCATTACCCGGATCAGTCACCCGAATCGGTTCTTTGCCGTTACCGTGGCACCATTTGCCATCAATAAACTGTCCAAAATTGTCGTACATGGTTAACTACTCCTTTGGCATCTAAATCGGGCCCGGCGAGTTCGCCGCATTGGCCTGAATGAGCGGGCGATGGCTGATGAAACTCTTCGCTGTCACTGAGCAAGAGGCTCATCCAAGCACTGATGATTGCAATAGTAGGATCACAGCAATAAAAATTGCAACATCGGTGCGCTGTCGATGAAATTGCCAAAAATGTTATTTTATTTTGATAATATTCAATTAGTTAAAAACATGCCGAATATCTTGCAGTAGTGGAGGACATGAAATTTAAAATGAATTCTTAGATTGCTATCACAAAAATCACGAAGATATTTTCCATCGCTGCAGCGAATGGGTTAGAACTAATTGCATGGAAGTTCTTATTGCAATTTTTATTGCGAAAGACAGTTGAAATTGAGAAAGGCAATGCTTCAGAGGTGTGCCGAACATGACGAAAGTAAGCAAAATTAAGTCGGCTGCCCCTCCCTTGCCGCACGAGTCCTATGAGCAAGTCGTTAACGATATTTCGGAACGATATGCAAAGTTATCCGAACGACATAAGCAGGCGGCGCGTTACATCACGCAAAACCCGAACACCGTCGCGCTCGAGTCGATCAATGCGGTCGCCGCAAAATGTGGTTTGCACCCTTCGGTGCTGGTGCGCTTTGCCCAGGTTTTTGGCTACAGCGGCTTTAAGCAAATGCAGAGCGTGTTTCAGTCACGTCTGGCCACCGCTGCACCCGGCTACAACGAGCGTATCAATGCGCTGGAAGCTGATTTACAGAAGAATGAACAAAAAGGCAGTGCCGGTTTCCTGCAGAGCCTGGTGATCCGCGATATCGCAACACTGCAGGAGCTGCTGCAGAACGTGACGGAGGCTGACCTCGATCATGCCGCCAGCCTGCTGAAGGACGCTGACACTATTTATCTGATTGGTCAGCTGCGTTCAGAACCGATTGCGATGCTGTTGCGCTATCTGTTCACGATGTTGAATCGCAGAGTGGTGCTGCTCGATGCCGCAGGCGGACTGGCGCCGCAAATGGCAAAAAACATGCGCGACAATGACGTGCTGATGACCATCGCCTTCCGTCATTACGCGAAAGAAGTTATCGCGATAGCGGATGAGGTGCACGCCAGAGGTCTGCCGATTATCGCCATTACCGACAGTACGTTGTCGCCGCTGGCGAAAAACGCGCGGGTTTTGTTCACGGTGCCGGAAGAAGAGTACAGCTTCTCACGTTCACTGGCCGCGCCGGTTTGCCTGGCTCAAAGTATTGCCATGGCGCTGGCCAGTGCGCTGCATCCGGAAAAAACGCAGCCGCGTATTGAAACGATTACAGAACGGGAACAGGCAGATTTAACGCGTAAACGCTCCCGCGCTTAATAGGTAACAAAGTTATCTCTTATCCCCTGTTGGGGAGGGATAACTGCATGCTGAATTTGCAACTTTTATTGCCATTTAATCCATCAGGCAAATAACGTTGTTGATAGAAACCATGATGCTGTTATTAGCGTCCCATAAGAGTGAGTGACATTATGGCTACCCTTCGTTGCACAACAGCTCAGGCAATTGTTCGCTACCTGAGCAATCAGTTTACGGAAGTTGACGGGAGACGCGTTCCTCTGTTTCCCGGGGTCTATGGAATTTTTGGCCACGGCAACGTGACCTGTCTGGGTGAGGCGCTCGAAGCCGTACAAGATACGTTGCCCACCTGGCGAGGTCAGAATGAACAGTCGATGGCCTTTGCCGCCGTGGGCTTCGCGAAAGCCATGGTGCGTCGTCAGATTATGGTGGTTACAGCCTCCATTGGTCCGGGCACCACCAACCTGCTGACCGCTGCGGGCGTGGCGCATACCAGCCGTTTACCGGTATTGATGATTTGCGGTGACAGTTTTGCGCGCCGCGTGCCGGATCCGGTGATGCAACAGGTCGAGCATTTCAATGACCCTACGCAGACCGTCAATGATGCATTCAAGGCCGTCACCCGTTACTGGGATCGCATCACCTGGCCTGAGCAGATTCTTTCCTCCCTGCCGCAGGCAGTCGCCACCCTGCTCGATCCGGGTGACTGCGGCCCTGCGTTTATTGGTGTATGCCAGGACGTGCAGGAAATGGCCTATGACTATCCGGAAGCCTTCTTCCAGCCTCGCGTTCACAGCATGCCGCGCCCACGTCCGGATACGCAGCTGCTGGCGCGTGCCAAAGAAACGTTGCTGCGGGCCAAGCGCCCTCTGATCATTTCAGGCGGCGGCGTGCGTTACTCGCAGGCTGAACAGGCGCTGGAGCAGTTCGCCCAGTCGCATGGCATTCCGGTGGTTGAAACCATCGCTGGCAAAGGCGCCCTGACCCACGATCACCCGGTGCATATGGGGCCGGTGGGCATTCTGGGATCGACCTCAGCCAATGAACTGGCAGGTAATGCGGATGTAATTATTGCGGTAGGCACCCGTCTGATGGACTTTGTCACCGGCTCCTGGACGGTATTCGATGACAACGCGCAGTTTATTGCCTTAAACGCCGCGCGCTTTGATGCGCACAAACACCGCGCCATTCCGCTGGTATGTGACGCGCGTGAAGGCCTGACTGAGCTGGATGCGGCATTGAGTGGATGGAAAGCAGACAGTAGCTGGCTGGAGCGTGGTCGCAAAGCCTTTGCGGGCTGGAATGATCTGATTGCATCGCGGCAGGCGCGAACCCAAACCTCGGGCGATCCCACCTACGCACAGGTCATTGGCGTAGTGAACGCCCAGGCAGCGCCCGAGGATTACATCATCAGCGCTGCAGGCGGTTTACCCGGTGAACTGGTGAAAGGCTGGAAGGTGAAAAATCCAGGCACCTTTGACTGCGAGTTTGGTTTCTCCTGTATGGGTTACGAACTGTCCGCAGGCTGGGGTGTGGCGATGGCCGAACAGGATCGTGATGTGTTCGTCATGATTGGCGATGGCACCTACATGATGATGAATTCTGATATCTACTCCAGCGTGCTCTCGGGCCATAAATTCATTCTGATCGTGTGTGACAACGGCGGCTATGCGGTGATCAACCGACTGCAAAATGCCAAAGGCGGCGCATCCTTTAATAACCTGTTGAAAGACTGCCGCGTTCAGGAACCGTTCCACGTTGATTTCGTTGCCAATGCCCAGTCAATGGGTGCACTGGCACGCAAAGTGAACTCGCTGGATGAATTGAAGGAGGCGATCGTCTGGGCGAAAGGCAACGATCGCACCACAGTGATAACGCTGGCCACGCATGCCTTTGACTGGACACCGGGTGATGCCTGGTGGGATGTCGGTGTGCCAGAGGTGAGCGCCCGCGAAAGTGTGAATCAGGCCCGCGAAGAGCACGTTGCCGGGCGTAAAAATCAACGCGTAGGCATTTAACAGGAGTCTTCAAATGCTGAAAGCCAAATTAGGTATTGCCCCAATTGCGTGGTCCAACGACGACCTGCCTCAGCTCGGCGGGGACACGCCACTTGCCACCTGTCTGAGTGAGAGTCATCTTGCTGATTTCCAGGGCGTAGAAACCGGCGGGAAGTTCCCCAAGACCAGCGAGTTGCTGAAGCCGCTGCTGCGGGAATACCAGCTGGATCTGGTTTCGGGTTGGTACTCTGGCACCCTGCTGGATAACAGCGTCGAAGAGGAAATCAAAAAATCGCTGCCGCAAATGCAACTCTTCCGCGACTGCGGTGCGGTATGCCTGGTTTACGGTGAAACCGCCGGAACAATTCAGAATAAACAGGATGTCCCGCTGGCGAAGCGTCGACGTCTGTCGGACGCACAAATCGCCGAATACGGTGAAAAGCTTTCTCGCTTCGCTGAGTTCTGCACTGATTTTGGTGTTCCGCTGGCCTTCCACCATCACATGGGGACGGCCATCGAGGATGAGAATGATATCGACCGTCTGATGGCCGCCACCAGCAAAGATGTGGGGCTACTGTTTGATTCGGGGCATCTGACGTTTGCGGGCGTTGATCCGCTCAGCATTTTGAAAAAACACGGCAGTCGTATCAATCATGTTCACACCAAGGACGTCAGAAAAGAGGTGTTAGCATCGCTCGACTGGAATAAAGACAGCTTCCTGGATGCGGTGCTGAAAGGCGTTTATACCGTGCCCGGCGACGGGATGATCGATTTCGAGGCGATCACCCGGACCCTGGCTGAAATTGGCTATCAGGGCTGGTTTGTGGTGGAGGCCGAGCAGGATCCGGCCAAAGCCCCACCGCTGGAATATGCACGTATAGGAAATGGCACGCTGCGCAAATGTCTCAGCGCAGCGGGATACACTATTGTTGAAGGAATCATCTGATGAATCAGTTTTCAGGAAAAGTCGCGATTGTTACGGGTGGAACCCAGGGTTTAGGTGCCGCTATCGCTCGCCACTTTGCGCAGAAGGGTGCGGCGGGTGTGGTTATTTGTGGCCGCAATGAAGCAAAAGGAAAGGAGATTGCTGCCCGGCTGAATGCGGAAGGCGCAACCCGCGTTGAATTTGTCCGTGCCGATCTTTCCTCGGTTGAAGACTGCCGCAAAGTGGTGGCGACGACGGATGAGATCTTCAGCCGCGTGGATATTCTGGTGAATGCCGGCGGGATGACCGATCGCGGAACCATCCTCGATACAGAGCCTGAACTGTTTGACCAAATGTTTGCCACCAACGTGCGCGGTCCCTTCTTCCTGATGCAGGAAACGATCAAAGTTATGCGTCGTGAAAAAATTGAAGGCAGCATCGTCAATATCTGCTCAATGTCATCACTGGCGGGCCAGCCTTTCATTGCCGCCTACTGCTCTTCCAAGGGCGCGCTGGCAACACTGACACGCAACACCGCCTATGCGCTGCTGCGCAACCGCATCCGCGTCAATGGTCTTAATATCGGTTGGATGGCATCTGAAGGTGAAGACCGTATTATGCGCACCTATCACGGCGCCGAAGAGAACTGGCTGGAGAAAGCCGCAGCAGAACAGCCGTTTGGACGTTTAATTTCGCCAGAAGAAGTGGCGCGCGCCGTGGCATTCCTCGCCAGCGATGAGTCAGGGCTGATGAGCGGTTCAATGATCAATTACGATCAAACTATCTGGGGCGCCTACGATCAGGCGGATACGCCGGATAATCCGCTGTAATTTCGCCTAATCGATACCAGCCCATTTAATTGGGCTGGTATCCGTATTTTTCACTAAATTGATTTAATGAGGTTGTGATGGATATTAAACAACTCAGTGAGATACAGTGTTTTTATACGCATTTCCTGATCAAAATCAGACAACTCGAAACCAGTCAGTTTTACAGAAAACAATCCACCGAATATAAGAAGTCAGAATTATCAGAATGGCTGATTCATCATAAATCCGCCAAAACCTTCGGTGAGCATGTGCGCCACGAAATTTTCCATATGCTGGAATTAGTGGCATCGGAAGTGTCCGTCTGCGAACTCGAGAAGAAAATAGGCAATCTGGAAAGTAATTGTGAGGGCATACGGATGGAGCTTGAGGATAAATTGCAACTCAGGGACGTTAGGATAACCCCGAACTGGCAGCGGCGAATATCGGAACGCGTCTGATTGGTATTGAATATGATGTTGTTAGCGACTATGAAGGCGGGTTCATCTCGCTATGGTCCGTGTAGGTCTTCCGCCGTATTCAGTAAGCGGTGAATGCGCTTAATCCCTCAGCACACTATTATTTTTTTAATGAATTACCCTTTCTTTTTCCTGGATAAAATATTGTGAAAACGATCAGGACATTCATCGCACCGCGATCGGAGGGGTAAGATTCCGACGCGGCATGATTAATTCCATCCATTAAAATCTGGGCAGAGAATTTTTTTCCGCTGGCACGTTTGTGCCAGCAAATTAAAGCCTGTCCGAAAACCATAATGCTCTTGGCTGGTTAACTCCGTTGATAAAACGCACCAGCCTCAGCTTCACTCAGCGCGAGTTTCTGCACCGTACCGGTCTCTGATGAGCGCACTGCCGCTTCAATCACCGCCATGACAGCAATCGCCTGAGCGGGTGAAACAGGATTGGCCTGCTTGCACGCCAGCGCATCACGCACCTGGATGTAGTACTGACGCTGGTCGCCTTTTGGCGTTTTGACTGACGTGACCTGCAGATTGCTGTCAAACACCATCAAATCATCCTGATCTTCGCCCCAGGTCACGGAACCCGGCACGATTCCAGCAATCAGTTGCGCTTCCTGCTGGTCGGCTTTGGGTTTGACCACGCTGCCCTTATCCCCGTGAACGGTAAAGCGTGACACGCCACCCGCGGCGAGCATGCTGGCATGCAGGATCACTTTATGCTCCGGGTAGCTGAGCGTGACGTGCGCCCAGTCATTGCTTTTCCCGCCATGACGCAGGACAGCGATGTCACCCGACACGGCTTCAGGGAGTCCAAATAGTTGCAGAGCCTGATCGATGATATGAGGCCCAATGTCGAACCATAAACCGCTACCAGGAATATCGTGTTCTCTCCAGCGATCGCGCACTTCCGGGCGGAATCGGTCTATATGAGACTCGAAATGTTTGACCTGACCAATCGCGCCAGAATCGATGACCTTTTTCACCCCCAGGTAATCGGTATCCCAGCGGCGGTTCTGAAATACTGAGAGCAGTAACTTCTTCTCGCTGGCCAGTGCCGCCAGTTCTCTGGCCTCTGCCAGATCCAGCGTAAAGGGTTTATCCACCACCACATGCTTGCCGGCATTCAGCGCGAGCTTAGCCAATGGCGCGTGTGTCGCGTTGGGAGAAGCGATCACCACCAAATCAATATCTGCATGCTGGATGGCCGCTTCCGGGGAGTCGAGAACGATGACGTCAGGCAGATCCTTTTTGACCTTCTCCTCACTGCCAGACGAAACAACATGCAGTTTCAAACCGGGAACGGATTGAATTAAGGGCGCATGAAATGTTTTACCGACAAATCCGTAGCCGATGAGGGCGACGCGAATCTCTTTCTGAATACTCATTTCTGACTCCTCTTGCCATTAAGAATGTGTGATGTTGACCTGTGTAGCGTCGGTGACGTCAAACTCGCCCCAGGGCGCATCAAGGAAAAGTTGATGGATATCGGTGAGCGGCGCGACCAGATAGGATTCACAGCGGTTGAGCTTCATATGATCGGCCACCACCCAGTGTTCGCTGCTTGCCGCCAGCATGGCGCGCTTCACCTCAGCGTCACCCTCCTGGCTGGCACTCAATCCAAATCGGGCATGCAGCGCACAGGCCCCCAGAATGGCGATGTCGGCACGATACTTTTCAAGCAGAGATAGCGTGGCGCTGCCGGAAAACAGCCGTTGTTGCTTGTCCCATTTGCCGCCCAAAAGAATGAGTTCGACATCCGGCTTATCACTGAGGTGATGGGCAATATCCAGTGACGTGGTAATGACCGTTACAGGGCCTTTTAGCAGAGTAGCGACCGCCAGCACCGTGCTGCCCGCATCCAGAAACAGCGTGGCGCCTGCCGGTATTTTTTCCGCCACCCGCCTGCCAAGTTCGATTTTGACGTCGGGAATCAGTGCGCTGCGCTGATGGCGATTCATCGCTGACAGATCCAGCGCCACGGCTCCACCATGGTTTTTCTGCGCCAGGCCCTGCTTTTCCAGATCGGCCAGGTCGCGGCGCACGGTGTCCGCAGAAACCTGCAACTGCTCCACAAGCTGCCCAATTCCCACCTGCCCCTGTTCAAGAAGCAGCTCCATCAATAATTTTTGTCTGGCTGTTTTATGCATGCCGATCTCAAAACCGCAAAATATTGCAATATGCAGCAGAATACAGCATTAGGGGGTGTGATGAATACTGCTTTCTGAGAGTGGATACAATCGAACTGACGAACGGTGCCGGGATAGCATCCGAGAGAGGGGATTTTATAATTCTGTAAAAGATTCCACTGCCGTGAGAACTGAATAAACAATTAGCCGAGTTACGAGTGACATAATCCGGCTATCGATATTGTGCAGACAAGCAAGTGTGCTTTTGCTTTTACAACTAGAGCAGAATGACCTGCTTACCACTAAAATTGCGGTGCTGCAGAGCCAGCAGCTGCGCCGGGAGTTGTTCCCAGCTGAAGTGCAGCAACATTTCACTTTGCAGTGTGCCCTGCGCAATCTGCCTCAGCATCTGTTCACCCTGCTGCGTGAGTCGTTGCCATTGCTCTGCATTGCCATGCTGATGCAGCGCGCCGAGCGCCACTTCATGCAACGACAACGCACGACCAAACGCCGGATTCGGCCACTCTTTCACCCGCCCCTGAATGCATACCAGATGCCCATTCGCCATCAGGTTGTTCGCCAGAAGCGCTGCTTTTTCCGGGCTGACAGCATCGATAACAGCAAAATAGCGCTCCTTCACGGCAGAAGCATCATGCTGCTCATCGCTGTAACAGCGCTTCGCACCCAGCGCGTGCAGACGTGGCCAGTGACGTTCACCGCTTAAGGTCGTGACCTCAAAGCCACGTGCGTAAGCCAGCTGCACAAGAAAATGCCCGACCGATCCACCCGCTCCCGAAATCAAGAGTAGCGCGCCAGGCTCAACCGGGATCTTTTCAATTGCCTGCCAGGCGGTAAGTGCCGGGCAAGGGAAAGCGGCGGCGGTCGCGAAGTCGACTCCATCCGGGATGGGCAGCAAAACCTGCGCGGCCAGCAAGGTATACTCAGCGAAACTGCCATTGCGCTGCAAATTCTGATGGTAGGCAACGCGCCTGCCCAACCAGTGCTGGTCGACATCGGAGCCAACCGCGACCACCGTGCCCGCACCATCGACGCCAGGCACCCGATCCCTCTGGGTGTCGAGCACTTTCCAGTCAACCGGATTCAAACCTATCGCGGCATTCCTGACCAGCACTTCGCCCGGTTGCAGCGGTAGCAAACTCAGGTAGCGTTCCTGCAGCGCCAGCGGGTTATCGCCACCCTGCCACACCCACCCTCGCCAGTCGGCGGGGAGGATAAATTCCTGCTCAGACATACGCACCTGCAGAATAGGTCAGTTCGTAACTGTGGCTGTAAATCTCGATGATGTTGCCGAACGGATCTTCCATATAGACCATGCGATACGGTTTCTCACCGGGGAAATACTCACGCACCGGCATGCGTTGCTTACCACCCGCTGCAACAATCTTCTCCGCCAAACCTTCTACATCAGGATCCTGCACGCAGAAATGGAATACGCCGGTTTTCCAGTATTCAAAATTATTGTCGGGTTTTACTGCCGCCTTGAATTCAAAGATTTCAACACCGACGCGTTCGCCTGTGGAAAGGTGAGCGATGCGAAACTTCTCCCATCCCTTGCCGAAAACATCACTGCACATCACACCGATGGCGGATTCATCTTCTGCAATCTGCGTAGGCGGCATGATCAGATACCAGCCCATCACTTCGGTGTAAAACTTCACGGCGTCATCAAGGTCTGTCACCGAGAGGCCAATATGGGAAAAGGTGCGCGGATAGGGAGTTGTCATGATCAATCTCATAGGATGAAAAGATCTACAGGCTACGTAACTGTCGTTATAATGAAAACGGACGATCAATTATGAGAAGTATAAAATTTCATTATGATGAACCCACAATGGCTCAAATCTTTTGCCACGCTGGCCGAACTCGGGAGCTTTACCGACAGCGCTGAGCGATTAGGCATCACCCAGGCGGCGGTGAGTCAGCATATTCGCCATCTGGAATTGCAGTTAGGTCCGGTGATACTAAGGAGCAAGCGCCCGTTGGAACTGACGCCCGCTGGCAGCGCCCTGCTGGATTATTGCCAGCAAATTGATCGTGCTCACCACCACTTAATGCTGAGACTGAGTGATGCTGAAGCCACCTGCGGTGAAGTGAGCTTAATATCGCCCGGAAGCATCGGTCTCCGGCTCTACCCTTTGTTGTTGTCATTACAGGAACAGCATCGCGACCTCACTGTTCGTCACCGCTTTGCGCCGGATAGCGAAGTGATCGACGCGGTTTTGCATAACCGTTACGAAATGGGCCTGGTCACACACAAACCTGACGATAAACGACTCGAGGCCCATCCTTTTGCTGAAGAACCGCTGGAACTGATCGTACCGGCTAATACGCGAGTGACTGGCTGGAACGATTTGGAAAAGCTGGGGTATATCGACCATCCCGATGGGCAGGCGATGGCGACACGATTATTAAGTCGATTATTTCCGGGCAACCCAGGCATTCGTAACCTGCCCCAACGCGGGTTCAGTAATCAGATCGGCCTGATTCTGGAACCGGTCGCGCGCGGGCTGGGTTTTGCGGTTCTGCCACGCTATGCGCGGCTGGCGTTTACCCGCCCTGAAACCATTGAAGTTGCCGCTGAGGGTGATGCGCTGGTTGACACTATCTGGTTAGTGCACCGGGCTGAATGGCCACTCTCTGCCCGCGCCCAGTTAGCCTTAGCCTGGCTACAACGTCACATCTAATTTTGTGGCGGATGCTACAAAGCGTCCGCCACGCGCCTTCACAATCTTTCCATGATTGCTCACTTTACAACCCCTTTTGCAATACCTAAGGCAAGACATGTAAACAGGCACCATCAGACATGTCTAAATGTGTCAAAAATATCAATATTGAGAATGATTATGATAACTATTCTCTTCTTCGTTTGATATGTAACTAATAATAAACCGGTGTAACAATATGTCTTTTGTCTTTGGTGTAAGGAAAACAACGCTTTCAATTCTGATTGGAATTATCGTTCACAGTGGAAATGTGCTGGCGGCTGATAATAGTGACGTCTTATCGCTGGATAATAATGATAGCGGTAAAGAGAAAGTTATTTCAGCGAAAAAGGCAGAGAAGCCCGCAACGAATGAAACGGATATGATCGTCAGTGCAAAAGCTGAGAACGTATTAAAACAGCAACCTGGTGCATCCTTGATTACTCAACAGGATCTTGAGCGCAATCCACCGGTTAATGATCTCTCCGATATTATTCGCAAAATGCCTGGCGTTAATCTTACGGGTAACAGTGCCACAGGAAGCCGCGGTAATAATCGCCAGATTGATATTCGTGGTATGGGCCCCGAAAACACCTTGATCCTGATTGATGGTGTCCCCGTTTCTTCGCGCAGCGCTGTACGCTACAGCCGCACCGGAGAACGTGATACCCGAGGCGATACCAACTGGGTTCCCGCTGAGATGGTGGATCACATCGATGTACTGCGCGGTCCGGCTGCGGCTCACTACGGTTCCGGCGCGATGGGCGGTGTCGTGAACATCGTCACCAAACGCCCGACCAATAACTGGCACGGGTCACTTTCCCTGTTTACTAATCAGCCTGAAGACAAAGATGAGGGCGCGACCAAGCGCATGAACTTTAGTTTGAGCGGCCCACTGATTGATGACGTGCTGACGATGCGCATGTACGGCAATATCAATAAAACCGACGCCGATGCCTACGATATCAATACCAGCGAGAACGGCTCCTACGCAGCCGGTCACGAAGGTGTGCGCAATCGTGATATCAACACGTCGTTACAGTGGAAGATTAACGAGCAACAATACCTCGACTTCAATTATGCCTACAGCCGCCAGGGCAATATCTACGCCGGGGATACGCAATATAGCCTGAGTAATCTCAGTACGCTGGTGCCGACCTTATATGGCAGCGAAACCAACCGCATGTACCGTCAGGCTTATAGCCTCATCCACAATGGCATCTGGGATTGGGGGCAATCCAAACTCACGCTGAGCTATGAGGATACGCATAATACGCGTCTGGCCGAAGGATCAACCGGCAAAGTAGAAGGGATGATCAACAGCGATACCTTCAACACCAGCCGCTATAAAACCTGGCGTATCAACAACGAATATACCGTTCCCTTCAACTTGCTGGTGGACCATACCTTAACCATCGGGGGCGAGTGGAATAAAGAGCAGCTCAACGACCCGGCGGCGATGCAGGAAACGGATGCGACAGGCATTGATATTAACGGTGTTTCCGGCGACCCATCGCAGCGCAGCAGCAAAAACAGCCAGGAGCTGAGTGCACTCTATCTGGAAGACACCATTGATGCCTTCGACGGCACCACGTTGATCCCCGGTCTGCGCTTCGATTACAGCGATAAATTCGGTCATAACTGGAGCCCGAGCCTTAACATTCAGCAGGATTTAACCGACACGATCAAACTGAAAGCCGGTATTGCTCGCGTGTTTAAAGCCCCGAATCTCTATCAATCAACCGAAGGTTATTTGCTCGCCAGCAGTGGTAACGGATGTTCCGTAAGCGGCAGCAATGGCTGCTACTTGATGGGTAATGGCGATCTCAAACCAGAAGTCAGTGTAAATAAAGAGATTGGTTTGCAATGGAATGATGCGGGTTACAGCTCAGGCCTGACCTACTTCCGTAATGACTATCAAAATAAAATCGTCGCGGGCTCGGATTCTCTTGGAAGCGTTGCGGTAGCCGGTTCATGGTACTCCTCAACCTATGATATCTATCAGTGGCAAAACGGCGGTAAAGCGTTAACCCAGGGTCTGGAAGGAAACTTAACCCTACCGCTGATTGAAGACACGCTGAACTGGCGCACCAATGCCACCTACATGTTCACGTCGAAATATAAATCGACCGGCAATCCTTTATCGTTGATTCCGAAATATACCGTGAACAGCTGGCTGGAATGGCAGGTGACAGATGCCCTATCCACCACCCTAAGCTGGACCATGTATGGGCGTCAGCATCCACGTACCACAGCTGAGATACGTAAAGAAGCGAGCGGCTTATCAGATAAGGAAGTCGGTGCCTATGCAATTTATGGTGTTGGCGTAAATTATGAGATGAATAAAAACCTTCGCTTCAGTGCTGGCATCAGCAATCTGCTGAATAAACAGATCTACCGCGAGAACGAAGGCGCTTCAACGTATAACGAACCGGGCCGCGCTTATTATGCAGGTGTGACTACTTCCTTCTAAGACATTTATGAGCCTCTGCGGAGGCTCTTTTTCATTTCGAGGCGTCTGATATTCCGGGAAGTGTTTAAACATTATATTTCGGCGATAAAACATTACATACCAGACTGTTATAAAGAATTCTTATTGCCGCTATAAGCAAATCACCGTTTCACAATCTTACGCCGCAAATTATTCTGGGCAGGGCGATGTTTGACACATTTCCCGGCACAGCGCATCCGCTACACAAAAAATGAATAAGACTTTAAGGATCCTTTATGAATGGCGTCCAGCCGCACTCAGTTAAACCGGTATTGCTGGTACTGAGTAGTTTTCGCGATATCGTCGCCGGGCATGAAATCTCCGGTTTTTACCTGCCAGAATTGACTCACCCTTTACATGTGCTTGAATCAGCCGGCATTCAAACGACCTTTGCCTCTGTCAAAGGAGGAAAACCACCGGTTTATGGTATCGAAGATGATGCGATCAATCAGCACTACTGGCAGGACGTGGGCTTTCAGCAGCGGCTGAATAACACCTTACCGCTGGCGGCGGCCAAAAGTGAGGATTACAGCGCACTCCTGTTTGTCGGCGGACACGGCACGATGTGGGATTTCCCGGATGATGCCGTGCTGAAATTCCTGACGCGCCAGATGTATGAGAGCGGCAAACCCGTTGCGGCGGTTTGCCACGGCCCGGCGGCGTTGATCAATGTGAAACTGCGTAACGGCCAGTATCTGGTAAAAGGAAAACGCGTGGCGGCCTTCACTGATACCGAGGAAATGGAAGTCGGTATGGCAAATGTAGTGCCCTTTATGCTGGAAGCGGCGCTCAAGGAACGGGGGGCACGCCACCAGCCTGCGGATAACTGGCAATGCAATGTGGTAATCGACGGCCTGCTGATTACCGGTCAGAACCCGCAATCTGCTAGCGCGGTTGGTGAGGCTTTGTGTCACGCGTTGCTGGCAGCGACTCCTCTTGCGTTTTAAAACACTGTTGCCGAAACTGGCTGACACAGTGTTGAATCCGTGCCAACGCCATAGGCTGATTTTTCCCACAAATCGAAGTTGGCACGCTCATGTTGATGCAACTTGCTACGCCACACAATGAACTGATGAATGTGCCAGTAACACGAGCGAGCTGACTTTCAATGCCTCAACAACAAAGCTCGCTGTATTCCAAGACGACTGACATAAGCGGAAAGACGCTCCGCATGTCTTTCAGTGACCACCAAGCCGATATAGCCATCCGGTCGAATCAGGTAAGCGGTATCCTGTTTGAATCCTTTTTTCTCAAATGTATCCTGCCAGGGAAAAACCTGCCATTCCACACCATGGCGATCGCACCAGTTCCTGACGTCTTCAGCGGCGGTGCCGTAGATGTGTATTTGCCAGACTATCTTTCTCAATGATGCATAATTGTCAGTCTCACCCATAGCGATATACGGCAAGCGATCGCCCGCACTTATCTCTCCCGCTTTTCCCTCGCTTAACGGGCTGTCCGGATAGCTCATCGTCGTTTGTGAGATGACGCGGAAAAGGTATTCGCGTACGCGTTCATATCGATATGCCTGACTGGCGATCGACGGTGCAATGTGTGTGCGCACGAAATCTGCGAACCCGCCAGCGGCAGTGATGAAAGTGAAGACCCGGTCTGTGGTTTTCACCAACTTATGAGCAAAGGCTTTACGCTCCGCCTCATAACTGTCCAGTAAGATTTCGGAGGCTTGTGCCTTAATCACCGCAGCCAGTTTCCACGCAAGGTTTATCGCATCGGCAATACCGGTATTCATCCCCTGCCCTCCCGCCGGGCTATGAACATGTGCTGCATCACCCAGCAGAAATGCACGACCATGGCGAAAATGATTGGTTACCCGATGATGGACACGGTAAGTAGAAAACCAGTTCACTTGTTTGATGCTGAGCCCTAACCCATTGATGGCCCGTTGACTGACATCGTCAAAACAATGTTGCTGCTTATCCCCATCTTCACTCTCTACAGTACCGATCAAACGATATTGATGCTCCGGCCCATAGGGCATCACCAGGACAAAATCAGACTTGTCGAAGGCAATGTGTCCCTCATTCGCGGGTTTCACTCCACTGGCCAGTACATCTGCAACGTAAAAGAGGTGGTCGTAAGTACCGCCCTCGAAGTCACTGCCTATTTGATGGCGCACCGGGGAATGCGCGCCATCACAGCCTGCAAGATAGGTGGCAGTGCAGGTTTCTGTTTGCCCTGTGGGTGTTGTGATCGTGGCAACAATCTGTTCGCCTTCTTCCCTGAACGACATGAATTCTGTTTGCCGTTCGACGACAACACCTGCCGTTTGCAGGCGGGTGACCAGTAATTTTTCATGTCTGTCCTGGGGTAAGATTAGTACGAACGGATACGGAGAAATGTCGTTCCCGGCATTCTCCAGTGGAATGCGCGCCTTCGGTTCTCCCCGCGCCCACATATTCATAGCCGGCATTTTATAGCCTGCTGCGATGGTTTCTTCAGCCATATCCAACTGGCGATAAAGTTCCAGCGTACGCGCCTGAACGGCCATTGCTCGTGATGTCTCACCCGGTCCCTGACTCTTGTCAATGATACGGACCGACACGCCTTGTCGGGTGAGCCAGAGTGCCAGCACCAAACCAGTGGGCCCTGCTCCAACGATGAGTACGTCGATATTGTTCATAGGACTATCCAACTGTGGTGTGAGTTAAATAGGAACACCATGGCGAACGCTTAAGTTAGTGTGATTTACACAGCTTTATGCAAAGTATAATTGCGCTCGATAGAACTGGACGTGCTTTTGCTCACTGTCTTCCGCACGCACTGACTAAAGCATTCTTACCGGCACTAGAGGGGCGCCCTGCCCTTCCGGGCTGGCTGTCATGAGCGTTGATGTTTAAAGCTTGAAATGACATTGTCACCTTTCAAATGGATTTTTTCACCTTCCTGAAAACGCTATAAGGTAGTGTATTAAAACAAAATTTCAGAAATTTTCAGACTGAAAATCACCATGTTTTTTTTGATTGGTGGTGAAGGTATTTGTAATGATGGTGCTGAGGATGGTCTGGGCGCTACTTTTTTATGCCTGAGTGAGTCATGACGATGGTATTTCTGCATAACGCATTTCGTGTCGTTCTTCTCTTTGCAGCTGATCCTGTGCGCACTCCGGAGAGCGAAATACACCTAATCGACAGGCGTGCATTTCGTTATCCTCCACTTTCCGCGCAATACGACCTGTATGCTAGAACCAGCATTTAAGCCTTCTCCAGATTTCTCATCGTGTGTATCACCAGTAGGTGTGATTAAAGACATCTGATAACTACATGTTAGGGTCAGTTGCACATTGGTTGGATGACCAGCACGTAATGCTGCAATGAGAATTGGTCAAATAGGTAAATTTTGTCGAATTGTCTGGGTCGTTGAAAACGGATGACTTTGTCAGAAGTAGGACGCTGGACGCTGGACGCTGGACGCTGGACGCTGGACGCTGGACGCTGGAC
>NZ_JACVUP010000011.1 GCF_016625195.1 Erwinia sp. S63
GAGCCGTCTGCGTTGCCGCTTTGCCGTCTCAGTGGATGCGCATTATAGGGATCCGGATTTTTTGCACAACCCCTTTTTTCGATCTTTTTAATCGACTGATGAGTTTTCAATCTTTTCGCTGAGATCGCGAGCGATCCGCTCAAAAATCATCTTGTTTGCCAGCCTTATAAGCCGCAGGCTAGGGGTAAAAGTGCAAAAGGAGAAAGATCATGTCTGTAGCCCTACGACCCTATAAGAACCATTTTCCACAAATCGGCGATCGCGTAATGATCGATAGCAGTAGCGTAGTGGTGGGTGAAGTGCAGCTCGCTGACGATGTCAGCATCTGGCCACTGGTTGCTATCCGCGGTGATGTGAACAAAGTTGTGATAGGTAAAAGAAGCAATATTCAGGACGGTAGCGTTTTGCACGTCACGCACAAATCCACCAGCAACCCGGAAGGGTACCCTTTGATTATTGGTGAAGACGTGACTGTAGGTCATAAAGCGATGCTGCACGGCTGTCATATTAGCGATCGCGTGCTGGTTGGAATGGGATCGATTTTGCTGGATGGCGTGTTTGTTGAAGAGGATGTCATGATCGGAGCGGGTAGTCTGGTTCCGCCGGGTAAAAGACTGGAAAGCGGCTACCTCTATTTAGGCAGCCCGGTTAAACAGATCCGCCCATTAAGTGAAGCGGAAATCGCAGGTCTGCTCTATTCATCTAACAATTATGTTGGCTGGAAAGATGAATACCTCGCTCAGGAAAGCCAGACCCAACCTTGATCATCGATCTCATCTTGCCGGATAAGCGCTTCCGCTTCTTCTTCCAGATCCCAGCGATGCGCGCTAAACAGCGCCATCGCTGCACCCATTCCGAATCGATCCTCTAATGCGTCAGGTTTGATGGCGCAGGTTAACCCCATTCCATGTACCAACACTGGAAAGACGATCGCTCCCCGTTCCTCGTCCCAACTTTCACGATCGGGAAAATGGATCGCCTGATTCACTCCTTCATTGCCTGCTTTAATTGAGCAATGACGGGGGTAATTTCCGGCATCACGCCATGCCACAGTTGGAAAGCATGTGCCGCTTGTCCCACTAGCATGCCCAATCCATCGGCCAGCTGGTCCGCGCCGTGCTGCTGACACCACAACAAGAAAGGCGTTAGCCCTTGCTGATAGAACATGTCATAGCAGCGCGTTTGAGAGGTAACCAATGACTCTGGCAACGGCGGTACTTTACCCTCAACACCACTGGAAGTAGCATTGATGATCAGATCAAATGACTGGCCGGAGAGCGCAGTAAAACTGCTCGCCTGGATATCCCCACTATGTTGGAAGATGTTTGCCAGTTCTTCAGCGCGTGTAACCGTCCGGTTGACCACCACCACCGAACATCCAAAGGAAAGCAGAGGAAGGATCACACCACGTGCTGCACCGCCGGCTCCCACCAATAAAATGCGGTCACCGGAGCGGATCAAATTCAATCGTTCCAGATCGCTTAGCAGACCAATCCCATCGGTGTTGTCACCAAAGACCGAGCCATCTGCTTTTTTCTTTAATGTGTTAACCGCCCCAGATAGGGCTGCACGTTCACTCAGTTCATCGGCCAATTCCCACGCCTGCTGTTTAAACGGCAGTGTGACATTCGCACCTTTTCCACCGTAGGCAAAAAAGTCGCTAATTGACTGAGGGAATCCCTCTAGCGGTGCACAAACCCGACCATAGGAGTGCGCAATTCCCGTCTGCTCAGCAAAAAGGCTATGAATCACAGGTGACTTACTGTGTGCAATCGGATGACCAAAAACGGCAAAGTGTTCCATAAATTAGCCCTGACGAATAAGTTCGCCGCTGATAACGTCGCGAATTTCAGAAGGATTTAATCGCCCGCCCGTTGCAGCATGCAAAACGGGGAATTGAGCGCCGAATTGCTGGGCAACTTCATCAGCATTGCGACACGGCGCCTCGCCGGAAAGATTCGCGCTGGTTGACACCAGGGGTTTGCCAAAGCCACGACAGAGTGCCTGCACATCCGGATGATCGCTAACGCGGATAGCCAGCGAATCGAAACGACCTGTTAACCAGCGCGGCGTATGCGGTGTTGCCGGCACCACATAAGTCACCGGCCCAGGCCAGCTCGCGAACATACGCTCACGTTGCAAGACTGTGAGTTCGCGGTCGGCGATGTAGGGTTCCAGTTGCGCATAATCGGCTGCAATCAGGATAAGCCCTTTTTCAACCGGACGCTGTTTGAGTGCCAATAAGGCCATGACGGCGCTTTCGCTATCGGGATCGCAACCTAAACCAAACACGGCTTCTGTTGGATAGGCAATAACGGCCTGCTGCTGTAGTTGCTCGATGCAAAACTCGAGACTTCCGGGGGCATACGGTTTTTGCTTCATGGTGGTTATTCGTCCTGGGCGATGAGCTTGCCACAGCGTTTGCTGGCGCATAAGCGCTTCATGCCTTGTGCGGTTTTCTTCTCTATTAATAGGGGGAACTGGCAATGCGGGCAGACACCTTCAACCGGCGATGCATTGATCGCAAACTGGCAATCGGGGTAACGGTCGCAGGAATGAAAAGTCTTGCCATAGCGCGAACGGCGCTGCACCAGCTTTCCATTCTGACATTGAGGACAGGCAATCGCCGTCTCGTCGGGCTTATCGATGGTTTCTGTGTAATCACATTCAGGATAGTGACTACAACCAACAAACATCCCAAATCGCCCCTGACGCAAAACTTTATCTGCGCCACACTGGGGGCATGCGTGCCCTTCCAGCACTTTGACAATATGACCATCGGCCTGATTTTTCAGGGGACGAACATAATCACAAGTTGGATAATTCACACAGCCAAGAAACGGGCCGTGTTTACCACTGCGTATCACTAAATCTGCCCCGCAAGCGGGGCAGGGATCGTGTTTACGCACAGAAAATAGTGCTGATTTACTCATATTTCCGGATGCATTAATCGCAAATTAATGCAGCATACCTTCATTGACGTCGAATAACAGTTCTTCCATCTGCTGATAAGCGTTTTCACATCCAGGGATGTTAAACAGCACCATCAGCACCACCCATTTCAGATCTTCAAGATCGAATTCCTGAGTATCAAGAGCCGTGACTCGCTCGATGACCATTTCGCGCGTTTCCATATTCAGCACCTGAACCTGCTCCAGGAACAAAATAAAACCGCGACAATCGGCATCAAGACGCTGGCATTCCTCGTCCGTATAAATTCGCATTGAGAGCGGGTCGGCAGCCAATTGTACAGGCGCCACCAGACCATCCTGATAGTCCGCTAAACGTTCAAGCCAATTCAACGCATTGTAGATATCTTCACGATGAAAACCCGCATCGGCCAAATCATCGGTCAATTTATCCTGATCAACACGCATTTCAGCTTCGTTGTGGATATAGGTCTCAAACAAGTACATAAGTACGTCGAACATGGCATGCCCTCCTCAATCGGACATAGCCGCCGGGTACAGCTGCGATCCATCCTGCTAACTCCAGCTCCAGCAACTGGGCTGCGATAACTGGCACAGGTTGGCCGGCACGTTCAGCGACGACGTCAACAGGTGTAACCTCATCACCTACGTTAGCCAACACGCTTGCAAATGGCAATGGAACATCGTCACTGTCTTGTGAATATATTGTTTCTGAAGTGGTTGCCGGCAGCCATTGCAAGGTGGAATGCAAATCTTCAAGGATGTTATTGGGATGGGCAACCAACAGCGCTCCCTGCTGAATCAACCAATGTGTGCCTTCACTGCCATCATTACCCAATGCTCCAGGTAGCGCATAAACATTGCGATTTTGTTCCAGCGCGCAGCGAGCCGTGACCAGCGAACCGCTTTTAAGTGAAGCCTCAACAACCAGCACTCCCTGACTTAATCCACTGATGATGCGATTGCGGCGCGGAAAATTAACCGCATGCGGCGCCATTTCAAGAGGAAATTCAGATACCAATGCACCCTCATTATCCATGATCGCCTGTGCCAGCGACTGATGACTTTTAGGATAGATTTGTTGCAAGCCGCTGCCCAGCACCGCGATGGTTTTACCCTGCGCTTCCAAAGCTGCACGGTGCGCGACACCATCAATACCGCGTGCCAGTCCACTGGTAATGCTCAATCCACTGAGCGCAAGCTGCTGAGTAAACCACGTGCCCCACTCTTTGCCATAGTGTGAACAGTGCCGACTGCCCACCACCGCTAATTGCGGTGTCTGCAAAACGGAGAGGTGTCCAGCCACATAGAGCAATGAGGGACGTTGACTGATTTCTGCTAGCAACGCTGGATAATCAGCATCTATACAGGAGACCAAATGATGATGGGGCTGATCCAGCCACTGCTGCGTGCGCGCCAGCATCCGTGGACAGTAATCGTTAAACTGCTGCCGCTGAATATCATTCAAACCATGGCTGTGCAGTAATTCGTCATCTACAGCAGCAGCGCTTTGCAGACTCCGTGCAAGATCCACCACACGATGCCGGCGCAGGCCTTTAACATTTGCCAGCCTGAGTATCCCTTCCACTCGCTCCACGCGTCCTTCCTTAAGCCCGCTCACATGCGGTGCAATGCTGTCAATCAGGCCACAAAAAGTCTACAATATGAGGTAGTAATCTTTTCTTTAACGCATACAGATCTGGATATTTATGTCAGTTTTGCAGGTATTACATTTCCCTGATGATCGCCTTCGCAAAATCGCTGCGCCGGTGGCTACCGTAAACGCAGACGTTCAGCGCATTGTCGATGACATGTTTGAAACCATGTACGCCGAAGAAGGCATTGGCTTAGCAGCCACTCAGGTCGACATTCATCAACGCATCATCGTTATCGATGTTTCTGAGAATCGAGACGAACGCCTGGTGTTGATTAACCCGGAACTGCTGGAAAAAAGCGGTGAAACCGGTATTGAAGAGGGCTGCCTCTCAATCCCTGAACAGCGTGCCTTTGTGCCGCGTGCGGAATGGGTCAAAGTCCGTGCGCAGGATCGTGACGGTAAGAGCTTCGAGCTGGAAACGGATGGTCTGCTGGCGATTTGTATCCAGCATGAAATCGATCATCTGGATGGCAAGCTGTTTATCGATTATCTGTCGCCGCTGAAGCGTCAGCGCATCAAACAGAAACTGGAAAAGCTGGCCCGCATGAACGCACGCGAAGCCTGAGTACTAACAGAAGGTTAAACTGTGTCTGCATCGCTAAAAATTATCTTTGCCGGTACACCTGACTTTGCAGCGCGTCATCTCGACGCGCTGCTTGCTTCTGAGCATCAGGTAGTTGGCGTATTTACTCAGCCCGACCGTCCATCAGGACGCGGTAATAAACTCACTCCAGGCCCTGTCAAAATGCTGGCACAGGCACATGATGTTCCCGTGTTCCAGCCAAAATCGCTAAAACCTGAAGAGAACCAGCAACTGGTTGCTGACCTGCAAGCCGATATCATGGTGGTGGTGGCTTATGGCCTGATTCTGCCGAAGGCGGTTCTCGATATGCCACGACTCGGTTGCATCAATGTCCATGGTTCACTGTTGCCACGCTGGCGCGGCGCGGCGCCCATTCAGCGTTCGCTTTGGGCTGGCGACAGCGAAACCGGCGTGACCATCATGCAGATGGATGTGGGACTGGATACGGGTGACATGCTGCATAAACTCTCCTGTCCTATCACGCCTGAAGACACCAGCGCATCACTGTATGACAAGCTGGCAGAGCTTGGGCCACAAGGTATGCTGGATACACTCGATCTGCTTGCCAGCGGCAAAGCACAGCCGGAAGTGCAGGATGAAGCGCTGGTTTCTTACGCTGAGAAGTTGAGTAAAGAAGAGGCGCGTCTTGACTGGTCACTCTCCGCTGCACAGCTTGAGCGCTGCATACGCGCCTTTAATCCCTGGCCGGTGAGTTTTTTCCTCATTGAGGATCAACCCGTCAAAGTGTGGCAGGCTAGCGTTTTACCCCATCAGAACAAGCAGCCGGGCGAAATCATCCATGCCGATAAAAATGGCATTCAGATTGCTACCGCTGACGGCGTGCTGAATCTACTCTCGCTGCAGCCTGCGGGCAAGAAGGCCATGTCCGCGCAAGATCTGCTTAATTCGCGTCGTGAATGGTTTGCCACTGGCACCCTTCTGGCTTGATCTCCAGCCCGGTTTTAACCGGGCTTTTTGTTTGATGAATGAATATGAAAAAAGCAACTAACCTGCGTAGTCTCGCCGCGCAACTGATTGAACGCGTGGTTGATAAAGGCGAATCGCTCAGTGCCATTCTGCCGGGCGCGCAAAAAACATTGGCTGATAAAGATGGCGCGCTGTTGCAGGAACTCTGCTTTGGCGTAATGCGCACTCTGCCACAACTGGAAGCGCTGATTGGCAAACTGATGGAGCGCACGTTAACGGGAAAGCAGCGCGTACTGCACTACCTGATAATGGTTGGGTTGTATCAGTTGCTGTATACGCGTGTGCCAGCGCATGCCGCACTGGCCGAAACGGTTGCCGGTGCAGAAGTCCTGAAGCGTACGGCGCTGAAGGGATTGATTAACGGTGTGCTGCGTCAGTTCCAGCGTCAGCAAGAGGAACTGGTTGCTGCAGTGGATCAAGGCCCACAGCGCTACTGGCATCCCGGTTGGTTGCTTAAGCGTTTGCAGACAGCCTGGCCAGATCAATGGCAGCAGATCGTTGACGCTAATAATCAGCGTCCGCCGATGTGGTTACGCGTCAATCGCCAACACCATAGCCGTGATGCGTGGCTGAACCTGTTACAGGCTGAAGATAAAACAGCCTTCCCTGCAGATGCGCCGGATGCTCTCCGTCTTGAATCTCCTGCACCGGTCAGCCAGTTACCGGGCTTCGACCAAGGATGGGTGACAGTACAGGATTTGTCTGCTCAGCGCTGCGCACTACTGCTTGAGCCACAAAACCATGAAACCATTCTCGATCTCTGTGCAGCACCTGGCGGGAAGACCACGCATATTCTGGAAATCGCCCCTCAGGCAAACGTGCTGGCGGTAGATATCGATCAACAACGTTTGACCCGCGTGCATGAAAATCTGCAGCGCCTGGGCATGCAAGCCGAAGTCCGCCAGGGTGATGGCCGGACGCCTGCAGAATGGTGCGGCGACCAGCAGTTCGACCGTATCCTGCTGGATGCACCTTGTTCTGCAACTGGTGTTATTCGCCGTCATCCTGATATTAAATGGTTACGTCGTGACCGCGATATCCCAGAGCTGGCTGCACTGCAGCGCGAAATCCTCAATGCCGTTTGGCCGCGCCTGAAGTCTGGCGGCACGATGGTATATGCGACCTGCTCGATCTTACCGGAAGAGAACCATCAGCAAATCGCGGCGTTCCTCGCTGAGCACGATGATGCTGTCGCGGAACAGCTGCCGGAAGGCCAAATCAACGGGTGGCAAGTCTTCCCGAGCGTTGATGGCGGTGACGGATTCTTTTACGCTAAATTAATGAAAAAATAGCGCGGCGCATTCTGACAAGAGCGATTCATCGATGAAAATTATTATCCTCGGCGCCGGACAGGTTGGCGGCACGCTTGCTGAAAACCTGGTGGGCGAAAATAACGACATCACGGTTGTTGATACGGATGCCACTCGTTTACGCGCGCTGCAGGACAAATTTGACCTGCGCGTAGTGCATGGCCATGGTTCACATCCGCGCGTCTTGCGTGAGGCCGGCGCTGAAGATGCCGATATGTTGGTTGCCGTGACCAATTCCGACGAAACCAACATGATCGCCTGTCAGATTGCTTATTCACTCTTCAACACGCCAAACCGAATTGCTCGTATCCGCGCAGCGGAATACTTACGCGATGCCGAAAAGCTGTTCGTGCCAGAAGCCGTACCGATCGATCATTTGATTTCACCGGAACAGTTGGTGATCGACAACATCTATCGCTTGATTCAGTATCCTGGCGCATTGCAGGTCGTCAACTTTGCCGAAGGAAAAGTAAGCCTTGCGGTAGTAAAAGCCTATTACGGCGGGCCGCTCGTCGGCAATCCACTGTCCATTCTGCGTGAACATATGCCGCATATTGACACGCGCGTAGCGGCTATCTTCCGTCAGGATCGCCCTATTCGTCCTCAGGGTTCAACGATAGTCGAAGCAGGCGATGAAGTCTTCTTTATTGCCGCAAGCCAGCATATTCGCGCGGTAATGAGCGAAATGCAGCGTCTTGAGAAACCCTACAAGCGCATTATGCTGGTCGGCGGTGGCAATATCGGTTTTGGCCTGGCACAGAGACTGGAAAAACAATACAGCGTGAAGTTGATTGAACGTAATCAACAACGCGCGGCAGAACTGGCTGAGCGCCTGCATGACACCGTTGTGTTTTATGGCGATGCGTCGGATCAGGAATTGCTCGCCGAAGAGCACGTGGATCAGGTGGATCTCTTTATTGCCGTCACCAATGATGATGAAGCCAATATCATGTCGGCCATGCTGGCAAAGAAGATGGGAGCGAAAAAGGTCATGGTCTTGATCCAGCGTCGTGCTTATGTCGATCTGGTTCAGGGTAGCGTGATCGATATTGCCATCTCTCCACAGCAGGCCACCATTTCCGCCCTACTTGGTCACGTGCGCAAGGCAGATATTGTTGGCGTCTCTTCACTGCGACGTGGCATTGCCGAAGCCATTGAAGCTATTGCGCACGGTGAAGAGACCACTTCCCGTGTAGTGGGTCGTTTAATTGAAGATATCAAACTACCGCCGGGTACGATCATTGGCGCTGTCGTACGTGGCGATGAAGTGATCATAGCTAACGACAACGTACGTATCGAACAGGGTGATCATGTCATTATGTTCCTGACAGATAAGAAATTTGTTCCTGACGTAGAACGCCTCTTCCAGCCTAGTCCTTTCTTCCTTTAAATCATCGCGGGCGTTTGCCCGCCGTGATAATTTTGCTTAATCCGCTGTTATCATGGCAATTGCACAAAGGTTTGTTAGACTTTAGCCATTGGCCAAGGCAAGGAGATAACAATGAGTTTATTCAAAGAGTTTCGTGATTTTGCAATGCGTGGGAACGTGGTTGATCTGGCAGTCGGTGTGATTATCGGTGCCGCTTTCGGCAAGATTGTTTCATCACTGGTCGCGAATATCATCATGCCACCACTGGGTTTGCTGATTGGTGGGGTCGATTTTAAACAGTTTAAGTGGGTCCTCAAACCTGCTGAAGGTGATATTCCTGCTGTCGTGATGGAATACGGTAACTTTATTCAAACCATTTTTGATTTTGTTATCGTTGCTTTCGCCATCTTTATGGCCATCAAGCTGATGAACAAACTGTATCAGAAGAAAGAAGTTGAAAAACCAGCGGCAAAACCAACCAACGAAGAAGTGTTGCTCACTGAAATTCGTGATCTGTTAAAACAGCAGAATAGCGATAAATTGTGATAAAAAAGCCGCCATGTTCAGGCGGCTTTTTTGTCTGTAAAGCAGAAGGCCAGTGATAAACTTTTCTGCTTATCACTGGCCTCCCAGTTTCCACCCTTCGCATGTTTATCTTTACGTCGGTAGCTGCCTTTCCCTTTTTGATTCTGTTCTACTCGCTGACGAAACAGCGGGTCATGCAGCAGTGCCTCCAAAGCGTTATCGTTAATCTTGCCTTTGCGATGCTGATAGCGACTCATAGTGTCCTCCGGTTAATAATGGCGCAACTATAGGCTTTCTGGTGTGAAATTCAATCCTTGCTACAACAAATTTCGGCCTGTGGCTCTTCACCCTTCTCCAATGCTTCAAGGATCGAACAGCAGGCGCTGCTGTGCAGATCTCCGCAGCAGGTAGCGGCTAAACGCTCAAGAGACCGTTGAATCGTTTGCAACTCGGCAATCATGCCATTTACTTCATCCAAGCGTCTGGCAACAATCGCTTTGGATTCCTGACAGGTATGGTGCTCGGGATCGATGCGGATCGATAATAAACCGCGGATCGAATCAAGGCTGAACCCGAGTTGACGCCCATAGCGGATGAAGCGTAAGCGTTGAAGATCATCATCGCTATAAAGACGGAAGCCACCTTCAGTACGAATCTCATGATCCATCATTTGCTGCTTTTCATAAAAACGTATGGTGTCAGGTGTGACGTCAGCAAGCTTCGCCAGTTGGCCGATTTTATACATGTTATTTCTCCTGCAGCAGACGATGCCGAATGGAGTCACCATATTCACCACGTAAAAAATCCGTGCTCATTCCGGCCTGCTGTAACTTCATCTCCAGCAAGGATAATCTTTTATTGAGCTCGCTGGCTTGATGATCGGTGGGATCTAATTGCTGCAAAAGGTCGTTGAGTTGCAGCGCTTCACGGCGCATTTCAAGTTCAGGTGGTAAGAAGCCTGAATTTTTTAGTAACCGATATGCCGTGCGTAACTCTGGCGGCACGCCACTTTCGTCTTCGAGCTGCAAAGGTGCACCTTCACCAGGTAAATTACTCAGTTCACCTTTTTCCTGTGCGGCACGGACCTGTTGCTCTACCAGTTGATCGATTAACCACATAATGAACCTCTGCTACTTACAACAGCGTTCAGCATAACGAAAGAAGTGTGGGTGGGGAATTGGAGGCAATAAAAAACCCGCCGAAGCGGGTTTTCTACGTTACTGCAAATTACTCTGCAGCAGCTTCTGCTTGAGCTTCTGGACGATCAACCAGCTCGATGTAAGCCATCGGAGCGTTGTCACCAGCACGGAAGCCACACTTCAGAATACGAGTGTAACCACCGGCACGGCTCGCGAAACGCGGGCCCAGCTCGTTAAACAGTTTTGCCACGATCTCGTTATCACGAGTGCGGGCGAATGCCAGACGACGATTAGCTACGCTGTCGGTCTTGGCAAGAGTAATCAGCGGCTCAACTACGCGACGCAGTTCTTTGGCTTTCGGCAGAGTCGTTTTGATGATCTCGTGACGAACCAGAGAACCGGCCATGTTGCGGAACATAGCCTGACGATGGCTGCTGTTGCGGTTCAGTTGACGACCACTCTTACGATGGCGCATGACCTTATCCTTCTCAGTGAAACCTTAACCTGTGATCTGATTATTCATCAGCAATGCTTGCTGGTGGCCAGTTTTCCAGGCGCATGCCCAGAGACAAACCACGTGAAGCGAGCACATCTTTAATCTCAGTAAGAGATTTTTTACCAAGGTTAGGCGTTTTAAGCAGCTCAACCTCGGTACGCTGTACCAGATCACCGATGTAGTGGATAGCTTCTGCCTTAAGGCAATTAGCAGAGCGGACAGTCAATTCCAGATCGTCAACAGGGCGCAGCAGGATCGGATCGAATTCTGGTTTCTCTTCTTTCACTTCCGGCTGACGTACATCACGTAAGTCAACGAAAGCTTCCAGTTGTTCTGCCAGAATGGTTGCCGCACGACGAATCGCCTCTTCAGGATCGATTGTGCCGTTGGTTTCCATTTCGATGACCAGCTTGTCCAGGTCGGTGCGCTGTTCTACACGCGCTGCTTCAACATTGTAGGCGATACGGTCTACAGGGCTGTAGCAAGCGTCAACCAACAGACGGCCGATTGGGCGCTCATCTTCTTCCGAATGAATTCGGGCAGAAGCCGGCACATAACCACGACCACGCTGAACTTTGATACGCATGCTAATAGATGCGTTTTCATCGGTCAGATGGCAGATCACATGCTGCGGCTTGACGATTTCGACATCACCGTCGTGGGTGATATCGGCTGCAGTCACAGGGCCAATGCCAGATTTATTCAAAGTAAGGATGACTTCATCTTTACCCTGAACTCTTACCGCCAGCCCTTTCAGATTGAGCAGGATTTCCAGGATATCTTCCTGTACGCCCTCTTTGGTGGAGTACTCGTGGAGCACGCCATCGATCTCAACCTCGGTCACCGCGCAACCCGGCATGGAAGAAAGCAGAATACGGCGCAGTGCGTTGCCAAGAGTATGGCCAAAGCCACGCTCTAACGGCTCAAGGGTCACCTTGGCGTGCGTCGAACTCACTTGCTCGATATCTACCAGGCGCGGTTTTAGAAACTCTGTCACAGAACCCTGCATTGTGTCCTCTCTTTGGTACTAAGCTTTACTTAGAGTAAAGCTCGACGATCAGGTGTTCGTTAATGTCCGCAGACAGATCAGTACGTTCAGGAATACGCTTGAACACACCTTCCATCTTGGTCGCATCAACTTCCAGCCAGGTTGGCTTTTCACGCTGCTCAGCCAGCTCCAGAGCGGCCTTCACGCGAGATTGCTGTTTGGCTTTCTCACGGATGCTAACGACATCATTCGGAGATACCTGATAAGAAGCGATGTTAACAACGCGACCGTTTACCAGGATAGATTTATGGCTAACCAGCTGACGTGCTTCTGCACGAGTGGCGCCAAAGCCCATACGGTAAACAACGTTATCCAGACGACCTTCCAGCAGAGCCAACAGGTTTTCACCGGTGTTGCCTTTCAGACGTGCTGCTTCTTTATAGTAGTTACGGAACTGACGCTCCAGTACGCCGTACATACGACGAACTTTCTGCTTCTCACGTAACTGACCGCCGTAGTCAGACAGACGCGGTTTACGCGCACCGTGCTGGCCAGGTGGTTGTTCAATTTTGCACTTGGTATCGATCGCGCGAACGCCAGACTTAAGGAATAAGTCGGTGCCCTCACGACGGCTCAGCTTGAGCTTAGGACCCAAATATCTTGCCATTTTCTTTCTCCAACTAACCTAAAAACGGGCGTTAAACGCGACGTTTTTTCGGCGGACGACAACCGTTGTGAGGGATTGGAGTCACATCAGTAATATTAGTGATGCGGAAACCAGCAGCGTTCAGAGCACGAATTGTTGATTCGCGGCCTGGACCTGGACCCTTAACCATAACTTCCAGATTCTTAATACCGTAATCTTTCACTGCTTCTGCACAGCGCTCTGCAGCTACCTGAGCAGCAAACGGAGTAGATTTACGTGAACCGCGGAAACCGGAACCACCGGCGGTTGCCCAACCCAGTGCGTTACCCTGACGATCAGTAATGGTAACGATGGTGTTGTTAAAAGATGCATGGACATGAGCCACGCCATCTGAGACTTGCTTTCTTACACGCTTGCGTGCACGAACTGGTGCCTTTGCCATTATTTACTCACCCCGATTATTTCTTGATCGGTTTACGCGGACCCTTACGGGTACGTGCATTGGTCTTAGTACGCTGACCGCGAACTGGCAGACCACGACGATGGCGTAAACCACGATAGCAACCAAGGTCCATCAGACGCTTGATGCTCAGGGTGATTTCACGGCGCAGATCACCTTCAACAACGAATTTACCAACTGCTTCACGCAGCTGTTCAATTTGTTCTTCAGACAGCTCTCTGATCTTAACATCTTCGGCGATGCCCGTTGAAGCACAGATGGCTTTAGAACGGGTTTTGCCGATTCCGAAAATCGAAGTTAATGCGATTACGGTATGTTTTTGATCAGGAATGTTAATGCCTGCTATACGGGCCACTATGCACTCCTATAATTAAATAAATGCGTCCCATGCTGAAAAGCCCGTTTTCAGGATACTCAAATGGTAACGCATCGACATACAAAAGATTGGCTGGCTAATCTAGCCAGCTCAACCCGACTTTGCAAGAAAAATATGTGACAATATCAGCCTTGGCGCTGTTTATGCTTTGGCTCGGCGCTGCAAATCACACGTACGACACCGTCGCGGCGGATGATTTTGCAGTTACGACATAATTTCTTGACGGAAGCACGAACTTTCATTTTTACTCTCCGTAACTTCTCAAGCGCCTGAATTAACGGCCGTAGCCTTTCAGGTTTGCTTTCTTCAATGCAGACTCATACTGACTCGACATCATCAGAGTTTGCACTTGAGCCATAAAGTCCATGATGACAACCACTACGATAAGCAGCGATGTGCCGCCAAAGTAGAAGGGAACCTTCATGGCATCACGCATGAACTCCGGGATCAGGCAGATAAAGGTAATGTACAGTGCGCCGATTAAGGTCAGACGTGTCATTACTTTATCGATATACTTCGCCGTTTGCTCTCCCGGACGAATTCCCGGTACGAATGCTCCAGACTTCTTCAAGTTATCAGCTGTTTCACGTGGGTTGAAAACCAACGCCGTGTAGAAGAAACAGAAGAAGATGATTGCAGTCGCATAGAGTAGCACATAAAGCGGCTGTCCTGGTTGCAAATACAGCGAAATTGTTGTCAGCCAGTTCCAACCGGTACCGCCCCCGAACCATGACGCGATGGTTGCTGGGAACAGAATAATGCTGGAAGCAAAAATAGCCGGAATTACACCCGCCATATTCACTTTCAACGGTAAATGTGTGCTCTGTGCAGCATATACACGACGACCTTGCTGACGTTTAGCGTAGTTGACCACAATGCGGCGCTGGCCACGCTCAACGAAAATAACAAAGAACGTCACTGCAAATACAAGAACTGCAACCAACAGCAACAGGAGGAAGTGCAGGTCACCTTGCCGCGCTTGCTCGATGGTATGGCCAATGGCCGGCGGTAAACCCGCAACAATACCCGCGAAGATAATGATCGAGATACCGTTACCGATACCTCGCTCAGTAATCTGTTCGCCCAGCCACATCAGGAACATTGTCCCGGTAACCAGACTTACAACAGCGGTAAAGTAGAATGCGAAACCTGGATTCATCACCAGACCTTGCATTCCAGGCATATTCGGCAGACCGGTAGCAATACCGATCGACTGGAATACAGCCAGAACCAGGGTGCCATAGCGAGTGTACTGGCTAATCTTACGACGACCAGCTTCACCCTCTTTCTTAATCTCGGCCAACGCTGGATGAACCACCGTCAGCAACTGGATAATAATAGAGGCCGAAATATACGGCATAATACCCAGTGCGAAGATTGAGGCACGACTGAGAGCACCACCAGAGAACATGTTGAACATTTCAATGATGGTGCCACGCTGTTGCTCAAGCAGTTTGGCAAGTACGGTGGCATCGATACCAGGGATTGGAATAAAAGAGCCAATTCGGAAGACAATGAGTGCACCGATAACAAACAAAAGTCTGCGCTTCAGTTCACCAAAGCCACCTTTGGCACTTTGAAAGTCTAATCCCGGTTGCTTTGCCATCTGCTACTTATTCCTCGATTTTACCGCCAGCAGCTTCGATTGCAGCACGCGCACCTTTAGTGACACGCAGACCACGAATCGTTACCGGTGCAGAAACTTCACCAGACAGAATCACTTTCGCGAATTCAATCTGAACACCGATGATGTTGGCTGCTTTCAGAGTATTCAGGTCAACAATACCGCCTTCCACTTTCGCCAGGTCAGACAGACGAACTTCTGCAGTGACCATTGCTTTGCGAGAGGTGAAACCGAATTTCGGCAGACGACGATACAGAGGCATCTGACCACCCTCGAAACCGCGACGTACGCCACCGCCAGAACGAGAGTTCTGACCTTTGTGACCACGACCACCGGTTTTACCGAGACCAGAACCGATACCACGACCCAGACGCTTAGAAGCGTGTTTAGACCCTTCGGCCGGAGACAGAGTGTTTAAGCGCATCTCTTACTCCTCCACTTTCAGCATGTAGGAAATCGCGTTAACCATACCGCGTACTGCTGGCGTGTCTTCACGCTCAACGGTATGACCAATACGGCGCAGACCCAGGCCAATCAAAGTGGCTTTGTGCTTAGGCAGGCGGCCGATTGAACTGCGGGTTTGTGTAATTTTAATAGTCTTAGCCATCGTGATTACCCCAGAATTTCTTCAACGGATTTACCACGCTTGGCAGCGACCATTTCTGGAGAATTCATATTGCCCAGGCCATCGATAGTTGCACGAACCACGTTAATCGGGTTAGTAGAACCATACGCTTTAGCCAGAACGTTATGTACTCCAGCAACTTCTAAAACAGCGCGCATTGCACCGCCGGCGATGATACCGGTACCTTCAGAAGCTGGCTGCATGAACACACGAGAACCCGTGTGAGCACCTTTAACAGGGTGCTGCAGGGTGCCGTGAGTCAGCGCGACGTTAATCATGTTGCGACGGGCTTTCTCCATCGCTTTCTGGATCGCTGCTGGAACTTCACGCGCTTTACCGTAACCAAAACCGACGCGGCCGTTACCATCACCCACTACAGTCAGTGCGGTGAAGGAGAAAATACGACCACCTTTTACAGTTTTAGATACACGGTTTACCGCGATCAGTTTTTCCTGCAGTTCGCCAGCTTGTTTCTCGATGTTTGACATCTTAGACCTCTACCTTAGAACTGAAGGCCAGCTTCACGGGCAGCATCTGCCAGTGCCTGGACACGACCATGATATTGGAACCCGGAACGGTCGAAAGAAACATTAGTAATGCCTTTCTCGACAGCGCGCTCAGCCAGAGCTTTACCTACGGCTGCAGCAGCGTCTTTGTTACCGGTGTACTTCAGTTGTTCGGCAATAGCTTTTTCTACAGTAGAAGCAGCAACCAGAACTTCGGAACCGTTCGGGGCGATCACCTGTGCGTAGATATGACGCGGGGTACGATGTACCACCAGGCGAGTAGCACCCAGCTCTTTGAGCTTGCGACGTGCACGGGTCGCACGACGGATACGAGCAGATTTCTTATCCATAGTGTTACCTTACTTCTTCTTAGCCTCTTTGGTACGCACGACTTCGTCGGCGTAACGAACACCCTTGCCTTTATAAGGCTCAGGACGACGGTAGGCGCGCAGATCCGCTGCAACCTGACCAATCAGCTGTTTATCAGCGCCTTTCAGCACGATTTCAGTCTGAGTTGGACATTCAGCAGTGATGCCGGCCGGCAGTGCATGGTCAACAGGGTGAGAGAAGCCCAGGGCCAAGCTCACAGAGTTGCCTTTAACAGCTGCACGATAACCAACACCAACCAGTTGCAGCTTCTTGGTGAAGCCTTCGGTAACACCGATAACCATGCCGTTCAGCAGCGCACGAGCAGTACCTGCCTGTGCCCAACCTTCCGCATAACCTTCGCGTGGAGCGAAAGTCAGGGCGTTGTCTGCATGCTTAACTTCTACAGCACTGTTGATAGTACGAGTCAGCTCGCCGTTTTTGCCTTTGATCGAAACTTCCTGACCGTTGAGTTTTACCTCTACGCCCGCAGGAACAACGACAGGTGCTTTTGCAACACGAGACATTTTATCCTCCGATTACGCTACGTAGCAGATAATTTCGCCACCAAGACCAGCTTGGCGCGCTGCACGATCAGTCATGACACCTTTAGAGGTAGAAATTACAGCGATGCCCAGACCAGCCATTACTTTTGGCAGCTCATCTTTTTTCTTATAGATGCGCAGACCTGGACGGCTAACACGCTGAATGCTCTCTACCACAGCCTTGCCCTGGAAATACTTTAAAGTAACTTCCAGCTCAGACTTGATGTCGCCTTCGATTTTAAAATCTTCAATGTAGCCTTCTTCCTTCAGCACGTTGGCAATTGCCACTTTCAGCTTGGAGGAAGGCATAGAGACCGCAACTTTGTTCGCGGCCTGACCGTTACGGATACGGGTCAGCATATCCGCGATCGGATCTTGCATGCTCATCTGTGTTACTCCCGTGATTCAAATGGTGACAATTACCAGCTAGCCTTTTTCAGACCCGGAATTTCACCGCGCATTGCGGCTTCACGGACCTTGATACGGCTCAACCCAAACTTCCGCAGGAAACCGTGCGGACGACCTGTCTGACGGCAGCGGTTACGCTGACGGGAAGGGCTGGAATCACGCGGCAGACTCTGCAGCTTGAGAACGGCATCCCAACGATCTTCGTCGGATGCGTTCACATCAGAAATGATCGCTTTCAGTTCAACGCGCTTAGCGAAGAACTTGTCTGCTAATTTCACACGCTTTACTTCGCGTGCTTTCATCGATTGCTTAGCCATTAAGTAACCCTACCTTACTTGCGGAACGGGAAGTCAAAGGCAGCCAGCAGAGCACGGCCTTCATCATCAGATTTCGCAGTAGTGGTAATGGTAATATCCAAACCACGAACGCGATCGACTTTGTCATAATCGATTTCTGGGAAGATGATCTGCTCACGAACGCCCATGCTGTAGTTACCACGACCATCGAAAGACTTAGCAGACAAGCCGCGGAAGTCACGAATACGTGGAACAGCAATAGTGATCAGGCGCTCAAAGAACTCCCACATGCGCTCGCCGCGCAGAGTTACTTTACAGCCGATCGGATAGCCCTGACGGATTTTGAAGCCTGCAACTGATTTGCGTGCTTTGGTGATCAACGGTTTTTGACCGGAGATTGCTGCCAGGTCAGCTGCTGCGTTATCCAGCAGTTTCTTGTCAGCGATCGCTTCACCAACACCCATGTTCAGGGTGATCTTCTCGACCCGAGGGACTTGCATGACAGAATTGTAGCCGAACTCAGTCATGAGTTTCTGGACTACTTCGTCTTTGTAGTAATCATGCAGTTTCGCCATCGTACTACTCCAAATTACTTGATAGTTTCGCTATTAGACTTGAAGAAACGGACTTTTTTGCCTTCTTCGAATCTAAAGCCTACACGGTCAGCCTTGCCGGTTGCCGCATTGAAGATTGCAACGTTAGAAACCTGAATAGCAGCTTCTTTTTCAACGATGCCGCCTGGTTGGTTCAGAGCCGGAACCGGCTTCTGGTGTTTCTTAACCAGGTTGATACCTTCAACGATGACCTTACCAGAAGTCAGGACATTCTTTACTTTACCGCGTTTACCTTTGTCTTTACCGGTAATCACGATAACTTCGTCGTTACGACGGATTTTCGCTGCCATTGCTCGCTCCTTAGAGTACTTCTGGTGCCAGAGAGATAATTTTCATGAACTTTTCAGTACGAAGTTCACGAGTTACCGGCCCAAAAATACGCGTACCGATAGGTTGCTCGCTGTTATTGTTTAAAATAACGCATGCATTACCATCGAAGCGAATGACAGAACCGTCCGGGCGACGAACACCCTTCCTGGTGCGCACCACTACCGCCTTCAGGACATCACCTTTCTTAACTTTACCGCGAGGAATTGCTTCCTTGATGGTAACTTTAATGATGTCGCCGACGCCTGCGTAGCGACGGTGCGAGCCACCCAGAACCTTGATACACATTACGCGACGTGCACCGGAGTTGTCGGCGACGGTCAGCATAGTCTGTTCTTGGATCATTTTAGTGCTCCGCTAATGTCAACTACTACTTCGGGACCCAAACCTCAGGTCGTTAAAAAGCCCCATAATTGAGGGCGCGGCATTATAACACCGGATCTCGCAGATGGGTAGAAAAAATGAACGGCTCAGACGAGCCGTTCATTTTATTTTTTAGAGGAAACGGATTCTATTACAGAACCGCTTTCTCTACAACGCGAACCAGCGCCCAAGACTTAGTCTTAGACAGTGGACGGGTTTCGCGGATTTCTACCACGTCACCAATTCCACATTCGTTGTTCTCGTCATGGATGTGCAGCTTAGTCGTACGCTTGATGAACTTACCGTAGATCGGGTGTTTCACGACACGTTCGATAGCAACAACTGCAGATTTCTGCATTTTGTCACTAATTACACGACCCTGCAGAGTACGGATTTTATCGGTCATTACGCCGCCTTCTCAGTCAGTAAAGTCTTAACACGTGCAACATTACGGCGCACTTGCTTCAGCAGATGGGTCTGCTGCAGCTGGCCGGATGCTGCCTGCATGCGCAGGTTGAATTGCTCACGCAGCAGGTTAAGAAGCTCAGCGTTCAGCTCTTCAACGCTTTTTTCACGCAGCTCATTTGCTTTCATTACATCACCGTCTTAGTAACAAAGGTGGTTTTGATAGGCAGTTTTGCTGCTGCCAGCTTGAACGCTTCACGGGCAAGCTCTTCCGGAACACCGTCCATTTCATACAGGACTTTACCCGGTTGGATCAGGGCAACCCAATACTCCACGTTACCCTTACCTTTACCCATACGCACTTCAAGCGGCTTCTCGGTGATCGGTTTGTCCGGGAATACACGGATCCAGATCTTACCTTGACGCTTAACTGCACGGGTCATAGCACGACGTGCTGCTTCGATCTGACGAGCAGTCAGACGACCACGGCCAACAGCTTTCAGACCGAAAGTACCGAAGCTGACATCCGTACCTTGCGCCAGACCACGGTTGCGGCCTTTGTGCACTTTACGGAATTTCGTACGCTTTGGTTGTAACATCAGCGACTCTCCTTACTTACGGCCTTTACGCTGCTGCTTTTTAGGTTGAGCAGCCGGTTCCGGTTGTTCAACAGCAGCCATACCACCCAGGATCTCACCTTTGAAGATCCATACCTTAACGCCGATTACACCATAAGTGGTGTGCGCTTCAGAGGTGTTGTAGTCAATGTCTGCACGCAGAGTGTGCAGTGGCACGCGACCTTCACGGTACCATTCGGTACGTGCGATCTCGGCTCCGCCCAAACGGCCGCTGACTTCAACTTTAATACCCTTCGCGCCCAGACGCATTGCGTTCTGAACAGCACGCTTCATAGCACGACGGAACATCACACGACGCTCCAGCTGTGAAGTGATGCTATCAGCAACCAATTTAGCGTCCAGTTCCGGTTTACGGACTTCGGCGATATTGATCTGTGCAGGAACGCCAGCGATTTTCGCTACGACCGTGCGCAGTTTTTCTACGTCTTCACCTTTCTTACCGATAACGATACCCGGGCGAGCGGTGTGAATGGTCACACGGATGCTCTTAGCCGGACGCTCGATAACGATACGAGATACAGACGCTTTAGCCAGTTCCTTGGTCAGGAACTGACGTACTTTAAAATCGCTGTCCAGGTTGTCAGCGAATTCTTTGGTGTTCGCAAACCAGGTAGAGTTCCATGGTTTTACAATACCCAGGCGAATACCATTAGGATGTACTTTCTGACCCATTGCTAGTCTCCAGAGTCTCAGCGATCGGACACAACCACAGTAATGTGGCTGGTGCGCTTCAGGATGCGATCTGCACGACCTTTCGCACGCGGCATAATGCGCTTCATGCTTGGGCCTTCGTCTACGAAGATTTTCGCGACTTTCAGATCGTCGATATCAGCGCCATCGTTGTGTTCGGCGTTCGCAATGGCAGATTCCAGTACTTTCTTAACCAACACTGCAGCTTTCTTGTTGGTATAAGTCAGAATATCCAGAGCCTGCGACACTTTCTTACCGCGAATCAGGTCAGCAACAAGGCGGACCTTCTGAGCAGAAGAACGAGCATGGCGATGTTGAGCAATAGTTTCCATCTCTTCCTCCTACTTATTTCTTCTTGGCTTTCTTATCTGCAGCATGGCCGCGATAAGTACGTGTCGGTGCAAATTCACCCAGTTTGTGGCCGACCATTTCGTCGGAAACAAAGACAGGAACGTGCTGACGACCATTATGGACAGCGATGGTCAAACCGATCATGTTAGGGAAGATCGTTGAACGACGGGACCAAGTGCGCAGGGGCTTCTTGTCACCGCTTTCCACCGCTTTCTCTACCTTCTTCAGCAAGTGCAGGTCAATAAAAGGACCTTTCTTGAGAGAACGTGGCATGGCTTATCCTCTAAAATTATTTGCTACGGCGACGTACGATAAATTTATCAGTACGCTTGTTGCTACGGGTCTTCTTACCTTTGGTCTGAACGCCCCACGGAGTTACCGGGTGCTTACCAAAGTTACGACCTTCACCACCACCGTGCGGGTGATCGACTGGGTTCATCGCAGTACCGCGAACGGTAGGACGAACACCACGCCAACGGGTTGCACCAGCTTTACCCAGAACGCGCAGCATGTGCTCAGCGTTACCGACTTCGCCCAGGGTTGCGCGGCAGTCGATTTCAACTTTACGCATTTCGCCTGAACGCAGACGCAGGGTTACGTAGGAACCATCACGCGCAACGATCTGCACGTAAGTACCAGCTGAGCGAGCAATCTGACCGCCTTTGCCTGGTTTCATTTCTACGTTGTGAACGGTAGAACCGACTGGGATGTTACGCATTGGCAGGGTGTTACCTGCTTTAATTGCAGCATCAACGCCAGATTGAACCTGATCACCAGCTTTCAGGCCTTTAGGGGCCAGGATGTAACGGCGCTCGCCATCTTTGTACAGAACCAGTGCGATGTTCGCAGAACGGTTCGGATCGTACTCAAGACGCTCAACAACTGCTGGGATACCATCTTTGTTGCGTTTGAAGTCAACAATACGGTAAGCCTGCTTGTGACCACCACCGATATGACGGGTAGTGATACGACCATTGTTGTTACGACCACCGGATTTGCTGTTTTTTTCTAACAGCGGAGCAAAAGGTTTGCCCTTGTGCAGCTCTGGGTTCACCACTTTAACTACGTGACGACGACCCGGAGATGTCGGTTTACATTTAACAACTGCCATTGTCTTTCTCCTCCGACTTACTCAGCGCCGCCGACGAAGTCCAGATTCTGGCCTTCCTTCAGGGTGACGTAAGCTTTTTTCCAGTCGCTACGACGACCGATACGCTGTCCGTGACGCTTAACTTTACCCTTAACAACCAGGGTGTTTACGTCTTTAACTTCAACTTCGAACAGTTTCTCAACAGCAGCAACGATCTCTGCTTTGGTCGCGTCTTTAGCAACTTTGAGAACGATGGTATTGGTTTTTTCCATCGCAGTAGATGCTTTTTCAGATACGTGCGGTGCACGCACTACTTTCAGCAGACGTTCTTCACGGATCATGCCAGCATCTCCTCAACTTGCTTAACTGCTTCCGCAGTCATAACGACTTTGTCGAAGGCGATCAGGCTAACTGGGTCGATACCTGCTGCATCACGCACGTCAACCTTGTACAGGTTACGCGCAGCCAGGAACAGATTCTCATCCAGTTCACCGGTGATGATCAGCACATCTTCCAGCGCCATGTCTTTCAGTTTCTGTGCCAGCAGCTTAGTTTTAGGCGCTTCTACAGAGAACGTCTCGACAACGATCAGACGGTCCTGACGTACCAGCTCGGACAGGATGCTTTTCAGCGCGCCGCGGTACATCTTCTTGTTAACTTTTTGACTGTGGTCCTGTGGACGCGCAGCGAAGGTCACGCCACCTGAACGCCAGATCGGGCTCTTTACAGAACCTGAACGCGCACGGCCGGTACCTTTCTGGCGCCATGGCTTTTTGCCTGAACCAGTTACTTCAGCACGAGTCTTCTGCGCACGAGTACCCTGACGAGCACCAGCAGCATAAGCAACAACAACCTGGTGAACCAGCGCTTCGTTGAAGTCACGACCGAAGGTAGTTTCGGAAACAGTCAGCGCGCTCTGCGCGTCTTTCAGTACTAATTCCATTGCTATCCCCTTACGCCTTCACAGCTGGTTTAACAATCAGGTCGCAGCCGGTTGCACCCGGGACCGCACCTTTGACCAGCAGCAGGTTGCGCTCAGCGTCAACACGTACTACTTCCAGGCTCTGAACGGTTACGCGCTCATTACCCAGCTGACCAGCCATTTTCTTGCCTTTGAACACTTTGCCCGGAGTCTGGTTCTGACCGATAGAACCCGGAACGCGGTGAGACAAGGAGTTACCGTGTGTAGCGTCCTGGGTACGGAAGTTCCAGCGCTTAACGGTACCTGCGAAACCTTTACCTTTAGAGGTACCGGTAACGTCTACTTTTTTAACTTCAGCGAAAATTTCAACACTGATGCTCTGGCCTACTGAGTACTCTTCACCTTCGGTGCGGAATTCCCACAGACCACGGCCAGCTTCAACGCCAGCTTTAGCAAAATGACCTGCTTCTGGTTTGCTCACACGGTTTGCTTTTTTAGCACCGGTGGTCACCTGGATAGCTTGGTAACCGTCGTTTTCCAGGCCTTTGACCTGAGTAACGCGGTTTGCTTCAACTTCGATTACGGTTACTGGGATTGAAACGCCATCTTCAGTGAAGACGCGAGTCATGCCCACTTTTTTACCGACTAAACCAATCATTGTATCAACCTCTCAATCGCTCGATGACCTGATTAACCCAGGCTGATCTGCACGTCAACACCGGCAGCCAGATCCAGACGCATCAGTGCATCAACGGTTTTTTCAGTTGGCTCAACGATGTCTACCAGACGCTTGTGAGTACGGATCTCGTACTGATCGCGCGCGTCTTTGTTAACGTGCGGAGAGATCAGAACGGTGAAACGCTCTTTGCGAGTTGGCAGCGGGATCGGACCACGTACCTGCGCACCAGTGCGCTTGGCAGTCTCAACGATTTCCGCGGTTGATTGATCGATCAGGCGATGATCAAACGCTTTAAGACGGATACGGATTCTTTGGTTCGACATGAGACCAAGGCTCCAAACATTTTATAAACGAAAAGAATTACTACCCACACCCATTACGATTGATGGAGGAGTGTAATCGTTCAGCATATAACTCCCCAATCGGGAGTATTGTCAGGTGATACATAGCTTGCTATCACCTGCGATTCTGCTCGAATCGCGCCATACCAATATCGGTAGGCCCGCGCATTATACGTAAATCTGTTTAGGAAGCAACCCATGATGCGTTTTTAACCACATCAATTGTGCTCTGAAGACAAAAAAGCCTGCCATGGTCGCAA
The DNA here is from genome assembly GCF_016625195.1 of Erwinia sp. S63. Classification (GTDB taxonomy): domain Bacteria; phylum Pseudomonadota; class Gammaproteobacteria; order Enterobacterales; family Enterobacteriaceae; genus Pantoea. Next base: position 24,517 of record NZ_JACVUP010000011.1, read on the forward strand.
TTTTACCAGACAGGCTCAGTGACATTGCTCATCCGGCGCGGGATTAACCGGCGCTCTCTTCTTTTAATTGTGCCTGCAGATAATTTTGCAGGCCGAGTTTTTGGACCAAATCGAGTTCAGTTTCCAGCCAGTCAATGTGATGTTCTTCTTCACTCAGAATTTCAATCATCATGTCACGGCTAACGTAGTCATGGACTTTATCGGCATACGCAATTGCCTCACGTAAATCCTTCGCCCCTTCCAGTTCCAGCGTCAAATCTGACTGCAACATTTCCGGCACATCCTCACCGATACGCAGTCGACCTAAATCCTGCAGGTTAGGAATGCCTTCGAGAAACAGAATACGTTCGATGTACTTGTCCGCATGCTTCATTTCATCGATTGACTCATGGTATTCCACATCATTGAGACGAATTAAGCCCCAGTTTTTGAACATGCGCGCATGAAGGAAGTACTGATTAATCGCAACCAGTTCATTCCCCAGCAGTTTGTTGAGATGCGTTATGATTTTACCGTCGCCCTTCATTTTGCTTCCTCCGCTTCCAGGTAAATAGATCGTAGATGCGGATAAAAAGAAGTCAAAAAAACTGGACAGTTTTTGTGGGTATTAAAGAGGTGATGTAGCCAACCTTAGGCTATCTCTTTGTACAGCGGCACCTTCTGCAATTCATCATCCATAATTTCTCGGGCAAAACGGATGCACTTACCGCACTGTTTTCCAATGGGAACCAGCTGGCGCAAATGCTGAATTGATTTTGGCTGATAGCGACGCACTACTTCGCGGAGGGTTTTGTCACTCACGGCATTACACAGACAGACGTACATTTACTGCGGACTCCAGTACAATTTCTGATCAAAGTGTAAATGAGAATGGTTTTTATTTCAAACTTAGCTTTTGTGTGGGTTTAGATTGAATGAGTAAATTGCAGACAAAAAAAAGAGCACCGAAGTGCTCTCTTTCGTGCTGCGGTGGCCACCTTAGTGACCACCGACATTAACGCAATTAAGCGAGAACTTCAGCAACAACGCCCGCACCAACAGTACGGCCGCCTTCACGGATTGCGAAACGCAGACCCTGGTCCATCGCGATTGGGTGGATCAGCTCAACGGTCATTTTCACGTTGTCGCCTGGCATTACCATCTCAACGCCTTCTGGCAGCTCAACGTTGCCGGTCACGTCAGTTGTACGGAAGTAGAACTGTGGACGGTAGCCTTTGAAGAACGGAGTATGACGGCCGCCTTCGTCTTTAGACAGAACGTATACTTCTGATACGAACTTGGTGTGTGGCTTGATGGTGCCTGGCTTAGCCAGTACCTGACCACGCTGGATGTCTTCACGCTTGATACCGCGCAGCAGAACACCACAGTTTTCACCCGCCTGACCCTGGTCCAGCAGCTTACGGAACATTTCAACGCCAGTACAGGTAGACTTAACAGTCGCCTTGATACCAACGATTTCAACTTCGTCGCCTACTTTAACGATACCGCGCTCAACACGACCGGTTACAACAGTACCACGGCCTGAGATTGAGAATACGTCTTCGATTGGCAGCAGGAACGGCAGGTCGATTGCACGTACTGGCTCTGGGATGTAGTTATCCAGGTGACCAGCCAGCTCAATGATCTTCTCTTCCCACTCAGCAACACCGTTCAGTGCCTGCAGAGCAGAACCGCGTACGATTGGAGTATCGTCGCCTGGGAAGTCGTAAGCTGACAGCAGATCGCGAACTTCCATCTCTACCAGTTCCAGCAGCTCTTCATCATCAACCATGTCGCACTTGTTCAGGAACACGATGATGTAAGGAACGCCAACCTGACGACCCAGCAGGATGTGCTCACGGGTCTGTGGCATTGGGCCATCAGTCGCAGCAACAACCAGGATCGCGCCGTCCATCTGCGCAGCACCGGTGATCATGTTTTTCACATAGTCGGCGTGGCCTGGGCAGTCAACGTGCGCGTAGTGGCGAGTCGGGGTTTCATATTCAACGTGTGAAGTGTTGATGGTGATACCACGAGCTTTCTCTTCTGGTGCGTTATCGATCTGATCGAACGCTTTAGCAGAGCCGCCGTAGGTTTTAGCCAGAACGGTGGTGATTGCTGCAGTCAGAGTGGTTTTACCATGGTCAACGTGACCGATGGTGCCGACGTTTACGTGCAGTTTGTTACGCTGAAATTGCTCTTTCGCCATGGCGATAATTCCTTACGTTGTGCCTTCATGAGTCATGAAGGCATCAGTTCACAATTTTTAAACCGTAGCTTATTTGCTACGAGCTTCAATAACGGCCTGAGCGACGTTGTTCGGCGCATCATCGTACTTCAGGAACTCCATGGAGTAAGAAGCACGGCCTTTGGTCAGAGAACGCAGCTGGGTTGCATATCCGAACATTTCAGACAGCGGAACTTCAGCATGGATCTGAACGCCAGTAGCGTTAGATTCCTGTCCTTTGAGCATACCACGACGACGGCTAAGGTCACCGATAACGTCACCGGTGTTCTCTTCCGGAGTCTCTACTTCAACCTTCATGATCGGCTCAAGCAGAACTGGAGTTGCTTTCTTAAAGCCGTCTTTAAACGCAATAGAAGCAGCCAGTTTAAATGCCAGCTCTGAGGAGTCGACATCATGGTATGAACCGAAGTGCAGACGAACACCCAGATCTACTACCGGATAACCGGCCAGTGGACCAGACTTCAGCTGCTCCTGGATACCTTTATCAACCGCAGGGATGTATTCAGTTGGAATCACACCGCCCTTGATATCGTTGACAAATTCGTAGCCTTTCGGGTTAACACCTGGTTCCAGCGGGTACATGTCGATAACAACATGACCGTACTGACCACGACCACCAGACTGCTTGGCGTGTTTACCTTCGATATCGGTAACTTTCGCGCGAATTGCTTCACGGTAAGCAACCTGAGGTTTACCGACGTTCGCTTCAACGTTGAATTCACGCTTCATGCGGTCAACGATGATGTCGAGGTGCAGCTCACCCATACCAGCGATGATGGTCTGGTTGGTTTCTTCATCAGTCCATACGCGGAATGATGGATCTTCCTTCGCCAGACGACCCAGAGCCAGACCCATTTTTTCCTGGTCAGCTTTGGTTTTCGGCTCAACGGCGATAGAGATTACTGGCTCTGGGAATTCCATGCGCTCAAGAATGATGACGTTTTCTGGATCACACAGGGTGTCACCAGTGGTCACATCTTTCAGGCCGATCGCAGCTGCGATGTCGCCCGCACGAACTTCTTTGATCTCTTCACGTTTGTTAGCGTGCATCTGAACGATACGGCCCAGACGCTCACGGTTTGACTTAACCGGGTTGAACACGGTGTCACCGGTGTTAACAACACCAGAGTAAACGCGGAAGAAGGTCAGGTTACCAACAAACGGGTCGGTTGCGATTTTGAACGCCAGAGCAGCAAACGGCTCGTTGTCGTCAGAATGACGCTCAGCCGGCGTGTCTTTACCGTCGTCCAGCATACCGTTGATCGCGGTAACGTCAGTCGGTGCTGGCAGGTATTCAACTACCGCATCCAGCATCGCCTGAACACCTTTGTTCTTAAATGCAGAACCACAGGTAACCAGGATGATTTCGTTTTTCAGTACGCGCTTACGCAGAGAAGTTTTGATCTCTTCTTCAGTCAGTTCTTCACCGCCGAAGAATTTCTCCATCAGCTCATCAGAACCTTCAGCAGCGGCTTCAACCAGATTCGCACGCCATTCGTCAGCCAGTTCCTGCATATCAGCTGGGATATCTTCGTAAACGAAGGTAACGCCCTGATCTTCATCGTTCCAGTTGATGGCTTTCATTTTCACCAGGTCAACAACACCGGTGAATTTCTCTTCTGCGCCGATTGCCAGCTGAAGCGGAACCGGGTTTGCACCCAGGCGCGTTTTCATCTGATCAACAACTTTCAGGAAGTTAGCACCCATGCGGTCCATTTTGTTAACGAACGCGATGCGTGGAACTTTATATTTGTTAGCCTGGCGCCATACGGTTTCAGACTGTGGCTGAACACCACCAACCGCACAGTAAACCATCACTGCGCCATCGAGCACACGCATAGAACGCTCAACTTCGATGGTGAAGTCAACGTGTCCCGGGGTGTCAATGATGTTGACGTGGTGTGGCTCGAACTGCTTAGCCATACCTGACCAGTAACAGGTGGTCGCAGCGGAAGTGATGGTAATACCACGTTCCTGTTCCTGCTCCATCCAGTCCATGGTTGCGGCGCCGTCATGCACTTCACCGATTTTGTGGTTTACACCGGTGTAGAACAGAACACGTTCGGTAGTGGTAGTTTTACCGGCGTCGATGTGAGCACTGATACCGATGTTACGATAGCGCTCAATGGGTGTTTTACGAGCCATTTGATTCCTCTGATTCTGAGACGTTCTAAGTTAAAAAAGCCCAGCAGGTAAGCCACTGGGACGCCCGCTGGGTTAATAACAACTACGTGGCTGTTACCAGCGGTAGTGTGCGAACGCCTTGTTGGCTTCAGCCATACGGTGAACGTCTTCACGTTTCTTAACTGCAGTACCTTTGTTCTCTGCAGCATCAGAAAGTTCGTTCGCCAGGCGAAGAGCCATTGATTTATCACCGCGTTTACGAGCAGCTTCAACGATCCAACGCATTGCCAGAGCATTACGACGAACCGGACGGACTTCAACTGGAACCTGGTAGGTTGAACCACCAACGCGACGTGACTTAACTTCTACAGTCGGACGTACGTTTTCGAGTGCAACTTCAAAAGCTTCCAGACCGTCTTTACCAGCACGTTGAGCCAGGGTATCAAGTGCGGTGTAGACGATAGATTCTGCGGTAGATTTTTTACCATCAACCATCAGAATGTTTACAAATTTAGCCAGCAATTCTGATCCGAACTTAGGATCTGGCAGGATTTTACGCTGACCAATGACGCGACGACGTGGCATGGAAATACTCCGTTGTTAATTCAGGATTGTCCAAAACTCTACGAGTTTATTTTGACATTAAAGTGAAAATGTTTGGCCTTACTTAACGGAGAACCATTAAGCCTTTGGCTTCTTCACGCCGTACTTGGAGCGTGACTGCTTACGGTCTTTAACACCTGAGCAGTCAAGCGCGCCGCGAACGGTGTGGTAACGCACACCTGGCAAGTCTTTAACACGACCGCCACGGATCAGGATCACTGAGTGTTCCTGGAGGTTATGACCTTCACCGCCGATGTAGGAGGTAACTTCAAAACCGTTAGTCAAACGCACACGGCAAACTTTACGCAGTGCTGAGTTTGGTTTTTTAGGGGTAGTGGTGTACACACGAGTACAAACACCACGTTTCTGCGGGCAAGCTTCCAGCGCAGGCACGTTGCTTTTTGCAACTTTGCGTACGCGTGGTTTGCGAACCAGCTGGTTAACTGTTGCCATTAAATAGCTCCTGGGATTTAGCTTTTTGCTTCGTAAACACGTAATAAATCGCCTCGTATTACTACGAGGAGGCAGAATTTTAGGGCTGTGTCAAAAGGGTGTCAAGAAATAACCAGGTTTTCCTTGCTACCAGGCCACTTGTTGTTGGTGCTTCACCGTCATCGCAACGAAACCAGTATAGTCCAAACGTGCTACTTTGGTCGAAATTTGCGCACCCAGCCCGCGAGCGGCCACATCTTCCTCAAGGACCCAAAGCGCGGCCGGAGAGGCTTGTAGCTTGATAAACATCTGGCTACCCTCTAATGCCGCCGTCACGCCATCCTGCAGCAGCAACAAATCATCGCCCTCTTGCATCAGCAGTAACAGGCTATCGATATCGCATTGCCAGGGGGATTGCAGCAGCGTGTAGAGCATGTTGGATTCTCAGAAACAGATGATTCGATGATAGGTAGCCAGTTTCTGGCGCAGTGTGTCGGCATCCAGCACCTCTGCCTCCAGCACACGTTTTGCATTCAGGCTTTGTCCGCGCGCCATCAGTGACTCGCGGCAGACAAAGCACTGGTCAATATCGTACAGATCCAGCACACCAAAAGTCGCAATATAGTTGCGCGCCAGGATTTGCTCTGGATGCTGATCGCTTTGCAGCTGCAGGACGCCATCGCCGATAAAGAACAGTGCAATATCCTCGCTGAGCGCGCCGGTGGCGAGAACCGCATCCAGCCCTTCCCTGCCCGCGCTACTACCGTGCGGAGCCTGAGTGAACAGAAATGCCACGCGATTCATCAGAATTGCACCAAACGATCGCAGGTCAGTGCAGCTTCTGCCAGCGCGCCTAAGCCACTCAGTTCAAAACCGGGTTGCAGATTACTGCCTGCCAGCTGCAAGCGCGTGGCTTCCTGCGTATCCGTCACGCCACGGCGCAATGCGGCGGCCACACAGATATTCAGGGCAGCACCGCTCTCTTCACGCAATTGCTGCCATGCGCGTACCACATCCACTTCATCGCTGGCAGGTGCACTCAGCTGATTAGCATTGAGCACGCCTTCTCTATAAAAGAACACACTTTCCAATTGGTGCCCTTCTTTAATCAGCGCACGGGCAAACAGCAAAGCGCTACTGGCATGCTGCGTGCCGTATGCCGGCCCTGTCACCAGCAAGGTATAGCGCATTAGCGATCCTGCCCCTGGAAATCACCGCTTTTGAACTGGCGGATATAGAGGTAAACCGTGTGTTTGGAGATATTGAGACGATCGGCGACCTGGTTAATCGCATCTTTGATATCGAAGATGCCCTTCTCATACAGGTTGAGCACAATCTGACGATTCTTGGCATTGTTCGACACATTGCGGTCGTTGCTCACTTCCTCAATGGTAAATTCCAGCGTTTGCATCACCAGGTCTTCAACTGAGCTGGCAAAGTTAACATTAGAATCCACCTGCTGCATTTCCGGCGGCATAAAGGTCGACATAATCTGCGAGAACGGTACATCGAGATTCATGTTGATACACAGCAGGCCAATCACGCGCTGCTGGCGATTGCGAATCGCGATGGTGACCGATTTCATCAACACGCCGCTCTTAGCGCGCGTGAAGTATGCGCGGGACACATTGCTGTCGGCGCCATGCATATCGTGCAGCATGCGCAGTGCCAAATCGGTAATCGGCGAGCCCACTTTACGGCCGGTATGTTCACCGTTGGCGATGCGCACGGCGGAGCATTTCAAATCTTCCAGTGAATGCAACACGATTTCGCAGTGCGAGCCGATCAGCATCGCGAGGCCATCGACGACTGCTTCGTAAGATTTGAGAATATCGTAGTCTGCTTGCTCGAACGGACGTTGCTCCAGTAAATCGAAGTCAGTCAGTTCACCGGGATTGAATGGATTAGACATCGAAGACATTACCCTAAATGGCTGGAGCCTGTCTCGACAGCTTTGGGGCAGACTCATATTGTGATAGTTGTGCAGGCGCTAGTCTGGCAAATGTCGGGAGGTTTAGCCAGAGCTTTGTCAGGGTGTAGAAATGAAAACGCCGCCCGAAGGCGGCGTGAAAAGAGAGTGCAACTTACTGCGCTTTCTTATCAGCAGCGGCCGGAGCCTGCGCTTTTTCATCCGCTTTTGGCGCTGGCTTGATATCCAGCAGCTCAACATCAAATACCAGTGTTGAGTTGGCCGGAATACCCGGAACGCCATTTTTGCCGTAAGCCAGGTTCGGTGGGATCACCAGCTTGATCTTGCCGCCTTTCTTCACGTGCTTCAGACCTTCGGTCCAGCCTGGGATCACGCCGTCGAGACGGAATGACAGTGGCTCGCCACGGGTGTAAGAGTTGTCGAACTCGGTACCGTCGATCAGCGTACCTTTATAGTTCACGACTACGGTGTCGCTGTCTTTAGGTGCGTCACCGGTGCCTTCTTTCTCAACCTGATACAGCAAGCCAGATTCAGTTTTCTTCACGCCTTTTTCTTTGGCGAATTTGTCAGCGTAAGCGGTACCCTTGTCAGAGTTCTCTTTCGCGTCTTTTTCCATCTTCGCCTGTGCAGCGCCTTTCACGCGGCCTTCGAAGGCTTGCAGGGTCTGTTCGATCTCTTGATCAGACAGCTTGCTCTTGCCACCGAATGCATCCTGAACACCAGCAATCAGCTGATCTTTGTCCAGTTTGATGCCCAGTTTCTCTTGTTCCTTCAGAGAGTTGTCCATGTAGCGACCCAAAGAGGCACCCAGCGCATAAGCTGACTGCTGGTCTTCGTTTTTGAAGGCAGCATTTTTCGGTGCCTGCGGTGCTGCCTGAGCAGCGTCAGCCGGAGCCGCAGCGGTTTCTGCTGCCATTGCCAGCGGTGCATTCAGCGCGATGGCCATGGTGGTAGCTAACAATGTGACTTTAAACAGTGATTTCATCCTTTCTCCAAAACCGAAGCATCAAAACCTCGGGAATCATTGCGGACAGTGGCCCACACTATAACTTTACGTGGCAGCGGCGAACACTCCCACAACGTAATTACCCGCTTAACATCCGACCTTTTTTGCATCAGGAAGTTTCACCAGAGATGAAGGCATTAGCGCCGTTTTCAACCGCTGAGCCCCATAAAGGTTAAAAATCGGGTGATTCTGGCGTCAAAGACCGTAGAATCACGCCCGATACGCGCCAGGCGCAGCACCGTAACAGGAGAAGAGATGATGCAACATGAAGAGTGGGAACAACGCCTTGAGGCGCTGGAGAGCAAGCTGGCTTTTCAGGAGCACACCATTGATCAGCTCAATTTGACGGTGACTCAGCACGAACTGGAGATGAGCAGGATGCGCGAACAGGTACGCCTGCTGGTAGATAAAGTGAAAGCCGCCACGCCATCACCGATTGCCTCGCAGTCAGAAGAGACGCCGCCGCCACACTATTAAAACAAAAGGCCACCCGAAGGTGGCCTTTTGAAGTTCAACGCAGAACTTAGTGGCTGCAGCCGCAACCGCCAGTTCCACAACCGCCCTGGCCGTGATCGTGACCATGGTCGTGATCGTGGTCATGATGATGACCATCTGCGCCGTGCACGTGGCCGTGTGCGATTTCTTCTTCCGTTGCTTCACGGATCGCTACCACTTCCACGTTGAAGTTCAGGTTCTGACCCGCCAGCATGTGGTTACCATCAACCACAACGTGCTCGTCTTCCACTTCAGTGATTTCAACCGGCACTGGACCCTGATCGGTTTCTGCCAGGAAGCGCATGCCAACCTGCAGTTCGTCCACGCCCATGAACACGTCTTTTGGCACACGCTGAACCAGGTTGTCATCGTACTGACCGTAAGCGTCGTTTGCTGGGATATGCACATCAAACTTATCGCCTACCGCATGGTTTTCCAGCGCTTTTTCCAGACCAGAAATCAGGGAACCATGACCGTGCAGATAGTCCAACGGTGCACTCACCGGTGACTCGTCAACCAACACACCGTCTTCGGTACGAACCTGATACGCCAGGCTCACCACCAGGTCTTTTGCTACTTTCATGATATCTCCTAACCGTTGAGAACTGAGATCCCGTCTCATTGGTCTATTTCGTGCAATAACCAACCAGAAAGGTTCAAGACTGAGGATGCCAACAAATGTGTTGCTGCATACTGCTCAGCGTTAATGGCGCCGATTGTAGCGGAATTCAATCCCGCTGTAAGTTTAAGCTTAAAAAAAGCTGCGCCATTCCGCTACTCAGGATGAAAAATGCCAATCACTTGCTCATTGCTGCGCACCTTATCGCGAACTTGTTTATCCGCTTCGCGCATTTGGTGGCCGCATTGAACGCACTCCACCACTTCGACATTGTTCTCACGCCACAACGCCAGCGTGTCTTTTTCCTGACATTGCGGACATACCGCACCAGCAATAAAACGTTTACGCATACTCTTTCCTGCCCGCTATTAAGCAACGGATATGTTAAGTGTAGTCCTACTCGTCATCCCAACCGTCAATCTGGCGTTTTTCATGCTGCATTTCGCGCTGGAAGATGTCCTCCAGCTCGCGACGCGCTTCACGCACGCGTGAAACCTGCGAACTGTCATCATGACTGGGCACCAGCTCACGCAGCATGCGCATATCGAGGCGACGGAAATGCTGCTGCGCGCGCTGTGCCTGATGCGGATGCATCCCCAATGAGATCAGCGTCTTGCGCCCTAACTCCAGCGCACTGGAGAAGGTTTCACGTGAGAACAACGTCACGCCAGCCTGCAACAACTCATGCGCTTCTACACGTCCCCGCGCACGCGCCAGAATTTCCAGCTGTGGGAAATGCTGCTGGCAGAGATGCACAATGGTCATCGAATCTTCGGGATCGTTACAGGTAATCACGATGGATTGCGCATTCTCCGCGCCAGCCGCACGTAACAGCTCAAGCTCAGTGGCATCACCATAGTAAACCTTATAGCCATACTTACGCATCAGGCTTACGGCGGAGATATCACGTTCCAGCACGGTAATACGTTTATTATTGGCCATCAGTAAACGACCAACCACCTGACCGAAACGCCCAAAGCCCACCACAATCACCTGCGGTTGATCGTCTTCGACAAACGGCTTTTCACTGTCATCATCGGGCTCGTTGAAACGCCGCGCGAGAATTTTATCCACGCCCTGCATCAGCAGCGGTGTGGTCATCATCGACAGCGTCACCGTCACCAATAACAGTGGGAGTTGATCGCCGCTAAACAGTTTGGCCGACGAGGCTGCCGAGAACAGCACAAAGGCAAACTCACCGCCCTGGCTGAGCACCCCCGCAAACTGCAGTCGTTCAGAACTTCGTAACCCGTAAATGCGGCCCAGCACATACAGCACCAGCGTTTTCACCGCCACCAGAATCACCACGCCAAGGATAATCTCCGCGATATGGGTATAGAGCACGCCCAGATTCAGCGCCATACCGACGGAAATAAAGAACAGCCCCAGCAACAAACCTTTGAAGGGTTCGATGGCCACTTCCAGCTCGTGGCGATATTCACTCTCTGCTAGCAGGATACCGGCGATAAAGGTGCCGAGCGCCATCGACAGCCCGAGCGCATCCATAAACAGCGCCGAGCCCAGCACCAGTAATAATGAAGCCGCCGTGAATACTTCACGCACACCGGAAGCGGCGATAAAGCGGAAAATCGGACGCAGCAGATAACGGCCGCCCACCAGCATGCCAGCAAACGCCAGCACCTTCATGCCCACTTTCAGCCAGTCAACATGGCCACTGTCGCCACCGGCCAGCAGCGGCACGAGGGCTAATGCGGGGATGACGGCCAGATCCTGGAACAGCAGCACCGAGAAGCCGAGCTGACCCGCTTCACTGCGATTCATGCCTTTATCGCGCATCAACTGCAGTGCCATAGCCGTCGAAGACATTGCCAGGCCAATCCCGCCGATCACCGCGGCCTGCCAGCTAAAGTGGGTCAGCCACAGCAGCACACCGAGAATCGCGGCAGAAACCAATACTTGCGCAGCGCCCACACCAAAGATTGAACGTCTTAACGCCCAAAGCTTGGCGGGATTCAACTCCAGCCCGATGATAAACATCAGGAACACCACGCCGAGTTCTGAGAAGTGCAGAATCTCATCGACGTCACTAATAAACCCGAGTCCCCACGGGCCGATAGCAATACCCGCCAGCAGATAACCCAGCACCGCGCCAATGCCAAGACGTGCCGCAATCGGCACCACAATCACCGCTGCAACCAGGTAAATGACGCCAGCCGTCAGTAAAGTTTGTCCTTCCATCACACCACTCCCTGCGGCAAGGGTGAAGAGAGCCAATCGCGGTAGGCGTGCGCATAATTACGCATCACTTCTGGCGTCTGACGGCGAGCCCAATAGATCACCATCGGCGTCATCCAGTGCATACGACACATCTGCGCCGTCAGCTCAAACGGACGCATGATGTCGCTCATCGGATAACGATTCAGGCCGTTATGGTGATACGCGGTTTCCGGTTCTCCGGTGGTCACCACGCTGCGCCAGTACTTGCCCTCCAGCGCATTCCCGTCCTGGCCACTGGCAAACCCGCGCGACAACACGCGATCCAGCCACTCTTTCAGCAAAGCCGGGCAGCTGTAGGTATACAACGGATGCTGGAAAACGATGATTTGGTGTTCGCGCAGCAGCTGCTGCTCGTAATGAATATCAATGAAAAAATCCGGATAGTGGGCGTATAAATCGTGCACCGTGACGTGGTCCAGTTCCATAGCCGACTGCAGCAAAACCCGATTGGCAATCGAATCCTGTGTTTCCGGATGGGCGTAAAGCAGCAATATTTTAGGTGGCTGCGACATCGTTCCCCTCCAAAGCGTCGTCACCGCAGCGGAATTCCGCTACCATGCTCGACGCAACTAACCATTATTGAATTATGTTGCCGATAAATTAACATATTCTGACGATACGGCGCTTATGATTGTCTTTTCCGCATTACAAATACGCCGCGGCACTAACGTGCTGCTGGATAACGCAACAGCCACCATTAATCCCGGCCAAAAAGTCGGTCTGGTGGGCAAAAACGGCTGTGGAAAATCCACGCTGCTGTCGCTACTGAAGGGCGAAATCAGCAGTGATGCAGGCAACTTCACCTTTCCCAGCAGTTGGGCGCTGGCGTGGGTTAATCAGGAAACCCCGGCTCTCAGTAAGGCCGCGCTGGAATATGTTATCGACGGCGACCGCGAATATCGTCAGCTCGAATCTGAATTAGCAGCAGCCAACGAAAAAGACGACGGTAACGCCATTGCGCTGCTGCACGGCAAGCTGGATGCGATTCAGGCATGGAGCATACATGCGCGCGCCTCCAGCCTGCTGCACGGATTGGGCTTTAGCCAGGAACAATTAATGCGGCCGGTGAGTGATTTCTCCGGCGGATGGCGTATGCGCCTCAATCTTGCCCAGGCGCTGGTGTGTCGTTCCGACCTACTGCTGCTGGATGAACCCACCAACCACTTAGATCTCGATGCGGTGATTTGGCTGGAGCGCTGGTTGAAAAGCTACGAAGGCACGCTGATCCTGATTTCGCATGACCGTGACTTCCTTGATCCGGTGGTGGATAAGATTATCCACATCGAACAGCAAACGATGTTCGAATACACCGGCAACTACAGCTCGTTCGAACGCCAGCGCGTCGCCAAACTGGCGCAGCAGCAGGCGTTGTTCCAGAGCCAGCAGGAAAAAGTACAGCACCTGCAAAAGTACATCGATCGCTTCCGCGCTCAGGCCACCAAGGCCAAACAGGCGCAGAGCCGCATCAAGATGCTGGAGCGCATGGAGCTGATTGCGCCGGCTCACGTCGATAACCCGTTTAGTTTCAGCTTCCGCGCGCCAGAAAGCCTGCCGAATCCCCTGCTGAAAATGGAGAAAGTCACGGCGGGTTACGGCGAACGCATCATTCTTGATGCCATCAAACTCAATCTGGTGCCGGGTTCACGTATTGGTTTACTCGGCCGTAACGGCGCGGGTAAATCAACGCTGATCAAACTGCTGGCAGGTGAGATTGAAGCGCTGGATGGCAAAGTCGGCCTGGCAAAAGGCATCAAGCTTGGCTACTTCGCTCAGCATCAGCTGGAGTATCTGCGCGCTGACGAATCGCCGTTGCAGCATCTGGCCCGCATTGCACCGCAAACGCTGGAACAGCAGCTGCGTGATTATTTGGGCGGCTTCGGCTTCCAGGGCGACAAAGTCAGTGAAATCACCGAGCGCTTCTCGGGCGGAGAAAAAGCGCGCCTGGTGCTGGCGCTGATCGTCTGGCAACGCCCGAACCTGCTACTGCTCGATGAACCGACTAACCACCTTGATCTCGATATGCGTCAGGCACTGACTGAAGCGCTGATTGATTTTGAAGGCGCACTGGTGGTGGTGTCGCATGACCGTCATTTATTGCGATCCACCACCGACGATCTCTATCTGGTGCATGACCGCAAAGTCGATGTGTTTGAAGGCGATCTGGATGATTACCAGCAGTGGCTGAGCGATCTGCAAAAGCAGCAGGCCCAGCAGGATGCCACGCCAAAGCAGGACAATGCGAACAGCGCCCAGTCACGTAAAGATCAGAAACGCCGCGATGCCGAGTTGCGCGCGCAAACCCAGCCGCTGCGTAAAGAGATCGAGAAGTTAGAGAAGCAGATGGCGAAGTGGCAGAGCCAGCTCAGCGAAGCAGAAGCGCAACTCTCTGACAGTGCCATTTACGATCAGAGCCGTAAAGCGGATCTGACCTCGGCGCTGCAACGTCAGGCCGAAAGCAAGTCCGCGCTGGAAGATGTTGAAATGGCCTGGCTGGATGCCCAGGAACAGCTGGAACAGATGCTGGCGAGTTAGCGTTCAGCATCCATGCTACCCCTGCAGGGTGAGTGCCTGCTGTAAGATCAGCAGGCAGGATTCGCATCTCTGGAAGGCCAGCATTCTTGTTCAGCTTCTGCTGTCAGGCAAGTATGTCTGGTGCGCATTTCGTGGATGCTCAGCGTCTGTTGTAAGTCCGGTATTCTTGTTCAACTACTGCTGACAGGTCGGCATTTAGGCCGACCTGGTTTACCATCGCACTCTTTTAAAACGGAACATCCCCTAACACCGTCGCCCGATGCATTACTCGCCGCGCCGGATAGTAATCGGCATTCGCATAATGCTGCGTCACGCGGTTATCCCAGATCGCCACATCATTCTCCTGCCAGCGCCAACGCACCTGCAACTCCGGTTTCGCCGTGTGCCAGAACAGGAAATTCAGCAGCGCCTCACTCTCCTTCTCGCTCAATCCCAGTAACCGCGTAGTGAAACCTTCATTGACAAACAGCGCCTTGCGCCCGCTCACCGGATGGGTACGAATCACCGGATGCTGCACCGGCGGGTGTTTGGCGACCGCTTGCTGCCAGCGCTGATGCTCTTCTTCCGTCTTGCGGTACTTATACTCCTGGAACGATTTCTTAAAATCATGCTCCGCCTGCAAGCCGCTCAGCAGTTGCTTAAACGGTTCGGACAACGCTTCATAGGCCGCAATGCCGGTTGACCACAACGTATCGCCACCGCTCTCCGGCAGCAGCTTAGACGCTAAAATCGCAATCGCCGGCGGCGTTTCAATAAAGGTCACATCGGTGTGCCAGTTATCGTTATCCGGTGGATTATCCTGATGGGTATCCAGCACGATAATTTCTTCCACTCCTTCTGCGTGTGGATACACCGGATGGATGTGCAAATCACCAAAGCGAATCGCCAGCGCACGGTGCTGTTCCGGCGTGATCACCTGATTGCGCAGGAACAACACCTGATGGCGCAGCAGGCCATGATAAAGCTGCTCAAACTGCGCGTCGCTTAACGGGCGGCTGAGATCGAGGTCGCTGACCTGCGCACCGATATACGGGCCCAGCGCGGTAAAGGTGACACGTTCGTTCATTGCTGTTCTCCATTCCAGGGTGTCAGACGGCGCTGCAAGGCGCGCAGACCCAGTTCTAAACTAAAGGCGATTAAGGCAATCACTGCGATACCGGCCAGTACCACATCGGTGGCAAGAAACTCGCCCGCCGACTGCACCATAAAGCCGAGCCCTCGCGTGGCGGCAATCAGTTCGGCGGCCACCAGCGTCGACCAACCCACGCCGAGGCCAATGCGTAAACCGGTAAGGATTTCAGGCAATGCGCCCGGCAGTATGACAAAGCGCAGTAGCTGCCAGCGTGAAGCGCCTAGTGCCTGCGCAGCGCGAATCCGCACCTGCTGAGCGTTTTTCACCCCTGCCAGCGTCGACAGCGTCACCGGCGCGAAGATCGCCAGATAGATCAGTAAGATTTTCGAGGTTTCGCCGATGCCAAACCAAATCACCATCAGCGGCAAATAGGCCAATGGCGGCACCGGACGATAAAGTTCAATCAGCGGATCGAGCAGCCCACGAATCGCCGGGCTCAGGCCCATTGCAATCCCCACCGGGATGCCAATCAACGCGGCAAAAAACAGCGCCACCAGCATGCGCGTCAGGCTGGCGCCCAGGTGCTGCCATAGGGTCGCATCCATAAAGCCTTGCGGGCTGGCGATCAGCAGTAACTTTTGCAGCACCTGCTGGGGTGGCGGCAGAAACAGCGGTGCCACCAAATTGAGCGCCGTCACGCCCCACCACACCAGCAGCAGCACGGCTACACTCAGCAAGCTCAGTGAAAACTGCGGTAAAAAAGGCCAGCGCAACGTGCGTCGGCGAGTCTGGGTTTTCTCATCAATCACCGCGCTCATACAAACGCCTCCCGCAGGGAAAAGACCTGGTTCAACACATATTCACGGCGTTCGATAAAAGCCGGATCGGATTTGATACTGCGGCACGGCTCGCCGGCGGCGAAACGCTGGCCAAAATCGAGTTTGATGCGCTCCACCACGCGACCTGGCCCCGGCGAAAGCAGCACCAGTTCACTGGCAAGAAACACCGCTTCTTCAATGTCGTGGGTAATCAGCAAAATCTGTTTGCCGGTATCCCGCCATAGCGTCAGCAGCAGGGTTTGCATCTGTTCACGGGTAAAAGCATCCAGCGCACCAAAGGGTTCATCTAACAGCAGCAACTGAGGATCAGCCGCCAGCGCACGCGCAATCCCCACGCGCTGACGTTGACCCCCAGAGAGCTGCCAGATAAAACGCTTTTCCGCACCTTCCAGCCCAACTTTGCGGATTAAGCGGCGGGCGATGGCGTGGCGTTCTGCCTTATCCATGCCTGCCAGTTGCAAACCAAATGACACGTTATCAATCACGTTACGCCACGGCAGTAGCCCTTCGTTCTGAAACACCACGCCGCGTTCTGCGCCCGGTCCATTTACCGCTTTGCCATCCAGCGTGATACTGCCTGACTCCAGCGGCAGGAATCCGGCGATCAAGTTCAGTAAGGTGGTTTTGCCACAGCCTGACGGTCCCAGCACCACCAGCAGGTCGCGTTGATCCAGCTGCAGGTTGATATCCTGCAGCGCGGGTTGTCCGGCGTAACGTGCATTCAAATTGGTGATGCTGAGCATACGGCCTCCGTTATTTCGCTAAAGGCGCGACAAAGCGCGTGGTGACGTAGCTGCTGTAATCGTTAGCGGCATCCGGCACTTTGCCCTGCTCTTTCAGGAAGTGCGCGGTATCAACAATCGCTTTATTCACCGGTTTACCCAGCTGCTCCACCTGCTGTTGTGCGGTCAGGTAGGTATTGCCCTGCACCAGCACCGGCACATCGCTTTCCGGCACGCCGCTCAAACGCGACAGCTTGCTGAGATTATCGGGCTGCTTGAGCCACTGCTCTGGATTGGTGATATACGCCTGCTGTGCCTCAATCGCGCTGCGGGCAAAGGCGGTGACGATCTCCGGATGCTGCTGGGCGAAATCTTTGCGCACCACCCACACATCCAGCGTCGGCGATCCCCATTTACCGACCTGAGATGAGTCGGTCAGCACCGTGCCATCTTTTTCCAGCTCGTTCACCGCCGGTGACCAGACGTAAGCCCCATCGATATCACCGCGTTTCCACGCCGCAATAATCGCAGGCGGCTGCAGGTTCACTAACTGCACCTGCGAGGGTTTAATGCCCCAATGCTTGAGCGCAGAGAGCAGGCTGTAGTGAGTCGTGGAGATGAAAGGCACGGCGATACGTTTGCCGATCAGATCCTTCGGGTTGGTGATGGATTTTTTGACCACCAGCGCTTCGGAATTACCGAGCTGTGACGCCAGCAGGAAAGCCTCGATAGGCAGTTGCTGTGTTGCGGCGACCGCCAGCGGGCTGGAACCAATATTGCCGATCTGCACATCGCCAGACGCCAATGCGCGCAGTACGCTGGCACCGCTGTCGAACTTGCGCCAATCCACAGTCGCGCCGCTCTCTTTGGCAAAGGTGTTATCGGCCTGCGCCACTTTGGCCGGTTCCGCCGAGGTTTGATACGCCACGGTGACATTCACCGCCTGCGCCTGAAACGCCATCAGGGCCAATGCTGCCGCCACTGCTGTTATTGTTTTTTTCACTGCCATCATCATTCACCCCAATGTTATGTCGTGACGGCAGTTTCTCCAGCGGCGGTAATTTCATAAAGGAATTAAAAATTATCCCTAATGAAAATCCGTTCTTAGATCAACATCGGGCAAGGCTATGCGAAATGCGCAAATGCAAAGAAGGCGTAAAGACGGAAATATGTCACACGCTCACATAACGACTGTGTTATTGATAGGCTTCTGATTTTCACCTCTACTGGCGGTACTGAAATCCATGTCGATTGAGAAAGTTGCCCGTCTTGCTGGCGTGTCTAAAGCCACGGTTTCTCGGGTGTTGAACCAGCATCCCGGCGTGCGTACAGATACGCGAGAGAAAGTATTGGCGGCCATCAATCACTGTGACTATCAGCCTAATCTGCTGGCCCGCCAGCTGCGTACTGCCCAGAGTCATATGTTGCTGGTGTTAATTTCAGACATCACTAATCCCTTCTGCTCACGCGTGGTGCAAGGCATTGAAGCTGAAGCCGAAGCGCAGGGTTATCACATCTTGCTGTGCAATTCGGCGTCACAACTGCCACGCGAAGCCGCTTATCTGGCGTTGTTAAGCGGTAAAGTGGTTGATGGCGTGATCACCATGGATGCCGCCGCCTGTTTGCAGCAGTTAAAAGGTTTGATTGGTGACGCACCCTGGGTGCAATGCGCCGAATACGATCCGGCCATTCCCGCCTCAAGTGTCACCATTGATAATAAAGAAGCGGCGTTTGAAACCGTGCGCTATCTGGCCAGCAAAGGTCGCAGACGTATCGCACTGGTGAATTGTGATATGCGCTATCTCTATTCCCATCAGCGTGAAAGTGGCTATCGCGAAGCGCTGGAGCAGCTGGAACTGAATTGGGGTGGCGTGGCTTACGCGGAAAACATTTCGTGTGAAGCGGGCAGTGCCGCACTGCGTGAACTGCTGGCGCTGCCGGAGCGACCGGACGCCGTGTTTGCGGTATCGGATGTGCTGGCCGTCGGCGTGATCCACGCCGCGCTGGAAGCCGGATTACGCATTCCGGAAGATCTTGCGGTGGTGGGATTTGATGGCATTCCCTTCACCAACAGCCTCAATCCACCGCTGACCACCATCGAACAACCAATGAATCGGCTGGGCGCGCGCAGTGTTCAGCTGTTACTGAACCGCATCCGCCAGCCGCACAGTGAAGTGGTGCGTGAGGTGTTACCCTGGAAGCGCGTTGAACGCGCCTCCAGCTAACTCAACGCCAGATCAGCAGCACACAGGCGGCAGTGAGCGCACCCATCGCCAGGTTGAAGATTTTCCACGCGCGCGGGCTGCGCAACAGACGGCCAATCAGCGAACCGAATCCCATCCAGATGACACCGGATACCACATTGACCAGCGCCATACCGATACTGATGGCGATCACCGAATGCAGATACGCATCGCCCGCCAGGCTAAAGCTGGCTACCGCACCCAACGCCATCAGCCAGGCTTTTGGGTTGATCAGCTGTAACAGGCCACCCTGCCAGAACGGCATCTGCTTGACGTTGGCATCTTCAGTCTCCAGCTTCTCGTACTCGGCGGTGGCGATTTTCCACGCCAGCCACAGCAGATAGAGACTACCGGCAATCTTCAGCACCAGATGCAGAGAGGGATAAAGCAGGATCAAACCGCCGATGCCAAATGCCACCATCAGCAACATGACTTGCATACCAATCATGATACCAATGAGCAGCGGGATGGTGCGCAGGAAGCCAAAATTAGCACCTGAGGCGGTAAGTAACATATTATTGGGCCCTGGCGTGATGGCAGCGACCCAAAGAAAACCCAACATTGATAAAAAAAGACTCAGTTCCATGTATATTCGGGTGCTCCTCACCCAGTAAAGCGGACAACCCATCGAAGCTATCAGCGAGTTATGCATCAGACAAGCCTTTACCCAAGCTATTTTGATCGCCTGAACGGCGAGCGATTTACACCGCTGCGCGGATTCAGTAACGCGCATCTGCAAACACTGCTGCCGCGCATACTGCGTCGGCGCGTAACCTTGCGCCCGCACTGGCAGCGACTTGACCTGCCGGACGGCGATTTTGTCGATCTCGCGTGGAGCGAAGACCCGGCACAGGCACGCCACAAGCCGCGTATGGTGATGTTCCATGGCCTGGAAGGCAGCTTCCGCAGCCCGTACGCTCATGGCTTGATGCAGGCGTGCCAGGCGCGTGGCTGGCTGGCAGTGGTGATGCACTTCCGTGGCTGCAGCGGCGAGCCGAATCGTCTGGAGCGCATCTATCATTCCGGTGAAACCGAAGACGCGACTTTTTTCCTGCACTGGCTGCAGCGCGAATGGGGCACGGTACCTACTGCAGCAGTGGGCGTTTCACTCGGTGGCAATATGCTGGCCTATTTATTGGGCATGCAGGGGAATGATGTGCCGGTGGATGCAGCCGTCGCGATTTCGGCTCCCTTTGCGCTCGAACCCTGCAGCGAAAAGCTCGATGCCGGCTTCTCTCGTTTCTATCAGCACTATTTGCTGACCAAGCTGAAACAGAATGCCACGCGCAAACTGCTGGCCTGGCCCGGCACGCTGCCGGTTGAACTGAGCCAGCTGCGTGCCTTTCGCCGTATTCGTGAGTTTGATGATGCGATTACCGCACGCGCGCACGGTTTTTTGGATGCCAACGACTATTATCGACGTGCCAGCGCCATGCCCTTGCTCACGGGGGTGCGTAAGCCGTTGCTGATCATCCATGCTAAAGACGATCCCTTTATGACCGATGCGGTGATCCCGCAGCCGGAGCAACTGTCGCCCTCGATTGAATATCAGCTGACTCAGAAAGGCGGTCACGTTGGCTTTGTCGGCGGTACGTTAATGAAGCCGAAAATGTGGCTGGAACAACGCGTGCCTGACTGGCTCTCAACTTATCTGGATGTATGATCGTGATTATTCCCTGGCAAGAACTTGAAGTCGCAACACTGGAAAACCTGATTGAAACCTTCGTGCTGCGCGAAGGCACCGACTACGGCGAGCAGGAGCGCAGCCTGGAACAGAAAGTGGCTGACGTGCGCCGCCAGCTGGAACGCGGGGACGTCGTCCTGGTGTGGTCGGAACTGCACGAATCCGTCAACATTATGCCGAAAGGCGAATTTCGCGGTTAATGCACCGCGCAGTAATTCGTGGTAACAATGCTCATCGCCCGACTTCACAGGGAGTTCTGTTATGTCAGCCAGGCATCCAATCATTGCCGTGACCGGTTCCAGCGGTGCCGGTACCACCACCACCAGCCTCGCCTTCCGTAAGATTTTCCAGCAGCTGAATCTGCATGCTGCCGAGGTGGAAGGTGACAGTTTTCACCGTTATACCCGTCCAGAAATGGATATGGCGATCCGTAAGGCGCGCGATCTGGGCCGTCACATCAGCTATTTTGGTCCGGAAGCGAATGACTTCGGGCTGCTGGAACAGACGTTTAAGCATTACGGCAAAACCGGGCTGGGTGAATCACGCAAATATCTGCACACCTACGATGAAGCCGTACCCTGGAATCAAGTGCCCGGCACCTTTACGCCCTGGCAGCCGCTGCCGGAAAACACCGATGTGCTGTTTTATGAAGGATTGCACGGTGGCGTGGTGACGCAGCAGCATAACGTCGCCGAGCATGTCGATTTGCTGGTCGGTGTGGTGCCGATCGTCAACCTGGAGTGGATTCAAAAACTGGTGCGCGACACCAGTGAGCGCGGCCATTCCCGTGAAGCGGTGATGGATTCGGTGGTGCGTTCAATGGAGGATTACATCAACTTCATCACGCCACAGTTCTCACGCACCCACATCAACTTCCAGCGCGTGCCAACGGTGGATACGTCTAACCCGTTTGCCGCACGTGAAATTCCTTCACTCGATGAAAGTTTTGTGGTGATTCACTTCCGTGGACTGGAAGGCATTGCTTACCCCTACCTGCTGGCGATGATCCAGGGCTCGTTCATTTCACATATGAACACGCTGGTGGTGCCGGGCGGCAAAATGGGGCTGGCGATGGAGTTGATCATGACGCCACTGGTGCAGCGGCTGATTGAAGGTAAACGGATTGAATAATCCAGAAATTCTGTAGCGGCGGCCATTTGGCCGCCCGCTGATGCTATCGCTCAATCACTTCGTAACTGTGCGTCATTTTCACACTATTGCCGAGCATGATCGCCACCGAGCAGTACTTCTCCGCCGACAGATCGACAGCCCGCGCCACCGCTTTATCGCTTAGCGCTGTGCCGCTAACGATGAAATGCAGGTTGATTTGCGTAAAAATACGTGGCGCTTCTTCACGGCGCTCGGAGGTGAGTTTCACCTCGCAGTCAGCCACATCATTTCGACCTTTCTGCAGGATCGATACCACGTCAATCGCGCTACAGCCGCCTGCTGCCATCAAAACCATCTCCATCGGGCTTGGCGCTTTGTCGCCTGAGTTGCCGTCCATTAATACCTGATGGCCTGATGAGGATTCTCCGAGAAAGGTCAGCCCTTCCACCCATTTCACTCGTGCCTGCATTATTCTTTCTCCTGAAGTGGCGGTTTTGCCGCCAGAGTACGCTTTCACTTGATAAACAGCAATCCAGACACATCTGCCCTTTGCTGAAGCGAGACAACAGAAGACAGCTTGCAAAAGCTGTGCTACAAACAGTGCTGAAAATATTTTCGTCATCACAGACGAAGGCGGGAAGAATCAAAAGCGTAGCTTAAGAATCACCCGGAAATAATTTTCCTTTACTGGAAACGCTCGACGATTACACCGCCTGACAGGGAAAACTGCCCCCTGTATTTTGGGCACGATTACAACAGAGGATAATAGCGAATGGTTCTCGGCAAACCGCAAACAGACCCTACACTCGAATGGTTCCTGTCCCATTGCCATATTCACAAATATCCGTCAAAAAGCACGCTCATCCATCAGGGTGAGAAAGCGGAAACGCTGTACTACATCGTGAAAGGTTCCGTTGCGGTTCTGATCAAAGATGAAGAAGGCAAAGAGATGATCCTCTCCTACCTCAATCAGGGAGATTTCATCGGCGAACTCGGCCTGTTTGAAGAAGGTCAGGAACGTAGTGCCTGGGTACGTGCGAAAAGTGCCTGCGAAGTGGCTGAAATTTCCTACAAAAAATTCCGTCAGCTGATTCAGGTAAACCCGGATATTTTAATGCGACTCTCGTCGCAAATGGCGCGTCGTCTGCAAGTCACCTCCGAGAAAGTGGGCAACCTTGCCTTCCTCGATGTGACGGGCCGTATCGCGCAAACGCTGCTTAATCTGGCTAAACAACCAGATGCGATGACTCACCCGGACGGGATGCAAATCAAAATCACCCGTCAGGAGATTGGTCAAATCGTGGGTTGCTCACGCGAAACCGTGGGTCGTATCCTGAAAATGCTGGAAGATCAGAACCTGATCTCCGCACACGGTAAAACCATCGTCGTCTACGGCACCCGCTAATTTCTTATCACCCACGGCGTGATGGCAACATCGCGCCGTTTTTGTTTACGATGAGCTGATGTGGCGCCGAATCATCTATCATCCTGAGGTCAACTACGCACTGCGGCAAACGCTGGTGCTGTGCCTGCCTGTCGCGCTTGGCTGGCTGTTTGGCGATCTGCAAAAAGGCCTGCTGTTCTCCTTAGTGCCTGCCTGCTGCAACATGGCGGGTCTCGATACCCCGCATAAACGCTTCTTCAAACGCCTGATTGTCGGCGGCTCCCTGTTTGCCACCGCCAGTTTTCTGATCCAATTTCTCACCAGTGACGCAATTCCGTTACCGCTGATCCTGTTCGTGCTGCCGCTGCTGATAGGCGTGACCGGCGAAATCAGCCCGCTGCACGGTCGCTTGCTGCCCGCCACACTGATTGCCGCCATCTTTAGCCTCAGCCTGGTGGGGCGCATGCCCATGTGGGTGCCGCCGCTGCTGTATATCGGCGGCACGTTATGGTACGGCCTGTTTAACTGGTTCTGGTTTTGGCTGTGGAAAGAGCAGCCAATGCGCGAAACCCTCAGCCTGCTGTATCGCGAGCTGGCGGATTACTGCGATGCCAAATACACCCTGCTAACGCAGCTCACCGATCCGGAAAAAGCGCTGCCGCCGCTGCTGGCGCGTCAGCAAAAAGCCGTTGATCTGATCACCACCTGCTATCAGCAAATGCATATGCTGTCAGCCAGCCGTGATAACAGCCACAAACGCCTGACGCGCGCGTTTCAGGTGGCACTTGATTTGCAGGAACATATCTCGGTGAGCCTGCACCAGCCGGAAGAGGTACAAAAGCTGGTGGAGCAGAGTCACGCCGAAGCGGTGATCCGCTGGAATGCCAAAACCATCTCTGCGCGTCTGCGCCTGCTGGCCGATGCCATCCTCTATCATCAATTGCCCGATCGCTTCCACATGGAGAAGCAGCTCGGCGCGCTGGAAAAAATTGCGCGCCAGCATCCCGACAATCCGGTGGGCAACTTCTGCTATTACCATTTCAGCCGCATCGCACGCGTGCTGCGCACCCAGAAACCGCTATACACCCGTGACCTGATGGCCGATCGCCAGCGTCGTTTGCCGTTGTTCCCGGCGCTGCGCAGCTATCTGTCGCTAAAGTCCGCTGCATTGCGCACCGCGGCTCGTATTTCGGTGATGCTGATGTTCGGCAGTGCGCTGGCGCTGTTCTTTAATATTCCCAAGCCCTACTGGATTCTGATGACCATTATGTTTGTCAGCCAGAATGGCTACAGCGCCACACGGGTTCGCATTCAGCACCGTGCGCTGGGGACCTTTGCCGGATTGCTGATCGCCGCCGGTTCGCTGCAGCTCGAAGTGCCCGAATCGATCACCCTGCTGTTTATGCTGGCCATTACCCTCGCCAGCTATCTGGTGACGCGTAAGTATTACGGCTGGTCGATGATTGGCTTTACCGTGACGGCGGTGTATTCCCTCCAGCTATTGTCGCTGAACGGCGCTCAGTTCCTGTTGCCGCGCATGATGGACACGCTGATGGGCTGCCTGATCGCCTTTGCCGGCATGATCTGGCTGTGGCCACAGTGGCAGAGCGGATTACTGCGCAGCAACGCGCATGATGCGCTGGAGGCTTATCAGGAAGCCTTGCGGATGTTGCTTGGGCCGGAGCAGTCTCCTGAAAAGCTGGCGTATCAGCGCATGAAGGTTAATCAGGCGCACAATGCACTGTTCAACTCACTGAATCAGGCATCCAGCGAGCCAGGCTTTAACGCACAGTACCTGAAAGATATGCGCATGTGGGTCACCCACAGCCAGTTCATTGTGGAGCATATTAACGCGATGACGATTCTGGCGCGTGAGCACACCATGCTGACGCCGAAGCTGGCGGAGCGTTATCTGCAATCCTGTGAAATTGCGCTGCAGCGCTGTCAGCAGCGACTGGCGTATGACGGGCCAGGCAATGACAGCAATATTCTGGAAGCGCCAGAGAATATGAACGAGGGACCGGTGACGATTGTGGAGCAGCATGTGAAGCGAATCCTGCAACACCTGAACGTGATGCACACCATCTCTTCACTGGCATGGAGCCAGCGGCCACATCATGGCCGCTGGCTCAAAGTACTGCGCCCGAAAAGCTAATCAGGCAGCCAGCACTTTCTCAATGGCTTTAGCGAAACGCGCCATGCCTTCTTCGATATCGGTCGGTTCGATCACCAGCGACGGCACGAAACGAATCACATCGGTGCCGGCAGTCAGGATCATCAATCCTTCTGCGGCTGATGCGTTGAGAATGTCACGCGCCTTGCTGGCGTGCTGCGGTTTCAGCGCCGCGCCGATCAGTAAACCTTTACCGCGAATCTCACTAAACAGATCGAATTTGCTGTCGATGGCCTGCAGTGCCTCAACGAACTGCTGACGACGGGCTTCCACGCCACCCAGCACTTCAGGGGTGTTGATGATGTCCAGAGCCGTTTCAGCAATCGCACAGGCCAGCGGGTTACCGCCGTAAGTGGTGCCGTGCACGCCGGGCGCCATCACTGAAGCGATTTCATTGGTGGTCAGCATCGCACTCACCGGGAATCCGCCGCCCAGCGCTTTGGCAGTGGTGATGATGTCTGGCTTGATGCCGTAATGTTCGTAGCTGAACAGCTTACCGCTACGGCCCATGCCGCTCTGCACTTCATCCAGCACCAGCAGCGCTTTATGCTCATCACACTGTGCACGCAGGCCTTGCATGAACTCTTGAGTTGCCGCCACCACACCGCCTTCGCCCTGAATCGGCTCGACAACAATGGCGCAGGTGTGATCATCAATCACCGCTTTTACCGCATCCAGATCGTTAAACGGTACATGCACGATATCCGCTGGTTTTGGACCAAAGCCGTCGGAGTATTTAGGCTGCCCGCCAACGGAAACGGTAAACAAGGTACGACCGTGGAACGCGTTGTGGAAGGCGATGATTTTGCTTTTGAATGGGCTGTGTTTTTTGCAGGCGTAATAACGCGCCAGCTTGAAGGCAGCTTCGTTAGCTTCCGCGCCGGAGTTGCCAAAGAAAACGCGATCGGCAAAGGTCGCGGCAATCAGTTTACTCGCCAGACGCAGTGCCGGTTCATTGGTGAACACGTTGCTGGTGTGCCACAGTGTTTCGCCTTGACTTTTAAGCGTTTCCACCAGCGCCGGGTGGCAATGGCCTAAAGCAGTCACCGCGATACCGCCGGAGAAGTCGATATACTCTTTGCCCTGCTGATCCCAGACTCGGCTGCCCTTGCCTTTTACCGGCACGAACTGCGCTGGTGCATAAACAGGCAAAATCACATTATCGAACGTTTCTCGGGTTACCGCTAGTTTTTCCGCTGCCATTGCCGACCTCATTGGGTTATTTATTGAGCTGAAGTGAAATTATAATCACAAAATATGCATAAAAAATCACACGAAGGCAAACATAAGTTACGCGTTGAGGAAATTAGCCAATAGCTGATGGCCCTGCTCGCTGAGGATGCTCTCAGGATGGAATTGCACCCCTTCCAGCGGCAAAGTGCGGTGGCGAAAGCCCATGATCTCATCGGGCTCGCCATCACGCAGGCTCCAGGCCGTGACTTCGAATTCTGCGGGCAGCGTATCGCGCGCCACAATCAGTGAATGATAGCGCGTGACGGTGAGCGGATTATTAAGGTTGAGAAACACACCCTGACTGGTGTGCTGGATAACAGAGGTTTTGCCATGCATCACCTGACGAGCCCGCACCACCTGCGCGCCATAGGCTTGCGCAATTGCCTGATGCCCGAGGCAAACACCGAGAATCGGTAAGCGACCGGCAAAATGGCGGATGGCATCCAGAGAAATACCGGACTGATCCGGCGTGCAGGGGCCGGGTGAAATCACCAGATGCGTCAGCGGCAGCGCATCCATCTCCGCCAGCGTGATGGCATCGTTACGCACCACGCGCACTTCTGCGCCCAGCTCACAGAAGTACTGGTAGAGATTCCAGGTGAAGGAGTCGTAATTATCAATTAACAGCAGCATAGTGCCCTCAGGCCAGTCAAACCGCCGCTATTCTACGCATTTTACCGTGCGGGACTCACCACTTTCGCAAACTGTGTCGTCAGCGGTGCCAGGTCGCCCGACACGCCAGCAAACAGCGCGGTACGCCACGTTTCTCGTTCCAGCTTATCCCACGTCAACATGTAACCGGCATGCAGCGCCAGCTGTTCGAAGAAAATGCGCTGCGTGCGGCCATTGCCCGCGCGGAACGGGTGTAATACGAAGATCTCACAATAATAGTGCGCCAGCCGCGCGACAAACTCATCCTGCGTCAGGGTTGTCAGCTGTTGCTCATCTTCCAGCGCGCTCATCAGCGCATTGCCCTCTTTCTCGATGTATTCGCAATGGCAATAAGGCGTCTCATCACGCCAGATATCGACGCTACGCAACTCCCCCGCCCAGCTGTAGAGATCCTGAAACAGCGTGCGATGAATGTGGCATAACCACGGCATGCCGGTACTGCGCGGACCGAGTTCCAGTGTCGCCAGACGTGCCGCGCTAAACGCCAGCTCTGCTTTACGCAACTGCGCTTCATCATGAATATCGAGACGATTTTTCAGCACCGTGTCGTTGTGCCAGACATAGGGATCGCGCACGGCCAGACTGTTATCCGCCATATTGCCTCCTTAGTGACTCAAGTCGCTCTTCATGCTGCTCAGCGCTGATATCGCTGAGTACGTAGCCGGCAAGACGGCAGCTGGCCTGATAACTGGCCATACGACGCTGTTGCCATAGAGTGGCTTTCTGTTTTTCGGTGAGTTGGCTGGTCATTGCGCCTCCGACAAGCAATTTGCCCTAAGTATAAGAGCAAATTTTAGCTTTGCCGGAGAGCAGCAGAACGCGCCAGCGAGCAGCGGCGCGTTAATTCATTAAGGCAGGACTTTCGCAGACAGGATAACAATCGGTTTTGACGGCACATTTTGGTACGGGCCGACATCTTTGGTTGGCACCTGAGCAATCTTATCGATCACATCCTGGCCTTTCACAACTTTACCAAATACCGCATAACCGAAGTCACGTTGACCGTGATCGAGGAAGGCGTTATCCGCGACGTTGAGGAAGAACTGGCTGGTCGCACTATCTTTATCTGCAGTACGCGCCATAGAGATAGTGCCACGCAGGTTACGCAAACCGTTGTCGGCTTCGTTCTTGATCGGTGCCACGGTCTGCTTCTGCTGCATATCCGTGGTGAAACCGCCGCCCTGGATCATAAAGCCCGGGATCACACGGTGGAAGATAGTGTTGTTGTAGAAACCGTTGTTGACGTAGTCGACAAAGTTTTTCACCGAAACCGGGGCTTTCTGGTTGTTCAGTTCGAGTTCGATATTGCCCGCAGAGGTGGTGAGCAGCACATGGGTATCCCCTTTGGCTGCCAGAGCGGTAGCGGATACAGAAGAGAGCGCTAACAGGGCGACAGCCGCTGTCAAAGTACGTTTAAACATGAAAGATTCCTTACCATGGAGTGCAAGCTCAAAAACGAGATCGATTGTAAAGAGCAAGTTATACAAGAGCCAGCGTTTTACCGATATTTACGCTGATGTTGCGATTGTCATACTTTTTAGGGTGCGCAATCATTTGCGTGACGAAAATCACACTATTAATGAAATATTTCGCGCTCGTTACACTCGTTGTTTATTAAGATCACAGTTGCATTTACAATTCATGACACTTTTTGCCAATCCCGGCGCTTCACAGGTTCAGAACATGACAAACCGTAATCGCATTGGCCTTACCTGGATCAGCTTTTTCTCCTACGCGCTCACCGGCGCGCTGGTGATCGTTACCGGTATGGTACTGGATAATATTGCCCAGTATTTCCAGTTGCCCATATCAGAAATGAGCAACACCTTCACCTTCCTGAATGCCGGTATCCTGGTCGCGGTATTCCTTAACGCCTGGCTGATGGTGATTGTGCCGTTGAAACGCCAGCTGATTTTTGGCTTTGTGCTGATGATCCTCGCGGTGGCGGGCCTGATGACCAGCCATAACCTGAGCGTCTTCTCGCTGTGCATGTTTGTACTCGGTGTGGTCAGCGGTATCACCATGTCGATCGGTACCTTCCTGATTACCCATCTGTACGATGGCCGTCAGCGTGGTTCGCGCCTGCTCTTTACCGACTCGTTCTTCAGCATGGCCGGTACCATTTTCCCGATCATCGCTGGTGTGTTACTGGCTCGCATGCTGCCGTGGTATTGGGTATACGCCTGCATCGGTGTGATTTATATCGCGATCTTCGTCCTGACGCTGATGGTGGAATTCCCGGAGCTGAAAAGCGAAGCAGCGGTACAAGGCGGCGAGAAAGAGAAATGGGGCATCGGCGTGCTATTCCTCTCGATTGCGGCGCTGTGCTACATCCTCGGTCAGCTAGGCTTTATCTCCTGGGTGCCAGAGTATGCAACCAAATCGATGGGTATGGATATTTCGGCAGCCGGTCAATTGGTGGGTAACTTCTGGACCGCGTACATGGTCGGTATGTGGGTGTTCAGCTTCCTGCTGCGCTTCTTCGATCTGCAGCGCATCCTGATGGTATTGGCGGCACTGGCGACGGGTTTAATGTACTGGTTTGTCACCACCAACGACGCCAGCATGCTGCACTGGATCATCATGATTCTCGGCTTCAGCTCCAGCGCCATTTACACCACCATCATCACGCTCGGTTCGCTGCAAACCAAAGTCTCTTCGCCGAAGCTGGTGAACTTTATCCTGACCTGCGGCACCGTCGGCACCATGCTGACCTTCGTGGTTACCGGCCCGATCGTGGCGAAAGGCGGCGCACATGCAGCGCTCTCTACCGCCAATGGCCTGTATGCCGTGGTGTTTGTGATGTGTGTGCTGCTCGGCTTTGTGACGAAACATCGCCAGCACGGCCATGTGACGCACTAACCAGTGACATGCAGGGGCGCACTGAACGTTCGCCTCTGTTGCCAGGTGCAGTAACAAGAGAGTGCGCAGTGATGCGCACTTTTTTTTATGAAGCGATTATCGCCGGAACGTTACGACTTCCGTCTCACCTAAATAGATTTCGCTGGTCGCGGGCTGCGTTGCCGCCACCACGCTTCCCTGACGGATCGAATAGCGCACGGGTACTTGTCTGCGTACCGCATCAAAGCCACTCTCAGCCGGCAGAATAATCAGACTGGCATGGTCACCCACCGCCAGACCGTAATCCTGCAATTGCATCGTCTTCGCGCTGTTAGTGGTGATCAGGCTCAGGCCATTGTCGATCTGCTCGTAACCCATCAACTGACAGACGTGTAATCCCATATGCAGCACCTGCAGCATGCTGGCGGTGCCGAGCGGATACCAGGGATCAAACACATCATCATGGCCAAAGCAGACGTTAATATCGGCTTCCAGCAGTTCTTTCACCCGCGTGATACCACGGCGTTTGGGATAGCTGTCAAAACGTCCCTGCAAATGAATGTTCACCAGCGGATTTGCGACAAAATTAATCTTTGAAAGCTTAAGCAAGCGGAATAAGCGCGAGGTGTAGGCGTTGTTGTAGGAGTGCATCGCCGTGGTGTGGCTGGCAGTCACACGTTCGCCGTTGCCATCACGATGGGCCAGTGCCGCCACGGTTTCGACAAAGCGCGACTGCTCATCATCGATCTCATCACAGTGCACATCCACCATGCGGTCATAACGGTTAGCGAGCGCGAAGGTTTTGTGCAGCGATTCCACGCCGTACTCACGGGTGAACTCGAAATGTGGGATGGCACCGACCACATCAGCACCGAGGCGCAGCGCCTCTTCCAGCAGGGCTTCGCCGTTGGGATAGGAGAGAATCCCCTCCTGCGGAAACGCCACGATTTGGATATCGATCCATGGCGTCATTTCCGCCTTTACTTCCAGTATCGCTTTCAGCGCGGTGAGTGTGGGATCGGAAACATCAACGTGAGTGCGCACATGCTGAATGCCGTTGGCAATTTGCCACTTCAGCGTCTGCTGCGCGCGCTGTTTGACATCTTCGTGACTGAGCAGCGCTTTGCGTTCGGCCCAGCGTTCAATACCTTCAAACAGCGTGCCGGATTGGTTCCAGGCGGGCTGCCCGGCGGTTTGCGTGGTGTCGAGATGGATGTGCGGTTCGATAAATGGGGCACTTGCCAGCCCTCCTTCGGCATCCAGCGCATCATCCTGCTGCGTGATTTGCGGTGGCTGGGGGCGTAATGCCGTTATTTTGCCGCCGTTGATTTCCATCTGCCACAGACCCTGCTGGCCCGCCAGACGCAGGTTGTTGATCCACTTCAGTGTGCGATTCGCCATGCCTTCCTCCCGTTTTAAGCCACAGGTTAAGCTAGCATGAAAATCTTTCCGTCTGCGTCATAGGTTTTTCGGGTGTCATCATCGGCGGCCCCGAGTGATATTTCACGGCGATATCGACAATGACCGATGCTGCACAATATCCAACCAAATAAGCCACTTATCATTTTCGTTCAAAATCAATTACATACCTATAAATAGGTATATAGCCGTGCGCTTGATGTGCATCAATAAGCGCCTGATATTGCGCGCTATCGTAAGCGCAGATACCGCAATTTTTGAGGCAAGCATGAGCAAGCACAGTGTCGTGATTATTGGCAACGGCATGGTCGGCCACCGCTTTATAGAAGAACTGATCGATAAAGCCGAGCCCGGCCAATTCGCCATTACCGTCTTTTGTGAAGAACCGCGCGTCGCCTATGACCGTGTCCACCTTTCCGCCTACTTCTCCCATCACACCGCTGAAGAGCTGTCACTGGTTCGCCCCGGCTATTACGAAAAACATCAGGTCAAGCTGCTGATCGGTGAACGGGCGATCACGCTCAACCGCGACGAAAAACTGATTCACTCTAATACCGGTCGCGCGGTGCACTATGACACGCTGATTTTTGCCACCGGTTCTTATCCATGGATACCGCCAATCAAAGGCGCTGAAGGCAGCGACTGCTTTGTCTATCGCACCATCGAAGATCTTAACGCCATTGAAGCCTGTGCGCGCCGAACAAAACGTGGTGCGGTGATAGGTGGCGGATTGCTCGGCCTGGAAGCCGCGGGCGCGCTCAAAAATCTCGGTATCGAAACTCACGTTATTGAGTTTGCACCGGGATTAATGGCCGAACAGCTGGATGTGCAAGGCGGCGAGCAGTTGCGTCGTAAGATCGAGCAGATGGGCGTGCGCGTGCATACTGGCAAAAACACCCAGCAGATTGTGCATCACGCCAAAGGCGGTAAGACGCTGGAATTCGCCGATGGCAGTTCGCTGGGTGTCGATTTCATCGTGTTCTCCACTGGCATTCGTCCACAAGACAAGCTGGCAAAACAGTGTGGTCTGGAAATCGGCCAGCGTGGCGGTATCGCCATTAACGACCGCTGCCAAACCAGTGATGCCGCGATTTATGCCGTCGGTGAGTGTGCGGCCTGGCAGAACCGCCTTTTCGGCCTGGTGGCGCCCGGCTACAAAATGGCACAGGTCGCCAGCGATGCGTTGCTGGGACGTGAAAATGCCTTCTCTGGCGCCGATATGAGCGCCAAACTCAAGCTGCTGGGCGTGGATGTCGGTGGCATTGGCGATGCGCATGGGCGTACGCCTGGCGCGCGTAGCTACATGTGGCTTGATGAGCAAAAGCACATTTACAAACGCCTGATTGTCAGCGAAGACAACCGCACGCTGCTCGGCGCAGTATTGGTGGGTGATACCAGTGATTACGGCAATCTGCTGCAGCTGGCGCTGAACAACATCGCACTGCCCGACAATCCCGAAGGTTTGATTCTGCCCGCAGGCAGCGGCGAGAAGCCGGTATTGGGAGTCGATTCCCTGCCGGATAGCGCGCAGATCTGCTCCTGTTTCGATGTCAGCAAAGGCGATATCGTCAACGCGGTGCAAGGCGGTTGCCACACCGTGGCGATGCTGAAAAGCGAAACCCGTGCCGGCACCGGCTGCGGTGGCTGCATTCCGCTGATCACTCAGGTGCTTAATGCTGAATTGAGCCGCCAGGGCATCGAAGTCAACAATCACCTGTGCGAGCACTTCCCCTATTCACGCCAGGAGCTGTATCACCTGATTCGTGTCGAAGAGATCACCTCCTTCGATGTGCTGCTGGCGAAATACGGCCAGGGTTACGGCTGTGAAGTGTGTAAACCCACCGTGGGTTCGCTGCTGGCCTCGTGCTGGAACGATTATGTGCTCAAGCCACAGCTCGCGCCGCTACAAGACAGCAACGATCTGTTCCTCGGCAATATTCAGAAAGATGGGACCTACTCGGTGATCCCACGCTCGCCCGGCGGTGAAATCACGCCAGAAGGGTTGATGGCGATCGGTGCGGTGGCGCGCCAGTACAACCTTTACACCAAGATCACTGGCTCGCAGCGTATCGGCCTGTTCGGTGCTCAGCGCGACGATCTGCCCGCCATCTGGTCGCAGCTGATTGATGCCGGATTTGAGACCGGCCAGGCGTATGCCAAAGCGTTGCGCATGGCAAAAACCTGCGTGGGCAGCACCTGGTGTCGCTATGGCGTCGGCGATAGCCTCGGCTTCGGTATCGAGCTCGAGAACCGCTACAAGGGCATTCGTACGCCACACAAAATGAAGTTTGGCGTCTCGGGCTGCACGCGCGAATGTGCGGAGGCGCAGGGCAAAGATGTCGGCATCATCGCGACGGAAAAAGGCTGGAATCTGTACGTATGCGGCAACGGCGGCATGAAGCCACGTCACGCCGATCTGCTGGCGGCGGATCTGGATCGCGACACTCTGCTCATGTACCTCGACCGCTTCATGATGTTCTATATCCGCACCGGTGACCGATTGCAGCGTACCTCGCTGTGGCTGGAAAGTATGGAGGGCGGTATCAACTATCTGCGCAGCGTGATTGTCGATGACAAACTCAGCCTCAACGCGCAGCTTGAAGCTGAACTGGCGCGCCTGCGGGCTGAAGTCGAGTGCGAATGGGCTGCGACGGTGAACGATCCCCGGCAGCAAATCCACTTCAGTACCTTCATCAACAGCGATCAGCGCGATCCGCTGGTGCAACACGTAGCCCAGCGCGATCAGCACCGTCCGGCAAGTCCTGCCGAGCGCATCGCCATCACCCAGATTGAGGAGATCGACGCATGAGCCAGTGGCATTCCGTGTGTGAACTCGAACAAATCCTGCCGGCCACCGGCGTCTGTGCGCTGGTGAAAGGTCAACAGATTGCCATCTTCCGTCCGCATGATGATGAGCAACTCTATGCACTGAGTAACATCGATCCCTTCTCCGCCGCCAGCGTGCTGTCACGGGGTTTGATTGCCGAACATCAGCACACGCTGTGGGTCGCCAGCCCACTGAAAAAACAGCGTTTCCGTTTAAGCGACGGCGTCTGCCTGGAAGATGCCACCCGTTCCGTGGCGAGCTATCCGGTGCGCGTCACGGCGGGCCAGGTCGAAGTGTGCGCCTGACAGAATTCTTTTACTTTATGAGACGTCACTATGTTTACTGACACCCTGAATACCTGCGCCAACAACGCAGCACGCATTGTGCGTACCGCGCAGCACAGCCCACTGGCCTTCTGGATCAGCTCGGCGATGGCGGGCGCTTACGTCGGCCTCGCCATCATCCTGATTTTCACTCTCGGCAACTTGGCCGATCCTGCGTGGCGGCCGTTGATCATGGGCGCGACCTTTGGAATCGCCCTGACGCTAGTGATCATTGCCGGGTCGGAGCTGTTTACCGGCCATACCATGTTCCTCACCGTCGGCGTTAAAGCCGGGACCATCAGCCAGGGCCAGATGTGGTGCGTACT
Organism: Erwinia sp. S63; assembly: GCF_016625195.1. GTDB lineage: Bacteria > Pseudomonadota > Gammaproteobacteria > Enterobacterales > Enterobacteriaceae > Pantoea. The sequence goes on from NZ_JACVUP010000011.1 coordinate 59,591, forward strand.
GCCGCAAACCTGGCTGGGCAACCTGATTGGCTCGGTGTTTGTCGCCCTGCTCTACTACTACGCAGCCGGTGCGATGCTACCCAATGCAGGCGCACTGATTCACAGTGCCGCACTGGCGAAAACTACACAGCCTGCCATGGCGCTATTCTTTAAAGGTGCGCTGTGTAACTGGCTGGTGTGTCTGGCGATCTGGATGGCGGTGCGCACCGAAGGCACGGCGAAGTTCATTGCCATCTGGTGGTGCCTGCTGGCGTTTATCGCCTCTGGCTATGAACACTCGGTAGCGAATATGACGGTCTTTGCACTGTCGTGGTTTGGTCAGCATAATGCCGACCTGACCTTGAGCGGCATCGGTCATAACCTGCTGTGGGTGACGCTGGGTAACATGTTCTCCGGGATGGTATTGATGGGCCTTGGATACTGGTACGCCACGCCACAGGCTCAGCGGCCGCAAGTGGCGCCACAAGCCACTGCGCTCAAATCGGTTTAACGTTTCTAAGCCCGCACATTGCGGGCTTTTTTGAGGATGAGCGATGGACTATTTTCCGCTGTTTTGCCGCCTGCGAGGCAAGCGTTGTTTATTGGTCGGCGGCGGCGATGTAGCCGAGCGCAAAGCGCGCCTGCTGCTGGATGCCGGTGCCGATCTGCACGTTGGCGCAGTGCAATTCTCTCCTGCGTTTCAGCAGTGGGCTGAACAGGGAAAGTTGCACCTCATGCCCGGCACATTTGAAGAGCAGTGGCTGGAAGGCTGCTGGCTGGTGATTGCCGCCACCGACGATGACGCCGTAAATCAACAGGTGGGCGATGCTGCCGAACTGCGCCGCATCTTCTGCAATCTGGTGGATGCGCCGCAGGAAGCCAGCGCTATCATGCCGTCGATTGTCGATCGCTCCCCGCTGATGATTGCGGTGTCATCCGGTGGCCGCGCTCCGGTGCTGGCGCGCCTGATGCGCGAGAAGCTGGAAGCGATGCTGCCGCAGCATCTGGGCCAACTGGCTTCACTCGCTGGCACACTGCGCAGTCGGGTGAAGAAAACCTTCGCCAGCATGGGACAGCGCCGGGCATTTTGGGAACGCTTCTTTGCCAGCGATCGTCTGGCGCAAACGCTGGCGAATGGTGACAAGCCACGCGCCGATCATATCGTTGATACGCTGTTCGATGCGCCGCTGTCCCAACAGGGTGAAGTGGTGCTGGTGGGCGCAGGTCCAGGCGATGCCGGATTATTAACGCTGAAAGGTTTGCAGTGTATCCAGCAGGCCGATGTGGTGGTGTATGACCGCCTGGTGTCCGAACCGATTCTCAATCTGGTGCGCCGCGACGCAGAACGCATCTTCGTCGGTAAACAGGCCGGACATCACTGCGTGCCGCAGTCGCAAATCAATCAGCTGCTGCTGGAACAAGCGCAGAGCGGTAAACGTGTGGTGCGTCTGAAAGGCGGCGATCCCTTTATTTTCGGTCGCGGTGGTGAGGAACTTGAAGTACTGGCTCAGCACAACATTCCGTTCAGCGTGGTGCCGGGTATTACCGCCGCCTCCGGCTGTGCCGCCTACAGCGGGATTCCACTGACGCATCGCGACCATGCGCAGAGCGTGCGCTTTGTCACCGGTCATCTGCAACAACAGGGCGAAATTGAGTGGAGTAAGCTGGCAGCAGAACAGCAAACGCTGGTGTTCTATATGGGGCTGAATCAGGCACCCGAGATCCAGCGCCAGCTGTTGCAGCATGGGATGGATGCGGCGATGCCGGTCGCCATCGTGCAGAACGGCACCACGCCAGAACAACAGGTGGAAACCGCGACGTTAGCCGAACTCAGCACGCTGGCGCAGCAGTTTGCCAGCCCGGCGCTGATTATCGTCGGGCGCGTGGTTAGCCTGCGCCGCCAGTTACGCTGGTTTTAAACATAAAAAAACGGCGAGTCATCACAACTCGCCGTTCATAGGTCAGGCAGCTAGCTGATTAAGGCTGAGCCACAAAACCCACCGCTTCATAAACTTTCTTCAGCGTTTCCTGCGCCTGCGCACGGGCCTTGGTTGCGCCATCACGCATCACCTGATTCAGGAAAGCTTCGTCGTTACGGAAACGATGATAGCGCTCCTGCAGCTCAGTCAGCATGCCGGAAACCGCTTCCGCTACTTCGCCTTTCAGGTGGCCATACATCTTGCCTTCGAATTCCTGCTCCAGCTGCGGAATCGACTTACCGGTGATACCAGAAAGAATATCCAGCAGGTTAGAGACACCGGCTTTTTCTTTCACGTCGTAACGCACCACTGGCGGCTCGGCGGAATCGGTGACCGCGCGCTTGATCTTCTTCACCACCGCTTTGGTATCTTCCAGCAGACCAATCACGTTGTTACGGTTGTCATCCGACTTCGACATCTTCTTGGTCGGTTCCAGCAGCGACATCACGCGTGCGCCTGATTTCGGAATAAACGGCTCAGGAATTTTGAACACATCGCCATACAGCGCGTTGAAACGGCCGGCGATATCGCGGCTCAGTTCCAGATGCTGCTTCTGATCTTCGCCCACCGGTACCTGGTTGGTCTGATACAACAGAATATCTGCCGCCATCAGCACCGGGTAATCGAACAAGCCAGCAGTGATGTTCTCGGAGTAACGCGCAGACTTATCTTTGAACTGCGTCATACGGCTCAGCTCGCCAAAGTAGGCGTAGCAGTTCAGTACCCAGCTCAGCTGCGCGTGCTCTGGCACATGTGACTGAACAAAGATGGTGCTTTTTGCTGGATCAATACCGCAGGCAAGGTACAGCGCCAGCGTGTCCAGCGTGGCTTTGCGCAGCGCAACAGGATCCTGACGAACGGTGATGGCATGCAGATCGACGATGCAGTATATGCAGTGGAAATCATCCTGCATCTGCACCCACTGACGCAGCGCACCCATATAGTTGCCAATGGTCAGTTCACCGGAAGGCTGGGCGCCGCTGAAAACGATGGGTTTGCTCATGTTATATCCTGATAATTACAGCCCGAGAGCGGGCAAAAGTTCGCTAAAAGTATCGAGAGTGAGATCGGGTTGGCTGGCGGCAATTGGCTCGCCATAGTTGTAGCCGAAAGTCATACCGACATTCGGTACACCCGCAGCCTGAGCCGCGTTAATATCATTGCGAGAATCACCGACAAACAGTAATTCTTTTTGCAGTACGCCAAAGTGACCCAAAACAAGGAAGATCGCTGCCGGATGGGGCTTTTTCACCACCACATCATCACCGCCAATAATCAGCGTGAAGAAATCGGCAATGCCCAGCGATTGCAGCAAAGGCGCGACAAACGGCGTCGGCTTGTTAGTGACGATGGCCATCGGCAAGCCTTTGGCATGCAAAGCAGCCAGCGTCTCTTTCACCTGCGGGAACAGCGTGCTGCCCGCTTCCACCGTTTCGGCGTAATACTTGTCAAACAGCGTACGTGCGTCACGCTGCTCTTCGGCATGCGGTTCACGGCCTAAGGCCCAGGTCAGCGCGCGCGTCATCATCACATCTGCGCCGTTGCCAATCCAGGTGGAAGCCAGCGCCAGGCCTGGAGGCGGCAACTGCAAATCACCTAAAGCATGATCGATGGCCTGTGACAGACCCGGCGCGCTATCGACCAGCGTGCCATCGAGATCAAACGCCAGCGCGCGAATATCAGTGAAATGAGCCATTAACTTTCTCCAGTTCGCCGCGCATTTCGTCGATCACTTTTTTGTAATCGGGGTGACCGAAGATCGCTGAACCTGCCACAAACATATCCGCACCGGCCGCCGCGATCTGACCGATGTTATCGATCTTCACACCGCCGTCCACTTCCAGGCGGATATCGTAACCGCTCTGATCAATCAGACGACGCGCCTGACGCAGTTTGTCCAGCGTGCCCGGAATAAAGGATTGGCCGCCGAAGCCTGGGTTCACTGACATCAGCAGGATGATATCGAGTTTATCCATCACGTAGTCGAGGTAATCGAGTGGCGTGGCTGGATTGAACACCAGGCCCGCTTTACAACCGTGCTCTTTGATCAGTTGCAGCGTGCGATCAACATGCTCACTGGCTTCAGGATGGAAGGTAATGTAGGTCGCGCCCGCTTTGGCGAACTCTGGGATCAGCGCATCGACCGGTTTGACCATCAGATGCACATCAATCGGTGCCGTAATGCCATAGTCGCGCAGTGCTTTCAGCACCATCGGTCCCATGGTCAGATTGGGCACATAGTGGTTATCCATCACGTCGAAATGCACCACATCCCCCCCTGCCGCCAGCGCTTTCGCGGTATCTTCGCCCAGGCGAGCAAAGTCAGCAGCAAGAATTGAAGGGGCCAGCAAAAATTGTTTCATCCGATTCTCCCAATTTTGTGCGCCAGCCTGAGCTGGCGTAATGCGTTGGTCGCGGACGAAACAGGCTAGCGGAAAAGCGCCAGCAGTTCGTCTACCTGAGTGCGACCACTAATGCTTCGGCTGATGGAACGCCGGGCTTTGACTACGTGTAAAACCGCATTCTGATACCACTCACGCGTCAACAGCGTGTCATGGTTGGAAATCAGCACCGGTATGCTGTTTTCATAGGCCAGCTTGTTGGCCAGCTCCGCCAGATGCTGCTGCTCGCGCAGACTAAAGCTGTTGGTGTGGTATGCCGTAAAGTTCGCCGTCGCCGATAAGGGCGCATACGGCGGATCGCAATAAACCACTGAGCCAGCAGGAGCGTTGTTCAGAGTAACATCGTACGATTCACAGACAAAGGTTGCTTTTTGCGCCCGTTCGGCAAACCACAGCAGCTCCGCTTCCGGGAAGTAAGGTTTGCGATAGCGACCAAAAGGCACATTAAACTCACCGCGCAGATTGTAACGGCACAAACCGTTATAGCCATGGCGATTGAGATAGAGAAACAGCAGTGCGCGCTGATATTCATCTTTGCTGGCGTTAAAGGCCAGACGGTGCGCGTAATAGGTCTCTGCGATATTACCTTCAGGCGTGAACAGCTGCCGCGCGTCTTCAATGAACTCAGCCGTGCGGTTTTTGACGATGTTATAGAGATTGATCAGGTCACCGTTGATGTCCGCCAGGTGATAGCGATCATAATCGGTGTTGAGGAACACGGAACCGGCGCCCACAAAAGGTTCGACTAAACAGTCACCTTGTGGCAAATGACGACGAATATCGTCAAGCAGCGGGTATTTCCCTCCGGCCCATTTAAGGAAAGCGCGATTTTTCTTCATGCTGTCGTGGTTATTACATCTTAATTATTGGCTGTGGTGGAACCGACAGCAGCTCTGCGCTTTAAACGGGGCCACGAGAACGCAGCCCCACATCAATTACTGACTTTCTTTCTTCACCTGACTCAGAGGTTTAACCCACGGATTCGCCGCACGCACTTCAGCAGGCAATGACGCCACTGCGCGTTTAGCATCGGCTGGCGTGGCGTAAGCGCCGCTCACCAACACATACCAGGGCTCACCGTTACGCGTGGTTTTATACACGTGATAACCGCTCAGATTTTGTTTCTTCGCCCAGGCATTCAGGCTCTCTTCTTTCGAGGCACCGCTCAGCTGCAGCGTGTAGCTGCCACCGGTTGGCAGTGACTTACTGGCACCGCTGCTGGCAGTCACAGGTGCATTGTGTGCGGCGGTGGAATGGGTTTTGCTCTCTTTGGCGACAGCTGCTGGTTTCGACGTTGCTGGCGCTTTGTGTGCGGTGTTGCTGTGCGCTTCACGTGAACCGTTGCTATTGGTACGAGCAGGTGTTTCAGAGCGCATCGCCGGAGGCGTTATCGCTTTACCGTTACCGCTCACCGTAGCAGGCGCAGTGGGCAGTGAACTATTGCCTTGCGCACCCTGTGCGGCGTTATCAACCTGACCTTGCTGGTTGCTCAACGCACTGTTGAGATCGCCTGGCAGCGTCACACGTTGCTGATTGGCTGGCGTATCGACAGGCGCAGCCTGCGTCGGTGTTGAAGACACCGCTGGCATAGAAATCGAGTTGGAATCGCTGCCTGCTGGCGAGGATGATGCAGCTGGCGTCTGTGGTGCGCTTCCTTCCGCTGAAGGCGTGGCGTTTTGCTGGCCGCTCATGGACGTCGAACCGGAAAGGTCGATGTTCTTTTCACCGCCGGTTGCCGTCGGCGCCGCATTGCCATTATTAGCGGTGGTCGCTGGTTTCTTTTCATCTGGACCGGTCAATGCCGAACCGATGCCCAGTACCACCAACAGCAGAACCAGGATGCCGATCCCCATCATCATATGCTGACGAGAAACAGGTACCTTCACTTTCGGCGCAGAAGACGTTTTGCGTGGCCGCGTAGGACGGCGGTCACTGGCATCAGGTTTTAACTCGTCTTCCGGTTTGAACTCATCCATCTAGCCTCCTCCGTAAAACGGCACGCTTCCCACGCACCGCATCACCACTCTACCCGTCATACTCAAGCTGAAACGGCGTTGGTTGCACTTTATTATCCAGACGCTCACTCACATCAGCGCCTGGAATGCGTGCAATGCTCACCTTGCTGCAGTTCGACTTACTTAGGATATCTTCAGTATTTTAGACAATCGTTAATCGCAGCCAGCACCATATCATGAGCCACACCTGCGCGCACTTCAGAGCGGCCAATTGCGAGAGGCAGCACCAAACGCATTTCACCCGCCAGCACTTTCTTATCGCGCATCATGTGCGGAAGATACTCTTCTGCTTTCATGCTTGCCGGGCCGTGCACCGGTAAACCGGCACGCAGAAATAGCGCGATAATGCGATCGGTATCCGCTGCAGAGAACTGTCCCAGACGTTCAGCGGTTCGCGCAGCCATCACCATGCCTGCCGCAATCGCTTCGCCATGCAACCAGTTGCCATAGCCCATGTGTGCTTCAATCGCATGACCAAAAGTATGGCCCAGATTGAGCAGCGCGCGCTGACCGTTTTCACGTTCATCGGCGGCGACCACTTCAGCTTTGAGTTCACAGCAGCGACGGATGCAGTAGGCCAGGGCTTGCTGATCCAGTGCCAGCAGAGCATCAAGATTCTGCTCCAGCCACTGGAAGAACTCCCCATCGAGGATAATGCCGTATTTGATCACTTCCGCCAGACCAGACGCCAATTCGCGCGCCGGCAGCGTAGCCAGGCAATCGGTATCCACCACCACAGATGCAGGCTGGTAGAAGGCACCAATCATGTTTTTGCCCAGCGGATGGTTGACGGCTGTTTTACCGCCGACCGAAGAATCGACCTGAGACAGCAGCGTTGTCGGCACCTGGATAAAGCGCACACCACGTTGATAGCTCGCAGCCGCAAACCCAGTAAGATCACCAATCACGCCGCCGCCGAGCGCAATCAGCGTGGTATCACGTCCATGCGGTTTCTGCAGCAGCGCAGTGAAGACATCGTCCATCACAGCGAGCGTCTTGTACTTTTCACCATCAGGCAAAATGACCTGATCCACCTTCACTCCCGCCTGCGAAAGCAGTGCTGAAAGTTTGTCGAGGTAGATCGGGGCAAGCGTCTCATTGGTCACCAGCATGGCGTTATCGCCTGCTTTTAGCGGCCAAAAAGAAGCCGGATCGTTAAACAGTCCGGCAGCGATGGTGATGGGGTAACTACGATCCCCGAGTGAGACAGTGATCTTCTCCATGATGACCGATACCTATTGCTGAGCCGTCAGGGCGCTGGATTAATTTTTTTCCAGCATGTTGATGATCTGATTGGCGACAACTTTTGCACTTTGATCGTCAGTGCGAATGGTGACGTCAGCGATCTCTTCATAAAGTGGATTACGTTCGCCAGCTAAAGCTTCCAGTACTTCGCGCGGCGGCTCTTCAACCTGCAGCAGCGGACGTTTTTTATCACGCTGAGTACGAGCAAGTTGCTTTTCAATGGTGGTTTCAAGATAAACGACCACGCCGCGGGCGGAGAGACGATTGCGGGTTTCACGGGATTTGACAGAACCACCACCGGTCGCCAGGACAATGCCTTGCTTCTCAGTGAGTTCATTAATGATCTTCTCTTCGCGATCGCGGAAGCCATCTTCGCCTTCCACATCAAATACCCAGCCTACATCCGCTCCGGTACGTCGCTCAATTTCCTGATCGGAATCGAAAAATTCCATATTGAGTTGCTGAGCTAACTGACGACCAATAGTGCTTTTGCCGGCACCCATCGGCCCAACCAGAAAGATATTGCGTTTCTCTGCCATTTTATCGGTATTACTAAGAATTCGTTGATGATACCCCGCGTTCAGCATAGTGCTGGCGGGACAGGAACTGAGACCTCATGAGCATTAACAAGAGTCAGACGGAAAATTATCTCAACACTCATGGCCGTTTGGCAACCGAATAAATTGCCCCCGGCGACCTTGTAACAGGACCGGTCTGTGGTTCGCGAGACGGTAACGCCCCTCCTGATTTCCCTCACTCTTCAAGCTACAAGCGCGCTGGCTGTGTCTTCGCGTTCCTGAAACTTACAAATATAAGCTTGGGAATTAACGCTTTCACCGCCGTGCTTTAACTCAATTTATTTAGGGAAAAATATATTCTGACGCCAGTATCGCTTGTGACTGACGCCCATCGGAAGGTTATCCTGCCGCGTTCCGCTACACCGTTTTAAAAATCGCTAAACCTTGTAAGCTAATTCCTGCCCTGCGTCAACGCAGATGGCAAATCAGAGTGAATTTTCCGCTTTATCCGGCTGTAAGCGCTGCTTCCCTGACCAGTCTGGGGGTAATGAAGATCACCAACTCCTTCTTTTTATGTTCTTTGGTTTGCTGACGAAACAGATTCCCCAGTAAAGGCATTTCACCCAGCCACGGCACCCGCTGCTCGGTCTGCATGCGCTGCTGCTGAAAAATCCCGCCCAGCGCCAGCGTTTCGCCATCACGCAGCGTCACCTGTGTTTCAATTTCCTGCTTATCAATACTTAGCACGTTGCTTTCGCCCACGTTCAGGCTGCGCCCTGGCATGTTTTGGCTTAAGCGCAGTTTTAACTGAATCCGCCCATTCCCCTGCACCACCGGCGTCACTTCCATTCCTAACACCGCCTCTTTGAACTCAATCGCCGTTGCACCACTGCTACCCGATTTCACCTCGTAAGGAATCTCGGTTCCCTGCTTGATGGAAGCGGTTTGCTGATGGGAGGTAAAAAGTCGCGGGCTGGCGATGATTTCAATTTGGTTCTCCTGCTCGAGCGCGCTGAGCTCCAGATTCAGCAATCCGCCACTGACCTGCCCCAGCGTAACGCCCGCGCGCAAAGCGGGATTATTTACCGCCAATGGAATCTCCAGCTGTGGATGATGCAAGGCTGCCGTCACACTTTGGGCAGGCGCGGTGTGCCAGTTCACCCCCAGCTCACGCAGATGCTCTTCATTGATGGTAATGATGTGCGCAGACAACTCGACCTGTTCAAGTGGCATATCCAGCGCACGCAACCAGCGTGTGGCGTCACGGAGCGCGGCGGCGGTGTCACGCAGCAACAAGCTGTTGGTGCGGCTATCGACCGTCACACTGCCGCGCGGAGTGAGGAGTGAGCGCTCCGCTTGCAGACTTCGATAGACATCGCCAGCATTCGCGTAATGCAGCGTAACGGACTGCTGTTCAAGAGGAATTTGCTGTTGCCTCTCTTCGTGTTCTGTTTTCGCCTGTTGCACCTGCATCTGCTGCCAGCTTTCGGGGTAAACCAGCAGCACGCCCTCCTCCTGTACCACGGTGAGTTTTGCCAGCCGGGTTACCAGCGCCAGTGCACGCTCCCATCCGACATTTTCCAGACGCAGTGATAAGCGCCCTTCAACGCCGGGAGCAATCAGCAGGTTGGTTTGTTGATAATCAGCCAGTGCCTGCAAAATACGTTCAACGGGAGCATCATCAAACACCAGGCTTAAGCGATCTTCATTTGCCTGCAGAGGCAGGGGCAGACTCAAACTCAGGCACAGCAGCAGGGCCATCCATTTCATAATATCCTCCTTTTATAGGCCAGGTGATTTGCTGCGGTGGGCAGCTTTGCGCGACATGCAAGGTCATGCGATTCGCCGTTAACTCTGCCACCTGCCAGCTTGAGCGCGGCAATAGAGCCGAAAGGCCCAGCCGATGATTTTTTCCTTCTGGCGAACGGAGCCAGGCGACATAGCGCGTGGGGGTGCCGATAATGCCCTGCAATCGCCAGCCATCAGGTTCAGCCACCTGCATCTGGCATTGCACATCGGTCTGCGGTTGAAAGGGATCGCGTGCCAGCGTCAAGCCGCTCCATAGCAATACCAGCCATGTACTATTCCGCATCGCCATCCTCCAGCCACAACTGTGTGTTGAGCGCCCCCTGCTCTTCTTTGAGTTCAAAGCGCTGCGGCACGGGCAGATGAGTCAACGACAGCTCAGAAAACAGCGGAACAAATTGCGTCCAGCCGAGACGCAGCTGTAACTGCTGCGGCTGATTATCCGGTAGCCAGCTTTCCAGTTGTTCGCCGCGCGCGGTGATCAAGGCTTCAAGCGTGACGTGTTCAGTCACTTCACTTGAAGGCAGCTGTAACCGTGTGATTTCCTGTTCCAGCGCGTTGATGGCTGGCCGTGCAGCCAACTGTTGCTGGCGCTGCATTACCTGCTGTGTCAGCGCCGCCTGCTGACGTAGCTGAGACGCGCGCACCTGTTGTTGCGGCCGCAGCAAAACCCACCATGCCAGCATCAGGAGCAGCAGTGACATGCCCAGCAGACAGACAATGCGCCACATCAGGGCTAATGCCAGCCAGCGCTGTAATGCATCATTCACCGGCGTTCTCCTGCATCCGCGCGCGCAAGACAAATCGATAGTGCCCAGCGGTTTGCCGCTGCACGCTAGCCGGTTTAACCGTGGCAAACAGCGGCTGCCCCATCAGTTGATGACGAAAATCCTGAATCGCCATCATGCTGTGCGCCTGTCCTTCGAATAGCAGGATACTTTGGCGCCGTTCCACGCGTTTGAGCCAAAGCGTGTCCAGCATCAGCATGGGCAAGCGCTGCCAGAAGTCTTGCCAGCGCTGATGCTCATCTTTTTTTCGCTGCCGGATAAGCTGTGCTTGTAACAGGCCATCGCGTTGCTGCAGCAGCAATTGCTGTTGCGCCAGCTGGCGTTGCAAGGCTTCGTGTTGCTGGCTGATATCCGCCAACGCCCGCTGTCGCTGACCCTGCGCCTCGCTGCCGCGCCACCAAAGCGTTAGCACCGTCATTCCCGTCGCCAGCAGAACACATCCCAGCAGAGTAAAACTTTGCTGGCGGCGACGCTGCTGCAGCTGCATACGCCAGGGCAATAAATTGACGGCCAGCATCATGCATCCTCCGGGCGCAGCGCCAGACCCAGCGCAATGGCAAACTCTCCTTCGTGCGCGGGCAATGGCGGCTGCCGGTAATGCAGTAATGAAAGCGGTCGACAGTGCGCCACGCTGGGTTCAGCCAGGCTGTAGGTCGAGGTGCAAAAGATGGAGGATGCCTGAGGGAAGGTTTCACGCAGTTGCGCCAGCGTTAAGGGTTCTGTGGCCGCGCCTGAGGTGCCCGGTTCACCGGCTAACGTCCATAGCCAGTGATCGCTAAGCGGATGAATCAAAAGTTGATCGCGATGCAGCGGCATGCGCATAGCGATTTGCGTCAACGCCAGGCTACTCAGTTCAAAGACATCGGGCCGTAACCCAGCCTGCTTTAACGGTGCCAGCCACTGCGCAATCACTTCACGTCGAGCCGCCGTAATGCACAGTTGCGTCGCATTTCGCGCCGATCGGTAGTCAATCGACAGCGTGGCCGGTTCAACCGGAAACAGGCGCGATGCCGAGGAGGCCACATAGCGGCTCATTGCCGGCTCACTGAGCGAGGTTTCTGGCAGCGGTAATGTGCGCTGCAACACCAGTTGCGGAGGCAAGCCAACCCGCAGTGAATAGCGTTTTGGCAGATGGCGCTGCCAGCGCGTCAACATCTCCTGTAACAGTGGGGTAGTTTGCAACACGCCGTTGCGTAACGTATCGTGCGGCAGCGGTTGCTGCCACCAATGGCGTAACTGCCAGCCATGACGTCGGCGTTCAATGCCCAGGGCGCAGAGTTGCCCGTTTTGGATGTCCAATCCAATTTGCCAGCGCTGAAAAGCCATGTGCGCGATCTCCTTATCTTTTAAGGTAAAAAAAGAGAGACCCTCAATCATTCGAGTGGCGGCAAGGCGGAAAACGAGCTATTACTCAGGCGCTTACCGAAATCAGTGCCTAAGATGAGCTCGCGCAGCCGACGCAGCTGCCGCTCGAAGTATGACGGGTATATCAAAGCGTCAGGCTTGCCTTTATACTACCGCGCGATTGTTTATAAACTGCCCAAACGACAACAGATGGGAATTCTCAGGTGAAGTTCGTAAAGTATTTATTGATTCTTACAGTGTGTTGCATTCTGCTGGGAGCAGGCACGGTTTATGGTTTGTACAAATACATAGAGCCGCAGCTGCCTGATGTGAACACGCTGAAAGACGTGCGTTTGCAAACCCCAATGCAGGTTTACAGCGCGGATGGCGAACTGATCGCCCAGTACGGTGAGAAGCGCCGCGTGCCGCTCACCTTGCAACAGATGCCGCCTGAGCTGATCAAAGCGTTCATTGCAACCGAAGACAGCCGTTTCTATGAGCACCATGGTGTCGATCCGGTGGGCATTTTCCGTGCTGCCAGCGTCGCGCTGGTGTCCGGTCATGCTTCACAGGGCGCCAGTACCATCACCCAGCAGCTGGCACGTAACTTCTTCCTTAGCCCTGAACGCACGTTGATGCGTAAGATCAAGGAAGCGTTCCTGGCGATTCGCATTGAACAGCTACTGAGCAAGGATGAAATCCTCGAGCTCTACCTCAACAAAATCTACCTTGGCTACCGTGCTTATGGTGTCGGAGCGGCAGCGCAGGTTTACTTCGGTAAGCCGGTTGATCAGCTCTCACTGAGTGAGATGGCGATGATTGCCGGTCTGCCAAAAGCACCGTCAACCTTCAACCCGCTTTACTCGCATGCGCGCGCACTGGCGCGTCGTAATGTGGTACTGGCGCGTATGCTCGATCAGAACTACATCACGCAGCAGCAGTACGATGCCGCACGCAACACGCCGCTGGTTGCAAACTATCACGGTCCAGAAATTGCCTTCTCCGCGCCTTATCTGAGCGAAATGGTGCGCCAGGAGATGGTGAAACGCTACGGTGACGCCGCCTACGATGATGGCTACAAGGTTTACACCACCGTCACGCGCCATCTGCAGGAAGCCGCACAGCAAGCGGTGCGCAATAACGTGATGGCGTATGACATGCGTCATGGTTATCGCGGCCCGACTAATGTGCTGTGGAAAGTGGGCGAAGCAAGCTGGGATCAGAGTCGCATTCAAAAAGCGTTGAAAGATCTGCCGGCTTACGGTCCGCTGAATGCTGCCGTGGTCACCACCGCCTCAGCCGATGAAGCCACCGCGATGTTGAAAGACGGCAGCAGTGTTTCACTGAATCTGGCAGGCGTGCGCTGGGCGCGTCCTTACAAATCCGACACGCTGCAAGGCCCGACGCCACGTAGCGTGACGCAGGTACTGCAGGCAGGTCAGCAGATTTGGGTGCGTAAAGTGAACAACGACTGGTGGTTAGGTCAGGTTCCGCTGGTTAACTCGGCGCTCGTCTCGCTCAATCCAGAAGATGGTGCGGTACGTGCGCTGGTCGGTGGTTTTGATTTCAACCAGAGTATGTTCAACCGTGCGACGCAGGCGCTGCGTCAGGTTGGTTCAAACATCAAACCCTTCCTGTATACCGCCGCGATGGATCGTGGTCTGACGCTGGCTTCCATTCTGAACGATGTGCCTATTTCACGTTGGGATGCAGGTGCCGGTGCGGACTGGCGTCCAAAAAACTCACCGCCGACCTATGCGGGGCCTATCCGCTTGCGTCAGGGTCTGGGTGAGTCGAAAAACGTGGTGATGGTACGTGCGATGCGTGCGATGGGCGTGGATTACGCCGCAGAGTATCTGCAGCGCTTCGGCTTCCCGGCACAGAACATCATCCATACCGAATCACTGGCACTGGGTGCGGCTTCGTTTACCCCAATGCAGGTGGTGCGCGGTTATGCCGTGATGGCCAACGGCGGCTTCCTTGTCGATCCTTACTTCATTACCAAAATTGAGAATGAGCAAGGCGGCGTGGTGTTTGAAGAGAAACCGAAGATTGCCTGCCCGCAGTGCAATCTGCCGGTAATCTACGGCGATACCAAAAAATCGCTGGCGTTGAATGAAGAGAGCGTGGAAAACGTCGCGACCTCCGATCAATCGCAAAATCAGGCAGTGCCACAGCCGGAGCTGGAGCAAGTGCCTGCTCAGCCGCAACCCGCGGGTGAACAGCAATACGCACCGCATGTGATTAATACACCGCTGTCGTTCCTGATCAAAAGCGCGTTGAACTCTAACGTGTTCGGTGAGCCAGGTTGGATGGGAACAGGCTGGCGTGCAGGTCGTGACCTGAAACGTAACGATATCGGCGGAAAAACCGGTACCACCAACAGCTCGAAAGATGCGTGGTTCTCGGGTTACGGCCCGGGTGTGGTGACCTCAGTGTGGATTGGTTTCGATGATTCACGCGCACTGGGCCGCTCGACCATGTCAGGCGCGATTCCGGATCAGATTTCAGGCTATGAAGGCGGCGCGAAAAGTGCTCAGCCAGCATGGGATGATTACATGAAATCTGCGCTGGATGGCGTACCGGTACAGCCGCTGACACCGCCAGATGGTGTTGTCACCGTGACCATCGATCGCGGTACAGGCAAGCTGGCCAACGGCGGCGGCAATACCCGTCAGGAGTACTTCATCAACGGCACCCAGCCAACGGAGTATTCTGTGCATGATGTGGGCACCACACTCATGGACAACGGCCAAAGCCACGAACTGTTCTGATCAAAAAAGCCGGCGCATTCGCCGGCTTTTTTATTGCGCACTTGTCGTCATCAGTAGGTCAATCGTCCCTGCTTCACCAGCCACTCACGCACCATGAACAGCGCACTGACATTTCTGGCTTCGCGGAAATCCGGCTCGTCCAGCAACGCCAGCAGGTTATTCAGTGGCCAGCGATGCACAATCAGCGGTTCAGGTTCATCCCCTTCCAGCTTCTCTTCATACAACCCTTCTGCCACCACAATGTTCATTTTGCTGGAGAAGTAAGACGGCGCCATGGTGAGTTTGCCCAGCGTTGCTAATTCCCGGGCACCAAAGCCGGCTTCTTCTTTTAATTCACGGTCTGCGGCTTCAAACACGCTTTCGCCTGGATCAATTAAGCCCTTAGGAAAGCCCAGTTCGTAGCTTTCCAGCCCTACGGCATATTCCTGAATCAGGATCACATCATCACCCAGAATCGGCACAATCATCACCGCTTCCCGGTTGGAAGGTTTCATACGCTCATAGACACGGCGTGCACCGTTACTGAAAGCGAGATCAACCGCTTCAATAGTAAACAAGCGGGAGCGGGCCACCGCTTCCACGTTGAGGATGTCAGGTTTTTTCATTGGAATTTTCATATCAGCCTCAAACTTAGCACAACCATGTGAATCGCGATGACGCCAGCATACCGAAGCCCGCAGCAATGTGCGACACGCAGCGCAGCGAAAGCAATTCAAACACATTTGCTTACGCCTGCTAACAACCTCTTGTTATCTATACACTTAAATTTTCACAATAAGTCAATGGGGTTTTGTTAAATTCAGAAAATACCGATATTTAATTGAGTGCCCTGTGGTTAACATCCCATTAAGGAATAATCTAATAAATTATAATTCAATGATTTTGTGCGTTATTTTATCTGAGTTTTTTCTTGTAAGAATGACTTCTGCTCGCCAAAATTGACTGGTAATAACGGTTCCATCGGGAGCACATCGTAAACGTGAAGGCAGTTTTTTGGCTGGATTGAGCAAAGCATGAGCACTTTTATCATCATTCTGGCTGTCATGCTGGCCTGCTCTCTGTTAGCAGGAATAGGTTATTGGTACGCTATGCGGCATCGTCCGCCGTTGGCGAAACCTCTGCCGTTCATTAGTCCCCCCTGCCGCAAACTCACTGATGAAGAACGTCTCGCCGTTGAAGCATACATTGCATCTCTGGCGAAGCAGCAAAAACAGGGCACGGCCCGCCCCACGAAGAAGTCGCGTGAGACAGAATCCCTGACGCTTACCGCGCAGAGCAACAATGTCTATCCCGTTACGCGTTCCATCACTCGCTATGGCCTCTCAACGGATGATGCGCATCAGTGGCGCTACTACCTCGATGAGGTAGAAGTGCATCTGCCGCCACTGTGGGAGCAGTACATTGCGGAAGAAAATTATGTTGAGCTGATTCGCACCCAAACGCTGCCGCTGGTGATCTCACTGAACGGCCACTCGTTAGTGAGCTACGCCGTTGAACAACCCGCCTTGCCACCGCTGGTGCGCTCAATGTCGACCAACGCCTCCATTCGTAAAGAGGAGAGCGAAAATGTCGAGCTGCTGCAGGTACGTAAAGAATCGCCGGAAGAGTATCGCCTGTCGCGCCCGGATGGCACGCGCGAAGCCATTGTCATCTGTTTTGCCTTCCTGCTGTTTTTCCTCAGCCTGGTGCTGCCCGGAAGCCTGATGGTGTGGATCGCGCTACCCGCCTGCGCCATGATCGCGGTCAGCCTGTGGTTCCTCTACCGCTTCCCAGGCAATAAAGGGCTGCGTGACGTACACTGCCTGCGCGGAGCCCCCAAACGCTGGGGCCTGTTTGGTGAATCCAATCAGGAGCAGAGCAATATCTCGCTGGGCATTATCGATTTAATTTATCCCGCCCACTGGCAACCCTATGTGGCGCACGATTTGGGCCAGGTGACGGATGTCGACATCTATCTGAATCGCCAGGTGGTGCGCCAGGGGCGTTTCCTCTCTCTGCACGATGAAGTCCGCAATTTCCCGGTTCAGCGCTGGCGCAAAAATCTGGTGCTGGCATGTGGTTCACTGCTGGTACTGGTGATGCTGTTTACCTGGATTCCGCTCAGTATGCCGATCAAGCTCAGCCTGGCATGGGTAAAAGGCACCGAAAGCATTGAAGTGAATAGCGTGGATAAACTCACCGCCCTGCCGCTACACATCGGTGACAACCTGAAGGTGAGCGGAACCGGCATGTGTTCCGTGCCGGGCAACTATCAAAGCAACCGCAGCTATGCGTATATGCCGTTCGACTGCTCAGCCATTTACTGGAATAACGCGGCACCTCTGCCGCAGCCGCAGTCGGATATCATCGATAAAGCTGCCGCACTGCTCGATACCACCACGCGTCAGTTGCATCCGGAAACCAACACCGATCCGAAACTCAATCCACAACTTGCCTCCGCGATTCAGAAATCGGGCATGATCCTGCTGGATGATTTCTCCGATTTAGTGCTGAAAACGCAGGATCTTTGCAGCCAGCAGCAAGATTGTGTTCGACTTAAGAATGCCCTGGTGAATCTTGGCAATGCGAAGGATTGGGATTCACTGATTCACCGCGCGGATTCCGGCAAGCTCAATGGCATGAATGTGCTGCTGCGCCCGGTCAGTGCCGAAGCACTGGAAAATCTGGTGAATACCGCAACCTCAACCTTCTTCTCACGTGAAACTCGCCGTGCAGCAGAAAATCTGAATAGCCCACCACCAGGCGGCTTCCTGATCATCAGTGATGAAGGACGTCAGATGGTGACCCAGCCGCAGCCTTCCGTGTCGCTGTTTGATCTCGATGCACCGTCGCAATGGCGCGAATTGCAACGTATGTCAGGCATGCTGTTGCATACGCCGTTTGCTGCCACTGGCATCATTACCAGCATCACCACTGACGCCAACGGCACACGCCACATTGCCTTGCACAATGAGCCGGATGCAATGGCGCAATGGCGCTACCTCGGTACCGCATTATTGATGCTGGTGCTGATTCTGTGCGGTGCTACCAATGGCCTGCTGGCTCTGCGACGTGTGCATCGTAATCGTCTGCGCATGGTGGAAATTCAGCAGTATTACGACAAGTGCTTCAACCACAATCTGAGCACTATGCAGAGCGTGCGCTCCCTGTTCTGAGCCCTTCCCTTCTGTGCTACCCTGTCGCCCTATTTTTTAGGGCGGGAGAGTATGACGATGACGCTAAACTGGTCCGGGATTGATACCGTGCTGCTGGATATGGATGGCACGCTGCTCGATCTCGCCTTTGACCGCCATTTCTGGCTGGAGCACGTTCCGGAAACCTTGAGCCGCGAGCGTGATATCACTCTGGCCGAGGCACATCAGCTGATTCAGCAAAAGTATCAAGCCGTGGTGCATACGCTAAACTGGTATTGTCTTGATTACTGGTCGCAAGAGCTGGCTTTAGATATCCGCGCCATGACATGGGAAAAGCGTCACCGTGCGGCCATGCGCGAGGATACGCTGCCGCTACTCCAGGCACTGCGTGCTGCAGGTAAGCGCACGATTTTGCTAACCAATGCGCATCCATACAATCTCGAGGTAAAGCTGGAGCAAACCGGTTTGGCTCCCCACCTTGATTTATTACTTTCCACCCATACCTTTGGGTATCCGAAAGAGGATCCACGTCTCTGGCAGGCCGTTCAGCAGCAAACTGCATTCGATAGCGATCGCACGCTGTTTATTGATGACAGCGAAGCCATCCTTGATGCCGCTGCACGCTGGGGCATTCGCTGGTGTTTAGGCGTCAGCAATCCGGATTCCGGTCGGCCCGATCAATCTTTCCAGCGTCATGCTGCAGTGCGAGACTATCGCCAGTTGTGTGAAACGCTGCGTTAAAGCAGGAGCCGCAATGAAAGAAAAAACCAGCGAAGGTGTCCGCCTCGATAAATGGCTGTGGGCTGCGCGTTTTTATAAAACGCGTGCGATGGCTCGCGAAATGATCGAAGGCGGTAAAGTGCATTACAACGGCCAGCGTAGCAAGCCGAGTAAAATTGTGGAGTTGCATGCCGAGTTAACGCTGCGCCAGGGCAACGATGAGCGAACGGTGGTGATCACCGCGATTGGCGATCAACGTCGCCCTGCCACAGAGGCGCAAGAGATGTATGCGGAGACCGCCGCCAGCATTGAGAAGCGTGAAAAAACGGCGCTGGCACGCAAAATGAATGCCCTGACCATGCCGCACCCCGATCGCCGCCCGGATAAAAAAGAGCGCCGCGATCTGATGAAATTTAAATTGTCGGGCGATGAATAACCGTCGCCCCAACGAGAGAAACGCTATGTCTGTTCAAGATCAACTGCACCGTTACCTGTTCGAAAATGTCGCCGTGCGCGGCGAGCTGGTCAACGTATCCGAAACCTGGCGTGAAATTGTCAAAAACCACGACTACGCCGAACCGGTGAAAATCCTGCTGGGTGAGTTGCTGGTCGCAACCAGCTTGTTGACCGCGACGCTGAAATTCGATGGCGACATCACTGTTCAGCTGCAGGGCGATGGTCCACTGACGCTGGCGGTGATCAACGGCAATAACAAACAGGAATTGCGTGGCGTTGCACGCGTGAAGGAAGATGCCGTCATCGCGCCGGGCAGCAGCCTGAAAGAGATGGTGGGTAACGGTTATCTGGTGATTACCATTTCACCAGAAAAGGGTGAGCGTTATCAAGGTGTTGTTGGGCTGGAAGCCGATACGCTGGCTGGCTGCCTGGAAGATTACTTCATGCGTTCTGAGCAGTTGCCAACTCGCCTGTTTATTCGTACCAGCGACAAAGGCGCCGCCGGTATTCTGCTCCAGGTGCTGCCTGCGCAAGAGCCAAGCCAGGATGATTTCAATCACCTGGCGACCCTGACCGAAACCGTGAAGAGCGAAGAGCTGATTGAGCTGCCTGCGACGGATGTGCTGTGGCGCCTGTATCATCAGGAAGAGGCCACGGTGTTTGATCCGACCCCGGTCAGTTTCAAATGCACCTGTTCACGCGAGCGCTGTGGCGAAGTACTGAACACACTGCCGGTTGAAGAAGTGGACGAAATCCTTGAAGAGGATGGCAAGATCGATATGCACTGCGACTATTGCGGTTCGCATTATGTTTACGATGCCGTAGACATTGCTGCGATTCGTAATTCACCTACAAATAACAGCGATCAATTGCACTAATTCCCCTACGGGCGGCATCGCCGCCCGCATTTCTGTCAGGAATTAACCCATCAACTTTTGCGTAATTTAACTAACTTACACTGACTTTAGTTTCTTAACTGGCAGGATTCACTGCTTGTCACGTTCCAGCTCGCATTTTTAACTCTCTTCACTTTTACGCCCTGCTCAGACGTGTACACTGCGCGCGATCTGCACTGTCCGGCCATGCACGACAGGACGCAGACCCCCCTCATAAAAATGCTATGAAGCATCGATCTAAGGAGCAGCCACATGCGCGTTCACGGCCTGACATCGCAAGACCTTGCCGCTTTGGGCATTAGCGGCACCACAGAAGTGGTGTACAACCCTGACGTTGATACGCTGTTTCAGGAAGAAACCCGCCCGGAACTTGAAGGTTATGCGCGAGGCACCCTGACGCAGAGCGGCGCCATTGCCGTGGATACCGGTATCTTTACCGGACGTTCGCCAAAAGATAAGTACATCGTGCGCGATGACACCACGCGTGACACCTTGTGGTGGAATGACGTCGGCAACGGTAAAAATGACAACCAGCCGTTGTCGCAGGAAACCTGGCAGGCGCTGAAAGATCGCTGCACCGCTCAACTCTCCGGCAAACGCCTGTTTGTGATTGACGCCTTTTGCGGCGCGAATCCGGATACCCGTTTGAGCGTGCGTTTTGTGATGGAAGTGGCCTGGCAGGCGCACTTCGTCAAAAACATGTTTATCCGTCCTGATGAAGCCGAGCTGGCCTCCTTTAAACCGGATTTCGTGGTGATGAACGCCGCGCAGTGCACTAACCCGGACTGGCAGGCTCAGGGGTTACACTCTGAGAACTTTGTCGCCTTTAACCTCACCGAACGCATGCAGCTGATTGGCGGCACCTGGTACGGCGGCGAGATGAAGAAAGGCCTGTTCGCCATCATGAACTACCTGCTGCCGCTGAAAGGCATCGCGTCAATGCACTGCTCGGCGAACGTGGGTAAAGCGGGTGACGTCGCGGTATTCTTCGGCCTGTCTGGCACCGGTAAAACCACGCTGTCCACCGATCCCGATCGTCAGCTGATTGGCGATGACGAACACGGTTGGGATGATGCTGGCGTGTTTAACTTCGAAGGCGGCTGCTACGCCAAAACCATCAATCTGTCGGAGAAAGCCGAGCCGGAAATCTATCGCGCCATCCGCCGCGATGCGCTGCTGGAGAACGTGGTGGTGCGGGCGGATGGCAGCGTTGATTATGCCGATGCCAGCAAAACGGAGAACACGCGAGTTTCCTATCCGATTGAGCACATTGAAAACATCGTGCAGCCGGTATCCAAAGCGGGCCATGCGCAACGCGTTATTTTCCTGACCGCTGATGCTTTTGGTGTGCTACCGCCGGTTTCACGCCTGACACCGGAACAAACCCAGTATCACTTCCTGTCGGGTTTTACCGCCAAACTGGCCGGCACCGAGCGTGGTGTCACCCAGCCCACCCCGACGTTCTCAGCTTGCTTCGGCGCGGCCTTCCTGACGCTGCATCCAACGCAATATTCCGATGTGCTAGTGAAGCGCATGGAAGCAGCGGGAGCGAAAGCGTACCTGGTTAACACCGGCTGGAACGGCAGTGGCAAGCGTATTTCACTGAAAGACACCCGCGCCATCATTAATGCGATTCTGGCGGGCGAGCTGGACGATGTGGAGACGGAAACGCTGCCGGTATTTAACCTGCAGATGCCAACCACTCTGGCACAAGTCAATGACGCGATTCTGGATCCGCGCCGCAGCTGGCCGGATGAAGCTGCGTGGCAAGAGGCAGCGCAAGGTCTGGCGCAGCGTTTTATCACCAACTTTGAGAAGTACACCGATAACGATGCAGGCAAAGCGCTGGTTCAGGCTGGCCCGCAGTTGTGAAGTGAATGAGCCGCCAGATGGCGGCTCATTGATACTCAGTCTTGAGCGGCGTAATTTTTACGCCCATGCTAACAACTGTGGTGCTGAGGGCTACGCAGCCAGTCGCGGATGCCTGCAGGCGAAACAGTCATCGCATCTGAGCGAAGCGTTAACTGTGATGCGTACTGACTAACGCTGTACTGTTATTTTCCGGAATCGGCAACCACGCACGAATACGCAATCCGCCATGCTCGCTCTCACCGATCTCCAGCGAGCCTTCATGCGCGTCGATAATACGCTGCACAATCGCCAACCCTAAGCCGGTGCCGCTGGTGCTGCGTGCGCTATCGCCACGTACAAAAGGCTGGAACAGATGCTGAAGCTGATCGGGCTTAATACCCGGACCATCATCTTCCACCTGGAACCAGGCGCGATTCAGTTCCTGGCCGCTGCTGACTTTGATCCAGCCGTTGCCATAGCGTGCGGCATTCACTACCAGATTCGCCACGGCACGCTTAATCGACAGCGGGTTGATATCCAGCATCAACTCTTCCGGCATCACCGCATTCTCAATCTCACGCTCATAGCCGCTTTCCGCCGCCACCACTTCACCCAACACACTGTTGAGATCGGCGCGTTCAGTCTGCATCTCCTGCCCTGTACGCAGATAGTCGATGAACTGCTCGATGATGGCGTTGCACTCTTCGATATCTTTATTGATCGACTCGGCAAGATAGCCATCCTGCTCACTCATCATCTCAGTGGCGAGGCGAATGCGTGTTAAGGGGGTGCGCAAATCATGGCTCACACCGGCCATCAGCAGCGTACGATCATCGGCAAGCTGTTTGACGCCCGCCGCCATCTGGTTAAAGGCTCGCGTTACGGAACGCACTTCCGATGCGCCATACTCACGCAGTGGTGGAGGAATGATGCCTTTACCGACCTGAAGCGCTGCATGCTCCAGGTCGACCAGGGGTCGGTTCTGAATGCGGATAAACAGCCAGGCACCGCCGATCGCCAGCAACATAATCGCCAGGGTATAGCGGAACAGCGGCGAGAAATCGCCCTGATGGATTTCAGTCAACGGCACACGCACCCAGATGTCTGGCGACAACCAGGTTTTCAGCCAGACCACGGGGGAGTTTTTGTTAACCTCGACACGGACATCGGTCGGGCCACCCAGCTGTTGCGCCATCTGCTCGCTAAGGAATTCGTAATGCTGTGCCCAGCGCAGGCCACTCTCTTCCGCCGCCGCGTTGGTGTACAACGAAATACCCAGTTCACGATAAATTTCACGCCGGAAGGCCGGAGGCACTTCCAGTTGCGTGCCATCTTCCAGCTGCAGCCGATCGGTCATCAACATACGCACTTCGTAGGCGAGGACTTTATTGAACTGCTGCAAACTCGGAAGAATGGCGAAATTCAACACCACCAGATAGGTCGTTACCAGGCTGACGAACAGCAAGGTAACGATCAATAACAGGGTGCGGGCAAACGAACTGCGAGGAGAGAAGCGCAATCGCCTCATGCTTTACTGCCGTCCGGAACGAAGACGTAGCCAAGACCCCAAACGGTCTGAATGTAACGTGGATGCGCCGGATCTTCTTCTACCATGCGGCGCAGACGGGAAATCTGCACGTCGATAGAACGTTCCATTGCACTGTATTCACGACCACGCGCCAGGTTCATCAGCTTATCGCGTGATAACGGTTCGCGCGGATGGCTCACCAGTGCTTTCAGCACTGCAAACTCACCGCTGGTCAGCGGCATTGGCTCATCTTCACGGAACATTTCACGCGTGCCGAGGTTCAGTTTGAACTTACCGAAGGCGATAACCGCTTCTTCCTGTGAAGGCGCACCTGGCAATTCATTGGCCTGACGGCGCAGCACAGCACGGATACGCGCCAGCAGTTCACGTGGGTTAAACGGCTTCGGAATGTAATCATCAGCGCCGATTTCCAGCCCAACGATACGATCCACTTCTTCGCCTTTTGCCGTCACCATAATGATCGGCATCGGGTTGCTCTGGCTGCGCAGACGACGGCAAATGGACAGGCCATCTTCGCCTGGCAACATCAGATCCAGCACCATCAAATGGAATGATTCACGGGTCAGCAGACGATCCATCTGCTCGGCGTTGGCGACACTGCGCACCTGAAAGCCCTGCTCGGTGAGATAGCGTTCGAGCAGTGCGCGCAAACGCATATCATCATCGACGACCAGAATTTTGTAGTTCTCTTGCATTGTTCAACTCCCAAAGGCGCCATTGCCTGAGTCAATATTGTGTAAAAAAGATGCCTGCATGTGACAGTTATTAATGGTTTATATTCTAGCCGAAATTGTTACAAAGCATATTAAACAGCAGCTTATATTTAATTTAAGCCCTGAAATGCGCGTTGTCTCCCGCTTTTTATCGGGGCTTTCCAGCCGCTTAGCGCTAATCTGAAAATTTCCGCGGTTTTCTTTTCGAAAATGGATCATCTGGCCGCAGGCCGCTCGTTTTCACGGCATTTTGGACCATTTGACTTAAGTCGGCAGGCCAGAATCGTTCGATCACCGAACATTCTCAGCATAATATCTGGCACTTTCCTTTTTCACTGCCCATCTGCTCTCGGAACAATACGCCCCTCGCGCCAGATAAGGCCAGCGTTAAATAAAGTCTGATTAATCAGTCAGTAAACAGCACTTTCTTCTCGCACAACGATCTCAGAAACTGCAAGGGTTCCTGCTGATATTGCGCATCTTTGGAGAGAGAAAAATGAAAAAATCTGCGGTCTTGCTGAGTGCACTGGTGCTAGCCAGCCTTTCTCAGGCTCACGCTGCCACCAGCGCGGGCGAAGCGGCGGGTGCACAGGCTTCCACCACCGCCAAAGGCAACTCAGACGCGATTGGCGTGGGTGCGGTTGGCGCTTTGCTGGGTGTGGCATTAGCGACCATGGGCGGCGGTGACAAAGGCACCAGCAGCACATCGACCACCACTGCGACCACGCCAGGCAAATAATCCGAATGTTTCAGGCGCGGCAAGGCTGCGGCGCTTCCCCCATTTACTGCCAGCCCCTTTCGCCACCGGAGAATAAGTTGCACCCAAGGCTTTTTTACCCAAGCTATTATTCTCCGCCTCTTTTTACTCTGGGTTTTTCACGTACTCGATGCGGTTAACAAACCAGACTTTCTGTCCTTCGGGCGTATTCACCACCACCTCGTCATCCACCTCTTTCTTGATCAGCGCGCGAGCCATCGGTGAATCGATGGAGATGTAATCCTTCATCGCATCACCATAGATTTCATCGGGCCCCACAATGCGAAAACGCTTCGCATCTCCCTGCTCGTTTTCCACCTCAACCCAGGCACCAAAGAACACCTTTCCTTCTTGCTGCGGCGCATAATCGACAATTTTCAGATCGGCGAGGCACTTGCGCAGATAACGCACGCGGCGGTCAATCTGGCGCAACAGGCGCTTGTTGTAGGTGTAATCGGCGTTTTCTGAACGGTCGCCAAGGCTGGCCGCCCAGGAGACAATTTTGGTGATTTCCGGACGCTTTTCGTTCCACAAATGGTCGTGCTCAGCACGTAATTTGTTATAGCCTTCGCGGGTAATCAGTTGGGTTTTCATAACATCGACTCGTGGCAACAAGGTATCTTTACAGCAAAGAGGCCAACAATAAGCGACTGCTTTGCTATCAGCAAGGTGTGTGCAGCGATGTGCGTGCTGCATTCAGAAAAAGACGGATTCGCCTGTCCCCGGCTGGCAATTTGCCGCCCCAATCCGTATAACTGTCCCCTATTTTCCAACCCTGTGTAAGCATTGTTAATGATGATGAAAGATTCACTGAGCCAGATTATCGCAAGTGAGCTGAAGGCACGCGCCGACCAGGTTGACGCCGCCGTTCGCTTGCTGGATGAAGGGAACACCGTGCCGTTTATCGCACGTTATCGTAAGGAAGTGACCGGTGGGCTGGATGATACCCAGTTACGTCAGTTGGAGAGCCGTCTTGGCTACCTGCGTGAGCTGGAAGATCGCCGCCAGTCGATTCTGAAATCCATCGACGAGCAGGGTAAACTCACTCCTGAACTCGCCACGGCCATCAATGGCACGCTAAATAAAACCGAGCTGGAAGACCTTTATCTGCCGTACAAGCAGAAACGTCGCACGCGCGGGCAAATCGCTATCGAAGCAGGCCTTGAGCCGCTGGCTGAGACGCTGTGGAGCGATCCTTCACAAGAGCCAGAGTCATTAGCTGCAGGCTATGTTGATGCGGATAAAGGCGTGGCCGATGTGCGCGCAGCGCTGGACGGCGCGCGCTATATCCTGATGGAGCGCTTTGCCGAAGACGCCACGCTGCTGGCAAAAGTGCGTGATTATCTGTGGAAGAACGCGCATCTGGTGGCCCGCGTGGTGGAAGGTAAAGAGGAAGAAGGCGCGAAATTCCGCGACTACTTCGATCATCACGAAGCCCTCAGTACCGTTCCTTCCCACCGCGCCCTGGCGATGTTCCGTGGTCGCAACGAAGGTGTGCTGCAACTCTCTCTAAACGCCGATCCTCAATTTGAAGAAGCTCCGCGAGAAAGCCACGGTGAAACGCTGATCGCCGATCACCTGCAATTGCGTCTGAACAATGCTCCGGCGGACAGCTGGCGTAAAGCAGTGGTGAGCTGGACCTGGCGCATCAAAGTGCTGCTGCATCTCGAAACCGAACTGATGGGCACCATCCGTGAACGCGCTGAAGATGAAGCGATCAATGTCTTTGCCCGCAACCTCAACGATCTGCTGATGGCAGCACCGGCAGGTATGCGCGCCACCATGGGCCTCGATCCGGGCCTGCGCACCGGCGTAAAAGTCGCAGTGGTGGATGCCACCGGCAAACTGGTGGCGTACGACACCATCTATCCGCACACCGGTCAGGCGGCGAAAGCTGCATCCACTGTGGCGGCACTGTGCATCAAACATCAGGTTGAGTTGGTGGCGATCGGTAACGGCACCGCTTCACGTGAAACCGAGCGTTTCTTCCTCGACGTGCAGAAGCAGTTCCCGCAGATCAACGCGCAGAAAGTGATTGTCAGCGAGGCCGGCGCATCGGTCTATTCCGCATCGGAACTGGCCGCGCTGGAATTCCCGGATCTGGATGTTTCCATTCGTGGCGCGGTCTCCATTGCGCGTCGCTTGCAGGATCCGCTGGCCGAGCTGGTGAAAATCGATCCGAAATCCATCGGTGTCGGCCAGTATCAGCACGATGTCAGCCAAAGCCAGCTGGCGAAGAAGCTGGATGCGGTGGTCGAGGACTGTGTAAACGCCGTCGGCGTGGATCTGAATACTGCTTCGGTAGCCTTACTGACGCGTGTCGCAGGCTTAACCCGTATGATGGCGCAGAACATTGTCACCTGGCGCGACGAGAACGGCCGCTTCCAGAATCGCCAGCAACTGTTGAAAGTCAGCCGTCTTGGGCCGAAAGCCTATGAGCAGTGCGCCGGCTTCCTGCGCATCAACCACGGCGATAACCCGCTGGATGCCTCCACCGTGCACCCGGAAGCTTACCCGCTGGTTGAGCGAATCCTGGCCGCCACCGAACAGGCGCTGAATGAGTTGATGGGCAATCCAGGTGGATTACGCGATCTCAACGCGCGCGACTTCACCGACGAGCGTTTCGGTCTGCCAACCGTCACCGACATCATTAAAGAGCTGGAGAAACCGGGCCGCGATCCGCGTCCGGAATTCAAAACCGCGCAGTTTGCCGAAGGCGTGGAAACGCTGAACGATCTGCTGCCGGGTATGATTCTGGAAGGTGCAGTGACCAACGTCACCAACTTTGGTGCCTTTGTCGATATCGGCGTGCATCAGGATGGTCTGGTTCACATCTCTTCACTCTCTGACAAATTCGTCGAAGATCCGCATCAGGTGGTGAAAGCGGGCGATATCGTCAAAGTGAAGGTGATGGAAGTGGATATGCAGCGTAAACGCATCGCCCTCACCATGCGTCTGGATGAGCAGCCTGGTGAAAGCAACGCGCGCGGCGGTAATAACCGCAGCAGCGGCAAAGAGAATGCACGTCCTGCGGCTAATAACAAAGCACGCGGCAAACCGGCTAGTTCGCCTGCTGGTAACAGCGCCATGGGTGATGCACTGGCCGCCGCATTCGGTAAAAAACGTTAAATTCCTGCCCTAAATCACGCGCGGGGGCGATCTTGCTTCCGTGCGTTTAAAGTTGAAAAATCCCTTCCCGCGTCTACGCTGAAAAAATCCGTGTGAAAAAATGACCTTCCGCGTGGCCCAACGATCTGATGGACATAATCAACGCCCTACTTGATGAGATTTATGCAGGCCGCTTCCCCGTCGCCGCACGTGAGCGTCTGCTTTCCCACATTCGTGCAGCGCGTGATACCGCTAAACTGCCACGCAAAGCCCACTGGGATGAAAAGGATGTGGTGCTGATCAGCTATGCCGATCAGTTCCGTGAACCCGATCAGCCCACGCTCGCCAGCTTCTCGCACTTTTATCAGCAGCATCTGCAATCTACTTTCAGCCTGGTGCATCTGCTGCCATTCTTCCCCTACTCTTCCGACGATGGCTTCTCCGTGATTGATTATCACCAGGTGAATCCCCTTTGTGGCGAGTGGCAGCATATTGCGGCGCTGCACAGTGAAACCCGGTTGATGTTCGATTTTGTCTGCAACCATATGTCGGCGCATAGCCAATGGTTTCGCCACTTTTTGGCGCAGGATCCCGGCTGGGATGACTTCTTTATCAGTATGCCGCCGGCCACCGATCTTAGCGCCGTGACGCGTCCTCGTACCTCACCGCTGCTCACGCCCTTTGAGATGGCCGATGGCGAGACGCGCTTTATCTGGACCACCTTCAGCGCCGATCAAATCGACCTTAACTTTGCCAATCCTGAAGTGCTGATTCGCATGGTCGGCGTATTGCTGGATTATCTGAACAAGGGCGCAGATTACGTTCGTCTCGATGCGGTGGGATATATGTGGAAGACGCCGGGTACGAATTGCATTCACCTGCCGAAAACCCACCAGCTGGTGAAGCTGTTCCGCGCCATCGCTAACGAAGTGGCACCGGGTACGGTGATCGTCACCGAAACCAACGTGCCGCATAAAGACAACATCAGCTATTTTGGTAACGGGCGCGACGAAGCGCAGATGGTGTATCAGTTTTCACTCCCGCCGCTGGTACTGCATGCCATTCATTCGGGTTCCGCGCGCGCACTGCGTCAATGGGCCAGCACGCTAGGCACCGGTAACGGCACCACCACTTTCTTCAATTTCCTCGCCTCGCACGATGGCATTGGCCTCAATCCTGCGCGCGGTATTCTGTCAGAAGTGGAGATCGTGGCGCTGGTGCGAGATCTGGCGCTGGAAGGGGCGCTGGTGTCTTACAAAAACAATCCCGATGGCACCACCAGTCCCTATGAAATTAACGTCACCTATTTCGATGCACTCAACCAACAACATGATGACGATGACACGCGTCTGCGCCGATTCCTGCTGGCACACGCCATTCTGCTCGCCTTTCCAGGCGTGCCAGCGATCTATATCCAAAGCATTTTAGGCTCTCGCAACGATAACGAGGGCGTACGCGCGGCAGGGCACAATCGCGCCATCAATCGTCAGAAATACAGTTTGCGTGAAATGGAGCAGTGGATTAGCGGCGATGATCCATTGCGCCAACAGGTGTATGAACGACTCAGCGCGTTGATCCAGCTGCGCACCCGCCAGAGCGCGTTCCATCCGGATAATGCGATGACGCTGCTGGAGAGTGAAAATACCCTGCTGATGTTGCGGCGACATGCGCCAGGCAGTGATGACGGGCTCTTGTGCGTGTTTAATCTCAGCAGCCGGGAAGTGACCACGCATCTGCCGCAGGCGCGACATTTTCAGGATGTGATCAGTGGCGAGAAAATCGATGGCAGCCAGCCAATGACGCTGGCTGCGTGGCAATTTATGTGGTTGCGTGGCTGATTATTTGTAAACATCCGCCGTGGCGCTGAACTTGCCATGTTCGCGGCCCGCAATCACCAGAAAGTATTTGCCGCCTTTCTCATCGGCCGCTTTGGAGAGTTCGCGCTTTGCATCCATCGGTGAGGTGGTCTCCGCCGTGGTGGTCACCGTACCGATTTTCTCCAGATTCATTTTCTGCACTTCTTCTTTAGTCACTTCCTTTGCGGCGAACGCTGAAAACGACACCGCACTCATCACCAGAGAAGCCACAGCCCATTTCATCATCTTCATAGCATTACCCTCATCCATTTTTTGCATTATTGGGATGTCAGCGGCCGCGAAGCACAACAGGCGAGATAGCAAAAGAACACACCGCGAAGCAGCTCAGCTCACGTCAAAAGTATTACCGCTGGTGAAAGAATTTCCACTGCCGCAACAGATTTAACGGGTAACCGCTTGGATGAACTCGATAATATGCTGGCAAAATATGTCAGGATGCGAGACAAATGGCGCATGCGCCGCTTTTTCCATCACAATTGAAGGTGAACGCGGTAACGCTTCATCCAACTGCTTTGCAATTCGACGTGGTACTAATCCATCCAGCGATCCATACAAACGCATCAAGGGCATTGCCAACTGCGGCAGCTGCGCGCGCAGATCCACTTCGCGCAATATCTCCAGTCCACCTTCCAGCACTGCGACCGAAGGCATCGGCTGCGACAGCACCACCTCTTTTAACTGGCGTGCATCCTGGCGCGCGTTTTCCGTACCCATGGTTTGCAAGGCAAGAAAACGTTCTACGGTGCGCTGGAAATCATTGCTCAACTGCTGCTGGAAGCTCTCCAGCGTCTCAGGCTTGATGCCTGGCCATTCTTGATGTGCGGTAAAACAGGGCGACGATGCCACGCTAATCAGCGCGGTGACACGTTCAGGCTGCGTCAGCGCAATCTGGCTGGCAACCAGTCCACCCAGCGACCACCCAAGCAGTACAGCACGCTCAGGAAGTTGCGGCAGCAGCTGTTGGGCCATGTCGGCTAAGGTCAGTGCGCCAAAACCCTGGCTGCGGCCAAAGCCGGGCAAATCCACCAGGTGCAGACGAAAATGCGGGCTGAGTCGCGGAACAATGTTCTGCCACACTTCGGCGTTCAAGCCCCAGCCGTGCAGCAGCACAAGATCGCGATCGCCCGTGCCTGTGGTGTGCCAGTAAAGCGAACTCATCGGTTACACTCCCGAAAAGTGAAAAAGAGGCCGCTATGCTATCAATCCCTGCCCTGTGTTGGCTATGCCGCCTGCCATTACAAATTGCCAGACATGGGCTGTGTAGCCGCTGTGCGCAGCAAATCCCTGCGCTGCCCGCGATCTGCCCCTGCTGTGCACTGCCGGCCAGCGGAACCGGATTGTGCGGGCGCTGTCTGCATCGTCCGCCGCCGTGGCACAGCCTGACCTGCGTCAGCGATTACCTGCCGCCGCTGAGTGATTGGGTCATCCAGCTAAAATTTTCTCGGGCGACCGCACTCAGAGTAATGCTTGCGCGGCTACTTTTGTTAAAATTGTTAAATAGTCGCCGCGAAAACCTGTTGCCGCGCATCGATCTGGTATTAAGCGTGCCGTTACATCGGCGTCGTGCCTGGCAGCGTGGCTATAATCAGGCTGAGCTGCTGGCAAAACCGCTGGCACGCTGGTTAGGTTGTGAATATCGGGCAGGCGTGCGCCGCAGACGACGAGGATTGGTCCAGCACGTGTTGCGGGCATCAGCGCGGAAAAAGAATCTGCGCGGGGCCTTTTCCCTTGAAATCCCGGTGTGCGGACGCCATATCCTGCTCATCGACGATGTGGTCACCACCGGAAGCACGGTGGCAGAAATCAGCCGCATTTTGCTGGCGCAAGGCGCGGCCAGCGTGCATATTGGCTGCCTGTGCCGTACCTTGTAGTGCATCGGCGTTGGGCGTATTATAACCAAGTAATTTAGTCAACTATTGAGCAATCGCCATGATCGTTATTACTGATGCTGCGCAAGAGCACTTCTCAAAATTGCTGTCAAAACAAGAAGATGGCACACAAATTCGCGTATTCGTCATTAATCCGGGTACGCCAACCGCTGAATGCGGTGTTTCTTACTGCCCACCCGATGCAGTAGAAGCCACTGATACTGAAATGAAGTTCGAAAAGCTCTCCGCTTATGTGGATGAGCTGAGCGCGCCTTATCTGGAAGATGCTGAGATTGATTTTGTCACCGATAACCTCGGTTCTCAGCTGACGCTGAAAGCGCCAAACGCCAAGATGCGTAAAGTTTCTGACGAAGCGCCAATGGTTGAGCGCGTGGAATATCTGCTGCAGGCGCAGATCAACCCACAGCTGGCTGGTCACGGTGGTCGCGTGTCGCTGATGGAAATTACCGATGACGGCATCGCCATTCTGCAGTTCGGCGGCGGCTGTAACGGCTGTTCAATGATCGATGTCACGTTGAAAGATGGCATCGAGAAAGAGCTGCTGGCGGCCTTCCCTGAGCTGAAAGGTGTGCGTGACCTCACTGAACACCAGCGCGGCGAGCACTCTTACTACTGATCTTCTTGCGGCAGCATAACCATGCTGCCGCAGCTTTCTATCTCGCTTTACGCCCGTCATCCACCGCTTTCAGCACCTGCTTCACGGCTTTATCGGCAAACATCGCTTCCAGCGTGACACACAACTTGCGCCGCCAGTTGGGGTACTCATCCACTGTGCCAGGCACGTTCACCGGCATCGTCATGCCGAGCCAATCTTCCGGCTGCAATCCCAGTAACGCACTTTCCGTTTGGGCCAGAAAACGGTGCATCGCCACATTCAGCGCCGGCGTCAGCGGTTGTTTCTGTACGGGCTGACGGCTGCGTGCCGGCATGGCCCCCGCCTGATGTAAAGCATCCAGCAATGCCTGCTTTTGCGCGGTGCGCTGCTGTTGCAGGGAATGCAGTACGCTATCGCGGTACATGCCGAGCTTTTCACCCAATGCCAAATCTTCCGCCTGCCAGAATCCACTTAGCGTGGGCAAATCATGGGTACTGGCGCTGGCAATTGACTGACGTGGATAAGCCGCAGGCAGGCGGTAGCGGCCATCGCGCTCCTGCTCGAAGAACAGCACTTTCCAGGAGAAAATGCCGTGGCTGCGCATCATACGGACAATGACCGGCGGCACAATGCCCAGATCCTCACCGATCACCATGCAGCGATGGCGCTGACTTTCCAGCGCCAGAATCGCCATCAAATCCTCCACCGGATACGAAACGTAAGCGCCTTTATCCGCTGTCTCGCCGTACGGAATCCACCACAGCCGCAATATCGCCATCACGTGATCGATCCGCAACGCGCCGCAATTGCGCATATTGGCGCGCAGTAAATCGATAAAAGGCTGATAGCCACGCGCGCGCATCTCATGGGGATCAAGCGGGGGCAACGCCCAGTTTTGCCCCAGCGGGCCCAGGCGATCCGGCGGTGCACCCACCGAAGCCCCCAGCTTATACAGCTGCGGGTCCTGCCAGGTTTCTGCGCTGTGCTGCGCCACACCGACCGCCAAATCACGGTACAATCCCACCGTCATGCCGAGCTGCTGGCTACGCTGCCAGCAGGCAGCAAATTGCTGTTGCGCCAGCCACTGCAGCCAGCTCCAAAACTGAATTTCGTCCTCATGTGCAGCACACCACTGCTGAACTTCTGGCTGATGGGCATTGCGCCAGGTTTCCGGCCACGATGCCCAACCCCACTCTTTCTCCTGCTGAGAGCTGCGTTCAGCAAGAATGCCGTCAAAAGCCGCCTGATAACGCAGATGATCGCCGCCCTCGGCCACAAATTGCTGGAACGCCGACTCAGGCTGCCAGGCTTTCCAGGCCAGGCGCAGCGCGGTGATTTTCAACTCGGCTACCGCTCGATAGTCGACATAGTCAGTGGCGCGCGCGGCTTGCACAGCCTTGCGCGTTTTGGCGAGTTTCCACCAGCGCTGTGCTTCAGCGCTTTGAGCGAATGCCGCCACCTGATTAACGTCGATATACAGCATATTCAGCCAGCGACGCGAGGTGGGGCTATAAGGACTAGCGTGCTCAGGCTGCGCCGGATAGAGCGCATGCAGTGGATTCAGGCCGACAAAATCGCCTCCGTGAGCGGCGATCTGCTCCAGCATCTGCGTAAGATCGCCGAAATCACCGATCCCCCAATTGCCCTCAGATCGCAGCGTATAAAGCTGTACCAGCGCGCCCCAGCGTTTATCTCCCTGCGTCAGCGGTGCAGATAAATAGCAGCGGCGCGGCGCGATAATGATGCGCGAGTGCCACTGCTGACGTCCTTGCCGTAGGGTCAAACGGTGATAACCCTGCGGCAGACGCGGTGGCAATGTGAAGGTATCGCCTGCCTGAAGCGTGCCGCTGTAAGTTTTGCCCCGTTCGGTCTCAAGCTGCCAGCTAAACTCGCCTTTGCCCTGCGGGCAGCATTGGCGCGGACGTCGCGGAGTGAAAACCTGCACCGGCGGCAACGGTGGCGCTTTACCCTGCGGCGTATTCATCACCGCCAGCAGTGCACGTTTGGTGTCGTCGTGAATGCGCACCTGCTCGCCGTTCGCATTGGTAAAATCTACCGCAATGCCCGCGTCCTGCGCGGCCTGATCCAGTTTGCTGAGCGTCATCACGTCTCCTTGGGTGCGGTGCGCGTTAATGCGCACCCGACGAAAACCATACGGAGCCACTGTTGGGCCACCCCTAATATCGACTTGAAAAACAAAGCTTCCCAACTTCCCCGCTGCATTTCATCGTAGGGTTGCCATTTATGGCGACCTGGAAATCAGCGCGCGGCCTGCCAGATACGCTGCTGGTAATCCCGGATTGAGCGGTCGGAACTGAAACGCCCGGTGCGCGCGGTGTTGAGAATCGCCGCTTTGGTCCAGGCTTCCGGGTTCTTCCACAAGGCTTCAACCTGTTGCTGCGCTTCGAGATACGCCTCGAAATCGGCCAGCACCAGCCAGGGATCGCCACCTTTGGTCAGGCTGGTGAGCAGCATATCGAATGCCTGCTTGTCACCTTCGCTGAACTTGCCCTTCTCCAGATCTTTCAGCAATCCATCCAGATACTTATTTTGCTTGCGCAGTTTTTTCGGGCTGTAACCGTTGGCTTTGAGCGCCTTCACCTCATCCACTGTATTGCCGAAGATAAAGATGTTCTTCTCACCCACCGCTTCGGCGATTTCGACGTTCGCACCATCCAGCGTGCCGATGGTCAGCGCGCCATTCAGCGCCAGTTTCATATTGCCGGTGCCGGACGCTTCATAACCGGCGGTCGAGATTTGCTCCGAGAGATCGGCAGCCGGAATCATCAACTCGGCGGCGGTAATGCGATAATCAGGGATAAACACCACCTTCAGGCGATCGCCGACTTTGGGATCGTTGTTGATCACCTCGGCCACTTTATTAATGGCGTAGATGATGTTCTTGGCCAGGTAGTAGCCCGGCGCGGCCTTGGCACCGAACAGGAATATGCGCGGCACAAAGTCGGGGTTATCAGGATTGTCCCGCAGTTGACGATAGCAGTGCAGCATATGTAGCAGGCTGAGATGCTGGCGTTTGTATTCGTGTAGCCGCTTAATCTGCACATCGAACAGCGCATCGGGATTCACATCAATACCGGTCACGAGTTTGATATACACGGTCAGGCGCAGCTTGTTCTGCTGCTTGATGGTGCGGAACTGCTGACGGAAAGCTTTTTTACGCGCATAGGGCGCCAGCCACTCCAGCGCATCCAGATCGTTGGCCCACTCCACCTGCAACGTTTCATCAATCAGGTTCGACAGCAGCGGATTGCACTGCTTCAACCAGCGGCGCGGCGTGATGCCGTTGGTAACATTATGGAATTTGTTTGGCCATAGAAGGTGGTATTCCGGGAACAGATCCTTCACCACCAGCTCAGAGTGCAGCGCAGCCACGCCATTGACTGCGAAGCAGCTCACCACACACAGGTTGGCCATACGTACCTGGCCATCGGCCACCACCGCCAGCTTTTGCCATGTCGCGCTGTCACCGGGCCACTGCTTCTTGACGATTTTTTTCAGACGCTGGTTAATTTCGCGGATGATTAGCATATGGCGCGGCAGCAGATCGCGCACCAGCGACTCATCCCAACGCTCCAGCGCTTCCGGCATCAACGTGTGATTGGTATAGGCGAAAACGCGGCTGGTGATATGCCAGGCTTCATCCCAACTCAACTGATGCTCATCCAGCAGGATACGCAGCATCTCCGGGATGGCGATGGTGGGATGCGTGTCGTTGAGCTGGATGACTTCAAAATCGGGCAAGGTGTGAATCGAGCGCCCGGCAAGATGGTGGCGGCGCAGAATATCGCCCACCGCACAGGCACACTGGAAATATTGCTGCATCAGGCGCAGACGTTTACCTTCGGCGTGATTATCGTTGGGATACAGCACCTTGGTGAGTTTATCGGCATCAATGCCAGGCTGCTCTGCCTGCAGGAACTTGCCATCATTAAACAGGGTGAGATCGAACGGGTGCACGCTGGTGGCTTTCCACAACCGCAGCGGCAGTGTCACGCCATTGCGATAGCCCACGACCGGCAGATCCCAGGCCTCACCTTTGAGATGAAATTTTGGCCGCCACTGCAGGGTTCCATCGCTGTTTTTCTTCACTTTGCCGCCGATGCCAACCTGCACATCCTGCGCGGCGTTATGGCGGAACCATGGATAGCTGTTGCGCTGCCAGTCGTCCGGCGCCTCTTTTTGCTGGCCATCGTCAAAGGTCTGGCGGAACAAACCGTACTGATAATTAAGGCCATGCCCCATCGCGGCCTGCCCGACAGTGGCCATCGAGTCCATATAGCACGCGGCTAAACGCCCCAATCCACCGTTGCCGAGCGCCGGATCCACCTCTTCCTCCAGCAACTCACTGAGTTCTATCTGATGCGCCGCCAGCGCTTCCTTCACTTCGTCGTACCAACCCAGGTTCAGCAAATTATTGCCGGTCAGGCGGCCGATAAGAAACTCCATCGACAGATAGTTCACATGGCGTTGGCCTGCACGCGCTGTAGCGGGCGGCTGCGTGGCGAGCATCTCTGTCAGCACACGGCTTAATGCCTGCCACCACTGATGCGGTGTCATTTGCTGGGCGGAGGTGAGTCCAAGGTGCTGCCATTGGCGGGTAAGTGCGGCGTCGAAACGTGTTTTATTAAATTTTTGCTGCGACATATCAATCCCTTCGAGTCCGTTAACGGTAAAGACGGGCGAGCGCATAACCAGAAAGGATAAGTAAAGCCGGGGGCGAAGAAAAAAGCGACAGGGAAATGCGGATGGAGGGAAAAAAAGTGGATTTAAGCGTGGCGCGCAACTTGATGCGGCCACTCATTACTACGGGCGACCGCCATGGTCGCCCCGGCAGGATGGATTAGCAGAGTTCGAGATGGACTTCGTGTTGCTCAATCACCTTCAGTACGCTGGCGGGCGGCGTCTGATCGGTATACATGTAGTCAATCAGGCTCATGTTGCCAAGGTTGACCATGGCATTGCGGCCAAACTTCGAATGGTCCACCACCAGCATCACGCAGCGTGAGTTTTCGATAATGGCGCGTTTGGTGCGGACTTCGTGGTAATCGAACTCCAGCAGTGAGCCATCCATATCGATGCCACTGATGCCGAGAATGCCGTAATCGAGGCGAAACTGGGAGATGAAATCCAGCGTCGCTTCACCCATGATGCCGCCATCACGCGTACGGACTTCGCCGCCGGCGATGATCACACGGAAATCCGGCTTCGCCATCAGCAAAATCGCCACGTTGAGGTTGTTGGTGACCACGCGCAGATTGTTATGATTCAGCAACGCATGCGCCACCGCTTCCGGCGTGGTACCGATATCGATAAACAGCGTGGCACCATCCGGGATCTGGCTCGCCACACGCTCGGCAATGCGCGCTTTCTCCGCTGACCACATCATTTTGCGGTCCTGCCATGCGGTGTTTTCAGAGCTGGAAGGCAGCGCCGCGCCGCCGTGATGGCGCTGAATTTTGTTCTGGTCAGCCAGATCGTTCAGGTCACGCCGAATGGTTTGCGGGCTCACCTCGAAGTGATCCACCAGCTCTTCCGTGCTGACATATCCCTGGCGTCGCACCAAATCGATAATGGCGTCATGACGTTGCGTCTGCTTCACATCTCTCTCCTCGGCTCAGAGCCGTTTTCTTTTTATATCTGCTACCGACGAGCCACGTTGCGCGTGTCGACGAACGCCATGGCCAGGCCGACCAGCAAGCCGGTGACGTGGGCAGCGTTAGCAATCGACAGGCCAAATGCGCCGTACCAGCCAATAATCAGCCATACAATAGCGAAGCCCATCAGACCGCGCTCCAGATAAATGCCGCTTTCGGGATCGCGCTCGCCTCGCAGCCAGCAATAACCCATCAATGCGTACACCACGCCTGATAATCCACCGAATAACACACCGCTGAACTTGGCTTGCATCCAGCCGCTCAACAGCGCGGAAATGAGCATAATCACAAACAGCTTACCGCTGCCAATACGCTTTTCCACTGCCCCGCCGAGATACCACCACCACATCAGGTTGAACAGAATATGCAGCAGGGAGAAGTGCAGCAGCGCATGGCTAAACCAGCGCCACACCTGGAAATACTGCGAGGAGTCAGCGGGCCATGCCAGCCAATCCAGTGCCACATCATCACCGACAATCTGCATCATGATGAACACCGCCACACAGGCGATCATGATAGTCATGGTGAGCGGACCTGCGCGTTCACGAATATTCGCCCAGATGTTGCTGCGCTCATAGCGCAAGCCCGTTGCGGTAGTGCCGGTGTGCCAGCTGGCGGCCTGATAGCGCGGATGATTGGGGTCGCGTACGAACTGGGCAAGTTCGTTTTCAACCATCTCCAGTCTGGCTTCATCATCCAGCATAATCACATAGTGGCTTTCGCGCTCAATCCGCAGCGTGACGCCGCGCGTTGCCATGTAATCCACAAACGCCTGAGCCATACGCGGGTTGTTGAACTGAGTGATGCGCATCGTGCGGGTTCTCCTTCCTTTATGGGATCGTCTCAGACGCTGCCAGTATCTACCTGCGAGGGGAACACGGCGCGCCAGGCGTCAAAACCGCCATCGATGCTATACGCGGCATTGAATCCCTGCCCTAACAGGAACTGTGCTGCACCTTTGCTGCTGTTGCCGTGATAGCACATCACCAGCACCGGCAGCTCATGATTCGCCTGCGCGATAAAGTCCGCCAGATTGTCGTTCGACAGATGTAACGAGCCTGTCGCGTGGCCCATGGCATAGCTTTGTGGGTCGCGAATGTCCACCAGCTGCGCGCCTTGTGCCAGGTGCTCGTTAGCCTGCTGAACCGAAATACATTCGAAGTTTTCCATGGTGTCTCTCATAAGGTCGTCACAATTAGCGCCTAGTTTAACCTGAGAATCCGTCGCGATAACCTGACAAAAGTTATGGCTATGGATTTTTTTTCCTGCAGGAATGTTAGCTATATCACGCAAAAATGTTTTTATTGAGTTAAGCGCTGGCATCAATGTTGGTTTCCGATTATTATTACGCTCGAAAACGAACATTTTAGAACTATTCCGAACATCGGAGGAGATGACGTGGAAACCAAAGACCTGATCGTGATCGGCGGCGGCATTAACGGAGCCGGCATTGCAGTGGACGCTGCAGGACGCGGACTGTCAGTGCTGATGCTGGAGGCGCGGGATTTGGCCTGTGCAACCTCCTCCAACAGCTCTAAATTGATCCATGGTGGCCTGCGCTACCTGGAACACTACGAATTTCGCCTGGTGGGCGAAGCGCTGGCCGAACGCGAAGTACTGCTGAAAATGGCCCCGCACATTGCCTTCCCTATGCGCTTCCGTTTGCCACATCGCCCGCATCTGCGTCCGGCATGGATGATCCGTCTTGGCCTGTTTATGTACGATCGCCTCGGTAAACGCACCACCTTACCGGGCAGTAAAGGCCTGCGTTTTGGCGCGGAATCGGCCCTCAAGCCTGAAATCACGCGCGGATTCGAATATTCCGACTGCTGGGTGGATGATGCGCGCATGGTCGTGCTCAACGCGCAGGAAGTGGTGAAACAGGGCGGCGAAGTGCGCACCCGCACCCGCGTGACCCGTGCATGGCGTGAGAGTGGCCTGTGGATGGTGGAAGCGGAAGATATTGATACCGGCAAAACCTTCACGTGGCGTGCCAAAGGCCTGGTCAATGCCGCTGGACCTTGGGTAAAAGAATTCTTTGATGATGGCCTGAAGCTGAAATCGCCGTACGGTATTCGCCTGATCAAAGGCAGCCACATCGTGGTGCCGCGCGTGCATCGTGAAAAGCAGGCGTACATCCTGCAAAACGAAGATAACCGTATCGTGTTTGTCATTCCGTGGATGGATGAATTCTCCATCATCGGTACCACCGACGTGGAGTACAAAGGCGATCCGAAAGACGTGAAGATTGA
The DNA here is from genome assembly GCF_016625195.1 of Erwinia sp. S63. Lineage (GTDB taxonomy): Bacteria > Pseudomonadota > Gammaproteobacteria > Enterobacterales > Enterobacteriaceae > Pantoea. The sequence continues at coordinate 99,913 of NZ_JACVUP010000011.1, forward strand.
TGACAACGAAATCAGCTATCTGTTGAAGGTGTTCAATGGACACTTCAAACAGCAGCTGAGTAAAGAGGACATCGTCTGGACTTATTCTGGTGTGCGTCCGCTGTGTGATGACGAATCGGATTCACCGCAGGCCATCACCCGTGATTACACACTGGATGTGCATGACGACAATGGCCAGGCGCCGCTGCTGTCGGTGTTTGGCGGCAAGCTGACCACCTATCGTAAGCTGGCAGAGCACGCGCTGGAGAAACTGGCGAAGTACTATCCGAATGCGGGTCCAGCCTGGACTAAATCAGCAGTACTACCGGGCGGTGATTTCTCTGGCACCCGTGAAGATTACGCCGCAGGTTTGCGTCGTCGCTATCCGTTTATCAGCGAAGGCATGGCGCGTCACTTTGCCCGCACCTACGGCAGCCGTACTGAAGAGTTGCTGGCTGGCGCTACCAGTCTGGCGGATCTGGGCGAGAACTTCGGTCACGAGTTCTATGAAGCCGAGCTGCGTTACCTGGTGAAGAATGAGTGGGTGCGCGAACTGGATGATGCAATCTGGCGTCGTACCAAACAAGGTATGTGGCTGACAGAAGCCGAGCAGGCTCGCATTCGCGAGTGGCTGGCGGTCAACGGCCAGAAACCGGCGCTGTCGCTGGCTTCATAATCCGATTCACGTAAAAAGGCCGTTATCCTGCAAGGGATAACGGCCTTTTTTATTGTGTCTGATGGTCAAAAGAGCGCGATAAATCGCGCATCATTGAACTTATAAGCCGGCATTCTCGCGAATATATTTACGCGCTTTCACCGCATATTCGAACGGGTTAGCCAGCGCCGGATCCTGTTCCGCTTCCACCACCATCCAGCCTTTGTAGCCGTAGTCGTCGAGGATTTTGAACACCGGTTTGAAATCAATCACGCCATCGCCCGGCACGGTAAAGGTGCCTTTCTTCACGCCATCGAGGAACGACAGCGATTTTTCGCGCACTTCTGCCACCACGCTGTCACGTACATCTTTCAGGTGCACGTGGAAAATGCGCGGCAGGTATTTAGTCAGCACATCCAGCATCGCCTGCTGTGAGCCTTCGGAGTAATAAATGTGGCCGGTGTCATACAGCAGGCCGACATTATGATTAGTCGATTCCATAAAGCGATCGATTTCCGCTGGCGTCTGAATGCCGGTGCCCATGTGATGGTGCAGCGTTACGCGCATGCCCTTCTTCGCCGCGATCTCCGCCAGCTCATTGTAGCCTTCTGCCGTCAGACGCCACTCTTCATCGGTGAAGATCGGCTTCTGCTCCAGCACCGCCAGCGTGGTGCCCTGAATGCTTTTACTCTGCTCAGAGCAGCCAATCACGCGCGCGCCCATGGCGTGCAGGAAGTTCATGTGATTGGTGAACTCGTCGATGGTTTTCGCCTTGTCGCCGTTGGCGAAGAAGGTGCTGAACCAGGCGTTGCAGATCTGAATACCGCGAATCTCCAGCATTGGCTTCAGCACCGCCGGATCTTTCGGGTATTTACTGCCCACTTCACTACCAGTGAAACCGGCCAGCGCCATTTCACTGACGGTCTGCTGGAAGGTGTTTTCGCTGCCCAGCTCGGGCATGTCATCGTTGGTCCAGCCGATTGGCGCAATCGCCAGTTTTACATTGTCTTTGTTCATTTCAATTCCCTGATTCTGAGAGAGAAGTGTTAGCGCACAGGCTCAGTTATTTGGCGTAAAAGTCTGGACGCGCTGGCATGGTCACCGGCTCGATAGCGCCACTGTTCTGGGCTTTATGGCAGGCATCCGCCGCAACGGAAGCGGCAAAACCATCCCAGGCGGAAGGCCCGGTCAACTTACCTGCGGTGGCGTCATTGATGAAAGCTTGCAGCTCAACGTCGTAAGCCTCGATAAAACGGTCTTTCCAGTCAGTGAGCAGCGCATTGCCGAGACGCGCGTTTTTGCGCATCTGAATAGATGAAGGCTCAGGCAGTTTGGCAATGCCCTCTTCGCCGACCACTTCACACTGAATGTCATAGCCGTAAGCACAGTTCACGAAGATCTCGACATCGATGCGAATGCCCTTCTGGGTTTCGAACAGCACGATTTGCGGATCTTTCAATTTGGCGTGGGTCTTCGAGGTGGAACGCGGGAACACCACCTGCACCGATTTATAATCGTCTTCGGTCAGCCAGCGCAGCACGTCCAGCTCGTGAATCAGGGTGTTGGTGATCGCCATATCAGTGGTGTAATTTTCGCCCACGCTCTGGTTGCGGTGCGCGCAGTGCAGCATCAGCGGCTCGCCGATTTCACCGTCAGTGATCACTTTCTTCAGCGCGCGATAGCCTGAATCGTACGGGCGCATAAAGCCCACCTGCACCAGGCGTTTACCGCGTTTGATTTCCGCATCGACGATGCGACGGCAGCCATCAGCGCTCATTGCCAGCGGCTTCTCGCAGAACACCGGCTTCCCGGCAGCAATCGCAGCGAGGGTGAACTCTTCATGAGTCGGATCCCATGACGTCACCAGAATGGCATCTACATCCGGCGAGTTGATCACCTGATGGCCATCCTGATACACCTCAGCTTCGATATTAAGACGTTGCAGCGCTGCACGAGCCCCTTCCACGTTGATATCTGAAACCGCCACCACCTTCGCACCCTGCAACACATTGTTGCAGCGACGAATGTGATCCTGACCAATTGCACCGGCACCAATTACACCGAGTTTGAGCGTCATAATTACACCTGTAGAGTCGGATAGAGTGTGAAACAGGCCGACGAACGCCGGCCTAAAAGGGTGTTAGTACTTACGTGCTTGTTCGATATGCACGTTAAGGTTGTCGGCCACTTCCTGCGTACGCTCGGAGGTGGAGGTTTGCGCCACGCCCACGTGCCACCAGCTGAAGTATTTATGGATCATGGTTTTTGGCAGCACTTTGATGTCGAACAGCACTGAAACGGTCTGCTTCTGCGCATCGATCAGCGCGGCTTCTAACTGCGCCAGCGTGGTGATGCGATAAGTTTTACAGCCGTAGCCGCCTGCAATCGCCGCGAAATCTACCGGTACAAAGCCACCGTCCAGCTTGCCGCCTTCCGGGTTACGGAAGCGGAACTCGGTGGTGAAGCTGTCCATGCCGTGTTCCATCTGCAGGTTGTTGATGCAGCCGTTGGTCATGTTATCCAGCAGCACCACGTTAATTTTGGCCCCTTCCTGAATCGAGGTGACCAGCTCGGAGTGCAGCATCATGAATGAGCCATCACCAACCATCACGTAGACTTCACGCTGCGGCTGCGCCAGCTTCACGCCCAGTGCGGCGTTGACTTCATAGCCCATGCAGGAATAGCCGTACTCAACGTGGTACGAGTTGTAATCTTTGGTGCGCCACATGCGTTGCAGGTCGCCCGGCAGACTGCCCGCTGCCGCGACAATCACTGCATCCTTTGGGAGCTGCTCGTTTAAGGTGCCCAGCACGCTGCTTTGCGTCAGCACCGATTGCGTCAGACTCTCGAACTCCGCAAACAGCGCTTCGCGATCGATGTGGTCGGCGATTTCGGGAATGAAATCGTCGGTGTTGTAAGTAGCGGAATACACACGCTGCGTCTCTTTCAGCAGCTTGCTTTGTGCCTGTTCAACCTGACCGCCCCAGTGGTTTTCAAAGCCTTTCAGGCCGCTTTCCAGTGCAGTCAAACCTTCACGTGCATCCGCTAACAGCTGCACTGCATCCAGCTTGTAGCTGTCGAAGTTGCTGACGTTGATGTTGAGGTAGTTCACTTCTGGATTCTGGAAAATCCATTTCGAGGCGGTGGTGAAATCGGTGTAGCGCGTACCGATACCAATCACCAAATCGGCTTCTTTCGCCAGCAGGTTGGCCGCCAGACAGCCCGTTTCGCCAACGCCACCGACATTCAGTGGATGATCAGAAACAATAGTGCCTTTACCGGCCTGGGTTTCCGCAAACGGAATGTTAAAACGCTCGGCGAACTTCAGCAGCGCTGCGCCGGCGTCAGAATATTTCAGACCGCCGCCCACGATGATCAACGGTTTATGTTTGCGCGCAATCAACGACAGCGCATCTTCCAGCTGGGCAGCGGTGGGCAGACGGCGATCCAGACGGTGTACACGTTTCTGGAAGAAGTACTCCGGGAAGTCCCAGGCTTCACCCTGCACGTCTTGCGGCAGTGCGATCGTCACCGCGCCGGTTTCTGCCGGATCGGTCAGTACTCGCAGGGCGTTGATGCAGGCGGTCATCAGCTGTTCAGGACGGCTGACGCGGTCCCAGTATTTGCTTACCGCGCGGAAGGCATCGTTAGTGCTGATGCTGAGATCGTGGCTCTGTTCAATCTGCTGCAGCACCGGGTCCGGCTGGCGCGTGGCAAACACATCGCCCGGCAGCAGCAGTAAAGGAATGCGGTTGGCGGTGGCAGTTGCCGCAGCGGTGATCATGTTCGCCGCGCCCGGCCCGACAGAAGAAGTACAGGCAATAATCTGGCGACGCAGTGACTGCTTGGCAAATCCAATGGCCGCATGCGCCATGCCCTGCTCGTTACGCCCCTGATGCACCACCAGATCGCCGCTGTCCTGCTCCAGCGCCTGTCCCAGTCCCAGCACGTTGCCGTGACCGAAAATGGCAAAAATGCCTTTCACAAATTTGGTTTCAACGCCGTCAACGTTCAGGTACTGGTTATCAAGAAATTTCACCAGCGCCTGTGCCGTGGTAAGTCTGATTGTGCCCATATGCTTCTTCCTTTACATGCTGGTACCTGACGTGAGGTACAACGCGGTTCGGGTTTTCGCTGCCGTTATGGCACCCGCGGATAAGTGAAACGTGAGGCGATTATAAACAAATAATTTTTTCATTAAACGCAATTACAGAAGAAACATTTCATTTTGCGATGGAGATCAAATTCAGCGATGAAACGTAGGCCGCGAAGGCAGTTGCAGGGTCAAAAGTGGAACAACAAAATAGCATTTCGGTGGGAGAGTGAAATTTCATTTCACTTCAGTAGCTTCCTTTATTCCTAAGCATTTTCCTGCGACCTGGCTCACAAGCCAGAGCAACAGTGAAATTGATGCCAAATAGCGTGCCGCGATACCGCATGACACAGAGTTTTACCTCGGTCACAAAATCGCGATGGATGTTTCATTTCATATTGTGTTTGGAATTTTTATTCCTCATACTGCGACCATAGCCAATCAGGCACCTTGAGAACCCGGAAGCATAGCGCTTGATGTTGGGCGTTTTCGCCCCAGTGTCTGCTTATCACAGAAGGAAACCACAGGTATGAGTACACAACAGAAGCGGCTTGATGTGATTTGTATCGGACGCATCGCCGTCGACCTCTACGGTCAGCAAATCGGATCACGTCTGGAAGATATGACCAGCTTTAATAAATATCTGGGCGGTTCTTCCGGTAACGTGGCTTATGGAACGGCCATTCAGGGCCTGAAATCGGCCATGCTGGCGCGCGTAGGGGATGAACATAACGGCCGTTTTCTGCGAGAAGAATTGCAGCGCGTCGGTTGTAACACCGATGGGCTGATCACCGATAAAAACCGCCTGACCGGCCTGGTGATCCTCGGCATTAAAGATGAAGATACCTTCCCTCTGATCTTCTACCGCGACAACTGTGCCGATATGGGCCTCGTGCCGGAAGATATTAAAGAAGAATTCATCACCTCCTCTCGTGCGGTTGCCGTGACCGGCACGCATCTTTCACACCCACAAACCCGCGCTGCGGTGTTGAAAGCGTTGGATATTGCCAAACGTAATGGCCTGCGCACCGCACTGGATATCGACTATCGTCCGGTGCTCTGGGGTCTGACCTCACTGGGCGATGGCGAAACCCGTTTTGTTGAATCCGGTGAAGTCACTAAACAGCTGCAGGAAGTGCTGCACTATTTCGATTTGGTGGTGGGAACGGAAGAAGAGTTTCATATTGCCGGCGGCAGCACTGATACGCTGACGGCACTAAAAAATGTGCGCCAGGCCAGCAAAGCGACGCTGGTGTGCAAACGCGGCCCGCTGGGTTGCGTGGTCTTTGAAGGGGATATCCCGGATAGCTGGGAGCAAACCAAACTGCAAACCGGCGTGCGCGTAGAAGTCCTGAACGTGTTAGGCGCAGGCGATGCCTTTATGTCTGGCCTGCTGCGCGGATGGCTGAACGATGAAAGCTGGGAACAGGCTTGCCGCTACGCCAACGCCTGTGGCGCACTGGTGGTATCACGCCACGGCTGCGCACCGGCGATGCCAACCAAAGAAGAGCTGGACGATTTCCTCGGTCGCGACAAAGACGTAAAACGCCCGGATCTGGATGCGCGTCTCAACCATCTGCACCGCGTCACCACACGTAAACAGCAGTGGCCAGAACTCAACGTGTTCGCGTTCGACCATCGCAAGCAGCTGGCCGATATGGCACGTGAAGCGGGCGTGAGTGAAGATAAGATCCCACAGTTGAAACTGCTGTTATTGCAGGCGGCCCAGGAAGCCGCCAACGAAGCCGGTTTGAATGAGAAGAGCGGTATTCTGGCGGATACCACTTACGGCCAGAAAGCGCTGAATGCCATCACCGGCAAAAACTGGTGGATTGGCCGTCCGATCGAACTGCCAAGCTCACGCCCACTGCGTCTGGAGCATGGCAACATCGGTTCGCAGCTGGTCGACTGGCCGGCAGAGCACGTGGTGAAATGCCTGGTGTTCTACCATCCGCATGACAGTGCAGAACTGCGTAAAGAGCAGGATGAGTTGGTACTCGACGTCTGGAACGGCTGTAACAAAAGCGGACACGAACTGCTGCTGGAACTGATTCTGCCCGAGAGCAATCCTGACCGTAACGAATCGTACTATTACGACATGCTGAGCCACTTCTACAGCCTGGGCATTCAGCCGGACTGGTGGAAACTGCCACCGCTGTCGGCAGAGAGCTGGCAGGCCATCAGCAGGTTGATCGAGCAGAACGATCCCCACTGCCGCGGCATTCTGCTGCTCGGCCTCGATGCGCCAGAAGAGACGCTGAAAGCCGGTTTCGCCGCTGCAGCGCAGGCACCGTGGGTCAAAGGCTTTGCCGTCGGACGCACCATCTTCGGCCAACCGTCGCGCCAGTGGCTCAACGGCGAACTGGACGACAAAGCGCTGATTGAAACGGTGAAAGGCAACTATCTGCGACTGATTGGTTACTGGCGCGCGGCGCGTGGCTGATTGGCGTTAAAGCAGTGCAAAAGCGGCTCGCAAGGGCCGCTTTTTTTATGGGCATCAGCATTACCGCTAATCACTTCTTTTTGTGAGGCATTTCATAAACCGATGAAATAAGCGTCACGATAGCGTCAAACAAATGAAATTTTCCATCCATCTGGTACTATAGCGCTCATTATCCAGCCATATTTTCATATTTTGACGGGCCGAAGTCATGACCAACAATCCAACCCAATTAACCTTGTTACAGGACGATATCCGTCGTCGCTATGAGACGCTGAGTAAACGCCTGAAGCAGGTGGCTCGTTATATTCTTGATAACAGCAACAGCATTGCATTCGATACCGTGGCTTCCATCGCGCAACAGGCCGATGTGCCGCCGTCCACGCTGATCCGTTTTGCCAACGCCTTTGGTTTCAGTGGTTTCAATGAAATGAAACAGGTTTTCCGTCAGCATCTGATGGAAGAAACCGTGAACTACACTGAGCGCGCTCGTCTGTTCCGCCAGACGGCCACTGATGACAGCGCCAGCTCGCCTGAGAGCCCGGTAGAAATCCTCAACGTCTTTACTATGGTGAACAGCCAGGCATTGCAGCAGTTAGCGATGCAGGTCAATCCGGACCAGCTGAATAAAGCGGTGAAGATGTTGGATGAAGCGGAGAATATCTACATCATTGGCCTGCGTCGATCATTCAGCGTTGCGTCCTATCTGGTATATGCGCTGCGTCATCTGGAGCGCCGCGCGTTCCTGATTGACGGTCTCGGTGGCATGTTCACCGAGCAGTTGAGCATGGTGAATCCCAAAGATGTGGTAATTGCCATCAGCTACTCGCCGTATGCCCGTGAAGCGGTTGAGCTGGTTGAGTTGGGTGCCAAGCGCGGCGCACATCTGATTGCTATAACCGACAGCCAGGTGAGCCCTCTGGCCGCCTTCAGCGATGTGTGCTTTGTAGTGCGTGAAGCGCAGGTTGATGGCTTCCGTTCGCAGGTGGCTTCACTTTGCCTGGCGCAGACGCTGGCAGTTTCATTAGCGTTGAACAATACCAACACCGGCGAATAACCCCGCCGGACGTTGCAGATAAAAAAGGGCAGCCACATGGCTGCCCTTCTGCTTTCTTCAATACGGATTATTTGCTGCGCGGATACTTATCGCTGTTCACCCAGGCGTGATCTTTCTCCCAGGTGAACTTCCACAGACGCTTCGGACCGGCCATCACGTTCAGATAGTAGTTATCGTAACCCGCGATGGTCGCCACCGGATGATAGCCACGCGGAACAGTCACCACATCGCGGTTATACGGTGCCATACACTCGTCGAGTGAACGGTCGTCGGTATACACGCGCTGCATCGCGAAGCCTGGCTCTGGATCGAAACGGTGATAGTAGGTCTCTTCCAGATAGGTTTCGTCCGGGCTGGTTTTCTGGTCATGCTTATGGCTCGGGTATGAACTGGTCGCGCCCTCGTCGGTATACACTTCCACCACCAGCAGGCTGTCCGCTTCTTTGTTGTCCGGCAGAATATTGTGCACCAGACGCTGGTTGCGCCCCTTACCACGGTGCTCCACACCCACATCTTCCGGCGCAATCAGACGTGCCGGTAAATCGCCCTTGCCTGGCGCACTGCACACCGCCAGCTCCAGATCGCTATCGGCGTAGACTTCTACTTCATCATCGTGCGGCACATACACCGAGTACGGTGGAATACGCTCGAACGGTGACAGGCGCTTACCAAGGTTAGGGAACTCCGCGTTGCGGGTTTTTACCGAGGCAAAACCCGCCACCAGCACCAGACAAAGCTCTTTATCGCCGCTGCTGAGCTTCAGGCTCTGGCCCTTCTTCAACAGATAGGCATCAAAGCCGACGTACTCCCAGCCCGCACTTTCTGGCGTGACGTGCTGAATACGACCGTTACTGTCTGGCTGCTGTGCTTTCGAAATCAAAGACATCATCGATCTCCTAAGTTAAGCGAGATTAGCCCAGCGTTGGCATGCTGAACTCTGAAACAGTCTGCTGACCGCTCGGCCAGCGCACGGTGGCGGTTTTCATGCGGGTGTAGAAACGCACGCCGTCTGGACCGTGCACATTCAGCGCACCAAACACCGAACGCTTCCAGCCGCCGAAGCTGTGGAACGCCATTGGAACTGGCACCGGCACGTTAACGCCGACCATGCCCGCTTCCACGTTCTGCACGAATTCACGTGCGGTGTGGCCATTGCTGGTGAAGATGGCACTGCCGTTACCGAATTCATGGCTGTTGACCAGCTTCAGCGCACTGTCAAAATCAGTAGAACGCATGATGCTCAGCACCGGCCCGAAGATCTCTTCGCGCCAGATCACCATGTCCGGGGTAACGTTATCAAACAGTGTGCCGCCCACGTAGTAACCTTCTTCGTGGCCCGGGACTTTGACGCCACGGCCATCCACCACCAGTTTCGCGCCCTCAGCTTCACCTTTGTCGATGTAGCCCAGCACTTTCTTCTGATGCGCGGCAGAAACCACCGGTCCCATTTCGTTCTCTTCAGCACCCTTCTGGATGCCAGGACCGACGCGCAGCGCTTTGATCAGCGGCGTCAGACGCGCAATCAGTTTGTCAGCGGTGTCATTACCGACCGCCACCACCACTGGCAGCGCCATGCAACGCTCACCGGCAGAACCAAACGCGCCGCCCATGATGGCATTCACTGTGGCATCCAGATCGGCATCTGGCATCACGATGGCGTGGTTTTTCGCCGCACCAAACGCCTGAACACGTTTACCGTGGGCGCTGGCGGTTTTATAGATGTGCTCAGCCACGCCGGAAGAACCAACGAAGCTTACCGCGGCAATGCGCGGATCTTTATACAGCTGCTCAGCGTCTTCGTTGGAGGAGTGCACCACATTGAACACGCCATCCGGCAAGCCCGCTTCTTTCAGCAGCTCTGCCATACGCACAGAAGCTGATGGATCCAGCGCCGGTGGCTTGAGGATGAAGGTATTACCGCACGCCAGGGCGATTGGGAACATCCACAGTGGCACCATCGCCGGGAAGTTAAATGGCGTGATACCCGCCACCACGCCTACAGGCTGCATCAGAGAATAACTGTCTACGCCGGTGCCCACGGTCGGTGAGTTTTCGCCTTTGATCAGGTGCGGAATACCACAAGCATATTCGATGACTTCAATACCGCGGGTCAGCTCACCAAGAGCATCGGACCACACTTTGCCGTGCTCAGATACGATCAGCGCAGCCAGCTCGTCACGGTGTTTTTCCATCAGCGCTTTGAAGTTGAACATCACACGGGCACGACGCAGCGGCGCAGTTTTCGACCACTCAGGGAACGCGGCATGGGCGATTTCAATCGCTTTTTCCACTTCAGCAGCGGTGCTCTGCGTCAGTTCACGTGCGACTTTGCCGGTGGCCGGATCGTATACCGGGATGGTTTCATTGCTGGCGCTGTGGGTAATCTTGCCGCCGATAAAGTTTCCTACGATAGTCATGTCGTTGCCTCTTTGATGTGAAGTTCCCTGCAGGCAGTCGGTTAACACTGCAATGCTACCTGACCAGGCAATACGAAAAGCGTGCTATGAAGCTATTACAATGAAATAAATTTTTCAAATACTTCTTTTTGGAAAATTTCCTTTTAGCGGCATGGATCGCATTTTTCCCGCCTTCCCTGCAGCAAGGCCGCAAACCTTGCTCGATCGGCGCCCTGCCTCTCTTGCCGACACGCAATCATAACCCTCTGTGACCACACAATTTCCACTGAGATCACGCCAGCATGATGTTACGCGAAACGAAATATGAAATTTTTGCGAGGAAGATCCAATATCTGATATTTCATAATTCACTAACAATGAAATAAATGTTCTCTTTGCAGCATCCGACCCTTATCCTATTACAGGAGCCACTCATGGCCATCGATCCAACCCGTTTCTGTATCAACCGTAAAATTGCACCGGCACTCTCTCTTGAAGCCTTCTTCCAGTTGGTTCAGCGACTGGGTTTGAGCAAAGTGGAACTGCGTAATGATATGCCGGGCGGCAAGGTGACTGATGACCTGAGTGCGGTGCAGCTGCGCGCATTGGCGGACAAGTATCACATCGAGATTGAAACCATTAATGCGCTCTACCCGTTTAACCGTCCGGATGACACGCTGCTGAGCAAAGCCGAAGCGATGTTGCAGGAAGCGAAAGCCATTGGCGCCAAAGCGTTAGTGATGTGTCCGTTGAATGAAGGGATTGCCATCACGCCTGAACAGACGTTGGCCGCGCTGCAAAAGCTGGCGCCGATGTTTGCCGAATACGGTGTTCAGGGTTTGGTTGAGCCGCTGGGCTTCCCAGTGAGTTCACTGCGATCTGCGGTGCAGACGCAAAAGCTGATTAAGCAGTCCGGCGCACCGTTCAAGCTGTTGCTGGATACCTTCCATCATCACTTGTACGAGAACGCCGAGCAGGAGTTCCCGCAGGAGATTGATGTGAACCAGATTGGTTTAGTGCATCTCTCTGGCGTCGAAGATACCCGCCCAACGGCGGAATTGACGGATGAAGAGCGCATTATGCTGAGCGACCGCGATGTGCTGAACAGCGTGGCGCAGGTGAAACGTCTGGAGATGCTTGGCTATAAGGGCATTTACGCCTTTGAGCCTTTCTCTTCTGAGCTGGAGAAGTGGGGCGCGAAAGAGATTGAGCGCGAGATTCGCCAGAGTATTGAGTTGCTGCAAGCCTGATTCAAAACGGCGGCCGAGGGTTCTGCGCCGCCGTTTCCCCTACCCTTATCTGTGTCCTTAACAAGACGCATTTTGTTAGTGTTAGGCCTCGGTCGGAGGCCCTTTTTTCCATCCTCGTCATATTTTACGCCATAGCTGCGTTTGCGCGCCCCAGTCACTTACGGGCGTAAGCTCCTGGGGACTTACAAACTTGCCGCCTTGCTCTGACATAAACTATTTAGAGGATGCCTGAGCGATTGACATGAATAATTTTAAGGTGCCTTATTGATTGAAAAATCATGCATTTTCCTTGATCTCCACGCCCGCTTCTTGTGGCAACCGCTTCATCATGCGTAGCGTGCAGAACAGCGCCAGACATACCAGCAGCGCGGTGAGCAGATAGACCAGCGACACCCCAGCGTAACTCATGATAAAGCCCGCAATCGGGCCGGTGATGCCCAGTGACAGATCCATAAACGCGGTGTAGGTCGCTAGCGCGCTGCCCTGGTTCTGCTGCGGCACCACTTTTACTGCCACCACGCCAATCGCCGGGAACACCAGTGAGAATCCTGCGCCGGTTAAGAACGCACCCGCTTTTGCCATCCACGGGTCGAACGATCCGGCCACCAGAAACAGTCCGACCGCTTCGACGGCAAAACAGATGCTGGCGACGCGCAGGCCACCGAGCTTATTAATCGCGTTGGGGAACAGCAGACGCGTACCGACAAAGGCGGCACTGAACATCGTTAAGGCAAAGGCGGCACCATCCCAGCCCTTATCCTGATAGAACAGGGTGATAAAGGTGGCGATCACGCCAAAACCTGCCGATCCCATCGCCAGAATCAGGCCGAAGCCGTAGATTTTTCCCAGCACATCGCGGAACGGCAGCGGTTTGGCTTTGCTGCCTTTCACTGGCGCACGCGGCAGCGCCAGCGCAATCGCCAGCACGCAGATGGCGATAATAATGCCCGAAAGCAGCAGTAAACCACCGCTGCGGAAAATCACCACGCCGAGCGGTGCACCGATCGCCATCGCGCCGTAGGTGACAATACCGTTCCAGGAAATCACCCGGCCAATATGCAGTGACCCAACGCGCGCCACACCCCACAGCGACGTGCCGGTGCCCGAGAAGCTTTGCCCCACGCCCAGTATCACGCGCCCCAGACACAGCAAAATCAGACTGAGCACGCCCTGCCCTTCAGTCAGTGCCGAGAGCAAAATACAGATGCCGCTGATCAGGCAACCCACCAGCCCCAGCACCACCACTTTCTTTGGCCCCCACATGTCTGCATAGCGACCCGCATGCGGACGGCTTAATAGCGTGGCGATGTACTGCAGGCTGATCACCACCCCAGCCCAAAAAGCGCTGTAGCCCAATCCGTCATGGACAAAGCCCGGCAGCACCGCCAGCGGCAGGCCAATCGTGAGATAGCTGGCGAAGTTGAACTTCACGATGGAAAGGATCAGAAGATTCAGGCGAAGTCGGCCGTGTTCAGGGGCCGCGGCAGGCTGGTCAGGCATGAGTGATTGCGCTCGTGGGTGACTAAATATTTGTATAGAAGGCTAACTATACGCCTTTTCCTGCTGACTGCATCCGGTGATCGCCCTAATTTGTGGTCATCATTTCGTCATATCGCCCACTTACACTCGCGCCCATCAAATCCCAAAGAGGATACACAATCTGATGCTGCTCCTGATTTGCTGTCAGGCGCGCGTGCCGCAGTGCCACTCCTTTTCCGGAGGTGGCCAGTGACGCATGCCGTGCCTATCGAACTGAAAAATGTCAGATGGTCAGTGAATAACCTGACGATTCTGCACGATCTCTCCCTGACCATTCCCGCAGGCGAAATCCTTGCGCTGCTCGGCCCGAGCGGCTGTGGCAAAAGCACGCTGCTGAAACTGCTGGCGGGCCTGCTGCAACCCACGGCAGGCGAGTTGTGGATTGGCGATCGCTGCGCTGCCTCCGCACGTCATTGCGATGCGCCGGAAATGCGCAACCTCGGCATGGTTTTCCAGGATTACGCTCTGTGGCCGCATATGACCGTCGCGCAAAACGTGGCGTTTCCGCTGCGCATGCGCGGCATGAAGAAAGCGGCTGCACGTGAACAGGCTGATGCGGCGCTGGCGCAGGTCGGCCTTGGTGATTTTGGCGATCGCAAACCGGCGTTGCTCTCTGGCGGACAGCAGCAGCGCGTCGCCCTTGCCCGCGCTTTGGTCGCCAAACCGGCGATTTTGTTGTTCGACGAACCGCTCTCTAATCTTGACCGCGACCTGCGTGAAACCCTGGTGCACACCATGGCCGATTTGCTGCGCAGCGCGGGCATTACCGCTGTTTATGTCACGCATGACCGCGAGGAAGCCAACACGCTCGCCGACCGCATTATTCACCTGGCACAGGGCCAGATTGTTTCCGTTACTCACCTCTCAGGGGACCGCAATGCCATCTCTCAAGTCAGTTAAAACAGGAGCCATCAGCGCGATGATTTTGACCTCCGCTATGATGATCAACGATGCCCAGGCACTGACGGTGTACACCGCCGGTCCGGGTTCGCTATCAAAAAGTCTGGCCACCGGATTCGAAAAGCAAACCGGTATTAAAGTGAATATCTTCCAGGCCACCACCGGCAAAGTGATGGCGCGTCTGGAAGCCGAACAGGCTAATCCGCAAGCCGATGTACTGATCTCCGCCTCATGGGATACCGCTGAAGATCTGCAACATCGTGGCTGGCTGTTGCCGTACGAAAGCGCCAATGCCGCCAAAGTGCCGGATCAGTTCAAAACGGCCAACTACGTGGCACAGGGCATTTCCGCGCTGGGCATCGTGTGGAACACCAAGAGCGGCACGCCAGAGCCAAAAACCTGGCAGGATCTGACTGCGCCCGCATTTAAAAACAAAGTCACCACCCCCGATCCGGCTCTCTCTGGTGCTTCACTCGATCTGCTAATTGGCCTGCAAAACAGCGAAGGTGAAAAAGCCTGGCAGCTGTTTGACCAGTTAAAAGCCAACGGCATGGTGATGAGCGGCCCGAATGCCCAGGCGGTGACGCCAGTATTGCAGGGTGCGAAAGCGGCGGTGTTTGGTGCGGTGGATTACGTCACTTATAACAACATTGCTCAGGGAGAAAGCGTCAAAGTGATCTTCCCGGAGAACGGCACTGTGGTGGCCCCGCGTCCAATGATGATTCTGAAGAGCAGCCAGCATGCTGATGATGCGAAAAAATTCGTTGATTATGTGCTGTCGGATGAAGGCCAGGAGCAAGTGGCTAAAGCCTGGTTGATGCCGGCGCGTACCGATATCAAAGCGCAGCGCCCGCTGTTCACCGAGATCAAACTGCTGCCCGCAAATAGCGATGGCAGCAGCGAGCGCTCGGCGGTGCTGAAGCGCTTTGGCGCCCTGTTCGGACAGTAAATGATGTCGCGTGCCCTGAATGGATTGATTCTGCTGGCGCTGATGCTGCTGGTAGCACTGCCGCTGCTGTTTATCGTGCTGCAGGCGCTGTTTCCGCAGCTTGGCGAGGGGAACTGGAGTGGGGCGTTCAGCGCATTACCGGCGCTGTTTGAAGACCCACAGCTGGTGCCGATGTGGTTGGGCACGCTGAAAATCGGCGGCGGCGTGGCGCTGTGCAGTTTGCTGCTGGGCTTACCGCTCGGCGCGCTGCGCGGCCTGTTCCGCCTGCCGGGTGCGGCAATGTGGGATCTGCTGTTTCTGATCCCCTTCCTCACCCCGCCCTATATCGTGGCGCTGTCGTGGACGCTGGCGCTGCAACGCAACGGCTATCTGCAACAACTCACTGGCTTCAACCTCGATAGCCTGCTGTTTAGCAGCACCGGCATGACGCTGGTGATGACGCTGAATATCTTCCCGGTGGTCTACTTTGCGGTATCGCGTTCATTGATGGCGAGCGGACAGCGTCTCGCCTGGGTGGCGCGCGTGCACGGTGCATCGGCGTGGCGCGCCTTCGCCCAGATCACTCTGCCGCTGACGCTTCCGGCGTTAGCAGGTGGTGTGCTGCTGGCATTTACGCTGGCGATTGAAGAGTACGGCGTGCCTGCGGCGCTCGGCACTCAGGCGCATCTGACGTTGATGACGGTCGGTATCGAAACCAAACTGGCGGACTGGCCAATCGATTTACCGGGCGCGGCATCCCTCTCGTTGATGCTGAGCCTGGTAGCGCTCACCGCCTGGTTCCTGCAACGTAAACTGACCGGCAGCAGCGATGTCACGGCCGTTAACGGCAAACCGGTGGTGCAGGAGCTTGCCGAGGGCGGGCGCTGGCTGCCGCTGATGTTGCTGCCGTTTATCCTCACCGTTTTACTCGCCGTGGTACTGCCGCTGGGCGCAATGACGCTGAGTGGATTGCTGAACACACTTTCCGGCGGCCTGCATCTGGATAACCTGACACTGCGCCACTTCGGCGCGCTGTTCAGTCAACAAGGTGATGCGCTGGCTGCGTTCTCCACCAGCATTGGGCTGGCGTTGGGTGCGGCACTGCTCACCGGCTTGCTCGGCTTCCTGATCGCCTGGCGCGTGTCGGAAGGCAAAACGCGCCTATTGGCGATGATGGATGGGCTGGCGCTGCTACCTGCTGCTATGCCGGGCGTGGTGATCGGCGTCGGTTTGATTCTGCTGTGGAACCGCGGCTTCTGGCCGGTATCGCCCTATAACACGATGTTCATTCTGCTGCTTTCCTACAGCTGCCTGCTGCTGCCATGGCCGGTGCGCTATGTCAGCAGCGCGTTACGCCAGTTGGCCCCGACGCTGGAACCAGCGGCTCGCGTGCATGGTGCGTCACGCATGCAGGCACTGCGCTTGATTGTGTTACCGCTGGTGGCGCCGAGTCTGCTGGCGGCGATGATGATGGTGTTTGCCGTGGCCTCGCGTGAACTGGTGAC
The DNA here is from genome assembly GCF_016625195.1 of Erwinia sp. S63. Lineage (GTDB taxonomy): Bacteria > Pseudomonadota > Gammaproteobacteria > Enterobacterales > Enterobacteriaceae > Pantoea. Next base: position 116,655 of record NZ_JACVUP010000011.1, read on the forward strand.
GTCCTTGTTATTGGCACCGGCTGGTACACAAACCGTGGCAATCTTTATCTGGCGGCAGTTCGAGCAAGGCTCCGTGGGACAAGGGATGGCGATGGCCACCGTGACGCTGCTCGCCAGCCTGACTTTGATGCTGGGTGCCACCATGCTGATGCAGCGTCAGGGGAATAAATAGCGCGCCTGCGTTTCGCTTATTCCTAAATAAACAATCACTTAATCTCATTCAACTACACTCTCCTGAGCCATTGATGACTCAGGAGAGTAAATGAACAACCTGCCCCAGGAAAAAATTGGCCAGAACATGCTGGTCAAAATGGCGATGCTGGTGATTATTCTGGCGGGCATTCGCGCCGCGTCAGAAATTCTGGTGCCCTTCCTGCTCGCCAGCTTTCTGGCAATTGTGCTGAATCCGCTGGTCACCCTGCTAATGCGTCGTGGCGTGCCACGCGGTCTGGCGATCACTGCGGTAATCACCGTGATATTCATCGTTATTCTGTTGTTGGTTGGCGTGATGGCCAGTTCTGCCAGTGACTTCAGCGATACCTATCCGCAAATCCGTAGCATGCTGGAGCAAAAGCTCGCGGTGGTGCAGCATTTTGCCGCCCGCTTCCATATCAATATCTCCACGGAAGCCTTAGCCGCGCGGCTCGATCCTAATGTGATGATGGATATGGCCACCACGCTGCTGAAACAGTTTTCCGGTGCCATGACCAACGTGCTGCTGCTGATCCTCACCGTGGTGTTTATGCTGTTTGAAGTGCGTCATCTGCCGTACAAAATGCGTAACGCGATGGTCAATCCACAAATCCGCATCGCCGGACTTCATAGAGCGTTCAAAGGCGTGACCCACTATCTGGCGCTGAAAACCCTGGTCAGCGTCATCACCGGACTCGCGGTATGGCTGGTGCTGGAATTGATCGGCGTGAAATTCGCGCTGTTCTGGGGAGTGGTGGCGTTTATCCTCAACTTCGTGCCCAATATCGGCCCCATCATCGCCGGCATCCCGCCGTTTATTCAGGCGCTGGTGTTAAATGGCGTCTACGATGCACTCTTCGTGGTCGCGCTATTCAGTGCGATTCATATGGTGTTTGGCAATATGCTGGAGCCAAAGCTGATGGGGCGCGGATTGGGGCTCTCGACGCTGGTGGTGTTTCTGTCGCTGATATTCTGGGGCTGGCTGTTGGGGCCGGTGGGCATGCTGCTGTCAGTACCACTGACCAGCGTCACCAAAATATTGATGGAGACCACGCCAGGCGGCAGCCGATTGGCGATTATGCTGGGCAATGGGCGGCCGGGATCGCGTCCGCGTTAATGCGCACATAACCAATCTGGCACGATACATCGCGCCAGATTGGTGTTTATCAATTTGCGCGTAAGACCTCGCCCAATCGGGCGGGGATATAAGCGCGGTAACTGCGTAACATCCCTTGAGTTTCTTAAATGATGTTCCGTAATATGTAAGATATGAAGCGCGCATATAAATACAGATTCTATCCTACCCCCGATCAGATTGAGCTTTTGGCTCAAACATTCGGGTGTGTGCGTTTTGTCTATAACAGCATCCTGCGCTGGCGCACTGACGCATACTATGACCGCCAGGAAAAGATCGGTTATACGCAAGCCAGCGCACGACTAACCGCTCTCAAAAAAGAGCCAGATTTTGCATGGCTCAATGACGTTTCCAGCGTTCCATTGCAGCAGGCGCTACGCCACCAACAAGCCGCCTTTTCTCACTTCTTTGCCGGTCGGGCGAAATATCCCACCTTCAAAAGCAAGCGCCATAAACAGGCGGCTACGCTGACCGATGCCGCGTTTAAATACCGTGATGGCAAGTTGTTTATGGCAAAGAGCAAAGCGCCTTTAGACGTGCGCTGGAGTCGCCCTTTGCCATCCGTGCCGTCTACCGTCACCGTATCTAAAGATTCAGCGGGGCGCTATTTCGTGTCGTGCCTGTGCGAGTTTGAACCTGTATCACTGCCGATCACCGCTAAAACGGTCGGCATTGATGTTGGTTTAACAGATTTGTTCGTCACCGATACCGGATACAAAACAGGCAATCCCCGCCACACCGCTAAATATGCGAAGCGCCTCGCGCTGCTCCAGCGTCGATTGAGCAAGAAGAAAAAAGGCTCAAAAAATCGCGCTAAAGCCCGTGTAAAAGTCGCCCGCATTCACGCAAAAATTGCTGATTGCCGTATGGATAACCTGCACAAGCTATCCCGCAAACTCATTAACGATAACCAAATTGTTTGCATCGAATCCCTGAAAGTGAAAAACATGATCCGCAATTCGAAACTCTCCAAAGCGATAGCAGACGCAAGCTGGGGCGAATTTGTTCGTCAGCTTGAATATAAGGGCGAATGGTCGGGGCGATCCGTGGTCGCCATTGACCGGTTTTTCCCGTCCTCAAAACGTTGTAGCGGTTGCGGCTATACCCTGCCAAAAATGGCGCTTAATGTCAGGTCATGGACTTGCGCTGAATGTGGGGCTCACCATGATCGTGACGTAAATGCGGCGAAGAATATAAAAGCGGTCGGGCTGGCCGCGTTAGCCCATGGAGCGACTGTAAACCCTAAAGCCGCTTAAGGTGGTTTAGGTAGGTTGCGTTGAAGTGGGAATCCTCGCCCATTAGGGCGGGGAGCAGTCAATGCGTAAACACGCTGTTATCCGTAATCGCCTGCACATCGACCTTGTTCGGCAGAATCTTCAGCTCGCTAAACAGATCTGACACCTTTTGCACCTTTGCCACATCTTCCGCCGTCACACCGCGAATACCGTGCGAAATGCGCGGCGTAATCTTCTGTGCATCTTCCGGCGAGAGTCGCGTTAACTGGGCATACACCGCATTGTACTGCTGCGGATGTTCCAGCGCCCATTCACGGGCTTTCGCCAGGCGGTGGGTGAAATCAACAATCGCCGCCCGCTTAGCGGGATCGTCCAGCGAGCTTTGCGTGGCGGTAACAAACGACAGTGCGGTGGTTAACCCTTTGCCATCGCGCAGCAGGCGCGCACCGTGCTGTTCGGCAATCCCCAGATAAGGGTCGAAAGTGGCCCATGCGGCAATTTGCCCGGAATTAAACGCCGCGCTGGCATCGGTAGGCAAAACAAACCGCACCGGCACCGCATCGCGTTTGACCTGCGCTTCTTCCAGCGCCTCATACAACAGATGCTGCGAAATGCTGCCGCGCGCCGATGACACCACCACTTCCTTGCCCACCAGATCTTTCACGCTGTGGATTGGCGAATCCGCCGGGACGATCACGCCGTTCGAACCGGCATCGCCGACGTTGGTGGCGATGATCTTTAACGGCACGCCGCCGGACGCCGCCATCAATACCGGCAAATCCCCGGCGTAGGAGGTATCGACTGCGCCCGCACGCTGTGCTTCAAACAGCGGCGCCGCGCCCTGGAAATTCGCCCAGCGATATTGATACGGCGCATCCTTCATCACATCTGCGGTCTCAATCAGCGAACGCAGATTGCGTGCCTGATCGCCCAGCACCAGGGTGACTTTGCTTAAGTCAGGCGCGGCCTGACTGCTGAACGCCGCGCACAGCAACAGCGTCGAAACTACCGGTTTCAACCATTTCATAGGGCATTCTCAGAGTGCGTTGCGGTTGAGCTGGCGGATGTAGGCATCCCAGTGCAGCTGGTATTTGTGGTTACGGATGCTGTTATCGAACGCCTGCGCCGCTTTTTCGGACACCGCATCAGGCAGGATGATCAGATCCGCACCACCTGACTGCGCGGCCAGTTGTGCCTGGCAGGCACGCTCAAGGTAGTAGAGGTTATAGAACGCCTCTTCGATACTGCCGCCGCTGGTCAGCAGGCCGTGATTGCGCAGAATCAGCGCGTTAAGATCGCCGAGATCCGCCACGATGCGCTGCTGCTCATCCAGATCCAGCGCGATGCCTTCGTAATCGTGATAGCCAAGGCGATTGTGGAAGCGCGTGCTGTGCTGCGAAATCATCAGCAAACCGTTGCGCTGGGCAGAAACACCAATGCCCGCCGCCGTATGTGTATGCAGCACCGCATGTGCATCAGGTCGTGCGCGGTGAATGGCGCTGTGAATGACAAATCCGGCCTGGTTAATCCCCAGTCCCGTCGGGTCATCAATGATGTTGCCGTCGATATCAATTTTCACCAGCGTTTCCGCCGAGATCTCATCGAAGGTTTGACCAAAAGCGTTAATCAAAAAATGGGGTTGATCGCCCGGCACACGCAGAGAAAAGTGGGTGTAGATATGGTCAGTCCAGCGTAATTTGGCTGCCAGGTGGTAGGCCTGCGCCAGCTTGACGCGCGCCTGCCACTCACCTTCGCTAATGCGTTGGCGCAGGGAAGCCACATCCAGGGTTTCAGTGCTCATTTTCGCTCCTCATTTCAGGTCAATATGCTTTCCCAACATCGTGGCACAGCGCTTTTCCCGCTGGGAAATGCCAATAACGGCAAAACATTGTCAATTAACGCAAAGCGACGCCGATATTTGACCTGAGTCAGTCCAGAGCAAAATCAAAACGCTAATATGCACGGCCCCTGGAAGTGTTATGCTGCTGACGCCGCAGCTTAGCCCTCATCTGCTGCTTAAAATGACCGAGGAAAGTCAGGTGCCACCGCAAAAAAGAAATCGCGATTTTGGCTGGCTGTTAATTGTCTGTGCCGGGTTGTTACCGCTGGTGCTGGGCATCCTTTGTACAGCCATTGAAGCGCGGCATACGGTGAGCCAGCAGCAGATTTCCACGGCCAATTCCCTGTTAACACAAGCGGAAAAGATGAGTGATAACGCCTGGGATATGATCACCCAGCTGCGTCAGTATCATTATCAGCCTTGTGCAAAAATTGAGGATCAACTGCAGCGAGCCGGTACCCTCAACGCCTACTTCCGCTCTGTCGGCCTGCTGAATGGTGAGAACATCAGCTGCTCATCGGCCTTTGGCCTGGTGCATGGCACCCTGACCCAGATGATGATGCAACCGCCGCCGATTACCGGTAAAGCCTGGTGGAGCATCTCCATTCGTGGCACTTACGGCGTGCCCAATCGACCCGCCGTGGTGTTCGTGCGTCAACTGCCTGATAGCACCGGCTTCTGGGCGGTGATTGACGGCCAATACCTGATGGACTTTATGCACGCGATCGGCGAATCACGTGGTTACCAGATGAGCCTGCGCTTTAGCGGCGGCGCACCGATAACCAGCGGCCCGGCCGATATCGAACCCGAGCTGTATCTGAAAAGTGAGCCTTATCAGGCCGAATCCAGCCGCTACCCGATTAGCGTTAATGTCACGGTGCCCGCCTCCGAGTTGCTGAAAGCCTGGCGCCAGGCGCTGTTTATCTTCCTGCCGATGGCGGCGATTTTTTCTATCCTGCTGATGGTATTGACCGCCAACTGGCTGCGCCGCCGCATTTCGTGGGCCGATGAAATCCGCCGCGCGATGCGTAGCCGTCAATTCTCGGTCCATTACCAGCCGGTTTACAGCACGGAAATCGAGCGCTGCAAAGGCGCGGAAGCCCTGTTGCGCTGGCAATTGCCGAATGGTGAGATGATCCGTCCGGATATCTTTATCAGCCACGCCGAATCTGAAGGGATCATTGTGCAGCTGACCCAGCATTTGCTGGATTTGATGGCAGAAGATATTCAGGGCTGGCAGGTCGAGCCCGGTTTCCACATCGGCCTGAACGTGGCGGCAGAACATTTGCAGCATGCCGATTTCGTGCAGGATATCCAGCGTTTTGCCCGCCGCATTAAAGACAAGCAGATGGTGGTCACGCTGGAGTTGACCGAACGCAGCCTGATTGATGACGGCGAACTGGTGGCACGCAAACTGCGGCATCTGCAGTCACACGGTATGAAGGTGGCGATTGATGACTTCGGCACCGGCCACTGCTCACTCTCGTATCTGCTGACCTTCCCGCTGGATTACCTGAAAATCGATCGCGGCTTTATTAACGCGATTGAAGGGCTGGATGTGGAAACGCCGGTGCTGGATGCCATCATTAACTTGTGCCACAAACTCAAGCTGGATGTGCTCGGTGAAGGGGTGGAAACCTCGTTACAATATGACTACCTGCGGCAGCGTGGCGTGGTGCTGATTCAGGGCTATTATTATGCCCGTCCGATGGATAATGACCGGCTCCGCGCCTGGCTTGATGAGCAAGGGCGTCAGCCACTTCTCGTTGAGGAACCCCATGAGCCTGCATTGCCTGATTCTTGATGACTACCAAAACGTTGCCCTGTCGCTGGCCGATTGGGCATCGCTGCAACCAACCGTACACACCACCGCACTGACCCAGCATTTTGACAATGAAGATGAGCTGGTGCGTCATATCGAACACGCCGATATCCTCGTTGTTATGCGCGAGCGCACACCGCTGACTGCGGAGCTGATTGGTCGCTTGCCCAACCTCAAACTGGTGGTCACTTCCGGCATGCGCAATGCGTCAATTGATCTGCACGCCTGCGCCGAACGCTATATCGCGGTGTGCGGCACCGCCAGCAGCAGCGCCGCGCCGATGGAACTCAGTTGGGGCTTGCTAATCGGGCTGGCGCGTCACATCGGCCTGGAGAGTCAGGCACTGCGCAATAACGGGCCGTGGCAGCAAACGCTGGGGATTGGTCTGCAGGGTAAAACGCTGGGCTTAGTGGGATTGGGCAAAATTGGTGCTGAGATGGCCAAAGTGGCACAGGCGTTTGGCATGCGCGTTTGCGCGTGGAGCCAGAATCTTACCGATGCGCGTGCGGCAGAATGCGGTGTCGAGCGGATGGACTCGTTACATGCGCTAATGCGGACCAGCGATTTCGTTTCCGTACATCTGGTGCTCAGCGAACGCTCGCGCCATCTGATTGACCAGGATGCATTAGCGCAGATGAAGCCAGGCGCACTGTTGATCAACACCTCGCGCGCCGCGATTGTCGATCAGCAGGCGATGATTGCCGCGCTGCAATCCGATCAATTGGCCGGTGCCGGGATCGATGTGTTTGAACAGGAACCGCTGCCTGCGGATCACCCGCTGCGCCAACTGCCCAACGTGCTCGCCACGCCGCATCTTGGCTATGTCGCCGACAGCAACTATCGCACCTACTTTACGCAGGCGGTGGAAGATATTCAGGGATGGATAAGCGGCGCGCCGCTGCGCTCGCTACTCTGAGCGGCGTCGTTTCTCAGCAATGCGCAGCGCCACTTCCAGGCTGTCGTCGGCCATAGTGGCAGACTGGCGCTGAGCATTGAGGCGTTGGTTAATCCGTTCCAGCGTCGGCGTTAATTGCCCCACCAACTGCTGATACTCTTCAAGCTGCGTAATCGGTTGGTTGCGCGCAATGCTGGTTTGCGTCAGACGCTGCAACTGACGAAAGCTCTCCGCCGCCTGGCTGGTGAGCAATCCGGCTTGCCGCCAGCTTTTCAGGCGATTCATCAGCTCATCAGGACGTTGTGCCAATAAAGCCAGTTGCGCATCGGCACGCTCGCCGCACTCAATCCACCCCACAGGTACGATGGAAACAGGGGCAACTCGCCGTGCATCAGGCGCATAATTGATAAGATTCCTTTCTACACTGTCGATTTGCGACAGCCAGGGATTCTCAAACAATTGGGCATTATTTCTCGACATTAGCACTCCACCTGAGCCAGGCGGAGGAGTATTACCGAATGATGACAGGCTGGCAAGCAAAGCTTACCGCTTCGCTTAATGATAAGAATTTCTTATTTATTTGCGCAACAATCAGGTATGGCAATGAAGTTGCCACTTGTCAGAACAATGGATTATTCAATCCGCGATGCGCAGTTGATATCGCTGATAATCATCAAAATTTTCTCCACGTCGCTGCAGAAAAAAAATAAAACTGTGCCTTTCGCTTCTCTCTCGCCCCTTCCCGGCCGAAATGCCCGCACAACGCGGCCTGACACGCCATAACCAGGATTTTATAAGCTGCGTTTTACTTGTCATTCAGCCAGAGTTTTAGCCAAAAAATAGCCAGTTGCTGGCTGAAACATGACAAATATCACACAAAATCGGTATACTCTGTCGCGGGACGTAATCATTTCGCCCCTAATTATTACCGTTGCTATGCCGGATATAATCATTTTTCACGGCTATGCTTAAATATTCTCAACGCCGTGGACTGGCCACAAAATGTAGTCTGCAGCGTTGAGGAATTTTCGAATTCCAATACAGGGTTACTTCATGAAACTACGTAGGAAGCGTGTAAAACCTATCGGGCTGGATGACGTCACGATTATCGATGACGCCCGTTTACGTAAAGCCATTACCGCCGCGTCTCTGGGCAACGCGATGGAGTGGTTCGATTTCGGTGTTTATGGCTTTGTGGCGTACGCGCTGGGTAAGGTGTTCTTCCCGGATGCATCGCCTAGTGTGCAGATGATTGCTGCACTGGGTACCTTCTCCGTACCCTTCCTGATTCGTCCATTGGGTGGACTGTTCTTCGGTATGCTCGGCGACAAATACGGTCGTCAGAAAATCCTCTCCATCACCATTGTCATCATGTCGATCAGTACTTTCTGTATCGGCCTGATTCCTTCTTATGCCACCATCGGCATCTGGGCCCCGATTCTGCTACTGCTGGCGAAAATGGCGCAGGGCTTCTCGGTGGGCGGTGAATATACCGGCGCATCGATCTTCGTCGCGGAATACTCGCCGGACCGTAAACGTGGCTTTATGGGCAGCTGGCTCGACTTCGGCTCGATCGCCGGCTTCGTGCTGGGTGCGGGCGTGGTAGTGCTGATTTCTACCGTGATTGGTGAAGCGAAATTCCTTGAGTGGGGCTGGCGTCTGCCGTTCTTCCTCGCGCTGCCGTTAGGCATCATCGGTCTTTATCTGCGTCATGCCCTGGAAGAGACGCCAGCCTTCCAGCAGCACGTTGAGAAGCTGGAGCAAGGCGACCGTGAAGGTCTGCGTGACGGCCCGAAAGTGTCGTTCAAAGAGATCGCCACCAAGCACTGGAAAAGTCTGCTGGCCTGTATCGGTCTGGTGATTGCCACCAACGTGACTTACTACATGCTGCTGACCTATATGCCGAGCTACCTGTCGCATAACCTGCACTACTCGGAAGATCACGGCGTACTGATTATTATCGCCATCATGATGGGTATGCTGTTTGTGCAGCCGGTGATGGGTATGCTGAGTGACCGCTTTGGTCGTCGTCCGTTTATCATCATTGGTAGTATCGCGCTGTTTGCCTGTGCGATTCCGGCCTTTATGCTGATTAACAGCGGCGTGCTGGGTCTGATTTTTGCCGGTCTGCTGCTGCTGGCGGTGATCCTTAACGCCTTTACCGGCGTGATGGCTTCCTCGCTGCCGGCGATGTTCCCGACGCACATTCGTTACAGTGCACTGGCCAGTGCCTTCAATATCTCAGTATTGATCGCCGGTTTAACCCCGACCTTCGCCGCATGGCTGGTTGAGTCAACCAACAATCTGTATATGCCGGCTTACTATCTGATGGTGGTGGCGGTGATTGGTTTGATCACCGGTGTCTATATGAAAGAGACCGCCAACAAGCCGCTGCGCGGTGCCACCCCGGCGGCATCGGATATTGAAGAAGCGCGTGAAATCCTGCAGGAACATCACGACAATATTGAGCAAAAAATCGAAGACATTGATGAAGAGATCGCCAAGCTAGAGGCGAAACGTAAAAACCTGGTGCAGCAGCACCCGGACATCAACGAGTAATCTTCTCCACTCCCGCCGCCCGGCGGGAGTTTTCGTTTCCGCACACAATCCTTCATCCCTGCTGACGAAAAGGGGTAAACTGTCGCCACTTTTTTCACCAGCATAAGTTGTACAAGCATGTCTGAATTCAATCTTATCCAGCGTCCAAGAAGACTGCGCAAAAGCGCATCAATGCGTGAAATGTTCCAGGAATCCCACCTCAGCCTGAATGATTTGGCCCTGCCGATCTTCGTTGAAGAAGGCGTGGACGATTACGTGCCGATCAACGCCATGCCGGGTGTGATGCGTATTCCTGAGAAACGTCTGGCGTATGAAATTGAGCGTATCGCGAAAGCCGGTATTCGCTCGGTGATGACTTTCGGTATCTCTCACCACACCGATGCCACTGGCAGCGATGCATGGAATGAGAATGGCCTGGTGGCGCGTATGTCGCGCATCTGCAAAGACACTGTGCCAGAGATGATCGTGATGTCCGATACCTGCTTCTGCGAATACACCAGCCACGGTCACTGTGGTGTGCTGTGCGATCATGGCGTGGACAACGACCAGACGTTGATTAACCTTGGCAAACAAGCCGTGGTGGCCGCGCAGGCCGGTGCCGATTTCATCGCCCCTTCAGCGGCAATGGATGGTCAGGTGAAGGCCATTCGTCAGGCGCTGGATGCGGCAGGTTTCACCGATACCGCCATCATGTCTTACTCCACCAAGTTCGCCTCATCGTTCTACGGCCCGTTCCGTGAAGCGGCAGGAACGGCATTAAAAGGCGATCGCAAAACTTATCAGATGAATCCGATGAACCGCCGTGAGGCGATTCGCGAGTCACTGATCGATGAAGCGGAAGGGGCTGATTCACTGATGGTGAAACCGGCGGGCGCCTATCTCGATATTCTGCGTGAGATCCGCGAGCGCACTACTCTGCCGCTGGCTGCGTACCAGGTGAGCGGTGAATACGCGATGATAAAATTCGCTGCGCAAGCGGGTGCCATCGACGAACGTAATGTGGTTCTGGAAAGCCTTGGTGCGATTAAACGTGCCGGTGCCGACCTGATTTTCAGCTATTTTGCCCTTGATCTCGCCGAGCAAAAAGTGCTCTGATATCCGTTACGCTTGGCAACGGATATCGCTACCGTTGCCAAGCGCTTTATGCCTTTATGGCACCAAAACACCAGTGTTGTTGTACCCGAATAATTCAAAAGAAAGAGTAACGCGATGAAAGCACCTGCACTGCCTGCGGACGAAGCGATTCGTCTGGCCCAGTTACGTGCGCTCAACATTCTGCACACGCCTGCAGAAGAGCGTTTTGACCGTTTAACCCGCCTTGCCCGTCGTTTGTTCGGCGTGCCGGTTGCGCTGGTTAGCCTGCTGGAGGAGGACCATCAGTGGTTCAAATCTGTCGCGGGCCAAAGCGCGGCGACCGCACCCCGCAATACGTCGTTCTGTGGGCACGCCATCTTGCAAGATGATGTGATGGTGGTGGAGAACGCCCTCGAAGATGAGCGCTTCCACGATAATCCGTTGGTGAAGACCGCAGATCACCCGGTGCGTTTCTATGCAGGCTGCCCGCTGCGTACGCCTTCTGGCGCTAAAGTTGGCACGCTGTGCATCGTCGATCACCAAGCCCGTGAGTTCAATGAAGACGATATGCATACGCTGCGCGATCTGGCTGCGATGGCAGAAGCGGAGCTGGTGGCGTTTCAAACCGCAACTTCAGATGAACTGACCCAAATCACCAACCGTCGCGGCTTTATGACGCTCGGACAGCTGGCGCTCAATGAGTGCCAGGTAAAACAGCTGCCGGCCAGCCTGACCTTCCTCGATCTCGATCGTTTTAAAGCCATCAACGATACGCTGGGCCACCGTGAAGGCGACCGCGCACTGATGGATTTTGCCGACGCGATGAAGGTGAGCTTCCGTCATGCCGATATCTTTGCCCGCCTGGGCGGCGATGAGTTTGTGGTGCTGTTTAACGGCTTACAGCACGACGATGCCGAAGGTGTGCTGGCGCGCTTTGATCGTTTCCTGCAGAAGCAGACTCAGGATCTGGACCGCCGCTACGCCCTGCACTTCTCTTCGGGCATTGTGGAGTTTGATCCTGACCAACCGCAATCGCTGGAGCAGTTGCTGGAAGGCAGCGATGCGCGCATGTACGAAGCCAAGAACGGCAAGAAAAAACTGGCGCAGTAATGTGAGGGCGTGCCCGGGCACGCCCAATTGCCACATCGGCTGCCATCCCTTACAGCGGACGCGCCAGATCGCTAATCAGTGTCTGATTAAACTTCTGCGGCTCTTCCATCTGCGGTGCGTGTCCCATACCCGGGAATTCCACTAACCGCGCGCCAGGAATCATCTTCGCCACCTGCTTGCCCAAAACATTGTAATGACCTAACTGCGCTTTCACCGCCGGTGGTGCGATATCGCTGCCAATCGCCGTGGTATCCGCTGTACCGATCATCAGCGTCGTAGGTACTTTGAGATCTTTGAATTCGTAATACACCGGCTGGGTGAAAATCATGTCGTAAATCAGCGCCGAGTTCCACGCCACCTTCTTGTGGCCCGGTCCGCTGTTCAGCCCCGCCAGCATATCCACCCATTTGTCATACTCCGGCTTCCACTGACCGCTGTAGTAAGTAGTTTGCTCATACTTTTTAATGCCAGCCGCACTGAGCTTCAGTTCGCGCTGATACCACTGATCCACCGAGCGCCACGGTGCGCCTTTGGCTTTCCAATCCTCCAGCCCAATCGGATTCACCAGTACCAGTTTCTGCGTCTGCTGTGGATACATCAGCGCATAGCGCGTGGCCAGCATCCCACCGGTCGAATGCCCGACAATCACTGCCTTATCGATACCGAGCTGTTGCAGCAGTTGATGGGTATTCAACGCCAGTTGCTGGAAGCTGAATTGGTAATTGGCGGGTTTCGTCGAACTGCAGAAACCAATCTGGTCCGGCGCAATCACGCGATAACCCTGCTGACTCAGTGCCTTGATGGTGTCCTCCCAGGTTGCGCCGCAGAAGTTCTTGCCGTGCAGCAGCACCACCGTCTGACCATTGGCCTGTTGAGCGGGCTTCACATCCATATACCCCATGCTCAGCGGTTGTTGCTGTGAGGAGAAATTAAAGTGTTCCAGTGGATAGGGATACTGAAAACCTTCCAGCTGCTCGCCATAGACATTGGCCGCTAACGCGGAAGTGGTGGGTAGCACTGCCATCGCGGTCAAAATCACGGCAAGTGACTGTTTTAGCGGGAAACGAAAAGCCATGCGCATTTCTCCTGAGCTATGCAAAAGCCTTCAGTCTGGCACGTAATGCGCCGATGCGTATTGATGAGGTGTGCCCGCGTCACGCTTTGCCCCGACTGTTAAGCATGACAAAGTGATGGGAAATTTGAGTTAAAAATAACGGGCGTGATTACGCAAAATATTCAACATCGACTCAACAAAAACGGCTTTAATTTCACTAAAAGCAAGACCCGTCTTGATGACAAATAATAAAACAGCCAATTCCTTATAAAACTTTACGTTAATCGGATGATTGGAAAGATTAATTATTTTACACTGTGTCCAGTTAATGGAGGATCATAAAGATGCCGCAAAAATACAACGAAGGGGTTATTGATTCGGTGACCAAATGGATTATGGACAATCTGGATCAGCGTTTAAGCATTGATGATATCGCAGTGAAATCTGGTTATTCCAAATGGTATTTGCAGAAATTATTTGCCCGCTATCATAACGAAACGCTGGCCCGTTATATCCGTAAAAAGAAACTGGCATGCTGTGTCAGCGAGCTGAAATACAGCAATGCACCGATCATCGGCCTGGCAGTAAAATACCATTTTGAAAGTCAGCAATCGTTCACTCGTTCCTTTAAGCAAGTGATGGGCTGCACCCCGCTCTACTGCCGTAAGCGCCAACTGGGGAGTGAAGCCCAGCAGCAACTGAAAGAGAGCACTGACCCGTGCGTGATTTGCCGAAAGCATGAATTTAACAGCAGCGATCAATTGAAAGAGGTGAGAACGCCAACGCTGCGCTCAGGCCAATTCCCCTCACGCATTGATTGTGTGATGCGTTAATAAACCGCGTAACTATTTTTCTTCACGCTAATCTTATCAACGGATGGTTCGCCATCCGTTGATAAGATTAGCAATCATTTACGCTAAAATATTCACGTCATCAACCAGGCTTTCAAATGAAATTCAGCGGATAACCTTCGCCATAATATTCCCAACGCATATTTGATATATATGTGGATTTACAGGCTGTTACTTCAAATCCGACCCCGAAATGTTTTCCGATATTGTAACGGAGAAGTATTCAAATTCTTTTTAAAGTGTCGTCTTAACATTAACGGCGAAGAGAATCCGGCTTTTTCAGCGATCAGTTCAATCGGCTGATCGGTTTTTTCTAAAAATCGCTGCGCCAGCGCCAGGCGCTGATTGACTAACCAATCACTGAAACAACTGCCGGTGGTCTGGTTAAAGCGGCGCGTAAAGCTGCGACGGCTCATCAGCGCCCTTTCGGCTAGCTGCTCCAGCGTCAGTGCCTGCTGCAAGTTTTCCGTTGCCCAACTGAGTGCCGACATAAAGCGATCGTTGCCCGCCGAGTGGTACACCGGCTGCTCGATATATTGCGCCTGACCGCCCTGCCGATGCGGCGGCACCACCAGCATACGCGCCACACTGTTAGCGACATCCACCCCGCACTGCTCACGTACCAGATGCAGGCAGCAATCAATGCTCGCCGCAGTGCCTGCCGAGGTGACAATCTGCCCTTCATCGATATACAGCACGTCGCGATCAATCGTTACATCAGGATAGAGCCGTTCAAAATCGCTCATCCAGCGCCAGTGCGTGGTGGCGCGCTGCTGTTGCAGCAATCCCGCCGCTCCCAGCACAAAGGCGCCCAGACACAAGCCCACAATCTGTGCACCGCGCTGTGCAGCCTGCTGTAACGCTGCGATTAGCGCTGGAGGCGGAGCCACCGCGGGATCGCTCCAGCTTGGCACCACCACCATATCGGCCTGTGCCAGTTGCTCAAGTCCATGTTCCGCCACAATGGAAAAGCCGCTGTTGGTTTTCAACGGGCCGGGATGGGTGGCGCAAATCATCAGCTGGTAAAACGGCGTACCATCGTCGCTTTCCGCTTTGTCGAACACAGCGCAAGGCACTGACAGGTGAAACGGAATGATGTCGTCGAACACCACCACACCGACATTAATTGGTACATCTGTGCGCGCGGTTTTTGGCGCAAAGTGAACGTTTTTTGTCATCCGCCGTACTCCTTCACTGTCGGTTAAATAGCCATACTGCTGAGCATCGGAGGTCAGCCTGACCTCTGGCATTCGCTCACTGACAAAGGATTATCATCGATGAAAAACATGATTGCTTCAGGAACTTTAGCGCTGGCTATGGCCATTTCCGGCAATGCATTTGCGGAAGACCGTCAGGCCAGTAAGGCACCAACGATTCGCACGCTTAGCGGTGCCACGGCTACAACGCAACTCACGGCCAAACAAACGGCGGTCATCGTCATTGATATTCAGAATGAATACTTCCCAGGCGGCAAGATGCCGATCCCAGATGGTATGCAAGCCCTGCAAAACAGCAAACGTATTGTGGAACATGCCCACAAAAATGGGATGCCCGTCTTCTTTGTACAGCATCTTGGCGCGGCAGATGGCCCGCTGTTCGCCAAAGGCAGCCGCTTTGCTGATTTCCACAAGGATTTACAGCCGGGTAAAAATGACCGCGTTATTGCTAAAGCCACCCCCAGCTCCTTCGTCGGCACTGACCTGCAACAGCAGCTAGATGCGCTCGGCATCAAACAGCTGATTGTCACCGGCCTGATGACGCATATGTGCGTGTCATCCACCGCGCGTGATGCCGTACCGCTTGGCTATGCGGTGATCATCCCGGAAGATGCCACCGCAACGCGCGATCTGGCGACCTGGGATAACAAAGTGGTCGATCACAAGGTGCTGCAGCAGAGCGCATTAGCAGGCGTTGCCGATGTGTTTGCCGAGATCAAAACCACCGACGCGGTATTAGCGCTGCCGCTGCATTAATCACTGCACCGCTTTACCCGGTAATAACTTTTCCGACATCACCTTGCGGCAGGACAGGCTTTCCTGCCGCGCCTGTTGCTGCTGCTCCGCCGTCAAATCCTGCCACACTGTTTGCAGATGTTCTGCCAGACCCGACTGGAAATGGATTTTCTGCAAAGCGTAATCGGAATTACTGCCTTCAATGATCTGCTGCATCGCTTGTGGTGAATTGTCGCGCCCGTCATGCGTCAGGGTACAAAACATGGCGATGTAATAGCCTTTGTCTTCATCGCTATAGTGTGGCATCAGCCACCAGACAGCCGCGCTGATGACGATAAGCACGGGCAGAAGGAATTTAAGTTTGAACATAGAATCATGGGCCGGTTAGAAAAAAACGCGGCGATCTTAACAGATTCACCGGTCAACAGCCCTTAAACACCCGCTGCAACGGCACGCCGGGTAAACGCCGTCTGCGTATTCTCTTAAAGTGACGTTTTCAGCGTTTATTTATTGAGCGTTTCGGCGCTGTTTGTTAATTTTGAGCCACTTTTCGCGCCATTAGCGCTTCATTACGCCAGCTGTTTCAGGGCCAGTTTTCGCCTCAATTTTCGGCAAAAGCTGGGATAGCTGACGATCGGGTGACAGGACAACACATGCAGAAGAATAAATTCAAAACCCATTTGGTTTCATTGGGCCTGTTAGCGGAAAAAAAGCTGATGGCGCGCAAACAGCTGCCTGATTACACCCCATTAGCCGAGCAGGATATTAATTTGCTGGCGCGGCAACATGCCCCGGCGGCGATTCCGCGTCAAATCTGGATGTACTGGGAAAGTGAAACGCTGCCTGCTGAAGTCCAAATCTTTGTTGATAAGATTGTGCGCGAAAATCCCGGCTACTCACTGACCGTGATCAATAATCTGAATATCAAAGACTATCTGCCGGACCTGCGCTTTGTGCACGCAGACATGCGCCCTTCACATAAAAGCGACGTGATCAGACTGGAACTGCTGCATCGTTACGGCGGTATCTGGATGGATGCCACTATTATTCTCAATCGCCCGATGGATGAGCTGCTGGCGGTGAATGTGGACGACGGCTACGACCTGATCGCCTTCTACCGTGATAGCTCCACGCGGGATAAAGCCTATCCCGTGATTGAATCCTGGTTCCTCGCCGCACCGAAAAATAATGCGTTCATTGGCCGCTGGTTGCATTACTTCCGACCGATTATCGAAATCGGCGCCGAGGCTTTTTTCCAACAGCTGCTGGCGCTACCGGATTACGACACTATCGTCCAGGGCATCACGCCGCCGGATTATCTGGTGGTGTATATTGCGCAGCAGCAGGCGCTGCGGGAGAACAATCAATACAACTTTTACCTGCGCAAATGCGAAGCCAGCGCGCTGCTGTATCAAAGCCTGAGCGAATGGCGTCCTGTGAAACTCAGCCGCATGTTGATGGTGGATCGCCTGCCACAAGTACTGCCGCCGCTGACCAAACTCACCGGCCTTGACCGTAAATATCTGGATACCAACCTAAAATATGGCGTGGTGAACAGTGACAGTCTATTGGGACAGGTGCTGCTGCACGATCAGCCAAAAAATCTCGCACCTGCGGCGGCGTTAACGGGCAAAGCCGCTCGATAATTCCAGGTGCGCATCAATGCGCACTCTACGATAAACCGCGTATTTGGGTTGCCGCGGGGCCATTACATCTACGCGAGTATTAACACAGTAGCGTGACCATTACGCTGATTCGCGTATTAATCCTGTAGCGTCGCCATTGATGGCGACGAGTTTAATCACAGCGCCTGCGCGCACGCCCAGGCTGAACTCCACGCCCACTGGAAGTTATATCCGCCGAGCCAACCG
This sequence comes from Erwinia sp. S63, assembly GCF_016625195.1. Classification (GTDB taxonomy): domain Bacteria; phylum Pseudomonadota; class Gammaproteobacteria; order Enterobacterales; family Enterobacteriaceae; genus Pantoea. Next base: position 134,245 of record NZ_JACVUP010000011.1, read on the forward strand.
GTGACATCCACCACTTCGCCGATAAAGTAGAGGCCAGGCACGTCACGCGCTTCCATGGTTTTTGAGGAGAGCTGGGTGGTATCGACGCCGCCCATCGTCACTTCGGCGGTACGATAACCTTCGGTGCCATTCGGCTGCACGCGCCACTGATGCAAGGTGGTGACCAACTCCGCCTGCTGCTTGCTGTTGAGTTGCTTCAGCGTCACATCCGGGATCTGCTTCAGCTCCTGCAACACTTCCACCAGCCGCTTCGGCAGAATTTTCGCCAGGCTGTTTTTCAGGCTGAGGTTCGGATGCGCCTCACGCTGCACGTTGATGAAGTCATCCAGTGAGGTTTCCGGCGACAAATTGATGGTGACAAACTCGCCCGGCTGCCAGTAGCTGGAAATTTGCAGGACTGCCGGGCCCGATAAGCCGCGATGGGTAAACAGCATCGCTTCTTTAAACAGCGTGCCATCCTGCGCGGTGATGGTGGTGGGCAGCGCCACACCCGACAGCGTATTTAACTGCTCCAGCAGCGGCTTGTGCAGAGTGAAAGGCACCAGCGCGGCTCGCGTCGGAAACACTTTCAATCCAAACTGCTCAGCCACTTTGTAACCAAACGGCGTGGCCCCGAGGCCCGGCATCGATAAGCCACCGCTGGCGATGACCAGCTTTTCTGCCTGCACTTCAGAGCCATTCAGCTGCAGCGTGTAGCCATTTTCATCACGCGTCACGCTCAGCACTTCACTGCGCAAACGCACGGTGACCTGCCCGTCTTCGCATTCTTTTAATAGCAGATCCACGATCTGCTGCGCCGACTCATCGCAGAACAACTGACCGAGGGTTTTCTCGTGATAGGCAATTTTATGGCGATTCACCAGATCGATGAAGTCCCACTGGGTGTAACGCGCCAGCGCCGACTTACTGAAGTGCGGGTTGTGCGAGAGATATGCCGCCGGTTCGGTGTACATATTAGTGAAGTTACAGCGACCGCCGCCGGACATCAGGATTTTACGCCCCGCTTTTTTGCCGTTATCCAGCAACAGCACCCGACGACCCAACTGCCCTGCCTGCGCCGCACAGAACATGCCGGCAGCGCCTGCACCTATTACGATAACGTCAAACTTGTCCACAGCGTCTAATCCACATAATTGAAAGGCGGTGATTGTAGAGATCTGCGGCATTTCGCGCCAGCGTCAAAAAAATGCCGTAAATGTGTCATATTGTAACTCACTTATTTTCCAGCCTTTTTACCTTGCCTTACTGCCTGTATGGCAAATTTAAGACAAAAAAGAGCTATATTTTCCTTTCACATCATGCGGGTTGTCGCAGATAATGCGCCGCGTTCATGTCCTCCAAAAAATGGCGTAACGTTTATGCTACATCTGTTCGCTGGTCTTGACCTCAGTACCGGCCTGTTTTTGGTTATAGCTCTGCTGTTCGTATTGTTCTATGAGGCAATCAACGGTTTCCACGACACTGCTAACGCAGTCGCTACAGTCATTTATACCCGTGCGATGCGGGCGCAATTGGCGGTTGTGATGGCGGGTGTCTTCAACTTCTTAGGCGTTTTGCTGGGCGGTTTGAGCGTGGCTTATGCCATCGTGCATATGCTGCCAACAGATTTGCTGTTAAATGTCGGTTCCGCGCACGGCCTCGCCATGGTGTTCTCCATGTTGCTGGCGGCGATTATCTGGAACCTCGGTACGTGGTATCTGGGCTTACCGGCATCCAGTTCTCACACCCTGATTGGCGCCATTATCGGTATTGGTCTCACCAATGCTTTAATGACCGGCACCTCGGTGGTTGATGCCCTCAACCTGCCGAAAGTGATCAACATTTTCCTTTCCCTGATCCTGTCACCGATTGTTGGCCTGGTGATTGCGGGTGCGCTGATCTTTATCCTGCGCCGTTACTGGAGCAACACGCCTAAACGCGCGCGTATCCATATGACGCCCGCTGACCGTGAAAAGATCGATGGCAAGAAAAAGCCACCGTTCTGGACGCGTACTGCACTGATTGTTTCGGCGATTGGCGTGAGCTACTCCCACGGTGCGAACGACGGTCAGAAAGGCATTGGCCTGATTATGTTAGTACTGATCGGTGTGGCGCCTGCTGGTTTCGTGGTCAACATGAATGCCTCAGGTTATGACATCACGCGGACTCGCGATGCGGTCAATCATCTGGAACAGTATTACCAGCAGCACAGCGATTCACTCACGCATATCATCCAGATGGCACCGCCTGCTGTGCCTGCACCGGAAGAAGCCGTGGGCGGCCCGCATGAGTTCCATTGCGACAGCAGCCGTGCGCTGCAGGCGATTGACCGTGCGCAGGTGTTGCTGACTAATCTGAACAGCTACGATCAACTGACAGTTGATCAGCGCAGCCAGATGCGCCGCCTGCTGATGTGCGTCTCGGACACGGCCGATAAAGCCGCGAAGCTGCCAGAGACCACTCCGGAGGACAAGCGCTTCCTCAACAAGCTGAAGGGCGATCTGCTGGGCACCGTGGAATACGCACCGATCTGGATCATCATGGCGGTGGCGTTAGCGCTGGGCATTGGTACCATGATTGGCTGGCGTCGTGTGGCGACCACCATTGGCGAGAAAATTGGTAAGAAAGGCATGACCTACGCACAGGGCATGTCAGCACAGGTGACCGCTGCGGTGTCGATTGGTATCGCCAGCTACACTGGTATGCCGGTTTCCACCACGCATATCCTGTCATCGTCCGTTGCCGGCACCATGCTGGTGGATGGCGGTGGCTTGCAGAGTCGCACCATTAAAAATATCGCCATGGCGTGGGTGTTCACCCTGCCGGTGTGTATTGTGCTGTCAGGTTCGCTCTACTGGATCGCGCTGAAAATTATCTAAGCCGCTAGCGGCAAACAAGAGGGCGACTGTTCACACAGGTCGCCCTTTTTTATTGCCGCTGATTAATGCCAAATCGCCAGGCCAATCAGGCTCACCACCACCACAAAACACAGACCGCTGGTCAGGACAAACTGCCTGCGCACGCGTTCGCAGCGGCGAATAAATTCGTCGTCGTGATGATCGCGATAGCGTTTATCCCAGATATAACGCACCAGCCGCACCTGCTTGCTCGGCTGACCATGAGACGTGAAGAAACCCGCCCCATCCACGTATTGATACAGCAGCGGATCGCATCCGCGCAGCACAGCCAATAGCGAGCGCAAAGAAGAGAAGTAGCGCGCCATATTCACCAGACAAACCACACACAGAGCCCAAAAAAGCGCGATAGTGCTGATCATGTTCCCCTCCTAGCTGGAGCCGTAATGACGTCGAAGGCAGCGGGGAAATGCTGTAGACGCCCCACGGGAAATTAACCAGCCACAGATGAATCGAATTGCATTGTTGTTATGCGAACCCGAGCGCGTCACCCAGACGGCAGTGGCACTCATTTTCAGTGTAGGAGATCTGTTCAATTTTTTTCCAGCGATGATTTTCGTTCACCGCGAGTGAAAATCGCGATAGCGCTTGATCTTCCTCACAAGCGAGCCGTGGATTGCAGCATTTGTTAACAACTCTGGCTATACTCAAAGCATAACAACATACGCCTGATGGCATAAATTATGGCTGGCGGCGCTTCATCGCCAATGTGCGCAAAGGACAACGCCTGCCGTGAAGGCAAACAACGGGTTGCCCCCAGAATCTTGAGAAGGAGTTTTATCATGGCCTATAAACACATCCTGATTGCTGTAGACCTTTCCCCGGAAAGCCAGTTGCTGGTTGATAAAGCCGTTTCACTGGCCCGCCCTTACGATGCAAAAATCTCGCTGATCCACGTTGATGTGAATTACTCAGACCTTTACACCGGGCTGATTGACGTCAATCTGGGCGACATGCAGAAACGCATTTCTGAAGAGACGCACACCGCGCTGAAAGAGCTTTCTACCAACGCCGGTTATCCGATCAGTGAAACCCTGAGCGGCAGCGGCGATCTCGGCCAGGTGCTGGTGGATGCGATTAAGAAATATGATGTGGATTTGGTGGTCTGTGGTCACCACCAGGATTTCTGGAGCAAGCTGATGTCATCAGCGCGCCAGCTAATCAACACCGTACATATCGATATGTTGATTGTGCCGCTGCGTGACGAAGAAGACGAATAAGAGCAGGGCCAGCTTAGCTGGCCCTGTTTTTTTAAACTAACGGTGGATAGATATCAAAGCGATGGCTTTTGGTCACCACCGCCGATTGCGTTGCTATACCGGCTAACGGCGGTGCGTAATCCGGGCGCTTCACCACAATGCGTTTCTTCGCCAGACGGCGCGCCGGTTCCAGCAGCGCATCGGCATCCTCATCGGGTCCCACCAGCGACTGAAACACGCGCATCTCCTTCTTCACCATCGCGCTCTTTTGACGATGGGGATACATCGGATCGAGATACACCACATCCGGCGCGGGCGTGATATCACTCAATGCCTGCTGGCTCACCACATGCAGCAGCGTCAGACGCTCACGCAGCCAGCCACCGATTTCCGCATCGGCATAACCGCGGCGTAAACCATCATCCAGTAAAGCCGCGACCACCGGATGACGTTCCAGCATGCGCACCCGGCAACCCAGCGCCGCCAGCACAAAGGCATCACGCCCCAGTCCTGCCGTGGCGTCGATCACGTCCGGCAGATAGCCGCCCTTGATGCCCACCGCTTTTGCCACTGCCTCGCCGCGCCCACCGCCAAACTTGCGGCGATGCGCCATGGCACCGGTCACGAAATCCACAAAGATGCCGCCCAGTTTAGGCTCATCCAGCTTACGCAGCTCAAGGCGCTCCGGCGTCAGTACCAGCGCCATCAGCGCCTGATCGTCATGCTCCAGACCCCAGCGCTGCGCCAGATGTAATAAGGCGCCGTCTCCGGCGCCTGATTCATCGATTAAACCGATATTCACAAGCAGGCTTATCCCTGAATTCCGTAGTGTTCCAGCATCGCATCCAGCTGCGGTTCACGGCCACGGAAGCGTTTGAACAGCTCCATGGGCTCTTCAGAACCGCCGCGCGTCAGGATGTTATCGAGGAACGACTGACCGGTTTCACGGTTGAAGATACCCTCTTCTTCAAAGCGGGAGTATGCATCTGCCGCCAGCACGTCAGCCCACAGATAGCTGTAGTAGCCCGCTGCATAACCGCCGGCGAAGACGTGGCTGAACGCATGCGGGAAGCGGCCCCATTCCGGGCTTGGCACCACGGCAACCTGCTTCTTCACTTCACGCAGGGTTTCGAGGATCTGCGCACCTTTTTCCGGATTGAATTCGGTGTGCATGCGGAAGTCGAACAGGCCGAACTCTAGCTGACGCAGGATAAACAGCGCCGCCTGATAGTTTTTCGCTGCCAGCATTTTATCCAGCAGATCTTTCGGCAGCGGTTCGCCGGTCTCGTAGTGGCCGGAGATAAACGCCAGCGCGTCCGGCTCCCAGCACCAGTTTTCCATAAACTGGCTTGGCAGCTCGACCGCATCCCACGGTACACCGCTGATGCCTGACACGCCCGGCGCTTCGATGCGCGTCAGCATGTGGTGCAGGCCGTGACCAAACTCGTGGAACAGAGTGGTGACTTCATCGTGGGTAAACAGCGCAGGCTTGCCCTGTACCGGACGGTTGAAGTTACAGGTCAGGTACGCGACCGGCTTCTGCAGGCTGCCATCGGCTTTACGCATCTGGCCGACGCAATCGTCCATCCACGCCCCGCCACGCTTGTGTTCACGCGCATACAGATCGAGGTAGAAGCTGCCGCGCAGCTCGCCGCTTTCATCAAACAGGTCGAAGAAGCGCACGTCTGGATGGTACACATCCACGTCTTTACGCTCTTTGGCGGTGATGCCGTAAATACGTTTCACCACTTCAAACAGGCCGCTCACCGCGCGCTCTTCCGGGAAGTACGGGCGCAGCTGCTCATCGCTGATGGTGTAGAGATGCTGTTTCTGCTTCTCGCCGTAATAGGTGAGATCCCACGGATTCATCTCGTCTACGCCATGCTCTTTTTTGGCGAAGGCGCGCAGCTGTGCTAACTCTTTCTCACCCTGCGGGCGGGCGCGTTTTGCGAGGTCGGTCAGGAAGTCGATCACCTGAGCCGGGTTCTCAGCCATTTTGGTCGCCAGTGATTTATGTGCGAAGGAGTCAAAGCCCAGCAGCTGTGCCAGCTCGTGACGCAGCGCCAGCTCTTCCGCCATGATTGGGCCGTTATCCCATTTGCCGGCATTCGGGCCCTGCTCAGAAGCACGCGTTGAATAGGCGCGGTACATCTCTTCGCGCAGCGCGGCGTTATCGCAATAGGTCATGACGGGCAGATAGCTTGGGATATCCAGCGTCAGCAGCCAGCCTTCTTGTTCTTTGGCTTCGGCCTGCGCTTTGGCCGCAGCCAGCGCGCTTTCTGGCATGCCCGCCAGATCGGCTTCATCGGTGATCAACTTGCTCCATCCCATGGTGGCGTCGAGCACGTTGTTGCTGTAGGTCGAACCCAGCTCAGACAGGCGCGCGGCGATTTCGCCATAGCGTTTCTGCTTCTCTTTATCGAGGCCGATACCGGAGAGTTCGAAATCACGCAGTGCGTTATCTACGGCTTTCTTCTGCGCAAGATCCAGTGCGGCATAGCTGTCGCCCTGTTTCAAATCACGGTAAGCCTGATACAGGCCTTCGTTCTGTCCCACCCAGGTGCTGTATTCAGACAGCAGCGGCAGCGTCTGCTCGTAAGCTTCACGCAGTTCCGGGCTGTTCTTCACCGAATTCAGGTGGCTCACCGGCGAGAAAATACGGCTCAGACGGTCGTCCACTTCCGCCAGTGGCTGCACTAAATTGTCCCAAGTGTAAGGTGCACCCTGTGCCACAACGCGTTCAACTTCGGCACGGCAGTTGTTCAGCGCTTCAGTCACAGCGGGAACCACGTGCTCAGGTTTAATCGCGGAAAACGGCGGTAGCGTGTAAGGGGTGAGTAACGGATTGGTCATAAGCGCAGTCCTTTCTTCATGGAGTGGGGGTGGCGCGCAATGGCGCGACGCAATCTTTCTAACATGCGGTCAGTGAACGTGAAAATCAATGCTACTGAGAATGGACCCGTAAAGAAAAAAGCGCGAGCGCCGAAACGTCAGCAATTTTTACGCAGCGCGGCTATAATCGCGCCACACACGATGTTTTTATCTCCTTTGATCCAACCGCGGACCCCTCTTTTTTATGCTGAGTTATCGCCACAGTTTTCATGCCGGCAACCATGCCGACGTGCTCAAACATACCGTTGAAAGCCTGATCCTCACCGCCCTGATGGAGAAGGAAAAACCTTTCCTCTATCTGGATACCCACGCCGGTGCCGGACGTTACCAGCTGAGCGGAGAGCACGCCGAACGTACCGGTGAATATCTGGAAGGCATTGGCCGCATCTGGCAACAGCCGGACGCGCCGGAACTGCTGAAGCCTTATCTCACGGCGGTTCGCAACCTCAACCCGCATGGCACGCTGCGCTACTATCCAGGTTCACCGCTGATCGCCCGCTATTTGCTGCGTGAAGAGGACAAGCTGGAGCTGACCGAGCTGCACTCCAGCGACTACCCGCTGCTGCGTAATGAATTCAGCAAAGATGCCCGCGCGCGCGTGGCACGTGGTGACGGCTATCAGCAGTTGAAAGCGAAACTGCCACCGCTGAGCCGTCGCGGTTTGATTCTGATCGATCCGCCGTATGAAATGAAAAGCGATTATCAGGATGTGGTGAAAGGCATTCAGGAAGGTCACAAGCGCTTCGCCACCGGCGTATTCGCACTGTGGTATCCGGTGGTAATGCGTCAGCAGATCAAACACATGGTGAAAGATTTGCAGGCAACCAATATCCGCAACATTTTGCAGATTGAACTGGCGGTGCGTCCGGACAGCGATCAGCGCGGCATGACTGCATCGGGCATGATCGTGATTAACCCGCCGTGGAAGTTGAAAGCGCAGATGGAAGAGCTGTTGCCGTGGCTGCATCAGAAGCTGGTTCCAGCGGGCACCGGTCACTATAGCGTGACGCAGATCGTTCCAGAATAACGTGCTGAGAGGGTGCGGCTCCTGAGCCGCCCTTTGCCGTTGCCTTTCTAAGGACACTATTTATGTGGATCATTCTGGCTGGCGCACTCACTGTGCTGTCGCCTGCCAAACGCCTTGCCGTACTCCTGCTGTTGCTCGCGACGCTAATGGGCCTGTTCCAGGATGTACTGGACTGGCCTGCGCTCGCCATTTTGGGCGCGATTGCTTTGCTGGCATGGGTGCGGGTGGAAAATCCCACCAACCGTGCGGTGTTGCTGATCAGCGAAGCGCTGCTGGTGCTGATTGCTGGCGGCTTGTTCCTGCATCTGCTGCCCGGCTTCAATAATCCGCGTCAGATTGAAGAGATGCAGGTTGGCCCCAACAGTGTACCGTTCAGCTTCTATTACAACTTCGATAAAGCGCTGATTCCGTTTGTGCTGCTGGCCGCACTGCCGACGTTGTTCCGCGCGCAGAAGTTTCCTGCGCCGCACAAGATTCTGTGGCTGCTGCTGTTAGCGGCAATCCCGCTGCTACTGTACGTTGCGGTGCTGCTGGGTGGACTGGCGATTGAGCCACACTGGCCGGAGTGGCTCGGCAGTTTTATGCTGGCAAACCTGTTCTTTGTCTCGCTGGCCGAAGAAGCGTTCTTCCGTGGCTATGTGCAACAGCGCCTGCGCCAGAAAATCGGTGGCGTAGCGGCACTGCTGATCACTTCACTGCTGTTTGGTCTGGCGCACTTCCCTGGCGGCATGATGCTGGTGGCCTTTGCTACCCTGGCTGGGTTGATTTACGGCCTGGCGTGGCACTGGAGTGGACGCGTGTGGGTCGCCACCGGCATCCATTTCCTGTTTAACATGACGCACCTGCTGTTCTTCACCTATCCGGCGTTGCAGCACTAAATCTCGAACACCGCGAAATCTCGTGCCAGCTCGGTAGCCGCAAACACCGACTGGCACTCCGCCAGTAATCTCTCCCGATCGCCCGACAAATACCGCGAACTGAAGTGCGTGGCGATCATGCGTTTGGCGCCCGCCTGCTTCGCGACTTCAGCCGCCTGAATTGTGGTGGAGTGGCCGCGACCGTTGGCCTTCTCAGCCATCGCCGCTTCCAGCGTGGTTTCATGCACCATCACATCCACATTCGCCGCCAGCGCAAGCGCCGCTTCGGTCGGGCCAGTATCGCCGAATATGGCAATCACTTTGCCCCTGGTCGCCGGGCCGAGATACTCCGCGCCGTTAATTTCGCGCCCATCCTCCAACCGGATGCGTTTACCCTCTTTCAAATCCTGATACCACGGTCCGCGAGGGACCCCTTCCGCTTTCAGACGCGGCGCATCAAGGAAGCCCGGTTTATCATGCTGTTCAATGCGATAGCCATAGCACTCCACCACATGATTCATCGGATAGGCGATGACGCGGAACTCGCCATCATCCAGCACTTCGCCCGCTTCAATTTCGACGATCTCCAGCGGGAAGCCGGTGTAAGAACCACTGAGACTAAGCGCCGTCTCGACAAACTGTTTGATGCCTTTTGGACCGTAAATGGTCATCGGCTCCAGCAGCCCGGCCATCGAACGGCTAGTGAGCAAGCCCGGCAGACCGAAGATGTGGTCACCGTGCAAGTGGGTAATGAAGATTTTTTCCAGCTTGCTCGGCTTGAGCGCGGAGCGCATAAACTGGTGCTGAGTGGCTTCGCCACAGTCAAACAGCCAGGTGTCGCCACTTTTCGACAGCGTCAGCGCGATCGCGGTAACATTGCGTTGCAGGCTTGGCGCACCCGCGCCAGTGCCGAGAAAAGTCAGATGCATAATGTCTTCCCTGTTAGCGGAACGTAGATTCAACCCTATCATAATCATAGGCTGAACCTTTGCGCCTCTTGCGCAAGCAGCGTTACACTCTATGCCAATTTTCTTCCAACAGATGGACACAACGGATGACCAGACATTTTGACTACCTCGCCATCGGCGGCGGCAGCGGCGGTATCGCCTCAATTAACCGTGCGGCGATGCATGGCCAGAAGTGCGCGCTGATTGAAGCCAAAGAGTTGGGCGGCACCTGTGTCAACGTCGGCTGCGTACCGAAAAAAGTGATGTGGCATGCGGCACAGATTGCCGAAGCTATCCACCTGTACGGCCCGGATTACGGTTTCGATACCACCGTGAATCACTTTGACTGGTCAGTGCTGGTGAAAAACCGCAGCGCCTATATCGATCGCATCCATACCTCGTACGACAACGTGCTGGGTAAAAACAACGTTGAAGTGATCAAGGGCTTCGCGCGCTTTATCGATGCCAACACCGTGGAAGTAAACGGCGAGACCATTACGGCCGATCACATCCTGATCGCCACCGGTGGCCGTCCAAGCCATCCGAAAGTGCCTGGCGCGGAATACGGTATCGACTCTGATGGCTTCTTTGAGCTGGATGCGCTGCCGAAGCGTGTAGCGGTGGTCGGTGCAGGTTATATCGCGGTGGAGCTGGCCGGTGTGGTCAACGCGCTCGGTGCCGAAACCCATCTGTTTGTACGCAAGCATGCGCCGCTGCGCAGTTTCGATCCGCTGATTGTCGATACCCTGGTGGAAGTGATGCAGGCCGAAGGCCCAACGCTGCACACCGAATCGATCCCGAAAGCGGTGATCAAGAACGCCGACGGCAGCCTGACGCTGCAGCTGGAAAATGGCCATGAGCAAACCGTCGATTGCCTGGTGTGGGCGATTGGTCGCGAGCCGGCGACCGACAATCTCAACCTGTCCGTAACCGGCGTAGCGCTGAACGAGAAAGGCTATATCAACGTTGATAAGTTCCAGAACACCAACGTGCAAGGCATCTATGCGGTGGGCGATAACACCGGAGCCGTGGAGTTGACGCCAGTGGCCGTCGCCGCCGGCCGTCGCCTCTCTGAGCGCCTGTTTAACAATAAACCGGACGAGCATCTGGATTACAGCAATGTGCCGACCGTGGTATTCACCCATCCACCGATTGGCACCGTTGGTTTGACCGAACCGCAGGCGCGCGAGCAGTACGGCGACGACCAGGTGAAAGTGTATAAATCTTCCTTCACCGCGATGTACACCGCCGTCACCCAGCATCGCCAGCCGTGCCGCATGAAGCTGGTGTGTGTTGGCCCGGAAGAGAAGATTGTCGGCATTCACGGTATCGGTAACGGAATGGATGAGATGCTGCAAGGCTTCGCAGTGGCACTGAAGATGGGCGCCACCAAGAAAGACTTCGACAACACCGTAGCGATTCACCCGACGGCGGCAGAAGAGTTTGTTACGATGCGATAAAGGATTCGCTTGAATACGTCCCCTTCAATGTAGCATCGGCCTTTTGAAGGGGCGCTATTTATGGCGACTCGTGGTGAGGCGGCGTGAAGTCCGCCTTTTTCACATCCGCAGCACCGGCACTTCCACCACCGTAACATCCTGCTCACCGCTCTCCATCAGGCGGAACACCGTTTCCATCATGCCTGCCACATCCTGTTTCACCATGCTGATGTCTTTACACAACAGCGCGACGAACGGGTCCCAGTCGAAACAGCCAATCGCCGGGTGTTTATCATCGGATAACAGATCCTCAGCACGCAGAAACTGCACCACCCCTTCCAGCGAAATGGTCGAGTTCACAAACAGGCCAAATTGCCCCGTTACATGCTGTTGAAAGTGATTTTTCAACGCCGTTTGTGCTTTTTCTGGCTCGTAGCCACACAGCAGCAAATTTTCCTCCGGCACAGAAATGCCTCGTTCCTGATGTGCCGCCAAAAAGCCGCGCAGGCGCTCTTTACTGTTGTGATCGCTGGCACGCCCCCCGATAAAAATCAGCGGCTGCGGGCACTTCTCCAGCAGGCTACGCGTCAGGCTCAATGCGCCATTGAAGTTATCCGAAATCACTGAAGGCGCCAGCGAACCGGGCAGATCAAGATTCAGCGAGGGAACGCCCGCGGCCTGACAAAGTGCAGTGATACGATCGGGATCGGTGGCCCCGGTCACCACCATATAATCCACCTGCCAGGAGAGCATGGTGCGCGCCGCTTCGAGTTCCAAATCCGGATCGCGCTGGGTGCAGGTAATCACCGGGAACAGGCCGCGATCGCGCGCCATCTGCTCAAACTTTTCCACGATCGAGCCAAAATAACGGTTGTCATATTTGGGCACGATCATGCCGATGGTTTTCGAGCGCGTGGTTCGCAGCATGCTGGCCTGTCGATTCAGCGCATAACCCTGCTCTTGCGCAATCCGACTCACCTTCTCCGCGGTGCTGGCGCTGATGCGTCGCTTCTTCCAGTTACCACTTAAAATCGCGCTCACCGCACTCGCCGAAACCCCGGTGAGTTCCGCGAGGTCATAAATGGTGGTTTTCTTGTTTTTGCCGATCCCCGTCACAGAACCCATCCCATAATTGCGCTTTTTGTTGCTGGTTAAAAGTCGGGGTGATAGTTGTGCTTCATCGATTGAGCACCACCTAAAACGCCATTGATAAAGGATTATAAGATGAACACGAACCTCTTCTCCATGCATAACCCACTCAACGGAAAAGTTGCCGCCATAACCGGCGCAGCTTCCGGCATCGGTCTGGAATGCAGCAAAGTGCTGCTGCAGGCCGGGGCTAAAGTCGTCCTGATCGATCGCGATGGCGACAAGCTACAGCAGCTGGTGGCGGAACTAGGTTCTCAGGCATTGCCGCTGCAGATTGACCTGATGGACGGCAAACAGGTTGATGGGATTCTTGACGACATTCTCAAGCTGGCGGGCCGTCTGGATATTTTCCACGCCAACGCCGGTGCCTACATTGGTGGCCCGGTGGCGGAAGGCGATCCGGACATCTGGGATCGCGTACTGAAACTCAACACCAGCGCGGCCTTCCGCTGCGTGCGTTCGGTGCTGCCACATCTGATCGCGCAGAAGTCGGGTGACATCATTTTCACCAGTTCAATTGCGGGCGTGGTGCCGGTGATCTGGGAACCCATCTACACCGCATCCAAATTTGCAGTGCAGGCTTTTGTGCATTCAACCCGTCGTCAGGTGGCGCAGCATGGTGTGCGCGTCGGTGCGGTGCTGCCGGGTCCGGTGGTCACTGCCCTGCTCGATGACTGGCCGCAGGAGAAACTGGAGGACGCGCTGGCCAATGGCAGCCTGATGCAGCCCATTGAAGTGGCGGAATCGGTGCTGTTTATGGTGACACGTTCGCCGGGTGTCACGGTGCGCGATATCGTGATCCTGCCTAACAGCGTTGACCTGTAACCAGCCGAGGTGCAGTAGCATGAGTAACGAAAAATATCTGATTGGTGTCGATGTTGGTTCGGCCAGCGCTCGCGCGGGCGTGTTTGACCGCGCGGGAAATCTGTTAGGCCATGCAAAACAGTCCATCACCACCTTCCGTGCCCACGGTCATGTGGTTGAGCAATCCGCCAATGAGATTTGGCAGGCGGTCAGTCACTGCGTGCGCGAGGCGGTGGCCACTGCCGCTATCGATCCCGCTGCGGTGGCTGGCATTGGCTTCGATGCCACCTGCTCGCTGGTGGTGATCGATGAACAGGGGCAACCGTTGCCCGTCAGCGCGGATGGCGAGGCGGAACGCAATATTATTGTGTGGATGGATCACCGCGCCACGCAGCAGGCCGATGCGATTAACGCGACGAAACATCCGGTGCTCGACTACGTGGGCGGACGCATCTCACCCGAAATGGAGATGCCGAAACTGTTGTGGCTGAAAACCCACAACCCACAGACGTTCCATAGCGCCGCGCACTTTTTTGATCTCACCGATTACCTCAGCTGGCGCGCGTCAGGTGATACGGCGCGCTCATCCTGCACAGTTACCTGTAAATGGAACTACCTGGCCCATGAACAGCGCTGGGATGCCGATTACTTCAGCGCCATTGGTTTACCGGAATTCACTCAGGAGAAATTTGCGCGTATCGGACAGCAGATCGTCGAACCTGGCACGCCGTGCGGCAGCGGTTTAACCGCGCAAGCGGCCGCCGACTTTGGTTTGCCTGCAGGCACGCCAGTGGCCGCCGGGTTAATTGATGCCCATGCAGGCGGCGTCGGTACGCTGGGCGCGGATGGCAGCCCGGAAGATAAACTCGCCTACGTGTTCGGCACCTCGTCCTGCACCATGACGCCGACGCGTGAAGCCGCGTTTGTGCCCGGCGTGTGGGGGCCGTATTACTCCGCAATGGTGCCGGGATTATGGCTGAGTGAAGGCGGACAGAGCGCTGCGGGCGCGGCCATCGATCGCCTGCTGGAGATGCATCCGGCTGCTGCAAAAGCCCAGCAAGCCGCCGATGCCGCTGGCCTTGCACTGCCGGTGTATCTCGCGGAGCGGGCTTTGCAGCAAGCCCGCAGTGAGTCGACAACGGTGGATTTAGTCAAAGGTCTGCATATCGTGCCGGAGTTCGCCGGTAATCGCGCCCCGTTTGGCGACCCTTACGCGCGTGCGGTGATTTGCGGTCTGGGCATGGACAATGACGAAGCCAGCCTGATCGCACTGTACATCGCCGGCTTGTGCAGCCTCGGCTACGGCCTGCGCCAAATCATTGAGGCGCAAACCAGCAAGGGTATCGTCACGCGGTCGATTGTTATCAGCGGCGGTGCCGGGCAACACTCGCTGGTACGCCAGTTGCTGGCGGACAGCTGCCAGCTTCCTGTGCAATCCACCCACTGCCCTGAGCCAGTATTACTGGGTTCAGCGATTCTTGCCGCTGCCGCCAGTGACGTATATTCTGACGTCACCTCGGCGATGGCCAGCATGACCACCGATGAAAAGCGCTGGCATCCTGAGTCGTCGGTTTCGCCACTGCATCAGCACCGTTATGATGCATTTAAATTATTGCAGAGCAGCGCGCGTAATATTCGTCAGATAAACGAATAAACGTCGAATAATATTTCCGTGCGCCGCACAAACGTCGGCGCATGCTTATTTCACCCTGCCATTTCCTGCAAGATAAAATTTAATTTCTTCACTACTCAAGTTTACGCCGCCGGGATACTATTTATCCCTTTGCTGGCGCCCTTCGCGCTGGCATTTTTATGCGTTTTTTAAGGCAAGGGGAGCAGTATGCTTATCGGTATTAAGCCGTGGTTCGAGGTTCAGACAACCGCATGAATATCATCAGCATTATCATGTCTGCGGGCAAATCCTCGGTGGATGTCGCGCTGTACACGCTTATTCCTATCATGGTGGTGATGTTATTCATCATGAAATATCTGGAAGTCAAAGGCGTGCTGGATTTTGTGGTACGTCATTCCACTCCGTTATTAAAACCTTTAGGTATTACTGGGCTGGCATTATTTGCGCTGATTCAGCTTAACTTTGTCAGTTTCGCGGCGCCGTTAGCCGCATTAGCGATTATGGAAAAACGCGGTACTTCCGATCGCCATATGGCGGCGACGCTGGCGATGCTGTTTGCCATGGGGCAAGCCAACGCCTTTTATCCGCTGATTCCTGCCGGGCTCAACTGGAGTGCCGCGATACTCATCTCCATCTGCGGCGGGGTGCTGGCGGCAGCCACCACTTATCATTTTTTTGGGCGCAAACTCTCGGATGCAGCGCTGCTCAATGAAGATGAAGCCGTTGCGAATAATGAAAGCAAAATGGGACTGATCGCCATCATCAACAGCGCGGGTGCGGACGCGATTCGTCTGGCGCTGGGATCGCTGCCGATGCTGATTCTCTCACTGTCGGTGGTGGGGATTTTGAAAGAGTCCGGCGGGATTGAGATGCTTACCCGGCTGGTTTCTCCGCTGCTGGACAGATTCAACATCTCTGAAGTGTATATTCTGCCTGCACTGACCAAATGCCTGGCAGGCGGCACCGCCTACTACGGCGTGGTAGCCGGGCTGGTCGAAAAAGGCTTGTACAGTGCGCACAACATCAACGCCTCGGCGGGTTGGTTTATTCAGACCTTTGATTTGCCGGGGATTGGTATCTTCCTTGGCCTGTCGAGTCGTTTCCCGCGCCTGTTCCGTTTCGCCGTGCCGGGCATCATCCTCGGCATTGCCCTGCGCGGTGTGGCACACGCTCTGATATTTTAATTAACCCTGGCGCTGAAAGACTTATTCAGCGCCTTGTTTAAATAACACTACAATTCCCGCGTGTTATTTTAAATTAACCCTATTCCTTTCATCGTTATTTTCATCAGTTGCATCAACTTTAATTATCGTACTATTATCACCAGCATGGTTTTGCACAAACCCATTAATCCCGATAAATTATCCGGTTAATTAATTCCTTAATTACATTGCAGGTAATATTCCTGTACGTCATCTATTGATACGCAGATAGGGTAGATCCATGAGCGGTAAGCAAATAACGTGGAATGGCGGGTTACAACCTGAAGCCATCGAGATTTTGTCCCAGGACGGCGGTATGATCGTGAGCCCAACCAAAGTGGGTTACATCATCATGACCTCCGATAAAGCCGGGCTGGAGCGTAAGTTCGAAGCCAAGCAGCGCAAGCGCAACAAGCCAGGCGTGGTGCTGTGTGGCTCGCTGGAGCAGCTGCGTTCTCTGGCACAACTGACACCGGAAATTGATCAGCTTTATCAACAGCATTGGGATCAGGATATTTTGCTGGGCTGTATTTTACCGTGGCGCGAAGATGCGCTGGCGCGTATTCCGGCTGACGGTTCAAAAGAGCTGATGATGGATGGCCGCCAGACCAGTTGCTTCGTGATTAAATTTGGTCGCCCAGGCGAAAATATTGCGAAAGCGCTGTGGGAAGACCACGGGAAATTCTCTTTCGCCAGTTCTGCGAACCCATCAGGTCAGGGTAATCGTGGTTTGGTTGAAGGAATTGGCGAACGTATTGAATCGCGTGCCGATTTAATTATCGAAGCCAATGATTACGTAAAATCTATTCAGCCTAACGACGAAAATAAAGTGCGCTACGAACAGGGCGTAATGGTGTCGATGGTCGATAGCGAAGGTCGTTTGATCCCGCAGCAAAACGGCGAGCGTAAAATCACCCCGTGCCCGGTATTGATTCGCAAAGGCCTTGATGTCGATAAAATCATGGCGCTGCTGTCGGATATCTTCCCGTCATGGGACTACCGCCACGGCGATTACTACTGATGCAGAAAGCCTGTTTCCCCGGTATGGGAAACAGGCTAATTCGCGTTACCACTCCACGGTGATTTTGCCAAAGTGTCCCGCCGATTGCTGATGCTGGAAGGCCGCAGGCAGATCGTTCAGTGCACCGTAACTGTCGCTGATCACCGGGCGAATACCGGTTTGCTCTAACGCGCGCACGAAGTCCTGCTGCTGACGACGGTGGCCAACAATCAACCCCTGAATACGCGCCTGCTTCGCCATCAATAGCGAGGTCGGTATCACACCTTCGAAGCCAGTCAGCACACCAATTAACGCGATATGACCGCCGACGCGCACCGCTTCGATCGACTGCGCCATGGTGCCCGGCCCGCCCAGTTCAATCACCACATCCGCGCCTTTGCCCTCAGTCAGCTGCTGTACCGCCTTGCCCCACTCCGGCGTACTGCGATAGTTGATGCCCGCATCGGCCCCCAGCTCTTTGGCTCTGGCCAACTTCTCATCCGACGAGGAAGTGACAATCACTCGTGCACCCATCGCTTTGGCGATTTGCAGCGCGGTAATCGACACGCCGCCGGTGCCCAACGTGACGATGGTATCGCCCGCTTTGATCTGCGCATCGCCCACCAGTGCACGCCAAGCCGTCAGGCCAGAAGTGGTAATTGTCGCCGCTTCCGCATGACGCCAGCCGCGCGGAGCCAGAGTGAAATGATGCGCCGGACGCACCACCACTTCGGCGGCAAACCCATCCGCACCATCACCCGGCGTACGGGCAAAATTGCCAACGCGCACAAACGGTAGCCCATCCTGCCACTGTGGGAAGAAACATGACACCACATGGTCGCCGGGCTTAAAGTCGGTGACGCCTGCACCGACGTCTTCAACCACGCCCGCACCGTCCGCCATCATGATGCGATCTTGCTCGGTGGGGATCGATCCGTTAGCCACCAGCAGATCGTGGAAGTTAAGTGAGGTGGCATGGTTCGCCACGCGGATCTCTCCGGCACCCGGTTTACCGGGATCGGGCAGATCCGCCAGCTGCAAGTGCTCTAAACCACCGGGCTGTTTCAGGATCATCGCTTTCATAACCACTTTCTCCTTAGCAAAACGCTCAATACAAAGCATGTCGCTGCGAAACGTGCATGCCTTCTTTGGTGCGCTAAGTGTGGCAGCGATGCCGCTTCCCTGCCTGTTACTCCGTGCGGTTATGCGAACAGCTTTTATACATCCGCACGATAGGCTATCTCTTTCTGCGAACGCAGTTCTGCCAGGCGTCGTTCCAGCGCGGCTTCGATATTGTCATACGCCGTGCTGCCCAGAGCCAGACGCAGCGGCATGGCGGGTTGATCCAGTGTGGCGATCATCGACGTAACAGATTTTGCGGCATCACCTTTGATCGCGAACTCGCCGGACATAATCGCGCGGCGCACTTCACCGGAGGCGGTGTCCCGATAAACATCCTGCGCCTCAGCAATATCCAGCCCGGCACCAAAGTTAGTTGCTGTAGGGCCCGGCTCCACCAGCAGGAAATCGATATCAAAACTCGCAACTTCCTGGCGCACCGCTTCAACAAACCCTTCAATGCCCCACTTGCTGGCGTGATACAGGCTGAAGTTGGGATAAGCCACCTGCCCGCCTTCCGAGGAAACCTGCGCAATGCGCCCGCCGCCCTGCTGGCGCAGCAGCGGAATCACCGCACGAATCAGCTGGATTGAGCCGGTAAGATTGGTGGCGATCTGGCGATCAATCTGCGCATCACTTAACTCTTCCGCTGCGCCAAACAGACCATAGGCGGCATTACTCACCACTAAATCAACGCGTTCCACCTGTGCAAAGGCTTTGGCGATAGCAGGCGCGATGCTGGCGGTGTTCGCCAGATCCAGCGCAATCACCTGCAGCTGTTCGCCGTATTGCCCCTGCAAATCTGCCATCGCCTCAGTGCGACGTACGCAGGCCAGCACGCGATCGCCGCGCGCCAGTAAATCTTCACTCATTAAACGGCCCAGCCCACTGCTGGCACCGGTAATTAACCAGTTTTTCATTTTCACGCCCTCCAGTTGAAAACCTGATGGTAGATCGCTTTACTGGTGGTTATCGTCTCCCTAATCGCGCATGACCTGGTGAGGAAATACCACCAATGAGAAGACCTTCCTGGCATGAACTGCAGGCCATTAAAACGCTGGGAGAGCAGCGCAGCTTTCGCCGTGCCGCTGAAATACTCGGTTTGAAGCGCTCTTCACTCAGCCATCTGGTGAAAACGCTGGAGCACAACCTCGGCGTGCAGCTGTTTCAGCGCACTACCCGTAGCGTGTCGCTCACCGATGCCGGGCAACAGCTGCTGGATCGGCTGGCACCGCTGTTGAATGAGATGGATGAAGTGCTACACGATGTCAGCGCCCGCCGCCAGCAGCATGCGGGCACCTTGCGCATCAGTGCCAGCGATGCGGCGATCGGTATCCTGCTGGAAAAGGTGGTGCCGGGATTTTGCGCTGATTACCCGAATATTCAGCTCGATTTTGCCGCACAGGGTGAACTGGTGGATATCACAGCCGCCGGGTTTGATGCCGGAATTCGGCTGATAGAGGATGTGCCGCAGGATATGGTGGCGATTGCGCTGGGCGGCCCGCTGAACTTTATTACCGTGGCTTCACCGGCCTATCTTGCCGCACACGCCCCCATCAAGCAGCCGCAGGATTTGCTGCAGCAGCAGTGCATTCGCCATCGTCTGCCGAGCGGGAAACGCTATCGCTGGGAGTATGAAAAAGCGGGGAAATGCTGTGAACTGGATGTACCGGGCGCAATAACGTTAGACAATAACGCGCTGATGACCCGCGCAGCCATCAGCGGATTGGGTATTGCTTATGTGCCGTCGCTTTACGCCGAAACGGCGCTGCAATCCGGCCAGTTAGTGGAACTGCTCGCCGACTGGCGGGTGCAGTCGGCAGGTCTGGCCCTGTGGTTCCCGCCCAACCAGCACCAATCGATGGCGCTGCGGCTGTTTATCAATGCCCTGAAAAACAGCCTGCCGCGCCAACCGTAAGTTAAGCCTGACGCTGTGGTGCTTTGTGCACCATGGTGTAGGCGTAATCCACGCCCATACCGTAAGCACCGCTGTGTTCGCGCACCAGATCCATCACCGCGTCATAAGTCTCTTTACGTGACCAGTCACGCTGGTACTCCAGCAACACTTGCTGCCAGGTGACTGGCACTGCACCGGCCTGCACCATGCGTTGAATGGAACGTTCATGGGCATCGACGCTGGTGCCGCCTGAGGTATCGGTCACGACATACACTTCAAAGCCCTCTTTCAGCGCCATCAGTGCCGGGAAGGTCAGGCACACTTCAGTCCACAGCGCAGAGATGATCAGCTTCTTACGGCCGGTTTTCTTCACCGCTTCAACGAATTTGGCATCTTCCCATGAGTTCATCGAAGTACGCTCAATCGGCTTCGATTCCGGATGCACTGCCAGCAGTTCTGGCCAGATGTAGCCGCTAAAACTTTCGGTTTCTACAGAGGTGTAAATCACCGGCACGTCGAAAACTTTGCCCGCTTTTGCCAAAGCGACGGTGTTATTTTTGAGCTGCTGGCGATCAATATTGGCGACGCCGAAAGCCATCTGCGGCTGGTGGTCGATAAAGATCAGGGTTGAGTTCTGTGGGTCGAGCAGGTCGAGTTTAGACATGATGTATTCCTCTAAAGTGTTTTTAAATTTGTGTGTTGTGCTGCTGGAATGAACTTTAGAGAAAGGGGCGATGAAGAGATAACGCAAAGAATTTTACAACTTGTTCAAACTGTTTTTAGAAGACTGATTTAAAAAGATAAATTAACATTCAACACAGCAATTTCAGCCTCAAATGCGCTGATTTTCACATTGCTTCTGGTGTATCAGCAGGCGTAACCTGTGCCAACAAAATCATAAAAAACACCATCGCAAAATGATCGTACGTCCTCGTCAACACTGGTTCATCAGGTTGTTTGATTGGCACGGCTCGGTGCTGGTTAGCATTGTGTTTCGCCTGTCGCTCAACCTGCTGATGTCGGTGATCGCCATTATCGGCTATCCGTGGTACTCCACTTTCGGCATTCACCTCACCACTGCACCGTTCAGCCTGATTGGCGTGTCGATTGCTATCTTTCTTGGCTTCCGCAATAACGCCAGCTATGCACGATTTATTGAAGCACGTACGCTGTGGGGCAATATGCACATCACGCAACGCTCGCTGCTGCGCCAGATAAAATGCATTCGCGGCATCAGTGAAGCGCAAGTGCAGGAGTTTGTAGGGCTGCAGCTGGCATTTAGCTGGGCACTGAAACATCGGTTACGGAAAACCGATGCGCAGGCCGATCTGGCGCGCCTGCTGCCGGAGAAGTGGCACAGTGCTGTATTGAGCCATCCGATGCCGACCTCGCAGACGTTGTTATGCATGGGCGAATGGCTGGCACAGCGGCGCGATGAGGGTCTGGTGTCGGATATTGTCTGGCAGAGTATCGATGACAATCTCAATCATCTGTCGGCTTATCTGGGCGGTTGCGATCGCCTGGCAGGCACGCCGATTCCGTTTGCCTACAGCCTGATTCTGCATCGCACGGTGTATTTGTTCTGCACCCTGCTGCCGTTTGCGCTGGTGGCGGATTTGCATCTGATGACGCCGCTGGTGTCGGTATTTATCTCGTACACCTTCCTGTCGCTGGAGTCACTGGCGGAAGAGCTGGAAGATCCGTTCGGCACCGCGCCCAACCATCTGCCACTGGATGCGCTGTGCGTCAATATCGAACGTAATTTGATGGCGATGAACAATGAGTTCCCGTTGCCGGAACCGCGCCAGCCGGATGAGCATTTTAATCTGACGTAATGCGTCCATTTGCATGGCGCATAACAGCACAGCCGGGCAGTTAGCTAACAGATCAGACCGACCACATAGCGAGCACTTTTGTGGTCAGTCTCTTCGGATAATACGTTTTTCTGTCCGATTAACTGTGCAGATCCAGCCAGCGCACATACGCCTGATCCCAGAGCGCAGCAGGCGTACCCGCTTTCCCCAGACCAAAGCCGTGCCCACCGCTGCTCAGCTCAATCAACTCCACTGGCACCTGCATCCGACGGCAGGCATCGCGCATCATCTCGGTGTTGTGAGGATTGGAGGTGTGATCGTCTTCTGCCTGCGCGAGGAACGTCGGCGGATACTGGCGCGTCACATAATTTTGCACCGACCAGTTGGCTTCCTGAGTGGGCGTGGCGTTGTCGCCCACCATCATCAGATGCGTTTTGGTGTTCTGATACGGCGCTTCGAGGGTGATCACCGGATATATCAGGCCAACGCTATCGGCCGTAGGGCGGATTTGATCGAGCGGGTCCTGCGCGGGATAGGTTTCGAAATCAGGACGTGCGGCCGCCATGCCAAGCAGATGTCCGCCAGCGGAGAAGCCGAGCAGATGCACTTTACTCTCCATAGAACGCACCAGACGAATGGCGCGCTGCGCATCCTGCAGCGGCGCGAGATTGCCCGCCTGCCACTTTTCTCCGGGCAAGCGGTAACTCAGTACGTACACGGTGTAACCGTTGGCATTTAACCAGCGCGCCACCGGCCAGGCTTCACGCCCCATGCCGATAAAACGATAGCCGCCGCCAGCCGCCACGATCACCGCTTCGCCGTTGGGATTCTCGGGGCGAAATCGTTGAATCGCCGGAGAAACGATGTTGGTCCAGGAGCCGTTCATACTGACTTTCAACAGCCCAGACGGCCCACCGCCGCCCGGCGGATCGTCTGGCCACAATGGGATAATGTCATCACGGGCAAACAGTTTGCCTGTGGTCATTGAGAGGACGGTTGCCCCGGTTGCCAACAAAAAGTGACGCCGTGTAAGTTTCATGCCCAGTAGCCAGTATTGAAAAACATGTCAGCCTTGTGGGCTGCGTCTCGTTATGTGATACGTGTCAACTTTCAACGCTGGCGATTATGTACGCATTTTGTACAAAAGATCCATAAAAAAACGCGCCAGAAAAGGCGCGTATTCTGGCGATAAAAACTTTTAATCCTGTTGCTGGAATTGGGTCATAACTGTTTGCTCGCACTGCTGCTGATTATGGCGCAGCTGCGCGCGTTCATCCTCGCCCAGTTCCATCCAGGCACTGATCACTTCCTGCGCCGTTTCTTCATTGAATTCAGGCTTATCCATCGCCGAAGAAGACTGGCTGGCAGCCAGCTGAGACTTCATCTTCGCGGTATAGGTATCCAGATCGCTGGTCTTTTTTTCGCTGCTTACCAGATGGCACAGCTGGCTGGCATACACATTCTCTTCGCTGGTGTTATCACCGTCGGCGGCGATGGCACTGGCAGAGAGCGAGAGCCCAACGAGGGCGATCAATATGGCTTTCATAACAGACTCCAGTAATTTCCAGAAAATCACTTTTGATTATGTTGCGCACGTGCTGCCTGACGGGCGGCACGCCAGTTTAATAACGGCGTCACCGTGATGCCGTGCAGCACGATGCTGCACACCACTAACGTTAACGCCATATCCACCATTTGCTCTGCTTGTGGGCCACGCATGCCGTGTACCCAGGCGTAAGCAATGTAATTGATACTGCCGATGCCGCGAATCCCCAGCCAGCCAATGAGCAGACGGCGCATGAGCGGTATCTCACAGCGCCAGGTGGTGATCCACACCGCCAGCGGACGCACGACCACAAACAGCAGCAGCGCGAGGCCAATGCCGGTGAGATTCCAGTGCTGTGCCAGCGTGATACCCAGCACCACCATCATCGCGGCGGCCAGCAGGCGTTCGATGGTATCACCAAACGACAGTGCATCGCCGACCACCAGACCCACTGATTTGACCATACCGCTGCCACCGTGCGCCAGTCGTTGGTTGGGATTGACGCGGGCTTCTGCGGGCAGGTATTGCTCCTCTTCTGACAACGCTTCTTGCGGATAGTGCTTTACCACGCGCAGTTCCGCCCGACGTAATCCCACACCGGCTGCAAAGGTGGCGAGGAAGCCCGAGGCGTCCAGTGACTGCGCCGCCGCATAACTGAGCGCGATGAGCGCCAGCGCGAGAAAATCATTCGGAGCAATGTCCTGGTGCGCGCTGCGCAGATGGGTCGCCAGCTGGCCAATTAAGCGGCCAAGCAAGTAGCCGATAGCCAACCCGCCACCGATGGCCCACAGACCATCCCTTAGTGCCCATTCACTCAGGTGACTGATGTTCAGCGTGTCGAACTGCATCATAAGCAGCGCCAGCATCAACAGCGGCAGCGCCGAACCGTCGTTCATGCCCGCTTCGCTGGAGAGCGCCACGCGCAGCGCATCGTCATCGCGCGCATCGTTGACGGAAATGAGGCTCGCCAGCACGGGATCGGTCGGTGCCACAATGGCACCAAATGCCAGCGACAGCGCCCAGTCAAAACCGGTCAGCCAGTGCACCAGCAGCGTCATGCCGCCCACGGTGAGTAGCATGGCGGGAAACGCCAGCCGTACCCCCACGCGCCAGGCATGGGCTGTGAGTGGCACACGTAATTTGAGGCCTGTGATAAACAGCGAGGCGGCCATGGCGATTTCGGTGAGATGGGCGGCGAGTGCGGCGTGCCCGAGGATGTCGAGTTGCAGCAGATTGAGCAGCCACGGGCCGCAGAGAATACCGGCAAACAGATAAAGCCCAAATGCGGTCACTGGCCCGCGGTGTATCCAACCGGAGGCCAGTGACATAAGGAGTAGCAGACCACCGGTAGCGGCAGTCCAGGCAAGGAAGTTCATAACGCTCCGTTTTTAAATAACATTCTCCCTTAAGCCTGGCACAAGATACTCGATCAGTTTTTCAGATGGCGGCTCGCCAGACGGATCATCAGGGCAAGCGCAGCGGCGAGTGTGGAGAGCGCTACCACGCCGGTCCAGCCGAAGTGGGCCAGCGCCAGACTACCGAGCGCCGCGCCGGTTGCCATGCCGATAAACACCACGGTGAACATCAGCGCATTCAGACGGCTACGCGCCTCTGGCGCCAGGCTGTACACCAGCGTTTGGTGTGCCACCAATGTGGCCTGCACCCCCAAATCAAAGCCGATGGTGCTGATAATAATCAGACCAATCTGTGCCGGAACCGGCAACAACGGCAGCAGGAACATCAGAGCAAAGGAAACCATCACCAGCGAAGCGCCATACTGGGTGACACGCGCTGGACCAATGCGATCAGCCACGCTGCCCGCCAGCGGTGCCGCCAGAGCCCCAGCCGCACCCGCCAGACCAAACGCCCCTGCTACTGCACTGTCAAAATGGAAGCGCTCACTTAGCATTAGCGCCAGCGTTGACCAGAAGGCACTGAAACCCACCGACAGCAAGCCCTGTGCCAGTGCGGCACGGCGCAGCGTCTGGTGGTGTTGCCACAAATGCGCCAGCGACAGCAGCAGGCGCGGATAGCTCACCGAGGTACCCGGTTTAAAGCGCGGCAGCACACGCCACAGCGCGAGGCTAATCAGCAGCACGGCCACCGCCGCCACCATGTACATGGTGCGCCAGCCCAGATACTCCGCCACCACCCCGCTCACTACGCGTGACAGCAGAATTCCGACCAGCAAACCGGTCATCACCGTACCGACGGTTTTACCGCGACTGCGCTCCGGCGCTAACGCTGCCGAAGCTGGCACGATGTCCTGCGCCACGGTGGCGGTTAAGCCGGTGACAAAGCTGGCGATCAGTAACGCGTTGATGCCGCCCGAGAAGCCACACAACAGCAGCGCGGCGACCAGCATCAGGCCTTTAATCAGAATAATGGTGCGGCGATCGTGACGGTCACCGAGCGGTGCCAACAGCAGAATACCCAGCGCGTATCCCGCTTGCGTCAGCATCGGCACCATGCCGACGCTACCAATTCCAACGTTAAATTGTTTGCTGATGATATCCAGCATAGGCTGGCTGTAGTAAATCGATGCCACGCTAAGCCCGGCACCTGCAGCAAGCGTGAACACCAGCGGCGCTGGCAGTTTTTCAGCTGGCAATGCAGTAGATTGCGAAATGGCTGACATAGTGAATTCCCCCGTGAAAGTGCGCATATTAAAGCGCGCCTCGGCCATACGCGGTAGACTCGTCAAACACAGAACTGTTATGCATGGTGCGTATGAGCAATCCAACCAGTATTGACCGCATTGAACTGATGCAGACCTTTATTCGTATTGTCGAAAGTGGATCGCTGTCAGCCGCCGCTGCGCAGTTGGGCACGACACAACCTACCATCAGCCGCCGGTTGCAGGCACTGGAACAGCGGTTAGGACTGAAGCTGATTCTGCGCACCACCCATGCACTAAAACTCACCGATGACGGCGAACGTTGTTATGCGCAGGCGCGGCAGTTGCTGGCGACCTGGCACGCGCTAGAGGATGAACTGACAGGTTCCAGTGACGATCCGATTGGCACACTGCGCGTGCGTGCGCCCCATGCGTTTGGGCAAGACCAGTTGATCGATCCGCTGGTGGATTACCTGCAGCGCTACCCGCGCCTGACGGTGGAGTGGATGCTCAATGATCGCACGCCGGACTTTATCAGCGAAAACGTCGACTGTGCGATTCAGGTGGGTGCGGTAAACGATCCCTCGCTGGTGGCGATTCTGTTGGCAGAAGTGCCACGCTTTGTGGTTGCCGCCCCTTCACTGCTGGCGCAGTATGCGCCGATTGAGGATGTCAGCCAGCTCACCGAATTACCCTGGCTGGCGCTGACCAGCTTTTACCGTAATGAACTCGCGTTACAACGTTTGAGTGACGGACAGCCGGTGAACCTGCCGATTGCCCCGCGCCTCGCCAGCGACAGCTTATACGCCATCCGCAAAGCGGTACTGGCTGGCATGGGTGCGGCGATTGTGTCGTCGTGGGTGGTGCAGGAGGACTTAGCAAAAGGGGATTTGATTCAGCTGGTGCCCGAGTGGCAAGCGCCGCCGTTACCAGTGTGGCTGACCTATCCATGGGCCAGCTATTATCCCGCTCGTATGCGGCAGTTTTTCGCGATGATCAGAGAGGTGATGCCGAAACTGGCGGGCACACAGCCGGTGCGGTGAGGGTCCAGGGCGCCATAATGGCGCACCTGGCACACGAAATTACTTCTTCTCGACCTTCGACATATTATCCAGCCAGCCCATCACAAAGGCCGACAGCACAAAGGTCAGGTGGATAATCACGTACCACATCAGCTTGCTGTCATCGACATTGCGCGCGTCCATAAAGATGCGCAGCAGGTGGATCGATGAGATCGCCACAATCGAAGCCGCGACTTTGTTCTTCAGCGAGCCAGAATCCATCTTGCCCAGCCAGCTCAGCTTCTCTTTGTTCTCATCAATATCCAGCTTAGAAACAAAGTTCTCATAGCCAGAGAGCATCACCATCACCAGCAATCCACCGACCAGCGTCATGTCCACCAGCGACAGCAGCAGCAGAATCAGATCGTTCTCAGCAATGCTGAGAATGTTGGGCAACAGGTGAAAAATTTCCTGGAAAAATTTAACGGTCAGCGCCAGCAGCCCCAGCGAAAGTCCAATGTAAACCGGTGCCAGCAACCAGCGCGATGAATACATCAGGTTCTCGATAAAACGTTCCATAATTTCCCATTAATCAACAGACAAGTGGGCGAGTATAACCGAACTTGTGTGAAGTTATTTCAGCGCTTCTTCAGAAATTTCAGGCGCTACCGGCAGCGGCAGCGACAAGCGAAACTCCGCGCCGCCTTGCGGTCGATTTTCTGCCCAGATGCGCCCGCGATGGGATTCAATAATGGTTTTACTGATCGCCAGACCGAGCCCGACACCCGGCACCGCCGACTCCTTATCGCCGCGCGCAAACTTGTCGAAAATGCGCGTCATATTCTCTGCGGCGACCCCTGGACCGTTGTCCCAGACGGCAATCTCCAGCCGCTCTTTGTCACGCCAGGCGCGAATACCGTGCTGCGCGGCGTTACCGGCATATTTGAGGCTGTTCTCGATCAGATTGGTAAACACGCGCTCCAGCATCGCGCTATCGCCTTTGATCAGCACCAATTCCGGCGGCAGTTCCAGTGCGAAATCATGCCCTTTTAGCGACGGCCCCATGCTGCTCAGCGCCCCGCCAATCACTTCATCCAGCGCCACCCACTCCTCGCGCAGATTCAGTCCGCCAGACTGAATGCGCGCCATATCCAGCATATTACTCACCAGCCGAATGGTGCTTAACGTCTGTTCCCGGATTTGGTTCGCCTGGCCGACATATTTTGAGTTATCGCCGGCCAGATCCAGCATCAGCATTTCGGCCTGACCAAACAACACCGTCAGCGGGGTACGCAGGTCATGCGACAGCGCGGATAACAGCGCATTACGCAGCTGTTCACGTTCAGCGGCGAGGCGTGAAGCGGCTTCACTTTGCGACAGCGCCATGCGTTCCAGCGCGTTGGCGATCAGCACAGTGAAGGTTTCGACTAAACGCTGCTGCTCGGGAATCATCAACTGACGCAGGTTTTCCGGCTCTACCACCAACAGTCCACGGCAGTGATTGCCGCTCTTTAAGGGCAAAATCTGGTACGGCACCGCAGGCAGCGTATCAGTGCCCGCGCCGGCCGGTTGTGCTTTGCTGTAGCTCCATTTGGCGATGCCGAGATCCGGTGGCGTGCCGACCGTGCTGTCCCCGACCGCCTGTAACTCGCCCTGCTCATCCGGCAGCAGCAGCTGGCTGCGTGCCTGCAAGGTGACATCAATCACTCGCTGGCTGGTGGCGGCGATGTCCTGTGGCGTGAGCGCGCTGCCGAGGGATTTCGCCATCTCATACAGATGCCGGGCACGCTGTTCGCGATAGCGTGCCACTTTGGCCTGATAGCGCACGCCCGCCGTCAGGTTACCGACAATCACCCCCACCGCCAGCATCACCGCGAAAGTCACCAGATACTGTAAATCCGATACCGCCACGGTGCCGGTCGGGGCGACAAAGAACAGGTCAAAAGCCAGGATGTTGATCACCGTGGCGAACACCGATGGCCAGCGCCCGTAGCGCAGCGCCACCAGCACCACCGCCAGCAAATAGATCATCACGCCGTTGGCCGGATCAAACTCCACCAGCAGCCAGCGGCCGACAATGGTGACCAGCATGCACAGCGCAATCGCCATCAGGCAGCCGCGCAAATGCAGCCGCCATTTCTCACTGCTGACGCGCTGGCCAGTCAGCGGATGCGGCGCGTCACGCACCGGTTCATCCAGCGCCACCACCAGCAGATCAAGATCCGGACCCAGTTGCCCTAATCGCTGGGCAAAACTGTCGCGCCGCCAGCGCCGCTGCGGTTGACGACCGGTGACGATTTTGCCGAGGTTGTGCTCGCGCGCATAACGCAGCACGGCGCGGGCTTCATCGGGATCGGACAGAGTAGCGGTTTCCGCACCCAGCTCTTGGGCCAGTTGCAGCGTGCGCAGAATGGCACGACGACGCGCTTCAGGCAGGCGATTCAGACGCGGCGTTTCTACGTACACTGCGTGCCACTCGCTGCCGAGACGCGCGGCTAAACGCGCAGCGGTGCGCACCAGTTTTTCACTGCCGGTATCGTCGCCGATGCACAGCAAAATGGCGTCACGCGTGTGCCAGACTTTGTCGCGGCCTTGCTGATCGCGCCAGGCTCGCATCTGGTCGTCCACGCGGTCCGCGGTACGACGCAATGCCAGTTCACGCAGGGCAAATAAGTTGCCTTTGCGGAAGAAGTTTTCAATCGCGCGCTCGGCGCGATCGCCGACGTAGACTTTGCCCTCTTTCAGCCGCTGGCGCAGATCGTCCGGCGGCAGATCCACCAGCACCACTTCATCGGCGCTATCGAAAAACGGATCGGGTACGGTTTCGCGTACCTGAATGCCGGTCACGCCACCAACCACATCGTTGAGGCTTTCCAGATGTTGCACGTTGACGGTGGTGACCACGTCGATGCCCGCTTCCAGCAGCTCTTCGATGTCCTGCCAGCGTTTGGGATGGCGCGAACCCTGCACATTGGTGTGTGCCAGTTCGTCCATCAGGATCACCGCTGGATGACGTGCCAGTGCTGCATCAAGATCGAATTCCGCATGCCGCGAACGTCCGGTGGCGCGACGCGGCAATACCGCCAGGCCGTTGAGCAGCGCCGCGGTTTCTTCACGTCCATGGGTTTCCACCACGCCCGCCAGCACATCGAGGCCTTGCGCGCGCAAGCGCTGTGCCTCCTGCAGCATGGCGAAGGTTTTCCCCACGCCCGCACAGGCGCCAAAGTAGATTTTCAGCTTACCGCGATGGCTATCGCTGTGATTCAGCAGCAGCGCATCGGGATCGGGGCGGGTGATTTCGTCGTTCATCAGTTATCCGTCGTGAAAAGCGCGATAAATCGCGCTATCAATCAATTATCCCTGTAGCGCATCCAGCGCCATATTCAGCCGCAACACGTTTACCGTCTCTTCACCGATAAACGGCAGCAGCGGACGCTCAGTATTACGGGCAATCAGCGCTTCCACATCCTTCAGCGCCATATTGCGCGCTGCCGCCACACGCGGTGCCTGCCACAGTGCCGCTTCCGGCGAAATATCCGGATCGAGCCCACTCGCCGATGCGGTCACCAGCTCAACCGGCACCGCAGTTGGAGCCTGTGGATTAGCGGTGCGCAGCGCAGCCACGCGTTCGGCCACCGCTTTATCCAGTGCCGGATTGCTCGCCGCCAGGTTGCTGCCGCTGGAGGCCAATGTGTTATAGGGCGCATCGCCGGTCGCCGATGGGCGGCCCCAGAAATGGCCGGGCTGCGTAAATACCTGACCAATCAAATCGGAACCGCGCTCCGCGCCATCCTGCTCAATCAACGAACCGTTGGCCTGTGACGGAAACCACCACTGCGCTAAGCCGGTGGTCAGCAGCGGATAGACCGCGCCGGTTAACAGCGTCAGCAGTATTAACAATACAATAGCCGGACGTAACTGACTCATTTCTCTTCTCCTTAAACCAGACCAAACAGCGTCAGCAGCAGGTCGATGGCTTTAATACCGATAAACGGCACCACTAATCCGCCGACACCGTAAATCCACAGGTTGCGACGCAGCAGCGCGGCGGCACTCATCGGGCGGTAGCTCACGCCTTTTAGCGCCAGCGGGATCAGGAACACAATCACCAGCGCGTTAAAAATCACCGCCGACAAAATTGCTGAGTTCGGCGAATGCAGATGCATCACGTTCAGCATATTGAGCTGCGGATAGGTGGCCGCAAACGCCGCCGGGATAATGGCAAAGTACTTCGCCACATCATTGGCGATACTGAAGGTGGTCAGTGAACCGCGCGTCATCAGCATCTGTTTACCGATGTGCACCACTTCCAGCAGTTTGGTCGGGTTGGAGTCGAGATCGACCATGTTCCCGGCCTCTTTTGCCGCCTGCGTGCCCGAGTTCATCGCTACTGCCACGTCCGCTTGCGCCAGCGCGGGGGCGTCGTTGGTGCCGTCGCCGGTCATCGCCACTAAACGCCCTTCCGCCTGATACTGACGAATCAGTGCCAACTTGGCTTCTGGTGTGGCTTCCGAGAGGAAATCATCCACGCCAGCTTCTGCCGCGATGGCCGCCGCCGTCAGCGGGTTATCGCCGGTAATCATCACCGTCTTGATGCCCATTTTGCGCAGCTCGGCAAAACGCTCTTTGATGCCGCCTTTGACGATATCTTTCAGCGCCACCACGCCCAGCACCTGTGCGCCTTCGGCCACCACCAGCGGCGTGCCACCCGCGCGCGCCACTTCTTCAACGCTGGCGTTCACTTCTGCCGGGAAACGGCCGTTATTGGCTTCGATATGGCGGCGAACGGCGTCAACTGCGCCTTTGCGAATCAGACGATCCTGCACGTTGACGCCGCTCATGCGCGTTTGTGCCGAAAACGGAATAAAACTCGCGCCCATGCTGCTGAGATCGCGTTCGCGCAGGTTAAATTTCTGCTTCGCCAGCACCACGATGCTGCGCCCTTCCGGGGTTTCATCCGCCAGCGAGGCCAGCTGCGCCGCATCCGCCAGCTGCTGCTCGGTGACGCCCGGCGCAGGCATAAACTGCGTCGCCTGGCGGTTACCCAGCGTGATGGTGCCGGTTTTATCCAGCATCAGCACATCGACGTCGCCCGCGGCTTCCACCGCACGACCGCTGGTGGCGATGACGTTAGCACCGAGCATGCGGCTCATCCCCGCCACGCCAATCGCCGACAGCAAGCCGCCGATGGTGGTCGGAATCAGGCACACCAGCAATGCCACCAGTACCGTCACGCTCACTGGCGTGCCGCCATAAGCGGAGAACGGCCACAAGGTTGCGGTTGCCAGCAGGAACACGATGGTCAGCGACACCAGCAGAATAGTCAGCGCGATCTCGTTCGGCGTTTTGCGGCGTTTGGCACCTTCGACCATGGCAATCATGCGATCAAGGAAGGTTTCGCCCGGATTGACGCTGCACTGGATCACCAGCCAGTCGGACAGAATGCGCGTACCGCCCGTCACCGATGAAAAATCGCCGCCTGATTCGCGGATCACCGGCGCCGATTCGCCGGTAATCGCACTCTCATCCACGGAAGCGCCGCCTTCCAGCACTTCGCCGTCACACGGGATGATGTCACCCGCTTCCACCAGCACCACGTCGCCTTTACGCAAGGTGTCTGCCGCTACCGGCTGCCACTGCGCGCCATGACGTGGCTCAGCCAGCTTTTTCGCATCACTGGTTTTACTGATGCCTTTCAGGCTGTTGGCCTGCGCCTTGCTGCGCCCTTCCGCCAGCGCTTCAGCGAAGTTGGCAAACAGCACCGTGAACCACAACCAGATGGCGACTCCGGCGGTAAACCCGGCGTTACCGCTCAGGTGGCCTGTCAGCATGCCGATGGCCAGCAGCGAGGTCAGCACGCTGCCGAGCCACACCAGGAACATTACCGGGTTGCGAAACTGCACGCGCGGATCGAGTTTCTTCACCGCATCCAGCACGGCGGTTTTCGTCAGCGCTGCATCAAACAGCGCCAGTTGTTGACGACTCATGATTCCGTTATCCCTGAATTAATTGCAGATGTTCCGCCACCGGGCCGAGAGCCAGCGCGGGGATAAAGGTCAGTGCCCCCACCAGCAATACGGTGCCAATCAGCAGCGCGATAAACAGTGGACCGTGGGTCGGTAACGTACCGTTGCCCACCGGCTGGATTTTCTTCGCCGCCAGCGAACCGGCAATCGCCATTACCGGAATGATGATGCCGAAGCGTCCCACCAACATGCAGAAGGCCAGCAACAGGTTCCAGAACGGGGTGTTGGCGCTCAAACCGGCAAAAGCACTACCGTTGTTATTGGCCGCCGACGAGACGGCATACAGCACTTCGCTGAAGCCGTGGATGCCAGGATTCGCCATACCGGCGCGCCCTGCATCCGTCATCATCGCTAGCGCAGTGCCAAGCAGCACCAGGGTCGGCGTCACCAGAATCGCCAGTGCGGTCATTTTCATCTCCCACACGTCGATCTTTTTACCCATGTACTCCGGTGTACGGCCAATCATCAGACCGGCGATAAATACCCCGAGCAGCACGAACAGCAGCATGCCGTACAACCCGGCACCGACGCCGCCAAACACCACTTCACCCAGCTGCATCAGCCACATCGGCACCATGCCGCCGAGTGCGGTGAAGGAGTCATGCATGGCATTCACCGCACCGCATGAGGCCGCGGTGGTGATCACCGCAAACAGGCTGGAGTTGAGAATGCCAAAGCGCGTCTCTTTGCCTTCCATGTTGATGGCGCTGTCTGCACCGAGTGCCAGGAAGTGCGGATTACCGCGCAGTTCTGCCCACATCACGGTGATCACCGCCAGCACGAACATGATGGTCATCGCCCACAGCAGCATGTGGCCCTGACGACGATCGCCCAGATGCTGACCGAAGGTGAAGCACAGCGCGGCCGGGATCAGGAAGATACTCAGCATCTGCACGAAGTTGGTCAGCGCGGTCGGGTTTTCAAACGGATGGGCTGAGTTGACGTTAAAGAAGCCCCCGCCGTTGGTGCCGAGCATTTTGATCGCTTCCTGCGAAGCCACCGGACCGAGTGGCAGCGTTTGCTTCGCCCCTTCCAGCGTGGTGAGTGCGTGATAAGGCTCAAACGTCTGAATGCTGCCCTGATAGACAAAGAATAGCGCCATCAGCAGGCTGATCGGCAGCAGCACATACACCGTGATGCGTGTCAGGTCGCGCCAGGCGTTACCGAGCGTCGCCAGCGAGCGATTGGCAAAACCGCGAATCAGCGCAAAGGCCACCGCGATGCCGGTCGCCGCCGACAGGAAGTTTTGCACCGTGAGACCGGCCATCTGACTGAAATAGCTCACCGTGCTTTCGCCCGCATAAGCCTGCCAGTTGGTGTTGGTGACAAAGCTGACGGCGGTGTTGAGCGCCAGATCCCAGCTAAGACTCGGCAACTGTTGCGGGTTAAGAGGAAGCGATCCCTGCAGCATCAGAATCGCCAGCAGCACCACGAAGCCGAGGGCGTTGAACAGCAGAATCGCCAGCAAGTAGTGCTGCCAGCGCATCGCCTCGCCATCAGCACCGGCCAGCCGCCACAGCGCCCGCTCGGTACGCGGCAGCAGCGGTTTGTCGGCCACCAGCACCGCAAGAAAACGCCCGAGCGGTTGCGCTAGCACCATCAACACCAGCAGATAACCCGCAATCAGTAAAAACGCATTCGCAGCCATCAGAATGCCTCCGCATTAAGCAGGGCATAAATCAGGTAGCCCAACAAGATAAACACCAGCACGATGCCGGCAATCACGCCCACGCTCACAGCAACCTCCAGAGGATTTGGTAGTGCTGCAAGCATGCGCGGCGCGGCATAAAGAAGGGGTAAAAAGGCGGGAATCCAGCGTAAAGAAAGTATAAAAATGCTGTCGAATTAGGCGCTTTCCAGTGCCCAGATGCGATTGAGATCGACGTTCTGCCACAGGCCACTGTCTTCGGCTCCGGTAATACTGTCAGTGCAGAACGAATCACCGAGATCCAACTCTTCCGGCTTCACTTCTCGCTGGGCGTGTAATGACCAGAACACATGCACTTTGGGTTTTAACAGCGATTTTTCACCGGCCTGCACCACCAGCGCCACGCGCCCGGAAGCCAGTCGCACCAGCGATCCCACCGGATAAATGCCGATGGTGCGCACGAAGGCGTGCAGCAGCGTATTGTCGAAGTGACCGCGCCAGCTCAGCATATTGTGCATCGCTTCGGCGGGCGTCCAGCCTTTGCGATAGGGGCGATTAGAGGTCACGGCATCATAGACATCGCATACCGCGGCCATACGAGAAAACAGCGAAATCTCTTCGCCTTTCAGTTTGTGGGGGTAACCGCTGCCATCGACTTTTTCGTGGTGATGCAGCGCAATATCTAACAGGTCTTCCCCTGCATCAGCCTCCATCAGCATCTGTGCACCAATAATCGGATGCTCGCGCATGATGGTGAACTCCTCGTCGGTGAGCTTGCCGGGTTTGTTGAGGATCTCCAGCGGCACCGCCGATTTACCGACATCATGCAGCAAACCGCCCATGCCCACGCGCCGCTGCTGGTGTTCATCGAGCCCCATTTTTTTGCCCAGCGAGATCATCAACCCGCACACTGCCATGGAGTGCAGGTAGGTGTAATCATCGTGATTTTTCAGCCGCGCCACGCTGAGCAGTGCAGTGGGTTCACGGGTAATCGATCCGGCAATATCGTCCACCAGGTCCATCGTATAGTTGAGGTCCAGCCCCTGACCCATACGCGCCTCGTTGAACATCGCCAGCACCTGTGGCTTGCCCTGATTGAAGATGGTTTGTGCCTGATCCAGCTCCTGGAAAAATGGGGTTTGCGGAATGGCTTTCTTCGGCGCAGGTTTGGCAGGCGCCTGCACCGACTTATCGAGATCGATCCAGATTTGCTGGATCCCTTCGTTGCGGATCATCGCGATCTGGCGTTTATCGGTGATCAGCATTTGGTTGCGAATGCGTTTATCCTTGAGCCACCAAACCTCCAGTTTGTGGATGAACATTCCTTGCCGCAATTCGTCAACGGTAATCAGCTTTATCACGATATCTCTCCTTAATATCAGTGGATGGTAAGGAGAGGTATCGGCAGCTGAGCAAATAATCTTCAGGAGTGATTTGTGCGATCTGTGAGGGGGGAAGTGATTTGGATTAGCGCAATAAATTTGCACCGCTACGTTTGCCTGATGGCATTGGTGACGGCGCGATTTATCATGCGACAGAATCTACACCACCCGCGTTAACACCGCTTCGCCTTGCGAAAACGCCAGCAGGTTTTCAAACACCAAATCTGCCATCGCCGCCATGGTTTCATGGGTGCTGCTGGCGAGATGCGGGGTGATCACCACATCATCACGCTGCAGTAGCGCAGCAGGCACCGCCGGCTCATGCTCGAACACATCCAAACCGGCACCCGCAATCTCACCGGCTTCGAGCGCCGCAATCAACGCCTGCTCATCCACCACACTGCCGCGCGCAATGTTGATTAAAAAGCCCTTCGGCCCCAGCGCACGCAACACTTCAACATTCACCAGATGATGTGTGGCGGCACCGCCGGGTATGGTCAGCACCAAAAAATCAGCCTGCTTTGCCAGTGATAACAGCGAATCGTGGCGCGTGTAGGGCACATCCGGGCGTGAACGCGGGTTGTAAAAATGCACATCCATATCAAACGCCTGCGCGCGCTTCGCCAGCTCTTTACCAATCCCGCCCAGACCGACGATCCCGCACACTTTACCGCCCACTTTGGTGGTCAACGGATAGCGCCCTTTCGCTTGCCAATCACCGGCACGCACATAACGATCTGAGGCACTAATGCGGCGCGCCACATCCAGCAGCAGCGCCATGCCGGTATCCGCCACGCAGCTATTCAGTACTCCCGGCGTGTTGGTCACCACGATGCCACGTGCTTCGGCGGCGGCAATGTCTATCGCGTCATAGCCCACACCGTTACTGCAAATCACCTTTAGATTGGGCAACTGCGCCAGTAGCTCCGCATTCGCCCCCATCAACGCATTGCCGCTGGTCACCATCGCATCAATACTGGCACCGTGCTCGGCCAGCCACGCGGCCTGATCCTCCTGCTGCCACAAGCGCGAAGTGGTGAAGTGCGCATCCAAATTATCCTGCAGCCGCTGCGGTAACAGCGGCCCTTTTAGCAATACGTTAAACGGCTTTGATCCCATCTTGTTTCCCCTGAGTTTCGTAGGATGTTGCAGACGAATCCTGCTCGTCACCGACACGTTCAATCGGGCCCATCACCAGCAGGAACAGCAGCGCCGCGACGATGCAATGCGCGCCAACGAACACCAATCCAATACTGTAGCTGCCGGTCAGACCAACGATGATGCCAAACAGCAGTGGCGTGATAAATCCGGCCATATTGCCGATGCCATTGAAGATCGCGCCCGCCAGACCTACTGCTTCTTTCGGTGCGGTATCGCTGACAATGGTCCAGGTACCCGCGCCCGCCGCCACGCCTTTGCCAAAGAAGGCAAACGACATAATGGCGATAATGCCGGCATTGGTCGGGATCACCGCCGCCAGAATCAGCGAGGCGGCCATCAGCATCCCGACGATATACGGCGTTTTACGCGCCCACGACAGGCTCCAGCCGTTAGCCAGCAGCTTGTCAGAGATGTAACCGCCACTGATGCCGCCAAGGAAGCCAAACAGCGCCGGGGCGATGGTGGCAAAGCCCGCTTCCATGATGTTCATGCCACGCGCCTGCACCAGATAAATCGGGAACCAGGTGATAAAGAAGTAGCTGAGCGCAATGATGCAGTATTGCCCGATATAGGCGCACCACAGCATGCGATTGCTGAGCAAGGTTTTGAACATCGCTTTGCTCAAGGGTGGACGTGCTTTGAGCGTTTGCGCTGAATCGATATCCACCAGCGCACCGCCCTCCTCAATGTATTTCAACTCTGCGGCTGATACATGCGGATGCTGTTTCGGGCTGCGCATATACCAACCCCACACAAACACCGCCAGCACGCCAATACCGCCCAGCACAAAGAACGGCCACTCCCAGCCGAAGCGGGATACCAGCCAGCCGGACAGCGGCGAGAAGATGGCAACGGCGAAGTACTGCGCCGAGGCAAACAGCGACGAAGCACGACCGCGTTCGGCACCGGGGAACCACATGATCACCGCACGCGCGTTGGCCGGAAAACTCGGTGCTTCAATCAGGCCGAGAGCAAAGCGCAACGCAAACATCAGCGTCAACGCCATGGTCATGCCGTTGGAAAATTCGCCAATAAAACCCATTAAAATGGTGGAAACCGACCACAGCGCTAACGTCACGCCATAGACTTTTTTGGTGCCGAAACGGTCGAGGAAAATCCCGCCGGGGATCTGGCCGATCACATAGGCCCAGCTGAATGCCGAGAGGATCAGGCCCAGCTGGATCGCCGACAAGCCAAACTCCTCTTTGATCGCCGATCCAGAGATCGACAGGATCGAACGGTCGGCATAGGCCACCACGGACAGGAACAGGATCAGACAGAGGATCCAGATACGCACATGACTGTTCTCATTGCGGTTTTTGCTTTGTAACATGGCTGAACCCCTTGATGAAGGAGCGTCCTGCTCCGAAGCGATGATGTTCAGGAATACCGCTTAAATTTCACTGTTCAGCAACTATAGAGAGCCAGATGCGAGGTGGTCATTGTGCGGATGGAGGAATCCGCGCGGCTTTTTTGCGCTGGTTTTGGCATCTGCCACAAAGCAGGGTGCGGCGCTGCACAGAACCTTAAAGAAGCCGATGCTTTTGCACCGGAATGTGCGCCAGCTCTGAGAAAAACCTTCGCAACATCACTATGAGCCTGCAAAGCAGGCATGTACTGGCTCGCCATAGAAAGCCGCAAAGCATCATGCACCTGCTCGTCATAGGAGGCCGCCAGCATCCTGCACCCGTGAGCAAAGTGTGCGCTTAGCTGCAAAATCCATACATGTTGATTGTCAGGATCCTTACCGCCTCGTAGTCTGAAAATGATTTAAATGATCCATTTTAATTCTCATTGAAACATTCATTCTAATAACAAACTTACCCTGGAGTCCGCGATGAAAAGCCTCAAGGCGATACTGTTGCTTGGCCTGCTGTCCAGCTCTGCCTCGGCGTTGGCAGAGAAAATCGGCGTATCAATGGCATATTTCGATCAGAACTTTTTAACCATTATTCGCCAGTCGATTGATAAAGAAGCCAAAGCGCGCGGGCTCGATGTGCAGTTTGAAGATGCGCGCGGCGACGTTGGCCGTCAGACCGATCAGGTGCAGAGCTTTATCGGCGCGGGCGTTGATGCCATCATCGTCGATCCGGTGGATTCCGCCAGCACGCCGCAGCTGACCAAACTGGCGCAGCAGGCGAAAATCCCGCTGGTATACGTGAACCGTTCGCCAGGCGATAAATCGCTGCCGGCGGGCGTGGTGTTTGTCGGTTCTGACGAGCGCGAATCTGGCACCTTGCAGATGGAAGCGCTGGCGAAAATGGCTAACTACAAAGGCAATGTGGCGATCATGATCGGTAACCTGACCGACGCAGGCGCACTGCAACGCACCAAAGATGTCGAGCAGGTGGTGGCGAAATATCCGGGCATGAAAGTGGTGCAGAAGCAGCCGGCGAACTATGCGCGTAACGAAGGCATGGATTTGATGCTCAACTGGATCGGCAACGGCGAAGCGATTGATATCGTTGCCGCTAACAACGATGAAATGGCGATCGGTGCTGCGATGGCGCTGGCAAAGAGCAACAAGAAGATTCTGGTGGGCGGTATTGATGCCACGCCGGATGGCCTCAAAGCCATGGCGCAGGACAAAATGCAGGTCACCGTGTTCCAGGATGCGATTGGTCAGGGCAAAGCCTCGGTGGATGTGGCGCAAAAACTGATGAAAGGCGAGAAAGTGGATTCACACGTGTGGATCCCGTTTGAACTAGTGACCAAGGAGAATATGCAGAAATACGTGGAGAAGAGCCAGTAAGGTTTTCACGGTCGCCATAAATGGCGACCCTACACCGTAGGGTGCGCATTTAGGTACAACCGGGCAAAACACCGCACAGGACATAATGACGCATTTATGCGCACCTGCCCATAAACGGCATAAAACTCACTCCCGCAGTTTCGCCATCACCACGATGTCGTGATACTCACCCTCACGCAGGCAGGCTTTCCGCTTCACGCCCTCTTGCTCAAAGCCGAGGCGCTGGTACAACCTTATCGCACGCGCGTTGTCATGAAACGCTTCCAGCTCAATACGCACCACGCCGAGCCAGTTAAACGCATAGTCGATAGCGTTACGAATCAGTTTCTCACCGATACCACGACCGCCAAACGCGGGATCGACGCTGATGCCAAAACTGATGCTGTGGCGCGTACGCGGGCGCTGTTCAACAAACAGCGTTAGCTCGCCAACCATTTGCCCATCAATCTCCGCCACGAAACCGATATAGCCCGCCGCATCCATGTTTTCGAACTTCTTCTGCCAGGTTTGCACGCTGGGAAACGGCAGCTGCGTGGTCCAGCGATACACCTCGGGGTGGCTGTAAAGACGTTGATAAGCGGCAGCATCGGTTGGTTCGCGACCGCGAATGATCAGATCCATGTCGGTAATCCCTTTCACTTGCACTAAGCTGTTAACTCTCACCAAACGGAAGAGTGACTTTATGTTGTATCGTCGTTTTGAACGTTTTATCAATATTTTCCAGGATGCACCAACCGATTCTCCCCCTTCCAGCGTCTGGCCGTTTTACCTCTATTATCTGCGCCAGGTGTGGCCGAGCTTTGTCGCCCTGCTGATTGTGGGATTAGCGCAGGCGCTGATTGAAGTGGCGCTGTTCAGCTATCTCAGCCGCATCATCGATCTGGTCAATCACTCGACGCCCTCCACGCTGTTTACCGACAACTGGCAGGTGCTGTTGTGGATGGGGTTTGTCGCGCTGATTCTGCGGCCGGTGATTATCGCGCTGCACGATATGCTGGTGCATCAGAGTATTAACCCGAGCATGACCAGCATGATCCGCTGGCAGCATCACAACTACGTGCTGCGCCAGAGCCTGAACTTCTTCCAGAACGATTTCGCCGGGCGCATCGCCCAGCGCATTATGCAGACCGGTAACTCCCTGCGCGATTCCGCGGTGCAGTTAGTGGATGCCATCTGGCATGTGGTGATCTACGCCGTCACCTCGCTGGTACTGTTCGCCGAAGCCGACTGGCGCCTGATGATTCCGCTGATTATCTGGATTGTGGCGTATAGCGTCTCGCTGAGCTTCTTTGTGCCACGCGTGAAGCAACGTTCGGTGGTCTCTTCCGAGGCGCGATCCAAACTGATGGGCACCATCGTCGATGGCTATACCAATATCGCCACCATCAAACTGTTCGCGCACAACGATCTGGAAAAACGCTACGCGCGTGAAGCGATTCAGGAGCAGACCGACAAAACCCAGCACGCCAGCCGCATGGTCACCACCATGGATATCACGCTGTCGACGCTGAATGGGCTGCTGATTGTCAGCACTTCTGGCCTGGCATTGTGGCTGTGGAGCCAGTCGCTGATCAGCGTCGGTGCGATTGCACTAGCCACCGGTCTGGTGATCCGCTTAGTGAACATGTCCGGCTGGATCATGTGGGTGGTGAACGGCATCTTTGAAAATATCGGCATGGTGCAGGATGGATTGAACACCATCGCGCAGCCGCTCAGCGTGCAGGATGAATCGCAGGCGAAAAACCTGCAGGTGACGCAGGGTCAGATTCGCTTTGAAGATGTGCGCTTTGACTACGGCGGCAGCCGCCAGGTAATCAACCGTCTCAACCTGAATATCAAACCGGGCGAGAAAATCGGTCTGATTGGGCCATCCGGCGCGGGTAAATCGACAATGGTGAATCTGCTGCTGCGTCTGTACGACATCAACGGCGGGCGCATCCTGATTGACGATCACAACATCGCCGAAGTCACGCAGGAGAGCCTGCGCGGCCAGATCGGCATGATCACTCAAGACACGTCGCTGCTGCACCGTTCGATTCGAGAAAACCTGCTGTACGGACGCCCAAACGCCACCGAAGACGAACTGCAGGCGGCGATTATCCGCGCCCGCGCCGATGAGTTCATTCCGCTGCTGTCCGATCCACAGGGCCGTACCGGGCTGGATGCGCATGTGGGTGAGCGCGGAGTGAAACTGTCCGGCGGTCAGCGTCAACGTATCGCCATCGCCCGCGTGCTGCTGAAAGATGCGCCGATTCTGATCATGGATGAGGCCACTTCCGCCCTTGATTCCGAAGTCGAAGCGGCGATTCAGGAGAGCCTGGAAACGTTGATGCAGGGCAAAACGGTGATTGCCATCGCGCACCGTCTTTCTACTATCGCCAAAATGGATCGACTGGTGGTGCTGGACAAAGGCGAGATTGTTGAGATGGGTAACCACCGCGAACTGCTGGCGCATAATGGACTCTACGCGCGCCTGTGGCAGCATCAGACCGGTGGTTTTGTCGGCGAGGATTAATCGCCGCGTCGATATGGCAGGGCTTCGCGCGCTTCAATGGCATAGGCGCGGATCCCTGCCCGCTCCTGCACTAAATACTCTTCTACGGCCTCGCGCAGCCCCGGATGGCACAGGTAGTGCCATGAGTGGGTGATCTGCGGTTCGAAGCCGCGCACCAGTTTGTGCTCGCCTTGCGCGCCCGCATCAAAACGCTGTAATCCCTCGGCAATCGCAAAATCCATGCCCTGATAGAAGCAGGTTTCAAAGTGCAGGCGATCGAACTCCGCCAGGCAGCCCCAGTA
The DNA here is from genome assembly GCF_016625195.1 of Erwinia sp. S63. Taxonomy (GTDB): domain Bacteria; phylum Pseudomonadota; class Gammaproteobacteria; order Enterobacterales; family Enterobacteriaceae; genus Pantoea. Next base: position 177,047 of record NZ_JACVUP010000011.1, read on the forward strand.
ACGCCCGTACAGAGAGTTGCCATCCACCAGATAGAACGCCATGGCCGCCGGATGACCCTGCAGCGTGGCAATGACCACGCGAATCGATCGCGGCATGCGTTCGGCCAGCAGGCTGAAGAATTGACGCGTGAGATAAGGACGCTGCCCGCGCACTGCATAGGTGTTGGCGTAACAGGTGTAGACAAAATCCCACTGATCTTCGCTGAGTTCGTCACCACGATACCAGTTGAACTCAAAGCCACTGCTCGCCACCTGTTCGCGCTCTTTACGCAGCTGTTTGCGTTTGCGTGACATCAGCGTGTCGAGGAAATCCTGAAAATCGCGGTAGCCTTTGTTGTGCCAGTGATACTGGATGCCGAGACGCGCCAGCCAGTCAGGTTGCTGCTCCATCACATCGTTGGCGAATGGCGTGGTGAAATTGATGTGCGCGCCGCTCAGGCCGTGTTGCAGCAGTTCGTCAGGCAGCGCCGCCAGCAGTTGGCTGATGGCGGCTTCCTCACCCAGCAAGCGGGCGCCGGTGACGGGGCTGAACGGAATCGCCCCCAGCCATTTTGGATAGTATGGAATGCCGGCGCGGTGACAGGCATCAGCCCACGCGTGATCAAAGACGTATTCACCTTGCGAATTGCGTTTGCGATAACCCGGCAGCGCGGCGCTCAGCACGCCCTTTTCGCGCCACAACAGGTGATCCGGCTGCCAGCCGTTTTCCGGCCGCACGCTGCCACTCTCTTCCAGCGTGAGAAGAAAGGCATGGCGTAAAAACGGTTGATCGTCAGGTAACAGCGCATCCCATTCGAGGGCGGAAATCTCCGCCAGCGATGACAGGTGAAGCAAAGACATGCATGGCTCCCGGCCAGCTTAAGGCGAACAGCTAGTTCAACAGGTTTTGTGGCAGGGGAAAAGAGGGGGCGCACTGAATGTGAAGACGACCCTCGGTGTATACTCACCTTTTTCGCTGTTCAGGAACCGCCATGGATCGTCTTGATTGTGACCGCATGTTTGTCGCGGTGCTGGAAGTGGGCAGTTTTGCCGGGGCTGCCGAGCGACTGGGCACCAGCAGCGGTCAGGCCTCCAAGCTGGTTTCACGGCTGGAGCAGGAACTCGGCGTGCAGTTGTTTAAGCGCAGCACGCGTGCCCTGTCAGCCACTGAAGTGGGTCGTGCCTATTACGAGCGGGTCAAAACCCTGCTGGATGCTTTCGATACGCTGGATGCCACGGTACGCGAAAATGCCACCACGCCGACGGGGCGCTTAAAAATCAGTGCGCCCGGCACCTTTGGTACGGCGGTGCTCGCCAGCGTATTGGTCGCATTTGCGCGTCACTATCCGTTGATTGAACTGGACGTTAACTTCTCCGATCGTGCAGTGAACATCGTCGATGAAGGCTTCGATATGGCGATTCGCATTGGTAAATTAGATGACAGTAGCCTGATCGCACGTCGTTTGGGCGATGTGCCGATTCGCGTAGCGGCTTCGCCGGGCTATCTGCTGCAACAAGGCACACCGCAGCACTGGCGCGACCTGGCTGCGCATCAATGTATCAGTGACACCAACTTCCGCGATCCCTGGCACTGGCCGTTTGTGACGCCCTGTGGCGACAGCGTAAGCATGCCGATTCGTGGCCGCCTGTGTTTCTCCAATACTGAAGCCTGTTTACAAGCAGCCATCGCCGGATTGGGTATCGCACGTTTACCGGGTTTTATTGCCGCACCTGCGCTACAACGCGGCGAGATCGTCTCGCTACTGGATAACTTCGCCACGCCGCCGATGGGCCTGTTTGCACTCTATCCCCCCGCCCGCCATCTGGCGCAGAAGACCCGCTTGCTGATTGATTTCCTGGCCGATCATTTCCAGCAACATCCTCCCGGCTGATTCCTTCCAATTTGGAAGCAATGAAAGCCATTTTGCCCGGATTATCACCCAACCAGCAGCGCGGTATGCTCACTCCATCACCAGAGAGGAGTCGAGCATATGTTGGTCAACGGTAAGTGGAGCGCAGAGTGGCATCCGGTTCAAGCCACCGATAAACAGGGCGGATTTGTCCGTCAAACGTCCAGTTTTCGCCACTGGATTACCGCAGACGGCTCGAGCGAATTTGCCGCCGAGCCGGATCGCTATCATCTGTATGTGGCACTGATCTGCCCATGGGCATCACGCACGCTGGTGGCACGCAGTCTGAAAGGACTGGAGAAAGTGATCAGCGTCTCGGTGGTGGAGCCACAGCTGGGTGCTCAGGGCTGGCACTTCGGCGACTATCCGGGTGCTGATCGTGACTGGCTCAACAAAGCCGAATACATCCATGAGTTATATACCCGCGCCGATGCTGACTTTACCGGCCGCGCCACGGTGCCGGTACTGTGGGATAAAAAGACGCAGACCATCGTGAACAACGAATCTGCTGACATCCTGCGTATGCTGAACAGCGGATTTGGCGATCTGGCAGACAACAGCCTCGATCTGTATCCAGAAGATCTGCGCGCTGAGATCGACGCGATCAACGCATCGATCTATCCACGTCTCAACAACGGCGTGTATCGTACCGGCTTTGCCACCACGCAGGTGAGCTATCAGCAGGCCTTTAACGATGTGTTCAGCCAACTGGACGAACTGGAACAGCGTCTGAAAGATGGCCGTACTTTCCTGCTGGGCGAACGCCTGACCGAAGCCGATATTCGCTTGTTCGTGACGCTGGTGCGCTTTGACGTCGCCTATCATGGCCTGTTCAAATGTAACCTGCGCCGCCTGCGCGACTATCCGCTGCTCGATCGCTATCTGAAGAGTATGCTGGCGGTTTCAGGTGTGCGTCAGACAGTGAACATCGACCATATCAAGCAGGGCTACTATTCGATTAAGGCGCTGAACCCGAACGGGATTGTGCCAGTAGGCCCGGATATGGCGGATTACGGACTTTAAGGAGCAGGACGATGGCAAAAGCGTTGGTGATTTTTTTACATGGTGTGGGCAGTAATGGCGACGATCTGGCAGGACTCGGCCAGCATTGGGCCAGCCTGCTGCCGGATGTGGCTTTTGCCTCGCCGAATGCGCCCTATCCGTTTGAACATGCGATGGGTTATCAGTGGTTTAGCCTGACGGGCATTACCCCAGAAAATCGTCCGGCGCGGGTGCGTGGAGCCCGCGCAGCGTTCGATGAGACACTGCAACAGTTGATGGCGCAACACGGCATGGCGGACGCGTGGGATAAAGTGATTCTGGTAGGCTTTTCTCAGGGTTCGATCATGGCGCTCGATGCACTGGCACAGGGCCGTCATCCGCTGGCGGGCGTGGTGGCGTTTTCCGGACGATTGTCGTTTGACGGCGCATTAACCCCGGCATCGCACACGCCTGCGTTGCTGATTCACGGTAAGGCGGATGGCGTGATTCCGTATAGCGAGAGTGAGTCAGCAGCACAGCGCCTGCAAGCGGCAGGCGTGACGGTGGAAGCGCGCTTTGAAGCCGCCACCGGTCATACCATCTCTTCACAGGGTGCGATGCAAGCGGCCGCCTTTATCGCTCAGTGCTTGCAGGATTAAGGCCAGTAGCGATTTAGCGCGTTCCAGGCTTGTTGCGCAGCCACTTCAGGTGGTTGCGCTTTTAATCCATCGTTAAACACTTCAATGCCGACCGGGCCACGATAGCTGGCGCTTTTCAGCTTATCGACAAAGCGATCCACTTCAATAATGCCGTCGCCGGGCAATAACCGCTGATGGCGCGCATAATCGCTTAGCGCGCCCTTCTCTCGCGGCGGCATCTCCGCCATATCGCACAGTTGCACTTCATAGATACGATCGGCAGGAATGCCATCGAGCTGTGAGGCATCGCCGCCCAAAGCACAGATGTGGAACAGATCGACCACCAGTCCGATATTCGGTTGGTCCAGACGCTGCAATCGTTCCCAGGCCAGCGGCAGAGTGTTGTCGACGCTGCACCATGCCATGGGTTCGTACATGATGCGCATGTTGTAGCGCGCAGCTTCCGAAGCCATCCAGCGCAGATCTTCATCGATACGCTCCGCCACGCAATCATCGCGCGTGGTGGCCGGTGCCTGAATGGTATTGCAGCCGATAGACTGCGCAATCTGGATAAACTGCCGCAGCTCTTCACGCTTTTGCAGACGTTCACGATCCGGCGTACCGGTAAAATCACGCAGCACCTGCAGATTGGTAAAGCCAAGATTTAACTGTTGAGCCAGCTGCGGTGTGGCAGCCTCAACGTCTTCCCGCCAGATTTCAACCTGTTCGAAACCAGCTGCCTGCGCGGCGCGCAGCTTCTGCTCAGGTTCACCGTTTAACAACACCAGGTTAAGGAATTTGGGGTTACTTCGCATCAACGGGCTCCCTAATCGTCCGGATAAATCGGTGACAGGTTCTGCTTGTCACGCAAACAGAACACCGACCAGTATCTACCTCTTAGGAGTTATTTCAAGCCCGTGATGCGCAGGGGTTTTTAACCCAGCAAGTTGACCACGGCAAAACCGGCGAAGGTCATTAGCACCGAGCCAATCACGTGTACCATCACACTCGACATCGCCCAAAGGTATTTGCCGGATTGCAGCATCACCATTATCTCTGCGGAAAAGGCCGAGAACGTGGTGAGGCCACCGCAGAAGCCAGTGATAATCAGCAATTTCCACGCTGGATCGAGATGCGGATTTTTCATCAGCCACGCCATGGCGCCGCCAATGATGAAGCCACCAATTAAGTTCACCATTAAGGTGCCGGGCGGAAGATTGGGAAACAGCGCGTTAAAACGAAGAGAGATCAGCCAGCGCAGCGTGCAGCCCACGGCACCACCGAGCACAACAGCCAGTAACGACTTCAACATACTTTGGAGCTCCTGAAATGAGTTACGCGCAGGGCCGCGGCAGGACAGAAAAACGCCTGACACACCGCCGTCTCCCGCGCAGGGATACGAGTGTTGTCAGGCGTCATCAGCCGTCTGTTTCCAGAACGGCGGTTGGGGAAGGTGGCACGCCATCACCTTAGCGGCATGATAATACGCTGGCGTAGCGGAGGTGACAATATCGGTCAACGATTGGCTTACCTCTGCAAACGATTATGTTCTAACGTGGAGAACAACATAAGAGAGGAGATCCCGATGCGTACCCTGATTTTTGATACTGATATTGGCGTGGATGATGCCTTTGCGCTGGCGTATGCGGCGCGGACGCAGCGGTTGCTGGGGATTACCACGGTGTTTGGCAATGTGGCTGTCGGCCAGGCGGTGAAAAATGCCCGGCTGTTTTGCCAGAAGATGGATATTGACGCGCCGGTGTATCGCGGCTGCTCGCGGCCGCTGGCGTTGGCCCCTTCTTCACCCGCCACGCTGCACGGTCTGGATGGATTGGGTGATGCGTTCGAGAACTCATACAGTGAAGAAGCATCCAGCGCGGTGCAGTTCATTATTGATAGTGTGCGCGCGCAGCCGCATTCCATCACGATTGTAGCGATTGGTCCGCTGACCAATATCGCCAGCGCCATCAATCAGGCACCGGATATCATCCCGCTGGTGAAAGAGCTGGTGATCATGGGCGGGGCATTTGGCACTGACGGCCATTCTGGCAACGTCTCGCCGTTTGCCGAATTCAATATCTGGAAAGATCCGCATGCTGCCGATCAGGTGCTGGCCTCGGCGCTGCCGGTGGTGGTATTGCCGCTCGATGTGACGCACAAAGTTCTGATCACGGGTGATGAAGTGCGGCAGTTGAATCAGCCGGTATTGAGCGCGATATGCCGTCCGTATCTGGCGTACAGTCTGCAAAAGGAAGGGTTTGATGGCATGGCGCTGCATGACACGCTCACGCTCTCCTGGCTCGCGTTACCACAGGCGTTTGAAGTCACCGAAGCACCAGTGCGCGTAATAACGGAGGGCATCAGCCGTGGGCAGACAGTGCGACGTCTCAGCGCCCTCGCCTCACGTGAAGATCCGTTTGCCGGATTGCGCCCACAGCGCTTGTGCCTCGGCGTGGATGCCGAAGCAGTGCGGGAGCATTTTTTTGCCACATTGCGGGCATGAGATGGGTGGTCGCCATAAATGGCGACATGACGGGCCCTCAATGTTTTGTCTGGTGCGCAGCAATGCGCACCGACTATCTCGCGAAATGAATCACGCCCTTAATCAACTCACGATTGTTGATCACCTCTGACTCAAAGGTCTCCGCCAAAGTAGAAAAATCATAATGCCGATTCAGCATAATGTCGGCACGCAGCTGCCCACTCGCCATCAATTCGCCCACTTTTGCGAAATCTTCGTGCGTGGCATTGCGACTGCCCATCAAGGTGGTTTCGCGTTTGTGGAACTCGATATCCGGGATCACCAAATCCCCTTTGTGCAAGCCAACAAACACAATAGTGCCGCCATGACGAATTAACTTCACCGCACCGTTCATCGCCGCCGGGCTGCCGGTCGCATCAATCACTTTCGCCGCCAGACGCCCGCCAAACTCTGCACGCAACGTGGCTTCGAAATCCTCGGCCATTGGGTTGAGGGTCGCGAGCCCCAGCTTTTCTGCGACATGCGCACGTCGCGGTTCGCTGGTATCGGCCACCACTACCTGCGCGCCCGCGGCCGCCGCAATCGCGGCTACACCTAAACCAATCGGCCCGGCACCGACCACCAGCACCTGCTCATCCGCTGCCACTGCCGCACGACGTACCGCATGTGCACTGATCGCAAAAGGCTCGATCAGCGCCGCCGCTTCTGGCGCCACATCATCAACAGCTAACAGGTTGCTGGCGGGCACGCTGAGGAACTCGCAGAAACCGCCGTCCTGATGTACGCCAATCACCGAAATATTTTCGCAGCAGTTGGTCTTCCCACTCAGGCACGCATCGCACTGCTGACAAGCAACATAAGGAATCAGCGCCACGCGCTGCCCCACTTTAAAATTCGTTACCCGGTTGCCCAACTCCACCACTTCGCCACACAACTCATGGCCCAGCACGCGTGGATAGCTAAAGAATGGCTGATTGCCCGCCCAGGCATGAATATCAGTGCCGCAAATCCCGGCGGCAATTGGTTTAATCAGAACCTCCTGAGCGGCCGGAGTCGGTTTCTCACGCTGCTGCCACACCATATTGCGCGGCTCGGCAACCACCAGGGTTTTCATTGTTGTCATGGGCTTCTCCTGTGCTGATGTCGCAGTTTTGGCGAAAATCGGGGACTCGCGCTTTTTGCGCATGCTGAAGTGTGAGGCAGCGCCCTTTTTTTGGGCTTTGTGTGGTTTTTAATAAATAAAAAGCCGGAGAAGCGCATGAGTCGAAGCCTGAATTTACGCCAGAACGTGATCAATCAAATGCTGGAAGGCATCGCTAAACGCCATATCCGCTCTCCGCTGCCACCGCAAGCCGCGCTGGCGGAAATGTTCAATATCAGCCGCACCACCGTGCGCCATACTTTGCAGCATCTGCATGAGCGCGGAGTATTGGACAAAGTTGAAGAAACCTACGTCATCGTGCGCGATCCCTGTGAAGAAGACGGTTTTAGCGCGTTAACGCCACCGATCGATCAGCAAGCGCGTCTGTTTGAACAGGCGTTTTTTAATCTGATTAACCAGCGTCAGCTGATGCCCGGCGACAGCTTTAGTGAGTTGCAGCTGGCACAACAGGTCAAGGCCAGTCCGGTAGTGGTGCGCGAGTTCCTGCTGCGGTTTATGCGTTACGACCTGCTGGAACCGGTAAAACGCGGCCATTGGCGCATGAAAAAGTTTGATCAACTCTACGCTGAAAATCTGTTCGAACTGCGTGAAATGCTGGAAACACATGCACTTACCCGCTTTCTCAATCTGCCATCCGGCGATGAACGCTGGATACAAGCGCGTGACCTGCTGGATCGTCACCGTGCCATGCGTGACACCATTGCCAGCAACTATCGCCACTTTGCCGCGCTGGATAAAGAGATGCACACGCTGATTCTGTCGGCGGCGAACAACCCATTCTTCAATCAGTCACTGGAAATCATCTCGGTGATTTTTCATTCGCATTATCAATGGGATGAAACGGATTTAAAACAACGTAATATCGTGGCACTGGAGGAGCATATGGCGATTCTGACCGCACTAATTAGCCGCCGGGATGTTGAAGCCTTATGCGCGTTACATAACCATCTCGGTACAGCTAAATCGTCGATGATTCGCTGTATTCGTCAGTACAATTAAAAACCGATTAAAAACCACAATTCTGAAGCGCCCGCACGAATCTGAAACATCCTCGCAACATCCCGACCGGTTTACTTCTAGTCTCCAAAGCAATCTGTTGTGGCAGCACCGTTTCGCTGCCGCAGGACCCCAACCCTCGATAACGATAAGACCCCATACCTGGGAGGTTGCAATGGAAAATACATCTGCACGTGGCCGTGACGCCGCGCCAACATCCGCCGTCGATGGACAAGACTTTGTCCCGGCACGCGGTGACGTGGTGCGCTCACCGCGCATTAAAAAGATTCAGGTTACCGCCATGTTGCTGCTGCTGTTTGCGGCCATTATCAACTATCTCGACCGTAGCTCACTGTCGGTGGCCAATATGACCATTCGCGGTGAGCTGGGCTTATCGGCCACCGAGATTGGCGTGTTGCTATCGGCGTTCTCGCTGGCTTACGGCTTAGCGCAGTTGCCTTGTGGTGCGCTGCTGGATCGTAAAGGGCCGCGCATCATGCTGGCGCTCGGTATGTTTGTCTGGTCACTGTTCCAGGCCGCTGCCGGTCTGGTGCATAACTTCACCCAGTTTGTGCTGGTACGTATCGGGCTGGGGATCGGTGAAGCGCCGATGAACCCGTGCGGCGTCAAAGTGATCAATGACTGGTTCAACATCAAAGATCGCGGCATGCCGATGGGGATGTTTAACGCCGCGTCGATGATTGGCCTGTCGATTGCGCCACCGATTCTGGCAGCGATGATGCTGGTAATGGGCTGGCGTGGCATGTTCGTGACCATCGGCGTGCTGGGTATGTTCCTCGCCATTGGCTGGTATCTGATGTACCGCAATCGCGATAACAGCCAGCTGAGCGGCGAAGAGATTCACTATCTGCAGGCGGGCAGCGTGGCATCACGCAAAGAGCCGCTGAGCTTTGCCGAGTGGCGCGGTCTGTTCAAGCAACGCACCATGTGGGGCATGATGATTGGCTTCAGCGGCATCAACTACACCGCTTGGCTCTATATCGCGTGGCTGCCTGGCTATCTGCAATCGACCTACCATCTCGATCTGAAAAGCACCGGTTTGCTGGCGGCGATTCCGTTCCTGTTTGGTGCCGCGGGCATGTTGCTGAACGGCTATGTGGTGGATGCGCTGGTACGTCGCGGTATGGATGCGGTGAAAGTGCGTAAGGTGTCGATTGTCAGCGGCATGTTGCTGTCAGCCGCCTTCACCACTATGGTGACACGTGCCACTGATACCACCAGCGCAGTCGCACTGATTGGCATGGCGCTGTTTTGCATCCACTTTGCCGGCACATCCTGCTGGGGTCTGATCCACGCCAACGTGACGGCACGCATGACAGCATCAGTGGGCAGCATCCAGAACTTCGCCAGCTTTGTGTTTGCCTCGTTTGCGCCGGTGATCACCGGTTGGGTGCTGGATACCACCAAGTCATTCAGCCTGGCGCTGATGATTTGTGCAGGCGTCACCGTGGTGGGTGCGCTGGCGTATCTGCTGCTGGTGCGTAAACCGATTACAGATGGGGTGTAAGTCGTCAATAGCGCGATAAATCGCACCGCTACGGCAGGGTGCATATCTTTGTAGCGCGATGAATCGCGCCGCTACGCCAGAGTGCATGTTTTTGTAGCGGCGCAATTTATTGCGCAATCAGTTCGCAGCCGGCTCGTAGCCAGTTCGCCGTCATTTACAGGGTAAAAAACCGCGTTTCACACTGCCGCGCGATCTCCCACAGCTTATTGCGAATCACCTGTTTTAACTGCAGGGTGGATTGCGATTGTGGCTGATCGCGGCGGCTGATCAACATCACTTCAAACGGCAGCGGTTGGGCCACCGGCAGCAGTTTTAGCTGGTCGGCATAGCGGCAGGCGGTAAACAGATCCACCACGCCCACACCGCCGCCTGCCAGAACCATATCGGCAATCACCGAATAAGTTTTGATCGACAGTGACACCGCCGGATCCAGGCCTTTATCCCGCAAGGCGCGATGCAACACGCGCCCAAGCGGATCCTGATTCTGCATCATCAGCAGATTATTGGCGCACAGCCACTCCAGCGTGGCGGGTTCGTTATGAGTGTGATGCTGCGGCAACAACGCCACCATCGACGATTGAAACAGCGGCTCCGCCAGCAGATCGGCATCCACCTGCTGACCAAATACCAGCGCGAAATCGAGCTGGTTATCCATGATCATCTGGCACAGCGTGCTGAAGTGCTCGGTCACCAGCTCCACGCTCACCGATGCCGCCTGTTGCCGCCAGTTCACCAGTGCGGGCGCTAACACCATCTGACCAAAGGCATGGGCAGCACCGACACGCACCATCTGCCCTTCGCCACGTCGTAGCTGCTCAGTAAGCTGCGTAATGGTCTGCAAACGCTGATAGAGATCTTCCACTTCCGGCAGCAAGCGGCGTCCTTCGGCCGTGACCACCATCCCTTGTGCCCGCCGTTCAAACAGCGCAAAACCCAACTGCTGCTCAGCGTGCGTTAAGACGCGGCTGACATTCGGCTGCGACACATTGAGCAATCGCGCCGCCGCACTGATGCTGCCGGTCTGAACTATCGCCTGAAAAACCTCAATGTGTCGCAATCGCATAATTACTCGCCCCAGGTCGCTTCGAGCACGCGCAGCCAGTTGCCGTGGCAGATTTTTTCCAGCAGTTCGCGCGAATAACCACGTGCCGCCAGCGCGTTGACCACCAGCGGGAAACCGGCCACGTCTTTCATGTCGCCTGGCATGGTGGCGCCATCCAGATCGGAGCCGAAACCGACGCCATCTTCCCCCACTTTTTCCAGCAGGTATTCCACGTGTTGCACGATGGCATCCACGGTGGTCGGCGCATGACGATCGCCATCTTCACGCAGGAACGGCACGGCGAAATTCACGCCGACAAAGCCGTGGGTTTCCTTGATCGCCGCCAGTTGGCGATCGGTGAGATTGCGCGACTGCGCGCTAATCACGTGGGCATTGGAGTGGCTCGCCACCAGCGGCGCATCGCTGATCTCGGCCGTGTGCCAGAAGCCCTTCTCATCCATGTGCGACAGGTCAACCATGATGCGGCGCTGATTACAGTCACGCACCAGCTGTTTACCCGCTGCGGTTAAGCCGTTGCCGACATCCGGCGATGACGGATACAGGAACGGCACGCCCTCACCAAATTGATTCGGGCGACTCCACAGTGGCCCCAGCGTACGAAGACCGCTGGCATACAGGATATCCAGTAGCTCGCCGTTGGTATCCAGCGCTTCCGCCCCTTCCACGTGCATCACCACCGCCAGCACGCCCCTGGCCATGCAGTCGCGAATATCGCGCACGCTGCGGCAAATTTTCACTTGCCCCTCAGAGGCCTGTTCGATGCGCAGCAGCAACGCCAGCATCGAAAAAGTGGCATCACGCGCAGCGCCAATAATTTCCTGAGGAAAATCTGAGAGGTCTGGCGCACTTCTTGCAATCAGAGGGTGAGACGGCACCCAGGTGGCAAATATCCCACCTACCATATTGCCTTGACGGATACGCGGCAGGTCCATCTGACCGCGTCCAGTGCCCTGCAGGAAGGCCTGCACCGCGTTGGGTTGATGGTGTTGCCAGAGTTTATTGAGCACATCGTTGTGACCGTCAAAGACCGGAATGTTGAAGATGTCAGACATGTTGTATCGATTCCATGTTCGGGAGAAAGCGCAAGTTCTGCCTGCTGACGGGGCAAATCGCACCAAAAAGAGGCAAGGCTTCACGCATGAAACAAATGACTTAATCCCATTATTAATCCTCTCGCACAGCGGGAAAGTCAAGACAAAAAACAGCAAAATAACTAAATTTAATTTTAATAATCAATAACTTGGAGTTGTCATGGTAACCAGAAGACGTTTTCTCGCAGGATGCGCCGCCGTCCCTGCTTTTTCCTATCTGAGTCTCAATACCGCCTTCGCTGATACGCCACCGAGTATGTTCGTGATGGCGATGCAGCTGGACAACATCACCAGCCTCGATCCCCATGAAAGCTTTGAAGCCACCGGCGGCCAGATTTGCGGCAACATGTATCAGCGCCTGGTCACGCCGGACCCACAGAAAGCCGATAAAGTGATTGGCCAGCTGGCGAAGAGCTGGGATGTGAGCAGCGATAACAGCACCTACACCTTCCATCTCGATCCGGCAGCCAAATTCGCCGACGGCACGCCGCTGACGGCGGAAGATGTAGCCTACTCAATTGAGCGCATCGTTAAACTGGATAAAAGCCCGGCGTTTATCATCAACCAGTTTGGCTTTACTAAAGACAATGTCACCCAACTGGTGACCGCGAAAGATGCGCATACCGTGGAGATGAAACTCGGCGCGCCAGCAGCAGAAACCTTCCTGCTGTATTGCCTCTCCGCCACCGTCGGCAGCATCGTGTCGAAGAAGGCCTGTGAAGCCAATCAGCAGAACAACGATTTCGGCAATGCGTGGCTGAAGCAGCACAGTGCCGGTTCGGGTGCCTTCACCCTGCGCACCTGGAAAGCCAGTGAAACGGTGATCCTGGAACTGAGCCCGCTGTATGCCGATAAGAGCAAAATTAAACGCGTGATCCTGAAGCACATCACCGATCCGGCCGCTCAGGCGCTGATGGTGAAGAAAGGCGACGTGGATGCCGCCTACGATCTCACCACCGAGCAGTTGTTGCAGGTGAAGAACGACAGCAACGTGTCGCTGGTGAATCAGTCGCTGTCAGCCATCATGCTGATGTCGTGCAACACCAACAATGAATACCTGAAAAAGCCGCAGGTGTGGCAAGCTCTGAAGTGGGCGCTGGATTACGACAGCATCCAGAAAAACATCCTGTCGATGAGCTTTATTACCCATCAAAGCTTCCTGCCGAGCGGCTTCCCGGCAGCGCTGGATGACACGCCATTCCATAAAGATGTGGCGAAAGCCAAGTCGCTGCTGGCGGAAGCGGGTTATCCAGATGGATTCGAGATCACCCTCGACCACTACTCGATGCAGCCGTATCCCGATATCGCTCAGGCGATCCAGACCCAGTTGGGCGCGATTGGCATCAAAGTGTCGTTAATTGCCGCCGAAAACCGTCAGGTGTTGACCAAAATGCGTGCGCGTCAGCATCAGTTGGCCCTGACCGTATGGGGCGCGGACTATTTCGATCCGAACTCCAACACCGAAGCCTTCTGTGTGAATACCGACAACAGCGAAAATGCCCGCAGCCGCACGCTGGCATGGCGCTGCAGCTGGTCAGATGAAGAGTTCAACAAGCTGACCGAGCAGGCACTGCATGAGCCGGATCCGGCGAAACGTATTGCCCTCTATCAGCAGATTCAGCAGTTGGGCCGTGAGAAAAGTCCGTTCATCTTCATGATGCAGAAGACCAAGAATGTCGCCTGCGGCAAAAACATCGCTGATGTGCACATGACCGTGCTGGAGCAATGGCCATACGATCAGGTGAAAAAAGCCTGATGCCTTTACTGAAGAAAATCGTCAGCACCCTGGGAAGCCTGGTGCTGACGCTGTTTGGTCTGTCGGTATTGACCTTCTTTATTGGTCGAGTGATGCCCACCGATCCGGTGCTGGCGGCGGTGGGCGATAACGCACCGCAGTCCGTGGTGGATCGCGTGCGTATCGAAATGGGGCTGGATCAGCCCCTCTACATTCAGTTCGGCCACTACCTCAATCAACTGCTGCACGGCGATCTCGGGAAATCGGTTCTCACCTCGAACCCGGTGACCACCGATATTGCGCGCTTCTTCCCAGCGACCATGGAACTGGCGACTGCAGCGATTATCATCGCTGCGCTGGTCGGTATTCCCCTAGGCGTCTGGGCGGCGGTGCGGCAAAGTTCGTGGGTCGATCAGACCATTCGCGTGGTGTGCCTCGCAGGGCACTCATTGCCGGTGTTTGTGCTGGCGCTGCTGAGCCTGCTGGTGTTCTACGCCGTGCTCGGCATTGCGCCCGGCCCAGGGCGGCAGGACATCATCTGGCAGGATATGGTGCCGCAGGTCACCGGCTTTCTCACCATCGACTCACTGCTCGCCGGTGAAACGGACGCCTTCTGGGATGCGCTGGCACATATGGCGCAGCCGGTATTGATCCTTGCCTACTTCAGCATGGCCTACATCACGCGTATGACGCGCACTTTCATGCTGAACGCCTTGAGCGGTGAGTTCGTGATCACCGCGCGTGCGAAAGGGCTGTCATCGCGCCGGGTGATCTGGCGGCATGCCTTTCCGACCGTGGCGGTGCAGCTGGTGACGGTGCTGGCGCTAACCTACGCCGGATTGCTGGAGGGCGCGGTCGTCACCGAAAACGTCTTCTCCTGGCCCGGCCTCGGCCAGTATCTCACCACCTCGCTGATGAACGCCGACATGAACCCGGTGGTCGGTGCCACGCTGCTGGTCGGCACCGTATATGTGCTGCTCAATCTGCTGGCTGACCTTCTCTATCGACTTTGGGACCCACGCGTAAAATGATCTTCTTCTCTCGTGACTGGCTGCTGGACGATACGCCAGCCAATCGCCGTCAGGCGGTGTGGGGCCGACGCTATCGTTTGTGGCTCAGCCTGCGCAGCAACCCGCTGGCAATGGCCGGATTGGCGGTCATCGCCGTCATGCTATTACTGGCGCTGTTTGCCCCGTGGCTAACGCCGTTTGACCCTGGCACACAGCATCTGGAAAACCGTCTGGCAGCTCCTTCTGTCGCACACTGGCTCGGCACTGATGAACTCGGCCGCGATGTCTGGACGCGCATTATCTATGGCGGACGCACCACGCTTGGCATGGTGATCGCCGTGGTGCTGCTCACCGCCCCGCTCGGCCTGCTCATTGGTTGTATCGCGGGCTACGCGGGTGGGATTGTGGATAAGACGCTGATGCGTATTACTGACATCTTCCTCGCCTTCCCGCGTTTGATTCTGGCGCTGGCGTTTGTGGCCGCGCTGAAACCCGGTGTGGAGAGCGCGATTCTGGCGATTGCCTTAACCGCCTGGCCGCCTTATGCGCGTCTGGCGCGTGCCGAAACCATGCAGTTCCGCCACAGCGATTTTATCGCCGCCAGCCGACTCACCGGCGCATCGCCGTTACGCATTATCCTGCGCCACATCATGCCGCTATGCGTGCCGAGCCTGATTGTGCGCGTCACGCTGGATATGAGTTCCATCATCATCACCGCTGCCAGCCTTGGCTTCCTGGGCATGGGCGCGCAACCGCCTTCGCCTGAATGGGGCACCATGATTGCTACCGCGCGCCGCTTCCTGTTCAGCGAATGGTGGGTGCCGCTGATGCCGTGTATTGCCATCTTCCTGACCTCACTGGCATTTAACTTTCTCGGCGACGGTCTGCGCGACGTGCTGGATCCTAAGGAGCGCTAAATGCTGGTGGAAATTGAAAACCTGCGCATTGCCTTTCGCAGTCGCACAGAGACCTTTGAAGCGGTACGCGGCGTGAGTTTCAGCGTTGGGCGCGAGAAGTTTGCCATTGTTGGCGAGAGCGGATCGGGCAAGTCGCTGACCGCACGCTGTTTGATGCAGCTCCTGCCAGGCAATGCCGAGGTGACCGCCGACGTGTTGCGTTTTGACGGTATCGATCTGCGCGGCGCCAGTGAAAAAGTGCTGCGTCAGATTCGCGGCAAACGCGTGGGCTTCATCCTGCAGGACCCGAAATATTCGCTTAATCCGGTAATGACCATTGGGCAGCAGATTGCCGAAGCCTGGCGAGAGCACAAAGGTGGCAGCCGTAAAGCGGCGATGCTGGCGGCGATTGATCTGCTGGAGCAGGTGAAAATTCGTGATGCTGCCGCCGTGGCCAAACGCTATCCGCATGAGGTTTCCGGCGGGATGGGCCAGCGCGTGATGATTGCCATGATGCTGGCACCGGATCCGGAACTGCTGATCGCCGATGAACCCACCAGCGCGCTGGATGCCACGGTGCAGGCGGAGATCCTCAAGCTGATTGACGATCTGGTTTCCGCGCGCGGCATGGGGTTGATCCTGATCAGTCACGATCTGCCGCTGGTCTCGCACTTTTGCGATCGCGTAGCGGTGATGTATGCCGGGCGCATTGTCGAGTTGCTGGAGGCGGGGCAACTGCAGCAGGCGCAGCATCCGTATACGCGCGGCTTGCTGGCCTGTTTGCCGTCGTTAAAACATCCGCGCGAGCGTTTACCGGTATTACAGCGCGATGCGGCGTGGCGGGAATAGCGCAATGCCCATCAACGCGGTTGTCCAACTCTACGCCCGCTGGATACGTACCGTTCAACGAACGCACAGAATTTACAGGCAGCTTCATGATTGAAATCGATAATCTGCGCATCGCCTTTGGTGCGCATCAGGTAGTGAAAGGCGTCAGCTTCGCGGTCGCCAACGGTGAAAGCTTTGGCATGGTCGGCGAAAGTGGTTCAGGTAAATCCACCATTCTGCGCGCCCTCGCCGGACTCAATGCTGAGTGGCAAGGCAGCATGAAATTTGGCGGCATGGAACTGGGCGCCAAACGCAGCCGCGCGTTCTATCGCCAGGTACAGATGGTGTTTCAGGATCCGTTTGGTTCGCTGCATCCCCGTCAGACCATCGACCGCATCTTGCATGAGCCGCTGCTGGTGCATCAGCTGGATCGCGCGGAACAGCGCATCAGCCAGGCGCTGAGCGAGGTCGGCTTACCCGCTGCGGTTCGTTTCCGTTATCCGCATCAGCTTTCCGGCGGTCAGCGTCAGCGCGTGGCGATTGCCCGCGCGTTGATTGCCGAACCGGAAGTGCTGCTGCTGGATGAGCCCACGTCGGCGCTGGATGTCTCAGTGCAGGCCGAAATCCTGAATTTACTCAGCGATCTACGCAGTGAACGCAAACTCACCTACATTATGGTGACGCATAACCTCGCGGTGGTG
The DNA here is from genome assembly GCF_016625195.1 of Erwinia sp. S63. GTDB lineage: Bacteria > Pseudomonadota > Gammaproteobacteria > Enterobacterales > Enterobacteriaceae > Pantoea. The sequence continues at coordinate 194,047 of NZ_JACVUP010000011.1, forward strand.
ACGCATCTGTGCCAGCGCATCGGGGTGATGCAGCAGGGTGAGATGGTGGAGCAGCTGAGCGCGGAGGATTTACGCGCGCGGCGCATCCAGCATCCGCATACCGCTCAACTGTTTGATCTCAGCATGACGCTGGAGGAACCGGCATGACCGCGAACTGGCAACAGTCTGCTGATATCGCACCACTTTTCGATCTCAGCATGACGCTGGAGGAACCAGTATGACCGCGAACTGGCAACAGGCCGCCGAGGTGGCGCAGCAGATCACACAAGGCTGGCAGCAGCCCGGCGCACCGGGTGGTGCGATAGTCCTGTTTGATGCCCATCATATTCACTCGACACACTGTGCCGGTCTGGCCGATCTGGCGCAACAGACTCCCTTCGGCGCCGACAGCGTGGTGCGTTTTGCCTCGATAACCAAGCATCTGTTTGCCGCGCTGGTCACCGGGCCTGGCCGTCGCTACCTGCAACTCAACGATAAGCTGGTGCAGCATCTGCCGCAGCTTACAGGCGCCAACGGCCAGATCACTGTCGGCCAGGCGCTGGACATGAGCAGCGGCTTGCCCGACGTGCGTGAAACCCTGTCGCTGCTCGGCTTGTCGGTGTACAACGCCACCAGCGCTGCTGATCTGCTGGATTTTGTCGCACAGGAAGGCGATCTCAGCTATCCGCCCGGCAGCGAGATTTCATACACCAACACTGGCTACCGCCTGGTGGAAGAGGCACTGAAAGCCAAAGGTGTGCTGTTCAACGATCTGCTGCAGCAATATGTCTGCGAGCCGCTGGATATCAGTTTGGTCGCGCCGGAAACCTGGTTCGATATCGTGCCGGGACTGGTACCGGGTTACTGGCAAAACGGCGCGCAGTGGCAGCTCTCCAGCGCTGGATTACACCTTTCCGCCTCGGGCAGTGTGACCGGCAGCGTCAATCATCTGACGCGCTGGCTGCAAAGTCTGCTGGCGGACAGTGGACCCGGCGCTGGCGTGTTGCAACGCCTGAGTGCCCCACGCAACCTCAACGATGGCCGCACCAGCGGCTACGGGCTGGGCATCACCAGTTCCACGCTGGGCAGCCAGACGCTGTTCGGTCACGGCGGTTCGCATGCGGGTTATAAAAGCTATTTCCTGCTGCATCCGGAGCTGAAGCTGGCCGTGGCGATTGTCGCCAACCGTGAAGATGTGGCGACCTCAGAAAGTGCACTGCGGGTGATGGCTGCGCTGCTGAATCGCACGCTGCCAGAGAAGGGTCACGATCTGACGCCAGGCTTATACGTGGCGGAAAACGCTGCCGACTGGCTGGAGATTCAGGGCGTGACCGCGACCTGGCTGGGTGCCGGTGAAACGCTGTGGCGCGCCGATCCCCATGGCGATGCAGTGTCGCTCTCCAGCACTTTCCCGATCAAACTGCGCCATGAAGGTGCAGCGATTGTCGGTGAGATTGGTCATGCGCCGCGCCGTTTCGTGCCGGTAGAGGCGGACAGCGCCAGCCTTGAGCATCTGCAAGGCCGCTGGTTCGCACATGCCTGGCGCAGCGAAATGGTGATTGAGGGCGATCGCCTGGTAATGGGCATCGGTCCGGCGGCGATTCATGCCAGTTTGCAATCGCTGGGCGGCGATCGCGTGCTCGCCACCGCGCAGGATGGCCCCTGGGAGAAACGTTTTGTGATAGCGCGTGAAGGTGACAAAGTGCGGCTGGTGCTGAACCGCAGCCGCGTGGTGACATTCACACGTTAAGCGGTCGTCGTCTGGTCAATTCAACACACATCAGTCAAAGCTGCCATTTTTATAAATGGCAGCCTTTTTTCTTTAAACCACTGTGTGGCGCAGACGACCAATCTTTTCGATCTCGACTTCAATCACATCGCCGGGGAACATAAACAGCGGTGGCGTGCGTTTTTTACCAACGCCGCCTGGTGAACCGGTGATGATCACATCGCCTGCTGACAGCGGGCTGAACGCCGAAATGTATTCGATGATTTTCGCCACCGGATGCACCATGCTGGCGGTGGTGTCGTTCTGCACTTCACGCTGATTCAACCAGGTTTTGATCGCCAGCTGCTGCGGATCGGGGATCTCATCTGAGGTGGTCATCCATGGACCAAAACCGCCAGTCTGCTGCCAGTTTTTTCCGGCGGTAAACCAGGTGAACTGCATGTCACGTACGGTGGCATCCATAAAGCAGCTGTAACCCGCAACATGTTGCAGCGCATCGGCCGCTTTTACCTGATAGGCTGGCTTACCGATGATCACCGCCAGTTCGCCTTCGTAATCAAATTCCTGGGTGGTGGCCGGTTTCAACAGCGGCTGCTCATGCCCCGCCAGCGAATCGGCAAAACGCACAAACAGCGTCGGCGCTTCGATAGTCTCGGCAAATTCTTTACGCTTGTCAGCGTAGTTCATGCCAACACAGAACACTTTACCAGGATTTTCCACTACCGGCAGGAAACGAATGGCGCTGAACGGGTGATCCGCTGGCAGCGAGCGAAAGGCATCCAGGTCGCTGACCGCGCCGCGTTGTAACAAAGATTTCAGGTCCGGGCACTCCGCGCCGAGGCGCGAACCGACGTCAATCACGCCCTCTTCCCGCACGATTCCGTAACTTTTTCTTTCCTGGTCAATAAGATAAAAACTGCAGAGCTGCATGACTGCCTCGTTGTTATATATAAATTGCGCGCAGGTTACCAAAAGCCAGCAGGAAATGCGGTACGACCTGCCAATAATGTGCCTAAGCGTTGATGCGTGATTGCTGATCTATTGATTGCCATCCATGGCAAACCTGCAAACATCAGTTAGGTGCGCAGTCCTGGCAACCCTACGCGCATCTGTAGGGTGCGCACCAACATTACGACTGCGTGCTGGCCAGATAGGAGAATGCACTCAGCAGGCTGATCAATGTGCCCATCTGCTCGGCGCGATAGCCCACGGTCACCGCATCAATGCGCGTTACACCGGGAATCAGACCGAACAGATCCGCCAGTACCGGTTTGCTGGCCTGTAACTGCATCTCATAAGGTGCGGTCAAACGCGTGGTGCTGACCTGGCGCGCACGCTGCACCGCCGCGGTGGCAGCAGCACGAATGGCGTTTTGTGCGGCTTGCGGGCTAATGGATTCGGCGCAGGTGTGGGAAATCGCGCGTTTCACACAGACGTAATCCACTGACGGATAGTGTTCGGCCATCCAGCCTTGCAGTTGATCGTCCCCGCTCACCAGCCACAGCGGTGTGCCCTGTTCGGCGGCGGCGGCAGCGTAGATGTCGCTCTCGCCCATTACTTTGCCGTTGATATGAATGCGCCAAAACGCGCGGCCGTTGATGGTGTGCGCCAGCACGCCGGGTTCGCCCGCCGCGCTGTGATAGCCGATAAAGAACAGGCCATCGAAGGGCTGCTGCTCAATACCTTCTACCATCGATAACCCACGCGGCTTGCCTTGCACCATGCGCGCACGCGGATCGATGTTTTCCGCGCGCAGGTTGGTCATTTGCGCATGACTGTCGGCCACCACCACTTCGGTGGCTCCGCCGGCAAACGCGCCGTCGATGGCGGCGTTGACCTCCTGCTCCATCAGTCCACGCGCTAGCTGGTGTTCCGCATGGCCAGGTGAACACTGTTCCGGACGCATCACGCCCGCGATACCTTCAATGTCAGCAGAGATGAATATTTTCATAAGTCAGGCAAATTCCGTGCGGGTTGGAACACGGTCGCCATAAATGGCGACACTACGGGGAACAGTGCGTCAAAGGCCGCTTTCAGGCTGACCACAGGCGCTGCTGAAAGAGGTGCCATAAGTGACGACACTACAGTTAACTTAGCGTCAGAGGCGGCATTCAAGCTGTACACAGGCACTGCTGAAAGAGGCGCCATAAAAGGTGGCCCTACGATTTGGTCAATTCATCCAGCACCTGCGTCAGTGACGGACGATGATGGCCGCGAAAACCCGTGACCGCTTCGGCACTTAATAGCGCATCCAGCACCGCGTGTTCAGTGGCATCCGCGGCGGCGGCAAGCAGCGGTTCCAGTGCCGCATCTTCCGGCGGGTTTGGCTGGGTTTGCGTGGAGAAGGCCACGGCAATATCGCCTGATCCATGTCCCCAATAACTGCCTAAACGGCCTAATCCGGCACCGGCGCGTTTAGCGATACGCTTGAGCTGGCGCGCATCCAACGGCGCATCGGTGGCCATGATAATGATGATGGAGCCGGCATCGCGCTGCGGCGTCAGTTCTGGCAGCAGCGGTCCAATCATCTCACCGAGTCGCACGCCATCCAGCGTTAACGCATTGAGTGCACCAAAATTAGCCAGCACCAGCACGCCCAACGTGGCATTCAGTGACGGAATTGAGCGCGATGCGCTGCCAATCCCGCCTTTCAAACTGAAGCAGCTCATGCCACGCCCGGCACCGATGCTGCCACGGGCGAAATCGGCCTGCGCAGAATCGAGCGCATCCTGTGCCATGGCTTCGGTGACGGCCAGTGCCTGAATGTCATTCAGCCAGCCATCGTTGCACTCCAGCGCCAGCGGATTGACGGTCGGCAAACTGCGACCCAACTCCGGGTTACGGCTGATGGCGTCACGCACCAGCGTGGTAAACAGCGTGCCCACCGCCAGCGTGTTGCTGAGCAAAATCGGCGTTTGCAGCACGCCCAGCTCTTCGATTTGCACCAACCCGACCGGCTTGGCAAAGCCATTAAAGACCGCCGCGCCGCAGGGTAACGGGTTGAGAAACAGGTTATCGCCCGGCGGCACAATCGCCGTCACACCGGTTTGTCTCTCACCGTCTGCCAGCGTGTGATGGCCGACGCGCACGCCGGGCACATCGCTGATGCGATTGGTGGCACCGCAAGCACTGCGTGGTTGCCCGAGCTGGCGTTCAGTGCGCCAGCGTTGCAGCAGCAGATCGCGCTGCAGTTGTTGAAAATCCATGTTTAGCTCTTAAGTTTGGGATCGAGCGTATCGCGCAGCGCATCACCCAACAGGTTAAACGCCAGCACAGTAATGAAAATCGCCAGACCGGGGAACACGCTGACGTGCCATAAACCGCCCATCATCATGCTGCGACTCATCGCCAGGATATTTCCCCACTCCGGCACATCCGGTTCCGGGCCCAGGCCAATAAAGCTGAGTCCCGCTGCCGTTAGAATACTGGTGCCGATACGCATGGTGAAATAGACAATCACGTTGGAGAGCGTGCCGGGCAGAATGTGGCGCAGCAGGATCACGCGATCGGGCGCACCGGCGCAGCGCACCGCTTCAACATAAGCAGCCTGTTTGAGCGACAGCGTCGAGGCTCGCACGATGCGGGCAAAGACCGGCACGCTGAATACCGCCACGGCGATAATCACGTTATTCAGTCCCGGACCGAGAATCGCCACCACCGCAATTGCCAGCAGCATGCCGGGAAAGGCAAACAGCACGTCGGAACCGCGCATGATCAGCATATCGATCCAGCGACCGTAATAGCCCGCCAGCAAGCCGAGCAGCACGCCCACCACCATGCCCAGCGTCACCGACAGCACGCCGACGTAAAGAGAGATACGTGCGCCGTAGATGATACGGCTCAGCAGATCGCGCCCCAGGTCATCGGTGCCCATCCAGTGTGCCGCAGACGGTGGCGAGGACAATGCCATCCAGTCCGGTGCCATCGGGTCCCACGGTGCCAGCCAGGGCGCGAAGATCGCCACGATGACCAGCAGCAGTACAAAGCCGCCGGAGACCAGTGCCAGCGGGTTACGCACAAAGGCGTGCAGGAAATCGCGCCACGGCGAGCGGATGGTTTGTGGTGTTGCGGCAGAGAGAGGTTCTGTACTCATCACGACTCCTGTCGCAGGCGAATGGCTGGATTGACCACGGCGTACAGCAGATCCACCAGCAGGTTAATCACAATAAATTCAAACACGAACAACATCACCAGCGCCTGAATCACCGGCTGATCCTGCGCTTTGATCGACTCGATCAACAGCCAGCCTAATCCCGGCCAGTTGAAGACGCTCTCTACCACAATCGATCCGCCGAGCAGAAAACCGAACTGCAAGCCAAGCATGGTGATCACCGGGATCAAGGCATTCCGCATTACGTGCTTCCACGTCACCAGCCGATTACGCAGCCCTTTGGCTTTGGCGGTGCGCACATAATCTTCCTGCGCCACTTCGAGGAAGGCGGAACGGGTGAAACGCGCCATCACGGCGGCCACAGAAGAGCCGAGCGTAATAGCAGGCAGAATGATGTCGCTGGCTTTGTTGAACCCACTCACTGAGAACAGACCAAACGGCATGGCGACAAACTGGATCAGTAGCAGGCCGAGCCAGAAGGTCGGCATCGAGATGCCACCGACCGCCACGCTCATCAATGTCCAGTCCTGCCATTTACCGCGCTTTAGTGCGGCCAGCACACCGAGAAACAGGCCGAGAATTACCGACCAGGCGAAGCCCGCCAGCGCCAGCCACAGGGTTGGCATAAAGCCTTGCTTGATCACCTGCAGCACCGGCTGTTGCGTGCGGTAAGTGACGCCGAGATCGCCACGCAGCAGCCCACCGATCCAGTTAACGTATTGCTGCGGCAGCGGATCGTTGAGTCCAAGATGCTGGCGCGCGGCTTCGACCGCTTCAATCGGCGCGTCTGGACCGGCGTAAATGCGTGCCGGATCGCCGGGTAGCAGCTTAATAAAGCCGAACACCAGGAGCGAGACCACCAGCAGGACAGGGATCATCTCCAGCAGCCGACGAATGATGTATGCGAACATGCGCTTCCTTTAAATTGGGGACGCCCTCTCCCGTTTGCAGGAGAGGGTTAGGGTGAGGGATTAACGCCCTGCCTTACTTAAATGCCGCCTGGGTGTAGAGGAAGTTGCCATCTGCCAGCATCGATACGCCTGTCAGGTTGCTGCGCTTGCCCACCAGGTTATCTGGCGTGCCGAGGAAGGCGACGGGCGCATCTTTCCACAGCATTTTCTGGGCTTCCGCATAGGCTTCACCGCGCTTAGCCGGATCGGCGGTGGCTAACCCACCAGCAATGGCTTTATCCACATCCGGATTGCTGAAGTACGAAACGTTATACGAGGTCGGTACCCAGGATTCGGTGGCATACAGCGGGCGCAGCGCCCAGTCCGCATCACCGGTCGAGGTTGACCAGCCGCCGTAATAGAGGTCGAATTCGGCTGCTTTAGGATCCTTCACGCCCCACAGTTTGGCGTTACGGGTACCGGAATCCATTGGCGTCACCGTGGCGCGAATGCCGACGGTCGATAGCTGGGCTTTCAGCACCTGCGCCGCGCGCACGCTGGCGGTGGTGTTGGTGGTCCACAGTTTCAAATCCAGACCGTTCGGATAGCCGGCGGCTTTCAGCAAGGCTTTGGCTTCATCCGGGGCGTAGTGATAATTCGGTTCGCTCTGCTTTTGATAGAACTGCACCCCTTCCGGCATCGCGGACGTAGCGGGTTTGCCCATGCCAGCAAACGCCACTTTCAGCCACAGATTGCGGTCGATGGCGTAGTTGATCGCCTGACGCACGCGCACATCCGCCAATGGTTTGTGCTGGGTGTTGATCGCCATGTAGTAGAGATAAATACTCGGATCGCGTTGGATCGCTAATTTGCTGTCGCTCTGCACAGTCGCGATCAGATCCGACGGCAGCGGCCAGATCGCATCCACCTGCCCTGATTTCAGTGCGGCAACGCGTGTGGCATCTTCCGGACTTGGCGAGAAGGTCACTTTATCCACCTTCGGCCAGCCTTTCTGCCAGTAGCCATCGTACTTCACCAGTGAAACGGCTTTGCCCGGCTGCCAGTCAACAAACTTGAACGGGCCGGTGCCGACCGGATGCAGGCGCAGCTGTGCTTCTTCCGGGTACTGTTTGAGGATCGCCGGGCTCCACATCACCGCTGACGGGTGTGCCAGGGTGTTGATGAACGCACCAAAGGATTGATTGAGGTCGATTTTTACCTGATCCGGCGCCAGCACCGTGACTTTGGCAATCATCTTATACAGGCTGTTGCGCTTCAGGCCTTTGGTCTGATCGGCGAGGCGATCAAGGTTGGCCTTGACCGCTTCAGCATCAAACGGCGTGCCGTCCTGGAAAGTGACACCTTTGCGCAGCGTCAGGGTAAATTCGGTGGCGTTGTCATTATTGGTATAACCGGTCGCCAGCCAGGGTTGCAGCTTCATCTGCGCATCGAACTGGAACAGGCGTTCAAAGATACCGCTCTGCACCGAATAGCTGACGTTGTCCGAAGTATCGTGCGGGTCGAGACCGGTGATATCGGCATACATCGAAATGCGCAGATCCTGCGCCTGCGCGGCGGCGGCCAGCGCGAGGGTCAAGCCAAAAGCCAGTGACGAACGGCGAAAAAGGGTTTTCATGAAATCTCCTGGTATTGAGCGTTAGCGCGATGCAATGTCGTCAGCGACCCAGTGTTGCGGTGCAACCTGGCGATAACGGGGTTTGGTGACCGTTTCGCCCAACTTGCGCAGCGGCGAAGGAATTTCGCTATCTTCGAAAGTACGGGTCTGACGGTTCTGTGGATCGGCCACCGGCACCGAGGCCAGCAGACGTTGGGTATAGGGATGTTGCGGCTGATTGAACACCGACTGACGCGGGCCCAGCTCGACAATCTGCCCGAGATACATCACCGCCACGCGGTTAGCGATACGCTCCACCACCGCCATGTCATGCGAGATGAAAATCCACGCCACGCCGGTCTGCTTTTGCAGGTCCATCATCAGGTTCACCACCTGCGCCTGGATCGACACATCCAGTGCCGAAACGGCCTCATCGGCGATGATGACTTTCGGTTTCAACGCCATGGCGCGGGCAATCGCAATACGCTGGCGCTGGCCGCCGGAAAACTCATGGGGATAACGCGTGGCATGTTCGGGCAACAGACCAACGCTTTTCAGCAAGGCCTCAACCTGCGGCGTGGCTTCTTCCAGCGATTTCACCAGACCGTGCAGCAGCAGCGGCTCGGCAATGGTGAAGCCCACGGTCAGACGCGGGTTTAAAGAGGCGTAGGGATCCTGAAATACCATCTGGATTTCGCGGCGCAGCGGTTGAAACTCCGCCTCTTTCAGATTAGCGATTTCATTGCCCTGGAAATGAATGCTGTCAGCCTGACTCTTAATCAGGCGCATCAGCGCGCGGCCGGTGGTGGATTTGCCGCAGCCGCTCTCACCCACAATCGCCAGGGTTTCGCCCGGCCACAGGCTGAAGTCGATCTGCTCCACCGCGTGCACCTGATGGGTCAGGGCCGAAAAGATGCCGCTGCGAATCGGGTAATAGACTTTTAAACCGCGCACATCCAGCAATGGAATTTCGTCATAACGGGCGGTGCGCTGTTCACCGCTGTCGGCTGGCTGAGTGGCACCCAACAGTGGAAAACGCTGCGGCCAGGATTGTTCACGCATGTCACCCAGTTTCGGCACGGCGGCAAGTAGCGCTTTGGTGTAAGGATGCTGTGGCGCGTTGAAGATGTCGGCGACCGTACCCTGTTCCACCACTTCGCCACGCAGCATCACCACCACGCGGTCGGCAATTTCCGCCACCACGCCCATGTCATGGGTGATAAACAGCACCGCCATCTGCTTCTCGCGTTGCAGATCACGCAGGATGTGCAGAATGCGCGCCTGCACGGTGACGTCCAGCGCGGTAGTGGGTTCGTCGGCAATCAGCAATTGCGGATCGCACGCCAGCGCCTGCGCAATCATCACGCGCTGGCGCATGCCGCCCGACAGCGAGTGCGGGTAGCTTTTCATCACGCGATCGACATCGGCGATGCGCACCTGGCGCAGCAGTGCCCGCGCACGCGCATCCGCAGCGGCTTTGTCGCACATCTGATGGTCACGCAGCGCTTCCGTCAACTGGTCGCCCACCCGCAGCACCGGATTGAGCGAGGTCATCGGTTCCTGAAAAATCATCGCCATTTCACGCCCGCGCAAGGTGCGGCGCTGGGTTTCATTCAGCGTTTCCAGCGTGTGGGTTTTGCCCTGACGATCGCGAAACTGCATGCTGCCGCGATCGATACGACCAGAAGCCGCCAGCAAGCCCATCACCGCCAGCGAAGTGACCGATTTGCCCGAGCCGCTTTCACCGACCACGGCGACGATTTCACCGGGATAAATGGCAAAACTGATGCCTTTCAGCGCCTGATTTTCGCCGCTGCGGCCACGAAACGAGACGCTAAGATCCTGTATCGCGAGTACCGGCGCGGGACCGGCAACGCTGGCGGCGTTGGGGGTAAGTAAAGTGTCCGTCATCGTTGCCTCTTGCGGTTACAGCCAGATTCGGCCTTGAGCGTAGGAAAGGAAGGGTGAGCTATCGGCGGCCAGCCAGATGGGGCCATCGAGATCCACGTGTTCTGCAGCAATCGCCACCGGCAGCGCAGCTTCCATTGCGAGTGAGGAGCCCAGCATGCAGCCGACCATCAGACGCATATCCAGCTTTTGCGCTTCATCGACCATCGCTAAGGCTTCGGTCAGGCCACCGCACTTATCCAGCTTGATGTTGATCATCTCGTAGCGATTACGCAGCTCGGCGATGTCTTCACGCGTATGGCAACTCTCATCGGCGCAAACCGGGATCGGGTGGTTAAACCGTTGCAGATCCTGGTCTTGTCCGGCAGGCAGCGGCTGTTCGACCATGGCGATGTTGTAGGCCTGCAGCGCAGTGAGCAGACTTTGCAGATCGACGCCCGACCAGGCTTCGTTGGCGTCAATGATCAAGGTGGCACGTGGCGCAGCCTTTCTGATGGCCGCCACCTTCTCTAAAATTTCGTCACGATTCAGTTTGATTTTCAGCAGGATGGCGCCACGCGATACCGCGTCAGCGGCGGCAGCTGCCATGTTTTCGATGGAGTCGAGGCTTAACGTTTCGGCGGTGATCACCGATGGCGGTGCAGTGCGTTCGCACTGCTGCCACAGCGTCTGCTTCGCCAGCGCGGCATCAAGACGCCACAGCGCACAGTCCAGCGCATTACGCGCTGAACCGGCAGATAAACGGCTTTGCAGATCGATCCGGCTTAAGCCCGCTTCGACATCCTTACGCATCGCTTCCAGCTGCGCCTCGACGCTGTCTGGTGTTTCATCGTAACGCGGCGTCGGCGTGCACTCGCCACGACCAATAAAGCCGTTCTGCTCCAGCGTGACGCGAATGACGGTAACCGCAGTGCGCGTACCACGCGAGATAGCGAAAGGACGCGCCAGCGGCAGCTCCAGCACTTCAATCTGCATGCGCCGCATCTTAGCCACGCTCCTGCAGCAGGGCCGCGATATCCGCGATACCAAAACGCACCGGATCGGTGGCAGGCACGCCGAATTCAGCGCTGACTTCCGCACAATAGGCGCGAGCTTCTTCTTCGCTATAGTTGGAGGTGTTGATGGCAAAACCGGCCAGTTTCACGTTATCGCTGGTGACATCGGCCGCGCGCAGGTTGGCCTCTACGCAATCTTTCAGACTCACCATCGGCTGATGCGGTAAGTGACGCATATGAGGACGGCCCATTTCGTGGCACATCACCAGCCAGTGCGGCTGCGCACCGTGAATCAGGCCCATGCTGACGCCCGCATAAGAAGGATGGAACAGCGAGCCCTGACCTTCAACGATATCCCAGTGGTCGGCATCATTGGCGGGTGACAGGGCTTCTACTGCACCTGCGATGAAATCGGCAATCACCGCATCAATCGCGATGCCTGCACCGGCAACCAGAATGCCGGTTTGTCCGGTGGCGCGGAAATCCGCCTTCATGCCGCGCTCACGCATCGCCGCTTCCAGTGCCAGCGAGGTGTACATCTTGCCGACTGAGCAGTCCGTACCGACAGTAAGTACACGCTTACCTGTACGCTTTTTACCGCTGCCAACATTCAATTTTGGACGCATATGGCGCAGGTCAAACAGCTCAACGCCAAACTCCTGGGCTAACGCCACCAGCTCTGGCTCATCCACCAGGCGATGGTGCAAGCCGCTCGCCACGTTCATGCCCGCTTTGATCGCGCCTTTAACGGTATCGAGCCAGTGCTCCGGCAGATAACCACCGGCATTAGCGGTGCCGAGCACCAGGGTTTTCGCGCCACGCTCTTTCGCCGTGGCGATATCGAGCACGTCCAGACCTAAGCTAACGGTGCAGCCAGGCAGTTTAATTTCACCAACGCACTGCTCTGGGCGCCAGACGTGAATGCCGCGCGCCGTTTTAGCAGCCAGCGGATCGGTGACATCACCAAGGAAAAGTAAGTAGGGTTGTGGAATCAGCATGATGTTTCTCGTTTCAGACGGGTTAGAGGGTCTGAATCGACTATTCCATGCGGGTTAAGAGGTGACGAATGCTTGTTTGGTAGCGGGGTATAACATCAGGCTATAGCCAGATCGAAAACTGATGGTTAGTGGCACTAAGCCATTGATAGGAGGTAGATTCGAGGAATAAATAGATGGGAGAGATAAGAAAATCATTGATAACCACAGGTCGTTCCCTGACCGCGATTATCGAGGGTATTCGTCGTACTTAGTTCAGCGCACCGGGCGGTACATGCTTGAAGGTCTCAACATAGGTACGGAACACGTAACGGAAGAAGCGTTTCATTGGCTACCTGGCTCAAAATTTGTTGAAGAATTACGCGAAAAGTATAACTAACGCGCGTTTTTCACGCAAATAAATTTGAGCCAGATCACAAAAAAGAGGGTTAGTGCTGATGTCTGAGTTAGCCGAAGAGGTTGAGATGTTGATTCAGAATGGTACAGCCGATGCTGATCAGTACCAGTCCGCCCAGTACTTCAGCCCATTTACCCATCACCGGACCGATAAAGCGCCCCACCATCACGCCGGTGGTGGCCATAATCGTGGTGGCCGCACCGATGGTCAGCGCGGTAAGCACGATATTCACCTGCAGGAATGCCAGTCCTACGCCCACGGCCAGGGCATCAAGACTGGTTGCCACGGCAGTCAACGCTAAGACCATAAAGCCATGACGTTGTGGTGCTTCGCACGGTTCTTCAGCCGTCTGACGGAAACCTTCCATCATCATGCGGCCGCCCAGCACGGTTAACAGGCCAAAGGCCACCCAGTGATCCCATGCCATGATATAGCGGCTGGCAGCCAGGCCAATCGCCCAGCCAATCAGCGGCGTCAGCATTTCAATGACACCAAAGATAAGACCGGTGCGCAGCGCTTCTTTGAAATTCGGGCGATGCAAGGATGCGCCTTTGCCCAGTGCTGCGGCGAAGGCGTCCATCGACATACCAAAGGCCAGAATCAGAGTTGCGATAAATGTCATGGGTTTTCAATCAATGCCGCGGAAAAAGCGTTCAAACCAGCGATTTTCCGCATCTATTGTTCAGTAATGAAAAAGTGCGCGCAGTCTAGCACGCAAAATCATCAAAAAAAAGACAGTAAAATCATGGATTTAAGTATAGCAAAGGCTATAACTCTTAACTTACGCTATTTATTGCGCTAAGTGGATGGAATAGAAGAATTTTCTTAGGGTTATCCGGCACAGGGATTGCACCACGCCGCCGTTTTGTGCGCTAATGCCCGCGCTAATTGATAGGAATATTGCGATGAAAAACCCGTTTGAAACGCTGATCATCCCTGGCGGAATCCTGCTGCTGGGCTTTCTCTCCGCGCTATTGCTGCCTGCGCCGCAGTTCGGCCTGGATTTGTCCAGACGGATTCAGGAGATGCTGCATTTGCAGGACCTCAATCAGCTTTACACCATCGTGTTTTGCCTGTGGTTCCTGCTGCTGGGCGCCATTGAGTTTTTTGTCATCCGTTTTGCATGGCGTCTGCTCGCTAAGAAGTGATCCCCCACCGCCGCGTAATGCATTTTTCCTCTGACCTCTGTCTGTCGCGGCGGAGAAATTAATACCCACAAAAATGTAACATTAGTTTTACACGATCTGGCGAAATATCACGCAACATAAAAACCGCATAAATAATCAATTCATCACAAATTCAATTTTATCATGCATTTAAGATGTGATGCCGCTCACTCTCTGAACATTATCCTGCTCATTCCTCTCACAATATCGCAACAACTGCATTACCATAACCCTCTGATTAAGAGATAAAAATCCCTTATGACAGCGGGGTCGAACTGATTAATTCTTATGCTGAATCATTTCGGCCTTTAAAAAATAAACAAACGTTTAATTCCGATACGAGAATGTTATATTCAAATGCATATGCATAACGTGCAGTTAATCGTTATCGTCCCCTGACTTAAACCTGAGTCTTAACCTTTGAGAAATAGCGCGACGCGCTCGAAAGAAGCGTGGCTGTTTCGCCTGCGAACCTGTTGAACTTCAGGTCAACAGAGAGAGGAGATGTCGCCTCATGAGCACTACTGCGGTAAACCTGGCGCTCGCCGCCGCTGGTATGGATAGCGCAAACCTTCAGGAACGAAAGGATGTCGACGTACTGCTGATCGGCGCAGGCGTGATGAGTGCCACCCTTGGCGCATGGCTGCAGGATCTGGAGCCGGACTGGTCTATTGAGATGGTGGAGCGCCTCGACGATGTCGCGGTGGAATCCTCCAATGGCTGGAATAATGCCGGGACCGGTCACGCTGCGTTGGCCGAGCTGAACTATACGCCGCAGAAGGCGGATGGCAGCATCGACATTGCGAAAGCGGTGGCGATCAACGAATCGTTCCAGATCTCTCGCCAGTTTTGGGCGTACCACGTTCAGAAAGGCAACCTGCGCAATCCTAAAAGCTTTATCCACAGCACGCCGCACATGAGCTTCGTCTGGGGCGACGATAACGTTGAGTTCCTGCGCAAACGTTTCCAGGCGCTGCAAAAAAGCACCCTGTTCCGTGGCATGAACTATTCAGAAGATCGCGACCAGATCACCCAGTGGATTCCGCTGGTGATGAACGGCCGTGACAGCAAACAGAAAGTGGCCGCCACCTGGACCGAAATGGGTACCGACGTTAACTTCGGTGAAGTGACGCGCCAGCTGATTGCCTCTTTAGAGAAGAAAACCAATTTCCGCCTGCGTCTGCGTCAGGAAGTGCGTGATATCAAGCGCCTGAGCGATGGCCGCTGGCAGGTGACGCTGCACAATCTGGCCAGCGGTGAAAATCGCCTGCTGACAACGCGCCAGCTGTTTATCGGTGCGGGCGGTGCGGCATTGCCACTGCTGCAAAAATCCGGCATTCCGGAAGTGAAAGGCTATGCCGGTTTCCCGGTAGGCGGTTCCTTCCTCGTGACCGAGAATCCAGAAGTGGTGCAGCAGCACATGGCGAAGGTGTACGGTAAAGCCAGCGTTGGCGCACCGCCGATGTCAGTACCGCACGTGGATACGCGTGTGCTGGATGGTAAGCAGGTACTGCTGTTTGGGCCTTTCGCCACCTTCTCAACTAAATTCCTGAAACAGGGTTCGCTGCTGGATATGTTCGGCGCGATGAATGGCAGCAACCTGTTGCCGATGATGCAGGTCGGCCTGAAGAGCTTCGACCTGGTGAAATATCTGGTCGATCAGGTGCTGCAAAGCGATGACGATCGAATGGAAGCGCTGCGTGCTTATGTGCCGCAGGCGAAACAGGAAGACTGGCGTTTAGTCACTGCTGGCCAGCGCGTGCAGATCATCAAGAACGATGAGAAAGAGGGCGGCGTGCTGCGCTTAGGCACGGAAGTCGTGACCTCTGAAGATGGTTCGATTTCTGCTCTGCTCGGCGCATCACCGGGTGCGTCTACTGCGGCGCCGATTATGCTGGAGCTGATGGCGAAAGCCTTCCCAGAGCAGATGCGTTCACCTGAGTGGCAGACCAAAATCCGCGCGGTGATCCCAACCTGGGGCCGTAAGATGAACGGTGATGTAGCGCTGACCGAGAAGATTCTGGCGGAAACCAGCCGCGTACTGCAACTCGATTACGCACCGATCGTTACGCCTGACGCGGCGAACGACGAAGCCCGCGAGACGGCGCACGTGGTGGGGAAGTAACCAGGCAATCCTGATTGCCGTGAATAATGATAAGGCCGCGCAAGCGGCCTTTTTTATGGGTGCATGCGAGAAATGTCCCAAATTGGGATATAAATTTGCTATAGTCCCAAGGCGGGACTAAGATGCGCGACATGAGAATCATATCGGTACGGACACTCAGGGAGTTCATGACGGCGAACCCCGACTCAGCTCAGCCGTTGAGAGCCTGGATTGATGAAGCGCAAAAGACCCATTGGTTAAATCCAGCAGACATCAAGGATCAATACCGAAGCGCCAGCATTTTGAAAGGCAGTCGCGTGGTGTTTAACATTAAGGGAAATGATTATCGACTGGTTGCGGCCATCGCTTACCCGCAGAAGCTGATTTTTTAAAAATTTATCGGCACACACCGGGAATACGATGCCATTGACGCAAACACAGTGGAGCAACGTAAATGACACTGACCATTAAACCCATTCACAACGAACTCGATTACGAAGCGGCCCTGGAGGCTATCTCTCCGCTCTTTGATGATGTGCCTGAGCTGGGCACGCCAGAAAGCGATTATATGATTGTGATGAGCATGCTGATCGAAGCGTGGGAGAAAGAGCACTACCCTATTGAAGCTGCCGATCCGATTGAGGCGATTAAATTTCGTATGGAACAACAGGGATTGACTGCCAAAGATCTGGAGCCTGCCATAGGCCGACGTAATCGCGTCTATGAAGTGTTAAACGGCAAACGCTCTTTGTCTCTGGAGATGATTCGCAATCTGCATAAGCAGTTTGGCATTCCTTTAGAGAGCCTGGTGGGTCTCTAAAATTGCAGGGGCGCCAATGATAGCGCCCCACTTGCTTCTATTGCATGTCCGGTTTTAGCTCAGCAGCACCGCGTCGTACAGCATCCAGGCCGTGGTGGCCACCAGCGACAGCGCCATCAGGCTATTAAACGCCTGACGCTTCCACGCCACCTGCAGATGACTGCGCAGACGATCGCCCATTGCGGCCCAGATCAGGATGCAAGGTAAGTTCAATGCGGCAAATCCCAGCAATACTGTGATGACGCCGTTGCTGTTGGCGTACATCAGCGCCACGTTAGTCACCATCAGCCAGGCTTTGGGATTCACCGCCTGAAAACAAATGCCGCCCACCAGCGTCATTGGGCGCGGACGTTCACGCGCTTCTGGCGCTGCGGCACGAAAGATTTTCCATGACAGCCACAGCAAGTAACTGCATCCCACCACCGTGAGTGGTAAACGAATGGATGCCATCCAGTGCAGCAATACATCCAACGCCATGCTTGCCAACAGCATCTGTATCGCACAGCCCACCAGAATGCCAAATAGCATCGGTAAGGTGCGCTTGAAACCAAAATTGACGCCCGATGTGGCGAGCAGCAGGTTGTTCGGGCCTGGGGTGATCGACATCACCGTGACGTAGCTGAAGAATGAAGGGTCGAGCATGATGCGCTTCCTGATGGTTCAAAGTTAACATCATGCTAATGCGTACACGCCAATGGAAACAGAGACACAAAACCACTATTGTAATGGATACAGTTAACGTTAATTTCGATTGTACCCATCGCGCGCGGAGGCTTTTGTGTCCCTTCCACTCTCATCCGGTCAAACGCTGTATCAGCAGCTGGCAGATAGCTTTGCCGAGTCGATTCATCAGGGCACGCTGAAGCCGGGAAAACGGCTGCCTGCCATCCGCCGCGTGGCACAATCGCATCAGGTTAGCGTCAATACCGTACTCAATGCCTGGCAAATCCTTGAAGATCGCGGCCTAATCGAAGCTCGTCCGCAATCGGGCTATTACGTGCGTGGTGTGATGCCGGCCGTGACGCGTCCGGTCAAACCGCTGCCCGCGAAAATCAACGACCCGAGCACGCAGAAGCTGGAACTGATTGAGCAGGTGTTTGCCGCGCAAAATAACGCTGATTACACCAATATCTCTCTGGCCTGTCCTCAGGATGGTACCTTTTATCCGGCAGCGCGCTTAGGTCGAATCACCTCAGGCATTTTGCGGCATAACCCCGACATCATCGGGCGTTATGCGCTTCCGCCGGGTAGTGAGCGCTTACGGGAGGAGATTGCACGTCGCAGTCTGCACACCGGTATCAATCTGACCGCGCAAGAGATCACCCTCACCCATGGCTGCATGGAAGCGTTACAGCTGGCGCTGCGGGCGGTGACCAAGCCTGGCGACTGCATTGGGCTGGAATCTCCCACTTACTTCTTCCTGTTCCCCCTGCTCGCCTCTCTGGGCCTGAAGGCGCTGGAGATTCCCACCGATCCTCAGCAAGGGTTGTCGCTGGATGCGCTGGAGATGTTGTTGCAGGAGAAGCGCATTCAGGCGCTGATTGCCATGCCCGGCGCGCAGAATCCGCTCGGCTATGTGATGCCACTGGAGAATAAGAAGCGGCTGGCAAAGTTAGTGAATACTTACCACGTCCCGATGCTGGAAGATGGGCTGTACGACGAGCTGCAGTTTGACTGGCCACTCTCACCGCCGGTGAAAGCTTTTGATAGCGATGGCTGGGTGATTTACTGCACCAGTTTTACCAAAACCGTGGCGCCGGACTTCCGCGTTGGCTGGACCGCGGCCGGTCGTTTCCATCAGACAATCGCCCGTTTGAAAGCCGTCTCTTCGATGTCTGAATCGCGGTTGCTATGTGAAACCCTCGCAGAATTTCTCGCCAGCGGCGGCTACGATCATCATCTGCGCTCGCTGCGCCGCCGCTATGCCGCCAATCTCGATGCGGCGCGCGGCATCATGGCGCGCCATTTTCCGCAGGGGACACGCGCGACGCTGCCAAAAGGAGGCTTTGTGTTTTGGGTGGAGTTGCCGGGTAAAGTCGACACCGTGGAGATGTTTCATCGGTTATTGCAGGAGCAGATTTGCGTCACACCGGGCGCGCTCTACACGCTGAGCGATCGTTATAAACACGCGCTGCGCCTCTCCTGCTGTTACCCGTTTGATGAACGTTATACGTGGGCGCTGAAACGCACCGGCGCGCTTGCCTGCGAAATCACAGGCCTGGCACCGGGACAGGATCAGGGTTTGCCGTTGCGGCCCCAGGTGGTGTAACCCTCACGCTCGGTCAGACGCTCGTAATAGAGTTGCACGGCTGGGAAGTCAGGGTGCTCAAGCGGAGTTTCAAACCAGCGGTTAACGGCCAGCCCTACCGGAATATCGGCCAGTGAGAAGTTGCGTCCTGCGACGTAGCGCCCGGTTTTTTGCAGATGCTGGTCAAGAATATTCATGGTGTGCGTCCAGCCTTTAATCGCGGCGGCCAGCAAACGCGGATCCTGATGGGCGGGCGAGTTGCGCACCAGTGACATAAACGCATAGCGCCAGGAAGTATTGAGTTCAGTGGCCTGCCAGTCCATCCACTGATCTACCGGTGCACGCGCACGTGGGTTTTCAGGATAGAGCCAGTCGCCGCCATTGCTGTTGGCGAGATAGCGCAGAATGGCGTTGGATTCCCACATCACGAAGTCATCTTCGATGATCACCGGCACCATGGCATTGGGGTTGAGCGCCATGAATTCCGCCGAGTGCAGCGATTGCGGGTCTTCACCCCAGGGTTCAAGCTCATACGCGATATCCAGTTCTGAACACAACCACAGAACTTTGCGCACGTTGATTGATGAAGTACGACCAAGAACTTTTAACATAGCGGACTCCGATTCCAGAATTCTTAACCTATTCATAGTCCTGTTGGCTGCCATTAGCAATCTGCAGGATGTAAATCAGGATGTCAGAGTGCCTCAACCAGCAAGGAGTGAAAATGAAAGTCGCGTTTAAGCAGGTGGATGTGTTTACCTCATCAGCGTTCAAAGGTAATCCGCTGGCAGTGATCATGGATGCACAGGGATTAAGTGACGCCCAGCTGGCTGCTATTGCCCGTTGGACCAATTTGTCGGAAACCACCTTTGTCCTGCCAACACAGGATGCTGCGGCCGATTACCGGGTGCGCATTTTTACCACCGAAGGGGAATTGCCGTTTGCCGGGCATCCGACGCTGGGTACGGCTCATGCCTTGTTAGAAGCAGGTTGGCAAGTGAAAACGCCGGGTAAGATCGTGCAAGAGTGCGGCGTTGGCCTGGTGGATGTGCGCATTAGCGAGGATGGCACGCTGGCCTTTGCGGCACCCAACGTGACCTTGACGCCATTTGATGACGCGTTGATGAGCAGCGCATTGAACAGCGAGGCCTTTGACACCCACCAGGCGCCGACCATTGTCGATATGGGCATTCGCTGGCTGCTGATTCCGATGAACAGCGCACAGGCGGTGCTGGATGTGCAGGCCAGCGCGGCGGATCTGCTGCGCTTGCAAAAGCATGCCGACGTCAATGGGACTGCGCTGTTTGGCCCGCTGCCAGAGGATTGCGGCGAGCAATACGAAGTGCGCGCGCTGCTGGTTGAGAACGGCAGCCTGACCGAAGATCCGGTAACCGGCAGCGCCAACGCCTGTCTGGCACGTTACTTTGCGGCGCAGGGGAAAACTGAGGATTATCGCGCACGTCAGGGCAGCGCCATTCAGCGTGAAGGACGGATTCAGGTGAGTTTTAGCGGTGAGGCCATCTGGATTGGCGGTCAGACGGTGACCGTGATTGACGGGACGATTGAGATCTAAAATACGCGCAATAAATTGCGCCGCTACGGCCATTTGCACACGGTTACGTAGCGGCGCGATTTATCGCGCATTATTACAGCGTGCTTAATCGTGCATTCTTACAAGGCCTGCCCACCTGAAGCTTCAATACGCTGCGCGGTGATCCAGCCGGTTTCTTCGCTCAGGATGGCGCTGATGGCGTCACCAATATCATCTGGCTGGCCAACGCGGCCCAGCGATGTCACCGAGGCAATGTGATCGTTGAGATCTTTGGTATCGCGCACGCGTCCACCGCCGAAATCAGTTTCAATCGCACCCGGCGCCAGAATATTGACGCGAATACGACGCTCGCCCAGCTCTTTGGCCTGATAGCGCGTCAGCACTTCCATCGCCCCTTTCACCGAGGCATAGGTGCCTGAACCCGGCAGCGTCATGCGCGTTAATCCGCTGGAGATATTCAAGATGCGGCCACCATCGATAATCAGCGGCAGCAGCTTCTGCGTCAGGAAGTAAGGCCCTTTGAAGTGCACGTTGATCAGCGCATCAAACTCCTCTTCGGTGGTTTCCGCAAACAACTTGTAGTGACCGTGACCGGCATTGTTCACTAAATAATCAAAGTTGTCGCGTTGCCAGGTTTTTTGCAGTGTCTCTTTCACCTGCGCCACGAAGCTGTCGAAGGTGCTGCTGTCGCCGACATCCAGCTGTAACGCCACCGCACGTGCGCCCAAGGCTTCAATCTCTTTCACCACAGCCTGTGCTTCATCCGCGTGACCACGATAGGTAAAAAGGATATCCACACCTTTGGCCGCCAGTTTCAGCGCACCATTCTTGCCCAAACCGCGGTTACCGCCGGTAATCAATGCAATTTTATGACTCATGTTTCGCTCCAGATGGAAAATTGAACACGGGATAAGGATATTCGCTATAAATTGATCTATAAACGCAGAGGAATACGCAGCACTGTTTCACTAACAACAACAATCGGTGAACAACATGGATAAAATTCACGCAATGCAGGTTTTTGTGCGGGTGGCAGAAATGGGCAGTTTCACCCGTGCAGCTGAAAGTCTTGGACTACCGAAAGGCAGCGTATCGCGCCAGTTACAGGCGCTGGAAAATCAAATGGGCACACGTTTGCTGCATCGCACCACGCGACGTGTGCATCTCACCCAGGATGGGCTGGTGTATTACGATCGCTGTCTCGATTTGTTATCGATGCTCGATGACATGGACAGCCTGTTCCAGCACGATCCCGGCACGCTAAGCGGCAAGCTGCGGGTCGATATGTCCGTCGCCATGGCCACCGGATTTATCCTGCCGCGTCTGCCAGAATTTCTGCAGCATTATCCCGGCATCGAAATTGAGCTTAGCAGCAGCGATCGCCAGGTGGATGTGATTCGTGAAGGTTTTGACTGCGTGATCCGCGTGGGCGAGCTGAAAGATTCAGGTCTGATTGCGCGAAAAATCGGATCACATGCCTTGATTAACTGGCCCAGTCCCGACTACCTTTCCCGCTTCGGCATGCCGGTGCGCCTCGAAGATCTGGCGCAGCACGCGATGGTGCATTACACCCAGCAGTTGGGCCAGCCCTCTTTGGGGTTTGAATACTTTGATGGCAAGCAGTGCCATTACGTTCAGACTGGCGGCGTGGTGACGGTGAACAGCACTGAAACCTATCGTGCCGCCTGCATTGCCGGGCTGGGCATTATTCAGGTGCCGGCGATTGGCGTGCAGCCATTACTGGAATCAGGACAGTTAGTGGAAGTGCTGCATCACTTCCCGGCCAAGCCGATGCCGATTTCGTTGCTTTATCCGCATCGCCGCAATGTGGCACGCCGTGTGCGGGTGTTTATGGAGTGGTTAAGCCAGGTACTACAGGAGTATGTCACCTGACGAGCTATAATTTTAATTTCGCAGTGAACAGGATGCTAATCGTCTATGACAGACAAACCTAACAAAGTACCGGCGGCTGATCAGAAGCCGCTTATTGATATCAAGACCGGTAATAAAACCGTGGATGGCTCGATCCAGAACGTGTCGCGCTTTGCGGCCTGGTTCCAGGCCATCCCGGCGGTGGCGCATTTTATGCGCGCGCTGGATCGGTTTAACGATCGCCTCGGCAGCCAGTTTGGCGCGGCGATCACTTACTTCTCTTTCCTCTCTCTGATACCGATTTTGATGGTCTCCTTTGCGGCAGTCGGTTTTGTGCTGGCGTCGAATCAGGATTTACTCACCGAGTTGATCAACAAAATCGTTAACAGCATCAGCGATCCGACGCTGGCCACTACGCTAAAGAACACCGTGAACACCGCGATTCAGCAGCGCGCGACGGTCGGGTTAACCGGTTTGCTGCTGGCGCTCTACTCTGGCATTAACTGGATGGGCAACCTGCGCGAGGCGGTGCGCGCGCAGTCGCGCGATGTCTGGGAGCGTAAGCCGGACGACCAGGAGAAGCTGTGGAAGAAATACGCGCGTGACCTGGTGTCGCTGCTGGGTCTGATGCTGGCGCTGGTGATTACCCTGTCGCTGACCTCCATTGCCGGTGCCGCGCAGAATGCCATCGTCAATGCGTTAGGCTTAGAGGATATCGAGTGGCTGCGCCCGGCAATGACCATCATTGCGCTGTCGATCTCAATTTTCGCCAACTATCTGTTGTTCCTATGGATTTTCTGGATTCTGCCGCGCCATAAGCCGCGCAAAAAAGCACTATTTCGCGGCACGCTGCTGGCGGCGATTGGTTTTGAAGTGATTAAGTTTGTGATGACGCTGACGCTGCCAAAGCTGGCCACTTCGCCCTCTGGGGCAGCCTTTGGTTCAGTGCTGGGATTAATGGCGTTCTTTTACTTCTTTGCCCGTCTGACACTGTTCTGCGCCGCGTGGATAGCCACCGCAAAATACAAGGATGATAAAGAGATGCCGCAGCCGCACCAGAGCAAATGACATGGCAAGATTGTTACATTTGCCCTAACAGCTAAAAATGTTTCCTGCTGGCTACTATTTCAGCAAAAACCAGCAGGAAACGCTAAAGGGTCACTTTAATTTGGCCCTTTTGCAGAGATTCCCGCCAAAAAAGTGACACTTCCCGTTCCCATCCCCCGCCGATTGCAGCAACTCAGAAATTATCCACTTTTTCGCCGAAAATGCCTGTTCTGACGCGGGTTTTCGTCATTGAATGCCGCAAAACAGGTGCGTAAGATTCTCTGTCTACATTTACAATTAAGAAACAGTCATGCAAGCCTCCATCACAGAAACACTCGACAAAAAACACGACGACACGCCGGTAAACTCACGCGGAAAAGTGGTCGTGGCATCGCTTGTCGGCACCGCGATCGAATTCTTCGATTTCTATATTTATGCCACTGCGGCCGTGATCGTCTTTCCGCATATTTTCTTCCCGCAGGGTGATGCCACGGTAGCAACGCTACAGTCGCTGGCTACGTTCGCTATCGCCTTCGTCGCGCGCCCGATTGGTTCTGCGCTGTTCGGTCACTTTGGCGACCGAGTAGGCCGTAAAGCCACCCTGGTAGCATCGCTGCTGACCATGGGTGTCTCCACCGTATTGATCGGTCTGCTGCCTGGATACCAAACCATTGGCGTTGCTGCTCCGCTGCTGCTGGCGCTGGCGCGCTTTGGTCAGGGCCTGGGTCTTGGTGGTGAATGGGGCGGCGCTGCCCTGCTGGCAACCGAAAATGCGCCAGCGAAAAAACGTGCGCTTTATGGTTCGTTCCCACAGCTTGGCGCACCGATTGGCTTCTTCTTCGCCAACGGCACTTTCCTGCTGCTCTCCTGGCTGCTGACCGATGAGCAGTTCATGAACTGGGGCTGGCGCGTGCCGTTTATCCTTTCTGCAGTACTGGTACTGATTGGCTTGTATGTGCGCGTTTCGCTGCATGAGAGCCCGGTATTTGCCAAAGTGCAGAAAGAGAATAAGCAGGTCAAAATGCCGATCGGCACGCTGCTGAGCAAGCATCTTACCGCCACCATCCTCGGCACCTTTATTATGCTGGCGACCTATACGCTGTTCTACATCATGACCGTCTACTCCATGAGCTACGGCACCGCAGCTGCGCCTGCCGGTCTGGGATATTCGCGTAACAGCTTCCTGTGGATGCTGATGGTGGCGGTGATTGGTTTTGGTGTGATGGTGCCGATTGCGGGCCTGCTGGCAGACCGCTATGGCCGTCGTCGTACCATGATCACCATTACTTTGTTGATCATCGCCTTCGCACTGATGTTCCCGATGCTGCTGGGTTCAGGCTCACAGATTCTGGTGATGGGCTTCCTGCTGCTGGGCCTGAGCATTATGGGTCTCACCTTTGGGCCGATGGGTGCACTGCTGCCAGAGCTGTTCCCGACCGAAGTGCGTTATACCGGCGCATCCTTCTCTTACAATCTGTCGTCGATTTTGGGTGCATCTGTTGCGCCATATATTGCGACCTGGCTAAACGCCAACTACGGTTTGCAGGCGGTTGGTTTCTATCTGGCTTCAATGGCGGTACTGACGCTGATCGCGTTGATTGCCTGTAAAGAGACACGCCATCAGACGCTGTACGAAGCGGTATGATAGTTGAAGATTGATATGATGAACCCGGCTCAGGCCGGGTTTTTTATTGGGTAGGAATTGAGATACGGGCGAATGACGTGAGGGCACCGCGTTAGCGGCGCGAGGACGCCAGACCCTAAGGGCCCCGGACTGCGTGATCGCCATGCGTTACGGCTCAATGGTGTTTTGTCGTGTCTGGGTGTGAGAAACCTATCTGTTCAGGCATAAAAAAACCCCGGCAAGCCGGGGTTCTTCTTGTGCTGAAAACGGTGTCGCGTGTGGCTTAGCCAGCAACTGCGATACGCTTCATGTCGGTCATGTAGCCACGCAGTTTGCGGCCAACCGCTTCGATTGGGTGCTGACGAACGGCTTCGTTAACATCACGCAGCTGCGCGTTATCAACCTGAGTGCCTTCAATCGCTTTGCCCAGATCGCCCGGCTGCAGGGTGGTCATGAACTCTTTCAGCAGTGGAACTGCGGCGAAGGAGAACAGGTAGTTACCGTATTCTGCGGTATCAGAGATAACCACGTTCATTTCATACAGACGCTTACGTGCGATGGTGTTCGCGATCAACGGCAGCTCGTGCAGTGATTCGTAGTAAGCAGACTCTTCAATGATGCCGGCGTCGATCATGGTTTCGAAGGCCAGCTCAACGCCTGCTTTCACCATCGCAACCATCACAACGCCTTTGTCGTAGTATTCCTGCTCTTCGATTTTACCGTCGAACTGTGGTGCGTTCTCGAACGCAGTTGCGCCGGTCTCTTCACGCCAGGTCAGCAGGTTTTTGTCGTCGTTCGCCCAGTCAGCCATCATACCGGAAGAGAATTCGCCAGAGATGATGTCATCCATGTGCTTCTGGAACAGCGGAGCCATGATGGTTTTCAGCTGCTCAGACAGTGCGTAAGCACGGATTTTCGCCGGGTTAGACAGACGATCCATCATCAGAGTGATGCCGCCGAACTTCAGTGATTCGGTGATGGTTTCCCAGCCGAACTGAATCAGTTTTTCGGTGTAAGCCGCGTCGTGACCTTCAGCCACCAGCTTATCGAAGCACAACAGAGAACCGGCCTGCAGCATACCGCACAGGATAGTCTGCTCACCCATCAGGTCAGATTTCACTTCCGCAACGAAAGAAGATTCCAGTACGCCAGCACGGTCGCCGCCGGTGGCAGCAGCCCAGGCTTTAGCAATCGCCAGGCCTTCGCCTTTTGGATCGTTTTCTGGGTGAACCGCAATCAGGGTTGGCACACCGAAACCACGCTTGTACTCTTCACGCACTTCGGTACCTGGGCACTTCGGCGCAACCATCACCACGGTGATGTCTTTACGGATGGTTTCACCCGATTCAACGATGTTGAAACCGTGTGAGTAGCCCAGCGCTGCGCCATCTTTCATCAGAGGCTGTACCGCTTTAACTACCGCTGAGTGCTGCTTGTCTGGCGTCAGGTTAACCACCAGATCCGCCTGCGGGATCAGCTCTTCGTAAGTACCCACTTTGAAACCGTTATCGGTCGCTTTGCGGAAAGAAGCACGCTTCTCAGCAATCGCTTCAGCACGCAGTGCATAAGCGATATCCAGACCGGAATCACGCATGTTCAGGCCCTGGTTCAGACCCTGAGCGCCACAGCCAACGATAACGACTTTCTTGCCTTTCAGGAAGCTAGCGCCATCCGCGAATTCATCGCGTGACATGAAACGACATTTGCCTAACTGCGCTAACTGGTTGCGCAGATTCAATGTGTTGAAGTAGTTAGCCATGGGTACTCCGGTTAGATGTTGTGTTTGCTTTTGTTCGGTAACGACACCGTATTCAGTGCCGCGAATGACCCCATCATATGACAGGAAATCCATTGCTTAAATTGATATATTAGCAAGGTCACATTGCAGAATTTGCAACAACACGTTGAGGTGAAACGCGCATGGATTTACGAGACCTGAAGCTCTTTCTTCATCTGGCCGAAAGCTGTCACTTTGGTCGCACCGCGCGTGCTATGCACGTCAGCCCTTCCACGCTCTCTCGCCAGATTCAGCGTCTAGAAGAGGATGTCGGTCACGCGCTGTTCCTGCGTGATAACCGCACCGTGACGCTGACTGAAGCCGGTGAACGCCTCAAGCAATTTGCTCAGCAAACCTTGTTGCAATATCAACAGCTGCGCCACGTAATGGATCTGAACGGCCCTTCACTGAGCGGCGAGCTGCGCCTGTTCTGCTCGGTGACCGCCGCCTACAGCCATCTGCCTCCAATTCTCGATCGCTTCCGTGCAGAACATCCACAGGTGGAAATCAAACTCACCACCGGTGACGCCGCCGACGCGATTGAGATGGTGCAGTCGGGTGAAGCGGATTTAGCGATTGCCGGTCGTCCCGAATCGCTGCCAGCCAGCATAGATTTTACGCCATTAGGCATTATTCCGCTGGTGCTGATCGCCCCGGCGCTGCCTTGTCCGGTGCGAGGCCAGGCGACGCAGGATAATCCTGACTGGTCGCAGATTCCGTTTATCGTGCCGGAACAAGGGCCTGCACGACGCGGTATTGATTTGTGGTTCCGCCGCCATCGCATTCCCAATCCGCAAATTTACGCTACGGTTTCCGGGCATGAGGCGATTGTGTCGATGGTGGCGCTGGGATGTGGCATTGCGCTGCTGCCGGATGTGGTGCTGGAGAACAGCCCGGAGCCGGTGCGTAATCGCGTGCTGACGCTGGAGAATGTCGAGTCGGTGGCGCCGCTGGAACTGGGCGTCTGTGTACAAAAAAAGCGGCTCGGGGAGCCGCTTATCAGTGCTTTCTGGAACCTGCTGTAGTTACTGCCCGGCGAGGAAGAAGCGGAACGCCGGGTTATTCGCTTCATCGTGCCATTCGTAGCCCAACGCCGTGAGATGGGTTTCGAAATCCGGCTCTTGATCGTTGGCTTCGAAGGCCGCCAGCACGCGACCAAAATCGGTGCCGTGGCTGCGATAGTGGAACAGCGAGATATTCCAGTGCGCGCCCAGCGTCTGCAGGAATTTCAGCAGCGCGCCCGGCGCTTCCGGGAATTCAAAGCTGAATAAGCGCTCGCGCAAAGGCTTCGATGGACGACCACCCACCATGTAGCGCACGTGCAGCTTCGCCATCTCATCATCAGACAGATCCACCACCTGATATCCACCTTCGCTGAGCTGGCTGATGATTTCACTGCGCTCTTCCAGACCGCGCGTTAAGCGCACCCCAACGAAGATGCAGGCGTTATCGGCATCCGCATAGCGATAGTTGAACTCGGTGATGGAACGGCCACCCAGCGTCTGACAGAAACGCAGGAAACTGCCCTGCTGTTCTGGAATCGTCACCGCCAGCAACGCTTCGCGCTGTTCACCAATTTCACATCGTTCTGACACATAGCGCAGACCGTGGAAGTTAACGTTGGCGCCCGACAAGACGTGCGCGAGGCGCTCGCCTTTGATGTCGTGCTGCTGGATGTACTTCTTCATCCCTGCCAGCGCCAGCGCCCCAGAGGGTTCCGCCACCGCACGCACATCTTCAAACAGGTCTTTCACTGCCGCGCAGATGGCATCGCTGTCCACGGTGATGATGTCATCGAGATACTCTTTGCACAGGCGGAAAGTTTCACTGCCGATGCGCTTCACCGCCACGCCTTCAGCAAACAACCCGACACGCGCCAGATCCACCGGCTCGCCGGCATCCAGTGCCGCTTTCAGGCAGGCCGAATCTTCCGACTCCACCGCGATCACTTTGATCTGCGGCATCAGCTGTTTGATCAGCACCGCCACGCCCGCCGCCAGACCGCCACCGCCAACTGGCACGAAGACGCGATCGATATGCGCATCCTGCTGCAACAGTTCCATCGCCAATGTGCCCTGTCCGGCAATCACTGCCGGGTGGTCAAACGGATGCACAAAGGTGTAGCCCTGCTGCTCGGCCAGCTCAATCGCTTTGGCTTTTGCCTCGTCGAAGTTAGCACCAAACAGATAAGCCTCACCGCCAAATGCGCGCACTGCATCAACCTTGATGTCTGCCGTGGCCAACGGCATCACAATCAGTGATTTGATGCCAAGCGTGCTGGCCGAAAGCGCCACACCCTGCGCGTGGTTACCGGCCGAAGCCGTAATCACGCCGCGTGCTTTTTGCTCTTCGGTCAGCCCGGCAATCATCGCGTACGCCCCGCGCAGCTTGAAGCTGTGCACCGGCTGACGATCCTCACGCTTCACCAGAATGGTGTTGCCGAGACGCGATGAAATTTTTTCCATTTTTTGCAGCGGCGTGACATGGGCAATTTCATACACAGGCGCACGCAGCACTGCGCGCAGATACTCCGCGCCGTTAGGCGACGCGGGTAGCGGTTGAGACTCAGCCATCAGTTGTTAGCCTCCCAGCTTGGACTTATCGCGTACCGCGCCTTTATCAGCGCTGGTCGCGAGTGATGCATAAGCACGCAGAGCGAAGGACACGGCACGTTCACGATTGTGTGGTGTGTAAGCCGCTTCGCCACGCGCCTGCTCTTTTTCACGACGAGCATGGATTTCGTTGTCTGGCAGATCCAGATGGATACGACGGTTCGGGATATCCAGCTCGATCATGTCGCCATCCTGGATCAGCGCAATGGTGCCGCCGCTTGCCGCTTCTGGCGAGATGTGACCGACAGAGAGACCGGAAGAACCACCCGAGAAACGACCATCGGTGATCAGCGCACAGGCTTTGCCCAGACCCATCGATTTCAGATAAGTGGTTGGATACAGCATTTCCTGCATGCCCGGACCGCCTTTCGGCCCTTCGTAGCGGATCACCACGCAGTCGCCTGCCACCACTTTGCCACCGAGGATCGCGGCAACCGCATCATCCTGGCTTTCGTAGACTTTGGCCGGACCTTTAAAGGTCAGCAATTCCGCGTCCACGCTGGCGGTTTTCACGATACAACCATCTTCAGAGATGTTGCCGTACAACACTGCCAGACCACCATCCTGAGAGAACGCGTGCTCACGAGTACGGATACAACCCTCTTTACGGTCATCATCCAGCGTGTCCCAGCGGCAATCCTGTGAGAATGCCTGCGTGGTACGAATACCGGCTGGGCCCGCGCGGAACATTTTCTTCACCGCTTCGTCATTGGTCAGCATGATGTCGTACTGATCCAGCGTTTCACGCATGCTCTGCTGCAGAACGTTGCGCGCACTGGTGTCGATCAGCCCTGCACGATCTAATTCGCCCAGAATCGCAACAACGCCACCCGCACGGTGCACATCTTCCATGTGATATTTCGGCGTACTTGGTGCCACTTTGCACAGGTGCGGCACTTTACGTGACAGGCGATCGATATCCGACATGTTGAATTCGATTTCGCCTTCCTGCGCCGCTGCCAGCAGGTGCAGAACGGTGTTGGTGGAACCGCCCATGGCGATATCCAGCGTCATCGCATTCTCAAATGCCGCTTTGGTAGCGATGTTGCGTGGTAATACGCGCTCATCCTCCTGCTCGTAATATTTTTTCGTCAGGCTAACGATGCGCTTACCGGCATTGAGGAACAGCTCTTTACGGTCGGCGTGGGTCGCCAGCAGTGAGCCGTTACCCGGCTGTGCCAGGCCCAGCGCTTCGGCCAGACAGTTCATGGAGTTGGCGGTGAACATCCCTGAGCAAGAACCGCAGGTTGGACAGGCAGAACGCTCGATTTTATCGCTGTCTTCATCGCTGACGTTCGGGTTCGCACCCTGGATCATCGCATCAACCAGATCCAGCTTGATGATTTTGTCGGACAGCTTGGTTTTACCGGCTTCCATCGGGCCACCGGAGACAAAGATCACCGGGATATTGAGACGCAGTGCTGCCATCAACATGCCGGGAGTGATTTTGTCGCAGTTAGAGATACACACCATGGCATCGGCGCAGTGTGCGTTAACCATGTACTCTACGGAGTCGGCGATCAGCTCGCGCGAAGGCAGTGAATACAGCATGCCGCCATGACCCATGGCGATACCGTCATCCACCGCGATGGTGTTGAACTCTTTAGCAACACCACCGACAGCTTCGATTTGCTCAGCCACCAGCTTGCCCATATCGCGCAGGTGCACGTGGCCCGGTACGAACTGGGTGAATGAGTTAACTACGGCGATAATCGGCTTGCCGAAATCGTCATCGGTCATCCCTGTGGCGCGCCACAAGGCGCGGGCACCCGCCATATTACGGCCATGGGTGGTAGTGGCAGAACGGTACTTAGGCATGCTCTATTTACTCCAGTCTGAAATATGACGCGGGCGCAGCTGCACCCGCGTAACTGTCTTGTTATGGATTAACCTGATCCAACCAGCCGTACTTGTCTTCGGTTTCACCGGTGAACAGGCCGAAGAATGCGCTCTGAATTTTGGTGGTGACTGGACCACGTTTACCTGCACCCACCTGGATACCATCAACGCTGCGTACCGGGGTGATTTCTGCTGCCGTACCGGACATGAACACTTCGTCAGCCAGGTACAGGGATTCACGTGACAGGGTTTGCTCACGCACTTCAATACCCAGGTCGATCGCCAGCTTGATGATGGCGTCACGGGTGATGCCCGGCAGGGCTGAAGAAGTGAACGGCGGCGTGAACAGAATGCCATCTTTCACTTCGAACAAGTTTTCGCCAGCACCTTCTGAAATATAGCCGTTGGTGTCGAGAGCGATACCTTCCTGATAGCCGTGGCGACGCGCTTCGCTGCCGACCAACAGTGAGGAGAGGTAGTTACCACCGGCTTTAGCCGCGGTTGGCAGGGTATTCGGTGCAACACGGTTCCATGAAGACACCATCGCATCGATACCGTTTTCCAGTGCTTCAGCACCCAGGTAAGCACCCCATGGGAAAGCAGCGATGATCACGTCGGTGGTGTAGCCATCTGGTGGGTTCACACCCAGACCTACGTCGCCAACAAACGCCAATGGACGAATGTAAGCGCTTTTCAGTTTGTTCACACGAATCACTTCGCGGCACGCTTCCATCAGCTCATCAACAGAGGCGGCGATAGGAAAACGATAGATTTTGGCGGAGTCGTGCAGACGCTGCATGTGTTCACGGTGACGGAACACCACTGGGCCTTTGTGTGAGTCGTAGCAACGTACGCCTTCAAACACTGAAGTACCGTAGTGCAGTGCGTGAGACATGACGCTAACCTTAGCGTCTTCCCACTTAACCATCTCCCCGTTGAACCAAATAAAGTCTGCTTTCTTCGTACTCATTGCTATTTCCTTTGGCGACTAAGCGCGGATTTGTTGTGATGTCTGTTGCTGGATCTCGACACAGGCGACATCCATGAGTTTGCTTAACTGTGAAGACAGTAAATCGACCGAACGCTGGCTGGCAACGGTCATTTCGATGTTAATGTTTTCAGCGTTGATCGCAGATGCCATGTTCATCGAGCACACCTGGAAACCACGGTGGCGGACAACACGCAAAATGCGCTCCAATATTTCAGGGCGGAAGCGGGCTTCGATAGACAATTGATGCTGGTTCATGCGGTTTTCTCCATCATATTTGCATTGCTGGCACCCGGCGGTACCAATGGCCAGACGTTTTCATGCTCATCAATCGAAACATGCAGGAAGTAAGGACCTTCACTGTTCAGCAGAGCATCTATCGCGGCGTCGACCTGATCTTTACGGCTAATGTGCTGGCCTGGGATATCAAACGCGCTGGCCAGCGTAAGGAAATCGGGGTTATCGGTGAGGATGGTTTCACTGTAGCGGCCATCAAAGAACAGCTGCTGCCACTGGCGCACCATGCCTAAACGTTGGTTATCCAGCAGCAGGATTTTCACCGGCAGCTTACCGCGCTTGATGGTGCCCAACTCCTGAATGTTCATCATGATTGAGCCATCGCCTGACACGCAGATCACGGTGTCTTGCGGGCGGGCAACCTGCGCGCCGATAGCGGCTGGCAGACCAAAGCCCATGGTACCCAGGCCGCTGGAGGTGATGAAGTTCTCTGGCTGAGTGAAGCTCATGTGCTGCGCAGCCCACATCTGGTGCTGCCCCACATCGGTGGTCACCACGGCGCTGTCCGCTTTACGATCGGAGAGCTGTTTCAGCAGCAGCGGCGCATAAATCGCCTCACCTGGATGATCGTAACGCCAGTCAAACTCGGCTTTCATCGCTTTCACTTCGGTACGCCAGCCCTCAATCTGCATCGGCATACTCAACGCGGGCAGCACTTGGTTCAAATCACCCTGCAATGAAACGTGCGCGCGACGCAATTTGTTCAACTCGGCCGGATCGATATCGATATGAATGACATTCGCATGCGGGGCGAAGGTGTCTAACTTGCCGGTGACGCGGTCGTCAAAGCGCGCGCCAACCGCAATCAATAAATCACAGGACTGTACTGCAAGGTTGGCGGCTTTGGTGCCGTGCATACCCAACATGCCGAGATAGAGATCGCTACTGACGTCTGCACTTCCCAGGCCTTTCAACGTGGACACCGTTGGGATGCCGGTTGCTTCAGCC
Organism: Erwinia sp. S63; assembly: GCF_016625195.1. Lineage (GTDB taxonomy): Bacteria > Pseudomonadota > Gammaproteobacteria > Enterobacterales > Enterobacteriaceae > Pantoea. Next base: position 227,560 of record NZ_JACVUP010000011.1, read on the forward strand.
ATGGCACGTAATGCAGGCACCGCTTGCGCCATGCCCACACCGCCGCCGATATACAGTATTGGCTTATGCGACTGCGCCATCAATGCGCAGGCTTCCGCGATATGCTCTGGCGAGTGACTGATCGTCTCTTCAACCGGCAACAGGTGTGGGGTTAAATCGGCACTGGCAATTTGGATGTCTTTCGGGATATCCACCAGAACCGGGCCGGGGCGGCCAGACTGGGCGATGGCAAAGGCTTCGGCCATCACGGAAGGCAAATCTTCGAGGGATTCAACCAGGAAACTGTGTTTGGTGCAGGCTAATGACAGGCCGAGAACGTCGATTTCCTGGAAGGCATCGGTGCCGATGAACGCAGATGAAACCTGACCGGTGATTGCGACAACCGGGATGGAATCCATAAACGCATCTGCCAAACCGGTGATCAGGTTAGTGGCGCCGGGACCGGAAGTGGCGATACACACGCCAGTTTTACCGGTGGCACGGGCATAACCGATCGCCGCCATCACTGCACCTTGCTCATGACGACACAGTAGGTGTTCCACGCCGCCATCGTAGAGCGCATCGTACACTGGCATGATTGCGCCGCCAGGATAGCCAAACACTGTGTCGACACTCTGCGCGCGTAAAGCCTGAACTACCCACTGTGCACCTGTCATCATTATTCTCCTGTATTCCTGGGGGAACAACAGAATTTTATGCTACTGCTCATAATCTGTTCCTCGCTGATTCGCTGATATTTAGCCAGGTCGAAAAAAAACCCCCGGACCTTTCGGTGCGGGGGTTTTTGGAATTCCGGGCTTGATTTTTAAGCCTTTCTTTCTCCAAGCGATGCCCCGCACGGTGGGATAATAATCACCACCACGCTAATCACGACTAGGCTAATCACTTGTAGAAGGGCTTTCATGTGTTGTCTGTTTTTTCGATTGTTCGAAGTAATACCTACAGAGTTACCATAGTTATCCACGCATTGACAATTATTTTCATAATGTTTTTTTATGACGCGAGTAATCGGCTTGGGTTATCGCCTTGTAAGTTAAAGGTTATTTTTAGATGTGAATATTTTTCATTACGTACGCGGCGTAATCGCCCTTTTAGTTTTGCGATATCGCTCTCAATTGCTGCGAACGTCCCGTAAAAACCAGCGATTCGCTGGAATCAGGCGCTGATATTTTTTAATCGCATTCGTATTCGGAATTTGCCCCCCGCATGATGAAGACAACAAGGAGTGATTATGTCTTTATCAAAGGTTTTAACACGCGCGGCGCTCGGTGTGCAGGCACCATTGGTGACGGTCGAAGTACATATCAGTAAGGGCTTGCCCGCTTTGACGCTGGTTGGCCTGCCCGAAACCACGGTAAAGGAGGCCCGCGAACGGGTGCGCAGTGCCATTATCAATAGCGGATTCACCTTCCCGGCGAAACGCGTCACCATCAATTTGGCTCCTGCCGACCTGCCAAAAGAAGGTGGTCGCTACGACCTTCCCATCGCCATTGCGATTCTCGCGGCCTCAGAGCAGCTTCCTGACGCGAAACTGGCGCACTATGAGTTCCTGGGGGAGTTAGCACTCAACGGCGCGCTCTGTGGCGTTCAGGCCTCTATTCCTGCTGCGATGGCCGCATTGCAAGCCGGCAGGCAGATGGTGTTAGCTGAAGAGAATCAACAGGATGTCGGATTGATTCAACAAGGGGAAACGCTGGTTGGTAAACATTTACTCGAGATCTGCGCCTTCCTGCATAACCAGTCAACACTCACTGTTGCGCATTATCAACCTGAGGCTCTGCAACAGGAAAGCCAGGATCTCAGCGAAATCATCGGTCAGGAACAAGGACGCCGCGCGCTGGAGATCACTGCCGCTGGCGGGCATAACTTGTTACTGCTAGGACCGCCCGGCACAGGGAAAACCATGCTGGCGACTCGCCTGCCCGGCATTATGCCGCCTCTGGACGACCAGGAAGCGCTGGAGTGCGCAGCGATTAATAGCTTAGTCAGCAGCCGAAATATCCATCACCAGTGGCGCAGAAGGCCATTCAGAGCACCTCATCACAGTGCGTCGCTGTATGCATTAGTGGGAGGGGGTGCACTCCCGCGGCCAGGTGAGATTTCACTGGCGCATAATGGCGTCCTGTTTCTGGATGAACTCCCGGAGTTTGACCGCAAAGTACTGGATGCATTACGAGAGCCCATTGAATCCGGAGAGATCGCTATTTCCCGTGCACGCGCCAAAGTCACTTATCCAGCCCGCTTTCAGTTGATTGGTGCCATGAACCCAAGTCCTACAGGACATTATCAAGGCAATCACAACCGATGCACGCCACAACAGGTGCTGCGCTATTTGAGCCGGCTCTCTGGTCCGTTCCTTGATCGCTTTGATCTGTCTCTGGAAATCCCGCTGCTTCCCAGCGGAACCTTAAGCCATAAACAGGAAGTCAGTGAGAGTAGCGAGAGCGTACTTAAACGCGTCCTTGCCGCGCGTCAGCGGCAAGTCCAACGAGCAGGCAAAGTAAACGCGCATTTATCTAATCCGGAGATTGCCCAGTGCTGTGAGTTGAAGCAGGAAGATGCTGTATGGCTGGAAGCCGTATTGAACTCTTTGGGTCTTTCTGTGCGTGCGTGGCAACGTATTTTGAAAGTGGCCAGGACGATTGCCGATTTGGCGGAGGAAGAGAGGATTTCGCGACAGCATTTGCAGGAGGCAGTGGGCTATCGCAGCATTGACCGATTGCTCATCTATCTGCATAAAAGTCTGGAATAAAAAACGGGGCTTGAGAAGCCCCGTTATTTTTTAATCATCGCTATCGCTAAAGTCTTCCACAGTGTCCATCTGCGGCTTACCGCCAGACAATGTGTGGAAACGCTTAGGACGCTTAATACGTGCGGTATATTTCGACCAGACACGTTCAGCTTCCGTTTGCGGCTCACGCAGACCACGACATACTTCTAAAAACGAACGCTCTTCTTCTGTCGTGGGTTCACGCTTGGCGAGGTCCAGTTCATTGAAGGCGTAACCGTGGCGTTCCAGAAGCTGAGCTTCTTTAATGGTGAAGTCACCATGACGTGAAAAACCACGAGGGTAATGTTTGTTATCAAAGAAACGATTTGTTGTTGCGAAGCTATCCGCCATTTTACACGCTCCCGACTCTCTTATGGCCGTGCTATTTATGGCGCGGAGTATTAGATAGGCTTGACAGAGTGTAAAACAAAACATTTAAATCAGTACGACAAACATTTTTTGGGAGAATGCTGTGGATACGGAATTACTGAAAACTTTCCTCGAAGTGAGCAGAACACGCCATTTCGGGCGTGCTGCTGAAGCGCTTTACCTCACGCAATCTGCCGTTAGTTTTCGCATTCGTCAGCTGGAAAATCAGTTGGGGGTTAACCTTTTCACCCGTCACCGAAATAATATTCGTCTGACCTCTGCGGGTGAGCGTTTATTACCCTATGCAGAGAGCCTGATGAGCACCTGGTTGATGGCTAAAAAGGAAGTTTCGCATACACAACAGCATCATGAGCTATCGATAGGCGCCAGCGCATCGTTGTGGGAAGCTTATCTAACCCCTTGGTTAAAAACGCTTTATGAGAATCATGAAAGCCTTCATCTTGAAGCGCGTATTGCACAACGGCATTTACTGGTAAAGCAGTTACATGAGCGTCAGTTGGATCTTTTGATCACCACCGAAGCGCCAAAAATGGATGAATTAACCAGTCAACAGATTGGTCATATTTCTCTCTCGCTTTTCCGTGCACGTAAGACCGAGAAACGTGAAAAATATGATTACATTAAACTGGAATGGGGGGCGGATTTTCATCAACACGAGAGTTATTTGTCCAGTGATGATGTGCCAGTATTGACCACAACTTCAGCGCATGTGACACGTGAATTACTCCACACGACCGGTGCTTGTGCGTTTTTACCGGATTCATGGCACAGCATTTATAGTGATTTGATGGTTATTCCAGATACACCTGTTGCCGTTCGGCCACTCTATGCGGTGTGGCTGCAGAATAGCGATCAACAAGCACACATCAGACAGCTGCTTAAATATCCAGTTTTGACACAGTAATACAACTTATTCGAGGGGGGTTGAGTGGATCTCAGTGAAACTCAATCTCTTTTCACCACTACATTTCGATTTGAATGCTGAATTTTGGACAAAAAAAATCCTTTGCCGAAGCAAAGGATTGTTTTCTGGCAGGGGCGGAGGGACTCGAACCCCCAACACCCGGTTTTGGAGACCGGTGCTCTACCAATTGAACTACGCCCCTAAATAGGGTGGCGGAACGGACGGGGCTCGAACCCGCGACCCCCTGCGTGACAGGCAGG
>NZ_JACVUP010000012.1 GCF_016625195.1 Erwinia sp. S63
CTAAAATCAGCATGTGTTGTATGAAATATAGTCAATTCCAAATAACATAGACGCCAAAAAACTCGGTATAAAAATGGGCGCACCGTGGTTCCAGATAAAGGGGCAGGATTTTGCCGAGCGCGTGCATGTCTTTAGCAGTAATTATGCTTTATAGTAAGTTATGTGGAATGCAACATTGATTGAGTAAACTTTGGACAGTGACGCTGCTGACAGAGGTAAACGCAATGCTGATTCCACAGAATGAACGTGTCCATTTGCTGGCAGAGCGCTGGCTGAAACTGTTATACGACCTGGGGCGGGCGCAGGCTACCCTCACGGCCTACCGCAATGCCCTCCGCCATTATTTTGCGTTCTGCAGTCAGCGCAGGATCGAACCTGAAAAGGCCCGGTTTGAAGATCTGGCCGCTTATATCAGCCCTCAGTTACCCGGTATGCCTTTCCCTGCGGCCAGCGCCACGCTTCAGCTGCGCCTGTCGGCGATACGTCTGTGGTATGACTTTCTCATGTATCTGGATCTCTGCACGGTCAATCCGCTGCCCCGATCCGGCACGCCAGGCATGCTGAGTTCCGGCCGGGGACTGGTTCCCCGCGTCGTAAAGCTGCCGCGTATTCCTGACGATGCGCAGTGGCAGAATTTCCTCTTTCATGCTGCAACTTCCCCGCTCCGTGACCGCCTTATGCTGGCATTAACCTATTATGGCGCGCTGCGGCGGTCTGAGGTCACCTCACTGGGTATTGAAGACTTCGATTTTGCTCACCGTCTCATTCGCATCCGGGCAGAAACCACCAAGAGCAGGCGTGAGCGTATTGTCTGTTACAGCCCTGCAGTAGTGCCCGTGCTGGCGGCACACCTCATGCAGATGAAGCGGACCGGTATTGCCAGAGGCGCCCTGTTCCGCTCCGCGTCCGATCGTAATCAGGGCGTGCCGCTCTCATTCTGGACCTGGAGCAAAACGGTCCGGAGATGGGCGCTGGAGTCCGGGATGCCAGACATCTCAACCCATACCTTCCGTCACCTGCGGCTCACACACCTCGCCCGCGCGGGCTGGCAGCTGCACGAGCTTGCGACCTATGCGGGACATCGCGACCTGGCTACCACCCAGATTTATATCCACCTGTCGGGCAGGGATCTTGCCGCCAGGATGGCGGGTGCGATTGAAACGGCAGATATCAGGCTGGCAAATCTCATTTTCAGCGAGGAGAAATAGCATGAGCCAACACATACCGATTCAAAGCAACTGGCGTCCCTTCGACATTGCTGAATACCGGCTTGAGACATCACTGACTTCCGCTGAGCAGGCGACGCTGGCCAGCTCTCACAGCCGGTCCCGTATGCTGCGAATGAAGCCTGCGCCGGACCTCATCAGACCGCTGACGGACATTGCCGCCGGAAGCGGATGCGGCAGCAAAATCACCGGGCTGGTGATAGCCGGATTGCTGCGCAAAATGCATGCAGACGGCATGCCCTGCTGGTGCTGGCCGCAGGAACGCTGGCTGACGCTGTGCCGGGAAGTCAGGGAGGGTCGTCCGTTAATGGCCGCCTTTGCATGGCATCTGGCGGGCTTTCATGATCCGCTCAGTCTCCCCGATATACGCAAACCCGCCCTCTACGCCTCTGCCATCTTCGGCCAGGCTTTTTATCATCTGGAGCTGGAACGGCTGACGGATACGCTGACGTCGCTGGGTTATGCTCCGGCCAGCCAGAAAAACCATGTCTCAGGCATACTGGCCACGCTGATGATCATGAACCGGGATCCGCGGCTGGAGACGTTTACGCCTGAACTCCTCTGGCGCGCGCAGAGCGGGACAGACAAGGGGATATCCCGTTACGTCGGCCGCGTTTCACACGCACTTGCCGCGCTGGGCATTTTCAGCGCCCCGATGAGAATGCGAAACTACACGAAGTGGTATGAAAAGCCGGTGGAAGGAATCGACCCGGCCTGGGTGCACTGGTGCCGGCGCTGGCGGGAAACGTCGGTGCTCAGGCCGCGCACCCGTGAAAGTCAGTACAGTTTTATTCTGCGCTGCGGCCTCTGGCTTAAAAAAGAGCATCCGGAGGTGCGGGAACCGGCAGACTGGACGATAGAAACCTGCGCCAGCTTCATCGCGGCGGTTGGCCGGATGAACGTGGATGAGCTTCAGCTGGGCACAGAAAGGGGCACCCGCAAGTCGGTGCGCTCCGGTGAGCCCATGATGCCGCATTCCAGGGCGCATTTTATCTATTCGCTGCGCCGTTTTATGATTGATTACGAAAACTGGGGCTGGGGTCGCCTGCACTTCAGCCCTGCCCGCCATCTTTCCACTCCGGATACGCCGCTGTTCCGTCGCGGCGTCAATCCCCGTGTTATTGACGATCCGGTCTGGCTGAAGCTCATCTGGGCCAGTCTCAATCTGCGTCAGGAAGATCTGCTCACTGAAATACATTATCCGCTGGCCATGCTGCAGGCGATGGCCGTCATCTGGACCCATACGGGGGTAAGAAAGAACGAATTGCTCCGCCTGACTACCGGGTGCATCGCGCCGCAGGCGGACAATATTGTGAAGGACGACGGCAGTATCATCCCGGCAGGAACCCTGTGTTACCTGCATATCCCTGCCGGAAAAACCTCAAAAGCCTTTGTTAAACCGGTGGCGGCCGTGGTGAAAAAATACGTCGACATCTGGCTGGATGAACGTCCGGCAGAACAGGCTTTGCTCGCTGACGAGCGGACCGGTGAGAAAGTACGGCTTCTGTTTCAGTACCGGGGTAAACCTGCCGGCAGCGCTATCCTCAACCGCACGGTGATACCGATGCTCTGCGCAAGAGCGGGCGTGCCTTCTGAAGACAGCGGCGGAGTGATAACCAGCCATCGGGGACGCGCCTCAGCCGTGACCGCGCTGGCCAGCGTACCGCAGGGGATGTCGCTGTACGAACTGATGCAGTGGGCCGGACATTCAACACCACAGTCAACGATGCATTACCTCCGCATTCGTCCGACACAGCTGGCCGCCTCGTTCGTCAAGGCCGACAGGGTCGCTCATATGATAAGCGTGCTGGTTGACCACGATCCGGAAGCCGCCAGCCTGTCCGGGCCCGCGACCTACTACGATCTGGGCGACTCATACTGTACGAACCCCTTCTGGAGCAGCTGCCCGCACCGGATGGCCTGCATCGGCTGTGATTTTAACCTGCTGAAGGACAGCGCGCGCGGGCTGATACTGGAGAGTAAGGCATCCATCCGGCGTTACCTCGAAGAGGTCCCGCTCACTCCCGATGAGAGAGCCATACTGGAGCAGGATGCTGAAAAGGTTGAGCAGGCTCTTACAAGACTGGGCCCACAATCCTGACTGCTCAGATGCTTGCAATGTCCGGTCTGAGGGTATCAGTACAGACGACTGAACGTTGTATTTGATACAAATCTGATTATAGCGGGCGTGATGCCGTAACTGATGGAGCAGCAGATGAGAAAACAGAAGCGATGCATGGGGTACGTGGCTGTCGTGGTCGATGACTACGATCGTGCAATTGAGTACTACACCGATAAGCTGGGCTTTACCCTGATTGAGGACACGCCCCAGCCGGGTAAGCGCTGGGTCGTGGTGACGCCAAACCCTGACAGCGACTGTAATATTCTTCTTGCCCGCGCGTCGAACGACCGGCAGGAAGGTTTTATCGGCAACCAGTGCGGCGGGCGAGTTTTTCTGTTCCTGCAGACCGATGACTTCTGGCATGACTACAATGCTATGAAGGCAAAAGACGTCCACTTCTGTCAGGAGCCGCGGGAAGAAGAATACGGATTGGTTGTTGTGTTTGAGGACATCTACGGCAATCGCTGGGACCTTTACCAGAACAGGCAGGCCTGAAACTCTGTCATGACAGTGCCCCGGATTTACGGGAAGCATTACCAGCGTAAACCCTTTCGGGTCAGGCCTGCAGAGAGCGCTTCTGCACAATATACTGAACTGTCTGAACTCAGTGCAGCGATCTCTGCACTGAGGTCTCCCCCGGGTTAAAGGCCGTGCGGTCCGGGTTAACCACACAGCGTCATGATATAAAATCCGGCCGCCGTCATGGCCAGCGAACCCAGCACGTGTATCAGCACCGAGGCGGCGGCCCAGGCATAGCTGCCTGACTGCAGCAGTGCAAAGATCTCAGCCGAGAACGTGGAGAAAGTCGTCATTCCGCCACACAGTCCGGTGGTAATGAGCAGCCGCCAGGCCGGATCGAGGCCGGGATGGCGCAGAAAATACGCCAGCGCCGCCCCGATGATAAATCCACCCAGCAGGTTGACCAGCAGCGTCCCCGGCGGCAGGTCCGGGAAAAGCGCGTTCAGGCGCGCGCCCAGCTGCCAGTGGATAACACACCCTAAAGCACCGCCGGTGATGACGGCAAAAAGCTGATTCACGTTCACTCCTTTTTTTTAATATTCAGAACATAACGGGACACGACCTGTGCGGCCGCATCCATTTCATATACAACCGGCACGCCGGTCGGGATGTGCAGCTGTGCCACGCTGTCGTGGGGCATGCCGTCCAGGAAAGCGGTCAGGGCGCGCAGCGTGTTGCCGTGCGCCACAATCAGAACGGTACTTCCGCCGCGCAGCTGTGGCACCACAACGTGCTGCCAGTAAGGCATGACGCGACGCAGCGTCATTTCCAGGCTTTCCGTTGCAGGCAGGTCGGCCAGCGCAACGCGGCGGTAGCGCAGATCCCGACGCAGCTGCGCCGGAGCCTCCGCGTCTGCGGGCGGAATGCCGCTGAAGCTTTTGCGCCAGAGCCGGACGGTCTCTTCCCCCATCATCCGGGCTGCGTCGTCCTTGTTCAGCCCCTGCAGCGCACCGTAGTGGCGCTCGTTCAGTCGCCAGCTTTTTTCCACGGGCGTCCAGCTGCGGTCAAGACGGTCCAGCACCCGCCAGACCGTGTGAACGCAGCGTGTCATCACCGAGGTGAAGACCCTGTCGGGCATCAGGCCCGCTGCCCGCAGCGCATCACCGGCCCGGTCGGCCTCCTGCCGCCCCCTGACCGTCAGCGGCACGTCTGTCCATCCGGTAAAACGGTTTTCCCGGTTCCACTGGCTTTCGCCGTGGCGCAAAAGGATCAGCGTTGCAGGGGCCACATGCATTCCTTCTGTTCCGGACGGGGATCGTCCGGCGGACGTGTTACGTGCGGCGCACAAACGCATGAAGCCCCGCGTAGTGCGCATCGTCACCCAGCGCCTGTTCAATACGCATCAGCTGGTTATACTTCTCCACGCGTTCGCCGCGGCACGGCGCGCCGGTTTTCAGGTGACCCGCGCGCAGGGCCACCGTCAAATCTGCCAGGAACGTGTCCGTGGTTTCCCCGCTGCGGTGGGACATGAACGCGCCCCAGCCGTGCCGCTGGCAGAGGGCCACGGCATCCAGCGTTTCGCTGAGCGAGCCTATCTGATTGAGCTTAATCAGCGCGGCGCTGGCGAGGTTTTCGTCAATGCCGCGCTGGATGTACTTCACGTTGGTGACAAACAGGTCGTCGCCAACCAGCTCGGCCCGGCCCGAGAGCTGCTGGTGCAGATGCTTCCAGCCCGCCCAGTCGTCCTCGGCCAGGCCGTCTTCCAGCAGGATGACGGGGAACTGGTCCATCAGCTCGCCGTAGTACGCCGTCATTTCCGCCGCGCTCAGCGCGCTGCCCTCGGTGCGCAGATGATACTGACCGTCTGCGAAAAACTCACTTGAGGCAGGGTCCATGCAGATACTGATGTCTTCTCCGGGCCGGTATCCGGCTTTCTCAATGGCCTGAACGATAAACGCCAGCGGGTCCCGGTTCGACGACACGGCGGGCGCAAAACCGCCTTCGTCGCCCACTGCCGCCGACAGGTTTTTGTCCAGCAGGATCTGGCGCAGCGCCTGGTAGACCTCGCTGCCCTGACGCACGGCCTCGCGCAGCGTGGGCGCGCCGTGTGGCGCTATCATGAACTCTTGGAAGTCCGCGCCCTGACCGCGGGCGTGCACGCCGCCGTTGATGATGTTCATGCACGGCACGGGCAGCAGGTTAGCCTGCAGGCCTCCCAGGTAGCGCCAGAGCGGCTCGTGCGAGGCCTGTGCCGCCAGCCGGGCCACCGCCAGCGACACGCCCAGAATGGCATTGGCACCCAGCCGACTCTTGTTCTCCGTGCCGTCCAGCGCCAGCATGACGTTGTCCAGCTGCCGCTGCTCGCGCACGTCCCTGCCGCGCACGGCTTCGCAGATTTCCGTATTAACCGCCCTGACGGCATCCAGTACGCCTTTACCGCCAAAGCGGTGTACGTCGCCGTCGCGGCGCTCAGCGGCCTCGCGCGAGCCGGTGCTGGCCCCGGAAGGCACCGAGGCCCGCGCCATCATCCCGTCCGCGGTCCGGGCTTCGACTTCAACGGTGGGGTTGCCACGCGAGTCAAGAATTTCACGGGCGGTCACGTTATCCAGTGTAAAACGCATGGTGTTTCTCCCTGTTCAGTCATTCAGGTGAGTGATAAGCACATCCACCGTGAGGTGGTTGATGTATTCCGCCGAGCGGGAGGTGAGCATTCCCATAAAGCGGTTGCGGTGCCCGGCAAGCACGAGGTCCACGCCCAGCTCCGCGATGCACTTCTCCACGTCCTCAAAGCGGCGCATGGTGACCAGCTCCCGCGTATCGACCGCCTCAGGCACGGAGGCCGCCAGCTCGCTCAGAAACGCCTTGGCCTTCACCACCTCCTCCGACACGACGTCGTCCATCAGGCTGTCGGACACGTAGTTCATCTCCCGGTAGTCGTCGCTGATGTGCGCCAGGGTGATTTTCATGCCGAGCGGCTGCGCCAGCGCGACCGCGCGTTTCAGCAGGAGAGTGCCGTCGTCTTTATCGTTCACAAGAATCAGTGCGTGGGTGTAGCAGGTCATAATGAACTCCCGTTCTGGTTAAGGCGGGACTCAAGCCACGGCAGAAGCTGTTTTTTGCGGCTGAGCATGCCCGGTACGGAGCAGGAGGCCGCGTTAACGCTCTCCCGCCCGGCGAAGTAAAGCGTTGAAAACCCGGCGCGAATGTCGGTCAGCATCAGCACCGCCAGGCCGGCGCCCGACTGGTCCGCCAGATACGCCAGGGCTGCGAGCAGGTCGTCCATCACGGGGGCAACCTGTGTCGGTGAGCTGACCTCAATCTGGGCAATGCGCACGTCGGTGCCGGCAATCACGAAGGCCTTGAGGTCCCTGTCCAGCAGCTGCTGTGCGCTGAGGCCGCTGACGTCTGTTTTTGCGGTGAGGAGGTCACGGGCGAAGGCCCTGCGGTTTACGCCGGACAGCACGCCCAGTTCGGTGGCCGAACGGATATCGTCTTCGGTGGTGGTCGGCGAGCGAAGATTCACGGTGTCGCTCAGGAGGGCGCCAAGCAGAAGCACGGCGAGCGTCGGGGGCAGCGTGCGGCGCGCTTCTGCGTCCATCAGCAGCCAGAGCAGCGTGGCGCTGCTGCCAACCGGGCGAATATGCACCTCCGGCGGCAGTTGCGTTATCAGCCCGCCCAGCCGGTGGTGGTCAGTGATGCCCACGACGTTGCTCCGGAGCAGGTCGTCAGGCCCCTGTGCCGGCTCGGTGAAATCGACCAGCCAGACCCGTTCATCCTGCAGCGGAAAAGCGAGCAGCGGCGGCAGCGTGAGGCCGGCGGCGTCAAAGATAAAACGGGTTTCGCGGTTAGCCTCGCCGAGACGCCATGCGCGGGCATCCATGCCGCGCCCGGTCAGCCAGTGCGCGGTGACGACGGCCGTGCAGATGGCGTCACTGTCAGGATTGATGTGGCCAAAAACGTGTATCAAGGGTCTCTCCCCATAAAGGGAAGTACGCAGGCCGGGGAAAAATCAGGGACGGCCTGACGCACCTCCTGAAAATCAAGAGTCACATCAGGCGTCATCAGCTCCGGAACGGAGCGGTTGGGAAAGGTGGAACGCCATCACCCTGTACTCTGAGTATAGAACCGGACGGAAAACCTGTCAGTATTATTCTGCTGGCGCCCTCAGCCCACCAGTGCAGCGTGTGCCTCGCGGAGCACCCGGCGGATGTTTTCCGGCACCGCCGGACTCGTGCAGAGCGACAGCGGGCTGGGATGCGGCATCACCAGCACCGTGACGCCGGGGCGCAGGTGACTGACCGTCCCGCGTGCCTGCGCCGCTACGGCACCGGCCAGCACCACCACGCGCAGCGCGGGCAGATACGCCAGCACGTCCTCAAGCCAGGCGCAGCCGGTACGGATATCCGCCGCTGAGGGCCGTTTCTGCGACCCGTCACTGACCCAGGGCACCGTATTCCACAGCACGCTGTCCCGGCGCGCAATACCGGCTTCCGCCAGAAACCGCCCCAGATTCTGCTGGGCCGGCCCCGGGTTATCACGCGACACAAACCGGGGTGACGGGCTGCTGCGCGCCGGCGACTGCAGCAGGACGAGCAGTCCGGCCCCGGTCCCGCCGTCGGCCGGATCAAACCACGGCAGTTCCACGCCGGCCTGACGCCGCCCGCTGACCCAGCGATTCAGCGCGGCCACGTGCGGCGCGGTGACCGCCGCGAGGCGTTCCTCGCGTAAAAACGGGTCCAGCAGCGACGTGCAGGTTTCACTCACGGCTTCCGGTCCAGGCCTGCCAGGCAGGGGGAAACAAAGAGTTTCCCGCTCCATGCCCCGCGCACCGTCTTCACCGCGACCAGCAGCCACATGGCGGCCAGCATGACGACAAGAAGCGCACCGAAGCCTTTAAAGAACGCCAGGTCAACGAGTGTGGACAGCTTCAGCGTGGCGACGGTGTATACGCCCAGCGGGAAGGTAAAGCCCCACCATCCCAGGTTGAACGGAATGCCTTCACGGAAGTATCGCACGGTTATCAGCGTGGCCAGCAGCATCCACCACAGGCCGCAGCCCCAGAAGAGAATGCCGGCAACGAACCCCACGCCCTGCGCGATGTGACCGATTTCCGGCATGCCCGCCGCGGCAAACACCCCGGGCGCATCGCCGCCGATGACCAGCATACCGAGCGAACCGGTGCCAATCGGCCCCAGGGCAAGCCAGCTTGAGGCCGCCATGCTTTCGTGCGGCAGCTTGTGCAGGGCCATACGCAGCAGCAGGATGGCAAGGATGCTCAGCGCCACCGGTACGGAGTACGCCCACAGCACGTAGCTGGTAATAATGATGCCGAGCTGCGCGTGGGTGTCGGCAATGTGCGGTGCCAGCAGGCCGCCGCTGACCGCTGCGACCTCGGCGGCCACGACCGGCAGTAACCAGACGGCGGTCATCTGGTCAATGCTGTGCTGCTGCCGGGTAAACATCATGTAGGGAATACACACGCCGCACAGCAGCGACATCGCCACGTCCAGCCACCACAGGGCGTGTGCCACCGGAATGACGTCTGCGCCCCACCGTGGAAGACCGAACGCCAGCAGCCCGTTAATGATGGTCGCCATGCCCATCGGGATGGTGCCGAAGAACATGGACACCGTTGAATGGCCGAAGATGCGCTTTGCCTCACCGAAGTACATGACCCAGCGGGCCAGATACATCACGGCAAAGACGCTGAACAGCAGGATGTTAAACATCCAGAGCCCCTCGGCGATTAGGCGCAAACCCGGAACCGGCCAGGGGAACTGCGCCAGAGACAGCGACAGGATGCCGGTCCCCATTGTTGCGGCGAACCAGTTAGGCGTGAACTGACGTATGGCCTCTTTCGGGCTGCTCAGCGCGCTCAGCGGGCGCGCACCGTTATGCAGGGTGAATATTTTATCGTTCATGCCTGAATCTCCTGAGTAGACAGGAACAGTATAGGCATATCGCAAATAATCTTTAAAACAGGTTATCCTTTTATAAACAACCTGTAAAAGTGGTAATCGCGGTCCCCACTCCACGCCGTACCGTCACTGCGCTGCACCTGAGTGGGGGAGCCCTGTCAGGCCTGCGGCGGGCTTTTAATCGTTGCCGTGACGCGATTCTGTTTCAGGTCAACCACCGCGATGCTGAGGTCTTTATTGAGCACCCACGCGCGGGCACCGTCTTTGCTGAAAACGATGGCCTGACGGGGCGCATCCAGTCCGGTAACGGTGGCGACCACCTTACCGGCGGCGGTATCAATGACGGAGAGGCTGTTGTCGCCCAGGTTGCCGCTGTAAACATAGCGGTTATCCGGCGTCAGCGCGGCACCGTAAGGATCCTGCCCCACGGGGATGGTTGCCGTAATGACGCGCTTTTGCGTGTCGACCACGGCGATGGAGTTGCTGCCGCTGTTAGCCGCGTACAGTGTGCGGCCGTCGGCGCTGACAGATATGGCGCGCAGCTTGCTGAAGCCGGTTATCTCGCCGCGAATGTCGCCCGTCACGGCGTCAACCAGGGTAATTTTATCGCCCTTAAAGTTGGTGACGTAGACGGTTTTGCCGTCCGGGCTGATTTTGATGCCCTGACGGGGCTGGGCAAAACCCGCCACGACCGCAACGGGCCGGTTGTGTGTAAGGTCATACACCGAGAGCGTGCTGGCAGCCTCGTTATTCACATACAGACGCTGCCCGTCACGGCTGATAGCCGTGCCGAAGGCCCCGGCCCCCAACGGCAGCGTTGTCGCCACCTCAAGCGTCCCGGTGCTGATTTTTCTGACCACGCCGAGACTGCTGTCAGAAAGAAATATGGCCTTGCCGTCCGGAGAGAAAAGTGCATTACGGGGGGTGACGTAGCCCTTCATCACCTTTCGGACCTTCCCGGCAGCCAGGTCGTAGACCACCACGTCAGAGCGCTCACTGTAGGACGCCACCGCCGTTTTTTCATCGGGACTGACAGCAAGGGAATTGTTGTGGATATCGCCGTCAAACGTCCAGCGTTCCTCTGTGGCACCGGCGAGGGTGCTGATGAGAAGAAACGCCACCGCGGTCAGTCCCGGAATTCCGTATTTTTTTATCATCATTTTTCCTGCACAGAGGGAGTAAGGGATAAGACTCATTGCCCGCTTCAGGGCTTCAGAAGAAGCGTGGCAGATAAACCCCTGTCAGGGAAATCGATTTTCCGGCTATGCCTTACCAGTCGCCTTCTTTATTCTTTGATCGTAGTTAAACTGCAGCAATTTAAGGCTGAATAAGTACGGACTGGATTTCAACCCAGGAGGTATAGTTGCTCATTTTTTGTTTGAATTGTATTCCACATAAATCATAGTCTTAGCCAGAGAGTGATGACTGCACTGGAAGAGATTACGCCCCGCGTCGAGCAGTATTCCATTGACGAAATGTTCCTGGACCTGACTGGCATCGATGGCTGCGAGGACTTTGAGCACTTCGGCCGGCGCCTGCGTGCGCACGTGCTCGCCACAACCGGCCTGACCGTCGGCGTGGGCATGGGGCCTACCAAAACCTTGGCAAAATCGGCGCAGTGGGCCAGCAAGGAGTGGCCGCAATTCCGGGGGGTGCTGGCGCTGACGCCTGGCAATCCGAAGCGCACCGCAACGCTGTTGGAAAACCAGCCCGTTGAGGAGATATGGGGCGTTGGCCGGCGCATCGGCAAGAAGCTTAATCTGATGGGCATCGAAAATGCCCTGCAGCTGGCGCGCACGCACCCTACCTTTATCCGTAAAAACTTCAGCGTGGTGCTGGAGCGCACCGTTCGCGAGCTCAACGGCGAATCCTGTATTCCCCTTGAGGAGTTTGCGCCGGCGAAACAGCAGATCGTCTGCAGCCGCTCCTTTGGCGAACGCATCACAACAAAAGTGGCCATGCAGGAAGCGCTGTGTCAGTACGCCACCCGGGCGTCGGAGAAACTGAGAAAAGAGCGTCAGTTCTGCCGGCGCATCAGCGTTTTTATCCGGACCTCGCCGCACGCACAGGGAGAAGTCTTTTACGGCAACAGCGCCGGCGAGAATCTCACCATACCCACGCAGGATACGCGCGACGTGATTGGGGTGGCGATGCGATCGCTCGACCGCATCTGGCTTGACGGGCGGCGCTATATGAAGGCCGGCATAATGCTCGATGACTTCACACCAGATGGCGTCAGTCAGCTGAACCTGTTCGATGAGGATAAGCCGCGGGCAAACAGCGCGCAGCTAATGAAGGTGCTGGACGGGATTAACCAGTCTGGGCTGGGGCATATGTGGTTTGCCAGTCAGGGTGTCAGCAATGAATGGCAGATGAAGCGGGAACTACTGTCACCTGCCTGGACTACTCGCTGGAGTGATATTCCACTGGCACGAGTTTTATGAATAGGCCGAAAAAATTAAATTCATTTACGGCATACTAATGTTACTTTTGAAAAGGCTATGACGGATTTTATTTGAGAGAGCCGCTAGCAACTTCCGGGATCTGCTTCCACAAACGTGATGTCCAAGTTTTCTTAAGATGCTCCGGATTGGAAGATATATAGGTTGCTGTAATAAAGCTCTCTTTAATGTTCCCCCGTACTTCAAGCGTCAGGCGGTCGTTTCCGGCCCAGTTCCGGCTCATGCGATAGTAGCTGCCCGGCTGAGCCTCCCAGCTGGTGCCTTCTGAGATCGCCGATGCTGACCAGCTTGCATTTCCCAGACCGCTGTTACGCGCAGCGGAAACGTCCTCATCAGAGACAAACCCGTAATGTTGCTTCAGACGCATGGCTACGGTTTCAGCTGGAATCGGTATAGGACCATAAAACTGGCCGACGTAATTACGTTGAGTTGGTTCAGCGTTGTTTTGTGTCTGCTGCTGACTCACAGGGTTAATAAGCGATGTCAGCCGGCTGAGGCTGAGGTCCTTTAAGGAGGAATTGCCACTGCAGCCGGTCAGCGTTAATAAAAGAGTCGTAAAGGAGACAATTGAGATCATTTCTTTCATGGTATTACCCTTTAAGTGACGGGCCGCACGCAGCAGCCCGTGATTATCAGAATGTGAAGGTGAGCTGCGCTGCTGCACCATAGGTGCGGTCGGTGCCGGCCATGCCAGTCAGATCGAGATGGACAACGTTAAAGGGTGAAATGCCAATACCGGCCGTAAAGACATTATTCTCACTGTTGCGCATATCAGCCCGATAACCCGCACGAAGCTGTGCCCAGTCCCAGGCGTTGAGTTCGGCACCGACACCGGCATATTGTGCTTTTTCATCGGAGGCAAAGCCGCTGGCTGGGGTCAGATCAATATCTGTTGCCAGCGTGATGAAGCCATTGCTCCATGACGTACCAGCGGTGGCTTGCGGGCGGATCTGAAAAGTGTCCTTCAGACCATTCACTTCACGAGTGTCCACATTCCGTGCGACCAGGTTCTGTCCGGTTAGGCCCACCGTCCATTCAGGCGTCAGCTGTGCGGCTAAGCCGATATCCACGTTGCCGCCACTTTCCGAGCGTTTCCACTCACCGCTGTGAAAGTCAGAGGTGCTGTAGTTATTAATGGCCACATTATAGTTCCAGGTATCGACCCGCTGGAGTTTTGGCGTCAATCCCACCGAAACCGGTGCGCCGGCCAGCGTGAATTGATGGGCCATGGCGAGTCCGTATTCACTAACCAGTGCTGCGACCCCTTCTGCACGAGAAGTCAGCTGGTTCAGATCGTCCTGCGTGGGCGAGAAAATGCCAGTCTGTGCGGCATCGAGATATGCCAGATCGTGATCTGTCACCACCGCACGGGCCTTTGCCTGTCCCCAGCCTTTCACTACCAGGGCAAAGGGCAGCGTGTCGTTCGGAATGGCAATTACGGCCGACACACCGGCGCTCGCGTGACCGCTGTCGCCTGATACGTCCTGCAGGGATTTTTTGAGCGCGGCGGACTGCTCTGCGCTGTTACCATTGCCGGCAGCGTCATTCAGGCGGTTCCAGTTGTCTTTCACACGATCCAGACCGTCGCGCAGATTATCCGGATCGCTGATCTGCGCCCCGACGGACGGGAGGATAATGCCAACATCGTCGCTGGCATCATGGCGCGTCATCAGGGCGGGGTTGGCCAGTGCGGCGGCCGTGTAACCCGATGAAGCCACGCCGGTGCCGCCCATTGCGTCATTTCGCGCCTCAGTCCAGGTCCCTGCTGCGTGGGCGGCAGGCAGAGCAGCCGCCAGCAACATCAGTGTGATTCCGTGTGCAATCATGGATACTTTCATCATTTATTTCCTTTCATCAGTTGTATTTTTGGGTAAAGCGAATCCCTGATGCTGGCGCACCAATGAATAACGGTAAAATTCAATTCTTGCTTTTTAATGCCGAGAGGTTTAACTGCAATATTCTTTCAGAGGTCAATTAGCTCCTCCTGAATATATTATCCATTTGAGTTAGGTTTTTTAGTCACAAATTTTCATTTCATCACCCCTGATAGTTAACACCCTTTCTTTTCTGTTCTTCGACATAAATACTCAGGGTTGAAAGCAATGAAACGGGCAATTCACTCCCGCGAATAAACTGTGAAAAAATATGGGCGGGTGATGATGCCGTTTCAATACCTCCCAGCCGGGATGATTCTTGCATTATTTTGCAGAAAGTCAGGAAATCATTTGTCTTGTTATTGTCTGCCACTTCATGCGGAATAATTCCACTACAGGTCACGACCCGCAGGGTTATTCTGTTGATCTGTTTCAGCTGACGGATACAGACGACCATGTCATTTTTACCGCCGATATTGTCAATGCTGCTGTCCTGGCGAACAAGCGTAAGGGTAGGCAGCACGGTTCCCGTGCTGACCGCAGGGAACAGGCGGTCTGAGACATCCTGCCAGGAGGCGAACGTCACCTGTTTGACAGGCTGTTCCTCAGTACCGTCAAGCCAGTCAAAAGACACACCGAACCACTCTGCCAACTGATGGATAACCGGTGCCGTGAGGTAATCCAGCGTGCGCTCACGGCTTTCCAGCACGCTGAGCCCCATATTCATGCCAGACAGTAACGCAGCCACGCTGGTTACGCTCAGCCGGTGTGCGTCCATCAGTTGCCAGAAACGCTCATAAATCCGTGTCACCGTGGCCTGACGGGGGGCTAGCGTTTCAAGCATTATCCCCTCCATCAGAACATTGACCAGTTCGGCGGTGGAAATGCCTAGCCTCTGCGACGCTCGTGTAATGAACTCCCGTACGGCAGGACGAAAGCGGATAGCCATGGGCGTGCCGGCCGTTTTTTTGCCTTCGGCAAACTGCCGGACCAGCTGGAGCATTTCGTCATCCTGCCCCAGCGCAATGCGGGAGAGAATGGTTGTCATATTATTTCGCTTCATAAGTTCCCTGGTGCTGGCTAAGGTCATGATTTGACTTATGTCAGGTTCATCTGTAGCCGCTGTGATTACGTTATCTCGCTGAGCGACGCGTGTATAACGGAGAAAATCGATCGTTCAGATCGAATACATGAATGTAGCCAGTGTGAAGTGATGCGCAGACCGTTCACACGGGAAATTATTTTTCCCTATCAGAAGATTTTCGCTGCAGGACCAGCACGGGCCAATCATTACGGAAGTTCGAACGCCAGCGCCATTGCCGGAAGAGGATTTCCAGCTGCATAACTGCCTTCTTTGCCGGAGAAAATGGAATGCTGAATACCCTGCAGCGAACATCAAGGCCGCTTTTCTCTAGGTGAACCATCACCCTGCGGGCTCGAACGCCGGTGAGTAGATGGGAGGAGATTATGACGGTTTTGTGGGTCATCAGCGCCTGACGGGCAGAAGTGTTTACGCTGTTCCAGAACTGGTCAACCTTCTTCTGTGTCAGATTCGTCGTGAGCTGCCAGGGTGCAAGATGCACCCAACCTCGCGCGCGTCGCTGGCTGATCAGGGTTAATGCCGGCCTGAACTTGCGTTCTGCGCTGGCAAGAGGGTTTAGCAGGAAAGGTATGCTGGCAGTCAGTACCCATACAGTGAAAAAAACACCATGGCTACAGCCGCTTGTAAAGCGGCTGCTTAACTGACCGGAGAGGATTAGCCATGAAATCAAGGTGATCAAGACAATCATTTGCTGCATGAATGAAGCTCAGCACGTGAGAAGGAATGATGGGGTAGTAAAGCAGCAAAGCGAGTGGTTGACAGTCGAAAACCGAGAAACAGCTTGTGAAGATTTTTAGCAAGCGAGATTTCTGTTCCGGTGGATATCGGTTTTGTTGTTGCAATTGCGGCAGGGGCTTTTAGCGTAACGTCATTTTATCAGGCAGATACCTGGGGAGGGAACGGTGCGCGGACTTAACTGGTTAACAGGCAGAAATAAACAGGCTAAAGCCGCTGAGGCCCCCGCTGAACCGCATATTAGAGCGGATAAAAAGACTCCTGAAGCAGGCTGGCATCCGGTACAAAGTGCAGCAGCATCCCTGGAATCAAGGGAGCGGCGCCAGCTTATCAGGGTACTATCAGAAAACAGTCCGCTCTCAAAGCCTGTTACAGAAGCATGGTGGTTAAGCCCCCTTGAACAGATGGCTGCTCGCGTCCAGGCGTGCCCGGCAGCTTGGAACGGCCCATTTTCAGGCCCCGGGGGGTTTACCGATCTGAGCCTCACTGTGGCTACGCGGGCTGTCAGGCTGGTACGGGGCATGATGCTGCCACCGGGAGCAACGCCTGAAGAGCAGTCAGAGCAGGCGCCTGGCTGGGTATGTGCTGTGTACTGGGCGGGACTCTTTCATCACATTAGCTGGCTGTCTCAAATGGAAGGGGGTCTCGAGAATGGGCGCGTCTGGTATCCGGGGATGAGCGAACCTACCGGAGCCTGGCGGGTTCGTCCTGCGCGAAATAAGGGCGGGGAGATGAGTGGCACGTATATTGCTCTCAGCTTGCTGCCCGACGCCGGCATACTATGGCTTCAGCGCTGGCCTGCTTTATCAGACAGTCTTCTGCTTTACCTGTCTGGAAGAAGAAAGGAGGCGGGAATACTCAACAGCATAATCAATGATGCAATTATCAGCTGCGGTATGTCATCAGGGCTGACTATTTCCGAAACAGGATTACAGGAATTGTCACCAGCATTGGTCGCCCCTGGAACTGATTATACGCCCCCAAAATTATATGAAACCGAAGCCACCCCGTTGTCCAGTCACGGTACTGAGATTGCTGAATTAGGACCAATTGAAACTGATGTTATTAACTATAGTGCTCCTCAGATAGAGACAACAATGTCAGCAGTGATGCCCCTTACTGAACACAGTCTGGAGCTGCAATCCGCCCTGCAGGGTGAGGAAACACTAGATGAAGCTAATCATGAGGTTTTGTCAGATAGCACTGAGCGGCACCTCTCTACTGATAACCTCATGTCTATGCTTGACCTGATGGCAGATGGACAATCACCAACAGTTGTAGCGGTTACGTCTTTAATAACGGATATAGCTTCCATGGATGAATTTTTACCGGGTACGCAGTCCTCCGACCAAGTCTCTGCTCGGGCATACAACCCTGGAGAAATGTATCTGGAGTGGCTCAGGGACAGCGTTGAGGATGGCACGCTAAGCGTTAATGAAAAAGACAGTATTTTGCATGTTCTGGCACAGTTTGTTTTCCTCGTATCTCCGGGTTGCTTTTACCGTTACACATCAACTGCCGGCGAGGAAGCTGTAGAAAAGGACAAACTTCAGAAAAGTTTCGAGTCGCTGAATATACATCATTCACGAAATGGTAAAGGGCTGTTTCATTACCATCAATACGACTCGCCGGATAAAAGCGGTCGTTTTACGAAAGTGTCAGGATACATGATTAATGCCGACATTATTTTCAAAAAGGGTAACTGTCCTTCGGACAGCTTATGGCTTTCAGCCAGAAAATAACTAGCTTCAGACTATTTAACTTATGAGGACGTAATGAAAAAAATATGTTCATTTGAAGAATTAATTGAAGGGTATTTTTTCAGCAAAACTCTGCGGGCTGCAACTGAATGGAGTTATAAAAAAGTGTTAAAAACCTTCCTGAATTTTGCGGGGGAGTCAATTAATCCTGCGGATGTTGATGATGTGATGGTTTTGAATTGGAGAAGACATGTAATAAATGTGGAAGGACTTACTAAAACAACATGGAATAACAAACTCACTCACATGAGAGCATTGTTTAACTTTGCGATTGCGGAAGGGTACGTTTCAACTAATAAAAATCCATTTAATGGAAAAATTGCTCGACCTGATGTAAAGCGCAAGAAAACGCTTACTGATATTCAAATTAGCAAAATTTACCTTCTTATGGAGGCAAGGGAGTTGGATGAACAGTTTGGGAAAAACTTTATCCAAAGATCAGCTTTGAGACCTGCATGGTTCTGGCTCACCGTGCTTGATGCTTTGCGCAGAACAGGGATGAGGCAAAATCAACTTCTGCATATTCGATTATGTGACGTCAATTTTGAGCATAACTGGATAAGCCTTCGTCCAGAGGGAGCGAAAAACCATAAAGAGCATTTGGTACCAATCACTCGTCACCTAAAGCCAAGGCTTGAAAGGCTTTATAACCTTTCCCTGGAGAAGGGGGCAAAAATGGAAGAGCAGCTTTTCAATTTATCTCGGTTTGATGGACGGAGGAATGAGGTTAGTGAAAATATGGATAATCCACCCCTTCGGGCGTTTTTCCGCCGTCTTTCAAATGAATGTGGCTTTGTTGTGAGCCCTCATCGATTCCGCCACACAATTGCTACTAACTTGATGAGTATGCCAGATCGGAACCTTAAAATGGCTCAGGATCTTTTAGGCCATTCCACGCCAGCGGTTACTCTGCAATACGTAGAAAGTGACATAAACAAGGTCAGAAGCGTATTGGAACAGCTGGAAGTTGCCTAGGATTAATCTTAAGTCAAATCTTAACGATATGATTCTTATAGGGGAAAAAAATCGAGGCAAACCTTTACAAAAGATTGACAGAAAAGGTTTCTAAAGGTAAATACGGTGCTGAAGTGTTTTTTAAGGACGTGAGAAGTCCAGAGGATGCTCTAACATCCTCCGGACTTAAGTCCCGTGTTCAACTATGGTGCGGTAAGTTGACTACCAACATCATGCTGGGGACCACTGTCATGCCCGTTAAGGATCTCAACCCCTAACGAACAGGCTCTGAAGAGTGGTGCCCGGAGGCGGAATCGAACCACCGACACGGGGATTTTCAATCCCCTGCTCTACCGACTGAGCTATCCGGGCAACGGGGCGCATTAAACCTTAATGGCTTTCAGCCGTCAACGGCTTTCGTCAAAAAAGCGTAGCAATCGTGACTGATTGCTTGCTTTTCAGGCAGGGTGTGCAAAATCTCAACGTGCACGCTGGCGATTAAACGATATTAAGTATTTCGTGACCTGCATGATGCACGGGCTTAAGGGCCTCCCGCGACAGTTTAGGCCAGTGCCCCGTTCTGCCGGCACAGCGCGATACTCAGCACATCCTCTGCCAGACGACGCGCGGTAGCGACATCCTGCACGTTGCGTTTCACCAGTAGTTTGCTCAGGCACCCTTCAAGAATCAGCTCCATCTGATCGGCCACCATCGTCGGGTTATCCAGCGCCAAATCCACCAGAATCTCATGGGTGAACTGCCATGAGCTGCGTTTCTGCTGCTCGGCTAACTGATGTACGGGTTGGTCAGGCTGCGGATAGAAGCTACAGGCGGCGATAAACAGGCAGCCGGGAAAGCGTCCTTTGTTCACGTGCTCGCTTAACACGTCGTAACGCGCCAGCAATTTTTGTTGGGCAGTGAGATGTTCATTGAGCTGTATCTGGCGGCGCCAGCTGTCAATCTGCTGGCCGTGATAACGCAGGGCGTCATACAATAGGGCGTCGCGGTCGGGCCAGTAACGCTCAAGATGTTCTGGGTCTAATCCGGTTTCCCCTGCTAACTGCTGCAGGGAAGTGGTGGCGGCTAATCCGCTCTGCTCAAGCACATTCAGCGCATGCTCAAGAATCTGTTCACGTTGCAAGTGACTCTCCTCTGGAGTGCGGGCCCGCTCGCATACGAACGGGCAGTGTCCTGGAACCAGTGTCGTTTAACGAGATAGATTGTGCAAATGCGCGCGGAAGTCAGCCGCACTCAGGAATCCGGTAACGCGTGAGTCGGGAATCTCTTTGCCTTGCGCATCAAAGAATAGAATGGTCGGCAAGCCTAATACCTGTAAATGCTGCAACAGGGCGTTATCCTGGGCGTTATTCGCGGTGACGTTGGCTTGCAGTAACTGTACCTGACTTAAATCGGCACGCACGCCGTCATCGCTGAAGGTGTACTTCTCGAACTCTTTGCACGCAACACACCAATCCGCATAGAGATCGACCATGGTGATGCGGCCCTGTGCCTGCTGTAATGCGCTATCAAGCTGTTCGCTGCTGGCAATGGTTTTGAACGGCAGATGTGCCACAGACTGCACGCTGGCGCTGTTGCCAAAAGCCCAATCCTGTAGCGGACGAGCGGCCACCAGCGCAGCAGCGAGCATGATGATTTGTAGAATGCGCCATTTGCCATTAGCACGCAGGCTGAGGCTGAACGCCCAGGCAAAGAACGCGACGCCGAGCAGGCTCCACAGTCTTAATCCCCAGACATCTCCCACTACGCGCTCCAGCAAGAACACCGGCAGCGCCAGAATCACAAAGCCGAAGCCCTCTTTGACGCTCTGCATCCATGGGCCACTTTTTGGCAGCAGCTTGTTGCCGAACATCGTCACGGCAATCAGCGGCAGGCCCATCCCGAAGGCATAGAGCCACAGCGTGCCCGCGCCTGCCCAGAGATTGCCGCTCTGTGCGATATACAGCAGGATGGCGCTCAGCGGTGCGGTAGTGCAGGGCGAGCAGATCAATCCCGCCAATGCGCCCATCATAAATACGCCCGGCAGCGAACCACCTTGCTGGCGATTACTCCACAGCGTCAGGCGCGTTTGCAGGCCGGAAGGCAGTTGCAGCGAGAACAAGCCAAACATCGACAGCGCTAGCACGATGAACAGCGCTGACAGGCCAATCAACACATATGGATGCTGCAGCGCCGCCTGGAAACGTAAACCTGCGGCGGCCACCACCATGCCGAGTACGGTGTAGGTCAGCGCCATCCCTTGCACATATACCATCGCCAGCGCGAACAGGCGGCCAGCAGAGTAACGACGTTGGCCACCGAGAATGATGCTGGAGATCAGCGGATACATCGGCAACACGCACGGTGTGAAGGCAACGCCGATGCCAATCAGCAGCGCCCACAACGGTGAAAACGGCAATGGCGTGCGCTGTTGTGCAGGCTGCGCGTTAACGGCAGGAGCATCGTGATTCTCGGCAACCGGGTTAAGCGGCACCGAACGGGTTTCGGGCGGATAGCAGAATCCGGCGGCCGCACAGCCCTGATAGGTCACGGTAAGCGTGGCACCTGACTCAGCCTGCTGCAGAGTGATCGGCACCTGTAAATCCTGCGGGTAGATTTCGCTCTTGCCGTAGAACTCATCTTCGTGTGGCTGTCCCTGCGGCAATACCAGCGGCGCCATCTGTGCTTTCTGTGGCGTCACATGAATCTGCTGACGATACAGGTAGTAGCCGTTCTTCACTTTCCAGTTCAGCGTCAGTTGGTTGCCCTGCTGACTGAAATCGAAACCAAAGGCCTGATCCACCGGCACAAAGCGGCTGTTATTATTCGGTGAGAAGATATTGGCCTGTGCTGAAAAGCAAAACAGCAGTACGAGGCAAAAGCCCATCAGGCGAGAAAGTCGTGCAGCCATGAGGATGTAATCAGCTCCGGTGGCGAATGAGCCGCGATGATAGCACGGCCGCCTCGCCACGAGGTTTTCAGGATGTAACGGCGCTACAGAATCAGGCTGCCAAACAGGAAGCCAAACGCCACGGAGAAGGCAATCGCCAACACGCCGGGAATGATAAAGGAGTGATTAAACACAAACTTGCCGATTCGGGTCGAACCGGTGTCATCCATTTCTACGGCTGCCAATAAGGTGGGGTAGGTTGGCAACACAAACAGCGCCGAAACGGCGGCAAAGGAGGCGACCGCGGCCAGCGGAGAAACACCGAGCATCAGGGCGGCCGGCATCAGCGCCTTGGTGGTCGCCGCCTGCGAATAGAGCAGGGTGGCGGCGAAGAACAGTACCAGTGCTAGCATCCACGGGTAACT
Source organism: Erwinia sp. S63 (assembly GCF_016625195.1). Lineage (GTDB taxonomy): Bacteria > Pseudomonadota > Gammaproteobacteria > Enterobacterales > Enterobacteriaceae > Pantoea. The sequence continues at coordinate 21,925 of NZ_JACVUP010000012.1, forward strand.
CTGCAGCATGTCACCCGCAGCGGTTTGAATCTCACTCAAATGCGCTTTGACAAAAGTATCGCCCAGCCACGCTACACCCATCACGCAGATACAGGCGCTCATGCCGGATTTGAAGGTGCTGGCGCTAAGGATTTCGCCGGTATCCACTTTGCAGGTCAAACAAATTAAGGTGGCGACGGTGAGCATAAATACCACAATCGCTTCGTTGCGCGGCAATACCGGATTGCTGATGAGTCCGACGCTATCGCTGATCGCCGTGGCGTAGAGCACCACTGCCGCAATGCCAATCAGAAACAGCCCGACCGCGCGTTTGGCACCAGGCTTAATGTCATAAACGTGTTCACCGCGTAGCGTGACTTCGCCTTTGGCTAAGCGCGCCTGATACACCTCGTCTTCTTTTAACTCTTTACCAAGAAAGCTGGTGATCACTGCGGCACAGAAGATGGCAGCCATGGTAGACGGGATCGATACCGCGAGCAGCGCCAGATAGCTGACACCGCGCGGTTCCAGAATCGACGCGAAGAACACCACTGCAGCAGAGAGCGGCGAGGCGGTAATGGCAATTTGCGAGGCGACGACGGCAATCGACAATGGGCGCGATGGACGCACGCCTTGCTCTTTAGCCACTTCAGCAATCACCGGCAGCGTGGAGAAAGCGGTGTGGCCGGTGCCAGCCAGCAGTGTCATCACATAGGTGACCAGTGGCGCGAGGAAGGTGACGTAACGCGGATGACGGCGCAGCAGGCGCTCGGCCAAACCGACCATGTAATCGAGTCCGCCTGCAATCTGCATCGCGGCAATTGCGGCAATCACTGCCATGATAATTTCGATCACATCGAAGGGAATCGCGCCCGGCTTCATGCCGCAGAACAGCGTCAACACCAGTACGCCCAATCCGCCGGCAAATCCAATCCCGATGCCGCCTAGACGTGCACCCAGCCAGATCGCCAGCAGGACAATCAGTAATTCCACTAACACCATTCATTCCGCTCCTGAGCCGTGGGGGAAATCTCGACTCTTAAAGTTGTAGCCGCCAATAAGAAAAAAGCACGCCGTATTGTATACAGGCGTGCTTTTGGCAACTTGATCCGGAACGGATTACTGTTCGTTTTCGTCGGTGTAGCGTTTGGCTTTGTAGGTCGGATGCATCAGGTTCTGGATGGAGAAGATGTCATCCAGTTCCGCTTCGGTCAGCAGACCGCGCTCCAATACCACTTCACGTACGCTCTTGCCGGTTTCCGCACAAATCTTGCCGACGATATCGCCATTGTGGTGGCCGATATACGGGTTAAGGTAAGTAACGATACCGATGGAGTTAAACACGTAAGCTTCACAAACCGCTTTGTTGGCGGTGATGCCATTCACGCATTTCTCCAGCAGGTTGAAGCAGGCGTTGGTCAGGATGCTGATCGACTCAAACAGCGCCTGGCCAATCACCGGTTCCATCACGTTGAGCTGCAGCTGACCCGCTTCTGATGCCATGGTCACGGTAATGTCGTTGCCGATAACCTTGAAGCACACCTGGTTCACCACTTCTGGCACCACCGGGTTCACTTTGGCTGGCATGATTGATGAACCGGCCTGCAATTCTGGCAAGTTGATTTCGTTCAGACCCGCACGTGGGCCGGAAGAGAGCAGGCGCAGGTCGTTACAGATCTTCGACAGTTTCACCGCCAGACGTTTCAGCGCAGAGTGCACCATCACGTAAGCACCGCAGTCAGAGGTTGCTTCAATCAGGTCTTCTGCCGGGACGACAGGCAGATTACTTACTTCCGCCAGACGCTGAACGGCCAGCTGCTGATAGCCATCCGGGGTATTGAGACGAGTCCCGATGGCCGTCGCGCCAAGGTTCACTTCCAGCAGCAGTTCTGCGGTGCGCAGAATGCTGCGGGTTTCTTCATTCAGCAGCACGTTAAACGCGTGGAATTCCTGGCCCAGCGTCATCGGTACGGCATCCTGCAGCTGGGTACGACCCATCTTGAGGATATTTTCGAACTCGACCGCTTTACGCTGGAAGCCTTCACTGAGCTGGCTGATACCGTCCAGCAGTTTCAGAATTGAAGCATAAACCGCGATACGGAATCCGGTGGGATAAGCATCGTTGGTCGACTGACACTTATTCACGTGATCGTTAGGGTTGAGGTACTGGTATTCACCTTTTTGGTGGCCCATCAGTTCCAGACCGATGTTTGCCAGCACTTCGTTGGTGTTCATGTTGACCGAGGTGCCCGCGCCGCCCTGATAGACGTCAACCGGGAACTGATCCATGCATTTACCGTTATTCAGCACTTCATCACAGGCCTGAATAATGGTGTTTGCGATGTTGCGAGGGATTGTTTGCAGCTCTTTGTTGGCGAGCGCGGCTGCTTTTTTCACCATCACCATACCGCGGACAAATTCCGGTATGTCACTGATTTTGTTGTTACTAATGTAGAAGTTTTCAATCGCACGCAGAGTATGAACACCGTAGTAAGCGTCTGCCGGAACTTCGCGCATGCCTAACAGGTCTTCTTCGATACGAATGTTGTTCGCCATGATTACCTTCTTATTATTTCTGCGGCGTCACTGCCGGGCGACCGGGATGGTCGGGCGGCAATCACTGTGCAGGTGAAGCAATTATATTGTCGTGGATTACCAGCACCGACATTTTATCCATCTTCGGGCTGGCGGGCACGATCATATTCTGTTGTTACAGAATTGTTTGTGCACAGATCACTTTACGGGCATTTACTGGCCCAGTGGTAATAACGATATGTGATGTAGTTCGCAATTTTAAGTCAGTGGGAAAAATTTGGCAGGATCGGTTGAAATCGCGGGTTGAGATGCCCATCTCTATCAATACGGTCTGACAGACCATCCCTTTCTGCTGCCTGGCAAGAAGCGAGGCAGCCCTACTCACAGGAGATATCGGTGCGCTGGATACCGTTCGTGATTTTTTTTGTTCTGGCCTGGATTGAGATCTCAATTTTCATTCAGGTTGCACATGCCCTCGGCGTGCTGCTTACCATGTTGCTGGTGATCTTCACCTCGTGCATCGGCGTGTCGCTGGTGAAGAACCAGGGTATGAAGAACTTCCGCCTGATGCAGGAGAAGCTGGCGCGCAATGAAAGCCCAGCAGCGGAGATGACCAAAAGCGTTTCACTGATCATTTCGGGCTTCTTACTGCTGTTGCCGGGTTTCTTCACTGACTTCCTCGGTTTGTTACTGCTGCTGCCTCCGGTGCAGAAGCATCTGACGCTGAAATTAATGCCGCATTTGCGCGTATGGCGCGGTCCCGGCGCAGGGCCAGACAGTGGCTATACCATGGATGGCGAATACGAGCGTAAAGATCAGGATCAAATCGGGCACGATAAAGATCGTTAAGTAGAGAAGGGCGGCGAGAGTCGCCCTTTTTGCTGCCTTTTTCGTCAATGGTTACAAAAACGAAAATTTTTTATTTTTTGCCCCTTGAAAGCCCTTTTTAGTGACCCTATCTCTCTCTCCACGAGGCCGGAAGCCATGCAGTCCGGTTCAACCCAAAAAACTGAATGATTGGACTTCTCAAAGGAGAGCTACCAAATGAAAATTCGTCCGTTGCACGATCGCGTTATCGTCAAGCGCAAAGAAGTTGAAGCTAAATCTGCTGGCGGTATCGTTCTGACCGGCTCTGCAGCTGGCAAATCGACTCGCGGTGAAGTTCTGGCTGTGGGTAATGGCCGCATCCTGGAAAACGGTGATGTTAAGCCGCTGGACGTGAAAGTTGGCGATCTGGTTATCTTCAGCGAAGGCTACGGTGCCAAAACTGAAAAGATCGATAACGAAGAAGTTCTGATCATTTCTGAAAGCGACATCCTGGCGATTGTCGAAGCGTAATTACGCGTAATTCACTGAACGAAACGAATTTAAGGGATATTTGAAATGGCAGCTAAAGACGTAAAATTCGGTAATGACGCGCGCGTAAAAATGCTGCGTGGCGTGAACGTACTGGCAGATGCAGTAAAAGTTACCCTGGGCCCGAAAGGCCGTAACGTGGTTCTGGATAAATCTTTTGGTGCACCGACCATCACTAAAGATGGTGTTTCTGTAGCACGTGAAATCGAACTGGAAGACAAGTTCGAGAACATGGGTGCACAGATGGTGAAAGAAGTGGCCTCTAAAGCGAACGACGCTGCGGGCGACGGCACCACCACTGCAACCGTTCTGGCACAGTCTATCGTGAACGAAGGCCTGAAAGCTGTTGCTGCTGGCATGAACCCAATGGACCTGAAGCGCGGTATCGATAAAGCCGTTGCTGCTGCCGTTGAAGAGCTGAAAGCGCTGTCTGTTCCTTGCCAGGATACTAAAGCGATTGCTCAGGTTGGTACTATCTCTGCTAACTCCGACGAAACCGTGGGTACTCTGATCGCTGACGCGATGGAGAAAGTAGGCAAAGAAGGCGTTATCACCGTTGAAGAAGGCACCGGCCTGCAAGACGAGCTGGACGTGGTTGAAGGTATGCAGTTTGACCGTGGCTACCTGTCTCCGTACTTCATCAACAAGCCAGAGACTGGCGCTATCGAACTGGATGCGCCGTTCATCCTGTTAGCCGATAAGAAAATCTCTAACATCCGTGAACTGCTGCCAGTACTGGAAGCGGTTGCGAAAGCCGGTAAACCACTGCTGATCATCGCTGAAGATGTTGAAGGCGAAGCACTGGCAACGCTGGTAGTGAACACCATGCGCGGTATCGTGAAAGTCGCTGCTGTTAAAGCACCAGGCTTCGGCGACCGTCGTAAAGCGATGCTGCAGGATATCGCAATCCTGACCGGCGGTACCGTTATCTCTGAAGAGATCGGTCTGGATCTGGAAAAAGCCACCCTGGAAGATCTGGGTCAGGCTAAGCGCGTTGTGATCAACAAAGATACCTCTACCATCATCGATGGCGTGGGCGATCAGGGCGCAATCCAGGGCCGCGTAACGCAGATCCGTCAGCAGATCGAAGAAGCGACCTCTGATTACGACAAAGAAAAACTGCAGGAGCGCGTAGCGAAACTGGCAGGCGGCGTAGCCGTTCTGAAAGTGGGCGCAGCCACTGAAGTTGAAATGAAAGAGAAGAAAGCACGCGTTGAAGATGCCCTGCACGCTACCCGTGCTGCGGTAGAAGAAGGCGTGGTTGCTGGTGGTGGTGTTGCACTGGTACGCGTTGCAGCGAAAATTGCTGCTTCTGGCCTGAAAGGTCAGAACGAAGATCAGAACGTGGGTATCAAAGTTGCGCTGCGCGCAATGGAAGCACCTCTGCGTCAGATCGTTTCTAACGCTGGTGAAGAGCCATCTGTTGTTGCTAACAACGTGAAAGCGGGCGACGGTAACTACGGTTACAACGCACAGACTGAAGAATACGGCAACATGATCGACTTCGGTATCCTGGACCCAACCAAAGTTACCCGTTCTGCTCTGCAGTACGCGTCTTCTGTTGCGGGCCTGATGATCACCACCGAAGCGATGGTGACCGACCTGCCAAAAGGCGATGCACCTGATTTAGGTGGCGCTGGCGGTATGGGTGGCATGGGCGGAATGGGCGGCATGATGTAATTTGCCCCTGACTGCTTAAGTCATGTGAAAAACCCTCGATCGGAAACGGTCGGGGGTTTTTCTTTTGGCGGCGAACAAGGTATAAGTAAGAGCGCAATACTTCGGCTTTGCGGGTTTAGGGCAATGAATGTTCAGAAAAAAAGTGCGCTTTTCTGCTACGCTGCCGCCCGACACTGATGATAATAAATGGGGATTACAATGCGGATTAACCTCTTGCTCGGACTGGCGGTAGGGACTTTACTGCTGGCGGGCTGCAGCAGCTCCAATCAACTGAGTTCCGGCGGACAGCGTGTCACTTTCGTTGACCAACAGCCTGGAAGCCAATGTCAGCTGCTGGGCAATGTCACCGGCTCACAGAGCAACTGGTTGAGCGGTTCAGGCGGTGAAGGCAGTTCTTTGCGTGGCGCAGCTAATGACCTGCGTAACCGTGCAGCAGAAATGGGTGGCAACGTGATTTACGGTGCAACCAGCCCAACGCAGAACCTGCTATCTGCTTTCGCACCGCTCGACAGCAAAATGTCCGGTCAGGTGTACAAGTGCCCGTAATGGCATGAAAGAGATGTAAAAAAAGCCGCTGATGCGGCTTTTTTTATTCCTGACGTAACTGCAAATCCAGCGGCGTTTTACTTGGCTCTCCGCCAATCTCGCGCGCCAGTTTTGGCACCATGTAACCGGAGACCATAGTTAGCAGCTGGCGTACCAGCGCACGCGCTTCATCATCCGAAACAAAGAAATGCGCCGCGCCTTGCACTTTATCCAGCACGTGCAGGTAATAAGGCAGAATACCGGCATCAAACAGCGCGTTGCTCAGGTTGGCCAGCGCTTGTGCATCATCATTGATACCGCGCAGCAGCACGCTCTGATTAAGCAAGGTGACACCCGCACGTTTTAGCATCTGCATGCCGTAGCGCAGCTCATCATCAATTTCTTGCGCGTGATTGATGTGGCTCACCATCAGCACTTGCAGGCGTGTCTCGGCCAGAATCTGGCATAACCCTTCGGTAATGCGTGCCGGGATCACCACGGGTAAACGGCTATGAATACGCAGACGCTTGAGATGGAGGATTTTCTCCAGTGCGCCCACCAGCCACGCCAGCTCATGGTCTTTAGCCATCAGCGGATCGCCGCCCGAGAAGATAATCTCATCCAGCTCTGGATGCTCAGCGATGTAATCGATCGCCGCCTGCCAGTTACGCTTATTGCCCTGATTATCCTGATAGGGGAAATGGCGACGGAAGCAGTAACGGCAGTTAACCGCACAGCCGCCCTTCACCAGCAGCAATGCACGGTTTCTATACTTATGCAGTAAGCCGGGCACCACACTGCTCTGTTCATCCAGCGGGTCGGTGCTGTAACCTGGCGCATCGACAAACTCCTGACGGCTGGTCACCACCTGTAGCAAAAGTGGGTCATGTGCATCGCCTGGCGTCATGCGCTGAATGAAGGCGCGCGGCACACGCAGGGCAAAAAGCTTGCGCGCATCGTTGCCTGCGGCCAGATCCGCATGCTGTTCGAGAGATAAAAGTTGCAATAATTCAGTAGGATCGGTGACAACATCAGCAAGTTGCTGCAACCAATCTTCTCTGATGGGGGGATTTAGGGTTACAATGTTTGCCATTTTTTTGGCTATTACCAGTTCAATATTTACAGAGGGCCTTTATGGCGACTTATCTTAGCAACGATTTCCGTCCCGGTCTTAAAATCATGTTCGAAGGCGAGCCATATGCCATCGAAGCCAGTGAGTTCGTCAAACCGGGTAAAGGCCAGGCATTTGCACGCGTGAAAATGCGTCGTCTGCTGACCGGTTCTCGCGTTGAGAAGACCTTCAAATCTACCGACTCTGCCGAAGGCGCAGACGTTCGTGATATGACGCTGCAGTACTCTTACAACGACGGCGATTTCTTCTACTTCATGCACCCTGAGTCTTTCGAGCAGTATCAGATCGAATCTAAAGTGCTGGACGACGTGACCAAATGGCTGCAAGACAATGCGGATTGTATCGTTACCTTGTGGAACGATAAAGCCATCGCGGTTCAGCCACCGAACTTCATCGAAGCAGAAGTCATCGAAACAGACCCAGGTCTGAAAGGTGATACTGCCGGTACCGGCGGCAAGCCAGCTACCCTGTCTACTGGCGCAGTGATCAAAGTTCCACTGTTCGTGCAGATTGGCGAAGTGGTTAAAGTTGACACCCGCTCTGGCGAATACGTTTCTCGCGTAAAATAATTGCCAAATCAGGCGCATCATTCGATGCGCCTTTTTTCTCTCTGAGTTCAGAATAATGAAAAAGATAGCGAAATTAGCTGTTTTTGCGTTGCTGGTCTCTTCTGCATTGAGTGCCTGCAACACCTTTCACGGCTTTGGTGAAGACGTCTCCCATTTGGGCGGTGCTATTTCACGGGCAGCCGACAAATAAATTGCGACGACATCGCCTTTTCTCAGCGGCTTAGCCAGCAGGGTTGTGTAGAAGGTCTATGCTTGAAAGGCTGTACTTTTACTGCAACCAACAAGGATATGGCTATGTTAAAGAAAAGTATTGTCGCGATTCTTTCTGTTCTGGTGCTTTCCTCTGTGTTGACCGCCTGCAACACCACTCGTGGTGTTGGCGAGGACGTTCAGGCCGGTGGCAAAGCGATTCAGCGCAGCGCACAGTGATCCAAACCGGTGCGAAACCTGATTTCGTACCGGATTTCCTCACCCTCCATTTCGTTATCTGAAAAAGCACTGCGAACGCCTCGATCCCGTTGCGCCGTTGTTTGCCGTAGCCAATACGGGTAGACTTCTCCCCCTTATCTGTATACGGAGTCACCAACATGAGCGAAACGGCAAGCTGGCAGCCGAGCGCACCCATTGCCAATTTGTTGAAACGCGCCGCTATTTTGGCGGAGATTCGTCGTTTCTTTGCCGATCGCGGCGTGCTGGAGGTGGATACCCCGGCGATGAGCCAGGCGACCATCACTGACATCCATCTGGTGCCGTTCCAGACGCGTTTTGTGGGCCCTGGCGCCGCAGAAGGGCGCGATCTGTGGCTGATGACCAGTCCGGAATATCACATGAAGCGCCTGCTGGCGGCGGGCAGTGGCCCGATCTATCAGATGGGACGTTGCTTCCGTAATGAGGAAGCGGGCCGTCACCATAACCCAGAGTTCACCATGCTGGAGTGGTATCGCCCGCACTACGATATGTATCGCCTGATGAACGAAGTCGACGATCTGATGCAGCAGGTGCTGGAGTGCGATAGCGCCGAATCCCTGTCTTATCAGCAAGCGTTTATTCGCCATCTGGAACTCGATCCCTTGTCGGCGGATAAAACGCAACTGCGTGAAGCCGCGACGAAATTGGGCGAGGGTGAACTGGCGAATCGTGAAGAAGACCGCGATACCTTGCTGCAGCTGCTGTTTATGCTGGGTGTTGAGCCTAAGATTGGCAACGATAAGCCATGCTTCGTGTATCACTTCCCGGCCAGCCAGGCGGCATTGGCGGAGATCAGCACTGAGGATCATCGCGTCGCGGAACGGTTTGAGGTGTATTACAAAGGCGTGGAGCTGGCTAATGGCTTCCGTGAATTGACCGATAGCCGCGAACAATGTCAGCGCTTTGAGCAGGATAACCGCCGCCGAGCCGCCCGTGGGCTGCCGCAGCATCCGATTGATACCAACCTGCTGGATGCGCTGGCACATGGCATGCCTGCTTGCTCAGGTGTGGCGTTGGGTGTGGATCGTTTGATTATGCTGGCGTTGAAAGCCAATGCGTTAAGCGACGTGATTGCCTTCCCGGTGGACCGCAGCTGATCATTTTTGCTCGGGCAGGATGTCTCATACAACAACGGCGCATGTGTTGCGCCGTTGTTCATTTAATGGTTACTGCTGCGTAGTGGGAGCGGCGGGTGCTTCGGGGAACTCCTGAATAGTGACCGGCAGCATCATCTTCTGCTCGTTACGCAGAACCTGCACCTGAATCACCGATCCTGGGCGAATCTCCGCCACCTGATCCATGGTTTCCTGCGCTGACAGCGCCGGTTTACCGTTTACCTGCATCAGCACATCATTGGCCTGAATGCCTGCCCGATCGGCTGGCCCGCCTGGCGTGACCTCACTGACGATAATGCCCTGTGCGCGATCCAGACTGCTGCCCTGGCCGTGCAAAGGTGGCAACTCACGTCCGGTGATGCCAATGTAGCCTCGAATCACCCGACCATCACGAATCAGCTTATCCATAATCTTGGTTGCCAGCGCGGTGGGAATCGCAAAGCCAATCCCTTCTGGCGTTTCGCCATCATTGCTTTTATCAAACGTCAGGGTGTTGATGCCCATCAGTTCGCCGAGTGAGTTAATCAGCGCGCCGCCTGAGTTGCCCTGATTGATGGATGCATCGGTCTGCAGGAAGTTTTGACGTCCAGATGAGCTCAAGCCGACGCGCCCGGTGGCACTGATAATGCCCTGAGTGACGGTCTGGCCGAGGTTATAGGGGTTGCCAATCGCCATCACCACATCACCAATGTGCGCGATACGCTTAGCGTTAATCGGAATCACCGGCAGGTTGGTGGCGCTGATCTTCAGCACCGCCAAATCGGTCATGGCATCTGAACCCACTAAGGTGGCTTCGAAAAAGCGGCCATCCTGCAACGCCACGATGATCTGATCGGCGTTATTAATCACATGCTTGTTGGTTAGGATGTAGCCTTTCACGTTCATGATCACGCCTGAACCCAGCGTGGTGATACCGCGATTGTTGTTGCCATGGGCACTGCGGTTATAGACGTTGACCACCGCAGGCACAGCGCGGCGCACCCCCTGATTAAAGCTCACGGGGGATTCATCATCACTGTTGTCATGATCAAAGGTGACGTTGCTGCTCATACGCAGCGCAGGAATCGCAACAAGCAGTAAGCCCGCCACGATCAAGCCCATCACCACAGAACGCAAAAGTTTAGGAAACATGGTGTTATTTCAGGAAAGGTGGGATCGCTGGGCAGAATAACATGAGAAAGGCGGACAAACACCTGCTTGTCCGCCTGTTGCGAGGATTATCGCATAAGTAAGTAAATGCTCTCGTCGCCGCGTACTACGTTCAGTGCCAGGATCGCGGGTTTACTTTCCAGCGCTTTACGCATTTCCGCCAGTGAAGTGACACGATCGCGGTTAACACCGACAATCACATCATCTTTCTGCAAGCCTGCCTGCTCAGCTGGCGTGCCTTTTTCAATGGCATCCACTTTCACGCCTTTATCGCCGCTCTTGGCTGCGCCATCGCTCAGCGTTGCACCTTGTAACGCCGGTGACATCAACTGGGCACTGGCGGTGGTTTGCGCGCTCTGTTCCAGCGTCACCGTTACCGTCACAGGCTTACCTTCACGCAGCAGACCAATTTTCACCTGCTGGCCCGGCGGAGTGGTGCCCACTTTCACGCGTAGCTCGGCAAAGCTGGTGATGTCTTTATCATTGATGGAGGTGATGATATCACCGGCTTTGATGCCTGCCTTTTGTGCGGCGGAGTTCGGCAGCACTTCAGAAACAAAGGCACCGCGCTGCGCATCAACGTTAAAGGCTTTGGCGATGTCAGGCGTCATTTCGGTGCCTTTAATGCCCAACTGACCGCGTTTCACTTCACCAGACTGAATCAGCTGCTGCGCGAGGTTCATCGCCATATTGCTTGGGATCGCAAAGCCAATACCGATATTGCCGCCGCTGGAGGCCAGAATCGCGGTGTTAATACCAATCAGCTCGCCATTGAGGTTCACCAGCGCACCGCCGGAGTTCCCCCGGTTAATCGCGGCATCGGTCTGGATGAAGTTTTCCAGCCCTTCAAGATTCAAACCACTGCGACCCAGCGCCGAAATGATGCCGGAGGTGGCGGTTTGGCCGAGACCGAAGGGGTTACCGATAGCCACAGCAAAATCACCCACTTTCAGTGAGTCTGAATCGGCGATTTTCACCTGCGTCAGATTTTTAGCGCCTTCAACCTGAATCAGCGCGATGTCGGTTTGCTCATCATGGCCAATCAGTTTGGCATCATATTCATTGCCATCGCTGAGCTGGACGCTGATTTTATCGGCACCGTTCACCACGTGGTTGTTGGTAAGGATGTAGCCCTTAGCCGCATCAATGATCACGCCTGAACCAAGGCCTTCAAACGGCTGTGGCTGGGATTGTCCCGGCGCCTGACCAAAGAAGCGCTTCAGCGGTTCAGGAATGTCCTGTGCCTGCTGACCGCTGTCGGTGCCTTCGACATGCACGCTAACCACTGCGGGCAGAACTTTTTCCAGCATCGGCGCCAGGCTTGGCAGTGCTTGCCCCTGAACCTGAGCGGGCAGCGTCGCCATCGCGCCAGGCGTTGCCGCCAGACTCATCCCAATACTCAAGGCTAATGCGCTTAACAGTCGTGCTTGTTTTTTCATTGCTACAACGCTCTCGCTGCGAAAGAAGAAAGGGGATAGAAAGTGTGACAGTAGTTTGGCGTAAGTGTTCGGAAAACAAAAAGGGCACAGCTAAGCTGTGCCCCAAAAGGATTATTTACGCGGTGTACGGTCGCTGCCGCGCAGCAAACCGGATGCGCCATCAGAGTAATCACGCGGCATCTGCACCGGTGCCTGATCGTTATCCGCTTCGGCTTCCGTCAGCTGATAAGCAAACGGATTTTTTTCGCCCGGCAGATTTGGCAGCAGGTCATTCGAACCCTTTGCCATATGCTGATACAGCTGGCGGTAATCATGTGCCATGTTATCCAGCAATTCTGCGCTGCGCGCAAAGTGGTTGGTGAGCTCTTCGCGATAATCTGCCAGCTCAGCCTTCGATTTTTCCAGTTCGTACTGCATGCTACGCTGCTCACGCAGTTTCTTGTTGCCAAAACGCATGACAACTGCGCCGACAATAATGCCAATCACTAAACCAATCAGCCCGTATTCCCAGGTCATAATGACTCCCGTGTAATTTCCGTTGCTTCGTAGGGCATTGCTTCTGTTTCCACTTCAATAGCAGCCACTATACCCAATAATCTTATGGAAGTGGAACTCTCGGGCTGCATCGCTTAGTGTAGTGCGGCCTAATTTTCGCCAACCGACCCGTGAATCGGACTTTTTCAGGGATTCTGAGAGAACCATGCAAACCTCATCTCCGCTTGCCCGCTATGAGCAGGCGCTATCACAGGGCGAGTTTCGTCCGGATGATGTACAACGCGAAGCCATTACCCGCCTGGATGCGATCCAGCAAGGATTGATTGCCCGTAAGCCCGCGCCTGAACCCGCCGCTAAAGGGCTGTTTGGCCGCCTGTCGAAGCTGATGTCCAAAGAGAAAAGCAGCAACGAAGCGCCGGTGCGCGGGCTGTATATGTGGGGCGGCGTGGGTCGCGGTAAAACCTGGGTGATGGATTTATTTTTTCAGTCTATTCCTGGCGATCGCAAACTCCGCCTGCATTTTCATCGCTTTATGCTGCGCGTCCATGAAGAACTGACCCAGTTACAGGGCCATAGCGATCCGCTGCTGATTGTGGCCGACCGCTTTAAAGCAGAAACCGATATTCTCTGCTTCGACGAATTCTTTGTATCTGATATTACCGATGCCATGCTGTTGGGTACGCTGATGGAAGCACTGTTCGATCGCGGCATTGCGCTGGTGGCGACGTCCAATATTCCGCCTGACGACCTCTATCGCAATGGCCTGCAGCGCCCGCGTTTTCTGCCCGCAATTGAGCAGATTAAACGTCATTGTGATGTGATGAACGTGGATGCGGGTATCGACTATCGCTTGCGTACTCTTACATCCGCGCATCTGTGGAATTTCCCGCTTAATGATGCCACGCATGCTGAAATGGAGCGCATGTTCCGCGCCTTGTCCGGCAAGCCGCGTGAAGAGGCGCCGGTACTGGAAATTAACCACCGTCAGATGCCAACGCTGGGCGTTCATGAAGGCGTGCTGGCGATTGATTTCCTCGCGCTGTGTGGCGAAGGACGTAGCCAGCATGACTACATCGAGCTATCACGCCGCTTCCACAGCGTATTGCTGTATGATGTGCCGGTGATGATTTACAAGACCGAAGATCAGGCACGCCGCTTCCTGGCGCTGGTCGATGAATTCTACGAACGCCACGTGAAACTGGTGGTGGCGGCCGAAACCTCACTGTTTGAAATTTATCAGGGCACGCGCCTGAAGTTTGAGTATCAACGCTGCTTGTCGCGTTTGCAGGAGATGCAAAGCGAAGAGTATTTGCGTCTGCCGCATCTGCCCTGATGACGTGGGCAAAAATCGCAGGATTTCGATGCAAAAAGGTTCGATCTTTGAGTTCGACTTCTCTATAATCTTGCGACCCCACGTTACAGCATCGGTTTTCTTTCCCAAGAACTCGATGTGATCCGGTAACTCACTTGAAGGGGTGGCTTGCTGGGCAAAATGGTCGTGTGAGCCTCAATCGTTTACTTAGCGTTTGGGATTTCACCAACGTGTAACTTTTTATTTGGGTAAGCTTTTCAATGAAAACTTTTACAGCTAAACCAGAAACCGTACAGCGTGACTGGTATGTTGTTGACGCAACTGGCAAAACCTTGGGTCGCCTCGCGACTGAACTGGCGCGCCGTCTGCGTGGTAAGCACAAAGCGGAATACACTCCGCACGTTGATACCGGTGATTACATCATCGTTCTGAACGCTGAGAAAGTTGCTGTAACCGGCAACAAGCGTACTGACAAGATTTACTATCACCACACTGGCCACATCGGTGGTATCAAGCAAGCGACCTTTGCAGAGATGATCGAGCGCCGTCCTGAGCGTGTGATTGAAATCGCGGTTAAAGGCATGCTGCCGAAAGGCCCACTGGGTCGTGCTATGTACCGTAAACTGAAAGTTTACGCAGGCAACGAGCACACTCACGCGGCGCAGCAACCGCAAGTTCTTGACATTTAATCGGGATTATAGGCAATGGCTGAAACTCAAAACTACGGCACTGGTCGCCGCAAAAGCTCTGCCGCTCGCGTCTTCATCAAGCCGGGTAGCGGTAACATCGTAATTAACCAGCGCTCACTGGAGCAATACTTCGGTCGCGAGACTGCACGCATGGTCGTGCGTCAGCCGCTGGAGCTGGTTGATATGGTTGGTAAATTTGACCTGTACATCACTGTTAAAGGTGGTGGTATTTCTGGTCAGGCTGGTGCGATCCGTCACGGTATCACACGCGCTCTGATGGAATACGACGAGTCTCTGCGTCCTGAACTGCGTAAAGCGGGCTTCGTTACCCGTGACGCACGTGAAGTTGAACGTAAGAAAGTCGGCCTGCGTAAAGCACGTCGTCGTCCGCAGTTCTCTAAGCGTTAATTGTTGCTGCTTCGGCAGACACAATTTGCTCAAAAAACCCGCTTCGGCGGGTTTTTTATTGCTGCCATTAACGATTTTTCACGCTAAAAACGCGAGCTTTACCCGCATTTTGCCCGCAATTCATCATCCCCGCCCCACAAGCTGCTTAAAATCTGGTAAACTCACTGACACTTTGCGCCCGCAGGCCGGAGCGTTGTGCGTGTTATTTCTGTCGGGAAGACGGGAAAAGCGCCGCTGACGTTGGCTGTGTGCGAATCTGATGAGCAGGTGAGTCGCCGCGTGGTTGGCTATTCGCAGTATCTTTTTGTGAACAAACTTGGAGGTTTTCATGGCTGTCGCTGCCAACAAACGTTCGGTAATGACGCTGTTTTCCGGTCCGACTGACATTTTTAGCCACCAGGTACGTATTGTGCTGGCTGAAAAGGGCGTCAGCGTGGAGATCGAGCAGGTTGAAACGGATAACCTGCCGCAGGATCTGATTGACCTCAACCCGTATCGCACTGTACCAACGCTGGTCGACCGTGAACTGACGTTGTATGAATCACGCATCATCATGGAATATCTGGATGAGCGTTTTCCGCATCCACCGCTGATGCCTGTTTACCCGGTTGCCCGTGGTGAAAGCCGCCTGATGATGCATCGCATCGAGCAGGACTGGTACACCCTGATGCGCGCCATCGAAACTGGTAACAACGCTGAAGCTGATGCCGCGCGCAAACAACTGCGTGAAGAGCTGCTGGCGATTGCGCCACTGTTCGCACGCACGCCGTTCTTTATGAGCGAAGAGTTCAGCCTGGTAGACTGCTACCTGGCACCGCTGCTGTGGCGTCTGCCGCAGATGGGCGTGGAACTGGTTGGCGCGGGTTCTAAAGAGCTGAAAGGCTACATGACACGCGTATTTGAACGTGACTCTTTCCTTGCTTCATTAACGGAAGCAGAACGTGAAATGCGCCTGCAAGCCCGGGGCTAATGTATGGAAATGTCGCAACTAACGGCTCGTCGTCCGTATCTGCTGCGCGCGTTTTATGACTGGTTGCTCGACAACCAGCTGACGCCGCATCTGGTGGTCGACATCAATCTGCCTGGTGTGCAGGTGCCGCTGGAGTATGCGCGTGATGGCCAGATCGTTCTGAACATCGCGCCACGCGCTGTCGGTAACCTCGACCTCGCCAATGACGAAGTGCGTTTCAATGCGCGCTTCGGCGGCGTACCGCGCCAGGTTTCTGTGCCAATGGCTGCTGTGCTGGCCATTTACGCACGTGAAAACGGTGCAGGAACCATGTTCGAACCGGAGCCGGCTTACGAGCTGGAAACCAACGAGCAGGAAGGCCAGGAAGAGACGATGATGTCTGTGATTGATGGCGATCGTCCCGACGATGCGGCTGATAACGATCACTCGCCTGATGATGAACCGCCACCGCGTGGTGGACGTCCTTCATTGCGCGTGGTGAAGTAAATCGCATGCAATAAAAAACGGGCCAATTGGCCCGTTTTTTATGTCTGTAACGCTTAGTAGACGTCACGCAGATAGCGCTTATCTTTCTTCAGCTGATCGATGTAAGCCGCCGCACGCTCGCTGGAGAGGCCACCAAACTGGCGCACCACTTCATACAGCGCAGCATCCACATCTTTCGCCATGCGCGAAGCATCGCCACACACGTAGAAATACGCGCCATCCTGCAGCCAGGCGTACAGCTCAGCGCCTTTTTCCAGCATACGGTTCTGCACGTAAATCTTTTCTTCCTGATCGCGTGAGAACGCCAGGTCGAGGTGGGTTAGCAGACCGCTTTGCTGCCAGCCGTTCATCTCATCTTCATAGATGTAGTCGTGTTCCTGATGCTGATCACCAAAGAACAGCCAGTTTTTGCCTTCAGCATTAGTCGACTGACGCTCCTGCAGGAACGCACGGAACGGTGCAATACCGGTGCCCGGGCCGACCATGATCAGTGGCGCGTTGGTGTTAGCCGGAACGCGGAAGGCTTTGTTTGGCGAAATGAAGATCGCTGGCTTCTCGCCACGACGCACGCGCTCAGCCAGGTAGGTTGAACAGACGCCTTTACGCTCACGACCGCCACTGTGATAACGCACGGAAGCGATGGTCAGATGCACCTGATTAGGATGTGTTTTCGAGCTGGAAGAGATGGAGTACGCACGATGTTGCAACGGACGCAGCATCGCCACGAATTCCGGTACCGACAGGTTGCGTTTCAGCTCAAGCTGCAGCAGATCCAGGGTGTCTTTGCCCCACAGCCAGTTGGCCAGGGTGTCTTTATCGTCGTGCTGCAGGACGTGCAGCAGTTCCTGATTAGCGGTGTTCTGTCCGACCCACTCAATCAGTTTGCGTGACGGCTCGGAGATTTCAAACTGATAGGTCAGCAGGTCGCCGAGGTTGCGATCAAATCCCGGTACTGGCGTTTCGTAATCGGCTTTCAGCTCGCTTAACAGCAGGCTAACCAGCTCGGCATCGTTCACTGGAATGACACCGAGGGCATCACCGGCTTCGTATTTCAGGCCACTGTCGGTGAGGTCGAATTCAAAGTGGCGAATATCTTTCGCCGACGACTCACCTGACAGACGCTTGTTGGTCGCCAATGCAGCCGCGTAAGGGTTCTGTTTGTTGCTACCAGGAATGACTGGCGCTTCTGGCGCGCTCTCTAATACCGTGCCACTGCTGCCCGCACTGGCGGCAAACTGTGGCATTGCATCGCCAATCCATGCACTCGACGGCTCTTCGAAGTCGATATCGCAATCGATGCGGTCAAAGACGCGTTTCGCACCCAGCTGTTCCAGGCGCATATCAAAGAATTTACCCGCCTGGCAGAAGCCATCATAGCCGGTATCGCCAATCGCCAGGATGGCAAAGTGCATCTGCTCCAGACGCGGCGCGGTGCTGGCAGAAAGTGCCTGCCAGAACAACTGAGCGTTGTCCGGCATTTCGCCTTCGCCATAGGTTGAGGTGACAATCAGCACGTGGCGCATGGTCGCAAACACGTCCAAATCCACTTCACCCAATGCCTGAACCACCGGCACCAGACCTTTGGCACGAGCCGCTTTCGCGGCAGTTTGTGCCAGCGCTTCAGCGTTGCCGGTCTGTGAACCGAACAGAATGTGCAACTGCGTGTTGGTGGCGCCACCGGCCGCAGGTGCCGTCTGCTTGTCTTCTAATACCAACAGACGCGAGTGGAGACCGGCGAGAAAACCCGCCAGCCAGTATTTCTGTTCGCCGTTAAACGGCGCATCTTCAGGAATGTAAGGAATCTTCATGGATATCTGTACTCAAACCCGTCTCGTGATGTTCAGTCAATATACACACATTCATTGGTGCTGCGATCAGGAAAGTTTCCCGACAGCAGCGGCGATTTCTGGCAGCGCAGCGCGTGCAAACAGCTCTTCAAAATCAGGCAGATGACCCAGCACCTCGCGGTTACGCGCATCCTGATAAATGATCCAGCCGTAGGTTGCCAGGCTGTCCATGGAGCGAATGTTACGTTGCGTCAGCGCCGCTTTGTAATCGGACATACGTTTGGCCGCAATCAGGCTAGCCAGTTCGTCATCGTTGTAGCTCTCAATCGCTGAGCGCGCATGACGTTGCAGTTTGCTCACCAGCGCAAAATCTTCGGTCATCAGCAGGTTACGAACCGCTTTCTCAACCGCCGCATCTTCCACTGGCGTGCCTTTCGGCAGTTTGCCCAGCGCCAGCTGCTGCGCGAAGCTCAGTACGGTGTAGTTGTTGAGCAACACGAACATCTCTGCCGTATCGGTCGCACCGTAAGCCGGTACTGCGCCATCCGCAATGGTTTTACCCGTGCGCCAGGCCGCTTTGAATTTGGCAACCTGATGTGCAGCCAGTGACGTCGACAGCTCTTCCAGCAGATCCTTGCGCGATTTCGCTTTCAGGATCTCGCCGCCGTCTTGATACAGCAGCAGCGAACGCGGCATCACATAGACAAAGTGGTGGCACTCGGTTTCCCAGTTCTCCAGCAGCCAGGCTGCACGAGGAGATTGCGTGGCTTCCAGATGCCAGTTCAGCATGGTCAGTACCGCTTGCTTATGCACCTGCGCCAGTTCATCTTCGTCAGCGATAGAACCGAACAGCACGGAGTCTCCTGCTGCATGTCCTGCCAGAGCACCGTACGGGTCGTACTGGTAAGCAAAGCCACCGCTCATGCCGTTACCGAAGCCTTTACCAAAGGTGCCGAGGTTCAAAATCGCACCGTTGGTCATGTATTCACAGCAGAAATCACCGACACCTTCGACAACTGCGGTTGCACCGGAGTTACGTACCGCAAAACGGTCGCCAGCCTGGCCCTGTACGAACAAGCGACCACCGGTTGCACCGAACAGCGCGAAGTTACCAATCAGCACGTTGCCATCGCTGTCTTGCGCGCCGCCGCCTGGTGACATCACCACCAGCTCGCCACCGCACTGACCTTTACCCACGCCATCATTACAGGTGCCGTAGTGCTTCATCTGCATACCATCGTTGCAGAAGGCGCCAAATGACTGACCGGCAGATCCGCTGGTGTGGATGTTCACGGTGCGCGGTGCCAGGTAATGACGGCCGCGATCGTCTTTGAACACCGCTGGCAGTGCAGCACGTTGTTCAGCAGACAGCTCGTGATTCAGCATGCGCTCGATGTCGATGGCCAACTGGCCGCCAACACTCTTGTTACGGTTGTTCAGGGTAATGCCTGCGCCGAGCGCGATATCGCGGCTCGCCTGGCCGATCAGCTGAGTTTTCAGCTCTTCAACCCAGCCATCATCCAGCTCAAAATCTTTCTCCAGATACACTGGCTTAGCGATCTTCTGCTCTGGCACCACGGTCAACATGGCACGCAGGTCCAGTTTGCCCACTTCCAGCGGGTGATCCATCAGGTGCAGCAGGTCTGAACGACCACGCGCTTCGCGCAGTGAGCGCAAGCCGAGGCGGGCGAGGAACTCACGCACTTCCTGCGCTACGTTAACGAAGTACTGCGCCAGCTGACGTGGATCGCCATCAAAGGCTTCGGCGTTGGTGGTTAAACCGGCCGGGCATTTAACGTTACAGTTTTTCGCCATCACGCATTTCAACATCATCAGCGCGGTGGTGCCGAACTCGAAGCTGTCGCCGCCGAGCAGGGCAGATTTGATCACATCGCTACCGGTCTGTTGTGCACCGGAGCAACGCAGCTGCACTTTGTCACGCAGGCCATTCGCGCACAGCGCCTGATGCACTTCGGCGATACCGATTTCAGCAACGCGGCCGGTGTATTTCAGGCTGGTGACCGAGGCCGCACCGGTACCACCGGTGTTACCTGCGACGTTAATCACGTCTGCGCCAGCTTTTGCCACGCCTACCGCGATGGTGCCGATACCTTCTGAAGACACCAGTTTCACGATGACGCGCACGCGCGCCGCTTTACAGTCGTGGATCAGCTGCGCCAAATCTTCGATGGAGTAGGTGTCGTGGTGCGGCGGTGGTGACACCAGCTCAACACCCGGCGTACCGCCACGCGCTGCAGCGATCTCCACGGTGACTTTCGGTGCTGGCAGCTGTCCGCCTTCACCCGGCTTCGCGCCCTGACCAATTTTAATCTCCAGCTCTTCCAGCATCGGGTCGGCCAGATAAGCCGCCCACACGCCGAAACGACCTGACGCCAATTGCTTAATGCGTGACGCGCGGATGGTGCCGTGACGGGAATAATGCTCGCCACCTTCACCACAGTTACTCATGCCGCCGACCATGTTGGTGCCGTGCGCTACCGCTTCGTGTGCAGGCGCCACCAAGGCACCGTGGCTCATCGCGCCAGAGGCGAAAGTACGGGTAATTTCATGTGCCGGTTGAATCTCTTCCAGCGGCAGCGAAGGCAGCGCGGTAAAGATCAGTGACAGGTAATCTGCCGCTTTACCATAAGCGGTGATGTGCAATACACCGTCAGCCACGTTGCTGCTTTCGATGTCATCGCTGAAGCGTGTTTTCAGCGCACGTGCCAGCGCTTCCAGACGTTCATTTTCTGGTTTCAGGCCTGCGATGGAATCAATCAGGCGCAGTTCGAACTGATTCAGGCTGCCGTCCACCGCTTCACACTTCAGTCCACGTGTGGCGAAACCATTGTTGACCAGTGAGTAACGCCCAAGTTTACGGCCAAATTCAGCTTCGCTGTCAACGTGGGTCAAATCGCACGGCAGCGCGAGGATGTCACGCAGCGCGGCTGGACGACGTTTGCGTTCCGCATGCATCAGGCTGGAGAACTGACGGTAATCCGGCGTGATCGCCAGTGAGTCAATCACCTCGTTCGGGATGCGCTCGAAGCTGCTGTCTTTAAAGGCGTCAGCTTTGATGCTGAAGGCGTTGTCCAGTTTGGCCAGCGTCATCAGACGGATGAAGTTATCTTCTTCACGCGCTTTGTCAGCGAAGCGAATCGGCTGTTCCGTCATATCAATAAAGGTACGTACGGCGATGGTGCCATAAGAGTGACCTGCGCCTTCCGCACGCTCTTTGAACAAACCGAGCAGTGGCACTTCTGCCTCGCCCTGGATTTTCAGCGAGCTCTGATGCCAGTCAACCGCCATCTGAGCGATAGCCGGGAAGCCCGCGCCACCCACTGGAGTTTTGATATTCGGGAAATACTTCTTCAATACCGGATCGTCGGTATTCAGGAAGTTAGGTTCAAAAAACTCACCACAGCTGTAGCTCTCAACAGTACAGAGACCCACTTTACCCATGGTTTTCATCAAAGCTTTTTCTGCGGCTTTGGCATAGCGCTTGAAGGCTTTGTTGCCTTCTTCGCCTTCGCCAAATTTCTCTTCCGCACGCATCTGTACGCCCAACGGATAAACCGCTGACGCACCAAAGCCTAAAGTGGCTGCGATGTGGTGAGAGGAAATACTCTGGCCGCTTTCTACCACCAAAGAGACATCCAGACGCAGACCTTCCTGCACCAGACGCTGGTTGATAGCAGAGACCATCAGCAGCATCGGAATCGCCGCGTGCGTCGAAGAGATGTGGCGGTCAGTGATCACCGCGATGCCGCCTTGCTGGCGTGCGAAATCTACCACCTGCTGTGCCAGGTTATCGATGGCGTTTTCCAGCGCGTTGGCGTTAGCCGCGCGGCTGACGATATCTTTGCCGACGACTGGCTCATATAGCATTTCGAAACGCGCATACGGGGCGACGGTCTGCTCACGCAGACGCAGCATATCGAGGTGTGTCAGGATCGGTGTCGGCACGATAACCTGCTGACCTTTACTGCGGCCGAGATGCGGTTTCGCACCCAGCGCCACGCGCAGCGTCATGCCATCCGCTTCACGGATGGAGTCCAGCGGTGGGTTGGTGACCTGAGCAAAGCGTTGTGAGAAGTAGTGCGCCATGCCGCCTTCGTGGTCGGACAGGCCATTGATGGCGTTGCCGTAACCCATTGCCGAGATCTTCTCAGCGCCGGTTTGCAGCATCGGGTCCATCATGAATTTGAAGCTTTCCTGGTTGTAGTAGTACGCCACAAAACGCTGATAGGTTTTGAGGTCACCACGATAGCGCAGCGGTGAGCCGAGCTGTTCTGCCTGAATCTCCGGCAGATCGTGCAGGTCAACGCGTGCTGCGCTCAACAGTGAAAGGTAATCTTTCTCTGCCGCCAGTTTTTCCAGCGCTTCCACCGTGGTGTAAGAGCGTTTTTCTTTGTGATCGTAATAGAGCATGCCGCCCGCTTCGATACGGCCACGGCGCAATACGCTTTCCGGAGGGAAGGCGATCTGGCCGGCTTCTGACATGGCACCGATGTATTCAGCGGTTTCAACCGAACGCAATGGACGCAGGCCGAGGCGGTCGAGGCGCGCCCCGATCACTTCGCCGTTACCAAAGATCAGTGCAGCCGGGCCATCGTTCTTCTCTTCATACAGAGAGAAGTATTCCAGCATCGCGCGCACTTCATTCGACAGTGAGGTATCGTTCTCCCACGCTGGCGGCATCATCGACACGACGGCGTTGATCAGATCGAGGTTATCTTCCATCAAACGGCTGTGAATACTCTGGTCCAGACGTGAACTGTCGGACTGGCCTTTCGGGCGCACAATTTTCTTGCCGCGCGCCAGCATCAGTGCCGCTTCTGCAATGCGGTTTTTACGGTCGGTGTTCAGCTCACCGTTGTGCGCCATCAGGCGGAACGGCTGCGCCATGGTGGTGTGCGGATCGGTGTTGGTCGAGAAACGGGTGTGGAAGAACAGCCCGCGCACCTGATGATCGGCATCGGTCAAATCTTTGAAGTACGGAATCACTTCATTGGAGTTCAGGCGGGCTTTAAATACCTGAGTGCGTGAAGAGAGCGACAGCGGATAGAGACCGCCGAATTCGCTTTCAGTAAAGGCACGCGCTTCGATGTCCAGCAGCGCACGATAGATGTGGCGCTCGAACTCGAGTTGTTCTGTCACTTCCTGCGGAGCCGCAAAGATCCACTGCACAATCGGCAGCTGGAATTGCAGCGCGGCTGGACGCGTCACGCTGCCGTCGAGCGGCATATCGCGCTTCATCAGCACAGGGAAGTTATGGGCAGCGAGGGTTTCTTCCACCAGACGCTCAGCGTTCGCACGCAGCTCGGCATCTTTCGGCACGAAGAAGTTACCGACGCCAAAGCGACCGGCTTCCAGCGGTTGGCCGGTGACTTTACGGAAGAAGTTCAGAGAAAGGTCGACGTTGACACCTGCGCCATCGCCCACGCCCTCAGCAGACATGCCGCCACGGTGCGGTACCGTGCACAGCGCGCTATGGGCCATCTGCAGGATCTCATGGGTCTGCTCGCCGTCCTTACGGGTAATAAACCCAACACCACAGCTATCACTACCGGCTGAGGGATCATACAAACCATATGGATGAGGTTTTTGAGTGGACATTGAGGGTCTCCTTAAACTGCTTTTGACATTACCTGCATTATTTCAAGCACAGAGCACTGCTGCGTGCTGTATCAAATTCGTTTTCGCCGCTTAAACGCGGACGTCGCAATACCGAGCAAAGGCTCTCAAGAGAGTATGGTCTCGTCCTTGATGAGCTGCTCTTACTTCCGGTCTCTTACGGGAGATAACTTGCATCCAGAGGGTGTTTCTTGCTGCATAGATATGCCGAGACACAGTCCCGACTGGAAAGCATCCAGCGGAATTCCAACTTATCGGGAAAGCGAACTCAGGTCAAATAGCCAGCTTTGATGCGGGTAATAGCCTTTTTAACAATTTAACTTGATGATTATGAACAATTTATTACGTAAAAAACTGTCAATCTGACGATTCTGATTCCCCTATGAAGTGTGAGCCGTCTCACTGTGAGGTGCGCCTCAGATATCTAAACAATGCTGAATAACCGTATAGCATCAGCATAAAATTCTGTTGGGGCGGTTTGACGCACAGGATGTATCTGTTTTTCTTATGGCGTCATATTTGAATCAAAATAGGTCTGTCATTAGTAAAATTAATCAGGATGGGCGTGAGTAAAACAGCGCTAAAGTTGAATGAATATGCAATAACAAGGCGCAACCATCAGATGAAATGGCTGCCGGGAGGCGGAATAGCACGGGATGTAACAAAAGGGTCGCAAAAGCGCGGCCCTCCAGATTATTCAGTTGGCAGATTTAGTCAAGCGATTTGCGCATAACGACGCGAACATCGGCGAAATGACGCCGTGATGCACCATAATGAGGCAAACTCAGCAGGCAATGACACGCTGAGTCGGGGCAGTGCCGCGATAATTACGCTATCATGAGCCAGATTTCGTTCAGGGAGCTCGTGATGAAACAGATTCGTCTTTTAGCGCAGTACTACGTTGATTTGATGGTCAAGCTGGGGCTGGTGCGCTTCTCGCTACTGTTAGCCTCAGCATTAGTGGTGCTGGCGATGGTGGTGCAGATGGCGGTCACCATGGTACTGCGTGGCCATGTTGAAAGCATCGACGTGGTGCGATCGGTGTTCTTCGGTCTGTTGATTACGCCCTGGGCGGTCTATTTTCTTTCGGTGGTGGTGGATCAGTTGGAGGAATCACGCCAGCGCCTGACCAAGTTGGTCGATAAACTGGAAGAGATGCGTACGCGCGATCTGGAACTCAATCAGCAAATGAAAGAGACCATCGCTCAGCTTAACCAGGAAATTAATGACCGTATTAAAGCGGAGCAGGCACGCGAGCAGGTGATGGATAAGCTGCGCGAAGAGATGGCGCGCCGTGAACAGGCACAGATCGAGCTGGAGCAGCAATCCTCTTTCTTACGCTCCTTCCTCGATGCCTCGCCGGATTTGGTGTTCTATCGCAATATCGACAAGCAGTTCTCGGGCTGTAACCGCGCGATGGAGCTACTGACCGGCATGAGCGAGAAGCAGCTGATTGGTCTGACGCCGCGCGATATCTACGATGAAGATGCCGCCTCCAAGGTGCTGGAGACCGATGAGAAGGTGTTCCGCCATAATGTCTCCCTGACGTACGAACAGTGGCTGCAATATCCCGATGGGCGTAAAGCCTGCTTCGAAATCCGTAAAGTGCCTTATTACGACCGCGTGGGCAAGCGCAGTGGCCTGATGGGCTTTGGTCGCGATATTACCGAGCGTAAGCGCTATCAGGACGCGCTGGAGAACGCCAGCCGTGAGAAGACCACCTTTATTTCTACTATCAGCCACGAGCTGCGTACGCCGCTGAATGGCATTGTCGGCCTGAGCCGCATTTTACTGGATACCGATCTTAACCAGGAACAGCTGAAGTACCTGAAAACCATCCATGTCTCGGCCATCACGCTTGGCAACATCTTTAATGACGTGATTGAAGTGGACAAAATCGAGCGCCGCAAAGTGCAGCTGGATAATCAGCCACTCGACTTCACCGGCTTCCTGGCCGATCTGGAAAACCTCTCCGGGTTACTGGCGCAGCCGAAAGGACTGAAGTTCGTGATGGCGCCAGAGCTGCCATTACCGCACATCATCTCTGCTGACGGCACGCGCCTGCGTCAGATTTTGTGGAACCTGATCGGTAACGCAGTGAAATTTACCCAGCAGGGCGAAATTGTAGTGCGCGTCGCCTATCACCAGGACGAAACACTGCGCTTTGAAGTGCAGGATTCTGGCATGGGAATTCCGCAGGAAGAACAGGACAAGATCTTCGCGATGTATTACCAGGTGAAAGATCAGCATGGCGGCAAACCGGCCACCGGCACCGGTATTGGCCTGGCCGTCTCGCGTCGTCTGGCACAGGCGATGGGGGGCGATATTAGCGTTAGCAGCGCGCCGGGGCAGGGCTCATGCTTTGTGGTTGAGATTAAAGCACCACGTGTGGCCGATGAGGTGGAAGACGAAGATCTCGACGACAGCATGCCGCTGCCGGCGCTGCACGTCTTGCTGGTCGAAGATATCGAACTTAACGTGATTGTTGCCAGTTCGGTTCTGGAGAAACTCGGTTGCAGTGTGGAAGTGGCGATGACTGGCACTGAAGCGCTGGCGATGTTCGATCCGCGGGAGTTTGATCTGGTGCTGCTGGATATCCAGTTGCCGGATATGACCGGGCTGGATGTATCGCGCGCCATTCATCAGCGCCATGCCGGCGTGACACTTCCGCCGCTGGTGGCACTGACCGCCAACGTGTTGAAAGACAAAAAAGAGTATCTCGATGCCGGTATGGATGATGTGCTGAGTAAACCGCTGGCGGTGCCGGCCTTAACGGCGATGATCAAAAAGTTCTGGGATTATCAGGGCGAACAGGAAGAAGACGTTCAGGTGTCCTCAGACGAACACTCGCGCATGCTGCTCGATGTGGAGATGCTGGAGCAGTATATCGAATTAGTCGGCCCAGGATTGATTACACAAAGCCTGACGATGTTTGAGCAGATGATGCCGGGCTATCTCGACGTGCTGGACTCTAACATGATGGCACGCGATCAAAAGGGTATCGCGGAAGAGGGGCATAAAATTAAAGGTGCGGCAGGCTCAGTAGGGCTGCTGCATTTGCAGAAATTGGCGAAACAGATTCAGTCACCGGAACTGCCTGCATGGTGGGACAACGTACAGGAGTGGATCGACGAATTAAAACATGAGTGGCAGCATGACGTTAACGTGTTACGCGAGTGGGTAGCTGAGCGGGAGAATTCTTCGGACGCCAGAAAAAAATGACCCCAGTCGAAACTGGGGTGCGCGAATACTGCGCCAACACCAGGGAAATGGGTACTGCTGCTATCGTTAGAGGTCGAATAGATCAGCAACAGTATGGTATTGGTTAACGCTTCGAAATCACCTTAACAAATTCGCCAACGCTTGTGACAAGATTCATTAAATTGTGTGATGTTGAGCAGCGATTAAATACAGAAAACATTAATTTGCTGACACAGTCAAGCAAGGAATTAATTTCTTTGCCGTATTGCACTATTTTTGACCAATTGTTCTGCTTTTTGCCTGAATTTCCTTCAGCCTGACGCAGGAAAAGCCTGACAGCAGCACTGAAATTCCTAATCCGCAGAAAAATCGGAGTTAAGTGAGCTTAACGTGCTGATATTAGGTAATAAATCGGGCAGTTCTGGTGGGTTATCCAAAACGTTTTGGAAACCCTCTGCAGAAAGTTCCAGTTTAGGGTTTAGCGGTGCGATGTAAACCAAACGGAAGGCTAAATCCTTTACCAGCGTCAGGGTTAATCATGGCGATGTTGACGCGATTTCAGCCACGTTTTTCGGAATGGTCTCGCTTATCAATGAGCTTATTCAAATGCTTTGAAAGTTTATTGTTAAGTATTGTGAAAGTTTAAATGTGATCATCATCACTTTGCATGAAGTATTCGATTGTAAGGGTTTTGCTGGCTTTTTCACCATGGAACCGATTCCCTGATGATGGAAGTGCTTGATGTGACTGGCTCTAATACAGGAACGATGATGACGCAGGTAATAACTTCCTCTCTAACTTTCACGCGTGAAGCGATAAAGTTTTACCCAGGATTGCAGGTAAATAAAATTGTGACCGGGGTGATTGATTAATGCAGGGAACAGGTAAGAGAAAATTGCATGAGTAAGAGTAAAGGGAAACTGGGGCAACGCATTAAAGTGCTGATTGCTAAAGTGCTACTGGCATGGCTGGGAATTTGGCTGGCCGGGATTGTGATCTTTGCGTTTCTGCCAGTACCGTTTTCGGCGGTGATGGTGGAGCGTCAACTGGGTGCCTGGTTTAGCGGCCGGTTCGATTATGTGGCGCACTCCGATTGGGTCAGCATGGATGAGATTTCTCCGTGGATGGCGCTGGCGGTCATTGCCTCTGAGGATCAAAAATTTCCTGAACACTGGGGTTTTGATGTCGATGCGATTCAGAAAGTGCTGGATAACGATGGCTCGGAACAGATGCGCGGCGCTTCTACGCTGTCGCAGCAGACCGCAAAAAATCTGTTCTTATGGGATGGTCGCAGTTGGGTACGCAAAGGGCTGGAAGCAGGTTTAACCGTGGGGATCGAAACGGTGTGGACGAAGCGTCGCATCCTGACGGTGTATTTGAATATTGCGGAGTTTGGTAATGGTGTATTTGGTGTGGAAGAAGCCTCACAGCGCTACTTCCACAAGCCAGCCAGTCGATTGACGATTTCAGAAGCGGCACTGCTGGCGGCGGTATTGCCAAACCCTATTCGCTTCCGCGCAGATGCGCCTTCCGGGTATGTCAGGATGCGCCAGCAGTGGATAATGCGCCAGATGCGTCAGCTAGGCGGTGAAGGCTTCCTCGCACGCTATAAACTGCACTAACGGCAATTAGTCTTCGTCAAAGCCCGCTTCAAACAACTCAATCACTGCCGCCAGCGCCTGCACTTCCTGTGGGCCGCTGGCTTCAATCTCAATATGACCGCCTTTCGCCGAGTCGAGCATCAGCAGCGCAATCACACTGCTGGCTTCGGCTTCCGTACCGGCTTCATTTCGCAGCAGCACCTCTGCGTCAAAACTCTGCACCAACTCGAACAGTTTCATCGCCGGGCGCGCATGCATGCCCAACTTATTACGAATCTCAACGACTTGCTTCACGGTCATGATTTGCGTTTTTCCAGGGTGCGATGACGAGACTGCACATTTTTGCCGCGTGAGCGGAAGTAATCTGCCAGCTGTTCGGCGATATAAACCGAGCGGTGTTTACCACCGGTACAGCCAATCGCGACGGTCAGATAGCTGCGATTATTGGTTTCCAGCATCGGCAGCCACAGTTCCAGATAGCTGCGTGTCTGGTAAATGAAGTTATGCACTTCGGTGTGACGATCGAGGAATGCGGCCACAGGACGATCAAGCCCGGTCATCGGACGCAGCTTGGGATCCCAGTGCGGATTCGGCAGAAAACGCACATCGAAGACGTAATCGGCATCAATCGGGATACCGTGTTTGAAGCCGAAAGACTCAAACACCATCGTCAGTTCACGCTCGCGTTTGCCTAACAGGCGCGTGCGCAGCATTTCAGCCAACTCATGAACCGACATTTCGGACGTATCGATGATCAGGTCGGCGCGCGAGCGCAAAGGCTCCAGCAGATCACTCTCTTCATCAATCGCGCTTTCCAGCGACAGATTCTTGCTGGAGAGCGGATGCAGACGGCGTGTATCACTGTAACGGCGAATCAGCGTATTGCGGTCGGCATCCAGAAACAGTAACTGCGGCGAGAACGAATCGGGTAGATTATTGAGCGCCGTTTCAAACACTTCTGGCGATTCAGGCATGTTGCGCACATCAATGCTGACGGCCGCCGAGATATTGCGTTCCGTTAAGGTGTTCGCTAATTCCGGCAGCAACACCACCGGCAGGTTATCGACACAGTAAAATCCCATGTCTTCCAGGGCACGCAGTGCGACCGATTTTCCTGAGCCTGACCGACCGCTAACGATCATCAGCACCATCACATTTCTCCCGTTTTAAACCGGCGAACACGCCGGTCAATGTGTCTGTCGCTTAAGAGTGTTCTTCCTGAGCTTCTGTGATAATGGCATAGAGCTCTTCATCACTCTGTGCCGCACGCAAACGGCGGCAGACGGTTTTATCCGCCAGACGTTTCGCGACCAGCGACAGCGTATGCAAATGGGTTTTGCACTGGTCTGCAGGCACCAGCAGAGCAAACAGCAGGTCAACCGGTTGGTTGTCCACGGCATCAAAGGCAATCGGCTGGTCGAGGCTGATAAACACGCCAACGGCGCGCAGCGTATCCTCCTCCAGCTTGCCGTGAGGAATAGCGATGCCGTTGCCAATGCCAGTACTGCCCATGCGTTCACGGGTCAGGATGGCTTCAAAAAGTGTCTGGTGCGGCAGATTGAGCTGCTTAGCTGCCAGCTCGCTGATAATTTCCAGCGCGCGTTTTTTACTCTGGCAGTGTACGCCGCTACGGGTACAGTCCAGTGAGAGGACCGAGCTCAATTCCAGTGTCAGATCGTTGTTCATCATCGTTTCACTTGCGAGTTCACATAGCCGCAAGGTTAACGCCATTCATACCACAATGGCGAGTCTCCCGTTGGCGCTTGCACAGATGACAAAACGGGGCGGTTAACCCACCCCATTTGCGCTCTGAGTGCCGAACCAGTCAGCACTCTGCAAGCATGAAGGTTAGTGTTTTTTCAGTTTGTCTTTGTGTTTGGTCAGCTGACGGGAAAGCTTGTCGATTAACCCGTCGATGGCCGCGTACATGTCTTCCGCTTCCCCTGTGGCGTGCAGCTCCCCGCCGTTGACGTGCAGTGTTGCTTCCGCAATCTGCGTCACCTTCTCCACTTTCAGAACAATATAAACCTGATTGATACGATCAAAGTAGTGTTCCAGTTTGGCAAATTTACTATTTACAAATTCGCGCAGCGGTTCAGTGATTTCAACATTAAGTCCGGTCAGGTTTAGCTGCATAGGTCTTCCTTCTTCATTCGGTCAAACCAGCTGCTTGCGCTGGTTTGATGGCGGTATAGATAAAGACTCGCGATATTTAGCAACCGTACGTCGCGCCACCATGATGCCCTGATCGGATAACATGGAGGTGAGTTTGCTGTCGCTCAAGGGTTTTGCGGGGTTTTCCGCGGAGATCAATTTCTTCACCAGGGCACGGATCGCCGTGGAAGAGGCTTCGCCACCGCCTTCGGTGTTCACATGGCTGGAGAAAAAATATTTTAATTCAAAGATGCCACGCGGGCTGTGCAGATACTTTTGCGTGGTCACGCGGGAAATGGTGGATTCATGCATGTCAACGGCCTGAGCGATATCCGCCAGTACCATTGGCCGCATGTACTCCTCGCCCTGTTCGAAGAACGCCTGCTGCTGCTCGACAATACAACGCGTCACTTTGAGCAGTGTGTCGTTGCGGCTCTCGAGGCTTTTAATCAGCCATTTCGCTTCCTGCAAATTACTGCGAATGAACTGGCTGTCACTGTCACTGCGCGCGGAACCGCCCATCGCGGCATACTGCTGATTAATCTTCAGGCGGGGCAAACTGTCTGAATTCAGTTCAACAGTCCAGCGCTTACTGGTTTTACGCACCAGCACATCAGGAATCACATACTCAGGTTCGCTGGTGTTGATCGATTGGCCAGGGCGGGGATCGAGTGACTGAATCAGCAGCATCGCTTCTTTCAGCACTTCTTCCTTAAGGCGTGTCACACGCATCAGGCTACGGAAATCGTGGTTAGCCAGCAGATCCAGATGTTCACTGACGATCAAACGCGCTTCTGCCAGCATCGGCGCATCGGCAGCGTATTGTGAAAGCTGCACCAGCAGGCAATCACGCAAGTCACGTGCGCCAACTCCGACAGGATCAAAGCGCTGAACACGCTTCAGCACCGCTTCAACCTCTTCCAGCGTCAACTCTTCATCACCGATGCTATCGCAAATGTCCTGAACGGAAACGGTGAGATATCCCGTGTCGTCAATGGCATCGACAATCGAAGTAGCAATCGCGCGGTCGGTATCGGTGAAAGGGGTGAGTTCCACTTGCCACATCAGATAATCCTGCAGTGACTGTGTGGTTTCGCCCTGATAGACCGGCAGTTCATCGTCCTGATAATCGGTGCCAGTGCCTGAGGGCGTGCCAGCGGTGTAGATTTCATCCCAGGTGGCGTCGAGCGGAAGCTCCTCTGGCATTTCTTTTTGTTCGAGTGCCTCACGTGTGTCTAATGAGTCCTGCTCCTGAAACTCACGTGCCTCGACTTCCTCGTGTAAATCGGTTTGTTCAAGCAGCGGATTGCTTTCCAGCGCCAGTTGCAGTTCTTGCTGGAGTTCAAGCGTAGAGAGTTGCAGCAGACGTATAGCCTGCTGCAACTGTGGGGTCATCGCCAGCTGTTGGCTGAGCCTGAGTTGCAAACCTTGCTTCATAATTCTGCTTGAATTTCCTAAGCAAATGTCGTGAATAACGACACCTTATCAGAGTCTGAACTCTTCGCCCAAATAAACCCGCTTAACCTGCTCATCTGCAAGAATTTCATCCGGCGTGCCATGCGCGATCAGATGTCCCTGGCTCACGATGTAAGCACGTTCGCATACCGCAAGCGTTTCGCGCACGTTGTGATCGGTGATCAACACGCCAAGACCGCTGTCGCGCAGATGTTCGATGATTTTTTTGATATCGATGACTGAGATCGGGTCAACACCGGCAAAAGGTTCATCCAGCAGGATAAATTTAGGATTGGCTGCGAGGGCGCGGGCGATTTCAACACGACGGCGTTCACCACCGGAAAGCGCCTGACCCATGCTGTCACGCAGATGCTCAATGTGGAACTCTTCCATCAACTCATTGGCACGATCCTGACGCTGCTCTTCCGTTAAATCATCGCGGATTTGCAGCACTGCCATCAGATTGTCGAACACGCTCAGTCGGCGGAAGATTGAGGCTTCCTGCGGCAGATAGCCAATGCCACGGCGCGCTCGTGCATGCAGCGGCAGAATACTGATGTCTTCATCATCAATCACGATGCGGCCTGCATCACGCGGCACAATCCCGACAACCATGTAAAACGTGGTGGTCTTGCCGGCGCCGTTTGGACCCAGCAGGCCGACAATCTCGCCAGATTTTACCTGCAGGCTGACATCTTCCACCACGCGGCGGCCTTTATAGGCTTTCGCCAGGTTTTCAGCGACTAATGTGGCCATAGCGATCAGTTACTCTTTTTAGGGCTCGTGGACGAGCCGTTTTTGTCCTGCAACTGCGACGGCACCAGCACAGTGGTGACGCGCTTGCTCTCGCCCTGGCTAAACGCCTGCATTTTCTGCTCTTTTACCAGGTAAGTGATGCGATCGCCTTTGATGTTGCTGTCCAGCTGCTGAATGAAGGCATTGCCTGTCAGTTCAACGAAATCGTTCGCCAGCTCGTAATGCAGTTTCGAGGCGTGGCCCTGCACAGGTTTGCCGTTATCCTGCATCTGATAGAAAGTGGCTGGAGCGCCGTAGGCATCGACGATGGTTTTTTTGCTGTCGCCACCCGGACGTGTCACCACCACTTTGTCAGCGGTGATTTTGATTGAACCCTGGGTCACGATGACATTACCGGTAAAGGTCGCCACGTTGCCCTGCAGATCCAATGCCTGATTCACCGAGTCAATATTAACGGGTTTGTCAGAATCTCCCGTGAGTGCCAGCGCGGGCAGGCTGGTCGCCAGTAAGGCACTCACCAGCAACAACTTAAGGCTGTTTTTGTTCATTTTGGATTTCATAAGAAGTTTTGACCTTTTCAAGCAGCTGGGCATTTTTGGTTCGTAAATTGCCGCGCATCTTCATGCCAGTGGAATTAAAACTGCGGCCAAATAGGGTGACCTGATCGTCAGATGTCACATCCTGGGTGACCAGATTAACCTGAGCAGTATCGGTAATAATGCGCTCAAGTTGAGAGTCCTGGGTCAGGGTATTCACTTCAACGTGACCATAAAGATACAGCATACGATCTTTGGTCAGCTTTGCCTTATCGGCGCGTATTGTCCAGGTAGGCACTTTGTTTTCATCATACGTGGTCGCAACGGGATTATCGAACCAGCTCACCTCATCTGCCTGAAAGTAAGTCACTTTATCCGAGATCAATTTGTACGCCAGCGTGCCCGTGGGGTTGTACACCACAGAATGGGATTTTTCGCTGGTGTAGGTTGGTTCCTGAGAATTGGTCGCCACCGGCGTTTTATTGTCATCCTGGTTGGTGAGATTCCAGCCGATCAGCACCACGGCGATCAAGGCCAGAATCAGCGTTATCCAACGCCTGCTCTTACTCATACTGATTGCCCTTTGGCATCCTCAAATTTGTTCTGCGCCATTAAAATCAGATCGCAGAGTTCACGCACCGCACCACGACCACCGGCAATACGAGTCACGTAGTGCGCGCGCGGCAATAATACCGGATGCGCATCGGCGACGGCCACACTCAAGCCTGCTTGCGCCATAACCGGCCAATCGATCAGATCATCACCAATATAAGCCACTTGCTCGGCAGATAATGACAGT
Organism: Erwinia sp. S63; assembly: GCF_016625195.1. Classification (GTDB taxonomy): domain Bacteria; phylum Pseudomonadota; class Gammaproteobacteria; order Enterobacterales; family Enterobacteriaceae; genus Pantoea. The sequence goes on from NZ_JACVUP010000012.1 coordinate 56,158, forward strand.
TTATCCAGGAGTTCACGCCACGCCAAAAGCTTATCTGATTGTCCCTGGTAAAGATGCGTAATACCGAGCGTCTGGCAACGATCTTCCAATAGCTTGGCTTTGCGGCCGGTAATGATAGCCACTTCGATATCAGAGGTCAGTAGGCAGCGAATGCCATAACCATCACGGACGTTAAAGGCTTTCAATTCTTCGCCATTGTTGCCCATGTAAATCACGCCGTCAGACATCACACCGTCGACATCGCAAATCAGCAGGCGAATCTGCGCCGCCCGCGCCATTACGTCGGCACTGACCGGGCCATAGCAGGTATCGATCATCGTGGTTTCAACACTCATTATTAGTTCCTGTTCAAACTACGCCAGCGCGCAGCATGTCATGCATATGTACCACACCGAGCAGACGATCGTCATCGGCGACCAGCACCGCAGTGATGTTTTTGTTTTGCATCAGATTCAGTGCGTCGACGGCCAGCATATTAGGGCGCACGCGGATCCCGCCGCGCGTCATCACATCCTGAATGCTGGCTGACTGGAAATCGATACCCATATCGAAGATGCGGCGCAAGTCACCATCGGTGAAGATGCCTTCGATTTTCATCAGGTCATCAACGATTACCGTCAGGCCGAGGTTTTTGCGCGTAATTTCCAGCAGCGCATCACGCAACGATGCGTCGCGACTGACGTGTGGGATCTCATCACCACTGTGCATAATATCGCTGACGTGCAGCAACAGCTTGCGGCCCAGTGCGCCACCGGGATGGGAGAGTGCGAAGTCTTCCTGGGTAAAGCCGCGCGCTTCCAGCAGGGCAACAGCCAGCGCATCGCCCATCACCAGCGTGGCGGTGGTGCTGGAGGTTGGAGCGAGACCGAGCGGGCAGGCTTCCTGCGGCACTTTCACGCATAAATGCACGTCAGCGGCACGCCCCATGGCACTCTCCGGACGACTGGTCAGGCAAATTAACGGCACTTTCTGTCGCTTGAGCACTGGCACCAACGCCAGGATTTCGTTTGATTCGCCGCTATTGGAGATGGCGATCACCACGTCGTTAGGTGTCACCATGCCGAGGTCACCATGGCTGGCTTCGCCGGGATGGACAAAGAAAGACGAAGTCCCGGTACTGGCGAAAGTTGCTGCCATTTTTGCCCCGATATGACCGGATTTGCCCATGCCCATCACCACCACTTTTCCACGGCAGGCAATGATCATTTCGCAGGCGCGGCTAAAGTCGGCATTAATATACTGATCGAGCTGCTCCAGCCCTTCGCGTTCGATGCGCAGTACCGCTTTACCTGCCTGTTGATAATCAAAATCCGGTTGCTGATGTGACATGGTCAGTCCGTCCTTAATAACTTGTGATGAGCGCAGGACTGAGCCACAGCCACAGAACCCACGCGATAAATCCCGTTAACAAAAGCGTGCCGGCTACACGGCCAATCCGGCGTTTGCGTAACAGACAGAGTAGGGCGAACAGCACGCTGACACCCAGCATCACCCAGTAATCTCGTGCGAAAGCGTGTGCATCAATGCTGCCGGGGTGCACCAGCGCCGGCAGTCCCAGCACAATGGCCAGATTAAAGATATTAGCGCCAATCAGGTTACCGATAGCGATATCGTCTTCACCTTTCAACGCACCCGCCAGTACGGTAGCCAGTTCAGGCAAGCTGGTGCCGACGGCAATCAACGTCAGGCCCATCACCAGTTCGCTAACACCAAAATAGTCGGCAAACACGGTGGCATTATCGATCACCATCCGCGTCGACATCGGCAGAATAATCAGCGCCACCGCCAGCCACAGAAAGGCCACGGTGTTACCTGTTTCATCGCGTGGCAGTTCCGCCAATTGTTCGCGCGTCAACGTGTCGTTGTTATCCCGCTCCGCGCGGCGGGCGATGCGGATGGCGATCAGCAGATAACCCAGGGCAATCAGCAGCAGCGCGATGCCATCAAGTCGACTAAGGTGATTATCAAACAGCATGATGCCGCTCAGCAGTGAGACCAGCAGCATCAGGGGGAGTTCGCGTCGAATCAGATTGGAGTGCACCGTTAACGGGTGCAATAGTGCTGCACCGCCAAGAATAAGCAGAATATTGGTGATGTTTGAGCCCAGCGCGGTGCCGACGGCTAAATCCATTTGCCCATGCTGCGCCGCAGAGAAAGAAACGATCAGTTCGGGTAGCGATGTGCCAATGCTGACCACTGTCATGCCGATGATCAGTGGAGGAATGCCGAAGGATCGACACAGGATCGCGGCACTGAAAACCAGACGGTCAGCGCCGTAAGCCAGTAAAATCAATCCGATAAACAGCAGGGCAGTGGCTACGAACATGAAAAATCCTTGATGGATAGGGGTGTCGGCGAACCTTGTCCGACAGGTAAAAACATTGCGCGCGCGGAAACAGGCGCTGATTTTGACTGTCTGAGAGGCAAAAGTAAATTTTAAGGCCGTTTTCGCCACACCTGACGGGTAAGTTTCTGTAAAACTATCGTGCATTGTGGTCTACCAGGCTACCATCCACGACTTTAATTACGCCCGATCCGCATAAAGAGGTAACGATGATCCAGCAAAAAACGAATCTGGTTGAGGTTCGTGGCGTCAGCTTCACTCGCGGAGATCGCGTCATTTTTGATGACATTTCGCTCACCGTACCAGCGGGTAAAGTGACCGCAATTATGGGACCATCCGGGATTGGGAAAACCACGCTGTTGCGCCTGATTGGTGGACAGTTGCAGCCGGACAAAGGGGAAATCTGGTTCCGAGACCAGAATATCCCGGCGCTTTCACGCACTAAATTGTATGAAGTGCGAAAAAAAATGAGCATGTTGTTCCAGTCGGGTGCACTTTTTACCGATCTCAACGTCTTTGATAACGTCGCCTGGCCGCTGCGTGAGCACACGCAATTACCGCCGGAAATATTGCACAGCACAGTGATGATGAAGCTGGAAGCGGTGGGGCTGCGTGGTGCAGCCAAACTGATGCCGGCTGAACTTTCGGGTGGCATGGCGCGTCGTGCGGCGTTGGCGCGCGCCATTGCGCTGGAGCCAGACCTGATCATGTTTGATGAGCCGTTTGTCGGCCAGGACCCCATTACCATGGGCGTGCTGGTGAAATTGATCGACGAATTAAATCACTCATTAGGCGTGACCTGCATTGTGGTTTCACACGATGTGCCAGAGGTCTTGAGCATTGCTGACCATGCCTATATTGTTGCCGGTCAAAAGATTATTGCTCAGGGCAGTGCGCCGGAGTTGCGGGAAAACCCGGATCCGCGTGTACGCCAGTTTATTGAGGGTCATGCGGACGGTCCGGTGCCGTTCCGCTTCGCTGCCGGGGATTACCTCAGCGATCTGACTCGTGCAGGGAGAACGTAAACTGATGTTGCTAAAGGCGCTGGCGTCACTTGGACGTCAGGGAATTAATACCTGCGCGGCGTTTGGTCGTGCAGGCTTGATGCTGTTTCATGCGCTGGTGGGTAAACCTGCCTTCCGCCGACACGCGCCACTGCTGGTAAAACAGCTGTACAGCGTGGGCGTGCTGTCGCTGTTGATCATTGTGGTCTCGGGCTTGTTCATCGGTATGGTGCTGGGCCTGCAGGGTTATCTGGTGCTGACCACCTACAGTGCTGAAACCAGTCTCGGCATGCTGGTGGCCTTATCGCTGTTGCGTGAACTGGGGCCAGTGGTCACTGCACTGCTGTTTGCCGGACGTGCCGGTTCAGCGCTGACGGCAGAAATAGGTTTGATGAAAGCCACCGAGCAGCTTTCCAGCATGGAAATGATGGCGGTGGATCCACTGCGTCGCGTGGTATCACCGCGTTTCTGGGCGGGCTTTATCAGCATGCCGCTGCTCACGTTAATTTTTACTGCTGTGGGCATTGCGGGCGGAGCGTTGGTGGGTGTGAGCTGGAAAGGCATCGACCCGGGCTTCTTCTGGTCTGCGATGCAAAATGCCGTGGATTTTCGCACCGATGTCATCAACTGCTTGATCAAAAGCGCAGTCTTTGCCGTGACGGTAACCTGGATTGCGCTGTTCAATGGCTATGATGCCATCCCGACCTCGGAAGGGATTAGTCGGGCGACAACGCGTACCGTAGTGCATGCTTCACTGGCGGTACTCGGTTTGGACTTTGTGCTGACAGCACTGATGTTTGGGAATTGATGCAATGCAAAGCAAGAAAAACGAAATCTGGGTTGGCGTCTTCATGCTGGCAGCGCTGTTGGCACTGTTATTCCTCAGCCTGCGCGTGGCCGATCTCAAGTCACTCGGCACTGAACCGACATGGAAGCTGTATGCCACCTTCGATAATATCGGCGGCCTGAAAGTCAGCTCACCGGTGAAAATTGGTGGTGTGGTGATTGGTCGTGTCACGGATATTTCGCTGGATGATAAAACGCTGTCGCCGCGTGTCACCATGGACATCAGCGATCAGTACACTGACAAAATCCCGGACACCAGCTCGCTGGCGATCCGCACGCAAGGCTTGCTCGGTGAGCAGTTTCTCGCGCTAAATTTAGGCTTCGACGATCCAGAGTTGGGGTCATCAATGTTGAAGGATGGCGGTACGCTGCGTGACACCAAATCCGCGATGGTGCTGGAAGACTTGATCGGCCAGTTCCTCTACAAGAGCGGCGACAATAAAAACGATAATCAAAAGCAGGGTGAGGAGAATGCGCCCGCCCCTGCGGCACCTGCTACAACGGAATAGAGAGGTAAAACACGATGTTTAAGCGTTTCCTGATGATTGCCCTGCTGGCGATTGTGCCGCTGGCGGCCAATGCGGCGGATCAGAGCGATCCTTACAAACAGATGAACGAAGCAGCGGCGAAGACCTTCACCCGCTTGAAAAATGAGCAACCCAAAATCAAGCAGGATCCTAACTATCTGCGTGATGTGGTACGTCAGGAACTGCTGCCGTATGTACAGATAAAGTATGCCGGTGCACTGGTGTTGGGCCGCTATTACCGTGAGGCCACTCCGGCACAGCGTGACGCTTACTTTAGCGCGTTTGGCGATTATCTGGCGCAGGCTTATGGCCAGGCGCTGGCGCTGTACCATGGTCAAACCTACCAGATTCAGCAGCCGCAGCCGATTGGCGACTCGAATATCGTGGCGATTCGCGTCACTATTCTCGATCCTAATGGTCGTCCGCCTGTGCGCCTCGATTTCCAGTGGCGTAAAAATAGCCAGACCGGCAACTGGCAGGCTTATGACATGGTGGCTGAAGGCATCAGTATGATCACCACTAAACAAAATGAGTGGAGCGATCTGCTGCGAACTAAAGGCATTGATGGTCTGACCGCACAGTTGAAAGCGTACGCAGCACAGCCAATCACTCTGGATAAACAGTAAGCATGAGCGAACCGTTACGCTGGCAGCGCAATGCCAGCACGCTATCTTTAAGCGGCATGCTGGATCGCGACACATTGCTAGCATTATGGCATGAGCGTGAAACCGCCATGGTGGATGTCGCCACCATTGATGTCGGAGCGCTGGATCGCGTGGATTCAGCGGGTCTGGCGCTGCTGGTCCATCTGCGTGAAATTGCGCGGGCACAAGGTAGCACACCGGTTTTCACCGGCATCAACGACAAACTTCAGTCATTAATTACGCTGTACAACCTGCAGCAGATTATTGTTTCTGCGGAAAAAATCGCCTGATTAAGTGTTACACGATAAAAGCCCCTGATTTTTTCAGGGGCTTTTGCGTATTTAAGAGTCAGGCGCTTTCCTCTAAGATATCCGCCTTATTATTATTAAGTGAAGCAAAGAGCGATGGAAAATAGTGAAGTTCAGGCCGTGCTGATGCAGGCGTTACCCTTAGATGAAGTCCATGTTCTCAGCAACGACGGCAGCCATTTTCAGGTGATCGCTGTCGGTGAGATGTTTGGTGAGCTGAGCCGTGTGAAAAAACAGCAGGCTGTCTATGCGCCGCTGATGGAATACATTGCGGATAACCGTATTCATGCGGTTTCCATCAAAACTTATACCCCAACCGAGTGGGCGCGCGACCGTAAACTCAACGGTTTCTAAGCGCCTCACAGGTTGTTTTGTTGATAGATAATTGAGAGCCGTTAATGGACAAATTTCGTGTGCAAGGCCCCACCCGTTTAAGTGGTGAAGTGACCATTTCCGGGGCGAAGAATGCTGCGCTGCCAATTCTGTTTGCTGCGCTGCTGGCAGAAGAGCCGGTAGAGATTCAGAACGTGCCGAAGCTGCGTGATATCGATACCACCATGAAGCTGCTGAATTTGCTGGGCGCGCGCGTTGAGCGTAATGGTTCGGTTCACGTTGATGCTCGCGAAGTTAACGTCTTCAGCGCGCCGTATGATCTGGTGAAAACCATGCGTGCTTCGATTTGGGCGCTGGGTCCACTGGTGGCGCGTTTTGGTCAGGGTCAGGTTTCATTGCCAGGCGGCTGCGCCATTGGTGCGCGTCCGGTTGATCTGCACATCACCGGTCTTGAGCAGCTGGGTGCGGAAATTAAACTGGAAGAAGGTTACGTCAAAGCTTCCGTTAATGGCCGCCTGAAAGGCGCGCACATCGTCATGGACAAAGTCAGCGTTGGCGCAACCGTGACCATCATGAGTGCCGCAACGCTTGCTACCGGCACCACCATTATTGAAAACGCCGCGCGTGAGCCGGAAATTGTCGATACGGCAAACTTCCTCAACACGCTGGGCGCAAAAATCAGCGGTGCCGGCACGGATAAAATCACCATCGAAGGCGTTGAACGTCTGGGTGGTGGTGTGTATCGCGTCCTGCCGGATCGTATCGAAACCGGTACCTTCCTGGTGGCTGCTGCGATTTCTCGCGGTAAAGTGGTGTGCCACAAGGCTCAGCCCGATACGCTGGATGCGGTACTCGCGAAGCTGCGTGATGCGGGTGCTGAGATTGAAACCGGTGAAGACTGGATCAGCCTCGACATGCACGGTAAGCGTCCTAAAGCGGTTAACATCCGTACTGCACCACATCCGGGATTCCCAACCGACATGCAGGCACAGTTCACTTTGCTGAACATGGTGGCGGAAGGCACAGGCGTGATTACCGAAACCATCTTCGAAAACCGTTTCATGCACATCCCTGAGCTGATTCGTATGGGCGGCCACGCGGAAATCGAAAGTAACACTGCGATTTGCCACGGTGTTGAGACGCTGTCGGGTGCGCAAGTGATGGCAACCGACCTGCGTGCTTCAGCGAGCCTGGTTCTGGCCGGTTGCATCGCGGAAGGCACCACTATTGTGGATCGTATTTATCATATCGATCGTGGCTACGAGCACATCGAAGATAAACTGAAGGCCATGGGTGCCAATATCGAGCGCGTCAGCGGCGAATAACGCTGACTCAACGTTCGATGAAAACCAGTCACGGTAACGTGGCTGGTTTTTTTATGCCCAGGATCTCAGATCTCCTGACGATCCCTGGGCGATCGAATGCGTTTTTTGCGATCCAGCAAGCGTGAGGTGACGGGATCATAATAGCGAGTTGGCCAGATCTCGGCGGGATGAACACCGATCGCATTCGCGATCAACCATTCTCCTTTCGGCCAGGGGCGGGAAAGTGCGTTGGATAATGTGGACGAGTTAAGCCCCGAATTGCGTGACAACTCAGCCATTGATGTGCCCTTTTTACGCAGTGCTGCAATCACATCTGCGGGATGCCAATCCTGTTTCCTTGCTTTCATAACGTCCTGCTCCTTGTCCATGTTATTGCGTTATCTCTGCCGCTACCTGCTTATCCAATGCAGAGATAATAGGAAAAAACAAAAACCTTATAGCAAATAGTTTCCATAAGCTTCCAGTAATTGTTTTGGTGTCGCGTGAAACTGAGCTCTCTTTCGCAAAAGCGCTGCAAGGAATGTAATTGGCGGTCAGGGGAAGGGCAGGGGAAGTGGAGCAGGAGAGAAAACGGCTGATGCAGGAAAGTAAACGGGGCTTAATCGCCCCGTTATCGCAATCAGAACTCGCGCTGTACTGACATGTGCGCCAGTGCTTCGAGTGCGCTGCGCCACGGTGATTCAGGTATTGCCTGCAGGGCTGCAATGGCTTTATCCGCCTCTTCTTCGGCGCGTTTGCGCGTCCATTCCAGCGAGCCGGTTTGTTGCATGGCGTCCAGCACCGGTTCCAGCAGATGGCGACCGTTGCCTTCTTCAATCGCTTTACGGATCATCTGAGCTTGCTCAGGCGTGCCGTTATGCATGGCATGCAGCAGCGGCAGCGTTGGCTTGCCTTCACTGAGATCATCACCGGTATTTTTACCCAGCGTTTCGCCATCTGCACTGTAATCCAGTAAATCATCAATTAACTGGAAAGCCGTACCCAGATAGCGACCATAATCTTGCATCGCTTTTTCCTGCGCTGGGGTCGCTTCAGCCAGAATCGCGGAGGCCTGGGAAGCCGCTTCAAACAGGCGCGCAGTTTTGCTGTAGATGACGCGCATATAACTTTCTTCAGTGATATCAGGATCGTTGCAGTTCATCAGCTGCAGCACTTCACCTTCCGCAATCACGTTCACCGCTTCCGACATCAGCGCGAGGATCTTTAAAGATCCCATGCTGGTCATCATCTGAAACGCGCGGGTGTAGATAAAATCTCCCACCAGCACACTGGCAGCATTACCGAACGCGGCATTGGCAGTGGCTTTACCACGGCGCATATCGGATTCATCCACCACATCATCGTGCAGCAGTGTCGCCGTATGGATAAATTCGATCAGCGCCGCATTGGTGACATGTAGCGATCCTTGATAATTGAGTGCGCGTGCCGACAGCACCGCGATCATTGGCCGGATACGTTTGCCCCCGCCGCTGATGATGTAATAACCCAACTGATTGATCAGTGAGACCTCTGAATTCAGCTGGTCGAGGATGGTCTGGTTGACGGCCGCCATGTCCTGCGCGGTTAATTCATTAATCTGTTCTAAGTTCATTCGTCTGTTCAGCTTTGACTCGTATTTTGCATGGTAAGCGCTTTTACCCAGCGTGAGTTCAGGTAATCTGTTACTGATTGTACTTGAAAAATCGGGCTGAGAAACGTTTGCATTCGTCCTGCGCTTTTTTTCTGCAAGAGAGTGCAAAGTGCACTTGTCTTCTGCTGGAGATTTGCGTAGAATTCGCGCCCTATTGTGAATATTTATCGCGCCGCCTGATGAATAGAAAGGCATGCGCAGAAGCGGAGTTTTATATGTACGCGGTTTTCCAAAGTGGTGGTAAACAACACCGAGTAAGCGAAGGTCAGACCGTTCGCTTGGAAAAGCTGGACATCGCAACCGGCGAAACCATTGAGTTCGACCAGGTTCTGATGATTGCAAATGGCGAAGACGTGCAAATCGGCGCGCCACTGGTATCAGGCGGTGTGATCAAGGCAGAAGTTGTTGCTCACGGTCGTGGCGAGAAAGTTAAGATTGTTAAGTTTCGTCGTCGTAAACACTACCGTAAGCAAGCTGGTCACCGTCAGTGGTTCACTGATGTGAAAATCACTGTGATCGGCGCGTAAGAGGAGATCTGACAAATGGCACATAAAAAGGCTGGTGGCTCGACTCGTAACGGTCGCGACTCCAATGCAAAACGTCTGGGTGTTAAGCGTTTCGGTGGTGAATCTGTTCTGGCAGGTAGCATCATCGTTCGTCAGCGTGGCACCAAATTCCACGCAGGTACCAATGTAGGTTGTGGTCGTGACCACACCCTGTTTGCTACCGCAGACGGTAAAGTACAATTCGAAGTTAAAGGTCCTAACAACCGTAAGTACATCAGCATCGTTGCTGAGTAAGGTTGTTGTGACGCAGACGGTTAACGTCTGAACACACGAATTGAAGGCCCCGCAGCTTTGCGGGGCTTTTTACATTCTGCCGCAGGTTGCGGGATCCCCTCTGACCAAAATGCGCAGTATGCTGTACAATTTATGTACACTTGGCTTTGCCAATCTTGTATTATCCGCCGCCGGTCAGCGCAGAAGACCCTGGCGGACCCGTTTGCCGTGCTTAATAGCCGCGAACGATAGCGTGACGGAGAAATGAAATGAAGTTTGTAGATGAAGCGACGATCCTTGCGGTCGCGGGCGATGGCGGTAATGGTTGCGTCAGCTTCCGCCGCGAAAAATACATTCCACGCGGTGGCCCAGATGGCGGCGACGGCGGCGACGGCGGCGATGTTTATCTGATCGCTGACGAAAACCTGAATACCCTGATCGATTATCGCTTCGAGAAATCTTTCCGCGCTGAACGTGGTCAGAACGGTCAAAGTCGTGATTGCACCGGTAAACGCGGTAAAGACATTATTGTTAAAGTGCCTGTTGGTACGCGCGTGATTGACCAGGGCACTGGCGAAACGCTGGGCGACATGACGCGTCATGAGCAGAAGCTGATGGTCGCTAAAGGCGGCTGGCACGGCTTGGGCAATACGCGTTTTAAATCCTCGGTTAACCGTTCCCCACGTCAGAAGACCATGGGTACGCCGGGCGAGAAGCGCGACCTGCAGCTGGAGCTGATGCTGCTGGCTGATGTCGGTATGCTTGGTCTTCCGAATGCCGGTAAATCGACTTTTATTCGTTCCGTGTCTGCGGCTAAACCAAAAGTGGCGGATTATCCGTTTACCACTCTGGTGCCAAGCCTTGGTGTGGTGCGCATGGACAACGAAAAGAGCTTCGTCGTCGCCGATATCCCTGGCCTGATTGAAGGCGCAGCGGATGGTGCCGGTCTGGGGATTCGCTTCCTGAAGCACCTTGAGCGTTGCCGTGTACTGCTGCACCTGATCGACCTTGCGCCGATCGATGAATCCGATCCGGTCGAAAACGCCCGCATCATCCTGGGTGAGCTTGAAAAATACAGCGAGAAGCTGTTCCAGAAGCCACGCTGGCTGGTGTTTAACAAATGTGACCTGCTGGACCGTGAAGAAGCGGAAAGCCGCGCTAAAGCGGTTGTGGAAGCTTTGGGCTGGGAAGACAAATACTACCTGATTTCTGCGGCCAGCCATGACGGCGTGAAAGATCTCTGCTGGGACGTGATGACCTTCATCATCGAGAACCCGAAAGAAGCCGAAGAAGAAGCCAAAGAGCCGGAGAAAGTGGCCTTCATGTGGGATGATTATCACCGCGAAGCCATGGAAACCGCTCAGGAAGTGGAAGAAGATGACGATTGGGATGACGACTGGGACGAGGAAGACGACGAAGGCGTCGAAATCATTTACCAGCGTTAATCGCAAAAGAGAAAGCGGCCAATTGGCCGCTTTTTTTATGGCTGCTGAGTGCCCATTTTCACTTCCCGGTGAAAGGGCGTCGTGTTCAGCAATTGGGCTTGATCACTCCTCCCGCTGTAACACGGGGAGGATGTCAGTTACTGGAAAATTACCCCAACACTGCCACCGTCAATCGTGATGTGCAGCACAGCTGGTCGCGTCCATTGCGAATCTCGATCTCCCAGCTCTGGTTGCGTGCGCCAAGATGCAGGGGACGGCAGATGCCGCGCACTTCGCCGCTGCTCACCGCACGATGATGGCTGGCACTCACTTCAATCCCCACCACGCTTTTGCCTTCTTCCACACTCAAATAACCGGCAATCGATCCCATCGATTCCGCCAGCACCACCGACGCGCCGCCGTGCAGCAGACCAAACGGCTGCTGCGTGCGTTCATCCACCGGCATGGTTGCCTCAAGGTAATCGTCGCCGATCACCGTGAATACGATGCCGACGTGCGACACCAACGAGTTGTCACCGAGGGTATTTAAGGTTGCAAGATCAACAGATCGTTTCCAGATTGCCATGTCAGGATCCCAGCGTTGCCCCACCGTCGACCACAATATCCTGCAGCACCACGTGGCTGGCAAGATCCGAAGCGAGGAACAGGACGTTGTTCACGATCTCTTGCGGTTTAGCGATCTTACGCAGTGGGATCCCCAACTTGTACTGATCCGGGAAGCCATTGATCATCTCCTGTTCCGCTTCCGGCGTATGCCAAAGGCTGCGTTGCATATCGGTGTCGGTTGAACCCGGTGAGACGATGTTGCAGCGCACGCCGAACGGTGCCATTTCGAGCCCAACGGTGAGGCACAGGCTGCGCAGTGCGGCTTTGGAGGCGCCATAAGCGGACATGCCCAGGCGTGGCGCGTGTGCCGCGTTAGAAGCGATGGTGACAATCGCCCCTGCGCGCTGCTGGCGGAATACCGGCAGCGTTTGCTGGAACATATTGAATGCGCCACCGGCGTTCACCGCCAGACACGCCTGCCAGTCTTCGAACGCGAGTGTTTCAGTGCTGCCGACGCGCAGGATCCCGGCGCCGTTGACCAGCACATCCAGACGCGGCTGCTCTGCCAGCAGACGCTGGCACACGGCTTTCACCTCCGCCGCGTTGGCAACATCCAGAACCTGAGTGGCAAAAGGGTAGTCGGGCTGATCAAAACGCAGATCGAAGCCGATCACCTGTGCGCCGGCTTGATGGAATGCCAGCGCCGTATGGTAACCAATGCCTTTACCCGCGCCGGTCACCCAGACGATTTTTCCGCTAAAGTCGAAAGAAGCACTCATTTGGCAGGCGTCCGTGACAGCAGTGCCCACCAGCCATTAATGCTCGGGTTTTTTGCCAGGCTAACGAAATCGATGTCGTTGTGCACCTGGCGCCAGCGCGCCGCCAGCGCCATCACGCGTACGGAATCCAGGCCGTAGTCGATCAGGTTTTCATCATCTTCCGGCACATCGTCATCTTCCAGCAGCGGCAGAATCAGCGCACGCAGATCGTCTTTGCTCAGCGGCAGCGGCATCAAATCGGCGGTCATCACCACTTTGCCACTGCGGCCAGCGGTATAGGTCAGTGCCATCATGTGCTCTTCACGGCTGAAGTCGGCGAGCGCATCCGCCACCATAAACGGCTGGATGTTACGCATAAAGGCGTCAGTGGCGGTAGTCAGGCAGCCGATGTGGGCGTAAACGCCGGTAATGATCAGCTGATCGCGACCCATCTCTTGCAGGATCGATTCCAGCGGCGAGCGGACAAAGGCGCTGTAACGCCATTTGGTTAATACCTGATCGTCCTGATCCGGCGCCAGTGCATCTACGATCTTCTGTTGATCCGGATGCTTATTCAGGCCCGGTCCCCACATGTCGTTAAGCAGAGCGCGATCGGCATCGCTCTGCTCGTTGGGCTGCGCGGTGTAGAACACCGGAATGCCTTGCGCTTTGCAGTAGGCACGCAGGCGCGCAATGTTGTCGACTACCTGATCGATCAGCGGGCTGTTCTCGCCCCAGAAATTCAGGAAATAAGCCTGCATATCATGGATCAGCAGGGCAGCACGCTGTGGCTCAACGGTCCATTTCACCTTGTTGGTCGGCAGCTCAGTGGCGGCAGGCAGCGCGTAAGAATTCAGTTTTGGAATAGCCATTACAATCTCCGGAACAGGTTCAGGCTTGTGTTTGTTGGTCAGCAAGCTGTTGGCGTAAACGTTTTTTGTCCACCTTGCCAACCGGGGTCAGCGGCAGGGCATCTACGCAGGTAATACGATCGGGTAATTTAAACTCGGCGACACCGAGATCGCGCAGATGACGGCGCAGCGCCACCGCTTTGATCGGCTGGCTGGCGACAATAAAGGCGCAGCTCTTTTCGCCCATCAGTTCGTCATTCATCGACACCAGCGCGGCGTGGATCACATCCGGATGGCGTTGCAGCAGGTTCTCGATCTCTTCTGCGGCGATCTTCTCGCCGCCACGGTTGATCTGATCCTTCTCGCGGCCCTGCACGGTGATGTAACCCTGCGGGTTGATCTCAATCAGATCGCCGGAGCAGTAATAGCCGTTAGCGTCAAAGCTGGCAGCATTGTGTTCCGGGCTTTTGTAGTAGCCACGGAAGGTGTACGGACCGCGTGTCATCAGGCGACCCACCGTGCCGTGCGGCAGCGCATTGCCGTGTTCATCTGCCACCCAGACTTCGTCATCTTCAGAAATCGGTCGGCCTTGGGTGGTCAGCACGGTTTTCTCGTCATCGCCGAAGCGGGTGTAATTCACCAGACCTTCGGCCATGCCAAACACCTGCTGTAGCTGGCAGCCAATTTCGCTTTGAATGCGTGCCGCCAGCGTTTCGCCCAGCTTCGCGCCACCAACCTGAATACGCAGCAGTGAAGCCAGTTGCTTGTTGCTACCCCATTCCTGAATCGCCTGCAGCCACAGACTTACCGCGGGCGGCACCAGACCGGTATCGGTAACCTGATGCTTCTCAATCAGCGGGAAGCACAGCGTGGCACTGGGATCTGCGGCAAGGATCACCTGGCCACCAGCATAAAACACGCCGAGTGAACCCGGTGAGCTCATGGCGAAGTTATGCGGTGCGGGCAGGGCGATCAGATAGCGCGTGTCAGCCGTGACTTCACAGATCTCATCGCTGGCGCGAATACTGTAGTAGTAATCGTTGTGCGTGCGTGGGATCAGCTTCGGCGTACCGGTGCTGCCGCCGGAGAGCTGGAAAAACGCCACTTCATCAGCGGCAGTCGGCGTGGGCTGATAATCGCCTGCCGCTTCCGCCATCAAAGCTTCGAGAGTGTTTTCTTTATCACCGTCATTGCGCAGGATGATCTGCTGCAGTGACGGTTGAGCGGCACAAAGCGCACCAATAAAGGTGTCATCGCCAAACAGCGCGTGATGGCGATCGGCAATCAGCAGCTTTGGCTCAATCTGTGCGGCATAGGCGGTTAGCTCGGTGCGCTGATGGCTATACAGCGCGAATACCGATGCCACGCCGAGTTTAAACAGCGCGAACACCGTGACGTAAAACTCCGCCACGTTGCCTAGCTGCACCAGCGCGGTATCGCCCTGCTGCAGGCCACGGCGCTGCAGGGCTGCTGCGAGATTGTCGGTTAGTCGATCCAACTCGCGATAGCTGATGTGGCGATCGCCATCAATCACCGCAATCGCCTCATTCTCTTTATGGCGCGCCAGGATGTCGGTCATTGGCACATCAAGCCAATAGCCTTTTTCACGGTAGCGTGCGGCTAAATCGTCCGGCCAGCGGGTATAGGGAATGCTCATGCTCTTTCCTTTATTGCAGTCCAAAAGCGCGCAACATGGTATCCAGCTTCACGCCGGTTTCGCGCCACTCTGATTCAGGTTGGGAGTCGGCCACAATGCCCGCACCCGCAAACAGTCGCACGCGGGCGCCGTGTACGGTGCCGCAACGAATCGTCACCACCCATTCGCCGTTGCCTTCACTGTCACACCAGCCAACAATGCCGCCAAACAGTTGACGATCAAAAGGCTCCAACTGCTGAATCAGCTGCTGAGCGCGCTGATGAGGGAAGCCGCTCAAGGCGGGAGTAGGGTGGAGCAGGCAGGCCAGCGACAAGGCGTTCTCACGATCATCCTGTACTTCACCATCGATTTGCGTTGCGAGGTGCCATAAGGTCGCCGTGGTGATCAACGACGGCACGGTCGGCACCGACAGCAGGCGACTACGCGGTTGCAACGTGTCGCGCATCGCATCCGTGACCAGCTGGTGTTCATGGCGATCTTTGCTGGAATCCATCAGCGTATTACCTGCCGCCTGATCCTGTTGGCTGTTGTGGTGATCACGACGCGCTGAGCCCGCCAGCGGACAGGAACTGAAATCGCGCCCTTGTTTACGCAGCATCAATTCCGGGCTGGCACCCACCAGCGCGCCGCCTTGTGGCAGCGGCAGATGGAAGTGATAGCTATTCGGGTTTTGCGCAATCACGCGTTGCATCAGCGCAGCGGTATCTACAGGCTGCTCGGTGACGATATCCATCAGGCGCGACAGCACCACTTTATCGAGGTCACCACGCTGCGTAGCCGCCACTGCATCGGCCACCATTTGGGTGAAGACGTCGTGATCCGGCACCGCCATGCGACGACGGACCTGCGGCAGTTCACCTGAAGCGGCAGGCAGCGCATTTTGTAGATCGGCACGATGAAAAGTTTGATACGTTTCAGGGATAAACAGGGCCGCAGGCTGACTCACGTCAAACGGAATCGCTCCCACCAGGATCGGATTCTCAATGCCTTGTTGTTTCGCCGCTGCGAAATGTTGACGCAGTTGAAGTTGAAAATCACCCTGCAACGATGCAGCGTCTGCCACAGAGGTGGTTATCGTGGTATAGCACCCTTGAGTCGCAAGGCTTCGCCACGGCGAGGTAAAGAGGAACCCACGGCATAACGCAGAAAAATCCTCTAATAAGGCATTTTCAAACATGGATGATTCCACCATAATTTTCACCTATAAATGATAAGATTATTAAGAATGATTATCATTTTTATTATGGGCCTGTAACCTACGTCGATTGGACAAAAGAGTCAATCCATTCGCGGGATTTCCCGCATGATTAGGCGTAATCGGAAGGTGACGCCGAGCCGTGCAATAAGCTAAAAGGTGGACCAAAACTTATGAATAAATGCGGTTTATTGGGCCTGACAGCCCTGTTGTTTATTTTCCAGACTTTCACAGGGCTCGCACAGGCAGAACAGGGATGGCCGCGCACGGTGCAGGGGGCAAATGGTTCAATTACCTTAAACAAAGCCCCGCAGCGTATTGTTTCAACCAGCGTCACTTTAACCGGATCGTTGCTGGCAATTGATGCGCCGGTGGTGGCCTCCGGTGCGACCGCTCCGAACAGCCGTCTGGCCGACGATCAGGGCTTTTTCCGTCAGTGGGGCGATGTCGCAAAACAGCGCCATGTTAAACGCCTCTATATTGGTGAGCCGAGTGCCGAAGCGGTGGCGGCAGAAGCACCAGACCTGATTCTGGTGAGCGCCACAGGTAATGATTCTGCGATTAAACTCGCCAGCCAGCTTTCGGCCATTGCACCGACGCTGGTGGTCAATTACGACGACAAGAGCTGGCAGGATGTGGTGACATTGCTAGGCCAGGCAACCGGCCACGAAGCGCAGGCGGCACAGCGAGTGAAAGCGTTTGACGATCGTGAAGCGGCGTTGAAAAAAGCCATCACCTTACCGCCGCAGCCGGTGTCTGCCATGGTGTGGAACGGCGATGGGCGTGCCGTCAACGTGTGGACCACGGAGTCAGCGCAGGGCAAACTGCTGGAACAGCTTGGCTTTACCCTCGCCGTTCCACCCGCCAGCGTGCAGCAAGGCCACAGCATGGGCCAGCGTAAAGACATCATCCAGCTGTCGGGTGAGAATGTGGGAAGCGGTTTGACGGGCAAAACCTTCCTGCTGTTTGCGGCTGACGATAAAACCACGCAGTCGGTGATCGCCAATCCGTTCCTCGCGCAAAACGCGGCGGTTAAGGATAAGCAGGTATTCCCGCTTGGCGTCGACTCATTCCGTCTGGATTACTACAGCGCCAGCAATCTGCTGGCGCGTCTGGAAAAACTGTTCGTTAAATCATGATGCCTGCTCCGCCAGCTCAGGGGCTGGCGGCGCATAACGACGTAAACGGCCCATTACACACCACATCACAATCCCCAACAGCGCTGCCGCAAAACCAAACGCGGCAGCAGCCTGTGGCGGCAGTAACCATGACCCCATCGCACCAATCATCGCCGCACCGATCGCATCCCCGGTGACATTTTGCGCGGTCCACAAGCCGTTAATGCGGCCCAGCAGATGGTCAGGCGTCAGCAGTTGAATCATCGCGTACTGCACCAGACTGTTGATGGCACTGAAATAACCAAACGCCACCAGACACAGCAGCGCCAGCGGCAGGTTGGGCATCAGACTGAATAATCCCAGCGCGATAAATCCGGCCACCGCACTGCCCAGCACCAGCTGCCCCGGTCGGGCTGCATGTTTCAATTTACCGCTGGTGAACGCGCCGATGGCGGCACCCAGCGGCACGGCAGCGTAGAGCATGCCAAGCTGGTTAGCACTCACTGACCAATGTGGTGCGAGAGCGGGGTAGAGCACGCGAATTGCGCTGGCCAGAGTGACCAGAGCACCTATCAGCGCCACCATACCGACAATCGGGCTGGCAAACAGGAACTGCACCCCTGCGGCCAGCGACTTCAGCGGATGTTCACGCGGCTGAGGCGGTGGCGGGAGTTGCGGTAATTTCAGCAGCGTCAGCACGGTAATCAGCGTGCCAAACGCGGTTAAGCCGTAGTTCCACACCACGCCGCCGTGTGCAATGACCAGTCCGGCAATGGCTGGCGAAAGGATCGAGCCAAAGCGCACTGTTAGCATGGTGATCGCGCCGGCCTGCATAATGTTTTCGCGCCCCACCAGCGCCGGTGTGGCCGCCAGCAGCGCGGTGACGCCAATCGCGCCAAAGAAGCCATCCCAGAATCCCAGCAGATACACCGCAATCAGTGAAGGCTGCGGCAGCGCAGCGTTGATAGCCAGCGCGATAAAGCCCAAGCCGCAGGTGGATCGGGCAAGCAAAATCAGTTTCTTACGCTCGTAGCGATCGGCTAACACGCCGCCGGTCAGCAGACCAATAAACATACCGGATGCGGCGAGGGTGACGGCCAATCCCACCAAAAGCGGGGAGTGCGTCATCTGCTGAATCTGCACCGGCACCGCCACGGCCAGCATGCCGAGTGCGACAATCGAGATGAAACGAGCAATAAATACCGCGCGAAACGCCGCATGGGTTTTCAGCAGGGAGAGATCGATAAAGTGGGAAGATTTGTTCATTTGTTCGCCTTTTTGCACCAATTTTCCTCATCGTCCGCGAGGCGAGTCATGGTAACATAGGCAAACGCGAGTAATAACGATAACCATTATCAAATTGCGTTGCGCATGCGACGACGTTGAACAGTGAAGGTTTAGAACGATGCGCCAGATCCGTGCATTAGCAGGCTCAGGGATTCTGCTCTTGCTCCTCATCGCGCTCAGCTTGATGCTGGGGGCAAAATCGATACCCATTTCCGATGTTTATCATTCTCTTACCTCAGGCTGTAACAGCGCTGAGTGCGTGATTGTGCGTGATGCACGCCTGCCGCGCACCCTGGCCGGATTGCTGGCGGGTGTCGCCCTCGGGTTAGCGGGTGCGCTGATGCAGAGTCTGACGCGCAATCCACTGGCCGATCCGGGCATTCTCGGCGTTAACGCAGGTGCCGGATTTGCGGTGGTGATTGGCATCGCGCTGTTTGGCGCGGATTCTCCCCTCGACTGGCTTGGCTTCGCGTTTGCCGGTGCACTGCTGGCGTCATTGCTGGTGGCGATGACGGGCGCGATTGGCGGCGGGCGAGTCAATCCGGTACGCCTGACGTTAGCCGGCGTAGCGCTGGGCGCGGTGCTGGATGGCCTGACGTCTGGCCTGTCACTGCTCAATCCCGATATTTACGATCATCTGCGTTTCTGGCACAGCGGCTCGCTGGATATCCGCAATTTCACCGTATTGCGTACGCTGTTCCCGGCCGTGCTGGTCGGCAGTGCGATGGCAATCTATTTGTCGCAGGCGTTGAACAGTTTAAGCATGGGCGGCGATATGGCGACCGCGCTGGGCACGCGAGTGGCGCGCACGCAACTGCTGGGATTGCTGGCGATTGCGTTGTTGTGTGGTGCGGCGACGGCTGCAGTGGGGCCGATTGCTTTTATCGGACTGATGACGCCGCATTTTGCACGCTGGATGGTCGGCAACGATCACCGCTGGATGCTGCCCGCCACGGCGATCATTACTCCGATTTTGCTACTGGCGGCGGATATTCTCGGGCGTCTGCTGGTGGCGGGTGAACTGCGCGTCTCCATTGTCACGGCGATGTTGGGTGCACCGGTGCTGATCGTGCTGGTACGCCGTAAACTCGGGCGAGGTGCGCTATGACGCATCGGGTTGCATTACATACGACGTGGTTGTTGCTCGGATGCGCACTGCTGGCGTATCTGGCGATGACGCGAGGCGCATTGCCGATTGGTGCTGAGCAGTTTTGGCAGGTGCTGGCGGGGCACGGTGCCAGCAACGTCAAGCTGATCGTTTTAGAGTGGCGACTGCCGCGTGTGCTAATGGCGCTGCTGATTGGCGCGGCACTGGGCGTCAGCGGCGCGATTTTCCAGTCACTGCTGCGCAACCCGCTCGGCAGCCCGGATATTCTCGGTTTCAATACCGGTGCCTATAGCGGCGTGCTGGTGGCGCTGGTGATGTTCAATCAGGGCATCGCCGCCATGACCGGTGCAGCATTGGTTGGCGGTATCGGTACGGCGGCATTGGTGTATCTGTTTGCCTGGCGCAATGGGGTGGAAACCTTCCGCCTGATTATTGTTGGTATCAGCGTGCGCGCGTTGCTGATGGCACTGAATGCCTGGCTGATTATCAGTGCTTCGCTAGAGTCCGCGCTCAGTGCCGGATTGTGGAGTGCCGGTTCACTTAACGGCATCACCTGGGCGAAAACGCCGCCGGTGATTGGTGTATTGCTGCTGTCGCTGCTGCTGATGGCGTTGCTGACCCGGCGCATGCGTTTGCTGGAGATGGGCGATGATACCGCCAGCGCGCTCGGCGTGCCGGTGGAGCGCAGTCGGCTGCTGCTGATGCTGATTGGTGTGGTGTTGACTGCTGCATCTACCGCTTTAGTGGGGCCGATCTCCTTTGTCGCGCTGCTGGCGCCGCAGATCGCGCGTCGACTCGGCGGCGGTGAAAAAGGCGCGCTGCTGCTGGCGGCGCTGTGTGGCGCACTGCTGCTGATTGCGGCCGATTTTGCCGCGCAGCATCTGTTCCTGCCTTATCAATTACCGGTTGGCGTGATTACCGTCAGCCTCGGTGGACTTTATCTGATTGCGTTACTGGTGCGGGAGGCGCGACGCCAATGATCGATATCCCTTCACGGCTGTATGGCGAAGGCCTGACGCTCGGCTACGACAAGAAAGTGGTGGCAGAAAATCTGTCGGTGGCGATTCCGGAAGGCGAGCTGACGGTGATTATCGGCCCCAACGCCTGCGGTAAATCCACTTTGCTGCGCACCCTGAGTCGTCTTAATACTCCGCTGAAAGGCGAGGTCTATCTGGATGGTGAAGCGATAGCGCGTTACCCGACCAAGGAAGTGGCGCGTCGACTTGGGCTGCTGCCGCAGAGTTCCAACGCACCCGCGGGCATCAGCGTAACCGAGCTGGTGGCACGTGGGCGCTATCCGCACCAGCCGCTGTTTGGCCGCTGGCGGAGTGAGGATGAAGAGGCGGTGCAGACTGCAATGCGGGCAACCGGTGTGGCGGATTTGGCGCAGCAACCGGTGGATACCTTGTCCGGCGGGCAGCGTCAGCGCGTATGGATTGCGATGGTGCTGGCGCAGCAAACCCCGCTGTTATTGCTGGATGAGCCGACCACCTGGCTGGATATCACCCATCAGATTGAACTGCTGGAACTGATGCAGGAGTTGAATCAGCAACATGGCCGCACGCTGGTGGTGGTGTTGCACGATCTCAACCACGCCTGCCGTTATGCCACCCATTTGATCGCCATGCGTCACGGCAAGATTATCGCCGAAGGCAAGCCCGCAGAGATCGTAACACCCGCGTTGATTGAGCAGGTGTACGGCTTGCGCTGCGTGATTGTGGAAGATCCGGTGGCGCACACGCCAATGATCGTGCCGCTGGGGCGGGGAAAATAAGCGATCGGGCCGCAGCAAAACAGGGTGTGGCGGAAACCTCAACGCTGCGTCCGGCGCACTACAGTGGAGCATCGTGTCGAGAGGTCTGAACGTAGTGCCCTGTAAATGGCAGGCAGGCTGATTTCAGTGAGTCTAAATGTCAGCTCCCTGCACACTGCAGCAGAACATCGTGTCGAGAGGTCTGAACGCAGTGCCCTGCACATGGCAGGCAGGTTGATTGCAGTGAGGCTTCGTCTCAGCGCCCTGTGCAAGGCAGATCAGTTTATCGCCGGGAGGCCCTTCGACCTCCCGGAAATCGGCTGACGCTAGCCTAATATCCGCTGCAACAGCGGGCCAATCTGCTCAAACATCTGCGGAGAAATAATCTCCACGTGTGCACAATCCATCGGCCAAACCTCTAACTCACCGACATAGGGTGCCCAGGCGCGACGCGCATCCTGGCCGGGCTGCTGCGTCTGCTCCGCGAGGAACAGTGTGGCGCGACCGTTGAAACGCGCACTGCGCGCGGTGGCCAGCAGACGAACCGAACTGGCGTAGTTGGCTTCGATGGTATCGAACATCGCGCGCATCTCTTCGCCCGCCTGATGGCGCTGGGCAGCGATAAACTGCTCGCGCTCGCGATTCACCTCTTCCAGCACCGCCGGGTCCAGCACATTCTCACCGCGCTTCTCATCCCAGTTCTGCGTTTCCGGTGGCCAGGTATCGAGCAGGCCAAGGAAGGCTACCTCTTCACCTGCCGCTTCCAGTCGTGCCGCAATACCTTGCGCCAGCGTGCCGCCCAGCGAATAACCGAGGAAGAAGTACGGCCCGTGCGGCTGCACGTCACGTAAGGTTTGCAGATGCGCATCACACACTTCATCGAGATGTGCGCTTTGGTTCAGCGGGCTCTGGGTATCCGGCGACTGAATCCCCACCAGCGACCAGCGCTGATCGAGATAGCGCTGCAGAATGCTGAACTGCCAGGCAAAACCCGACGCCGGATGGAAGCAGAACAGTGTCGGACCGTTACTCTGACGCAGCGGCAGTACGGCTTCAAAACCTGCCTGCTGATGCGATTGTGTATCGCTCAGCAACCGGGCGAGTTTTTCCACCGTTGAAGCCACCATAATCTGCCCCACCGAAACTGGCTGTTGCAGTTCGCGGCGCAGCTGGGCAGCTAAGCGCATCGCCAGCAACGAGTGGCCACCGAGAGCGAAGAAATCATCCTGGGCGCTGATGCTGTCACGCGCCAGCAACTGGCAGAAAGCCAGTGCCAATTGGGTTTCCATACCGGGATGCGGTTCACGGCCCACGCTGTCAGCTGCATTTTTTGGCAGCGGTAAGGCTTTGCGATCCAATTTACCGTTGCTGCTCAACGGGAAGGCATCGAGCTGCACAATCGCCACCGGCACCATATGTGCAGGCAGGCGCTGCGCCAGCGCATCACGCAGCGCGTCGCCATCGACAATGTGCTCTGCGACGACGTAACCCACCAGCTGACGCGCATCGCCGCCTTGTGCAGCGGCACCGCCGAGTACCACAGCATGCGTCACCGCTTGCTCAATACCTGGCTGTGCGCTCATCACATGATCGATTTCGTTGAGCTCGATACGCTGGCCACGGATCTTCAGCTGATCGTCGCTGCGTCCGAGGTATTCCACCGCGCCGTTGTCCAGCCAGCGCGCCACGTCACCGGTCAGGTACATGCGTTCGCCAGCGGCAAATGGATCGGCGATAAAGCGGCTGGCGGTCAGGTCCGGGCGGCCAAGATAGCCGTGTGCCAGCTGTACACCTGTTAAATAAAGATCGCCTGCCACACCCGGCGGCACCGGCTGCATACGCGCATCAAGAATACGAAGTCCGGTATTCCACACCGGGAAACCAATCGGTACGCTGGCCCCTTCAACGGCTGCCAAAGCTTCGCCAAACGCCGGATACCAGCTGACATCTACTGCCGCTTCGGTCGGGCCGTACAGGTTATGCAGTGGTACCTGCGTCAGTTTTTCCCATTCACGCGACAGATCGGTCGGCAGCGCTTCACCGCTACAGAAGACGTTACGCAAGCTGCCACAGCAGGCAATCGCCGGCTCACTGTCCAGCGCCGCGACAAAGGCGGCCAGCATCGAAGGGACGAAGTGCGTGGTAGTCACTTTGTAACGCGCAAACAACTGCTGAAGGGCTTCCGGATCGCGGTGCGCTTCCGGCGGTGCCATCACCAGTTGCGCGCCTACCAGCAGCGGCCAGAAGAATTCCCATACGGATACATCGAAACTGCTTGGGGTTTTCTGCAATACCACGTCGTCGGCTTGCAGCGGATAGCGATCCTGCATCCACAATAGGCGGTTGACGATCGCCTCATGACCGACCAATACGCCTTTCGGACGCCCGGTAGATCCTGAGGTGTAGATGATGTAAGCACCATCCTGTGGTGTCGGCGCGCTGGCGGGTGGTGGCGCGTCTGGCGCGGTATACAGCGCATCAAAGTGCAGCTGCTTAACAGAATCGATTGCGCTAAAGCGGGCGCTCAATTCCGCTGAGGTGATCAGCGTTTTGGGGGCGGCATCTTCCAGCATTAGCTGCAAACGTTCGTCGGGGTAGCCGGTATCGAGCGGCAGATAGGCCGCGCCGAGCGACACAATCGCCTGCAGTGCCAGCGAGAGCTGCACTGAACGCGGCAATGCCACTGCGACGATATCGCCGCGCTGGACGCCCGCTGCACTAAGATCCGCTGCGAGGGCATTCAGCTGCTGCTGCATCTCACGGTAGCTTAACTGGTGAGTCGCATCGGTCAGCGCCGGGGCATCAGGCGTACGCGCGGCCTGTTGCGCCAACAGTGAGGCCAGCGTTTCTGCCGGAACAGGGTGCGCGGTCTGATTGATACCGGCAATTTGTACGTGCTCTTCTGCGGTTAGCAGATCCAGTTCACCCAACGCACGCTGCGGTTGCTCCGCCAGCTGCTCCAGCAGCAAAGCAAAACGGCTGGCGTGGCGCATTAGCGTGGATTCGCTGTAGCGCTCCGCATTCGCCAGCAACTCCAGCGTCAGTTCTCCCTGTTCGCTGATGTAGATAGCGATTTCCAGATCGCGCACCGGGCCGGATGCCAGCTGATGGGTTATGCCTTCAACGCCAGCGAAATCGAGTTGATAATCAAACATCTTCAGGTTGATCACCGGACCGTACAGCGGGTCACCATCGCCCAAACGCCCAAGATCGCGCTGCACCTGTTCCGCGTCATAACGCTGGTGGCGGCGCATTTTCTTCACTTCACCTGCCAGCTGGGCAGCCAGTGCGCTTAGCGGCTCGGTGGGATCGTAATGCACGGCCATCGGCAGCACGTTGATCACCGGACCGGTGGCACACAGCGCGGCGGATCCGATGCGGCGCATAAAGATGAATCCAGCGGCGAAATCATTTTGTCCGCTGAGTCGCGCCAGCCACAGCGCTACCAGCGCAAAGGCCAAATCGGCGGCGCTGGATTGTGGATGCTGATTAACCAGCTTCAGGAAGGTGCTGCGATCGAGCATCACGCTGTGGCGCAGCAGATCGGTGGTCGCGCTTTGTCCCGCCAGCGGCAGCGGTGATAGCGAAGCAGGTGAAGGCAGAGCTGCGCCTTTTTCGCGCCAGAAATCACCATCGCGCGTGAATGAAGAGGATTCTTGATAACGCTGGTACTCTTCGACGACTTCGCTAAACGGAATGAACGGGGTTGGCTCGGCCTCTTGCTGCTGCACGGCGGCAGTGTAAAGGTTAGCAATACGGCGAGTGATGGCGGTAAAGCTGAAACCATCCACCACTAAATGGTGATAACGCTGATACCAGAACCAGTGCTGATCGCCAATGCGATACAGCGTGTGATGCCATAAAGGGGCGCCGCTCAGTACGCGTAAATCCCCGTTCATGTCTTCACGCATTAACGCGCGGGCTTTGGTGGCCGCATCGGTTTCAGCGCGCAAATCAATGATGTTTGGCGCACTGAACGTCTGCGGTTGCAGCCACTGCAGTGCTTCGCCCTCGACTTCGGCAAACGCCATATTCAGCGTATCGGCTTCCTGCATGCCGGCCACGATAGCCTGCGCCAGTAGGTCTGTGTCAATCGCGCCGCGTAATTCGACAAAGTGCGCCACCGCATAAGCATTGTGGTGCTGGGTCAGCTGGTCGGCAATCCAGATGCCGGGCTGGGCTGCCACTAAGGGCAAGGTGTGTTGGTCGGTCATGGTTTTGTTCATCAGAGATTCAGACATCTGTGCTCCGGTTTGCGTCCTGCGTAATGAAGTTAAGTCGGATTGCGCCACAGGGCTTGCAGACCGTCGAGCAGACCACCGCGCCAGCATAGCGCGTCATGGCCGCCCTCCACCGGCAGGTAATTTACCTGATAGCCGGCAGCGGTAAGTTTTTGTTCTAATTGTTGATTGGCTTGCAGAATCAGGCCTTCCCGTTTGCCTGCTTCCAGCCAGAAACGCAGCGGCTGTTTCGGTGCCAGGCCGCTATCCAGCGCCTGCAACAGCCAGCCGTATGGGTTGCCGCGTTCGGGCCACCAGAATGATCCGGAGAGGCTCAGCGCATTGCCAAACGTCTCCGGGAAATGCAGCGCGGCAAACACCGATGCCAGCCCGCCGAAACTTTGTCCGGCCACCAGCGTGCTGTCTGCATGCTGGCGATAAGGTGCCCATTGCCCCACCTGCGGCAGTAACTCCTGCTGCACGGCTTGCCAGAACTGCGGATTACAGGGCAGTTCGCGGCTACGGTGTTCACGATCGATGATGTCGATAAACAGATAAACGGCAGGTGGGAGTTTCCCTGCGTCAGTAAGTTGCTGCAATGGCCCGGCAATCGGCATTTGGTTTGCCCAGAATTGACCATCCAGCAGGATAGCCATTGGGCGTTGCTCAGCATCAGACTCGCCGGTGGCATAAATCCACACTTTGCGACTGTTGCTTAGTAACGCGCTATCCCACTGATATTGCTGCAAAGAAACAGCCGATGCGCTGCCATCATCCACGGTTTGCCAGATTTGCTGGTCAGGGGCCTGCGGGAGATGCAGCGGCGAAACGCCCATGCCACGCCCACCGGCCCAGCCGCGCAGTGTATTCAGGGGATCGGCCTTCGCCGTGGGGAATTTGTCACGCCACCAGTTTCGCAAGGCATACATGTCCGCTTCACCGGAAAAGTCGGTCGCCTGCTCATCGGGCATCAGGCAGTAACTGCCGCGCCAGTTTGATGGCAGCGCAGTTTGCCAGTACCACACATCAGTACCCGTTACGCGCACCAATGACTGCGGTGGACGCTTCTGGTGATGATCGGTCACGCCAGTGATGTTGATCCATACACGCTGTGTCTTTGACGTTTTTTCGCTGCCTTGGGGATCGCGCCAGAAGAAGGTCACCAGGCAGGTGCCGTCCTGCTGAGGGTCAATTCGCGGAATACCCTGAGTTTGTTGCTCCTGCCACCAGGCTTCGCTACCGGTTACATCATTTCGCCAGGTCATAGGGGCTGCCAGTCACTGTGTAGGGAAAGATTTACATAAGATTAATAATTAATACTATTGATAACTATTTGCATTTGCAATAGGGTGTTTCCGCTCAAAAGAGCACGCTCGTTCCGCCTGACTCTTTCCTTCCTGGAAGGTTACGCAACGGATGGCACTGCCAGGTCTGGAACTGGGCGCGATAAGGACAGGGATATTCTCACCGGCTCGCCAGTTAAGAATCCAACGGCATTTTTACTGGCCATCCAGGAATGAAAAACAATGACACGTTACTCACGATTATCATTAGCTATTTTGATTGAACTGGGGCTGAGCGCCTCACTGCTCTCCGGCAGCGCCTGGGCAGCAGACACTTCCAGCAAGACGACCAGCAGCCAATCCACTACCGACGCCGAATCGATGAACGGCGGCACGTTGATGGTGACCGCACAGCAGCAAAACCTGCAGGCACCCGGCGTTTCAACTATCACCGCAGATGAAATTAAAAAGCATCCACCGGCGCGTGATGTGTCAGAAATTATTCGTACCATGCCAGGCGTAAACCTGACCGGTAACTCCACCAGCGGCCAGCGCGGTAACAATCGTCAGATTGATATTCGTGGCATGGGCCCGGAAAACACCCTGATTATGGTGGATGGTATGCCGATCACCAGCCGCAACTCAGTACGTCTGGGCTGGCGTGGTGAGCGTGATACGCGCGGTGATACCAACTGGGTGCCGCCAGAAATGATCGAACGCATTGATGTGATTCGTGGCCCGGCCGCGGTGCGTTACGGTAACGGCGCAGCAGGCGGCGTGGTGAACATTATTACCAAGAAATATACCGATCAGCAGTGGCACGGTTCGTGGAATACCTACTTCAATGCGCCGGAACACAAATCGGAAGGTGCGACCAAACGCACCAACTTCAGCCTCGAAGGGCCGCTGGGTGATGACTTCAACTTCCGCCTATACGGTGGCTTAGCGAAAACTCAGGCTGACGCTTACGACATCAACGAAGGCCATGCCGCAGCACGTACCGGTACTTACGCGGGCAGCTATCCTTCGGGCCGTGAAGGTTCGGTCAATAAAGATATCAATGCCTTACTGAGCTGGGCGTTTGCTCCGATGCAAACCCTGGAGCTGCAGGCAGGGTATAGCCGTCAGGGCAACCTGTATGCCGGCGATACCCAGAACACCAACACCAGTGCGCTGGTGAAGAGCCTGTATGGCGATGAAACCAACCGTCTGTATCGTCAGAACATCTCGCTGAAATGGACTGGCGCCTGGGACAACGGTGTCAGCACCAATACCTACGCGCGTTACGAGAAAACGCGTAACAGCCGTATCAACGAAGGTTTGGCGGGTGGTACGGAAGGCATCTTTTCTAACGATGGTTTCAATACCATTCAGTTAGACGATATTTTGCTGCACAGCGAAGTGAGCATTCCGTTTGAGTGGCTGATTAATCAGACGGCAACGCTGGGTACCGAATGGAACCAGCAGAGCATGAAGGATCCCTCTTCAACCACCCAGGCGGCTAACTACGGTTCTGTACCTGGCGTGTCGAATACCGGTCGTAGCCCGTATTCACAGGCAGAAATCTTCTCGCTGTTCGCCGAAGACAACATGGAGCTGACCGACAGCACCATGCTGACGCCAAGCCTGCGTTTCGATCATCACTCGATTGTGGGCAACAACTGGAGCCCGTCGCTGAACCTGTCGCAAGGTTTGGGTGATGACTTCACGCTGAAGATGGGCGCTGGCCTCGCTTACAAAGCACCAAGCCTGTATCAGACCAACCCGAACTACCTGCTGTACAGCAACGGTCAGGGCTGTGCTGCTAGCACCGGCGCCTGTTATCTGCAGGGTAATCCAGATCTGAAGGCCGAGAACAGTTTCAACAAAGAGATTGGGCTGGAGTGGAAGCACGAAGGCTATCAGGCGGGTCTGACCTGGTTCCGTAACGATTACCGCAACAAGATTGAAGCGGGTTACGCGGCCGTCGGTAAAGCCTCTAATGGCACCACGGATATCTACAAGTGGGAAAACGTACCGAAAGCGGTGGTGGAAGGGCTGGAAGGTACGGTGAATGTGCCGTTCTCGGATAGCGTGAGCTGGAACAACAACTTCACCTACATGCTGCAGAGTAAGAACAAGGAAACCGGCGATCGTCTGTCGATCATCCCGGAATACACCCTGAACTCAACGCTGAGCTGGCAGGCAACGCAGGATCTGTCATTGCAGACCACGTTGACCTGGTACGGCACGCAGACACCGAAAAAGTATGACTACAAAGGTCAACCGGTGACGGGTAGCGCGGCTGATAAAGTGAGTCCTTACTCCATCATTGGCCTGAGCGGGACTTACGATGTGAATAAGTACGCCAGCGTGACCCTGGGTATCGACAACCTGTTTGATAAGCGTCACTTCCGCGAAGGTAATGCGCAAACCACCGGTAACGCCACAACAGGTGCCTACCTGTACGGTGCGGGTGCCAATACTTATAACGAGTCAGGCCGTACTTACTACATGAGCCTCAACACTCACTTCTAAAGCAGTTGATGCGGTAAATAGCAGCGGGCAATCAGCCCGCTGCTATCTTTACGGTTGACCAGCTCCAGCCTGCCACGGTGCATCTGCACAATGCGCAGCACAATGTTCAGACCCAATCCGCTGCCACCGTAGCGCTGATCGCGACGGCGGAAGGCTTGCGTCAATTCTTCTGCCGCATCGGCCTCAATGCCCGGCCCCTGATCCCACACCTCGATAATCACCTGCTGCTTGTCCTGCTGCATTTTCACCTTCACTTCACTGCCTTCCGGGCTGTAGCGTGAGGCATTTTCCAGCAGATTACGCAGCATCAGGCGCAGCAACACGGCTTCACCCTGTTGCGGAATATCTTTGCCGTTCGGCCAGTGCAGGCTTTGCTGACGCTGCTCATACAGTTCGGCCATTTCCGGCTGCAGCGGCTGCATGATGTCTTTTTGCCACTGCAGCTGTTGATAGTGGCCACCCGCCAGCGCCTGGCCGGCACGCGACAGCATCAGCAGTTGCTCCACGGTGTGCATCAGCTGGTCGATACGTTCAATCAGCATTTCACTCTGCGGCACGTTCTGCTGGTGCAGTAGCTCAAGGTGCAGACGTAAACCGGCTAAAGGGGTACGCAACTCGTGCGCGGCATCGGCGGTGAAGAGGCGTTCCTGTTGTAGCGTATGGTCGAGCCGCGAAAATAGCTGGTTGATGGAGGAGGTGACGGCGACGATCTCATCCATCTCGGAATAAACCGGCAGCGGGGTGAGGTTATCGGCGGAACGATGCGCCAGGCTGTCCTGCAAGGATCGTAATGGACGAATGATCCAGTTGATCGCCCAGAATGACAGCAGCAGCGTTAAAGCGATCATCACCAGTGAAGGCAACAGCAATGATGCTATCGCTTCGCGGATCTCATTTTCGACGCGGTCGTTACGCGCCTGAGCCGAGAGGGTTTCATTCACCAGGAAACTGATTTGCTCCCGGCTTTCATGCCACAGCCAGATGGCGCTCATCACCTGACAGGTGAGGAGAATCAGCGCCAGCATAATCAGTAACCGCTGACGCATGCTATTCATTCGCGCACTTCCAGACGGTAGCCCACGCCGCGCACGGTTTTAATGCGATCTTTCCCGAGCTTGCGGCGCAGATTGTGGATATGAACTTCTAAGGTGTTAGAGCCGGGATCGTCATTCCAGCTGTAGAGATCCTGCTGCAGGGTTTCGCGGTGCACATTCTGTCCGACACGCATTAACAGGCGCGTTAGCAGCGCGAACTCTTTAGGGGTGATCTCCAGCGGACGCTCTTCCAGCAACACTTGCTGCGAGCTAAGGTTGAGGGTGAGATCACCTTGTTGCAGCAGATTGTCGCTGTGGCCCTGAAAGCGGCGAATCAGAGCACGGACACGCGCCTGCAGTTCCACCAGCGCGAAAGGTTTAACCAGATAATCATCGGCACCGGCGTCCAGGCCATCTACACGATCCTCCAGCGCATCACGCGCCGTCAGGATCAACACCGGCACATTGATGCCGTCGCGGCGCCACTGGCGCAGCAGCGTGGCACCATCACGATCCGGTAAACCCAGATCCAGTACGATCAGGCTGTATTGCCCGCTGCGCAAAAAGGCGTTGCTCTCTGCAGCGGTACTGGCGCAGTCAACGGCATAACCTTGCGCGCTCAGGGCCTGAGCCAGGCCCGATTGCAACAGCGCGTCATCTTCAACGATCAGCAATTTCATTAGTTGTTTTTGTTGATATCCGAGTAGAGGCGGCTTTCAAAGCGTACCAGAGGAATACGCCGCGTTTTCTGATCTTCAGGCGGCACCGCATAACCAGAAAGATACTGCACAAAGGCGACACGTGCACCGCTGGAAGTGGTAATAAATCCAGCCAGATTATAGACGCCCTGCAGTGAACCGGTTTTCGCCGATACTTTGCCATCCAGTCCGGCTTCATGCAGACCGCCGCGATATTGCAATGTACCGTCATAGCCGGCCAGCGGCAGCATCGAAATATAGTTCAGCGTTGAGTCGTTTTTCGCGATGTATTGCAGTACCTGCATCATGGTATCTGGCGCGATCAAATCGTGGCGCGATAAGCCTGAACCATCGACCTGAATGCTGTTACCGAGATCGACGCCAGCTTTCTCACGCAGTATACGGCGCACCGCATCGGAACCGGCGCGGAAGGTGCCGGGTACGTTGAAATAGTGATGGCCGATGGTGCGGAACACGGTGTCCGCAATCATGTTGTCCGATTTCTTCAGCATGGTGTGCAGCAGATTGTGCAACGGCGCGGATTGCGTTGAGGCCAATACGGTACCCGGCGGTGTAACCTGCGTCTGACGCACTAAATGACCGCTGTAATCGATATCCGCGGCACGCAGTTCGGCCTTGAGGATTTCACCCGCCCATGCAGCACCATCCTGCACAGCAAACGCCAGCGGCAACGGTTCGGCGCGTTGGCGCATGCAACCGGTCAGCGTGTAGCGGTTCAACTCGCCTGGCACCACATCCAGTTCGCAATATTGTCCATCACCACTGTTACGGCCAATGGTACGCACCTGACTGAACATATGTGCCGGATAATAGGACGCAATGCGCACAAAGGCGTTTTCGCCCGGCGTGTTAGCGCTGTACAGCGACACTGAGAAGCAGTTTTTATCGACAATCGCTGCGCCTGGTGGGGCACTGAAGCACTGCGTCAGGTCATTCCACGGCCAGCCGGGTGCCATATCGTGGCTGGCGAACACCGACGTGTCGATCACCAGATTGCCTTTGATATGCGTGATGCCCTGCTTTTTCAGCGCGGCCACCATGTTACGCAAATCCTGACGGCTCAGCGTCGGATCGCCACCAAAGCGCGCCACTAAGTCACCATTGAGCGTGCCATCGCTGACCGCGCCTTTGGTTTCCATCGTGGTCTGAAAACGGAAGTCCGGGCCGAGTTCCAGCAGGGCCGCCAACGCGGTAATCACCTTCATGGTACTGGCCGGCAATGCCATCTGTTTGCCGTGATAGTCGATTATCGGGGTTGATGCGCCCACTTTTTGTACCATCAGCGCCAGGTTTGCGCCGTCTGGCAAATACTGCATGTATTCTTCAACGGGGGCTGCTTGTGCCTGCAGCATAAACGCACAGGTTAATCCGGTAACAAGTCGTGAAAATCGCATAATCTCGCGGTAACTGACGGGTGAAGGCGTCAATACTACGTCCCGAGGCGGTGCAAAGTAAACGATGACCCACAGGGAACTCTGGGGTAAAATACGTATCAAAATGCAAAACCGAACCTGACCCGGAAAGCTTTCCGGGTCAGGCTTCTTTTGCTTGTGAAAAGAGGTAACGCGCCGCAGAAGCTGTTTTCTGCTGTCACCGGTCAGGATGACGCCGTTAACCAGGATAGATGACGAGGAGCCAAAATGAATCAGATTCCGATGACGTTGAAAGGCGCTGAGAGCCTGCGTGAAGAGCTGAACGAACTGAAAACCGTGAAGCGTCCGCGCATCATCGCCTCTATCGCCGAAGCTCGCGAGCACGGCGATCTGAAAGAGAATGCCGAATACCACGCAGCCCGCGAAGAGCAGGGTTTCTGTGAAGGTCGTATTCAGGAGATTGAAGCCAAACTCTCCAACGCTCAGGTGATTGATATCACTTCAATGCCAAAAACCGGACGCGTAATTTTTGGTGCTACCGTGACCATTTTGAATGTGGATACGGACGAAGAATTCACTTACCGCATCGTGGGTGATGATGAAGCTGACTTCAAACAAAACCTGATTTCAGTGAACTCGCCGATGGCGCGCGGACTCGTGGGGAAATCGGCTGACGATGTGGCCATTGTGAAAACCCCCGGTGGTGATGTCGAATATGAAGTGTTAAAGGTGGAATACCTTTAAGATATTGCTACGCTTTGAAATGTGTAGCCGCACATTGTAAAGAAAGGAAAAAGGCCGCATAGCGGCCTTTTATCCCATGCAGGAGCATGGCACTTTCTCTGCCCGTCGTGGCAGCCTTTAAGGCTGATTAACGTGGCAGAGTAATTTTGCGCTCTTTTGCAGGGCGATACAGCACCAGCGTGTTGCCGATGACCTGTACGTTACAAGCTTTTGTTTCACGTACGATAGCGTCAACGATCAGCTGCTTGGTTTCACGATCTTCAGAGGCAATTTTCACCTTGATCAATTCGTGATGCTCGAGCGCCAGTTCGATTTCGGCGAGCACGCCTTCGGTCAAGCCATTACCGCCCAGCATAACAACGGGCTTAAGTGGATGGGCAAGGCCTTTCAGGTGCTGTTTTTGTTTGGTACTCAGATTCATCGTATTTTTTACTTACTCAGGGATTGAAAACGGTTCATTCTACCGCCATCTCGGGTATATCGCCAAATCAACGCGACCCATTGCGTACTGATTTATCGCTACGATGAAGATTTAATTGGAAAAATTATGACGGGTAAAAAGCGTTCGGCCAGTTCCAGTCGCTGGCTTCAGGAACACTTTAGCGATAAATATGTGCTGCAGGCACAGAAAAAGGGGTTGCGTTCGCGCGCCTGGTTTAAACTGGACGAAATTCAGCAGGGTGACAAGCTTTTCAAACCCGGCATGACAGTGGTAGATCTGGGTGCTGCGCCCGGTGGTTGGTCGCAATATGCGGTACAACAGATTGGATCGAATGGTCGTATTATTGCCTGTGATTTGCTCCCGATGGACCCGATTGTCGGTGTCGATTTTTTGCAGGGCGACTTTCGTGAAGAGGCAGTGCTGAACGCATTGCTGGAGCGAGTAGGTGACCAAAAGGTGCAAGTTGTCATGTCTGACATGGCGCCGAACATGAGCGGTACACCTGCGGTTGATATTCCACGATCAATGTATTTGGTAGAGTTGGCGCTGGAAATGTGTCGGGATATCCTGGCACCTGGCGGCAGTTTTGTAGTGAAAGTGTTTCAGGGAGATGGCTTCGAGGAATACCTGCGGGAAATTCGCTCCCTATTTACGAAAGTGAAAATTCGTAAGCCAGACGCTTCTCGTTTACGTTCACGTGAAGTGTATATTGTGGCGACAGGGCGCAAACTATAGCCCTCGGTACCGGAATCAAAGCAAGGCGAACTGCGTTTACTCTGATGTGTAATTCCGAGTTTCAGTGGAAAGCAGCAAAATCATCAGCGCCGCGATTCCAGGTCTGAAGGATATATAGTACCCTACGCTGTCTGTTAACACCGTTGTAATATGAGGTTAATCCCTTGAGTGACATGGCGAAAAACCTGATTCTCTGGTTAGTCATCGCGGTCGTGCTGATGTCTGTCTTCCAGAGCTTTGGGCCCAGCGAGTCGAATGGCCGTAGGGTTGATTACTCAACCTTCCTGTCAGAAGTGAACCAGGATCAGGTCCGCGAGGCACGTATTAACGGGCGTGAGATTAACGTTGTCAAAAAAGACAGTAATAAATATACGACTTACATTCCTGTCAACGACCCTAAGCTGCTTGATAACCTCTTGACTAAAAACGTCAAAGTGGTTGGCGAACCACCAGAAGAACCAAGCCTGTTGGCTTCCATCTTCATCTCCTGGTTCCCAATGCTGCTGTTGATTGGCGTTTGGATCTTCTTTATGCGTCAGATGCAGGGCGGCGGTGGCAAAGGCGCGATGTCCTTTGGCAAAAGCAAAGCCCGTATGCTGACCGAAGACCAGATCAAGACCACGTTTGCTGACGTCGCAGGCTGCGATGAAGCGAAAGAAGAAGTGGGTGAACTGGTTGAATATCTGCGCGAGCCAAGCCGCTTCCAGAAACTGGGTGGTAAGATCCCGAAAGGCGTCCTGATGGTCGGCCCTCCGGGTACCGGTAAAACCTTGCTGGCTAAAGCGATTGCTGGCGAAGCAAAAGTACCGTTCTTCACTATCTCCGGTTCTGACTTCGTTGAAATGTTCGTGGGTGTCGGTGCATCTCGTGTGCGTGACATGTTCGAGCAGGCGAAGAAAGCCGCGCCGTGCATCATCTTTATCGATGAAATCGATGCCGTAGGCCGTCAACGTGGCGCGGGTTTAGGTGGTGGTCACGATGAACGTGAGCAGACGCTGAACCAGATGCTGGTTGAGATGGATGGCTTCGAAGGTAATGAAGGCATCATCGTTATCGCCGCAACCAACCGTCCAGACGTACTTGACCCCGCGCTGCTGCGTCCAGGCCGTTTTGACCGCCAGGTTGTAGTAGGTCTGCCAGACGTTCGCGGTCGTGAACAGATTCTGAAAGTGCATATGCGTCGTGTGCCGCTGGCCACTGACATTGATGCAGCGATCATCGCACGTGGTACGCCGGGCTTCTCGGGTGCTGACCTCGCTAACCTGGTCAACGAAGCGGCACTGTTTGCTGCACGTGGCAACAAGCGTGTGGTCTCGATGGTTGAGTTCGAAAAAGCGAAAGACAAAATCATGATGGGCGCAGAACGTCGCTCCATGGTGATGACGGAAGCGCAGAAAGAATCGACGGCTTACCATGAAGCTGGCCATGCGATTATTGGTCGTCTGGTACCGGAACACGATCCGGTGCATAAAGTGACGATTATTCCTCGCGGCCGTGCGCTCGGTGTGACTTTCTTCCTGCCTGAAGGCGACGCGATTAGCGCCAGCCGTCAGAAGCTGGAGAGCCAGATCTCGACCCTGTACGGTGGTCGTCTGGCAGAAGAGATCATCTACGGTGCGGAACACGTTTCTACCGGTGCGTCTAACGACATCAAAGTGGCCACTAACCTGGCACGCAACATGGTGACGCAGTGGGGCTTCAACGAGAAGTTAGGTCCGTTGCTGTATGCTGAAGAAGAAGGTGAAGTGTTCCTCGGCCGTTCTGTGGCGAAGGCGAAACACATGTCTGATGAAACAGCACGCATCATCGACCAGGAAGTTAAACACCTGATCGACAGCAACTACCAGCGTGCTCGCGTTCTGCTGGGTGAGAACATGGACATCCTTCATGCGATGAAAGATGCGCTGATGAAGTATGAAACCATTGATGCACCACAGATTGATGATTTGATGGCTCGCCGTGAAGTTCGTCCACCAGCAGGTTGGGATGATTCAGGCAACAGCAGCTCATCTGATAACAATGGCACGCCAAAGGCGCCACGTCCGGTTGATGAACCGCGTACGCCTAATCCTGGCAACACCATGTCAGAACAGCTCGACAAATAAGAGGCCTCAAACCTCAGCAAAAACCCCGGCCGGTCCGGGGTTTTTTACATTCAGTGATACCGTGATTCCCAAGGAGATTCCCGCCATGAAGTTGTACGCCCGTGATTCCCATCTCGATCTGTCTTTTCCCCATGTGATGGGTATTTTGAATGTCACGCCGGACTCCTTCTCTGATGGTGGAACTCACAACACGCTGGTCGAGGCGCTGACCCATACCAATGAGATGGTGAATGCGGGTGCCACCATCATCGATGTGGGCGGAGAATCAACACGGCCAGGTGCTGATGAAGTCAGCGTGGATGAAGAGTTAGCGCGTGTGATTCCGGTGGTGGAAGCCATCGCTCAGCGTTTTGATGTGTGGATTTCCGTGGATACCTCGAAGCCAGAAGTGATCCGTGAATCGGCGCGAGTGGGCGCTCACATCATCAATGACATTCGCTCACTGTCAGAACCGGGTGCATTGGCAGCAGCAGCGGAAACCGGCTTGCCAGTGTGCCTGATGCACATGCAGGGCGAACCGCGCACCATGCAGCAAGCACCCGAATATCAAAATATTGTGAGCGAAGTGGACGCTTACTTCCTCGCACAGATTGCACGCTGCGAAGCGGCAGGCATCAAAAAAGAGCATCTGCTGCTCGACCCTGGCTTCGGTTTCGGTAAGAA
Source organism: Erwinia sp. S63 (assembly GCF_016625195.1). Classification (GTDB taxonomy): domain Bacteria; phylum Pseudomonadota; class Gammaproteobacteria; order Enterobacterales; family Enterobacteriaceae; genus Pantoea. The sequence goes on from NZ_JACVUP010000012.1 coordinate 93,451, forward strand.
TCTCAACCACAATTATCAGCTGCTGGCTGAACTCAGCCATTTCCACCATTTTGGCTTACCGCTACTGGTTGGAATGTCGCGTAAATCGATGATTGGCCAGCTGTTAAATGTCGGGCCGACGCAGCGCCTGACCGGCAGCCTGAGCTGTGCGGTGATTGCCGCTATGCAAGGGGCACAAATTATTCGCGTGCATGATGTGAAAGAGACTGTCGAAGCGATGCGTATTGTCGAAGCGACACGGAGAGCAAAAGGATAAAGCATGAGTAATCGTAAATATTTCGGTACAGATGGTATTCGTGGCAAAGTCGGTGAAGCACCGATTACCCCTGATTTTGTCCTGAAGCTGGGTTTTGCTGCGGGTAAGGTCCTGGCGCGTTCGGGATCACGTAAGGTACTAATTGGTAAAGATACGCGTATTTCTGGCTATATGCTGGAATCGGCACTGGAAGCGGGCCTGGCTGCTGCTGGTTTGTCGGCGGCTTTTACCGGGCCTATGCCGACCCCTGCGATTGCCTATCTGACGCGTACCTTCCGCGCAGAAGCCGGTATCGTGATCTCTGCATCGCATAACCCCTTCGACGATAACGGCATCAAATTCTTCTCTGCGGAAGGCACTAAATTGCCGGATGAAGTGGAAGAGGCCATTGAGCTTGAGTTAGAGAAGCCACTGACCTGCGTTGAGTCCGCTGAGTTGGGGCGCGCCAGCCGTATCGTTGATGCTGCTGGTCGTTATATCGAGTTCTGTAAAGGCACATTCCCGAGCGAGTTGAGTCTCAACGGTCTGAAAATCGTAGTGGATTGCGCCAACGGTGCGACCTATCACATTGCGCCTAATGTGCTGCGTGAATTGGGTGCCAAAGTGATTGCGATTGGCGTACAGCCCGATGGCATGAACATCAACAAAGAGTGCGGTGCAACCGATCTTCGCATGCTGCAGCAGCGCGTGCTGGATGAGAAGGCAGATTTGGGCCTTGCTTACGATGGCGATGGCGACCGCATTATGATGGTGGATCATCTGGGCATGAAGGTTGATGGTGACCAGATTCTCTACATCATTGCACGTGAAGCCTTGCGTCAGGGGCAACTGCGCGGCGGCGTGGTAGGCACTTTGATGAGTAACATGGGGCTGGAACTGGCGTTGAAACAGCTGGGCATTCCTTTCACTCGTGCCAAAGTGGGTGACCGCTACGTGCTGGAAAAAATGCAGGAGAAGGGCTGGCGCATGGGTGCCGAAAACTCCGGGCATGTCATTCTGCTGGACAAAATCAGCACTGGCGACGGTATCGTGGCAAGTTTGCAAGTACTCACTGCTATCGTGCGTAATCACATGAGTCTGCATGATTTGTGCAGTGGCATGAAAATGCTGCCGCAGATTCTGGTGAATGTGCGCTTCAGCGGCAGTCATGATCCTCTTGAATCCGAGAGCGTGAAGGCTGTCAGCGCTGAAGTGGAGAAAACGTTAGCAGGGCGCGGTCGTGTGCTGTTGCGTAAATCGGGCACTGAACCGCTGATTCGCGTGATGGTCGAGGGTGAAGATGAGGCGTTAGTCACCGAGCTGGCGCATAAAATTGCTGATGCGGTGAAAGCGGTCTAAGCGTGTTAACAGGCGGCGAGATTTCGACTTTCCGCCTGTTAAATCACCACCCTGGCGCTTTTTTCCGCAATCAATAAAGTTCGTGAAAATTGCGCTTGCAGAGGTATGTCCCATTGGTTAGTATTCACACCCGCTTCTGATGGGTGATGACGATACTCCCCGTCAATATTGGTGAAGCTTTAACTGTGCGGATAACGCGCAAGGAAACAGGTTGATTATGTACGAAGCTCTGTTAGTTGTTTTCCTTATTGTTGCGATTGGCCTCGTGGGTCTGATCATGCTTCAGCAAGGCAAAGGCGCTGATATGGGAGCCTCATTCGGTGCAGGCGCCTCTGGTACACTGTTCGGTTCAAACGGGTCTGGTAACTTCATGACACGTATGACTGCAGTACTGGCGACCCTGTTCTTCATCATCAGCTTGATTCTGGGCAATCTGAACACGAATAAGTCTTCTAAAGGAAGCGAGTGGGAAAATCTCACTGCGCCAGCTCAGTCTGAACAGCAGACTCAGCCAGCTAAACCGGCAACCCCGGGCAATGATATCCCGCAGTAACATCGTCAATGCTTTAGCGACAACACAACGTCGCAGTCAGTGCAGTACCGAGGTGGTGAAATTGGTAGACACGCTACCTTGAGGTGGTAGTGCTCGAAAGGGCTTACGGGTTCAAGTCCCGTCCTCGGTACCAAATCTCAGTAAAACTTGCTTTTTAAGCAAGGTCGGCGTATTATTCGCCACGTTTTCGGACGCGGGGTGGAGCAGCCTGGTAGCTCGTCGGGCTCATAACCCGAAGGTCGTCGGTTCAAATCCGGCCCCCGCAACCACTTTCCCTTAGAGTTCTTTTTCAAATATACTGTATGCATCGACGGACGCATCCTCAGTGTTTTTTTGAAAAAAATTCTTTTGGATTGTGTGCCGAAGCCGCTCTGCGGCGTACAGGGTCCAGTCATAAAAAGCCCCGAATTTTCGGGGTTTTTTGTTATCAGGAATCGCAATACTGGGCTATAGGCCCTTTTTTTATGTCTTGGGGGTGGGCTTGTCCACATTAGAGCAAAAATTGACTGATTTGATCACCGCTCCAGTAGAAGCGCTTGGCTACGAATTGGTCGGTATCGAATTCGTTCGCGGTCGCACATCGACTTTGCGCATCTATATTGATAGTGAGAATGGTATCAATGTTGATGATTGTGCCGATGTTAGCCACCAGGTCAGCGCGGTAATGGATGTGGAAGATCCCATTACGGTGGCTTACAACCTTGAAGTCTCCTCGCCAGGTCTCGAGCGTCCTCTTTTCACTGCTGAACACTATGCACGTTTCGCCGGTGATGAGGTGAGCCTGACACTGCGCATGGCCGTACAGAACCGCCGTAAATGGCAGGGGATCATCAAATCCGTGGAAGGTGAGATGATCACGGTAACCGTTGAGGGTAACGATGAGGTGTTCGCGCTGAGTAATATTCAGAAAGCGAACCTGGTCCCCCACTTTTAAAAGTCCGGATTGAGGCTAACCAGGATGAACAAAGAGATCTTAGCTGTAGTAGAAGCCGTTTCTAACGAAAAAGCCCTGCCACGTGAGAAAATCTTCGAAGCGCTTGAGAGCGCTTTGGCCACTGCGACTAAAAAGAAGTATGAGCAAGAGATCGAAGTGCGCGTCAGCATTGACCGTCGCAGCGGTGATTTCGATACTTTCCGTCGCTGGCAGATTGTGGACGAAGTGACACAGCCAACTCGCGAGATCACGCTGGATGCGGCCCGCTTTGAAGATGAAGCGTTCAATCTGGGCGAATACGTTGAAGACCAGATTGAATCTGTCACCTTCGACCGTATCACCACCCAAACCGCCAAGCAGGTAATCGTACAGAAAGTACGTGAAGCTGAGCGCGCGATGGTGGTTGATCAGTTCCGTCAACACGAAGGTGAAATCATCACCGGCGTGGTGAAGAAAGTAAACCGCGACAGTATCTCACTCGATCTGGGCAGCAATGCTGAAGCCGTGATCGGACGTGAAGATATGCTGCCACGTGAAAACTTCCGTCCAGGTGACCGTATTCGCGGCGTGTTATATGCCGTTCGCCCGGAAGCGCGTGGTGCACAGCTGTTTGTCACCCGTTCTAAGCCAGAAATGCTGATCGAACTGTTCCGCATTGAGGTGCCAGAAATCGGTGAAGAAGTTATCGAGATCAAAGCGGCAGCGCGCGATCCGGGTTCACGCGCCAAAATCGCGGTGAAAACCAACGATAAACGTATTGATCCGGTTGGTGCTTGTGTGGGTATGCGCGGTGCGCGCGTCCAGGCTGTATCAAGCGAGCTGGGTGGCGAGCGTATCGATATCGTGCTGTGGGACGATAACCCAGCGCAGTTCGTGATTAACGCCATGGCGCCAGCCGATGTGGCGTCAATCGTGGTGGATGAAGACAATCACACCATGGATATCGCTGTTGAAGCCGGTAATCTGGCTCAGGCGATCGGCCGTAACGGCCAAAACGTGCGTCTGGCTTCCCAACTGAGTGGTTGGGAACTGAACGTGATGACCGTCGATGATCTGCAGGCTAAGCATCAGGCTGAAGCCCACGCAGCGATCGATATGTTCACCAAACATCTCGACATCGACGAAGAGTTCGCCACCGTACTGGTGGAAGAGGGCTTCTCTTCGCTGGAAGAATTGGCTTACGTGCCAATCAACGAGTTGCTGGAAATCGACGGCCTCGACGAAGAGACCATTGAAGCCCTGCGTGAACGAGCAAAAAATGCGTTGACCACCCTGGCATTAGCGAAAGAAGAGAGCCTTGGTAATCAGGAGCCCGCTGAGGATCTTCTGAATCTTGAGGGCCTGGATCGTGCGCTGGCGTATCGCCTGGCGTCTAAAGGCGTTTGCACGCTGGAAGATCTCGCTGAGCAAGGTGTTGACGATCTGACAGATATTGAAGGGCTGGATGATGAGAAGGCCGGTGCGCTGATTATGGCTGCACGTAATATCTGCTGGTTCGGCGATGACGCGTAATAACAGGAAGGAACAGCATGACAGATGTAACCGTAAAATCGCTGGCCGCCGAAATTCAGACTCCGGTCGATCGCCTGGTACAGCAATTTGCTGATGCAGGGATCCGCAAGTCTGAAAACGATGCGGTGTCCCAGCAAGAGAAAGAAACCTTACTGTCCCATTTGAATCGTGAGCACGGTCAGACCGGTTCAAGTAAACTGACATTACAGCGCAAAACGCGCAGCACCTTGAATATTCCCGTCACCGGGGGTAAAAGTAAGTCGGTGCAAATCGAAGTCCGCAAAAAACGCACATACGTGAAAGGTGATGCAGAATCTGAGCAAGCTCAGGCAGAAGCAGAAGCCGAGGCGCAGCGTGAAGCGGAAGAGCAGGCGCGTCGCGAGGCGGAAGAACAAGCCCGTCGCGAAGCTGAACAAAAAGCGCAACGTGAAGCCGAAGACAAAGCCAAGCGCGAAGCCGCTGACAAGGCTAAACGTGAAGCAGCGGAAAATGAGAAAGTGACTAATCAACCAACCGACGAAGTAACCAAGGCTGCGCAATCTGATAAAGCGCGTCGTGAAGCCGAAGCGGCTGAACTGAAACGCAAAGCGGAAGAAGAAGCACGCCGCAAGCTGGAAGAAGATGCCCGCCGCGTAGCAGAAGAATCTAAACGCCTGGCTGAAGAAAAAGCCGCGGAATGGGAAAAACCGGAAGAAGAAGACAAAGGCGACTACCACGTCACCACGTCTACTCATGCCCGTCAGGCCGAAGACGAGAACGATCGTCAAGTTGAAGCGGGACGTGCTCGTACACGTACTGCTAAAGCTGCGCGCCCGGTCAAAAAAGGTAACAAGCATTCCGAAGCGAAAACCGACCGTGAAGAAGCGCGTGCGCAAGTTCGTGGTGGTAAAGGCGGTAAACATCGTAAGCCAAGCTCCCTGCAGCAGGGCTTCAACAAGCCGGTGCAGGCTGTTAACCGCGATGTTGTCATCGGTGAAACTATCACCGTAGCCGAACTGGCTAACAAGATGGCAATTAAAGGTTCTTTGGTCATCAAAGCGATGATGAAGATGGGCGCCATGGCGACCATTAACCAGGTTATCGACCAGGAAACTGCCCAGCTGGTTGCGGAAGAAATGGGTCACAAAGTGATCCTGCGCCGCGAGAACGAGCTGGAAGAAGCGGTAATGGACGATCGTGACACCGATGCTGCGCAGGAAGCTCGCGCGCCAGTGGTCACCATCATGGGTCACGTTGACCACGGTAAAACCTCTCTGCTGGATTACATCCGCTCAACCAAAGTCGCTTCAGGCGAGGCTGGCGGTATTACTCAGCACATCGGTGCTTACCACGTTGAAACTGACAACGGTATGATCACCTTCCTGGATACCCCGGGCCACGCCGCGTTTACCGCAATGCGTGCACGTGGTGCTCAGGCAACGGATATCGTTATCCTCGTCGTTGCAGCAGATGACGGCGTGATGCCTCAGACCATCGAAGCTATTCAGCACGCGAAAGCGGCGAAAGTGCCGGTTGTGGTTGCGGTGAACAAGATTGATAAGCCAGAAGCCGATCCAGATCGCGTTAAGAACGAGCTGACTCAGTACGGAATTATTCCTGAAGAGTGGGGCGGCGAAAATATGTTCGTTAACGTATCTGCAAAAGCCGGTACCGGTATTGATGACCTGCTGAACGTGATTCTGCTGCAGGCTGAAGTTCTGGAACTGACCGCAATCCGTGAAGGTATGGCGAGCGGCGTAGTTATCGAATCCTTCCTTGATAAAGGTCGTGGTCCGGTTGCTACCGTGCTGGTGCGTGAAGGTACGCTGAACAAAGGCGACATCGTGCTGTGCGGCTTCGAATATGGCCGTGTCCGTGCGATGCGTGACGAACTGGGTCGTGAAGTGCTGGAAGCGGGTCCATCCATTCCAGTGGAAATCCTCGGTCTGTCTGGTGTGCCAGCAGCGGGTGATGAAGCGACTGTTGTACGTGATGAGAAGAAAGCACGTGAAGTTGCACTGTATCGTCAGGGCAAGTTCCGCGAAGTGAAGCTGGCGCGTCAGCAGAAGTCGAAGTTGGAGAACATGTTCGCCAACATGACAGAAGGCGAAGTATCCGAGCTGAACATCGTGCTGAAGTCCGACGTACAGGGTTCTGTGGAAGCGATCTCCGATTCACTGCTGAAACTCTCTACCGACGAAGTGAAGGTGAGAATCATTGGTTCAGGTGTGGGCGGTATTACTGAAACCGACGCTACCCTGGCTGCAGCGTCTAACGCGATCATCCTTGGCTTCAACGTTCGTGCAGATGCTTCTGCCCGCCGCGTGATTGATGCTGAAAGCGTTGACCTGCGTTACTACTCCGTCATCTATAATCTGATTGACGAAGTAAAAGCGGCCATGAGCGGCATGCTGGCACCGGAATTCAAACAGCAGATCATTGGTCTGGCCGAAGTACGTGACGTGTTTAAGTCACCGAAATTTGGCGCCATTGCCGGCTGTATGGTTACCGAAGGCAACATCAAACGTCACAACCCGATTCGCGTACTGCGCGACAACGTGGTGATTTACGAAGGCGAGCTGGAATCTCTGCGTCGCTTTAAAGACGATGTCAACGAAGTGCGTAACGGCATGGAGTGTGGTATCGGCGTGAAGAACTACAATGATGTTCGCGTTGGCGATATGATCGAAGTCTTCGAAATCATTGAAATTAAACGCACCATCGATTGATCATCACTTGATGTGTTGCAATTTGGGAGGCCTCTGGCCTCCCGAATTATTTGGGAGAAAGAAAAATGGCAAAAGAATTTGGCCGCCCACAGCGCGTATCTCAGGAACTGCAGAAAGAAATCGCAATTATCCTGCAGCGCGAAATCAAAGATCCACGTCTGGGTATGATGGTGACCGTTTCCGGTGTTGAAGTGTCGCGCGACCTGGCGTATGCCAAAGTCTTCGTGACTTTTCTAAACGACAAGGACGAAGAAGCGGTAAAAAATGGCCTGAAAGCGCTGAAAGAAGCGTCTGGCTATATCCGCATTCTGGTAGGCAAAGCGATGCGTCTGCGCATTGTCCCAGAACTGACCTTCTTCTATGACAACTCGCTGGTCGAAGGCATGCGTATGTCGAACCTGGTCAGCAATGTGATTAAAAGCGATGTCGAGCGTCGTGGCGATAGCCCGGCGGAAGATGACAAGGAGGACTAATGAGTCGTCCTCGTCGTCGCGGTCGCGACGTCCACGGTGTGTTTTTGCTGGATAAGCATGAGGGCGCATCCTCGAACGATGTGCTGCAGAAAGTGAAGCGTCTGTTTCATGCTAACAAAGCGGGTCACACCGGTGCGCTTGATCCCCTGGCAACGGGCATGCTGCCAATCTGCCTCGGTGAAGCGACGAAGTTCTCGCAGTTTCTGCTCGATTCCGATAAACGCTATCGCGTTATTGCACGCCTTGGCGAGCGTACGGATACCTCAGACGCTGATGGCAACATCGTCGAAACGCGGCCAGTGACGTTTGACCAGGCTGCACTGGATGCGGCGTTGGAGAGCTTCCGTGGTGACACCTTCCAGGTGCCAACCATGTTCTCTGCGCTGAAGTACCAGGGCCGCAAGCTGTATGAATACGCGCGTGAAGGCATTACCGTACCGCGTGAAGCGCGTCCGATTACCGTGTTTGAACTGCAGTTCATCCGCTGGGAAGGTAATGAGCTGGAGCTGGAAATTCACGTTTCCAAGGGCACTTATATTCGCACCATCATCGATGACCTCGGTGAGAAACTCGGCTGTGGCGCACATGTGATTATGTTGCGTCGTTTGCAGGTGGCGAAGTACCCGATTGAGCGGATGATCACCTTTGAGCAGTTGCAGGCGATGGCGGCTGAAGCGAACGCAGCAGAAACGCCAGACTACAGTGCACTGGATGCGCTGCTGTTGCCAATGGACAGCCCGGCCGAGGAATTCCCGATTGTGAATTTGTTGCCTGCCGTAGCCGCCTATTTCAAGCAGGGCATGCCCGTTCAGGCAGCAAATGTGCCAGCTCAGGGATTGGTTCGCGTCACTGAAGGTGACGAGCACAAATTTATCGGCATGGCTGAAATCGCGGAAGATGGGCGCGTAGCGCCGCGTCGTCTGGTGGTAGAGTTCCCCGCCTAATCAATACACTCACGTTTGACCTTACGGCGCATTTGCGTTGCTATCAGGCGAAGAGTAGAATAGCGCGGCTTTTAAAGCGGGCTGCTGAATTAGAGATCGGCACCCATACATTCATTTTTTTATCTGGAGTTTATTATGTCTCTAAGCGTAGAAGCTAAAGCAGAGATCGTTGCTAAATTCGGTCGTGGTGCTAACGACAGCGGTTCAACTGAAGTTCAGGTTGCTCTGCTGACTGCTCAGATTAACCACCTGCAGGGTCACTTCTCTGAGCACAAAAAAGATCACCACAGCCGTCGCGGTCTGCTGCGCATGGTATCTCAGCGTCGTAAGCTGCTGGACTACCTGAAGCGTAAAGACGTTGCTCGCTACACCAGCCTGATCGAAACCCTGGGTCTGCGTCGCTAAGTCTGAAGAATCTGATCAACGATGTAGCACATGCACTATGCAGAAAAGCGCATCTGACGATCAGATTTGTGCGAGTTTCGCGAAAAGGGGGCCTTTATGGCCCCTTTTTTCGAGCAATCCGCAGCATTCCGTACCAAACTCATGTATTGTTGCTGAGAGTGATCTTTGCTTGCAGCGTTTCGCGCGGCTAATGAGAGGCTTTACCGCATGAGCGGTTGAAGATTGTCATTAGTCGCGAGGATGCAACTAAAGATCGGTAAACCCCGGCGAGCCAAAGAGCGCTCTGCCCCTCGAATTTAAGGACTTAAATTTTGCTGAACCCGATCGTACGCAAATTCCAATATGGTCAGCATACCGTCACGCTGGAAACCGGCATGATGGCGCGCCAGGCCACTGCAGCAGTCATGGCTAGCATGGACGACACAGCGGTATTCGTTACCGTTGTTGGCCAGAAAAAAACCAAACCAGGTCAGGATTTCTTCCCGCTGACGGTTAACTATCAGGAGCGTACTTACGCTGCTGGTCGTATCCCGGGTAGCTTCTTCCGTCGTGAAGGCCGTCCAAGCGAAGGCGAAACCCTGATTTCTCGTCTGATTGACCGTCCAGTGCGTCCACTGTTCCCGGAAGGTTTCATCAACGAAGTACAGGTTATTGCGACCGTTGTTTCTGTTAACCCGCAGGTTAACCCGGACATTGTTGCGATGATCGGCGCATCTGCCGCGCTGGCGCTGTCAGGCCTGCCATTCAATGGCCCAATCGGTGCAGCACGCGTGGGTTATATCAATGACCAGTACGTTCTGAACCCAACCGCTGATGAAATCAAAACTTCACGTCTGGACCTGGTGGTTGCCGGTACCCAGAACGCGGTTCTGATGGTTGAATCTGAAGCAGAAGTACTGACCGAAGACCAGATGCTGGGCGCGGTGGTATTTGGCCACGAGCAGCAGCAGGTTGTTATCGAAAACATCAACTCACTGGTTGCTGAAGCGGGCAAACCACGTTGGGATTGGCAGCCAGAGCCAGCGAACGATGCACTGATTGCACGTGTTGCTGCACTGGCAGAAGCCGGTATCGCTGATGCTTACCGCATCACTGATAAGCAAGAGCGTTACACTCAGGTTGGCACAGTAAAAGATGCCACCATCGCTGCACTGCAGGCTGAAGATGAATCATTAGATGCTGGCGAAATCGCTGACATCGTTCACGATCTCGAGAAGAGCGTCGTGCGTAGCCGTATCATCCGTGGTGAGCCACGTATCGATGGCCGCGAAAAAGACATGATCCGTGGTCTGGATGTACGTACTGGCGTGCTGCCACGTACTCACGGTTCTTCTCTGTTCACCCGTGGTGAAACGCAGGCACTGGTTACCGCAACACTGGGTACTGCCCGTGATGCACAGAACCTGGATGAGCTGATGGGCGAGCGTACTGATAGCTTCCTGTTCCACTACAACTTCCCTCCATACTCAGTGGGCGAAACCGGCATGGTTGGCTCACCGAAGCGTCGTGAAATTGGTCACGGCCGTCTGGCGAAGCGTGGCGTGCTGGCAGTGATGCCGAAGCAGGAAGAGTTCCCGTACACCGTCCGTGTGGTGTCAGAAATCACCGAATCTAACGGTTCTTCTTCAATGGCTTCTGTGTGTGGTGCTTCTCTGGCACTGATGGACGCAGGCGTTCCGATCAAAGCAGCCGTAGCCGGTATTGCGATGGGTCTGGTTAAAGAAGACGAAAACTTCGTGGTTCTGTCTGACATCCTGGGCGATGAAGATCACCTCGGCGATATGGACTTCAAAGTAGCGGGTAGCCGCGACGGTATCACTGCGCTGCAGATGGATATCAAAATTGAAGGTATCACCCGTGAGATCATGCAGGTTGCACTGAATCAGGCTAAGGGCGCGCGTCTGCACATCCTGAGCGTGATGGAGCAGGCAATCAGCACTCCACGTCAGGAAATCTCTGAGTTCGCACCACGTATCTATACCATCAAGATCAGCTCAGACAAGATCAAAGATGTTATCGGTAAAGGCGGTTCTGTTATCCGTGCGCTGACCGAAGAAACCGGCACCACCATCGAAATCGAAGATGATGGCACCGTGAAAATCGCAGCAACCGACGGCAACAAAGCGAAAGAAGCGATTCGTCGTATCGAAGAGATCACCGCTGAAATCGAAGTGGGTCGTATCTACTCTGGTAAAGTGACGCGTATCGTTGATTTCGGTGCCTTCGTGGCGATCGGCGGCGGTAAAGAAGGTCTGGTACACATTTCTCAGATCGCTGATAAGCGTGTTGAGAAAGTGACCGACTATCTGCAGATGGGTCAGGAAGTTCCAGTGAAAGTGATGGAAGTGGACCGTCAGGGCCGCGTACGCCTGAGCATCAAAGAAGCGACAGAGCAGAAACCAGCGGAAGAAACCCCTGCTGCAACGAATGCATCTGACGCCGAGTAAGCGTTTACTGATTGGCCTCTCCCTGCAATTTGGGGAGAGGTATTTGGATCATCGCGAGGGCGGGAATCCTTGTGCACAGCAGGCGGATGACAGGATGGTTATCCCAATGTTTGTATTCGGGAGTGGGAAATGAAGCCTTTTTTGCGCTGGTGTTTTGTTGCGACAGCTATCACGCTGGCAGGATGCAGCAACTCCAATTGGCGTAAGAACGAAGTTCTGGCAGTACCTTTGCAGCCCACACTGCAGCAAGAGGTGATCCTGGCGCGAATGGAACAAATTCTTGCCAGTCGTGCCCTGACCGATGATGAACGCGCACAGCTATTATATGAGCGCGGAGTGTTGTATGATAGTTTGGGTCTGAGGGCATTAGCGCGGAACGATTTTTCGCAAGCGCTGTCTATAAGACCGGATATGCCTGAGGTGTTTAACTACCTCGGTATATATTTAACGCAGGCAGGCAATTTTGATGCTGCCTATGAAGCGTTTGATTCTGTACTTGAGCTTGATCCAACTTACAACTATGCGCATTTAAACCGTGGTATCGCCCTCTATTACGGCGGTCGATACAAGTTAGCGCAAGATGATCTGCTGGCGTTTTATCAAGACGATCCTAACGATCCTTTCCGCAGCCTTTGGCTCTATCTCGTTGAAAGCGATATGGACGCCGACAAGGCGAAAGTCACGCTGAGACAGCGACATGACAAAGCGGCCCGGGACCAATGGGGATGGAATATTGTCGAGTTCTACCTTGGCGACATCAGTGAAAAAACGCTGATGGAACGTCTCAAGGCGGACGCAACGGATAACACCTCGCTCGCTGAACATCTCAGTGAAACCAACTTCTATTTAGGTAAGTACTACCTAAGTCTGGGGGAGAAGGACGACGCGAAAGCGTTGTTCAAACTGGCGGTCGCTAACAATGTTAACAACTTTGTTGAGCACCGATACGCATTGTTGGAACTGGCGCAACTCGGCCAGACACAAGACGATTTATCAGAATCTGACCAGCAATAGCTGACGAACTTTTATTGCCTGAATACTTGTAAAGTCATCATCTTCGAGGTGAGGGCTTTTCTGTTCGTCAAAACTTCTAATTTGAGCCGGTTCACACTTTTTGATGAAAATGACTGAAAGTTTTCACGACGAGTTATGTAGACTGGCCGCCGCAATCTAAGAGGCACGTGTACTACATGACTGATATTCAAACCACTTTTTCTGACCTTGGCCTGAACGCTGACATCCTCGAATCACTGAACGGCATGGGCTACGTTAAGCCATCCCCAATCCAGGCTGAGTGTATTCCTCACCTGCTGGCGGGCCGTGATGTGCTGGGTATGGCGCAGACCGGTAGTGGTAAAACTGCGGCATTCTCTCTGCCGCTGCTGAACAACATTGATCCTACTGTTAAAGCACCACAGATTCTGGTGCTGGCTCCAACCCGCGAACTGGCTGTTCAGGTTGCTGAAGCCATGACTGAATTCTCTAAACACATGCGTGGTGTGAACGTGGTTGCCCTGTACGGCGGCCAGCGTTATGACGTTCAGCTGCGCGCTTTGCGTCAGGGACCACAGGTTGTTGTGGGTACGCCTGGCCGTCTGCTGGACCACCTGAAACGCGGCACGTTAGATCTGTCTAACCTGCGCGGTCTGGTGCTGGACGAAGCTGATGAAATGCTGCGTATGGGCTTCATCGAAGACGTTGAAACCATCATGGCGCAGATCCCAGACGGTCACCAGACCGCGCTGTTCTCAGCAACCATGCCAGAAGCGATTCGTCGTATTACCAAACGCTTCATGAAAGATCCGCAGGAAGTACGCATTCAGTCAAGCATGACCACGCGTCCTGATATCTCTCAGTCTTACTGGACCGCTTACGGCCGTAAAACTGACGCGCTGGTGCGTTTCCTGGAAGCAGAAGATTTTGATGCCGCTATCATCTTCGTGCGTACCAAAAATGCCACGCTGGAAGTGGCCGAAGCGCTGGAGCGCAGCGGCTATAACAGCGCAGCACTGAACGGTGACATGAACCAGGCACTGCGTGAGCAGACGCTGGAGCGCCTGAAAGATGGTCGTCTGGACATCCTGATCGCCACCGACGTTGCTGCACGTGGTCTGGACGTTGAGCGTATCAGCCTGGTTGTTAACTACGACATCCCGATGGACGCAGAATCTTACGTTCACCGTATCGGCCGTACCGGTCGTGCGGGTCGTGCTGGCCGCGCGCTGCTGTTCGTTGAGAACCGCGAGCGCCGTCTGCTGCGTAACATCGAACGCACCATGAAGCTGACCATTCCAGAAGTTGAACTGCCGAATGCAGAACTGCTGGGTGAGCGTCGTCTGGCTAAGTTCGCCGCGAAAGTACAGCAGCAGCTGGAAAGCAGCGACCTGGACATGTACCGCGCACTGCTGAGCAAAATGCAGCCGGGCGAAGATCTGGACATCGAAACACTGGCCGCAGCACTGCTGAAAATGGCACAGGGCGAACGCCCACTGATTCTGCCACCAGAAGCACCACGTCCACCACGCCGTGAATTCCGCGACCGTGATGACCGTCGTGATTCACGCGACTCACGCGATTCACGTGGTCCGCGCGAAAGCCGTGGCGATCGTGGCGACAGCCGTGATGGCGCTCCACGTCGTGAACGTCGTGACGTTGGCGAAATGCAGCTGTACCGCATTGAAGTAGGCCGTGATGATGGTGTTGAAGTTCGTCATATTGTTGGCGCGATCGCTAATGAAGGCGACATCAGCAGCCGTTACATCGGTAACATCAAGCTGTTCGGTACTCACTCAACTATCGAGCTGCCTAAAGGTATGCCGGGCGAAGTTCTGCAGCACTTCACTCGCACGCGCATCCTGAACAAGCCGATGAACATGCAGTTGATGGGTGATGCACCTGTGCATGAGCGTTCTGACCGTCGTCCTGCTGGTCGTGATGGCGAGCGTCGTGGCAATGGCGCACCACGTGGCGAAGGCGCACCGCGTCGTTTCTCTGAGCGCCGTGAAGGTGGTCGTGACGCAGGTCGTGAAGGCGGACGCTTCAGCCGTGAAGGCGGTCGTGGCCCACGTCCAGAAGGTGCTTCTGCACCACGTCGTCGTGACGCATAAGCGATAAACGCTTAAAAACAGAAAGGGACGCCTCGGCGTCCCTTTTTTTATATTCGTAAATTAAACGTTACACACCGCCTGCAATCAACACCCTTTCACCGCTTACATACGCAGAATCTTCAGAGGCGAGGAACAATGCCACCTGAGCCACATCTTCTGGTAAACCGAAACGTCCCAACGGCGTGGCCGCAATCAGCTTCGCTTTAACATCCGGATTCATCTTCTTCGCTGCCAGTAAACCTTCGGTCAGGATGATTCCTGGTGCCAGTGCATTGACGCGGATATTACGTGGCCCCAATTCACGTGCCAGGCCCTGCGTTAAGGTATCAATTGCCCCTTTGGTCGCCGCCCACAGCACCGAACCCGGCGTGCTGCGTTGGCTGTTAAGGGCACTCAGATTAATGATGGTGCCACCGCGAGCGGGGAAATGCTTCGCTGCCTGCTGGCAAACCAGTAACGTGCCCAGCACATTCACGTTGAGCTGCTGCTGCATCTCACTGAGGGTGAGTTCGGCGAAATCGCCGTGGTGGAAAATACCGGCATTGTTGACCACGATATCGGGTGCGCCAAACTGCTCGATGCTGCGCGCGAATAAACGCTGCACATCGGCCTCGCGGGAGATATCGGCCTGTACGGCAATGGCATCGCTGCCCAATTCGCAGATATCTGTCACGACATCTGCTGCGCCCGCTTCATCCTGGCGGTAATTAACAATGACGCGAGCGCCGGCCGCCGCGAAAGTCATAGCAATGGCGGCGCCAATGCCTTTCGAGGCGCCCGTCACCAGCGCAATTTTGCCTTCAAGTGCTTTCATTGTGTCTCTCCACCTGAGAATTCGGGGAAGGGTAAGCATGCGCTGTCCATACAATTTTGCGGTAGCGCAATCCTGCAAGCTTTTTGCACAATCCTGCAAATGTGCTGCGCAAGGACTAGGCGTAACGCGGGCGAAAGGTGAGAATGCGGGGACAGTGATCTCTCATCGCGGAGTGCGGAACGCATGATTCATCAGGAACAGTGGCGGCAGTTAGTGGCGATGATTGCTCGCCATACCCCGGAAGATGGCCGCCACTTCAGCCCCATCGATTTTCTTTCTTTTGGCCGCAGCTCCAGACCCACGAGCCTGTCGCACATTGCTACCTGGGCCAGTTTTGCACTGGTGGCGCAAGGGCAAAAGGCATTGCGCATGGGTGAAGACGTGATGCATTACGGGCCGGGCGATCTGCTACTGGTGACGCTGGATATGCCGGTGCAATCCTGCGTGGTACAGGCCACGGAGGAAAAACCGAATCTGGGCGTGGGGATCACCATCAACGAAACGCGCCTGATGCACTACCTCGAACATTTCCCGTTGCAGCAGATCGGCGCAGCGGTGACCAACGAACGTGGTATCACTGTGCACAAAGTGGCCCCGCCGTTAGTCGATGCGGTGATCCGCCTGATTGAGCTGTTGGATCAACCTCAGGATATTCCAGCGCTGGCACCGTTAATTGAGCAAGAGATTTTCTATCGACTCCTTACCGGGCCGGAAGGACCTCGCATCCTCAACATGGCGTTGACGGAGAGGCCGGGTAACAAAGTGGCGCGCGCGGCACGCTGGCTACGTGAAAACTTTCATCAGCCGCTCAAGATGGATCAACTGGCCAGTAGCGTGGGAATGAGTATTTCGTCGCTGCACCATCACTTCAAATCGGTGACAGCGATGACGCCGATGCAGTATCAAAAGCAGCTGCGCCTTAACGAAGCACGGCGTTTGATGTTGATTGATAAGTTGGATGCGGGAACCGCGGGGTATCGCGTGGGGTATCAGAGCGCTTCGCAGTTCAGCCGTGAATACAGCCGCTTCTACGGGCAATCACCGGCGCGTGATGTGCGTATGGTGGCAGTGGGGCCAGAAGGATTGACCCCACAGCAGTAAACGTTACAGCGAGCGTGCCGCTTCCATCGCCAGTGCGAAGGAACGCAGACGGGCCTGTGAATCGAAAATCTGGCCGTTAACCATAATTTCATCGGCCTGGGTTTCGCGGATCAGCGCGGCTAACCCCTGACGCACTTTGTCGTTATCGCCGACAATCGACATGCTCAGCGCCTGCTGCACACCATACTGCTCCGATGGCGACCACAGGTTATCCATGTTTTCGACGGGGGCTGGCAGCGGGCCCGGTTTGCCCCGGCGCAGATTAATAAACTGCTGCTGCATCGAGGTAAACAGGAAGCGCGCATCGCGTTCGCTATCTGCCGCGACCACGTTGACGCATACCATGGCATAAGGTTTCGCCAGACGCGCAGAAGGCTTAAATTTCTCACGATAGAGATGCAGTGCCTGGAACAACAGGTCCGGTGCAAAGTGGGAAGCAAAGGCGAACGGCAGGCCGAGCTGTGCAGCCAGTTGCGCACTGTAGAGGCTGGAACCCAATAACCAGACTGGAATTTTCAAGCCTAAACCCGGTACCGGTTGTACGGGAGGATGCTCACCCTCTTCGGCATCAAACCAACGAATCAGTTCTGCTACATCTTCCGGGAAGCTATCCGCCTGGGCGCTGGAGAGATGACGGCGCAGCGCTAACATGGTGCGCTGGTCAGAACCCGGGGCACGACCCAGCCCTAAATCAATACGGCCAGGATACAGGGATTCGAGCGTACCAAACTGCTCAGCGATCACCAGCGGTGCGTGGTTGGGCAGCATAATGCCGCCGGATCCGAGGCGCAGGGTTTCGGTATTGGCGGCCAGATAACCAATTAATACGGACGTTGCCGCACTGGCAATCCCGGTCATATTGTGGTGTTCAGCCAGCCAGTAACGATGGAAACCAAGGGCTTCAGATTGACGCGCCAGCGCCAGCGAATTGTGGAAAGCTTCGCGCGCAGCAGAACCTTGCGGGATAGGCGCAAGATCCAGTACAGACAGGCGAACCGTTTTTTTCTCAGACATGGGCACTCCAAATAAGGATGGCGCAGGTGTTATCAGACCTGCGCCAGTGAGTATTACTCATCATTACCCATATTAAAACTGCTATTAACAGCAGGAATATAGCCGGAATGTGCCTTTACCGTCCGCTTTCTAGCGCCATGCCGGCCAAACGACGCCAGTAACCGTTGCAGTCACTGCCGCGCGCCATCATCAGCGGTGCTTCACCGGCTTCGTTCGCGCGGAAGCGGTCGACCTCTGCCAGCGTGGTCTCATCCTGCGGTGAAAGGCGTACGATGTCGATCCAGTTATGCATCCCCGCCAAATCATTGCCAAGGTTATAGCAGTAGCCGCTCATGGTCTGGATGCCATTCAACACAAACACCTGCTGGCCCTCCTGTGACAGCACGCGGCGTCCGGTGGGGTAGTTGATGCAGCAGGTCTGGCAATCATCTTTGGCGCGATTTTCGGAGCGGGCGGTAAAGCAACGCGCCGACAACGCCAGCGGCAGATGGCCATAGCCCAATACTTCCACTTCGAACTTATCGCGCAGGCCTGCCGCATCACACTGCTGCAATAGCTGAATCAGCCAGTCACGCGACATCTCCACCGGTATGCACCAGCGCGTCATACCCTCTTTCAGCAACAGCTGCAGCGTTTGCGCGTTATAGACGTTAAGCGTTGGGCCGGCAACGAACGGCAGCTTACGCTCGGCTGCCATATTGACGGTGCCAATGTCGTTGGCTTCCAGCAAAAACTCGCCGTTCTCCACATAGCGCCGCAACTCTTTCACTTCTGATGGCGACTGCAGCAGCGCAAGGGTACTGAGCACCACCTGCTTACCGTGCTGCGCCAGCGTGCGCCCCATTTCCATCCATTGTGCAAAAGAGGTCGCACGGCGTTTACTGCACACCGCTTCGCCGAGATAGATGATGTCAGCTGAGCTGTCGGCTGCCTGGTGATAAAAACTGGCCAGCGTGTCCGTTGGCCAGTACCACAGCACCGGCCCAATGGCGTATTTCATAGCTTCTCCTTACTGCCAGTCGCGGTGATAGGCACCGAGCGTGGTCTGGCTGCCTTCTGAAAGCTCACCGAGTGCGCGCATCCAGGGTTCCTGCACCGCAAACTGCTCAGGCGAGGCCATGCAGCGGTCGATCGCCTGGCGCCACACTTTTGCCACCTGTGCCACATAAGCCGGACTGCGCTGGCGACCCTCAATTTTCACCGAGGCGATATTGGCGCGCAGCAGTTCCGGTAACAGCGACAAGGTGTTCAGGCTGGTGGGCTCTTCCAGCACGTGATAGCGCTGGTCATCCACTTCATAGCGCCCCTTACACAGCGTGGGGTAGCCGGCGCTTTCATCGGCGCCGTAACGATCAATCAGCACTTCATTGAGGCGCGATTCCATCCCTTGCGGCGTTTGCTGCCAGCGCACGAATTTTGCTGGTGAGCAGGCTCCTGCACTGTTCGGTGATTCACCCGTTAGCCAGGAGGAGAGATAACAGCGACCTTCGGCCATAATGCACAGGCTGCCAAAGGCAAACACTTCGAGTGGGACCGGCGTTTCACGTGCCAGCTGTTTAACCTGGTGCATCGACAGCACGCGCGGCAACACCACGCGGCTGAGATCGAAATGGCGATGATAAAAGTGGATGGCCTGCAGATTGGTGGCCGAAGCCTGCACCGAAAGGTGGCGTTCTACCTGCGGATAACGCTGCGCGGCATATTCCAGCGTGGCGATATCGGCGAGAATCAAGGCATCAGCACCGTTTTGTGCCGCCACATCAATCGCGGTTTGCCAGCGATTGATGCCGTCAGGATGGGCAAAGGTGTTGATGGCCACGTGCAGTTTGCGGCGATGCTGATGCAGAAAGCGCGCCGCTTCTGCCAGCTTCTTGTCAGTAAAATTAAGGCCAGCAAAGTGGCGGGCATTGGTGTCATCTTTCAGACCGACATACACTGCATCGGCGCCATGCTCCACCGCCGATTTCAGCGCAGGTAAATTCCCCGCCGGACACAGCAGTTCCATACATTTCCTCCCCCGAATTCTGAAGCGGTAAAGTGTAGGGAAGGTGTCGTGCGTGAATGTTGATTTAAGGCAGTGAAAGCGTCACTCAGGATGCAGAGTGAAGAATATTTAATCAGTTGTTCAGCGATTTCCTTGATCTCAGTGGAGGCGAGGGGGCATGGTTGTGGCAATATAGGTAAAATTTTCTGAAGGGATTGTTGATGATGTTCTCGCGCTTATGCGGCCTGATTGTTGAAAAAGGTCCAGAATTCCTTGCCTTACCTGTTTCACTTACCCCATTCCCTGTAAAAAAAGTGGTTTTGCAACAACTCTTAAACTGGCAATTTCGTCATGCTTTGTCTGAAGGTGAGTTAGACTTTCTGGAAGGGCGCTTTCTGGGGATTGAGATTGCGGATGTAAATCTGCAGTGGATCACCACCTTGCAGAATGGGCGCCTGACCGTTTCACGCGACGCCGAGGCAGATGTCTGGTTCCGCGGTGAAGCCAACGATCTGTTGCTGGTGGCAGCACGCAAAGCAGACCCCGATATGTTGTTTTTTCAACGCCGTTTGGTGATTGAGGGCGACACGGAGCTGGGTTTGGAGGTGAAGAATTTGATGGATGCCATTGAACTGGATGCCATGCCTACGCCTTTGCGCACGGGGTTGCAGCAGCTGGCTGCCTTTATTGAGGCAGGAATGAAACAGGACGCGAAGGCCGCTGAGGCGCGCGCGGGGATCTCATGTTGATTCGTACTGAAATTGGTGTGGATGCGGCGGGCATCGACAGCTTATTGAAGCGTAGTTTTGCGACCTCCGCCGAGGCTGAACTGGTGCAGCAGCTGCGTGAAGATGGTTTATTAACGCTAGGTGTGGTGGCCACGGATGATGAAGGGCAGGTATTAGGTTATGCCGCCTTTAGCCCGGTCACCTTACAAGGTGAAGACCGCAACTGGGTGGCGCTGGCGCCACTGGCGGTGGATGAATCGGTGCGCAAGCAGGGCATTGCTAAACAACTGGTGTATGAAGGGCTCGATTCCCTGAACGAGTTCAGCTACAGCGCCGTGGTGGTATTGGGCGACCCCGAATTCTACAACCCATTGGGCTTCGAACCGGCTGCTCGTCATGGCCTGCACTGTCGCTGGTTGGGTAGCGAAGCGGCGTTTCAGGTGTATAAATTAGCGGATGATGCATTTTCGGGCGCAGAAGGATTAATCGCTTTCTCCGAACCCTTTAATCGTTTCGATTAAACCACGCATTCAGGCATGAAGGCTGCTGCGATACCAGCAGCAGCTTTTGCGTGCGGCTGAGTTGCTTCACCTGATACTCCAGACGCGAAGCGGCCGAGCGGTCGCCTGCATCGCAATTAAACACCAGCGTCAGCGGACCTTTGCCACGCAATGCGCGCGCACCTTTCCCGGCTTGATGCTGCTGCAGGCGGCGATGAACATCTGTGGTAATGCCGGTATAAAGCATGCCGGCGGCGGTTTGCAGCATATAGAGCTGCCAGCCCTGTTGCATATGACTTTTCCTGTTTGATGGCTGTTGGGCAGTGTAGCGCGCTTAGGTTAGCCTCGCTATCTGCCGCATGGAGTTGCATTGTGTCTGACCATTCTCATCTTATTCGTTTTCTTAAAAAACAGCGTGCGCTGTCATTATGTGCCAGCAATGGCGACGATCTGTGGTGTGCCAACTGCTTTTATGTGCTGGATGAAACACGGATGGCGTTTTGGTTGATGACCGAACCGGATACGCGACACGGCACGTTAATGCAGGCCCAGCCGCGCGTCGCGGGCACAGTCAACGGCCAGCCAAAAACCGTGCTGTTAATCAAAGGTGTGCAGTACAGTGGCCGTATCCAGCAGCTTACTGGAGAGCGTGAGGCGCAGGCGCGTCATGCCTACCAGAAACGTTATCCGATTGCCCGCAAGGTTCAGGCACCCTTGTGGGAGATTATGTTGGATGAGCTGAAAATGACCGACAACGCGCTGGGCTTCGGCAAAAAAATCCTTTGGCAGCGCGATAAAACCGACGAAAGTTAATTTTCCGCGCCCGATCAAACTTACGCTAACTTTGCGTAGCAGATTCCAATAACCTGAATAACACTATGGATTAACCGCCGCGCCTCCCGGTGCGGCATACGTTATTCTGTAGAATACGGATTCTGTTATGACCCAACTCGAATCTTCTGCACCGGCGGCGCGCTTCGCATGGTGGAAACCTTTGCTGTTTCTCGTCGTGGTGGTAATCGGCCTGTGGTACGTCAAGTGGCAGCCCTATTACGGCAAGGCCTTCACGGCAGCTGAAACCCATTCAATCGGCAAATCCATTTTGGCTAATGCCGCGGATTCACCGTGGCGCGCGGCGCTGGATTACGCGATGGTTTACTTTCTCGCCGTCTGGAAAGCCGCTGTGCTAGGTGTGATTTTGGGATCGCTGGTACAGGTGCTGATCCCACGCAACTGGCTGCTGCGCCTGATGGGCAACTCGCGGTTTGGATCGACCCTGATCGGCACCGGTTTAGGCTTGCCGGGCATGATGTGCACCTGTTGTGCAGCGCCGGTGGCGGCGGGTTTGCGTCAGTCGCAGGTGTCGAGCGGGGCGGCGATGGCCTTTTGGCTGGCCAATCCGCTATTAAATCCCGCCACGTTAATCTTTATGGGATTTGTGCTGGGTTGGCACTTCGCGGCGATTCGGCTGGTGGCGGGCTTGATCATGGTGCTGGGCATTGCATCGCTGGTGCAGCGTAGCGTGCCGGATAACAGGGTCGCAGCGCCGCTGGTCGCAACAGCAGGCAGTGAAAAGCCCTTCCTGACTCGCTGGCTGGGCGTGATGTGGCGGCTGTTCTGGAACACCATCCCGCTGTATATCGTTGCCGTGCTGTTATTGGGTGCTGCGCGTGTCTGGCTGTTCCCGCATGCCGATGGTGCGGTGGGCAATACGCTGTTTTGGGTGATGCTGATGGCGATAGCGGGCTGTTTGTTTGTGATTCCCACCGCTGCAGAAATCCCGATTGTGCAGACCATGATGCTGGCGGGCATGGGGATCGCGCCTGCGCTGGTGCTGCTGGTGACCTTACCCGCCGTGAGTGTGCCATCGCTACTTATGCTGCACCGTGCCTTCCCCGCGAGCGCCTTGTGGATCGCGCTGATTGGCGTGGCGCTGAGCGGCATCATCCTCGGCACACTCGCCCTGTGGCTGACGTAAATACCAGATCTTTTGATTGCGGCTGCCGCGCCATAGCAGCCGCGCATCTTTCTCCGCTTCCAGAAACCGGCCATCGATCAGCACATCAATTTCAGCCACCACTTCACGCTGCGCTGCGCTAAGTTCTGCCATCTCATAACCTGTCCACAGCCAGATATCCTTGTCCGGGCATTCGCGGCGCACACGTTTCACCAGACGGCGGATGTGCGGCACGTTGTGCGGATGCAGTGGATCGCCGCCGCTGAGCGACAACCCCTGACGCGGAATGCGCTGATCGTTGAGATCGGCAATCAGCTGCTCTTCCATCTCCAGCGTAAAGGGATCACCGGAATCGAGGCGCCAGGTACTCTGGTTGTAGCAGCCGCGGCACTGATGTTCACAACCCGAGACAAACAGCGTGCAGCGGGTGCCCGGCCCGTTGACGATATCGACGGCGTAATAGCGATGAAAACGCATCATCCCAGCTGTCCGGTATCCAGATGTTTAACGCGACGCTGCACCTCTTCCTGCTTGCCGGCATTGAACGGTCGCGCGTCGGGGCTGCCCAGATAACCACAGACGCGGCGCGTGACGGAGACGCGAGCCGGATCGTGGTTACCGCAGCTCGGACAGGTAAAGCCTTTGCTGGTGCAACTGAATTCACCCGTAAAGCCGCATTCGTAGCACTCATCGATGGGCGTATTGGTGCCGTAATAGGGCACGCGGTGATAGCTGTAATCCCACACATCCTCCAGCGCCTTGAGGTTGTGTTGAATATTGGGGTATTCGCCGTAACAGATGAAGCCGCCATTGGCGATGGTCGGGTAGGGCGCTTCAAAGTCGATCTTGTCGTAGGGATTCACTTTCTTTTCGACGTCGAGATGGAAGCTGTTGGTGTAATAGCCTTTATCGGTGACGCCCGGTACCACACCAAATTCGGCGGCATCGAGACGGCAGAAGCGATCGCAGAGATTCTCGCTCGGCGTGCTGTAAAGGCTAAAACCGTAGCCGGTCTCGTCTTTCCACGCATCCACAGCAGCACGCAGTCGCTGCACAATCGCCACGCCTTTTTCCCGCAGGTGCTGCGCATCATAAGGATGAACTTCATTGCCGCTCAGCGCATTCAGCGTTTCATGCAGCCCGATGTAACCGAGCGAAATCGAAG
Organism: Erwinia sp. S63; assembly: GCF_016625195.1. Lineage (GTDB taxonomy): Bacteria > Pseudomonadota > Gammaproteobacteria > Enterobacterales > Enterobacteriaceae > Pantoea. Next base: position 117,391 of record NZ_JACVUP010000012.1, read on the forward strand.
CGCGGCCGTTACGGAAAATCGTGCCGACTTCGTCATCGGCATTCAGGCGCACGCCACACGCGCCCTCCATGTAGAGAATCGGTGCGACACGCGCCTTGGTTTTCTCCAGTCGGGCAATGCGCGTCATCAATGCCTGTTTAGCCAGTTCAAGCCGTTCATCCAGCAGCAGCCAGAAATGAGCTTCATTGCCTTTGGTTTCCAGCGCGATACGCGGCAGGTTCAGGCTTATGACCCCAATATTGTTGCGCCCTTCGTGAATCTGCTTACCGTTTTCCTCATACACGCCGAGGAAGCTGCGGCAGCCCATCGGGGTTTTGAACGAACCGGTGACTTCTACCACCTTGTCGTAATTGAGAATGTCGGGATACATGCGCTTGCTGGCACACTCCAGCGCCAGCTGTTTGATGTCGTAGTTAAAATCACCGGGACGACGATTGACCCCTTCGCGGATGGCAAACACCAGTTTCGGGAACACCGCTGTTTTATGGTTTTTCCCCAACCCTGCGATGCGGTTACGCAGAATCGACTGCTGAATCAGGCGCGCGGCCCAATCGGTGCCGAGACCAAAACCAAAGGTGACAAACGGCGTCTGCCCGTTGGCGGTGTGCAGCGTGTTGACCTCATATTCCAGAGACTGGAATGCGTCATAACACTCTTTCTCGGTGCGCACGCGCGCATAGGCTTCCGCATCCGGGATCTGCCATTCCACAGCCACCGCGCGATGCTTTTCAAGGCTGAGATTCACAAACGGCGCCAGCACTTCATCAATGCGGTTGATGGTGGTGCCACCGTAAATATGGCTGGCGACCTGCGCAATGATCTGCGCCGTCACCGCCGTCGCGGTGGCAATGGATTTCGGTGGCTCGATTTCGGCATTGCCCATCTTAAAGCCATTGTTCAACATGCCCTGAAGATCGATCAACATGCAGTTAAACATGGGGAAAAATGGCGAATAGTCGAGATCGTGATAGTGGATTTCACCGCGCTCATGCGCCAGTACCACATCACGCGGCAGCAGCTGCTGTTGGGCATAATGTTTGGCAACGATGCCTGCCAGCAAGTCGCGCTGGGTGGGGATCACTTTGCTGTCTTTGTTGGCGTTTTCGTTGAGCAACGCGGCATTGGTCTGTTCAACCAGGCCACGAATCGCGTGATGCAGTTTGCCACGCTGTTCACGGGCTAAATCACGGTCATGGCGATATTCGATATACGCGCGCGCCAGCTGCGGCCAGCGCCCGGCCATCAGCGTCTCTTCCACCGCACACTGGATGTCACGGATATCGACCTCATTGCGATCGGACAGCCGCTGGCTCACTTGTTCAGCGACCTGAGTACACCAGCTCGCATCCTCTATTTGTGCAGCCCGCGCCGCCGCCTGCACCGCCAGCGCAATACGCTGCGCTTCAAACGGCACTCTGCAGCCGTCACGCTTAATTACCACCGTCGCCATTTCTTCTCCGTGAAACTATATATGGGCATTTGTGGAGAGTGTAATCGCTACATGTGGTGTTTTGGCGGAAATTAATCGCGCTGTTTTTGACCTGCCGCAAAGAAGGCATAACGAAGTTTGAAAGCCGCACAATGGTTAAGCGGACTAAACTTCAAAAGTTTTAAGCCGCCCAAACTTCGACCTCGTACAACTTGATTTGCGATGCGAAGCAGGTTTAATGGTTTTTTTTGCCTATTTTTGGCCCGTCATTATTCACAAGGATGCCTTACATGCCTCTGCAACGAACGCTGCTCGCCTGTTGTTTATCCCTGACTTTCTCTTCTATTGCCGCACCGATTAACGATCTGCCATTGATGCCCTGGCCGCAAAAAGTGGTGCAGCCTGCCAGCGGCGGCGCATTGACGCTGACACCGCAATTCACGCTGCATATTACGGGCGATCATCTGGAGGGGGCCGAAGCGCGCTGGCGTGCGCGCATTTCACGTCAAACCGGTTGGCCGCTGCTGCCCGCCAGTGCGCCGAGCGATCAGGCCACCCTTCAGGTGCAAATTGCCCGGGCTGTAGATCCCTTGCCACAACCGGACAGCGATGAGAGCTATCATCTTGAAGTGAACAGCAGCGGTGTGCTGCTGAAGGCCAACACGCGTTTCGGTGCGATGCGCGGCATGGAAACCCTGCTGCAGCTGATTGAGAATAATGAGACGGGAACGCAGATTCCTTACGTCACCATTGACGATAAACCACGTTTCCCATGGCGCGGGGTGCTGATCGATTCGGCGCGCCATTTCCTGCCGATTGAAACGGTGAAGCGGCAGATCGACGGTATCGCCGCAGCGCGAATGAACGTATTCCACTGGCATCTGACCGATGATCAGGGCTGGCGCTTCGCTTCCAATCATTACCCGCAGTTGCAGGAGAAGGCCAGCGACGGCCTGTACTACACGCAGCAGCAGATGCGGGATGTGGTGCGTTACGCCACCCAGCGCGGCGTGCGCGTGGTGCCAGAAATTGATGTGCCAGGGCACGCCTCGGCGATTGCGGTGGCGATGCCAGAGCTGCTCAGCGCACCGGGTCCGTACCAGATGGAACGCGGCTGGGGCGTGTTTAAACCGCTGCTCGATCCCAGCAACGAAGCGGTCTTCACCTTCATCGATACGCTGATGGGCGAAGTCACGGCGATCTTCCCCGATCCTTATATCCATATCGGCGGCGATGAAGTGGATCCGACCCAATGGAATGACTCGCCGAAGATTCAGCAGTTTATGCGCGACCATGGTCTGAAGGACACGCACGCATTACAGGCGTGGTTCAATCAGCGAGTGGAGAAGATCCTGGAAGCGCACCAGCGCCGGATGATTGGCTGGGATGAGGTTTACCATCCGGACCTGCCGAACAGCATTTTGATCCAATCCTGGCAGGGACAGGATGCACTCGGTGAGGTGGCGAAGCACGATTTCCGTGGCATTCTTTCAACCGGTTTCTATCTCGACCAACCGCAAACCGCAGCCTACCACTATCGCAATGAACCCTGGCCGCAGGGACTCAATGGTCAGGATCAGATTCAAGCCGATGAGCAGGCGCAGAGCTGGCAGTTCACTATGCCGCGTCTGAAAGGCAGCCCGGTCAAAGGCAGTTTCACTCTGGTGGAAGGTAGAAACGGCTGGCGGGGCTTTATCGACTTCAGCGGTAAAGCGCGGCGCATGGTGAGCAATATTCGCTGGCTGTCACCGACGCAGCTGACCTTTAGCGTCGATACATGGATGGGGCCGTTCCAGCCAATGGTCACTCTGACGCAGGACAAACTGACCGGCTACATGCTGGTGGGCAATGTGCGCTATCCCGCTGAGGGCAGCAAGCTGGCGCAAGTGCCGACCGGCATTCAGCCTTCCGTGCCAACGCCTGAGCAAATGCAAAACAACCTGATTGGCGGTGAAGCGGCGCTGTGGGCGGAAAACGTCAACAGCAGGGTGATCGATACCCGCTTGTGGCCGCGCGCCTTTGTGGTGGCTGAGCGCCTGTGGTCGGCGAAGGATGTCACCGACAGCGACAACATGTACCAACGCTTAAACGCGGTGGATCGCTGGGGCGCGGTGTCGGTGGGATTACAGCAGCATCAGCAGGCGGAGGTGCAGATGATGCGGCTGGCCAACACCAGCGATATCACCCCGCTGCGGGTGCTGGCAGAAGTACTGGAACCGGCGCAGTATTACACGCGTCAGCACCTGAAATTCCAGTCCGGGCACTATGACTATTTCGAGCCGCTCAATCGTCTGGCGGATGTACTGCCTGCCGAAAGCGAACCGGTGCGGTTACTGGATAAACAGGTCGATGCACTGATCGCCAACCGCGAGGATCGCATGGCGGCCAACGCTGTTCGTCAGCAGTTACAGCGCTGGCAGAACAACAGTGACGCGGTGATGCCGCTGATTCTGGGCAGCTATCAGCTCAAGCCGCTGCAGCAGCAGGTTCAGCAGGTGGCGCAACTGAGCCGCATGGGCATCGATTTAGTCAATGCGATGCAGCGTAATCAGGCGTACGGTGCCAGCGAAGTGGCCGAGATGCATGCCAAACTGGATGCCGCTGCCGAGGTGCAGGATGAAACCGTGCTGGCGCTGGTCAGGCCGCTGGAGAAGTTGCTAAGGTCGTCTAAATAAACGGATGCGCGATGAATCACGCGGCTACGAGGGGATGGCACACTATGGAATTATGTCGCAATAAGAGGGATGGCATACCATGGAATGACACCGCTACGGGGGTGAAGAGCACGCCATGCATTGATGTCGCTAAGGTGATGTTCTAACACACTCATCGCGCCGCTACAGTTGAGCACAAATTTGTAGCGGCGCAATTTATTGCGCATTGCCTTTACTTAACGACGTACGGCGATCGCCTCAATCTCGATCTTCACATCTTTCGGCAGACGCGCGACTTCCACACAAGAACGTGCCGGGAAGCTGGCGTTGTGCTCGGTGAAAAAGGCTTCATAAGTAGCGTTTACGGTGGCGAAGTCGTTCAAATCTTTCACGAACACGGTGGTTTTCACAATGTCGCCCACTTTCAGGCCAGCGGCTTCCACGATCGCCTTCACGTTCTCCAGTGACTGACGCGCCTGCGCAGACACATCATCTGCCACGGCACCGGTCGCCGGATCAACAGGGATCTGGCCTGAAGTGATGATCATGCTGCCGAGATCCACGCCCTGCACATAAGGGCCAATTGCTGCGGGTGCTTTTTCTGTGCTGATTTCGCGAGACATTGTTTCTCCTTAAAAGTGCGCAGCCGACCTTTGTCAGCCGCGTATTGGTTCGCCCCATTATAGGGACGATAAGCACGATTACCAGTGACCGAGCACCACGTGGCGCGCGAACTCTTTCTCGCAATATTTGCACTTCAGGTGCACATCATCGTCGCGTTGTTTCACCGCAAAGCTGCTGAATACCGGCTCGCTGCGGCTGATGCAGTTGCTGTTCGGGCAGGTCAGCACGCGCTCAACACGGTCCGGTAAGGTCGGGGCGATTTTCGCTACCACTTCGTATTCATCAATACGGTTAACCGTGGCGAGCGGCGCATACACCGCCAGTTGGTTAATTTGATCGTCGGTCAGGAAAGTATTCTCGATCTTGATCAAATCCTTACGGCCCATTTCGCCCGAAGGCAGATTCAGGCCAATGGTGATGCGCTGGTCGGTTTCGGTCAGACGAAACAGCGACAGCAATTTAAAACCGACCTGCGCAGGAATATGGTCGATTACCGTGCCACGCTTGATGGCTTCAACCTGCAATTTATTATCGTGAGTCATCGGTATCTCCTTACAGTGCCAGTTCGCTATTCAGTACCAGTGCCAGCAGGGCCTGGCGGGCGAAGATGCCGTTGCCTGCCTGCTGGAAATACCAGGCGTGCGGCGTGCTATCGACGTCAGTGGTGATCTCGTCAATACGCGGCAACGGATGCAGCACTTTCATGTTGTCGCGTGCGCCGGCTAAATCGGCCGCGCGCAGGATGAACTGTGCTTTGACGTTGGCGTACTCAGACGGATCGAGACGCTCTTTTTGCACGCGTGTCATATACAGGATGTCGAGTTCTGGCATTACTTCTTCGATGGTGTCGTGGCGCGTCCAGACAATGTTCTGCTCATCCAGCATATCGGTGATATAGGCCGGCATCGCCAGCGCATCCGGTGCGATAAAGTAGAAACGGTTGCCGGTGAATTTCGCCAGCGCCTGGGTCAGCGAGTGCACGGTGCGGCCATATTTCAGGTCACCGACCATCGCCACATTCAGGTTGTCGAGGCGGCTCTGGGTTTCACGGATAGTAAACAGATCCAGCAGAGTTTGCGTCGGGTGCTGGTTGGCACCGTCACCGGCATTGAGAATTGGAATGCCGCTGGAGAACTCAGTCGCCAGACGCGCGGCGCCCTCCTGCGGATGACGCATCACAATCGCATCGACGTAAGTGCTGATCACCGAGATAGTGTCGGCCAGCGTTTCGCCTTTCTTACCCAGCGAGGTATTGCTGCCGTCGGCGAAGCCCACCACTGAAGCACCCAAACGATGCATGGCGGTTTCAAACGACAGGCGGGTGCGCGTTGAGGCTTCAAAGAAGCAACTGGCAATCACATTGTGCTTCAGCAGTTCTGGCTGAGGATGAGCCTTGAGCTGAGCAGCGGTGTGTAACACCAGCTCCAGCTCTTCGCGGTTGAGATCGTTGATGGAAATAATGTGCTTGCGATATAGCGGGTTGGCCATAGCGTTCTCCTCTGCGCTGCCGGATTGCGGACAAAAAAAAGCCCCTGCTTAAGGGGCTTTTTTTACGATCAATGGTTGACGGAAAGAAACAGCGGCATCGCCTGTGGTCAGGCGGGGTAGAGCGGCAAATTGTACGCTGCGCTGTTGCATGTTTCCTCCGGCAAATTGTGGCGCATTATACGCATTCACTGATTTGCATCAAGCAGAAATCGCCGCAAGGTAAACGTTTGCTTTACTTGTTTCCCAGCGTGGCGACCATCACCGCTTTGATAGTATGCATGCGGTTTTCGGCCTGATCGAACACGATGCTGTGCGCCGATTCAAACACCTCATTGCTGACTTCCATACCGTCATCCAGACCGTACTGCTCAGCCATCTGGCGGCCCAATGTGGTTTGATCGTCATGGAAGGCGGGCAGGCAGTGCAGGAATTTCACCTGTGGATTGCCGGTCAGCGCCAGCATCGCGCTGTTTACCTGATATGGACGCAGCAGGGCGATACGCTCTTCCCACACCGATTTCGCTTCGCCCATCGACACCCACACATCAGTGTAGATGAAATCCGCACCCTGCACGCCTTCGGTAATCTCTTCGGTCAGAGTGATTTTGCCACCGGTTTTCTGTGCCACTATGCGACACTGCTCCACCAGTTGCTCTTCCGGCCAGCAGCCTTTTGGTGCCACCAGGCGCAGATCCAGGCCAACCAACGCAGCGGCTTCCAGCATGCTATTACCCATGTTGTTACGTGCGTCACCCACGTACACCAGCGTCATCTCGCTCAGCGGTTTGCCTGGCAGATGTTCCTGCATGGTCAGTAAGTCAGCCAGCAACTGAGTCGGATGAAACTCGGTCGTCAATCCATTCCACACCGGCACACCGGCAAATTCCGCCAGCGTTTCCACCAGTTCCTGACCAAAGCCACGATACTGAATGCCATCATACATGCGGCCTAATACGCGCGCGGTGTCTTTCATCGACTCTTTATGGCCGATCTGGCTGCCGCTTGGGCCGAGGTAAGTGACGTTAGCGCCCTGATCGTATGCGGCAACTTCGAAAGAGCATCGGGTACGGGTCGAGTCTTTTTCGAAGATGAGCGCGATATTCTTGCCTTTCAGGTACTGCGTTTCGGTAGCATTTTTCTTAGCGTGTTTTAATTCACCTGCCAGACTTAACAGGTTAGCGATTTCGGCGGGGGTGAAATCTAGCAATCTCAGGAAGTGTCTCGAATACAGCTGACTCATACAGCGCTCCAGATGGGGACTAATAATGAATTAAAATTCAATCTAACCGTATGAATATGCATTTTCAACCCCGACGTTAAGAAACTTTCCGTTTTGTGTAGTGGCGCGCGAGGCAGTGTGGGAAAATAATTGCATTCACGTCGAACATTTTGAGGACACGCACATGGCATATGAAGCATTGCTGGAAGAACAGCGCGAAGAAACCCGCCTGATCATTGAAGAGTTGCTGGAAGACGGCAGCGATCCGGATGCGCTTTACACTATCGAGCATCACCTCTCTTGCAACAACTTTGACTCACTGGAGAAAGTCGCGGTTGAGGCTTTCAAACTGGGCTTTGAAGTGAGCGAGCCAGAAGAGCTGGAGCTGGAAGAGGGTGGCACGGTGATGTGTGTGGATATCCTGAGCGAAGGCGCGTTAAAGCCAGAGCTGATTGATGCACAAGTTGAGCAACTGGTGAATCTGGCCGGTAAGTTCAACGTTGATTACGACGGTTGGGGCACTTACTTCGAAGACCCGGACGCGGAAGATGAAGACGACGATGGTGATTTCATCGACGACGAAGAAGACGACGGTGTTCGTCACTAAGTCTTAAACGGGCGGCGCTCGCCGCCCAGAACCACTTCCCCGCCAGATAAAGAACGCCGATGAATTACGCTCCCCTGTTAGAACCCATTTATGAATTCCTGCACTGCCGCACGCCACAAGCGTGGATTGACGAAGCGCGCAAGCCGGAAAACCTGACGCTGCTGCTGACCGATCACATGGTGTGCGAGTTAAAAGCGGCACAAACCGCGGTGTTTATCATTCGTAAGTATGTGGCCGATAAACCCAGCGGCGATGCCATTCTGGCGTGGCTCAAGCCGTACGAAGATTTCATCTACCGCGAAGAGCCAGACAGCAACTTCATTAACGCGCATAAAAATCTGACCAAGAGCATCATTGTGCGTAACGAACTGCCGTGGGCGGATGATTTGGTCGAGATGATGATTCTGCTGATCAAAGAAGAGCTGCATCATTTTTATCAGGTGTGGGAAATCATGCAGTCGCGGGGTTTGCCGTATCGCAAAATCACTGCCAGCCGCTATGCCAAAGGGCTGATTCGTGAAATCCGTACGTTTGAACCTGAAGCGCTGGTGGATAAGCTGATTTGCGGTGCCTATATTGAAGCGCGATCATGCGAGCGTTTTGCCAGCCTGGCGCCGTATCTGGATGAACAGCTGCAGAAGTTCTATATTTCGCTGCTGCGTTCTGAAGCGCGTCACTATCAGGATTATTTGAAGCTGGCGGAACAGATTTCAGCGAAGGATATTACGCCACGCGTGCAGGCGTTTGGTGCAGCGGAAGCGCGCTTAATCAGCGAGCCTGATGGTGAGTTGCGTTTCCATAGCGGTGTGCCCGCTTACTAAGTTGGGTGCGCAATTCTGCGCACCGCTTTTACATCACAGCACTTTCAACATTCGCACTTCACAATCGCCGTGCCCGGTACAGCCCATCGCGCTGTCAATCAGCTCAAAGCCCAATGATTCATACAGCTTAATCGCACGGGTCAGACTGCCGGTGGTTTCCAGATAACAGCGACGAAAACCCTGCTGACGCGCATATTCCATCGCCCGTAATGCCAGCGCACGCGCCAGCCCTAAACCGCGCACCTGCGGCAGGAAATACATTTTCTGCAGTTCACAGATGTCCGGCGCGCTACACGCCAGCGGTGCCACGCCACCGCCGCCCACGACGAGACCTTCATGCTCGACGATCCAGTAAGCGCTGTTGGCTTCGCTGTACAACTCGAACAAGCGATCCAGATTTGGATCGGACACGGTGTAGCCTTTGTCGGCGGTCAACCCAAACTCCGCGGAGACATCACGGATCACTTGCGCAATCAGCGGATTATCGGCCGCAACAATCGGGCGCACCTGTAAATTCAGTGGCGTAGCGGTGGTCATCATTTTCTTCCGGTGTAAAAAAGCCGGGCAGTGCCCGGCCTGGATTAAGCAGTTGGACTGATGCGCTTACAATGCCGCAATCACGCCCTGCTGTTCAATCAGTTTTGCTTTTGATTGTTCCAGCTCAACGATGCGCTCGCGCTCTTTCGCCACCACCGCTTCCGGTGCACGTGCGACAAAGCCTTCGTTCGCCAGTTTGACCTGGATCTTCTCAATCTCGACATCCAGCTTGGTCAGCTCTTTCGCCAGACGCTCCAGCTCGGCTTCTTTGTTGACCAGATCCGCCATTGGGATCAGCAACTCAGCGCCTTCGACGATCTTAGTGACCGACACCGGACCTTTCTCGCCCGCAGGCAGAATGGTCAGGCTTTCCAGACGCGCGAGGCGTGACAGGAAGCTACGGTTCTCATCAACACGACGCTGTGCGGTTGGCGAGCAGTCACGCAGCAGCACATCCAGCGGTTTACCCGGTGCGATGTTCATTTCAGCACGGATGTTACGCACTGCCACGATCGCCTGCTTGATCCACTCGATATCCGCTTTGGCTTCCACATCTTCTTTTGCCGCGTCAAACTGCGGGAACGGCTGCAGCATGATGGTGTCGTGATCGATGTTCTTCAGACCTTTGACACGCTGCCAGATGGTTTCGGTGATGTAAGGAATGATTGGGTGCGCCAGACGCAGCACCGCTTCCAGCACGGTAACTAGCGTATTACGCGTGCCGCGCAGTTCCGCTTCGCTGCCGTTGCTCATCACTGGCTTAGTCAGCTCCAGATACCAGTCACAGAACTGGTTCCAGGTGAAGTCATACAGAATGTTGGCAGCGATATCAAAGCGGTAGCTGTCCAGCGCTTCACGATAAGCTTTCACGGTGCTGTTGAATTCGGTCAGAATCCAGCGATCGGCCAGTGACAGCTTCAGTTCGCCGCCATTCTGGCCGCAATCATGCTCTTCGGTGTTCATCAGCACGAAGCGGCTGGCGTTCCACAGCTTATTACAGAAGTTGCGATAACCTTCAAGACGCTTCATGTCCCAGTTGATGTCACGGCCAGTTGAGGCCAGTGCCGCCAGGGTAAAGCGCAGGGCATCGGTGCCGGAAGCCACAATGCCGTCCGGGAACTGCTTCTCGGTACGCTTGCGGATCTTCTCAGCCAGCTGCGGCTGCATCATGTTACCGGTGCGTTTTTCCAGCAGATCTTCCAGCGAAATGCCGTCGATCATATCCAGTGGGTCGATGACGTTGCCTTTCGACTTGGACATCTTCTGGCCTTCTTCATCACGAATCAAACCGGTCATATAGACGGTTTTGAACGGCACCTGTGGCTTGCCGTCTTCATCTTTGATGAAGTGCATGGTCAGCATGATCATGCGCGCAATCCAGAAGAAGATGATGTCGAAGCCGCTCACCAACACGCTGGTTGGGTGGAAGGTACGCAGCGCTTCGGTATTCTCTGGCCAGCCAAGGGTGGAGAAGGTCCACAGACCTGATGAGAACCAGGTGTCCAGCACGTCATCGTCCTGGCGCAGCACCACAACGTCAGCCAGGTTATTTTCCTGACGCACTTCGGCTTCAGTGCGGCCGACATAGACGTTGCCGTCATTGTCGTACCAGGCCGGAATGCGGTGTCCCCACCACAGCTGACGCGAGATGCACCAATCCTGAATGTCACGCATCCATGAGAAGTACATGTTTTCATACTGTTTTGGCACGAACTGGATGTCGCCGTTTTCAACAGCTTCTACCGCGACTTTGGCCAGCGGAGCGGTGCGCACATACCATTGGTCGGTTAGCATCGGCTCGATCACCACGCCGCCACGGTCGCCGTAAGGCACGGTCAAATCGTGAGGTTTGATTTCATCCAGCAGGCCGAGTTCATCAATCGCAGCCACCATCGCTTTACGTGCCGCGAAGCGCTCCATTTTCTGGAACTGTGCCGGGATCTCATCCGCGCACTCATCGCTGACTTCGCCGTTGGTGTCGAACACTTCCGCGCGCTCGCGGATATCGCCATCAAAGGTCAGGATGTTGATCATTGGCAGCTTGTGACGACGGCCGACTTCATAGTCATTAAAGTCATGCGCAGGCGTAATCTTCACGCAGCCGGTGCCTTTTTCCATGTCCGCATGGTCATCGCCAACGATCGGAATGCGACGGTTGACCAGCGGCAGGATCAGCTCTTTGCCGATCAGATCTTTATAACGCGGATCTTCCGGGTTCACCGCCACGCCGGTATCGCCCAGCAGGGTTTCCGGACGAGTGGTGGCAACCACCAGGTAATCTTTGCCTTCGGCGGTTTTCACGCCATCCGCCAGCGGGTAGCGGATATGCCACATGGAGCCTTTGCTCTCGCGGTTTTCCACTTCCAGATCGGAGATCGCGGTACGCAGTTTCGGATCCCAGTTCACCAGGCGCTTGCCACGGTAAATCAGGTTTTCTTTATATAAACGGACGAAGACTTCACGCACCGCATTAGACAGGCCTTCGTCCATGGTGAAGCGCTCGCGCTCCCAATCCACAGAGTTACCAAGGCGGCGCATCTGACGGGTAATGGTGCCGCCAGATTCATCCTTCCACTGCCAGATTTTATCGATGAAGGCTTCACGGCCATAATCCTGGCGTGTCTTGCCTTCTTCAGCGGCGATTTTGCGCTCAACCACCATCTGCGTGGCGATACCGGCGTGATCAGTACCCGCCTGCCACAGGGTATTTTTACCCTGCATGCGCTGGTAGCGAATCATGGTATCCATGATGGTCTGCTGGAAAGCGTGACCCATATGCAAGCTGCCGGTGACGTTCGGCGGCGGGATCATGATGCAAAAGCTTTCCTGGCTGGTATCGCCATTCGGTTTAAAGTAGCCCTGCTGTTCCCAGTGCTCGTAGAGCGGCTGCTCGATATCTTGCGGGTTATATGTCTTTTCCATTTCTACACTGTCGTTTGCGGCGGAGGTGGCGTCGCCGTATTCAATTGGAAACCAACGCTGCGATAGGCTTTATAGCGGTCGCGCGCCAGTTGTTTTAGGGATTCTTCGTAAGGTACGAAGTCTATCACTTCATGGAAACCAGTAGCAAAATCTGCGAACTGTGGCAGCAGGCTAATCAGCAGGTCACGCGGGGAACTGCCGCGACGCTGCGGCCAGGCCAATTCCACCGGTGCGCCGTATCGCGGGCCTTCGCCGGCCAGATTGTGCGGCACAAAAGCGTTGGCCGGGCGCTGCCAGAGTGCTTCATCCAGGCGATTGGCCTGCTCTTCATTTTCACAGGCAATCAGGATGCGTTTGCCGTCACGCCAGCGTGTTTCGGCCAGATCGCACACCAATGCTTCGATGGCACTCAGGCCGTCGCTGGCGCTTTCTGACTCCATCACATAGAAGGTGGCGTTTTTCATGGCAAGCTTATTTCCATTAATGACAGTGGGGCGCATTTTGCGCCCCATGAGTTCATACGTCTATCTTTGAACCGCGATTAATCGTCGCCGTTCAATCCTGCACGGTTCAACAGGAACTGCGACAGCAGCGGAACCGGACGACCGGTGGCGCCTTTGGCTTTGCCAGAACGCCATGCAGTACCGGCGATATCCAGGTGCGCCCAGTTAAATTTACGGGCAAAGCGTGCGAGGAAGCAGGCTGCGGTGATAGCACCACCCGGACGACCACCAATGTTTGCCATGTCGGCAAAGTTGGACTCCAGCTGCTCCTGATACTCATCCGCCATCGGCAGACGCCAGGCGCGGTCACCCGCTTGCTCGGAGGCGCTGATTAACTCGTGCGCCAGCGGATTGTGGTTCGACATCAAACCGCTGACGTGGTGGCCGAGCGCAATCACGCAGGCACCGGTCAGAGTTGCAACATCGATCACCACTTCAGGCTCGAAGCGCTCAACGTAAGTTAACGCATCGCACAGGACCAGACGGCCTTCCGCATCGGTATTCAGCACTTCAACGGTCTGACCCGACATGGTGGTCAGCACATCGCCTGGACGCATCGAGCGACCATCTGGCATGTTCTCGCAGCCCACCAGTACGCCGACCACGTTGAGTGGCAGATTGAGTTCCGCCACCATGCGCATTACGCCATACACCGATGCCGCACCGCACATGTCGTATTTCATCTCGTCCATCGAATCGGCAGGTTTGATCGAGATACCGCCCGAATCGAAGGTCAGGCCTTTACCCACCAGTACAATTGGACGCGCTTCCGGATCGGTGCTGCCCTTGTACTCAATTACCGACATCAGCGATTCATTGTGTGAACCGGCCCCGACCGCCAGATAAGCGTTCATGCCCAGCTCTTTCATCTGCTGTTCGCCGATGACACGGGTAGTGACATTTTTGCTGTAAGCATCTGCCAACTGGCGCGCCTGTGACGCCAGATACGCGGCGTTACAAATATTTGGCGGCATATTGCTGAGGTCTTTGGCGGCTCTGACGCCGGCTGCCACCGCTAAGCCATGCTGAATCGCACGTTCACCGCTGGTGAGTTCACGGCGCGTTGGCACGTTGAATACCAGCTTGCGCAGCGGACGGCGCGGTTCGACTTTATTGCTTTTCAGCTGATCGAAGTTGTAGAGCGCTTCTTTTGAGGTCTCAACGGCCTGGCGTACTTTCCAGTAGGTGTTGCGCCCTTTAACATGCAGTTCGGTCAGGAAGCACACCGCTTCCATCGAACCGGTGTCGTTCAACGTATTGATAGTCTTCTGAATCACCTGTTTGTACTGGCGCTCATCCAGCTCGCGCTCTTTACCGCAGCCGATCAACAGGATACGTTCAGACAGGATGTTAGGCACATGGTGCAGCAGCAATGTCTGACCGACTTTGCCTTCCAGTTCACCGCGACGCAGCAGGGCGCTGATGTAGCCGTCGCTGATTTTATCCAGCTGTTCAGCAATGGGTGACAAACGGCGCGGTTCGAAAACGCCTACAACAATGCAGGCGCTACGCTGTTTTTCCGGGCTACCGCTTTTTACACTGAACTCCATGCACTCTCCTGAATCTTAAAGACAACGGCCTTAGCTGTCGTTAGAATGTAGCGCGTTCGTAACCCATTATTTTTAGCGGCGCCATGACAATTTAACGCCGACGGTCATAATGAGATGTGGTGGCAATGTGTTGTTTTTTCACCACCCTAACGCGTTCGTCATACTATTTTAGCTACGATGACGGCCATTGATGAAGAAAAATGGCTGATAAGCGTTGAAACTAGCGATTTTCCTGCAAAAAGACAAGTTATCACAGGCGTACTAAGCGTGATCATCATTAGATATCTGGTTCGGGAAACGCTCAAAAGCCAGCTGGCTATCCTGTTCATCCTGCTACTGATCTTCTTTTGCCAGAAGTTAGTCAGGATTTTGGGTGCAGCGGTGGATGGCGAGATCCCAACAAATCTGGTTCTGACATTGTTAGGACTTGGCGTGCCTGAAATGGCACAACTTATCCTGCCCCTAAGCTTGTTTCTGGCGATTTTAATGACCCTTGGGCGGCTGTACACCGAAAGCGAGATCACGGTGATGCATGCCTGCGGCCTGGGGAAAAGCGTGCTGGTCAAGGCCGCGATGATCCTGATGCTGCTGACTTCCGCGGTGGCGGCGGTTAACGTCATCTGGTTAGGGCCATGGTCATCGCGTTATCAGGACGAAGTGACGCAAAATGCCAAAGCCAACCCTGGTGCGGCAGCGCTGGCGGCGGGCCAGTTCCAGACCTCCAGCGACGGTAATACCGTGCTGTTTGTCGAGAACGTCAAAGGCAACACGTTTGGTAACGTGTTCCTGGCGCAGCTGCGTCCGAAAGGCAATGCGCGTCCATCCGTGGTCGTCGCCGACAGCGGTCATATGGAGCAGCGCAAAGACGGCTCACAAGTGGTGACGCTGGATAAAGGCACGCGCTTTGAAGGTACCGCGATGCTGCGCGATTTCCGCATCACTGACTTCACCAACTATCAGGCGCTGGTGGGCTATAAAGAAGCCACGCTCGATCCGAATGATGCCGATCAGGCGAGCATCAGTGCGCTGTATCAAAACAAAACACCGCAGTTCCAGGCCGAGTTCCACTGGCGTTTAACGCTGGTGTTTGCGGTGCTGGTGATGGCGTTGATGGTGGTCCCGCTCAGCGTGGTCAACCCTCGTCAGGGCCGCGTGCTGTCGATGCTGCCGGCGATGCTGCTGTATCTGATCTTCTTCCTGCTACAGAGTTCGTTGCGCTCCAACGCAGCGAAAGGCAAATTCGATCCCGCGATCTGGATGTGGGTCGTGAACCTTGCTTATCTGGCGCTGGCAGTGCTGTTGAACCTGTGGGATACGGTACCGATGCGACGCATTCGTGGTCGCTTTAGCCGTGGAGGATCGCTCTGATGTTTAAGGTCCTTGACCGCTATATTGGTAAAACCATCTTCAACACCATCATGCTGACGTTGTTCATGCTGGTGTCGCTGTCGGGCATCATCAAGTTTGTCGATCAGTTGCGTAAAACCGGGCAGGGCGCCTACACCGCACTCGACGCCGGTTACTACACGCTGCTCAGCGTGCCGAAAGATATTGAGATCTTCTTCCCAATGGCGGCACTGCTGGGTGCGCTGTTAGGTCTGGGCACGCTGGCACAACGCAGCGAACTGGTGGTGATGCAGGCATCGGGCTTTACCCGTATGCAGGTGGCGCTGGCAGTGATGAAAACCGCAATTCCGCTGGTGCTGTTGACCATGGCTATCGGCGAGTTTGTGGCACCGCAGGGCGAGCAAATGGCGCGTAACTACCGTGCGCAGCAGCTGTACGGCGGATCGCTGATGTCGACGCAGAATGGATTGTGGGCGAAAGACGGCCATGACTACATCTACATCGAACGCATCAAAGGCGACAATGAGATTGATGGCGTCAGCATTTACACCTTCACCGATCAGCGTCGTTTGCTCAGCGTGCGTTATGCCGCCAGTGCGACCTGGAACAAGGACAAGAAGTTGTGGCAGCTGTCGCAGGTGGATGAGTCCAACCTGAGTGATGCGAAGCAGATTACCGGCTCGCAAAGTCTGGGCGGTGAGTGGAAAACCAACCTGACGCCTGACAAGCTCGGCGTGGTGGCGCTGGATCCGGATGCGCTGTCGATCAGCGGCCTGTACAACTACAGCAAATATCTCAAGCAGAGCGGCCAGGTTTCCGGACGTTATCTGCTGAACATGTGGGGCAAAATCTTCCAGCCGCTGTCCGTGGCGGTGATGATGCTGATGGCGCTGTCGTTTATCTTTGGCCCGCTGCGTAGCGTGTCGATGGGCGTGCGCGTGGTGACGGGGATCAGCTTCGGCTTCCTGTTCTACGTGCTGGACCAGATCTTCGGTCCGCTGAGTCTGGTGTATGGCATCCCACCGATTCTGGGAGCGCTATTGCCGAGTGCCGCGTTCTTTGCCATCAGCTTGTATCTGTTGATGAAGCGCAGTTGATAGCTCAGCTATAACTTGTCGCTATGACGAAAATCCAAAAAGCCGCCAATGTCATGGCGGCTTTTTTGTCACTTCAAGGTATGAATCCAGCTCGGCAGCTGCGAAAGCAGGTACAGCACCAACCCAATGGTGCCACCGACCAGCGTACCGTTAATGCGGATAAACTGCAGATCGCGGCCAATGTTCAACTCAATCTGCTGTGACATCTCCCGCGCATCCCAGCTCTTCACGGTATCGCTGATGTGGCGCGTCAGGAACTCTGCAAACTCCGGCGCGATGCTACGAGCGGCATCTTCCAGATGCTGGTTCATCGAGGTACGCAGCGCTTCATCCGCCGCCAGCGTTTCGCCAAACCACAGCGCCGCGAGACGCACACGCTCCTGCACGCGGGAATCTTCACTGCTGAGATCGGCCTTCAGCCAGCTACGCAGATCCTGCCATAACTCGCCAATATAGCGATTCAGCGACTCATCCTCTTTCAGCCAGCTTTTGATCACCTCGGCGCGTTCGGCCATTTCGGGGTCGGTTTTCAGCTTTTCAATCAGTCGCTGCACGGCGCGATCAAAGCCCAGACGCAGCTCGTGACCTTGATTAATCGCCACTTCATCGAGAATGGAATCGACCGCGTTAGCCACGACTTCAGCACTGTGCTCACCCAGCCATTCGGTGGGCAGCATTTTGGCTTTAATGGGATGTTCCCGCTTCAGCCAGCGCACAATCTGCGCCGCGATAAACTCACGTGTTCCCGGTTTGTGCAGCAGACGTAGCAGTTGCTGCACTGCCGCATCCAGCAGTTCCTGATGACGATTGTTTTTGGTCAGGCTATCTAGTAACAACGCGCTGGATTGAGTGAGATCGACCTTATCCAGTGCACGATGCACGGCCCGGCGCAGGAAGCGCTGGATGCGTTCATCATCCGTGAGATCAAGGAAGCCGCGCATCACCTGCAAGAGATGGCGACCGATACGATCGGCATTGCCTGGCGTGTTCAGCCACTGCGCCAGCATCTGCGAAGGATCGTGGCGGCGAATCAGCGCCAGCAACGAATCGGTATCGAGAAATTTCTCCTGCACAAAGCGGCCAAGATTCTCTCCAATGCGATCCTTATTGCGCGGAATAATCGCCGTATGACGTGAAATGAAAGGCACCGGCACGCGGCGAAACAGCGCCACCACCGCGAACCAGTCAGCCAGCGCACCGACCATCGCGGCTTCGGCAATCGCCTTCACACCCAGCACCCAGAAATTAGGCGGCAGAAATAGCGTCACGACAAAAGTTGCCGCCGCCACCAGCAGCAGCGACAGCGCGAGCCGCTTGCTCCGTTTGAGTTGTTGATATTTATCCATATACCCATTTTAGCAGAGAGGATTGCACAGGGCTTTGAAAGGGCAGACTCATGGCCGCCCGTCATACCATAAGGACAAGTTTATCGACGACGGCCGCCCATCAAACTTCCCAGCACGCCGCGAATGATCTGGTTGGTCACCTGACGCGCCGCGCTTTTCGCCACGCTCTGCACCACGCCATCGCGCTTGCCGCCGCGCGGACCGGTGGTGCCAAACAAAATGTCTTTCAGCCCTCCGAGAATGCCGTCATCGACCTCGACATTATTCCCTTTAGCCTCCGGCGCATTGGCCTGCTGCGGCGCAGCCTGCACGCCTTTTTGCAGCATCTCAAACGCGGATTCGCGATCCACTTCGGTGTCGTATTTACCGTATAGCGGGGAGTTGTTGATCAGGCCATTGCGCTCATCCTGCGTCACTGGCCCCATGCGCGAACCGGGCGCAATCACCATCGCGCGCTGCACCATCGACGGGCTGCCTTTTTCATCGAGGAAGGAGATCAACGCTTCGCCGGTGCCCAGCGCCTGAATGGCTTCTACGGTATCGAACGCCGGATTGGCGCGCATGGTTTCGGCGGCACTTTTCACCGCTTTCTGATCTTTCGGTGTAAAGGCGCGCAGGGCGTGCTGCACGCGATTGCCCAACTGGCCGAGCACATTGTCGGGAATATCGGAAGGATTCTGCGTGACGAAATAGACGCCAACGCCTTTAGAGCGAATCAGGCGGATCACCTGTTCGACTTTCTCCAGCAGCACTGGCGGCGCATCGGTAAACAACAGATGTGCCTCATCAAAGAAGAATACCATCTTCGGTTTGTCGAGATCGCCCGCTTCGGGCAATTGTTCGTACAGCTCCGCCAGCAGCCACAGCAGGCTGGTGGCGTAGAGTTTCGGCATCTGATACAGCTTCTCAGCGGAGAGGATGTTGATGAAGCCTTTGCCTTCGCTGTCACAACGCATCCAGTCACGAATATCCAGCATCGGCTCGCCGAAGAAGTGCTCAGCGCCTTGCTGCTCCAGCGCCAGTAAGCCGCGCTGAATCGCCCCCACGGAGGCACTGTTAATGTTGCCGTACTGCGTCTGGAAGGATTTGGCGTTATCGCCGATGTATTGCGTCATGGCGCGCAGATCTTTGAAATCCAACAGTAACAACCCTTGATCGTCGGCGATGCGGAAGATGATTTGCAGCACGCCCGATTGCACCTCATTGAGATTAAGCAAGCGTGCCAGCAACAGCGGACCGAGATCGGAAACCGTGGCGCGCACCGGATGGCCTTTCTCGGCAAAAATATCCCACACCATCACCGGATTTTTCTGTGCCTGCCAGTCGGTGACGCCAATCTTCTCCAGCCGCGCCAGCAGCTTTTCCGAGCCTTCACCAGCGGTCGCCACGCCAGTGAGATCGCCTTTCACATCGGCCATAAACACCGGCACACCGATGTTCGAGAAGGATTCCGCGATCTTTTGCAGCGTCACGGTTTTACCGGTGCCGGTGGCGCCGGTGATTAAACCGTGGCGGTTCGCCATATTGGAAAGCAGGGATAACTGGATGTCGGGCGTTTGAGCAATCAGCAACGGGGTGGTCATATTTTTTCACTCGCAGGCAACAGGTTATGCCAGAAAGAATAGCAAGCGATGCGAGGGGAAGGATGAAGATTGTACTGAAAGTGTTGATGGGGGAAGCATTCCCCCATCAACAGGATTTACTGCTTCTGCACCACATCAAAGAACAGCAAACTCACACCAATCCCTTGCTGCACATGATTGACGTTATTCCGCACCGCCACCTGCTGCGCGCCCTGTAGCATCACCACAAACGGGGAATTCTGCTGCACGGTGTTTTGCAGATCGGTGTAAAGCGCGCGGCGTTTGGCGGCATCACTTTCACCCGCTGCTGCACGTGTTTTGGCGCTGAGTTCCGGAATCTCCCAGCCGACACGCCACGCCAATGTTTTTGAGCCGCCCGGCACGTTGTAAGCAAAGGCGCTGGCATTGGTATTCGGGTCAACGTAATCCGCGCCCCAGTAGATAAAGATCGACTGGAAATCGCGGCCTCGCATCTTGCTCCACAGCTCGGATT
The DNA here is from genome assembly GCF_016625195.1 of Erwinia sp. S63. GTDB lineage: Bacteria > Pseudomonadota > Gammaproteobacteria > Enterobacterales > Enterobacteriaceae > Pantoea. Next base: position 137,611 of record NZ_JACVUP010000012.1, read on the forward strand.
CCGCCACCGGCTGCAACTCAATCTGTACATCCGCTTTGGCAAAGCTGGCCTGCAGCGCCTGCGCGACATCGATGTACGGCGGTTGGTTGATCACCGTCAGCGCAAACTTGCTGCCCGGTTTAATCCCGCCTTTGGCCAAAATCGCTTTGGCCTTCGCCACATCGTAGTGGAACGGTTGGTCCTCCAGCGCGCCATCAAAGCCCTGCGGCAGGAAACTCTGATGAATGCGGTACTGACCTTTCAGCAAATCTTTTGAGATGGACTGATAATCCACCAACCAGCGCGCCGCTTCCCACAGGGCCGGATTACCCAGTGCGGGCTGCGCTTTGTTCTGTGTATTAAAGCCAAGGTAATACACCAGGCTCGAAGGGAAAGCCGCAATGTGCAGGTTCTTATCGCTCTTTAGCGCATCGATTTGATCGGGGCCGAGCTGATAAGCGACATCGACATCGCCTTGTTGGATCAGCAGGCGACGCGCACCGGCATCGGCCACGCCTTTCAACAAAATCCGCTTCAGGTGTGGCTGCGGATTAGCTTGCGGGTTGGCGCTCAGCACCAGCGCCTGCTGTGGCACATACTGCTGAATCGTAAACGCGCCGCTGCCTGCGGTGTTGGTGTGCAGCCAGCCATTGCCGAGATCGTTATTCACCGCATGCTGCTGCACGGTTTTACTGTCCACCACCGAGGCCACCGGCGCAGTAAGCAGGCGCAGCGCCAAATCCTGACCGATCTGCGCGGGCCACTGTATTTCCAGCTGATGATCATTCAGCACCTTAAACTGGCTGGCAATGTTCTCGTTGGTCCAGCCAAACTCGGCGAGAATAAAAGAGGGTGCTTTGTTCAACTGCACAGCACGCGTCAGTGAGAAAATCACATCCTGCGGCGTCACCGCATTGCCGCTGGAGAAGCGGGCTCCCGGTTTAAGGTTAAACACCAGACTGTGCGGCGTACTGCCACTTTGCCAGGATGTCGCCAGCAGCGGTGCCAGTTTCTGCGGCGTATCGCGGTCGGCTTGTACCAGCGTCTGGTAGATGTTGCGCTGCACGCTGTTGCTGACCGTTTCAAAGCTTTCCGCGGGGTCGAAGCTGATAATGCCATCCAGCGGCACGGCAACCACCAGCGTGTCTTTCGGTGTCGCAGCCTGCAAGGCAAATGCACTACTCCATAAAGTGACCAACAAAATCAATGCACGCATTTATTATTTTCCTGAGTGATAGATTAATCGACTCTATCGCTGCCGCCGCTCAGGCAAAATGCCGGTTTGTTCTGAGCTGTGCCGGAAATTAACAAATGATAACATTCGGCGATTATTTCACTTATTTTGTGCGCCGCCTGTCATTTCCAGGAAATAGATCGTTCATGTACTGGTCAATTAAGTAAATAAGATGTTATTAATGAGAATAATTCTCTTGTATGGAAGTATGATTTATTTTTATCGATTGAATTGAGCGATAATTTCATTGCGCGATCAATTTTGGTCATTTGCCCATCCTGAATTGCTAAAAACACAGCAATTGTACGGTTAAAAGTCCAATTCACCCCTCGAAAGCCCTTTACCTGCCCTTAACCTAAATTCAACATCATGATGGTTTCTCATCAAAACACATCCTAACATTGATTCTTACATTCAGAAATATCTATATCCCTAAGATTGCCAGGTTATTTACCGATTTATAAAGCCATTAACAAAAATAATTATCTTTCTTAGCAAGTGAGAGTCGTCGCGCCATGCTTCTAAATAAACCGACCACCAGACGTAAGTTTTTGCTTGGGTCGTTATTGGCTTTGCCATTAAGCGACCTGGTATTTAAGGGATTAACTGCGGCGCAAGCTGCGGAAATGGCAGCACCGGAACTCGCCGATTACAAACCGATCTTTTTCAGCGCTGAGGAGTGGCAGTTTATTCTGGCCGCGACCGATCGTCTGATTCCGGCCGGTGGTAAGGGCAAAGCGCCAGGTGCACTGGAAACCAACGTGCCGATCTTTATCGATCAGCAACTCCATAGCCCTGAGTTCGGCGGCGAAATTTACATGCAGGGTCCGTTCGACGTGCACGCGCCAGCGACCATGGGTTATCAGATCCCTTACACCCCGCAAGAGATGTATCGCACGGGCATCAAGCTGGTGGAACAGTGGACGCAGAGCACCTACAAAAAATCCTTCCATGAGCTGACGCTGGAAGAGAAAGACGCGGTGCTGACGAAGGTCAACAAAAATGACGGTATCGATTTCCCGGCACTGGGTGAACCGAACCTGAAAGCCTCGCAGTTCTTTGGTCAGTTACTGGCAGATACCAAACACGGCTACCTCGCCGATCCGATGTACGGCGGCAATAAGGGCATGAAAGCCTGGATTGCGATTGGCTTCCCAGGCGCACGCGCCAGCTTCACCGAATGGGTGAAACAGCACAACGTGCCGTACCCGCTGGGACCGGTCAGCCTCTTGGGTGAGCGCGCATAAGCCGACACCCCCGTATTTGGTATGTGAGACAGGATTAACATGGCACAGATTACAAAGAAAGAAGTCGACGTCGTCGTTTGCGGCCTCGGCTGGGCCGGCTCGTTGATGAGTATCGAACTGGCATTGGCCGGGCTGGAAGTGCGCGCGTTAGAGCGCGGCGGCGAGCGTGATTACCCGGATTTTGCTTACCCGAAACCGGCTGATGAATACGCTTATAACGTGCGTAACAAAGTGTTCGCTACGCCGAAAGAAGTGGCGGTCACCGTGCGTTACAACATGAGCCAGACCGCACTGCCAACCCGTAAATGGGGCGCATTTGCACCGGGTACCGGTGTCGGCGGCGCAGGCATGCACTGGACGGCGGTACTGATTCGTCCAACGCCAACCGATATCAAACTGAAAACTTACGTCGATCAGGCCTACAAGCCGGGTGTGCTGCAGGACGATATGCGCGTGATGGACTTCCCGTTCACCTGGGAAGAGATCGAGCCGTATTACTACAAGTTTGAGCTGATTTGCGGTCAGTCGGGTAACACCGGCAACCTGCGCGGTCAGATTCTGGAAGGCGGCGACCCGTTTGAAGGGCCACGTTCTGAACCCTATCCGCTGCCTGCGCTGGAAGACACGCTGAACAACGTGATGTTCAAAGAAGCGGCCACCAAGCTGGGCTATCACCCGTTCCCGAACCCGTCTGCGTGCGTATCTCGCGCGTGGAAAAATCCGTACGGCAACCAGATCGCGCCTTGTAACTATTGCGGTTACTGCTCGAAATATCCGTGCCTGAACTACTCCAAAGCCTCACCGCAAACTGCTGTGATGGATGCACTGAAGCGTCTGCCGAACTTCTCTTACGAAGTGCATGCGGAAGTGTACAAAGTGGTGCTGCACGATGATGGTAAAACGGCGAAGGGCGTTCTCTACTTCGATGCAGACGGCAACGAAGTGTTCCAGCCAGCCAAAATCGTGGTGCTGTCCAGCTTCCAGTTGTACAACGTGCGTCTGATGCTGCTGTCCGGGATCGGCAAGCCGTACAACCCAATCACCGAAGAAGGTGTGGTAGGCCGTAACTATGCGTTCCTGTCCAACGGCGGCGCGACCCTGTTCTTCAAAGACAAGAACTTTAACTCCTACGCCACCGCAGGCGCCACCGGCCAGATGTTCAACGACATCTCACCAGGCAACTTCGACGGTCCAGGCCTTGGCATCCTCGGCGGCGCGAAGATCCACAGCTCGCAAGCCACCGGTACGCCAATGGCCGCTGCACTGCCAAAAGGCACGCCAGCCTGGGGCATGGGTTACAAAGAGGGTCTGGAAGAGTGGTACAACCATTCCATGAAGATCAGCATTACGACAACTTGCCAGTCGTATCGCGATATCTATCTGGATCTGGATCCGCACTACACCGACCATCGCGGCCAGCCGCTGTTGCGTATGACGTTCAACTGGAAAGAGAACGAACTTAAGCTGCAACAGCATCTGAAAGGCATCGTTGGCGATATCGCGAAAGAGCTGAACCCAGACAGCATGAGCATGAGCTTCCTGCCGATGGGCGCGGACTTTGACCTTACCAAATACGTCTCTACGCACAACGTGGGCGGCGCGGTGATGGGCGATAACCCAAGAACTTCTGCGCTGAACAAGTACCTGCAGAGCTGGGATGTGCATAACGTGTTTGTACCGGGCGGTAACGCCTTCCCGCAAAACTTCCAGGCGAACCCGACCGATACCATCGGTGCGATTACCCTGATGGCGGCGCAGGCGATCAAAGAACACTATCTGAAAAACCCAGGTCCATTGGTACAGGCATAAGCACATGAAATTAAAATCATTGTTAATCGCTAACGCCGTGCTGCTGGGAAGCTTTGCGGTACAGGCTCATGCGGAAGATGAAGCCGCGCTGATCAAGCAGGGTGAATATCTGTCTCGTCTTGGCGACTGTATGGCGTGCCATACCGTGTCGGGCAAAGCGGATTATGCGGGTGGTCTGGCGATTGAGTCGAATCTCGGCACTATCTTCTCCACCAACATCACGCCGGACAAAGAGCACGGCATCGGCAACTACAGCGAGCAGCAGTTCTCTGATGCGGTGCGCAAAGGCGTGCTGCCGGATGGTTCACGCCTTTACCCGGCCATGCCATACCCGGATTACGCCAAAATCAGTGATGAAGACATGCACGCGCTGTATGTCTACTTCATGAAAGGCGTGAAGCCGAGCAGCGAGCAGCCGGAAGAGACCAAACTGAGCTTCCCGTTCAGCCAGCGCTGGGGCATGCGCTTCTGGAACTGGGCATTCACCTCTGATAAGCCGTTCCAGCCGATTGGCGGCGCGTCTGAAGAAGTGAATCGCGGTGCGTACATCGTGGAAAGTCTCGGTCACTGCGGCTCTTGCCATACGCCGCGCGGCCTCGGCATGAACGAGAAAGCGCTGGACAGCGGTGACGACAAGTTCCTCGCCGGTGGCAGCCTGAACAACTGGGATGTGCCGTCGCTGCGTGGCTTACCGCGCTGGAGCGAGCAGGAGATCGTCGATTACCTGCAAACCGGTCGCAACGACAAAGCGGCAGTGGGCGGAGAGATGAAGTCAGTGATTGAGCACTCCAGCTCGCACATGACCGATGCCGACCTGAAAGCCATTGCCTCGTACCTGAAATTTATCGGGGGCAACCCACCGCTGCAGGCGTACAACGTGCAGAAGCAGCAGGCAACGGAAGCGAAACTGACCGCAGCGAAAAATCTGTCGGAAGGTGAGCGTCTGTACATCGATAACTGCGGTGCCTGTCACTTTGTGACCGGCAAAGGCGCGCCGGGGATCTTCCCAGAGCTGGATCAGGCCACGATTGTGAATGCCAACGATCCTACCGGCTTGATCCACACCATTCTTGCCGGTGCGCAGCAGCCATCGACCGAGAAAGCGCCGTCCACGCTGGCGATGCCGGGCTTTGGCAAACGTCTGACGGATGATGAAGTGGCGCAGCTGGCGACCTTTATTCGTCAGGGCTGGAGCAACAATGCCCCAGCGGTGACCAAAGATCAGGTCGCTGATGTGCGCAAGACGTTGAAAGCAGAATAATTAGGGTGCGGCCTTCGGGCCGCACTCTCTTTAATGAAAAGTCCGTACCACTTCTAACACGCCGTTAATCAAAAACTGCACGCCCATACACACCAGCAAGAAGCCCATCAACCGCGAAATTGCCTCAATCCCGCCTTTCCCGACCAGCTTCATGATGGCGCCCGAACTGCGCAGCGAAATCCACAAAATCACAGCGACCGATAAAAATGTCAGCACCGGCGCCACGTTCACCACCCAGTTGGGAAAATCGACGCCTGCTTTTACAGTGGAAGCCGAACTGATGATCATCGCAATAGTGCCCGGACCGGCCGTGCTGGGCATCGCCAGCGGCACGAAGGCGATATTCACCGATTCACGATTCGCATCGGTGGCGTCGATTTCATCCTGTTTATGCCGGGCTTCAACGGAGTGACCAACGGGTTTCGCCGGAAACAGCATGCGAAAACCGATAAAGGCGACGATCAATCCCCCTGCCATACGCAGGCCAGGGATCGAGATGCCGAAGGTGTGCAGCACCGCATTCCCGGCGTACCACGCCACCATCATAATCAGGAACACGTAGATCGAAGCCTGCATGGCCTGGCGATTGCGTTCCTGGAAATTCATGTCTCCCGCAAGACCGAGAAACAGCGCCACCGTGGTCAGCGGGTTGGCCAGCGGCAACAGCACCACCAATCCCAGCCCGATGGCTTTAAACAGTTCCAGCATGGTTTTCCCCGAGTTCAAATGGCACCGCGACGCACCGTAAAAGCGCGTCGCGGCGCGATTTAGCGCGCTTGTGCAAAATGCATCAATGTTTTGGCGTTTCTAACGCTTCCAGCAACTCCGGGAAGAAATCTTCCAGCAGCTCGGGCGTCATCAGCTCAGGGTAGCTTATCAGGTGTTCGCGAATGCGTTCATTGACGTCGGGCAGCAAACGCTGTGCAGCTTCGTTGGCGGTGATTTTCTTCTGCTTCATCAAACGCAGCACGTCATCCGGTAGGTTGTCCTCATCTTCGACTTCATCCACGCCTTCCAAATCGTCCAGCTCATCCAGCATATCCATTAAGGCTTCGATCTGCGGGGTGCGAGACTGATATTCAGACGGGTTTTCGTTTTCCAGATAGCGCAGCAGGGCACGCACAGGCGAACCATCGGGTTCTGCTGGAGGTTCGCTGGCAAACCAGTTCAGGAGATCGTGCTGCGTCACCTGATGGACGTGATAGCCGTTATCGACCAGCTCATCGGCGAGGATGTCGGCAGTATCGTGCTCAATCAGGCAAATGTGGGTGCGATTAGGCGTGAACTGCTCCAGCCACTGGTAAATCTCTTCAATGACGCTGTCGTCGTAGCTGAAGTGGTGGCTAAGATAGCTGTCATCCTGCTGGTGAACGCTGATGTGAATCAGGTCGGGATCGAAGTAAATCGCAATATTGATGCCTTTCATGCGCGCTGTCCTGTGTGGTGCAAAATCTCACTATAGCGTCAGGCAGCGCAGATGAACATGACATCGCCAGCAGCACGCGCTACTGGCGGTAAAAATTAACGCAAATCAGCACGATCCAGGCCGTAAGCACTGTCCAGAGCACCCGGTGCCATCTGCGACAAAATCATCAGGCGGTTCCAGGTATTGATGGCAGCAATCTTGAAGGTCAGCTCACTGATTTCGCCTTCAGAGAAGTGTTCACGCACTTCACCGTACAGCGCTTCATCCACGCCGTGTTCACCAATACGGGTCAGCGCTTCGGTCAGGGCAAAAGCGACTTTCTCACGTGCGCTGAACAGCGGAGATTCCCGCCAGATAGAAACGTGATGCAAACGCAGTTCGCGCTCGCCATCAATTTTCGCCTGCTTCACATGCATATCGAGGCAGAAGGCACAGTGGTTGAGCTGCGAAGCACGTATATCGATCAAGTGTTTCAGTGACTTCTCCAGTGCGGTGTTCGCCACGGTGTTTGAGAAATCGGACATGGATTTGGCCAGTGCTGGCGCGGTTTTAAAATGGTTAACGCGTGAAGTCATGATGTTTTCCTCATTCAAAATAAGCGGTCAATGGCTTGCAGAGCCTGGGGTAATGCGGTGTCGCGGCTGACGGGATCGTGCGTACCGTCCACGCGGATAAATTCCACATCGGTGATACCGATGTATTCGAGTGCCACGCGGATGTAAGGCGTGAACTGGTCATCCTGCACAAACGGGCCGTGGGCAAATACGCTGCCGCTGGCGACCACGCTGTACACCTTCTTGCCGCTCACCAGACCGACTTTGGTGCCTTCCGGGGTAAAGGCGAAGGTGCGTCCGGCGCGGGTGATATGGTCGAACCAGGCTTTCAGCACCGACGGCAAACCGAGGTTCCACATCGGCGACGAGATAACCAGGGTGTCGCAGGCGAACAGCTGATCCACCATTTTTTCGGAAGTCTGAATGGCAGCACGCTGTGCATCGTTACGATCCTCCGGGCGGGTAAAGAACGCGCCAATGGTGAAGGCATCCAGATGTGGCAACGGATGCTGCGCCAGATCCAGTACCGTCTCTTCCAGAGCATGATGCTGGGCGTGAAGTTTCTCCACCAAACGCGCCGAGGCGCTACGTGAGGCCGATCCGGCCAGATCCGGGCTGACCTGAATATGCAGCAGTTTCATGAATTTTCCTTAACGAGATAGCGCGTTGAATGGGTGCATCTTAAACTTCTATGTCTGAGGGAAAAGGGTCAAAATGGGTTAAAACAGGTAGGACATTACGCATCGCACTTATTGCGGCATTGGAATGAGCGAGAGATAAACGTGGGCTACAAAGAAATCTACATTCGTTATCGCCAGCAGATCCTGGAAGGGCGCTTAAAGCCGGGCGATCGGGTGCCCGCGATCCGCGTGTTAGCCAGTGAACTGCAGGTTGCGCGTAAAACGGTGGAGGCGGCCTACGCGATCCTGATCGGAGAAGGGTACTTTGTCAGCGAGGGGGCGAAGGGCACGCGCGTGAACCCTGCGCTCAATCCTGGCGAAGCCGCGGATATCTTCACTGCGCCGCCTTCCACGCGGCTGGAACATCCGGTGATTGAAAGCAAAGGCGAGCTGCGACTGGGCATTCCCGCGCTGGATGAATTTCCGCACAAGAAGTGGCTGCTGATCTCCGGAAAGGCGGCGCGAACGTTGCGGCCCGATGAGATGATCATGCCCGCCATCATGGGCTACCAGCCATTGCGTGAGGCGATTGCCAGCTACCTCAATATTTCGCGCGGGCTTAACTGCCAACCGGAGCAGATCTTTATCACCACCGGCTATCGCGCCAATCTGCGGCTGATCCTTTCAGTACTGGCCCATCCTCACGACAAAGTCTTGTTCGAAGATCCTGGCTATTTCTTTGGCCAGAAACTGCTAAAGCGCATCGCACCGAATCTGCATTATGTACCGGTGGATCGTGAAGGTCTCGACGTGGATTTCCTCCGGCGTTATCACTCAGACGCGCGCTTTGCGGTGGTGACACCAACGCATCAGAGCCCGCTGGCGGTGACGCTATCGCTGCCCCGTAAGCATCAATTGCTGGAGTGGGCACAGCAAAATAGCAGCTGGATTATTGAGGATGATTACGACGGCGAGTTTCACTACACGCGCAAAGTGATTCCCGCGCTGAAGAGCCTGGATGTGCACGATCGGGTGATCTACACCGGCACCTTTAGTAAAACCATGATGCCTGCGATGCGCGTGGGTTATCTGGTGATGCCGCAACAGACCATCGAACGCTTCCGCGAGCTGGGTGAAATCCTCGAAACCGGTATGCCGTTGTTACCGCAGAAAATCCTCGCGCAGTTCCTGAGTGAAGGGCATTTCTATCGCCATATTAAGAAGATGCGCATTCTCTACCAGCAGCGCCGCCGCATGATGCTGGATGCGCTACAACACTGTTTCCCGCAGCTGTTTGAATTTGAACTTACTGACGGCGGCATGCATATCGTCGCCTTCCTGCGGCGGGGTATTCAGGATGTGGCGCTGGCGGAGATCTGGCAGCGTCATCAGCTGCGGGTGTTAGCGCTTTCTGGCTGGTATACGCAAACCCAGAAACGCTACGGGCTGGTGATTGGCTACACCAATATTCAGTCGTTTGAGCAGGCGGTGGATGTGCTGGACAGGGTTGTAGAAGAAACCAAAATGTTGATGAGTTGATTGGCTGATGGATTAATGGCCCGTAGCGGGGCAATTTATTGCGCTCCCTATCAATACTAAATAAGACGCGAGGGACAGCTCGCGTCTTATTCATGGTCACTTCACCCATCATCATGCTGGTTGCAGAACGGAGGCGATCGAGAGAAACCCGATGTGTTTCGATGCGGGGGAAAGAAAGCCGCCAATGCACCTGCAACCCGAAGTAGGGCGGGAATTACATGCCGATGTATTTCTTGCCTTGCTTCAGCACTACGTCACAGGCCTTGGTCTTCACTTTCTCACCCATCGGCGAGTTACTCAGGCTCTGCAGATTCAGCTGCTGGCCGTTGCCGGTGTTCAGCAAACCTTGCAGACCCTGCTGGTAATCGGTTTTCTGCTCTTGCGAGGCAGGGCTGCTCAAGCCGAGCTTGCTCAGTACCTGATCCTTGACCGATGAGACGTTGTTATCCACCACGTTATGCTGCACGCAGTAGGACATCACGCCTGCGGCGTTGGTCATGCTGTTAGAGCTAACCGCTTTGTCACCGCCATTCAATAAACCGCTCAGCGAAGAGAGCGACAGACCGCCGTTCTGCGTGCTGCTGGTGGTAGAGCCGCTGTTTTGCTGAGACAGCTGTGATGCCGCGCTGCTCAACTGATCCTGCCAACTCGCTGCCGATGCACTTCCTGCCGTCAGTGCCGCCGCGATACCCAATCCCAAAATGATGCGTTGTGTTGCTTTGTTCATCTCAACCTCTTTGTTTTATACATCTGACGCTGTCAGTTTTGGTTAAGAGAGGCGTAAGCACGGAAAGTTCCGAAGTGGCGGTAGTTTGGGAATGTTCTGGAATCTGCACAGGAAAGCGCCGAAAGGGCACTCGTGCTGCCGGGTTTGCGCCTGATAAGCGGCGAAGTGCTGGTTTTTTCAACGCTTAGCGCACACCCCTGTCGATTAGTGTTGCGCACTCTGCGTGTAACGGTATAATCGCCAACGTTTTCCGCATCCTCTTCAGTGCCGAAGTGGCGAAATCGGTAGACGCAGTTGATTCAAAATCAACCGTAGAGATACATGTCGGTTCGAGTCCGACCTTCGGCACCATCGATTGATGCAAAATTAAGTCGCTTACGAGCGGCTTTTTTTGTGCCTGAAATTCAGTAATCCACACTCCCTCTAAAAGAAAAAATCTTCAATAATCCTGTAACGAAAACATATAACTCAATGTTTTTATTGTTAATTTGTGATGGAAGGTATGAGCCTTAAACAGTAATATCTGACACTACGTTGCCGTGTTGTGGGGGTAGCGAGCCTATTTACCAGCAAACGGGTAATGAACAGTGGCAAAGTATCAGATTGAATCAATTCAGAGCTGGCCAGCTTTTGAATATGACGGAAAATTGCATTCTCTTGCGCATCTCAACGCACATGAAATGACCTTTCAAGGCATTAATCACACCTATACCTTTGTGGTGACGTATGGCCTACATTGTTTTGCAAAAGAGGGTACGCCCTACAATATCCCAGTCTCTTACGAAGATGGGCGAGAAAAAATCACCGTATGTTTGGAGCGCTATCTGGCCTCAAAACATATCAGGCACATATTGACCAACCTGCCTTCCATGCGTGTGTATCACACCGTGGCTGAAAAATTTTTCACACTAGATATGATGAATAGCGCGACTGGCCTTATAGAGCCTTACAAGATATGCATCGCCTTCTACAAAGAAAAACGGTTGTTACGCATGCACATTCTCTCCGCTTTTTTTGCCCGCACCGGCCCCGGTTCGTCTGGCGAATCAATTCCAAACAAATCATTAAGCATCTTTAAAATTGCGATGGATACGGCAAAAAGTCCACGAAGTAAAACGGGACCGAAAGAGGCGAGAAATAGATTTTAAAACTGAATTTTTCTGGACTGAGAAAGCAGCGACCCCCTTACGGGGGTCTCAGCTACCTTGAGGCAGGTCAGGACACTTTATCGTCATGGACGAACCTGTTACCAGGAAGTGGGATGCGATTTTGTTGCCAAAATCCCTGTAACCATCCGAAGTTCAAATAATACCCGGCAAGCCTTAGATTTGCAATTGCAGGGCAGATACAACAGTGCTTTGACCTCACACTTATGGATGAAGAGACCACGAGAATCTCATCCCACCTTCTCAGATGATTTTACTCAGACAGTTAGCATCGATTTCACCGCACCCAATACCCCACCGTCACCTGATTACTTAACACCGTTACCACTGGTGCTATCGTGCCGCGCACCGCTGAAAAATACTCAAACCACAACGGTCCGCCAGCCGGAAAGCCGTGCGGCAGTGCCATCTCTCCGCGCAATCCCGGCAGCTTCACGCAGCGACCGCCACCGCAGACCTGTACCTGAAACCCCATGGGTACGGGCCCGTCGACAGTGATACGCCATGCCAGATGCCTGGCCATCGCGCCCGCAGGAGGTGGTACGGCGGGTTGTACCGGACGGCCTTTAAACACTTGTTTACCCTGAGTGATCACGCCGCCAAAGCTCTGGCTGCTCCATGAACCTTCCGCAGCCAGCGCCAGCGGCGAGATTAATAGCAGCCCAACCCACATCCAGCTCCGCATCAGCTTTTCCCCCCAATAAGCCACGTCATCCGCACGTTGCGCTGGCTGCTGATCTCCTGGCTTGAGAGCACCGCCATCTGCGGGAACATGCGGCGCAGATAGCGCGACAGCATCAGGCGCAGCGCCGGATTCACCAGCAGCACCGGCGGCGCACCTAATCCTTCCTGATGCATCAGCGCTTGTTCGGTCTGCTTCATCAGGCTCTCGGCAATGCCCGGCTCAATGGCGCTGCCGCTTTGCGTGGCCTGTACCAGCAGCTGTTCCAGTGACACATCCAGCCCAATGACCTGAATGTCCTCCTCGCCGGGGAACCACTGCTGTGTAATGGCGCGCGCCAGACGTGCTCGCACGCGGGCAGTAAGTTCATCGGCATCGCTGCTGGCCGTGGCAAACTCCGCCAGCGTATCGATAATGGTGCGCATATCGCGGATCGGCACGCGCTCTGCCAACAGGTTCTGCAACACCTTGTGCAGCAAGGTCAGGCTGATGACGGCGGGGATCAGATCCTCCACCAGTTTCGGGGCATGTTTGCTGAGCTGATCCAGCAACTGCTGCGCTTCCTGACGGCCAAATAGCTCTTCGGTATGGGTCGAGATCAGATGATTAAGATGGGTGGCGACCACGGAACTTGGGTCGACCACGGTATAGCCCAGCGTTTGCGCCAGTTCGCGCTGCACCTCGTCGATCCACAACGCGGGCAATCCAAAGGTGGGCTCGATGCACGGCGTGCCGGGAATCTCACCTTCGGCGCAGCCGGGATCGATCGCCATCCAGCGGTCGGGCTGGATCTCGCCGTGGCCGATCTCAACGCCTTTGAGCAAAATGCGATAGCGAGTTGGCGGCAAATCAAGGTTGTCACGGATATGCACTGCAGGGGGTAAGAAGCCCATCTGCTGGGCGAATTTTTTACGGATACCGCGCACGCGCGTCAGCAACTGGCCTTGCTGCTCGTGATCGACCATCGGGATCAGGCGATAACCGACTTCCAGTCCAAGCTCATCTTCCAGCTGAACATCAGCCCAGCTCGCTTCGTTGACCTGCGCAGCCTCGCTTTCTGCACGTGTCGCGGGCGAAGCACCCACTGCCGGTTGCTGCAGGGCGCGGCCGCGCAGCCACCAGGCTAAGCCGAGCAACAGGGCAGTAAACAGCAGGAAAACCATGTTCGGCATGCCGGGAATCAGCCCGAGCAAGCCGATCACCACAGCGGCCAGCGTCAGCACGCGCGGAGAGGTAAACAGCTGGCCCACCATCTGCTCGCCCACATCCTGATCGTTGACAACCCGTGTCACCACAACGCCCGCTGCGGTGGAGATCACCAGTCCTGGAATCTGTGCCACCAGGCCATCGCCAATGGTCAACAGCGTATAAGTCTCACCCGCCACGCCCATAGTCATGTCATGCTGCATTACGCCGATGATCAGGCCGCCAATAATGTTGATCGCCATGATCATCAGTCCGGCAATCGCATCGCCGCGCACAAATTTACTGGCACCGTCCATTGAGCCGTAAAAGTCCGCTTCCTGTGTCACCTCTTTGCGACGGCGCTTGGCTTCGTCTTCGCCGATCAAACCAGCGTTAAGATCGGCGTCGATCGCCATCTGTTTGCCGGGCATGCCATCCAGTGTGAAACGCGCACCGACTTCAGCGATACGTCCCGCACCTTTGGTAATCACCATAAAGTTAATAATAATCAATATGATAAAAACGATAATGCCAATGGCGAAATTGCCGCCCACCAGGAAATGACCAAAGGCTTCGACCACCTGGCCGGCCGCATCTGAGCCGGTGTGGCCTTGCATCAGAATCACGCGCGTCGAGGCAACATTCAGCGCCAGGCGCAGCAGGGTGGAGAACAGCAGCACAGTGGGAAACGCCGAGAACTCCAGCGTCTTCTGCGTAAACATCGCCACCAGCAGGATCATGATCGACAGTACGATATTGAAGGTAAACAGCAGATCCAGCACGAAGGTCGGCAGCGGCAGGATCATCATCGCTAGGATGGTCATGATCAACACCGGCCCGGCCAGCACCTGCCACTGTGTCTCTTTCAGGGTCGGCAAACGTAATTTTGTGGCGATATTAGCCATCACTCTCACTCTCTTGGGCAAAATCCAGTTTTGCCGGGACCGGCAAATTCATCGGGCGTGACGGTGGGTTGCCGTAGCCTTCGCGCCAGCGGCGCAGGCCGTAAACCCACGCCAGCACTTCCGCCACGGCGTTATACAGTTCGGTTGGCACGGGGGCGCCGGTCTCGCAATGGCGATACAAGGCGCGTGTCAGCGGTGGAGCATCCAGCATCGGGATGCGGTTCTCAGCGGCGAGTTCGCGGATGCGCAGGGCAATCAGGCCGCTGCCTTTCGCCACCACCACCGGCGCGCCCATGCTGCCTTCCTGATATTTGAGCGCCACCGAGTAGTGCGTTGGGTTATTCACCACCACATCGGCGTCAGGCACGGCAGCCATTTGTCGTTGCTGCGCCATCTGGCGCTGCAACTGGCGAATACGGCCTTTCAGCAGCGGATCGCCTTCCTGTTTTTTGAATTCATCTTTCACGTCCTGACGGCTCATACTCAGCTTTTTCCAGTTGCTCCACAGCTGATACACCACATCGAAAATCACCATCGGGATCAGCGACAGGATGATGATCAGCATGCACAGCATCAGTAACTGACTGATATCGTTAAGCGCCATGTTGAGGGGTTCAAACATCAACGCGATCAACCGGCTTTTATTCAGCATCAGGAACAGACCGCCGCCGATCGCCGCCAGCAAGACTTTGAGAATCGCTTTCACCATCTCGGACAGCATCTGTGAAGAGAACAGGCGTTTGAGGCCCGACAGCGGGTTGAGCTTTTTGGGATTGAACTTGATCGCCTTGCCGCTGAGGTTGAGGCCACCGATGATCGCCGGTGCCGTCAGCGCGGTGAGATACAACCCACCGACCAGTGGCAACAGCGCCAGCATGGCGATCCCCAGTAAGGATGCGGCCTGATCCAGCATATGCTGCGGGTCGCGCACCAACAGGCGATCAAACGCCAGTCCGTTGTGCATCAACTGCTGCAACTGACGCGCCAGCTGGCTGCCGCCGATCGCCATCAATCCCCAACCCACCAACAACATGGCCAGCGTGGTCAGCTCACGCGATCGCGGAACCTGTCCCTCTTCCCGTGACTTTTTAATGCGTTCGGGGGTGGGATCCTCGGTCTTCTCGTTGTCGCTCTCTTCAGCCATGACGCATCAAAAACCCAGCGAGTCCAGCAGATCGTCCACCTGCTCTTGTGAAGCGGCGATCCCCTGAGCATGGGGATCGACTTGCGGCCCGTTCTTCAACTGCACTTCGCTCGGATCCTCTGGCGCATCACGATCGCCCATATTCTCGACCAGCACGCTGATCAGCTCGCGCTCCACGGTATCGATCACCTGCATCAGGCTGTTCAGCACCTGGCCGGTGAGATCCTGAAAATCCTGCGCCATCATGATCTCGGTGAGCTGGCCGTTGGTCTGTTGGGTTAAATCAGGCACCTTTTGCAGATAGGCGCGGGTGTCGTGCACCAGCTCGCGTGCCTGATCCAGCGGTTGCGGATCGGCAAACCAGCGATCCCAGCGATCGCTCAGTGCGCTGGCGTCATCGCTCAAAGCCAGCTGCAACGGGCGCGCGGCTTCGACGCTGGTCAGTGCGCGATCGGCCGCCTGCGAGGTTTTACTCACCACGTAACGCAGGCGGTCACGCGTATTGGGAAACGCATCGGCCACCTCGAAGATGGTCTGCTCCAGCCCCAGATTGGCCATGCTGTTGCGCAGCAGGCGCGTGAGCTGCCCAATGCGTATAAACAGATCTTTCGGGTTTTCACTCGGCATATCCGTGGGTGAGTTCATGCTGATTACCCCAGCTTTTCAAAGATTTTGCCGAGCTTCTCTTCCAGCGTGGCAGCCGTGAAGGGCTTGACGATATAGCCGTTCGCGCCCGCCTGTGCGGCGGCAATGATGTTCTCGCGCTTGGCTTCGGCCGTGACCATCAGCACCGGTAGTTTGGCCATGGCGGCATCGCTGCGAATGGCCTTCAATAGTTCCAGCCCGTCGAGATTGGGCATGTTCCAGTCGCTGACCACAAAATCGAATTCGGCGGCACGCAGCTTGTTCAGCGCATCCTGACCATCCTCCGCCTCTTCAATATTTTGATAGCCAAGGTCTTGCAGCAGGTTACGCACGATGCGTCGCATAGTGGCAAAGTCATCTACCACCAGAAAACGCAGGTTTTTATCTGACATCTCAATGTTCTCCTGAACCGGTTAATCCATTTATTTGCGTTGTAGGTTGTTGCTGAAACTGTCGAGTAAACGCTGACTGACCTGATCCAAATCCACCACCTCACAGGCACCGTTCAGCGCGATGGCTTCGCGTGGCATGCCGAACACCACACAACTGGCCTCGTCCTGCGCCAGCGTCCAGGCACCGGCCTGTCGCAGCGTTAGCAGGCCGCGTGCGCCATCGTTGCCCATACCGGTGAGGATGGCGGCGCTGGCGAGTTTGCCTGCCTGCTGCGCCACGGAATGGAAAAGCACATCCACCGACGGGCGATGGCGATTGACCGGCGCGTTGTCGCTGATCTGCACTTCGTAACCCCGGCTTCGGCGCACGATCTCCAGATGACGATCGCCCGGCGCAATCAGGGCATTGCCCGGCAACAGTGGTTCACCGTGTTCGGCTTCACGTACCGAAATCTGGCACAGTGAGTCCATGCGTTGGGCGAAGGAGCGGGTAAAACCGGCAGGCATATGTTGGGCGATGACGATGCCGGGACTGCTTAACGGCATCTGTGTCAGCACCCGGCGCAGCGCTTCGGTGCCGCCTGTAGACGAGCCAATGGCGATGATTTGCGAGGCATCGGTCTTGATGCCAGCCAGCAGCGCACCGGAGGCAGAGTTGAGCCGATAGCGATTGGGATTGGCTTTGGCGGCTCCACGAATTTTGTCTGCCAGCAGCGCGCCCCATGCCGCCAGATCGCCGGGCATCTGGTTACCGGGTTTAGGGATAAAATCCACCGCACCCTGTTCCAATGCATTGAGCGTGGCGCTGGATCCGCGCGTGGTCATGCTGGAGATCATGATCACTGGCATGGGCCGCAGCCGCATCAGTCGGCTCAGAAACTCCAGCCCGTCCATGCGCGGCATATCAATATCCAGCGTCAGCACATCCGGGTTGAGTTGTTTAATCAGGTCACGGGCGATCAGCGGATCGGGTGCCGTAGCCACCATCTCCATATCGGCCTGCTGATTGACGATGGCGCTGAGCATATTGCGCATTAAGGTGGAATCATCCACCGCCATCACGCGTATTCGCTTCAAGGTGCAACCTCCATCCGTTCGTAAACTGATTGCCCGCGCAACTGCAGCGGCAACGTGGGCTGGGAGAAGTGTTCAGAGTGACCAACAAACAGCAAACCACCGGGTTTAAGCAGGCGAGCGAAGCGCTCCAGCAGCCGCAGCTGGGTGGGAAAATCAAAATAGATCATCACGTTGCGGCAGAAGATGGCATCAAACGGCTGAGGAAGTGGCCAGCAGTCCGCCAGCAGATTGATCTGCTGATAATGGATGTTCGCCAACAGCGCGGGTTTCACTTTGACGTGCTCGCGACTGTGACCACTGCCGCGCAGAAAATAGAGGCGTTTCTGCGCCTGCGTCAGCATTTGAATGTCGCTGAAGCGATAGATTCCCGCCTGCGCTTTGGCCAGCACATCGGTATCAATGTCAGAAGCCCAGACGCGTAATCCGCTGCCCAAAACCTGATCCAGCGTGATGGCGATTGAACAGGGTTCTTCACCGGTCGATGCGGCGGTACACCACACGCGATAATCTTTCGGACGCTGGCGTGCATGTTCCGCCAGAATCGGGAAATGATGCGCTTCACGGAAAAACGATGTGAGATTGGTGGTCATGGCATTGATAAAAATCTGCCACTCCGGCTGCTCAGGACGGGATTCCAGCAGGTCGGCATAAGCTGTAAAGGTGTTCAGTTTGAGTTCGCGCACCCGGCGCGCGAGACGGTTAAATATCATCTCTTTTTTTTGTGCATTCACCACAATACCGGCACGCTGATAAATCAGTTTTCCCAGGCGAATTAATTCAACATCGGTTAATGACAGCGAACCGGGTAATAAGCGCGCAGCTGTGGTGTTATTTTCATGCATTGCCATCAAGCCTTATACCGGCGTATTCATCACTTCCTGATACGCAGCAATCATTTTATTTTTAGCCTGCATGCCAAAGCTAAATGAAATTGAGGATTTCTGCATCGCCAGCATCACATCGTTAAGGCCGAGATCGCTGCTGCCTGACATCCACTGCTGCGTTTTGGTTTTGGCATCCAGCTGGGTTTTATTTATCTCATTGATACTGTGTAATAACTTATCCGAGAAGGAAGGGGTGTTATCGCGCGGTGATATCGCACCTGTGACTTGTTGCGCCTGAGATTGAATCTGATCGAGTACGCCTCGTAATAAGCTCGCTGACATGCTTCACGCCCATTGGAATAAAAATACAGAGCGGCAGATTAGCATTCGAGGCTATTCATCAGAAAATGCAATAAGCCAACACAACTTCGAGCTTATTGCCCATTAATAAATCGCGCTTTCGAGGAATAATGATTCTCTGAATATTCCTGATGACCTATTACTATTTTTTACAGGAAGGCGGCATGAGTGCCACGTTAAAGGATTTAAATCATCACCCGTCCGCACAATTAAAATCGGTGCTGTTATCGCTGCGATCCAGCCCGAAAATCGCGCTGGCGATTGCCGCAGCGGCCACGCTTTCGGTGGTTATCGCGCTGGTGATGTGGGCCAATCAGCAGAGTTACAGCATCCTGCTCAGCAATATCAGTGATGAAGACGGCGGTGCCATCGTGGCGCAGCTCACCCAGCTGAACGTTCCTTATCGCATTGACGCATCCAGCGGTACGATCCGGGTGCCAGAAGGGCAGGTGCATGAAGTCCGTATGAAGCTGGCGCAGCAGGGGTTACCCAAGGGCGGTGCAGTCGGCTTTGAGCTGCTGGATCAGGAAAAATTTGGCATCAGCCAGTTCAGCGAGCAAGTGAACTTCCAGCGCGCGCTGGAGGGGGAACTGTCGCGCACCATTGAGAACCTCGGCCCAATCCGGTCGGCGCGGGTGCATCTGGCGGTGCCCAAACCGTCCCTGTTTGTGCGTGAGCAGAAAGCGCCTACCGCTTCGGTGAGCGTCAACTTGATCAACGGCCGCACGCTGGATGAAGGCCAGATTGTGGCGATTACGCATCTGATCTCCAGTGCAGTGACCGGTCTGGCAGCAGAGAACGTCACGCTGGTGGATCAGCGTGGCAATTTGCTGACGCAGGGTGGCATGCGCGGTCTGCAAACTTCACAGCTGAAATACACCAACGACATTGAGTTTGATTACCAGCAGCGAATTCAACGCATGCTGGCGCCGCTGGTGGGTGAAAACAACGTGCGCGCGCAGGTCACGGCGCAGATTGATTTCACCCAGCTGGAGCAGACGCAGGAGCAATATCAGCCGAATAGCGATCCGCAAAAAATGGCGATTCGCAGCCGACAGGCCAGCCAGGCAGAGCAGGGCAACAACAGTGGCACTGGCGGTGTCCCTGGCGCACTCAGCCACCAACCGCCCACGCCCGCCACGGCACCGATTACCCAGCCATTAGGTGCCAGCGACAGCAAACGTCCCGCTGGCCAGCCTTTCAATAATCGTAACGACGAGACCACCAATTTTGAGCTGGACCGCACGCTGACCCACAGCAAATCCAGCATCGGCCGCATTGAACGTCTTTCGGTGGCGGTGGTGATTAACCATCTGCCGCAGGGCGAAGAGGGCAGCGTGAGTGCGATGAGTGATGAGCAGCTGGCCCGCCTGAATACCCTGGTGCAGGAAGCGATTGGCTATCAAGCCACGCGGGGAGACAGCATCAATATCATGCATGCGCCGTTTAACGGTCTGGTCGATGAGCCTCCGCTGCCGCTGTGGCAGCAGGCGAGTTTCCACACGCTGTTAATGAATCTGTTCCGCTATCTGGTGGTGGCGATCATCGCCTGGATCATGTGGCGCAAACTGGTGCAACCGAGCTGGGAACGCCATCAGCAGACCACGCTGCGCCAGATGGAGCTGGAGAAAGAGGCGCGCGACGAGGCCGCTGCAGCGCAAAAACATGCGGCAGAGAACGATGTGCGCCAGCGTGCTCAGCAGCGTGCGCATACCGAAATTAGCACTCAGCAACTGCGTGAGCTGGCAGAGCAGGAGCCTCGCGTGATTGCGCTGGTGCTGCGCCAGTGGATGAACCAGGAGGGCAGGCCATGAATGCGGCAGATAAGAGTGCGGTGGTGATGCTGACGCTGGGCGACGAGCTGGCGGCAGAGGTGTTTAAGCATCTGAATGCGCATGAGGTGAAGCAGATCGGCGGTGCGATGGTCAACATGGCCGGATTTAGCCATCAGCAAATGGCGGCGGTATTGCAGGAGTTTGAACAGGATTCCAGTGAATATGCCGCGCTCAGCCTGAACACCAATGACTATCTGCGCAGCGTGCTGGTGAAAGCGCTAGGCGAAGATCGCGCCAGTTCGCTGCTGGAAGATCTGCTGGACACCCAGCAGGGCAGCAACGGCATGGAAACGCTCAACTTTATGGAGCCGCAGGCGGTGTACGATCTGATTTGTGAAGAGCATCCGCAGATCATCGCCACCATTCTGGTGCACCTTAAGCGCAATCAGGCCGCTGATGTGCTGGGCAAGTTTGAAGACCGCGAGCGCAACGACATCATGCTGCGTATCGCCACCTTTGGCGGCGTCCAGCCCGCCGCGCTGCAAGAGCTGACCGAAGTGTTGAATACCTTGCTGGATGGTCAAAATCTCAAGCGCAGCAAAATGGGCGGCGTGCGACCGGCCGCTGAGATCCTTAACCTGATGAAAACTCAGCAGGAGGCTTCTGCGATTGAAGCGGTGCGTGATTTTGATCACGAGCTGGCGCAGAAACTGATCGATGAGATGTTCCTGTTTGAGAATCTGATTGAAGTGGAAGATCGCCATATTCAACGTCTGCTGCAAGAGATCGAAAATGAAACCCTGTTGATCGCGCTAAAAGGGGCCAACGAGGCGCTGCGCACCAAGTTCCTCGCCAACATGTCGCGCCGCCAGGCTGAGCTGATCCTCGACGATCTGGCTTCGCGTGGGCCGGTGCGCTTGTCACAGGTTGAAGCCGAGCAGAAAACCATCCTGAATATTGTGCGCAAACTGGCGGAATCCGGTGAGATTGTGATTGGAGGCAGCGACGATGCCTATGTCTGACCACGCACAGTGGCGCCGCTGGCAGCCGGATAACCTGCTGCAGCAAGAGCCGGAAATCACGGTTGAAATCGATAGTACGGCCTCGGAGGCCCAGCGCCACGCAGATCTGGCGCGCTTGCGTAAACAGGCTGAACAGCAAGGTTTCAGTCAGGGTATGAAACAGGGGGAAGAGGCGGGCCAGCAGCAGGGCTACGAAGCCGGATGGCGCGAAGGGCATGAAGCGGGTCTGGCGCAGGGCATCGAACAGGCCGCAGCACAGCAGCAGGCGCTGTTGCGGCAGGCCGAGTGCTGGCTGCAAAACTTCAGGCTGGCGCGCGAGAATCTCGACAGTGTGATCCCCGGTCGTCTGGTGCAGTTGGCGCTCACCGCCGTGCAGCAGTTGTATGGCCGCCAGGCACAGATCGATCACCCCGCGCTGCTGCAACAGATTCGCCAGTTGCTGCAGCATGACGCACTGCTGCACGGCACTATCCAGCTCTACGTGCATCCCGACGATCGTGCGGTGATTGAGCAGGCACTGGCGCAGGCGTTAACCGAGACGGGCTGGCAGCTACACAGCGATGCACAGCTGGCGCCCGGCGGCTGTCGCATTACCTCGGCTGAAAGCGAGTTCGATGCCAGCCTGGAAACGCGCTGGCAGGCGCTGTGCCAGCTGGCGCGTCAGGAGAATGTGCCATGAGCCAGCAACTCAGGCAATGGCTCGATACCCTCGACACCATTGAGCACAACATGGCGGCGGTGCCGGGGTTTCGCCAATACGGCAAACTGACGCGCGCCACCGGGCTGGTGATGGAAGCCGTGGGGCTGATATTGCCGATAGGCGCGCTGTGCCTCGTCGAACGGCAGACCGCGCAAGGTAAAACCGTGGTCGACACGGAAGTGGTGGGTTTCAACGGCCACACGCTGTATCTGATGCCGCTGGCGCAGGTGGAAGGCATTGTGCCTGGCGCGCGGGTGTATGCGCCCGCGCACGACAGCGGCGGGGGTAAACAGTTGCCCGTTGGGCCCCAGCTGTTGGGTCGGGTGCTGGATGCGCAGGGCCATCCGCTGGATGGCGGTGCTGCATTAGGTAAACCACTGGCCAGTCTGTTTACCGCTTCAATCAATCCGCTGCATCGCGATCCGATCAAAAGCGTGCTGGACGTTGGCGTGCAGGCGATCAATGGCCTGCTAACAGTCGGTCGTGGTCAGCGCATGGGGCTGTTTGCCGGTTCCGGCGTTGGCAAAAGTGTTCTGCTTGGCATGATGGCGCGTTTTACCACCGCCGAGGTGATCGTGGTGGGATTAATTGGCGAACGCGGCCGCGAAGTTAAAGATTTCATTGAAAATATTCTTGGCGAAGCCGGGCGTTCACGCGCGGTGGTGATTGCCGCACCTGCCGATGTATCCCCGCTGCTGCGCATGCAGGGCGCGGTCTATGCCACGCGCATCGCTGAAGACTTCCGCGATCGCGGCATGAATGTCCTGCTGATCATGGATTCCCTGACGCGCTATGCCATGGCGCAGCGTGAAGTGGCGTTAGCCATCGGCGAGCCGCCCGCCACCAAAGGCTATCCGCCTTCGGTATTTGCCCGGCTGCCCGCGCTGGTGGAGCGCGCGGGCAATGGCATGGCAGGCGGCGGATCGATCACCGCGTTTTATACCGTATTGACTGAAGGCGACGATCCCCAGGATCCGATTGCCGATGCGGCACGCGCGATTCTCGACGGCCACATTGTGCTGTCACGTCGGCTGGCGGAAGCGGGGCACTATCCGGCGATTGATATTGAAGCCTCAATCAGCCGCGCCATGACTGAGCTGATCCCGCAGGCGCAATATCGCAAGGTGCAGCGCTTTAAGCAGCTGCTGGCTTGCTATCAGCGTAACCGCGATCTGGTCAGTGTCGGTGCCTATGCGTCAGGCAGCGATGCGCTACTCGATCAGGCCATCGATCGCTTTCCCGTTCTTGAAGCCTTTCTCCTGCAGGCGATTCACCAACGCAGCGACTACCCGACTGCAATGGCGGCGCTGGCTCAATTATTCCCTGACATCCCGGAGTGACAATGCACATGCGCAATCCCATGGTTATGTTACGTGACAGAGCCGAAGAGACACTGACCGCCTCCACGCAAACGCTGGGGCAGGTGCAGCAGACGTTGCAGCACGCCGTGGCGCAGCATCAGCAGCTAAAAACCTATGCAGATGAGTATCAGCAGTCACTGCGGCTGGGCATGACGGGCTGCGGCATGTCGGTGGCGCATCTGGTCAATCATCAGGCGTTTATCGTATCGCTCAATCAGGTGGTCAGGCAGCATGAGAACCAGGTCGATCAGTGCGAACGTGCCGTCGATGGCGCGAAAAAATGCTGGATAGATGACAAGCAGCGCCTGAACGCGTTTGAAACCCTGCTGGCGCGGCGGCTGAGTGCTGAGGCGAAGGCGGCCTGCCGTCGTGAGCAGAAGCTGATGGATGAGTGCGCGCAGCGAATCAATCATCAGCGTGGCCGGTTATGACGATGAATATCACGGCACTGCTTAACGGCAAACTCAGCGATGTGTTGAAAACCCGCGAGCCGACTGACGAGGATTTTAGCGAACTGCTGCTGGAGAAGCAGGATGGCATGCTGGCGATGGAGGAACCTTTGCTATCGGTGTTGGCCACCGTGAAAGCCGGGCCGGTGCCAGCGCTCGCAGAGCAAGCGCGTGCGCCAGTGTCTGCAATGTCGGGCAGCGACGATCCCTGCTGGCAGTTGCAACAGCGGGTGAGCCAACAGTCGGCAAGCCAACAGGCGGCCAACCTGCACAGATCGGTCACCGCCGACCCGAACGGATTAAATGACGCTGTGTCTGACGCCAGCGGGAAATTCGCTGCTGTGGACATGCGCCATGCGCTTTTCGCCGATAAGGGGCGCCTGCCCATCGCGGATACGCGCCACGCGCTTCTCGCTAACTCAGTTAACCTGTCCGTCGCGGGCACGCGCCATGCACTTGTTGCCAACGCGAGTAGCCAGCCTGTCGTGAAGACGCGCAGTCCGCTTCTCGCCGACATGCGCGGCGCGCCCGCCGATCGGTTTAGTCCGCCAGGTTCAGGCAGCCAGTCACCTGTGCCGCAGCCCGAAGTCTCTGTCACGGCAGCCAGCGGGCTGCTCGCCGAGCGACAAATGACACCGATTCTGGCATCGCACACTGACACCACAGCGATCACCGAGCTGGGACTCTCCACCAATCATCCTACTCCGATGCCGTTACAGCGAGCGCTGCCCGCGCCGGCAACGGTCATGGTTGCCCTGCAACATCCACCTGAAGCCCCCGCGTGGAAGCAGGAATTCAGCCAGCAGATTGCATTACTGAGCCGTCAGGGCGTGCACAGTGCGGAGATCCGTCTGCACCCGGAGAGCTTAGGCTCGTTGCAAATTTCCCTGCGCATGCAGCAAGAACAGGCGCAGATCCACATTGTCAGCGAACATGCCGGCGTACGTCAGGCCATTGAGCAGGCCTTGCCTCAGCTACGAGCGGCGATGGCCGAATCGGGCGTGCAACTGGGGCAAGCCAGCGTGGGCAGTGAAAACCCGCATGCCAATGCAGATGGCCAGCGCGGATCCTCACAGCCACCATCGCCTGACGATGCAGATGACCATCTAGCGGGAGAAGACGAATCCACTACAGAGTTAATAGCGTCAGCACCGGGAAATAGTTATGGAATAAATACCTTCGTATAAAAGGGTGAATTAGCCTCAGGTGTGAAATGACATTGGCTCATTCCACCCCATCAAAAAATATTATAATCATGCTCTTCATCAATATTGTTGAGTCTATTAACTCTCACGCTGAGTGTATTCATTATGGAAGAAGAAAAGACCGATAAACCAAAACGTAGCCGCCTGCGAACACTCCTTTTAATATTTCTCGCGCTCAGCCTGATAACCCTGGGTGGAGGTGCAGCGTATTGGTTTTGGCTGGAAAAACAGAACGCCTCGACTGACGAGCCGAAAGAACCGGTAATAGAAAAAGTAGATCCGGTCTATGTGCCGCTGAATACTTTCACCGTCAGCCTTAAACCCACTGAGGAAGAAGCCGACCGCGTGCTGTATTTAGGCATTACGGTAAGTTTTATTGATTCACAGTCATCGGCGACGTTAGCGAAATTTATGCCGGAATATCGCAGCAGGCTGTTTATGTTATTCACCCAGCAAACCTTTGAAACGTTATCAACGGATGAAGGAAAGCATCAGTTGATTGCCGATATTCAAACAGCACTCAGCCAGCCATTGCCACATCAACAGGCAATCACGCCCGCTGAAGTGTTAATTAATGAATTTATTCTGCGGTAAATACTATGTCAGATAGCTTTTTGTCTCAGGATGAAATTGATCGCCTGCTGAATGCCGACAGTGATAGCAGCGCCCCGGTCTCAGACAGTGCAGAAGCCAGTGATATCCGGCCTTACGATCCGCATACGCAGCGTCGGGTGATTCGCGAGCGTCTGCACTCGCTGGAGATCATTAATGAGCGCTTCGCCCGCCAGTTTCGCATCGGGCTGTTCAATCTGCTGCGTCGTGGCCCGGATGTGACCGCTGGCAATATTCAAATCCAGTCCTACCACGAGTTCGCGCGCAATTTGCCGGTGCCCACCAACCTGAATCTGCTGCATCTGCATCCGTTGCGCGGCACCTCGCTGATGGCCTTCTCGCCGGGGTTGGTGTTTATGGCGGTGGATAACCTGTTTGGCGGCGATGGGCGTTTTCCCACCAAAGCCGACGGGCGCGAATTCACCCCCACCGAGCAGCGTGTGATTAACCGCATGGTGAGCATGGCGCGTGAAGCCTATGAGTTCGCCTGGAGCACCATTTTCAGCATCAAAACCGAGTACATCCGCTCAGAAATGCAGGTGAAGTTCACCAACATCACCTCATCACCCAATGACGTGGTGGTGACCACTCCGTTTGCGGTCGAGATTGGCTCGCATCGCGGCGAATTCAATATTTGCATCCCGTTTAGCACTCTCGAACCGCTGCGCGAACTGTTAAGCAATCCGCCGCTCAGCCACTCCCGCAGTGAAGATGCTCACTGGCGCGGCATGCTGGCGGGCGAGATGCGCGAAACCGAGCTGGAGCTGGTGGCGACCTTTGCGCAAATGGAAACCCGACTCTCGTCGGTGCTGCGCATGCAGCAGGGCGATGTGCTGACCTTCGACAAACAGGATCGCATCACCGCCAGCGCCGGCGGTGTGCCGATATTCACCGCGCACTACGGGGCCGTGAATAACCAATATGCCCTCAAGGTTGAACAAAAAGTTCAGCCCGCATTGTCATCAATTAGCAAGGAGCCACATCCCCATGAGCGATAACCCAACCTCGACGGGCGCTGAAGATCCCTCTATCGATAATCTTTGGGGAGACGCCATGAGCGAGCAGCAGGCCGCCAGCAGCGCGTCGCAAAACACTGACGATCTGAGCCTGATTATGGATATCCCGGTGAAAATGACCGTGGAACTGGGCCGTACCAAAATGACCATCAAAGAGCTGCTGCGTCTCAGCCAGGGTTCAGTCGTGACACTGGATGGTCTGGCGGGAGAACCGCTGGATATCCTGATCAATGGCTACCTGATTGCCCAGGGCGAAGTGGTGGTGGTGTCGGATAAATTTGGTATTCGCATTACCGAAATCATCACGCCGTCTGAGCGTATGCACCGGTTAAGCCGCTGATGATCACGCATTCTGCGGATGATTCGCTGCTTATGACGCTGCTCGGTGCGCTGGGATTAGTGATTTTACTGATGCTGCTGCTGGCGTGGAGTGCGAAACGCAGCGGCTGGCTGCAGCGTTATCAACGCAGCCATCCGGCCATTAACGTGGTGGCGCGTCTCTCGCTCGGCGCACGCGAGCGGCTGGTGCTGGTGGATATCGGTGAGCAGCGGCTGTTGCTTGGCATCACCGCGCATCAAATCACCTGCCTGAGCCAATCACCGCAACCTCAAGCTAAGGACGGAGGATGAAAGGGCGCGCAGTCATAGCGTTGCTGCTGCTCTTCACCGCCGCCAGCGCCGGGGCCGCCAACAGCGACATTGTCATCGCCCGACCCAACAGCGAAGAGGGCTGGATGCTGCCGCTGCAGACGCTGGTGTTGCTCAGTGGTTTTACCTTCATTCCCGGTATTTTGCTGATGATGACCGGCTTTACCCGCATCGTGATTGTGCTGGGATTGCTGCGTAATGCACTGGGGACGCCCACCGCACCACCAAATCAGGTGCTGGTCGGGCTGGCGCTGTTCCTCACTTTCTACGTGATGTCGCCAGTGCTGAACCAGATTTATGAAAAAGCGTGGCAGCCGCTGCAAAACAACAGCATCACCATGGAGGTGGCGTTAGCGGAAGGGGTTAAACCGCTGCGCGCGTTTATGCTGGATCAGACGCGTGAAGCGGATCTCGCGCTGTTTGCACGTATTGCCAAAGCGCCGCCGATGAGCGGGCCGGATGCGGTGCCGCTCAGTATTCTGGTGCCCGCCTTTGTCACCAGCGAACTGAAAACCGCTTTCCAGATTGGCTTCACGATATTCATCCCGTTTTTAATTATCGATTTAGTGGTCGCCAGTATTCTGATGGCGCTGGGTATGATGATGGTGCCGCCCACCACCATCGCGCTGCCGTTCAAACTGATGCTGTTTGTGTTGGTCGACGGCTGGCAGCTGCTGCTGGGTTCACTGGCACAAAGTTTCTACAGCTAAGGAGCCGCGAATGACACCCGAAAGTGTGATGGTGCTGGGCATGCAGGCGATAAAGGTAGGGTTGATGATTGCCGGGCCGTTGCTGCTGGCCGCACTGGTCACCGGGCTGGCGATTAGCATCATGCAGGCCGCCACTCAAATCAATGAAATGACCATGACCTTTATCCCGAAGATCCTGATGATCGTCGGCGTTGCCGTGTTACTGGGTCCGTGGATGCTGAAAATCTTTATTGAATACATGCGCACGGTGTTCACCAGCATCTCATTCGCGATCGGCTAATGGCGTTTGGCATCCCGTTTGAGCTGCTGACCGCGCAGATTGCCCATGTGTTTTTTATTATGGTGCGCGTGGCTGCGCTACTGTTTGTCGCGCCGATTTTCAGTGAGAAGGCGATCAGTAAACGGCTGCGTGCCGCACTGGCGCTGCTTATCGCCTTACTGATTGCCAGCAGCGTGGAAGATGCTCAGGTGGCGTTGATGTCGTGGCACGGTGCCTGGCTGGTGGTGAAGCAAGTTGTGATCGGTGCCGCGCTCGGTCTGATGCTGCAGCTACTTTTCGCTGCGGTGCGTTTGTGCGGAGAGATCATTGGCATGCAGATGGGACTCTCCTTCGCCACCTTTTTTGACCCTAATAGCGGCAACACGCCGGTGATATCACGTTTGCTCAACCTGCTGGCGATGCTGCTGTTTCTCAGTATCAATGGTCATCTGTGGCTGCTGGCGCTGCTGGCAGAGAGCTTTACCAGCCTGCCAGTGAATGCCGAACCGCTGCACGCGGGTGGCCTACGATATCTGGTGATGCAGGGCGGGTTGATCTTCAGCCAGGGATTGATGCTGGGATTGCCGATCATCACGCTGTTGCTCTGTATCAATATGACGCTGGGGTTGTTGAACCGTTTAACCCCGCAGCTCTCGATCTTCGTGGTGGGTTTTCCCCTGACATTAGGGGCAGGCATGCTGGCGCTGTTCCTGATGGGCGATACCTTGCCACCCTTTTTTACCCACCTCACCGCACGCGTGTTTGCTCATCTTGGACAGCTGTTAGCCGCACTACGCTAGCTATTTCTGGTTACCTGATGCAGACATTACGCGCCACGCTCTCTGTGCCAGAGGCCAGCACGCGGCCATTGAACAGATAGAGGGCAATCACACTGACATCGCCTGCCTGCCAATGCGGGAAGACATACTTTTGCACGTCCTCATCGCGGCTTTTGTCACCCAAGCCACGACTGTGTTGTGTGACGGTGATTTTAAGCAGGTTGTGATTGAACTCACCGTTAAACCACACCGCACGATGAATCGGAGTGATCGGTGCCGTCAGTTGCCCATCCTTATAACGCGAAAGCGTGCCGAGATAGCTTAAATGGCCCTGGCTGAAGCCATCGCGATAGCTGCGGTAAATCCCCTGCGTCAACACCCATTCACGCTCACTTTTGATGTCATAAAATGCCAGCGGAAACAGGCACTGGGACTGCTGTGTGGTGGTGATTAGCCAGCGTCCGATGACCGCGCTAAAAGCCAGTACAAAGCCCCCGATAAACAGCCAGAGCCGCGGGGATTTAATTGACGCGAAAATAGAACGATTCACACACATTATTCGCTTCCTCGAAGGGTTGCTGGCACGCAATCACACCCTGATGTTGCGGATTGTTGGCTGAACTGAGGGTGACGTACAGCACGCTGGCGGCGGGTTTATCCGGGTTCGCCTCCAGTACATAACGGCGATAAGTGCGTAACGTGGTTTCAATTAAGGCGTGCTGCGTGTGATGTCCTTTCGGCACCCAGACGCTGCTGCCAACAGGGATGGACGGCCCCTGCCAGCTGACAAAATCAATCGGTTTTGGCGTGAGCAGAAAGAAATGTTGCACCAGTAAAGCCACCAGACACCCGGCAGTGATGCCGGCGACGGTGATGCCTGATGCGCGCCGCCCATTCAGCGGGCTCCGTGCCGGTAGCGAAGGGGATATTGTCAGTGGGACGGGGTGCTCGACGGCTGGCGGCGTATTGATGATCAAGCGGTAACCGCTGCGCGTGACGGCCAGCAGGCTAATCTGCTGCTCAAGCTCCAGCGACATCAACGCACGGCGTAGTTTGTTGATCATCACGCGCACGCTGTTATCGGTGGCGGCATAACCGGCACGACGCCAGCCAAACTCCATCAGCTGTTCATGCGTCAGCACTTCACCTTGCGCCTCCGCGAGTGCATAAAGGCAGCGCGCGGCGCTGGCGGGCAGCGTCACGGACATATTATCCAGCGTCCGGCTCAGGATGCGCGTACGTCGATCTAATCTGGCCGCCTGACCAAGCAAGATTGTGTTAGGCATAGAGAAGTCGTCTATCAATTAGGGTAAAGAGCGAGTCGGTTGTTAATGTTATTTTTGCGCTAACCGATCCCATTTTTTGCGGCTAAAGAGTGCCAGATTTTCAACGCTCTCCCGCGTTTATTTTCCCGAAAGCCACCCAAAATCCTCTTACTCATTAAGGTTATTTATTTGATCTAACCCGTAAGATTCATAGAGTTATTTTTTATCGATAATTAACAAGGCCAATGGCCATTTCACGTTAGTTGTTCGGGTAAAAATGATTAGTATTTTTCATCAGAAAATCGCGGGCAGGAGCAAAAAAGCCCTCCACGGGGAGGGCGAAAATTGCACGCTAAATGCAATTAAGGAGAGGCACAGATTAACGCAGCAGGCTCAGCACGTTCTGCGGCACCTGATTTGCCTGCGACAGCACTGAAACACCTGCTTGCTGCAGGATGTTGGCGCGGCTCATGGCGGAGACTTCAACCGAGAAGTCCGCATCCTGAATACGCGAACGCGCTTCGCTGGTGTTGATGACGGTGGAGTTGAGGTTGGCAATGATCGAGCCAAAGCGGTTTTGAATCGCACCCAAATCCGAGCGGAAGCTGTTGACGTCGGTCATGGCGCTATCGAGACGTTCCAGCAGATGGTTAGCGACCTTCTGCACTTCATGAGTATCACGCGCACTGGCATCAGCTACCGCGGTAGCGCCACCTGCGGCATCATCCCAGGTAAAGGATTTCACTTCACCGTCTTTGTTGATGGCGAAGTAATTGCCGTTGTCGGCTTTGAAGATTTGCATCTCGGTATCCGCCATGTCGGCACCGAAGATGTCATTGGACATCTGATTCAGCGTGGCTTCATCAATCAGTTTGCTACCGATTTGCGCGCCGATGCCCTGACTTTTCAGGTTCTTCAGATCGCTTGGGCCATTCTTAAGAATGTCGAAGTCGAGCGTGGTGATTTTTTCTTTCACCGCAATAGTGTCAATTTCAGAAGGATCGCCTGGCGTGGCGTTCGCCTGGAAAGTGATATCCAATTCAACTGCGCTGCCTGGATTAGCACTGTCAGCAGCGAAGAAGCGCAGATTACCTTTGCTGTCTTCCATGGTCACCACTTCGGTATCGGCCACTGCACCGCCGACCAGTGCGGTGATCTTCGCGCGTTCAACATCGTTCAGTTCGAAGGGCTCAGCCATACCCGGAACGGCAAACTGCTCATCCACACCGCGTAGACTTCCTGCAGCAGTAAATTTCGAGTCCATCGGCAGACTGTCGATGATTTTCTCAAAGTCTTTAGCAAAGGTATCCAGACCCAGCGAACCTAGCGCCATCTTCGGCAGCTTGATATCAATGGTCTGGCCATCTTTATCACCGATCTGAATCGACAGTTTTTCCTGCGATCCATCCAGCATTTTCACGCCGTTGAAGTTGGTGGATTCGGCGATACGGCCAATCTCATCCAGACGTGCGGTGATCTCCTTTTTGATCGACTCGCGGTCTTCTTTGGAGTTGGTGCCGTTCTTCGCCTGCACCGTCAGTTCACGAATACGCTGCAGGTTTTCATTCACTTCTTCCAGAGCACCTTCAGTCGTTTGTGCCAGTGAAATGCCGTCATTGGCATTACGCGTTGCCTGCGTTAAACCGCGCACCGACGAGGTGAAGCGGTTAGAGATGGCCATACCGGCGGCATCATCTTTGGCGCTGTTAATACGCAGGCCCGAAGAGAGGCGCTCAATCGCTGTTCCCAATGAGTTCTGTGATTTGTTCAGGTTGTTTTGAGCCATCAGACTCAGTGCGTTGGTATTAATGACCTGGGCCATAATCGATATCCTTTTTCCAGTGAATGCTGCTTAAGCGTGGCAGCGGGAATATGCGTGAGAGGTGACGCATACCTTATTCATCGGGGGAGTCATCAGGTGCTGAAATAATTTTTTGTTTTTTCATGCAAAGGCAAAAAATCACGACAGGTATGCCGCTATATCGAGACTTAAGACGATGGATGAATATCATTGTGTAAATTATTAAGCGAAATCCTGCCGGCACCGATGGTAAAAGTTGATACCCTCGATGAATCAAGGAATTTAAAAATGACGACACCTATTTCAGGATTGGGCGGATCCGGCTTAGATATCCCCGCGCTGATGGAGCAGATTAAAAATGGGGAGAGTAAGAAACTGAATCCCTATTTAAATAAGCAGAGTAAATTTAACGGCCAGGTATCGTCATGGGGAAAAATATCCAATTCACTGGCCTCGTTAAAATCGAATCTGGATAAGCTGCAGGATGAAGGTTTTAACGGTGTCAGCATTGGCGATAATAAAGCTTTTAAAGCCACCGCCGGAAAAGGCGCGATTCCCGACAGCTATTCGGTGATTGTCGAAAAACTGGCAAAAGCACATAAAATTGGCTCGCCGGAGCAGGACAGTAACAGCGCACAGCTGGGAGATGGCTCCGCAACGCGCACTCTGACCATCACGCTTGGCAACGGTAAACCGCTGTCGGTGGAGTTGAAAGACGATGAAACCTCGCTGGCGCAAGTGGCGAAGAAGATCAATGCGAAGAATGGTGATGTCAGCGCCTCAGTGATGCCTGCCGAAGGCGGCAAGTTCCAGCTGGTGGTGACCTCGAAAAAAACCGGCAGTGACGGTCAAATCAAGATGGAAGTCAGTGGAGACAGCCAGCTGGCCGGGGTGCTGAACTACGATCCCAAAGCCGCCAACGTGCCTGGAGAGCCAGGATACGATCCAACCCGCATGAAGCAGATCAGCGCAGCGCAAAATGCGCTGATGAAAATCGATGGCATCACGGTGGAGCGCAGTTCAAACACTATCAGCGATGCGATCGAAGGCATTACTTTTGAGCTGCGTGAAGTGTCGCAAAAAGATCCGGACGACCCCGGTAAGTTAAAGCCTGAAACGCTGTCAGTGACGGCGGATACTTCAAAGGTAAAGAGCCTGATTGAGGAGTTCATCAATAATTACAACAGCTTCCTCAGTACCTCGGCCAGCGCCAGCAACTATAAGCCACCGGAAAAAAATTCCGATGAGCAGAATAAGCAAAATGGCCCACTGTTTAGTGATGGCACATTACGCCGTCTGAACAGCCAGATGAAATCGGCTGCCGGCGGCAATTACGGTGAGTCGAGCGAGCTGTATCACTCTCTGGCCAGCATCGGCATCACCGTGAAGTTCGAGGAGTTGAAGCCCGGCGAAGATCGCACCGCCACGCTGGGCACGCTGAGTATCGACAGTAAAAAGCTGGATGCCGCGTTGAAAGAGCACCCGAAAGAGGTGGAAGCGCTGTTTCTTGGTAAAGACGGTGCGCAGGGCATCAAGGGCCAGATGAGCGAGGTGTTCAAAAGCTATCTGGGCGATAACGAGTCGATCCCCAAAACAGAAGGCACTATCGCTTCGACAGTTAAAAGGCTTAAAGATCAAGAAGCGCGGGTTGCGAAGCAGATCGAGCGCATGGAACAGCGCATTGAAGAGAGCCTGAAGCGCCAGCAGAAAGAGTTTATGCGTCTGGATAAAGCGATGACGGATATGCAGGCAATGAGCAATCAGTTGCAGGGTGCGCTGGCAGGATTAGGCTGAGGAACGGGTGATGTACGGTAAAACCGCTAACCGCGCCTATTCTGCGGTTTCATTAGAGAGCCAGGTAAGCGGCGCGACGCCGCACCAGCTGATCGCGCTGTTGTTTGCAGGCGCGATCAATGCCATGCGTCGCGCAGAGATCTATTTTCAAACCGGCAATGTTGCCCGGCGAGGCGAGATGATCTCGCGTGCAATTAACATCATTGATAACGGTTTGCGTGCCGGGCTTGATCATCAGGTGGGCGGGCAGATCGCCGCCGATCTGGAGCGGCTGTATGAGTATGTGTCGCGCAATTTGCTGTTGGCGAGCGTCAATCAATCGGCTGAGTCGTTGCCGCAGCTGATTACGTTGATGGTGGAGATGTCCGACACCTGGAAAGCCATCGATCCGCAGGTGAAATATGCCCAGTGACGTGAAAGAGCAGATTCATGCCTTGTTGGCACTGAACCAGCGGCTGAGCGCACTGGCGCAACAGGAAGGGTGGGAGGCATTTAGCGAGGAGATTGTGGAATATACACAGCGGATGGAAGCGCTGTGTGCGTGTGATTTCAGTCAGGCGGATGCAGTGTGTTTAGCGCAGTTACTGGCGGAGGATGCGCAGTTGATGCAGTGCATTCCGGCTCGTCTGGCAATGCTGCAAAGTGAGATCGCCGCGCTGCGTAAATCTCGCCAGTCTGCCCGTGCTTATGCGGTGTTGTAAGACATGGGTGCTGGCGCGAGCCCGCACCCAGCCCCCTAAACACTGATATCGTATTTCCTACCCACCACCGCTGGGCCAGACTCCCCGGCAGAGCCGTAAAGCGTATGATGATGCCCCACCTGATCCACCACCTTCTGTACCCGCTGGGTTTTCTCCAGATGATGTTGCAAACGTGCCTCCACCTCACTATTCAAAGCTTTGCTGCGGCGGACGCGCTCGGTGATTTGCTGCCAGCACACAAACAGCTGCACGCGATGCGGATAGGGTGCGGCTATGGCTAAGCGTGCTTCCTGCTGCAGCCGCATCTCATCGTGATGCTGCAAGGTCGCAAGTAACTGACTCTTGCTGTCAGTGAGCACCTGTAGCGCCACAGGGTTGATCTGGGGGCGATCAAGCTGATTCGCCTCGGCTACCATAATGGCATCCAGCTCCTCCAGCGAGCTTTTCATCTGAAGCAGTGTTGTATGCAGTGTCTCCATCACTTAAACACCTCACTGTTGTGGCGAGATAAGGGAGTGCACCATGCCGCGCGCGATCTCTTCTGCGGCAATCGGCAAATCACCGGCTTCCAGTGCGGTGCGCAATTCGACAACGCGTGCGACATTCACATCGCGACTATCATCCGTCTGGAGTTGCTTCATCACACTGCTCAGGCTCACGGTGCTTTGACGCTCTGTATCCGGGCGGGCGCGGAGTGATTGTGGTGTGGAGCGGGCAGGTAGCTCATGCGTGCCCGCAATGGGTGAAACAGGTTGAGTTCGGTCAATCATGGGATCCTCGAAAGCAATAGGTTGTATAGCCTTTACATCGGGGATCGCTGAGAAATCTAAAAATTATTGTGTTAGCGAGATCACCACCAAACCGCCGGCGCTGACAAGCCCGCTTAGCGTTTGTCCGTTGCGCATCTGCACTCGCAACGTGTCGTTTTCCGCCGCATGATGCAGCGCCTTGCCCTGACTGCGCACACGAAATCCCTCGCCGAGTGTGATTACCTCCACCGTCTGACCGGCACGCAATAACCTCGGCTGGCGCAATTGCTGAGATAACAGCGGCTTGCCCGCTTCAACGTCACGCATCAGGCGCTGGCCGAGGATATCGCGCTGCTGAAAGATCAAACCCGCAGGTTGCCCGGCCAGATCGCCACGCTGCGCCACGATATCGCCCGCTTGCAGCACATGTCCGGCAGGCAAAGACGTTCGCGCTGCCCACCAGCGTCCCTGAGCGTGAATACGGATGGCTAAAAAGTGCTTACGCGCACCACAACGTGCGACCAGCGTGCGCCTGCCCGTCAGACGCGAATCTTTACCCGCCAGACTCAATATGGGCGCATCACACAGGGCTGCCAGCTGTTCTGACGTCGCCAGCAGCGTTGCGCTGCGCACAATCTCACCTTGGTTATCGGGGAGTCTTAATAACGCATCCAGCTTAGGCTGCAAGCGCAGCTCAGCCGCAGTGCTGGCTTGCGCCGGCGTGGAAAGGGCTACAAGAAATAAAATGATCGGGCGTAAAACATCATGTCTCATCAGGATGCCTTTTATATCGTCATCCCCGTTATGATAAATGGAATAATGAATATTCAAACGAGCTAAATAATCTCGTTTATGAAGGTAATTAACCGGGTATGCATTTAACAGACTAATAGCCTCTATTTCTGTGCACTCTTCACAGTGTGATATTTCATTATTCCTGATTAGACTGCTGATGTTTGGATAACGTGAGGCAGGATCTCCCTTATTATGAACACTAAACTCGACGAGGCGTTTCGCTTTCAACAGCAGGCGCTCAATATACTCTCTCGCCGTCAGGACGTGCTGGCGGCCAATATTGCCAATGCGGATACGCCGGGCTACCAGGCACGGGATATCGATTTCTCTCAGCAGTTAAAAAGTGCCATGGCATCTCCTGCTGCTGGCAAATCAGCGGTGTCTTTGTCATTAACCGCAGACCGTCATATCGCGGCGCAATCGACAAATTTCAATGACGATAGCTTGTTATATCGCATTCCCGATCAGCCCAGTGCCGATGGTAATAGCGTCGATATGGATCGCGAGCGCGTAAATTTTGCAGATAACGCCATGAAATACCAATCCAGCCTCACATTTCTTGGGGCGGATATTAAGAAAATGATGACCGTGCTGAGTCAGGGATAAATAAATGGCGTTATTTAGCGTATTTGATATTGCCGGTTCGGCGATGGCGGCGCAATCGCAGCGGCTTAACGTTAGCGCCAGCAATATGGCCAATGCCGACAGCGTGGCGGGCCCCGATCAGCAGCCTTATCGCGCCCGCCAGGTGTTGTTTCGTGTTGATGCCGCGCCGGGCAGTGATATCGGCGGCGTCAGGGTCAGTGAGGTGGTGGAGAGCTGTGCACCCGAACGTCTGGAGTATCAGCCGGGCCATCCGCTGGCAGATCCGCAGGGCTACGTGCGCATGCCCAACGTCAATGTGGTGCACGAGATGGTCAACACGCTCTCGGCCTCACGCAGCTATCAAGCCAACGTCGAAGTGATGAACTCCGCCAAAGCGCTGATGCAGAAAACGCTCACTCTCGGCCAATAAGGAAGTGCAACCGTGATACCTCAGGTCAATAACAACAATGGCAGCGGCGACGGATCGGGTAGCAGTGCAGGCGATCTTAGCGCCAGCTTTCTGAAACTGCTGGTGGCGCAGATGCAAAACCAGGATCCCACCAATCCGATGGACAACAACCAGCTCACCTCACAGCTGGCGCAGTTCTCCACGGCGGCGGGCGTCGAAAAGCTCAATAGCTCAGTGGCGGATGTACAGGCGCTGATGGCGCAACTGGGCGGCATGGGCACCGCCGCATGGGTCGGTCGCAGCATTCTGATTGAGGGCGATCCGAAAGTAACGTTTGGCGGTAGCGAAGAGGAGGGCGCAGGGGCGAACGACACCTTTAGCTTCCTGCTGGGTGGTGAAGCCGAAACGGTCACCGTCACGCTCACCGATGCTGAAGGCAACAGCTACACCGCACAGCTGAAGAACGTGAAGGCGGGCGTGAAGACCTTCACCCTCGACGATTTACAAAACTTCCAGCCGGAACCCGGCCCGCAGCAAGACCGGGAATACACCCTGAGCTTTGATGCGAAAAATCCTGACGGCGAGCCGCCAAAAATCTCCGGGTTGATTCAGGAACAGGTGCAGGGCGTCACCATTACGCCGGACGGCGCGGTGCTGCATCTGCTCGACCACGATCCCATCCGTATCGGCGATGTGGTGGTGATCCAAAAATAGTGCCTCACTTACTCTCTGGGAATCATTATGAGCTTTTCACAAGGTCTAAGCGGCCTCAATGCCGCCTCCAAAGCCCTCGATGTCGTGGGTAACAACATTGCTAACTCGCAAACCAGTGGCTTTAAAAGCGGCTCGATCACCTTCTCCGATATTTTCTCAGGCTCGATGGGATTGGGCGTACAGGTCTCCAACGTCAACCAGAACTTCGCTGACGGCGGGATCAACTTCACCGGCGGCAAGCTGGACATGGCGCTGAGTGGGCGCGGGTTTTTCCGCATGGAGAACGAGGCCGGCGGCGTGTTTTACGGGCGCAACGGTCAGTTCGACAGTGATGCTAACGGCAATATCTACAATAAAAGCAATGGTTTGTTCCTCACTGGCTTTCAGGCGACCGGTACGCCGCCGACCATTGAACCCGGCGCGCCGGTGGGAAAAATCCGTATTCCCACTGACGATATGCCGCCGGATGCCTCGTCCAAAGGATCACTGAATGGCAATCTAAAAGCAGACGACGATAACGTCATCACCGACCCGTTTAATCACGAAGATCAAAAAACCTACAACTACAGCAGCCAGATTGAAGCCACTGACAGTCTCGGCAATAAGCACACCATCAAACTCTATTTTGTCCAGACCGCCGAGGGAGAATGGAAAGCCTACGCGCGCGATGAGACTGCGCCCGATCCCGCCGGTTACAGCGAGCTGGAGCTGAAATTCAACTCCAGCGGCCAGATCGACATGCCGGATGCCAACATCAACATCAAAGGTCTGTCGCTAAACGGATCGGAGCCGCTGGACATCAATCTGGATCTCTCTGCTATCACCAAATACAGCGGTGACAGCAGCATCAAACTCAATGAGATCGATGGCCAGGCACCGGGCAAATATCAAAACTTTGTCATCGGTGATAACGGCGAGATCG
This sequence comes from Erwinia sp. S63, assembly GCF_016625195.1. Classification (GTDB taxonomy): domain Bacteria; phylum Pseudomonadota; class Gammaproteobacteria; order Enterobacterales; family Enterobacteriaceae; genus Pantoea. The sequence goes on from NZ_JACVUP010000012.1 coordinate 176,658, forward strand.
TGGTCACCTACAGCAACGGCAAAAAACAGACCGTGGCGCAGATTGTGCTGGCTGATTTCCCCAACAGCGGCGGTCTGTCGCCTCAGGGCGGCAATGCCTGGGCGGAATCTCCCGGCTCTGGACAACCCTTCCTCGGCATTGCCGGAAGCGGCAGCTTTGGCAGTTTTAAAGGCAGTTCGCTGGAGGGCTCAAACGTCGATATGGGGCAGGAGATGGTCAACATGATCATCTATCAACGCAACTACCAGTCCAATTCCCAGACCATCAAAACCCAATCCGAACTGCTGCAAACGCTGACTAACCTGCGCTAAGGACATCGACGATGGATCGCGCCATTTATACCGCCATGACGGCAGCGGAGGCGGCGTTAAACCGCCAGGCCGTGACCTCCAATAATCTGGCTAACAGTTCCACCGCTGGCTTTCGCGCCCAGCTGGCGGCCTTTCGCGCCGTGCCAGTCAACGGTGACAGTCTGCCGACGCGTGCGCTGGTGGCGGCTTCGACCCCAATGCATGACAGCAGCATGGGGCCGATTACCCACACCGGACGCACTCTCGACGTGGCGCTGCCGCAAAACGCCTGGCTTAGCGTGGCGTTAGAAGATGGCAGCGAAGGTTATACCCGCAATGGCAACATCGAGGTTGATAACGAAGGGGGCTTGCGCATTAACGGCAGGCCGTTGATGGGCGATGGCGCGGCGCTGACGGTGCCGCCGCAATCGCACGTCACCGTGGCTGCCGATGGCACGATTTCCGCGCTGGGTGCAGGCAATGATGCCACCGCCGTGGTGCCGGTCGGTCGCATCAAACTGGTCAGTGCGCAGATGAGCGAGTTGCGGCATGGCGATGATGGCCTGTTCCGCGCCGCAACGGGGAATGCGCTGGCGCAGGATGAGACGCTGCGTCTCAGCCCGGAAGCGCTGGAGGGCAGTAATGTCAGCCCGGTGCACACCATGGCCGAGATGATCGCCAACTCGCGCGGTTTCGACATGAACATGAAAGTGATCCGCAGCGCCGATGAAAACGCGCAGAAAGCCAATCAGTTATTAAGCGTGGGCTAAGCGCCTGCCAGGGAGATCTCAATGATCCGATCGTTATGGATTGCAAAAACCGGTCTGGAAGCGCAGCAGATCAATATGGATGTCATTTCCAACAACCTCGCCAACGTTAACACCAACGGCTTCAAGCGCCAGCGCGCGGTATTCCAGGATCTGCTGTATCAAACCTTGCGTCAGCCGGGTGCGCAGGCCTCAGAACAGAGCACGCTGCCCAGCGGTTTGCAGTTAGGCACCGGTGTGCGTCCGGTTTCGACGCAGCGGATCCACACCCAGGGTGGCTATAACGAAACCGGCAATGAAACCGATGTCGCGATTGAGGGCAAAGGGTTTTTCCAGCTGCAAATGCCCGATGGCAGCACCGCGTATACCCGCGATGGGCACTTCGATAAAAACGAGAACGGTGAGTTGGTGAATGCAGAGGGGCATCCGGTGCAGCCGGGGATTGTGATCCCGCCGGATGCGAAAACCCTGTCAATCAGCAATGACGGCATCGTCAGCGTGACGCAGCCCGGTCAGGCGCAGCCACAGCAGATAGGCCAACTAACGCTGGCGACCTTTATCAACGAAGCCGGACTGGAGAGCGTAGGCGGCAACGTCTCGGTTTCACTTAACAATCTGTTCAAGGCCATGGCCACGCTGAGCGGTGATGCTTCTGATGGGCCAGCGCGTTCCGCACTGTTTAGTACGCTGGGTGTATTAACGCAGCGCTTTAACGACAGCGGTAAAAAACTCACTGGGCTGGAGAAAAGCACCAACACGCACATTGAGCAGAGCGTGAAGGACATCAATAGCTACAGCGACCAGTTAGCCAATATCAATAAACAGCTGGAGCGAGTGCAGGCGCAGGGCGGTAATCCTCCCGCTGATCTGCTGGACCAACGCGATGGCTTGCTGGAAAAGCTCAGCGAACAGCTGGGTGTTGAGGTCACGGAAGACAAAGCCTCGGGCCGTGTGGATGTGACTCTGCCTGATGGGCGCCCCCTTATCGCCGGCGACCGCGCCTATAAGTTACAAACCTCGCCGTCTGCCAGCGATCCCAATAAAACCGTGGTCTCTTACGTGGGTCACAATGGCAAGCCTGAGCCACTGAGTGAAACCAGCGTCACCAAAGGCCGTCTCGCCGGATTATTTAAATTCCGTAATGACGATCTGGCGGTGGCGCGCAATGAACTGAACCAGATCGCTTTTATGATGGCGAGCCGCTTAAACCAACAGCACCATGCGGGCTTCGATGCGGACGGCAATCCCGGTCAGGATCTGTTCTCGCTGCCGGAGATCAAAGCCATCGCTAATAGCCTGAATACCGGCAGCGGCCGGCTCGATTCCATCCGCGTTACGGACTACAAAGCGGTGAATGCCGAAGATTATAACGTCAGCTTTGATGGCACGGACTGGCATGTTACCGGTGCGGATGGTCGCACGGTTCCGGCGACGATGACGGGCGGCGTGCTGTCATTTGACGGCGTGGAAATCGATTTGCCTGCTGGCGTGAACGCGGGCGACAGCTTCAGCCTCAATCCGATGGCCGGTGCCGCTGAAGGCATTGGCCGAGCACTGGACAGCGCCAGCAAGTTTGCCGCCTCTGATGATCCTGCTGGCGGCAGTTCCAATAACAAAAACCTGGAACTGATGCTGAAAATTCAGGATGAAAAACTGATCGGTAAAAATACGCTTACCGATGCCTATACCCAACTGGTTGGCACCATCGGCTCCAATGCGCGCGCGGTTAATTCCGGACTGGAATCGGCCAAAATTGATCTCGATGACAAATTCAACACCAAACAGTCGCTGAGCGGCGTGGATATGAATGAAGAGATGGTGAATATGCAGATGTTTATGCAGTACTACCAGGCCAACAGTCAAATTTTGCAAACCGCCACGACGTTATTTGACACGCTGCTATCGATTAAATAAAGGAGTCTGCGATGCGATTAAGTACCTTATATATGTTCAAACAGAATGCGGAAAGTATGTCGCAGCGTGTGAGTGAGAATAACAATATTTACTTGCGCCTCTCGGCAGGTAAATCACTGTTACGCGCATCAGACGATCCGCAGGGTGCCACCGATGCGGTAAAAAACCAGGACGCGCTGGCAAAACTGGAGTTGTACCGCAGCGTGCGTTCCGGCGCGCGCAGTGCCATGGAGCATGAAGAGAGCATTCTCAGCAGCGTCGGCAGTATCATCACCACCAGCCTGACGGAGAAAATCATCGCGGCGAAAAGCGATACCTATTCCGCAGAAGACCGCGCTGCGCTGGGAAAAGAGTTATCCGGCATTCGCGGCACCTTATTCGATCTTGCTAATACCCGCGACAGTCAGGGACGTTATATTTTCTCAGGTTATCATAGTGATACTGCACCCTTTGATGCGGCAGGCAACTATCAGGGTGGCAGCGAAGCACGCCATCAAACCGTGGCAGATGGCACCGGCATGTCAGTTAGCCGGTTGGGCGATGCGGTATTTGGTGACATCTTTGCCGATCTGGATAAAGCGGTAGCGGAGTTGAGCCGTGATCCTATCGACAGAGACGAACTGGAGAAAGCCCTGAGCGCCGCCAGCCAGGCTGTCGATAAAGGCATGGATCGACTCGGCAAAGCGCAGGCCGAACTGGGCACCCACCTGCAGCAACTTGATAGCCTCGATTTAAGCGGTGAGAGTTTGATCAATGACACCATCGTCAAAGTACAAAATGCGATTGGTGCAGATTACGGCACCATGACATCGTTAATTATGGATTCGAAGATGTCTGAATATGCGTTAAATGCATCGATGATGGTATTTCAGTCGATGCAAAAAATGAACTTGTTCAATAAATTATAAATTTACCCTTCTGTTTTTTAAAAATCATCGTGTAGCGCGAGAGTAAATCCTATGTTTAATAAGATAAGAATCTATACTGCGGTCAGCTTGATTGTCGTGATGTTTGCTGTCGTCCTCTTTTCTACCGTCACCTTTTCGTTATTTAACGCTTATTCCAATAACGAGAACTTTAATAAAATACAGGTCGCCTCGTATAGTAATAATCAGATGCGCGATGCTGCCTATAACATCAGTGCAGCACTGGCTAACACCAACGGCATTATGCTGCTGCAGGCGCAGGGGGAACCGGCATCACCCACGCTGCTGCAAACCACAGCGCTGATCCTGAAAAGCGCGGGAGAAGATATGCAGCAGTTTATGAGTTCACCTTTTAACAGCGATGAGGAAACCAAAGTCGCCGAAGAGGTGAACTCCGCCTTTAAAGCAGTCTATGACGTGGTACAGATTAAGTTGGATCAGCTCCAGCGCCAGGAGAGTTATCGCGGTTCACTGGAAAGTGAACTGGCGATGCGCACCACATTGAATCAACGCATTGAGGGCTATAACCAGATCAACTTCAAGCAGAATCAGGAGTATGTCAGCCATGCGGTGAGCAGTTACCGCACCATGCTGGTGATTGGTATCAGCGTCACCGTTCTGGCGGCACTCTTACTGATAAGTGTGCGTATCTGGCTGCGCAAGACGCTGGTGCGTCGTATGGAAGGCACGGTTGAGGTGCTGAAGCGTGTGGCAGCAGGTGATTTGAGCCGCCGCGTCGAGATCGGCAGCGCCAATGAAATCGGCACCATGCTGAGCGAGCTGGAGCAGATGCGCGTGTCGCTGACCGACACCATTCTCAGTATTCGCGAGAGTGTGCAGCACATTCATACCAATGCGCAGGAAATAGCTCAGGGCAACAGCGATCTGTCGGCACGCACTGAAGAGCAGGCGGCCTCGTTGCAGCAGACCGCCGCCAGTATGGAGGAGATTAAAACCACGGTGCGGCAGAATGCCGACAATGCCCACACTGCACGCCAGCTGGCGGTCAGTGCCAGTGACAATGCGCAACAGGGCGGCAATGTGATGCAAAGTCTGGAGCAGATCATGGCGCAGATTACTGTCAGCTCGCGCCAAATCGCCGATATCAACGGCGTGATAGACAGCATTGCTAATCAAACCAATATCCTGGCGCTGAATGCCGCGGTCGAAGCGGCACGCGCTGGTGAGCAGGGGCGTGGTTTCGCGGTGGTCGCCGAAGAGGTGCGTAACCTCGCCAGGCGCAGCGCCGATGCAGCCAAAGAGATCAATCAGCTGATCCACACCTGCGTCAGCAATATGGATACGGGATCGCGCCAGGTGAACCAGGCCAGCGTTGTGATGCAGGATATTGTCAGCTCGGTGGCGCAGGTGACGCAGATTATGGGTGAAATTACCTCAGCGTCAGATGAGCAGAGCACTGGTATCAACCAGATTTCGCAGGCGGTAAACGAAATGGATCTGGTGACTCAACAGAACGCGGCGATGGTGGAAGAAGCGGCGATGGCGGCTGGTGGATTAGAAGCGCAGTCTGACGCGCTGGAGAAGTTGGTGGCACAGTTTGTATTAAGTCATGAAGGCTCCGTACCACCGGCTCGTTTGGTCAATAAAGTGAATAACCGCCATCAGGATCTGATATCGACTAAAGAGAATACACAGTGGGAATCGTTTTAACGTATTACCCATTAGTGAAATAAAGAGATTAAATAGCCCTGGTACTAAGACCTTATTGCGCTATATAAATAATAACGCTCGGCTGATAATTAATATCAAGACTATCAGATGGGTGGCAATATGGATGGGTTATATAACGCATCCGGTCTGAATGATAAAAACGAACTGTGGCTAACCTACCATTATCTGGTGCGGCAGGAAGTGTTACGCCTGCAAAAAAGATTACCGGCTAGCGTCGAGTTCGATGATCTCATTCAGGCAGGTGCGATAGGATTTATTGCTGCGGTTGACAGTTATGACGCGAAGAAAGGCGTCACGCTCAGCGCCTGGATTACACAACGCGTGCGCTGGGCGTTAATCGATGAATTGCGAGAACGTGATTGGGTGCCGCGTCGGGTCAGAACCCATTCGCGTGAGATATCTGCGGTTATCCAGATAATTGAACAGGAGCAGGGCGCCAGTGCCAGTGAAAGAGATATTGCTGAACGAATGGGCGTATCGCTGCGGGATTTTCAACAGATGCTGGCAGATAATAACAACAGCCAACTTTTTTCCATGGATGAATTGCAAGAGCATTATGCCGATCTTTGGGAACAGGCTGATGAAGAACATGCCTTGCTGAATCCCCTGCATCACTCTATTCAGGAGGATTTGATTGAGCGTATTGCTGACTACGTACGTTATATTCCTGAGCGGGAGCAGCGCATCTTACAGTTTTATTATCACTATGATCTCAATATGCGCGAGATTGCTTTGCTTCTCGACATTACGGAAACACGAGTGAGTCAACTTCACAGTCTGGCAATAAAACGTTTGCGTAGTCGAATGGATTATGATGGAGCAATCTAAAGTGATGCAACACCTGCAAAGTTGTAAAAGGACATCATCGATAATTAATAACAATTAATAATGTTATTATCGTTAATAATCATGTGGTTAATTGGGTTGTTTGTGTGAGGCTTTTCTGACGTATTGTTACGGAAAATTCTGATGGCTATCATTTTTTCATTGCTGGATGCGGCTCAATCGTCGGCTGTTGGGATGATGGATAGTTACAAAGACGTTCACCCTACGACCACACGATTATCAGCATCACATGGGGAATGGATATTCCTCTTTTAATGACCTCTGCTTTGCACGATAAATATAAGGTGTTATCAATGTCTGACTTTGATGAGTATCTTCAGCATATCCACGATATGAATTTATCTTATCTTCTACTGGCGCAACAACTCATTCGGCAGGATAAGTTTGCGGCAGGTTTTCGCCTTGGATTATCGGAGTCCACCACTGATAATTTAAAGGCGCTGACGTTACCCCAATTGATGAAGTTAGCCTCGACCAATCAATTCATTTGCCGCTTACGCATTGATGATGAAGTCTTGATTGAAAATCTCACGAAAGAATCGCGGATTGAGGCACTGCAGAAAATTCACACCGGCATTATCTTGTCGACGGATTTGCTTAATTCAATTAATAAAGAACCTATGGCTGTGGATTAAGGGGCGAGAATGTGTGAAAGAAATTTATTGCAGGAAGTGCATGACGTTCAAATCGCCATGGAGCTAATCTCCCTCGGAGCACGTATGCAGGTTTTAGAATCTGAGACATCTCTAAGTCGACGACGACTATTACGCTTGTATAAAGAGTTACGTGGATGTCCACCGCCGAAGGGCATGCTGCCTTTCTCCGAAGACTGGTTTATGTCGTGGGAGCAGAATATTCACTCGTCGATGTTTTATAACATCTATCTGTATTTGAAAGTGACGGAAAAAGGTCCGCCGATTAACGTGTTGATGAAAACGTATCGGCTCTATCTGGAACAGTGTTACGGCCAGAGTCATGAGGAGCCGATATTAGGTCTGACGCGCGCCTGGACATTAGTTCGCTTTATTGAGTGCGGAATTATTTCCCGCAAAGCGTGCCGGATCTGTCAGGGGGGATATGTGGTGATCACCGAGAACATCAAGAAACCCTTTACCTGCAGTTTGTGCAGTCCACCCTCACGCGCCAGTAAAAAATCTCAGGTTGACCACGTTAATCAACGGCACATTCAGGCCGCCGCCGCTTTTATGCCGGTCATTGCCTGAGGCGCTGACCCTTTTACGGTGACAAGAAAGTCATACGCCCGCGGCCAGTCTGGCGCGGGCTATCAATAATACAAGGAGCAATCGTGTTAGTTATTTTTGGCTATCTTGTTGTTATATCAACAGTGTTTGGTGGATTTATGCTGGCTGGCGGTCAAATGGCCGCGCTGTTTCAACCTATCGAACTGCTGATCATTGGTGGCGCGGGAATGGGTGCCTTTCTGGTGGGCAACAATATTAAGTCGCTGAAGGCCACGGGCAAAGCGCTGGTAAAGCTGTTTGTTGGCCGCAGCTACAGCAAAGCGATTTACATGGATTTGATGGCTTTGCTGTTCCTCTTGCTGTCGAAGAGCCGCATCCAGGGGTTGATGTCGCTGGAGAAGGACATTGAAGAGCCGGAAAGCAGTGAGATCTTCAGCGCCTATCCGCGTCTGCTCAATGACCCCATGCTAAAAAATTTCGTGCTGGATTATTTCCGCCTGATGATCGCCGGCAGCATGAATGCGCATGAAATCGAAGCGCTGATGGATGAGGAAATTGAAACCTGCGAAGAGGAGCTGGAAGTGCCGGCCAACAGCATGAACACGCTGGGAGATGGCTTTCCCGCTTTCGGAATCGTAGCGGCGGTGATGGGGGTGGTGAATGCGCTGGCTGCCGCCGATCGACCGGCCTCCGAGCTGGGCGTGCTGATCGCCCACGCCATGGTCGGCACCTTCCTCGGCATCCTGCTGGCGTACGGTTTTGTGTTGCCGCTCGCTACGCTGTTACGACAGAAGGGCAGCGATCAGGTCAAAATTTTACAGTGCATCAAAGTCACGTTGCTTTCCAGCCTGAATGGTTATGCGCCGCAGATAGCGGTGGAATTTGGCCGTAAAACCATCTTCACCAGCGAACGCCCCTCCTTTGAAGAGCTGGAAGAACACGTGCGCAGTGTGAAATCGAATGCCAGCAAAATGAAACCGTCGGACGCCAGCGCATGAAGGACGGCAGCCCGGTCATCATCGTTCGTCGCCGTAAAAAGCATAAACATGCGCATCATGGGGGAACGTGGAAAATCGCTTATGCCGATTTCATCACCGCGATGATGGCGTTCTTTTTAGTGATGTGGCTGCTGTCGCAATCCACCGCGCAGCAACGCGAAATGATTGCCGATTACTTTCGCACCCCGTTAAAAACCACGCTGGCGCAGGGCAACAAAGCCAGCCTGAGCGATAGCGTCATTCCCGGCGGCGGGGACGATCTGATCAAACAGCAGGGCGAAGTGTTTAAAAGCAGGCTGGATGCGTTGAAGCGCCAGATGGAGAGCCTGAAGCGGGCAAAACAGAAACTGCAGCAGATGATTGCCACCGATCCCCGACTGAATAACTTCCAGTCCAATCTGCTGCTGACGCTGACGCAGGATGGTCTGCTGATTCAAATTACCGATTCGCAGCAGCGCCCGATGTTCAAGCTGGGCAGCGAGCTACCTGAACCTTACATGTTGGGCATTCTTGAGGCGTTGGTGCCGCTGCTCAACGAGTTACCGAATGCGATCAGTCTGACCGGCCACACTGATTCGCTGCCCTACGCGGGCGGTGTCAGTGGATACAGCAACTGGGAACTGTCAGCGGGACGTTCCAACGCCACGCGACGCGTGCTGACCCATGGCGGATTGGCGGATGAACGTTTTCTGCGGGTGATTGGCACCGCCAGCCGTATGCCGCTGGAAGAGAGCACACCAGAGGATCCGCGTAATCGCCGCATCAGCATTCTTGTCCTCAGCCACATGAAAGAGCAGGAGATCCAGATGGAAAATACCCTCGCGCAGCACCCTGACTCCCTATTGCAGGATGCTTCCATTCAGCCTGTTGAAGGACATTCCGATGGAATTGAATGATTTTTCGCAGATATTTTTCAGTGAAGCGGAAGAGTTGTTGGCAGAGATGGAGCTGCACCTGTTGCAGCTGGATATTGCCGCGCCCGATATTGAACAGCTCAATGCCATCTTTCGCGCCGCGCACTCGCTGAAGGGCGGGGCGGGCACCTTTGGTTTTGATGCCCTGCAAAAAACCACCCATCTGCTGGAAAACCTGCTGGATGAGGCGCGCAGCGGCGAACGCAGGCTTGACCGGGCAATGGTTCAGCTGTTGCTGGAGAGTAAGGACATCATGCAAAACCAGCTTGCCGCGTACCGCGCTGCACAGCCGCCCGATGAGGACCGCTTTCAATACATCTGCGAAGCCTTGCGACAGATTGCGCTTGAGGCTGCCGAGCCAGCCGCGATAGCGGGTGATGCCGCTGAAGCAGAATTGTGCATCACGCTGAGTGACGTCAAGGAAGGCGAGCAGACGCTGCTCAGACAGGAGCTGGAAAACCTCGGTACGCTGCGCCACCAGGAGCAGACGTCGAAAAGCCTGAAAGTGGTGCTCGCCACCGCTACGCCAGCCGATGATATTCGTGCGGTGCTTGGTTTTGTGCTGAATGACACGCAGATCGCTATTGAACCGGTGGTCGCCGTACCCGCCGCCTTCACATTGACTGCGGAACCCGAGCCCGCGGCTTTCGCATTGGCTGCACCTTCTGCGCCGACATCTACGGTGCCGCTTACTGCTCCGGCGCCAAACGCGTCCCCGGGCACTTCTTCAGCTCCGGTGCCAGCCACTTCCAAGGCCACGTCTTCACCCCCGGCACCCACGCCTTCCACCGCGCCGCGTGCGGCTAGCCAGGAATCCAGCAGCATTCGTGTTGCCGTTAGCAAGGTCGATCAAATCATCAATCAGGTCGGCGAGCTGATCATCACCCAGGCAATGCTGTCTCAGCTCACCCAAACATTGGATAACGCCAATCATGACGCGTTGCTCAACTGCGTGGCGCAAATGGAGCGCAACACGCGTGAACTGCAAGAGTCGGTGATGTCGATTCGTATGATGCCGATGGACTACGTTTTTAGCCGTTTTCCTCGTCTGGTGCACGATCTCGGTTCGCGTCTCGATAAAGAGATTGAGCTGACGCTGAAAGGCGGTTCCGCCGAGCTGGATAAGAGCCTGATTGAGCGCATTATCGATCCGCTGACTCATCTGGTGCGCAATAGTCTCGACCACGGCATTGAATCCAAAGCACAGCGCATTGCCCAGGGCAAACCGGGCACCGGCAATCTGACGCTTTCTGCTGAACATCACGGCGGCAATATCGTGATTGAAGTGATCGATGATGGCGCAGGCCTCAATCGGGAAAAAATTCTCGTCAAAGCGCGATCGCAGGGCATGAGCATTAGCGACACGATCAGCGATGACGAAGTGTGGATGCTCATCTTTGCCGCTGGATTCTCCACCGCAGAAAGTGTCACCGATGTCTCCGGGCGCGGCGTGGGTATGGATGTGGTGCGGCGAAATATTCTGGCGATGGGCGGCCATGTGGAAGTGCAATCGTGGCAGGGAAAGGGCACCACGGTGCGCATCCTGTTGCCGCTGACGCTGGCGATCCTCGACGGCATGTTGGTCAGAGTAGCTGAAGAGATTTATGTGTTGCCGCTGGGTGCGGTGATGGAATCGCTGATGCCGCAGGAGGAGATGCTGTACCGCTATGTGGGTGACGAACGTTTGCTGCAGGTGCGTGGCGAGTATTTACCGCTGGTGATGCTGCGTCAGCGTTTTTCGGTAAGCGGGCAAGCCCCGAGTGATAACGGCATCGTGGTGATTGTGCAAAGTGCTGGCTGCCGCTACGCGCTGTGGGTCGATCAGCTGATTGGCCAGCAGCAGGTGGTAGTGAAAAACCTCGAACAAAACTATCGCAAAGTGACCGGCGTGTCTGCTGCCACCATTCTCGGTGATGGCAGCGTGGCGCTGATTCTGGATGTGGTTGAGCTGGCAACCTTAGCGCATCCACAGGAAAACGCTGACCGTCTGCGTGTCAGCCAACAGGAGGTAGCAGCATGACATTATCGAAAGCGCTTCAGAGTGATACGGCAGCGCAGGAGTATCTGATTTTTCGTCTCGGCGATGAAGAGTACGGCATCGATATTCTCAAAGTGCAGGAGATCCGTGGCTGCGACCGGGCGACGCGCGTGCCCAATGCGCCGGACTTTCTCACCGGCGTGACCAACCTGCGCGGTGTCATCGTGCCGATTGTAGATTTGCGCGTGCGGTTCAGCCTTAAGGTGGTTCACCAGGATGAGAACACCGTCGTGATTGTGCTGAATCTCAGCGACCGCATTGTCGGTATTGTAGTGGATGGCGTGGTGGACGTGCTGTCACTGGATCACGAGCAGATCAAACCCACGCCAGATGTCTCGGCAGCGCTTTCCAGCCGTTATTTGTTGGGTCTGGGTGTGGTGGATAATCGTATGATGATTTTGGTGAATATTGAGAAACTGCTAAGCCGTGAAGAGTTGGATGCCATGGATGCTGTGACCGATGCATTAGCGTAGCGGCACCGCGCTATCTTTTACGCTACCAGGCGGATGAGATTGCATGGCAGAATAGCCGCTCGTTTAACAGGAGGTGGATCATGACCGACGAAATCGACCAGCGTATCTACGAATTAGTACGTCGCTACGACGGCGTCTATCTGTTTAAACAAAAAACGCTGACGCCACAGATCGATATCGATACCGATCTTAACTTCGAGCGCGAAGAAGCGCAGGCGTTAATGGACGAGTTCTTCAGCGAATTCGAGGTGGATCGCGGCGGATTTATGATTGATACCTACTATCCGGACGAACCGTCACTGGCGCAGATCCTGAATCCCTTCAATAAGCGAGAAGTCCCGGTGGTGCCGGACTTTACCCTAGGTATGCTGATTGAATCCGCCAAAGCAGGGCGTTGGCTGTATGAGTAATACCAACGCCGCGCGATCACTTCACGTGCAGTTGCGGTTATTAATCGTGCCGTTCCAGCACGAAACGCGCATTGAGCTTTCTTAAAAACTCAAATGTGGTCATGCAAGGAACACCAAATTGGCGGCAGATATTGGGCACTTTCACTTTGCGTGCGTTGGCAGGCAGAGGAAGTTCATGCGTGATAACGGTAGCCCCGATGCTTTTACTTTTTGCGATGATCCATGGGTCAGCTTTTGCCAGAAATAAATCGCGTGACCCTGGATTGAAATCGGCTTTCATTACACCTTCCACTATTTGCTGAAAAATCAGCTGGGTATCATGATCATCATTAGCAATGAAATGTGCAGGCCTCGCTTTTACCCAGTCTGATAGCTCATCATTTCCGTCTCGTAATTCGCGGGCGATCATGTCTACGCTGCCGACAATGTTGAATGCAAACTGTCTATCCAGCCATTCCCAATAGCCGGGGCAAATATCCATTCCGTAATAAAAGTTTTTTGCCATGATATAAGTGTTTGCATCCAGCAAATATTTCAAAGCCCCATCTCCTCTGCAAATTTTGATAGCCTGGAAGGCTGCATACCATCCAGCAAATCGCTGGCTTCACGTAATAACATTTGACCACTCAGTGCCTGGCTTAAGACAGCACGAGAAAAAGAGGGGCTTATTTGTGCCTTCTTCGTTCTGAAATAACTGGGACCGCCGCTATCATTTTTACTGCGCTGTTGATGGGCAAGTTTCTGCTCTTGGATAAATTGCTGATAATCCTCATGGGAAATCAACTGAAGTGTCAAAGCTCTGCGGGCGATGACCCAACAACTGACATGAAAGTGCCCTTCCAGCGGGGCAAGATTTTCGCGCCAGTTTTCCTTATAGGTATTCCATAAAGAGAGGAATTCACTCGCCGGAACCAGGAATTCGGCAGCAACGGCATTGCACAGGATTTCTTCTTGTCGATGAGTTGATGTGCCGCCATCTGAAACACCGGATTGTCCAATCCAGATATGACCAAGCTCATGAATTAACGTAAATAGCCGAGCGCCGGGTGTATCTGCATGATTTATGAAGATAATGGGAGCAAAATCATCCGCAATGGCGAATCCTCTAAACTCATCCACGTTGAAAGGACGCGTATGATGACTGAGATAAGGCGCTCGCATTACCAGAATACCGAGATCTTCGATACGCTTTATCAATTCATTGTAATAGCTCTCCCAGGTACCGCGTGTTGGGTGCGCCGGTAGATTAAGCTTGTGGCGCATATCCTCAACTATCGCGTTAGCTGAACTGCCGACGGTAAAACGCCCACTAATATTGGGTGCCGCAATTAACTGTTGCTGTAAGTAGTCTCTGTACCATTCCTGGCGCATCAGCATAACTTTCAGCAGGTCGATCAATTCAGCACTTGGGCGCAGTGGCCCTTTGCTGCCAATTGTGCGCAAGTCTGGGATGGGCAGTTGTTCATCGGGAGGATGGGGCAGGAAAAGGTAGCCAAAGGGAACATGTACTTTGCCAGCAAACGCCATTGCCTGATTGAATGTTAAGGGTTGCTGGCCACTTTCCCATTCCTGTAGACGTTCCAAGCTGATGCCGCACTTTTGTGCCAATTTCTCCAGGGTAAAACCTGCCCGTTCGCGGGACCAACTGAGCATGGCAGGATTAATATTGGCAATTGTCATAAGGCATCGGGCGTTCAATGAATGTGATGAGAGTATGTGCGCAAGCTTTGAGTCGTTCAATACCTGACCAAATAACGCGTTCCACTCAAGCCAATGTGGCTCATTACGTGAAACGTTAACGCCGATGTTTCCATCAACCCAGCGGTCATGCCACTTCAGACTCCTTTTCTGCTCTAATATCAGCGCGCCAGTTGCCGTTCACTTATTAAAAAAATCTTTTAAAAAAGAGGAAATAGTGAGTTTTATTTTCTTGCGGGGCATCCGATTCACTGGTGTGGCGTCATTATCACGTAGGGTCATGGAAAACCTATCAGCGCAAAAAATTCACTTCTCCCGCGCACTAAAAATCATCACACTAGCCACCTTTACCGTTATGGAGTGATGGCATGAAAACCCGATTGCTGCTGGCGTTCGCGCTGCTCACCAGTTTGAGCGCGCCATTACTGGCAGATGAAGATGGCGTCTCCTTCAGCCATAAAGACTGGGAACTCGCCTGCGACAATACCTTAACCTGCCGCGCTGCGGGTTACAGCGCTGAAGAGGGCGCGGGTGGTTCAGTCCTGCTCACGCGTGAGGGCGGGCCCAATGCACCGACCCATGGACGCGTGGTGCTGGCCGATACTGGCGATGATGACTCAAAGCAAGTGGATGCACTGGCGCTGTGGATTGATGATCACGCGCAGGGCGAGGTCACCAAAGCCGAGAACGATGAGTGGACGCTGACCGATGCGCAAACGCTGGCGCTGATTAATGCCATTAAAGGCAGTAGCAAAGTGGAGTTTCGCGGCGGCGAAGAGCCGTTCGAGCTTTCCAGCAATGGTGCCTTTGCCACGCTGCTGAAGATGGACGATGCACAGGGTCGTCTGAGTACGCCTGGCGCGCTGGTGCGCAAGGGCAATAAGCCTGAAAACAGTGTTCCAGCGGCGGTCGCAATGCCGGTGATTCAGCAGGTCAAAGTTGAGAAAGCCGCGCCGCGTCCGTTGAGTGCGGATGAACTGGCGTTGCTCAAGCCGAAGCTGATTGCCTCGCTGACCGATGACGACAGCTGCGATAATCTGGATCCTACGGATGATCAACCTGAAGAGGGCGCTGAGCCGCTCACGTTAACGCCAGTGGATGACACGCATGTGCTGATTGCCGCGCTGTGCTGGCGCGGTGCCTATAACGAAGGCTATGGCTATTGGCTAATGGATCGTGCGTTGCAGGGTAAACCTCAACTGATCACCGATTCCGGTTCAGATTACAGCGAAGGCATGATTTCCGAGGCACAGAAAGGGCGCGGCATTGGCGACTGCTGGAGTACGGCGGCATGGGTATGGGATGGCAAGGATTTCGTGCAGAGCAGTGATGCTACCACCGGCATGTGTCGTGCGATTCGCGCTGGCGGTGCATGGCAATTGCCGACGCTCGTTACTGATGTGAAGCCCGCATCCTGAGTTGACGGGGCGTGCTCTGGCGCGCCCCTCTCATTATTTCGCGTTATTTACCGCAACACTGCTTGTACTTTTTGCCGCTGCCGCACGGGCAGGGATCGTTACGGCCGGTTTTCTCGCCCGCGAAGTGTGGCAATTGAGGTTCCGGATCGGGCTGTGCCATGCGCTGTTCCTGCCAGTATTCATGCAACTCCAGCGCCGCTGGGCGAATAGCGTCAATGCTGGCCTCAAATTCTTCTGGCGAGAACGCTTCACGCTTTGCCAATTCCGCTTCACTGCCGTGCAGCGTGATGGCGGCCATCGCCGGTTGCAGGCTTTCTGGCAGTTGATCCCAATCCGCATCTAACGCCACGCCGCGCAGATAGCCATAACACCAGTCTTCCACCACAGTGAACTCCTGACCTTCCATCTCCTGCATGCCAAACAGGGGATCAAACTGTTCCGGAAAATCAGCCAGACGCTCAGCAATGTCGTTGAAGTGCTGGAAAATCAGCGCCATAAAGCGATCCATTTCACGCTCGTTGGCCCATTTGGGAATGCGTTTCTTGTCGCCCCACAGCGCCACCAGCCACTCACTCGGTTCGATATCGTTCGGGCCAGAGAGCAGTGCTGTCAGCATGCCGTCCAGCTCGGAGGTATCCACCACCGACTGTTCATTGCCGTATTTCTCCAGCATATCTTCCAGCCAGTTCAGTTCTTTCTCGGTTAACGGGCCTTGGTTCATACGGCATCTCCTGTGCGGTGCGGGTAGGCAAAATTTTGACGGCGCGATTATAGCGGGAAGCGGCACGGATTTACCGCTTTTTGCATATCGATTGCTGAAGCTTTCCTAAAAATCATTCGCCATAACATATTGCGCAACAGTATTGGCTGGAATGGAACGCCAGTGGCAGCGTAAACGCAGAACTTTACTGCGTTAAGGACCAAATTGTATGGCAGAAACATTGCCGGTGCTGGATTTGGCACTGCTGGAACTCCCGGATGCTGATCAGTCGCCTTATCTCGCCGAACTGCGCACCACGGCGCGCGATGTCGGTTTTTTCTACCTGATCAATCATGGCATCAATCCACAGTTGCTGCAGAACGTGCAAAGCATCACGCAGGCGTTTTTTGCCCTGCCGGATGAGGAGAAGCAGCATGTCTCGATG
Source organism: Erwinia sp. S63 (assembly GCF_016625195.1). Taxonomy (GTDB): domain Bacteria; phylum Pseudomonadota; class Gammaproteobacteria; order Enterobacterales; family Enterobacteriaceae; genus Pantoea. The sequence goes on from NZ_JACVUP010000012.1 coordinate 193,389, forward strand.
ATCCACTCACCGCATTTCCGCGGCTATAACCGGGCTGGCGTGGAATATACCCGCGAGCAACGCGACCAGCGCGAGCAGTTTGATATTGGCGCGGAACGTGTGGCGTTAGCGTTACAAGCGGGCGATCCCGCATGGAAGCGACTGCAGGGTCCAAATTTATGGCCAGAGGCGCTGCCGCAACTCAGGCCGGTAATCCACGCCTGGCAGCAGGCGATGACCGGGATTGCACTGCGCCTGCTGCGTGCATTTGCCAAATCGTTGTCGCTGCCGCCAGATGCATTTGATGCACTGTACGGCACGCATCCCAACGAACATGTGAAACTGATTCGTTATCCCGGTCAGTCCAGCAATGCCAGCCAGCAGGGCGTCGGAGCGCACAAAGATTCAGGCTTCCTGACGTTTCTGCTACAGGATGAGCAGCCCGGCTTACAGGTCGAAGTGACGCCGGGTCACTGGGTGGATGCCCTGCCTAAACCGGGCGCATTTGTGGTGAACATCGGCGAATTGCTGGAGATTGCGACCAATGGTTATCTGCGTGCCACGGTTCACCGTGTGATATCGCCACCTGCACGCAAAGAGCGTGTTTCCATCGCCTTTTTCCTCGGTGCACAGCTGGATGCCGAAGTGCCGATTTATCAATTACCGCCGCAGCTGGCGGCAGAAGCGCGCGGGCCGACCAGCGATCCCACCAATCCCTTGCTGCGTGAAGTGGGCTGGAACTATCTCAAAGGGCGTTTGCGATCGCATCGCGACGTGGCAGCGCGTTACTACGCCGACGCTCAGAACACCGTTCAATCATAATAAAAGTAAGGAAAGCACATGACTAAAAAGGTGATAGCAACCCTGGCACTGCTCTCGGTATTCAGCACTTATGCTTCGGCAGCCGCATTACGCGTGGCGGCCGATCCGGTGCCGCACAGCGAAATCCTCAACCACATCAAACAAACCGATAAAAAGCTCGATCTGAAGGTGATCGAGCTCAATGGTAATCTCAACGCCAATGAACTGTTAGCGCGCGGCGATGTGGATGCAAACTACTTCCAGCATGTGCCTTATTTGCGCGATCAGGAAAAAGCGTTGGGGGAGAAATTTGCAGTGGTGGCGACGGTGCATATTGAGCCGTTGGGCATTTACTCGCATAAAGTGAAATCCTTGAAAGATCTGCCTGATGGCGCGCAGGTTGCAGTGCCTAATAATGTCACTAACCTCAGCCGTGCGCTGTATCTGCTGCAGGATAGCGGTCTGATTAAGCTCAAGGGCAGCAACGCCAGTTCGCTGGTGACGACGGCAGATATCAGTGATAACCCGCATCATCTGAAAATCATTGAAATCGAAGCACCACAGCTACCGCGTGCACTGGATGATGCGCAGCTGGCGATCATTAACGGTAACTACGCGTTGCAGGCGGGGTTAGTGCCATCGAAAGATGCGCTGGCGCTGGAGCAGGCAAAAGATAATCCGTACGCGAACGTGCTGGTGACGACGCCAAAACTGGCCCATGATCCGCGTATTCTCGAATTAGCCAAAGATCTGGAGTCAAAGCAAACTGCTGAATTTATCAACCAGCACTATCAAGGTTCGGTGATTCCGGTCAACCCATAATCCCGCCTCGCCACCTGTTTCTGGCAGGTGGCGATTCACATCTTCTGTGTTATATTTCGCCACAAACACCCATCGCACGTTTTGCTAAAAATAAAAAATATCTTATAAATCAATTGCTATGAAAACTTTCACCAGGAATAATCGGTGATGCGCTGCATCATTCCGCGATCGCTGCTGTTGTGCTTCAGTTTGCTATTGAGCGCCTGTGGCACGCTGTCACAAACTTCTGCGCCGGTCGGCGATAAAGTCTATCTCTCCCATGCGACCTTCAATGAAAACGTCGATGACATCGTGCGGCACTACATGCAGCAGAAGCAGGTGTCGGGCATCAGCATTGCGATTATCCATCAGCGTCAGCCTGCAAAGTTTTACAGTTTCGGCGTGACCGATGCGGTGCACCGTTATCCGATCACCCCGGATACGCTGTTTGCGCTTGGTTCGCTCAGCAAAGGCATGACGGCGGAAGTGATTATTGAGCTGGTGGATCGCGGTGAGCTGCACTGGAATGATACGATGGCGACGCTACTCCCCGCGAATGTGCCACTCAGTGAAGATGCGAAACGTATCACGCTGCTACAGTTAGTGACTCACACCTCTGGCTTGCCGCGCCAGGATATGGATCTGCCGATGTTTATGAAATTTATGGCTTATCTGCGCAGCGGTGAGAATTTTTACGGCAACCTCGATAGCGATGCAGTGCTGAGCTATCTGGCTGATTTTGACGCACCAGCCAAACCGGCTGCACAGTATTCTAATCTGGGCTATGCGCTGCTCGGCTATATCCTGAAACATCGTCTGCATCAGGACATCGAAACCCTGGCGCAACGTAATCTGTTCCAACCGCTTGGCATGACCAGCAGCAGTTTCAAACCGCAGACGCTGCGCGGTTACCCCTGGCGCGCTCTGGGGCATGCAGGCGATCAGCCGAAACTGATTCCGCGTGGTGAGCTGACGCCGGACTGGGCGTTTAGCAACAATATGGTGGCGGCCGCCAGTCTCTACAGCAATGCGCGCGATCTTATCCGTTATCTGGATGCGCATCTGCATGAGGGTGCCAATACGTCTATCAATGCGGCTTTTGCGCAGGTCAATCACGGTTACGAGCAACATGGCAATCAGTCGCAGAATATTGCCTGGGTAACAGACACCTATGGTGATCAGAAAATCACTTACCAGGTGGGTTACATTGGCGGTTATTCCAGCTTTATCGGATTTGATAAGCAAAATGGTAATGCCATTGTGGTGCTGCAGAATGCCTTTAACTGGAGTAACTATCTGGGTATTGCCCTGCTAATGGATCTGGCGCAGAAAAACCAAGCTGAGTAAAAAAATGGTTGCTTGCAATTTTGCTGCGCCAAAAAACGCCTTTGCTGAGGTATGCTGTGCAGCGAATTTGACGCGCAAAGCGCGCCGGGGGAACCTTCTGCGTGCTGCACTTGTCAGTAAATTGGACAGTTAATAATTAACCAGAGTGGAAATCACCAATGCGCAGGACACATGTCACCCTTCTTTCTGCAGGAATTTTTCTGGGCGCTTTGAGCCTGACTCCAGCCGCACTGGCTGAAGGCGAGCAAACGGACAATGTACCACCGCCACCACAGGTGCAGCAGGTTGCACCTGATGCACAAACTCAGGCACCTGCAGCAGATGCACCCGCCAGCAACGAACCGGCCGAGTCTTCCGGTGATGTGGCACCGATTCGTCCATCACAAAATGGCATGCAGGATGCACCCGTAGGAAAGAATAACTACGACCTGAACACCATTATCATCGACTACAAAGAGTACAAGGTCGGTGATGTGGTGCCTGATGAGTACCGCAAAAAGCAGTACACCATCGTTGAGTGGCAGCCGCGCCATCTGCCAGCACCGCAGCCTGGCACCCACTGGACGTATATCAACGCCAACTACATCCTGATCACCGATGACAGCGGTAAGATCGTAATGGGTAAATCAGGCGATATCTTCTTCAAAGGTTAATCCTTTGTCGCGGCGGCTATCAGGCCGCCGCTACTTCACGTCCAGGCACTGCGCGATGCGCGCGACGCCGGCAATGATTTGACTGGTACTGCTGTTGCCGTACCCGAGCACCAACCCTTGTTGTTTCTCTTCTCCCAGATAAAACCCCGACAGTGCACCGGGCGCATAGCCGCTGGCCATCAGCCTCTCCACCACTTCTGCATCATGTTGTTTCTCAGCCAGGCGCAATACCAGATGCATGCCGCACTCGCCTCCCAACAACGACGTTTGCGTCCCCAGGGTTAGCAACAGCGCTTCGCGCAAGCTGGTTTGGCGCTGGCGATAGAGACGACGCATTTTGCTCAGATGACGGCTGTAGTCCCCGCAGTGAATAAACTGGGCTAGCGCTTGCTGTTCGGGGCGATTTCCCCCGCGCAGTAATTCATGCAAGGCTGGACGTAACAAGACCAATAGCTGGGGCGGCAGCACCATAAATCCAATGCGGAGTGCCGGAAACAGCGTTTTACTGAACGATCCCACGTAAATCACCGGTGATGGCTGCATCATGCCTTGCATCGCAGCGATCGGTTCGCCGCTGTAGCGGAAATCACTGTCGTAGTCATCTTCAATAATCCACGACTGATGTTGGCGCGCAGTGGCGAGAAGGGCCAGACGACGAGGCGCGCTCATCACCACGCCTGTAGGATATTGATGAGTTGGGGTGGTGTAGATCAGCCGCGGCGGGCGCTGTTGCCAGTCACGGGTTTGCGGAGCCAGGCCTTGTGCATCCACCTGAATAGGCTCAACGCGCATATCCCCAAGGCGCATGGCGGCTTTTGCTCCGCGATAGCCCGGCTCTTCCACCCAACCTGTGTCGCCGCGCTGGCTTAGAAGAGACACGCAAAACGTCAGCGCCTGCTGCGCGCCTTCGGTAATGACGATTTGCTCCGGTGTGCAGCGGACGCCGCGCGCCAGTGCCAGATGTTGGGCCAGTGCGGCACGCAGAGCAGGCTCGCCGAGCGGATCACCGTAGCCGAGAAGTTGCTGTGGCTGATGCTGCATCACGCGATTAAGCGTTCGTCGCCACTGGGCCAGGGGGAAGTGTGCCAGCGCAGGAACACCAGGTCGCAGTGCCATCTCCTGGCTTAGGGGCCGGTGGTGGGAGTGAAGCTGCGCCACTCTTGGCGGTAATAGAAGGTTACTGGCGCTGACGTCGTGATTAGGGGGAGATGGCGGTTGCGCGAAAGGACTAATGCGGCTGCCCTGACGATCGCTAACCAGAAAGCCTTCAGCCTGAAGCTGTGCCCAGACACCGGTTACGGTATTGCGAGACACCTTGAGGTCGGCAGCCAATTGACGCGTTGAGGGCAAAGGCGTTCCTGCGGAGAGTGCGCCTGTCAGAATGGCCTGTTTAATACGCTGCAATAGCTGCTGCTGCAGCGTAAGCGTGCTGCCTGGGAGTAACGGTGTCAGTAGCAGGCTGTGCAATTCACTCTCATTCATTAAGATTCTTCGTGGATCCATAAAATTCATTGAATGTGGTGCTTTTTAACATGCCAGCAAACTGGCACGCTGTGCAACAGGCATTCACTGACAAGGGAATTGAGCTATGACGCAACACACGAACCAGTTCGGACAACCGGTAGGCGCACCTTTGCCAGAGTGGCAATCGCGCAGTTGGCCCGCTTATGAGACCTTTACCGGGCACTACTGCCGACTGGAACCACTCAGTGCTGAACGCCATGGGCGCGAACTCTATGCTGCCTATGCGCAGGCCAGCGACGGGCGTGACTGGACCTATATGTTTGCTGAGCCTTTCACCGATGAGGAAGCTTATCTGGCCTATGCCAGCAAGATCGAGCAGGGTCGCGATCCGATGCATTTCGCGGTGATTGACCTGCAGACTCAGCGTGCCGTCGGAACGTTGGCGCTGATGCGCATCGACACCACGCACGGTTCAATCGAAATCGGGCATGTGGCTTTTTCGCCGCTGCTCAAGCAAACCCGTATGGCAACGGAAGCGCACTATTTGTTGATGCGCTACGCACTGGAGCAATTGGGTTATTGTCGCTACGAATGGAAGTGCGATAGCTGCAACCAGCCCTCACGCCAGGCAGCATTGCGGTTAGGTTTCCAGTTTGAAGGCACCTTTCGTCAGGCAATCGTGTACAACGGCCGCAGCCGTGACACCTGCTGGTTCTCCATTATTGATGGGGAGTGGCCGCAGTTGAAACAGGCCTTTGAGCGCTGGCTGGCAGCAGACAATTTCAATGAGGATGGAACGCAGCGCGCAAAGTTGCAGGCGCTGCGTTAATAGCATGTTGACAGCCGGGCGGGGTGCCCGGCTCAGTTGCTTAACAGATATTTGGTGGTAAACGCGATCATTGTGGTGGCGATAGTGAACATGATGCGTCTCATCCAGACATTGTCTTGTTTTAGCTCGGTAAAACCAATCTGCATGCGTTGATCTAATTCGTTAAATTTAGCATCGTGCTGGCTGAGTTTTTCATCGATTTTCTCAAACCGCTGGTCGATCTTTTCAAACTTTTCATCTATTTTTTCAAATTTTGCATCGATCTTTTCAAATCTTTCATCGATCTTTTCAAATTTCACATCGATTTTGTCGAATCTTGCATCGATTTTGTCAAATCGCTGATTGACCTCCGTTTCAAACTTGTCGACACGCCCTTCAAGAGAATCAATGCGCTGGTTGGTCGCTCTTTGTTCCCGTACTAAGATTTCCGTTGCTTGCGACAAGTCGAATTTGGTTAAGGCATTTTCTTGCTGCATGTCAGCAAAAATATCCACCATGACTTCGGCCTGCTTGTCCGCAACGCCCGCGTCCTGCAACGCTTTGTAGGCTTTATGAGTGTTAAGCATTGTCAATATCATCCTTATTTCCTCTGGTGTCGTTCCATGAAGAGGTAAGCGTATCCAGAGGGTGATAGTTTCTCAATGTGATGAAATGGATTTTGCGCGCCGCATCGAAAAAAATCAATGCTTACAATGAGTAACGTGAAGGGCTAATAAAAAGGCCTGCGCACAGGCAGGCCTTGATTTGTGAAGGAAATAGTTAACGTTACGGCTGTGGAATTATTTTTATCTCCACCATACCGATACCCAATTTACGCGGATCCTGGCCCGTGATGTTGCCATCGTTGGAGAGCTGGGGCTCCGGCGGCGCGATAACCAGATTGTGGCTGCCGTTGGGGTTACTGAAGTGCAGCGTGGTGGTAGAGAATTCATCTCCAAGATTCAGTTTCTGCTCCTCATCACCGACGCGCACCGGGATGGGCCGATGCGCATTAGGGCCATAGGCGCGTGCGGTGATCACCAGATCAAAACGGGCGGGCAACGGATCGACATATTCGATGTTCACTTCCGGTGCCAGATTGGCATTCGACCATCTTCCCCAGCTCTCGGGCCGTGAGATCCCGGTGAAACCTTTCACGCCAGTGGGGGCGCCAGGCACGGTCAGCAGGAAGCTGTCGGCGTTATAGCGAATCGCATTATCTTCCACGCGAATCTGCTGCTCGTTAAGTTGATAAGTGGCGGCACTCACTTCGGCTTTCGGGAATTGAGCTTTACCCTTCCACTGCGGCTTATCAATGCGCGTCACCGTCGGTTTTGCCCCCATTTGGCCCATAGCAACACAGAGATCGGTAGAGAGGGCCAAATCAGGCTGCCATAAGCGGCCCATCTTGAAGCAGCGATCGACCCAGACGAATTTATCTGAGGAAGTAAAGTCGGCGAGCTGGTAGCGCAGCGGGGCAGAGTATTCGCCTTCTGGCAGCGGCTCGACGCGATCCTGTCCGACGCGGAACAGAATCGGCAATTTAAAGGTCGACCCGGAGAAGCTGAAGGTGTTTTTCTGCTGGTCAACGGTAAACGTATCCATCTTACTGGGGAAATTCCACAGCTGAATGATATCGGCTTTCCATGCCGTTACCTTCTGCGCCATATCATCAAACTGTGCCGATAAGGACGTCGAAGAGAGGCCGCTGCGACCGAGGCCAATCGCCTTATCACCACCCAGAATATCCAGTACCGTCGCGCCGTTATCCAGGGTGCTGCGTTTGCCATCCAGCACTTCCGCCTGTGGCTCGTCACCACGAATCACCATAAACAGATCGCGGCGCGGCTGCTTAATCAGATATTGATGCGCGGTGTTATTCATGGCCAGATGATCCGAACTGACTACGATGATGGTGTTTTTAAACCACGGCGACGCTTTGATGCGCGCAATCAAACGCGCGACATGCTCTTGTGAGCAGGCCACAGCGCTGAAGGATTGATTGGGTTTTCCATCGTAGCTGTAACTTTTACGCTGACAGCTGCGCGAGATAAAACCGTCAGGATGATGGGTGTCCACCGTCAGGGTAAATAAGGCAAAACGCTTTTGCTGACGTGAAAGTTCTTCATACTTCTCAAACACTTCATCCATCACTGTGTCGTCGTAAAAACCCCAGTTGTTGCGGTAGCCAGGATCGGCAACCCGGCTCTTTAACTCTTCTGAACCATACATATGTGCGGGCGAGAAGCCGTGCGACAGCAAGAAAGTGTCCTTGCCAGCAAACCGTAAATCCGCGCCCTGAATAAACCAGTTTTCATAACCGGAGTTCTTCAGAATATCGCCGAGGCAAATATTCTGTGGGTAAAAGCTGGAGAGCGAGGCCGAGGCGTTGCCATCAAAAGGCGCAAACAGGGGAATGCCGCATTGCGAAGCCACCATACCCGCAATGGTGTAATCGGTGCCTGGCAACTGTTCGGTTTCACTGAAATCGATGCTCTGATCTTTTTCACGGCTCAACTCCGGCGCAAGCCCGGGAAAAGCTTGCTGATCGAAATAGGTGCGTTCAAGACTCTCACCGTAGATGTACACCAGGTTGAGTTTGGGTTCAGGAATAGTTTTACTGGGCGTTTGGTAATAGTCGTCGAAATCAGAGTCGGCCAGACGTGAGTGCGAGGCAATAAGATCCTTCACCTGACGAAATGCAGGTGTAGTTTGCACTGAACCGGCGGCGCAGGCGATAGCCAGTAAACTCCAGCCTAAATGATGCGGCCGTTTGCGGCGGCGTAGCAGCCAGGAAAGCAGGCAAAACAGCAAAAACAGGCCAATGATTAATCCAATGGCGGGCACCACATATTTACTCACGCCCGCACCCGTCAGGCTGTTAGTCAGGGTATAGAGCACCGCATCGGTAATGCCATCGCCGGTAAAATAGTTACTGGCAAATAGCGTAGCATTGAGCACGATAAACAACGTGAGCAACACTAAGATCAGGATAAACCAGAATTTATTTCGCCCGGCTTTATAGGAGTAAACGGCGATGGCCGTCAAAAAGAGTACAACCGAAACCAACTCGGACAAGGTTTGATCCTCACTTAAAATAGTGACGCCATCCTTGCGCCCTCGGCCCTCTTTGGGGGTTATGCGCCAATTTATATGGGCTGTCACAGTGCTGCAACATAACCACACAGAATTGTGCGACGGGTTCCGAATCGTTTAAGGCAGGTTTAGATTGACTATGGTTTGACCTGGCAGCAACACTCGCGCCGCTGCCAGCGAGGGGAAGGGAGGATCAGAGTTTGCCCGTGAGATACTGCGCTTCACCGTCGGCAAAGCTCCAGTCACCTTTGCTGTTGGTGATAAAACTAATCATCAAATCATTACCCTGCACGCCACAATTTTCCTGCAACTCGCGGGCTAACTCTGCCATAAACAGCGTTTTCTGTTCTTCACTTCTTGGGCTGGTGTAAACGCGCACCATCACCAGGTTATCGGTTCGCTCGAAACCCAGTCCGGTATCCTGGAACACCATCTGATAGCGTTTATTCTCATGAACAATCTGATAGCGATCGCGCGCGGGTACTTTGAACGCGGTTAATACCGCGCGGTGCGCCGCATCCAGTAAGTTGCGAATCTCTGATTCAGAACGGCCCTGAATCACGTCAAAAGTCAGTAACGGCATAAATAAACCCTCGTTTTTGCTCACAAGATAAGAGTAGGATGTGGCTCTATGCTGCCGCTTGCTGCAGGAAAGAAAAAGCGCGCTGGTTGAAATGATTATTTATTATTTTGAACAATCCATATGAAAGAAATCAAAACTGATGCGCTCTGGGTGCATTTGCACTGGCTAACCGTGCTGGCTGAACTGGGTAGTTTTACCCGTGCGGCTGAACGATTAGATGTCAGCAAAGCGGCCATGAGCCAAAAGATTAAAGAGCTGGAAGAGATGGCGGGTGTGTCACTGGTGCAGCGCACTACGCGCAGCGTGCGTCTGACCTCGGCGGGCGAAAAGCTGGTGGATGAGTTACGCGATCCCTTCGCGCGCATCGCCCAAAGCTTTTTCAGCGTGCGCGATGAGGCCGGGCCGGTACGCGGATTAGTGCGGGTCAGCGCGCCAGTGGCGTTTGCACGTCAGCAACTGGTGCCGATCATCGGTGATTTTTTGCGAGAGTATCCGCAGGTGCGGTTGCAACTGGATGTCACTGACCGTCTGGTATCGCTGGGCAGTGAAGGGTTTGATTTGGCTATCCGCCACAGCCAGACGCTGCCGGAAACCCATGTGGCGCTGCCGCTGTGTGAGACGCGTGCGCTGCTGGTGGCCTCGCCGGCTTATCTGGCACAGAATGGCGTACCGCAAACGCCCGAAGCGTTGCAGCAACATAACTGTTTGTACTACCCGCGCGGGCTGGAATCACCCCAGTGGCGCTTTCGCCCGGTGAGCGGTGGGAGCGAAACGGTCCAGGTGAAGATTCAGGGTAACTTTGCCACCAATAACAGCGAATCCATTCGTGACGCTGCATTGCAGGGATTAGGCATTGCGATGTTACCAGATTTCAGTGCCACAGCGGCGCTGGCCGCAGGTACGCTGCAACAGGTTCTGCCGCAGTGGCAAACCGTGGATGCTTTCGCCGATCGGCTGTGGGTGGTGCGCCCGTATGCGGCACAGGTGCCACGGGCGGTTACCACCTTTATCCACTGGCTACGCGCGCGCTTTGTTGATGGGTGAAGCCAATGTTATTGCCGCAGGCGGCTGCATCATCTCACCCAGCAGACTGCTGCGATTGTAATTGCCTAAGCGCAGGTTAAAGTCGAGATGCATCTGTTCGTTGCCGCTCAGCTTAATCACCGGCGGCGGCGTTAACGGACGTTGGTTGAACAGCATGGCATGTGCAAACGCCTCGCTTTTCCAGCCGCTCAAACGCTGATAATAGTAGGCATTCGCTTCACACTTGCGCAGGTAAAGATTCACCCGACGATATTCCCGCATGGCCGCCTGTTGCGCCAGTGAACCCAACTGCTGCTGCGGTTGATCAATTTTCTGGGTCAGCAGCGCATAATCATCACGCTTACTGAGCTCGTTAAAATAGTTCAGCTCCCCCAGATGCTTGATCGGCGCGTATTGTTTCTGCCATTCACGAATAAACGGGTTGTTCGGTGCTGCCGCCAGGAACCAGTTTTCAATCACTGGCGCCAGATAATTGACGGTGGAAATTTCACGATAGTAACCAATCACATCCATGCTGCGCTCTTGGTGGGCACGATGCACCCATGAGAGATCTTCAAATAACAGCGTGCTGCAATCAATGGCAATGCCGCCGTAGCGTAATAACAGTTCCAGTCGAATGACTTCGCTTTTTTGTTGTTCGCTTAATTGAGTTGAGGTGAAGATAAAGTCGGGCAAAACTTCTTTAACCGTTAATCGGTTAAGTAAATGAATATCGTGGTCAGGATTATCTTTGCGTAGCTTTTGAATATTTAACATCATCGATTTTGGTAAATATTCATTGTCCCAATACATCCAGACTTTTTTCGGTATTTCTGGCAGCGATTTCTCGCCAGAAAACAACACGATATTGTCCTCTTCGCTGGGATCGTACTCCGGCGCGCAGAGCGCAGTATGCTGTTTTTTCTGCAATAATGTCTGGCTGGTAAAAGCGATTCTTTTCCAGTTCTGCCAGAGCGCGAGCGCTGGCTGGAGACGTTTCTTATTCATAGTGCACCTGATTATTGTGATTATTGTGATTATGGTGGCAAGGATTCCCTGATGCTGGCAGCTTATGCGCTCTTATGTTTCCTCACGGCTGTGTGTAAAAAGTACTCACCTCAGCTTAATAAAGCATTCTCGCCATATAGGCTATTACTTTTTTTTGCTTTCAGATAAACCGGAAAATGAAGGATCCGTTAAGCATAAAATTTCCCTGAAATAATTGAATGGCCAACTGATTTTATAATTAATGGCTGTTAGGACTATTCCTAATAAAATAACCTGTGCCTGGCGCAGGCTGTGGCTTAGATAAAAAATCCCCGCATTGAGATGGTTTAAAGTGGCTACATTTTTCGCTGGCCTGGCAGGGATTTGCCACTTGTTGATGCAGGTTAACTACGCTTAAACGAGGTGGTTAACACAAAGGAGGCACTATGCAGCCACACAACCGTGGATTACTGGCGGTCGATAAACAGGGGAATCGGGTTCTTTTTCTCGATCCCGACACCTTTACCGTGCAGCAAGAGCTGAATGCGTTTCCCCCGCGTCCGCATGAATTACTGATGTTGCCCGAGCAAGAGAAAGCCTATGTGCCAATCTACGGTGACGGCATTCATGGTGACAACCCCCATCCCGGTCACAAAGTGGCGGTGATCGATCTGCGTAAAAGACAGATCGATGGTTTCATCGATTTATCTCCGTTGCAGTCGCCGCACAGCGGCCAGCTGGGGCGCGACGGCAAAGTCTATTTGTGTTGTGAAAACAGTGCGGCCGTTGCGGTGATTGATCCCTTTACCGACAAGGTAGAGAAAATCATTAAGCTGCCGTCGCACAATGCCCATCGTCTGACGCTCTCGCCCAGCGGGCGTAAATTGTTCACCGAAAACGAAGAAGACGCCAGCATCACGGTGGTGGATCTGTGCGAGGCAGAAGGGCGCATCATCGACAACATTCTGCTGCCGGGGCCGATTTCCGGTATCGCTGCCTCGCCGAAGCACCCTTATCTGGTGGCCAGTGCGGCCGATGCGCCGTTGTTGTATGTGGTCGATAGGCAAAGCCACCGTATTCGCCAGCGTATTAAACTCACGGCCCATCAAAAGCCGTGTCAGGTGGTGCGCTTTAGCGCCAACGGTGAGCGTCTGGTGGCGATAGGCGATCAGGAACCGCTGATTACGCTGTTTGACGATTTACTCAATCCGTTGGGGGATATTCCGGTGGGCAACAAGCCGATGGATGGCTGTTTTAGCGCCGATAACCGAACGCTGCTGATTGCCAATGAGGGCGATGGCTCATTGAGCGTGATTGATTTGCTGCAAATGAAAGTGATTGCTACGCCGACCGCAGGAAAAGGCTGTGAGGTGCTGAGTTACTTCCAGTTGAAATGACGGCGGGGGGCCGGGCGGCAACATTCGTCAGGCACCTGATAGCGACGCCGATTTGGACTCATCAGGGTTAGATAAATGGGCGATGGTAAATCGCACTGCTCCAGTGGCGGCTGCTGGCATGTTTTTCTGCCTGCCAGCCGCGTTTGCGCAATTCCCGGGCGATCATTTTGTTCATAATGCCATGCCCCACCAGCAACACCGTTCCCTGTTGTGATAACGCCACCAGCTTATCTGCCGCCTGGCGCGCCCGATCTCGAGCATGGCTCAACGATTCAACATGTCCGGCATAACCGCATAACCACAGCAGGCGCAACAGAGCGAGCCAAACGGTCAGCGGCAGATGCAGGCGCTCAAACGGCAACAGCGGCATCGCGACTTCACTGAAAACGTCATCCACGTCATGCGGTTGCAGGCCGAGACGCGTGAGCGAGGAGCGTGCACGTGGTAACGGGCTGGAGGCGATCACGCTGGCCATCCGGGCGATGGCCATACTGCGCGGCGGCGGTGAGTCGCAGATATCGGCAAGGTCATAACCTTCACACCAGTCGGCCAGCGCTCGCGCAGTAAAGCGCCCGCTTACCGGATGGTCAGGTTTGCCGTGTCGCATGAGGATGATGGTCATAAGCGTCCTGTGTGATTTTTATCCAGTGTAATGCAGGTGAGGGCTGAACCGCACTCGCGAAGGGGTTTTAAGATTAATTCGCAATTGTCATCAAAGCTTAACTGATTTGTGCGAAAAAAAGCGCGATGAAGGATCAGCCGCCACTCAGCTAATGATAAGCGATGCTCGTTAATTACATTTGGGTTAACGCGCCTTCACTTACGTGCATTAGATGTAATGTCATGAATTGACGCCATTTTTGCCTTTTAACTCCGAGCTATAGTGAAGATAAATTAATAATTTTCACTTTTATCACTTGATTTATCTACGCGCGTAGATAGACTGTGTCCACAGTGATAACTCACGGTGCCAGAGACAAAGTTGGCCTTGAGATGACGTAGTTACATTTGCCTTACTAATGCGATCGATGAAATAAACATCGGCGAGAACAGGCGGATGAGTGAATTCCAACACCAGGGAATTCTTTGACTTTCATCCAGGTTTGCCTACTGAACGTCGTCACCGGGGAGTTCCGCTTGTTGCAAGGGAACCGTCCCACGGAAGGGCGTTTGCTGTTTTCACCTATTTCAGGGAAAAGGTCATGACGGTACATCAGTCCGTTTCGCAACAAACTTCACTGAGCACCTCTTCAGCTGCTGACATGCGGCTGGAAACCTCCTCTGGCCGCAAAGATTTCTGGCGCGCCACCTTCTCTTGTTGGCTCGGCACGGCTATGGAGTACGCGGATTTCGCGCTCTATGGCCTGGCAGCAGGCATCATTTTTGGCGATGTGTTCTTCCCTAATGCCACACCCACCATGGCGCTGCTCTCCAGCTTTGCTACCTGGTCGGTCGGTTTTATCGCGCGTCCAATTGGTGCGCTGCTGTTTGGCTGGATCGGCGACCGTAAAGGCCGTAAAACCGTGATGATCGCCACCATCATTCTGATGGGCGCATCGACAACCTTAATCGGTCTCATTCCTTCTTACGCCACCATCGGCGTCTGGGCACCGGCCTGTCTGGTGCTGCTGCGCTTTACTCAAGGGCTGGGCGCAGGTGCTGAACTCTCCGGTGGCACCGTGATGCTGGGCGAGTATGCTCCGGTTGAACGTCGTGGTTTGGTCTCTTCAGTGATTGCGCTTGGCTCGAATAGCGGCACGCTGATCGCCTCGTTGGTATGGCTGGCGGTGATTCAGATGGATAAACAAACCCTGCTGGATTGGGGCTGGCGTATTCCGTTCCTCAGCAGTGTGTTGATTGCCGTGGTCGCGTTGTGGCTTCGTCGCCATCTGCGTGAAACCCCGGTGTTTGAACGTCAGCAGGCACTTTTGCAGGCGGAACGCAGTGCCACGTTGCAGCATGCAGCCGTTGATACCCGCAGTTTCTGGCAACGCAGCCGTGCGTTCTGGACCATGGTCGGCTTACGCATCGGCGAAAACGGTCCTTCCTATCTGGCGCAGGGCTTTATCGTCGGCTACGTCGCGAAAGTACTGATGCTTGATAAATCGGTGCCAACCACGGCGGTGTTTATCGCCTCGGTACTCGGTTTCCTGATTATCCCGTTCGCAGGTTGGATGTCTGACCGCTTCGGCCGCCGCATTACCTATCGTGGTTTCTGCCTGCTGCTAATGATTTATGCCTGGCCGGCATTCAGTCTGATGGACAGCCACGACCCGGCAATTGTGATCCCGGTGATGGTCGTGGGCATGGCGCTGGCTTCCCTCGGTATTTTTGGTGTGCAGGCCGCGTGGGGTGTGGAAATGTTCGGTGTTAAACACCGTTACACCAAGATGGCGGTGGCGAAGGAGCTGGGGTCTATCCTTTCTGGAGGGACGGCACCTTTAGTGGCTGCGGCGCTGTTATCGTACACCGGACACTGGTGGGCGATTGCCGTGTACTTCTCGGCGATGGCGACCATCGGTTTTCTGACCACGTTTGTGGCACCAGAAACGCGTGGGCGCGATCTGAATCTGCCGGAAGATGCGATCTGACGCGCAACAAGTTGTAAATGAAACAATGCCATTGGCCGGATATTCCGGCCAATGGCATTCATGCAGAGGCAAGAGCATTGGCGAAATCCCCAGGCGGAAATGTAACGCGTAGCGATGTGGCGAAAGTCGCCGGCACGTCAGTGGCGGTAGTGAGCTACGTGATTAATAACGGTCCGCGTCCGGTGGCGGAAGCCACGCGGCTGCGGGTGCTGGAAGCGATTAAGCAGACCGGCTATCGACCGAATGCGGTGGCGCGTGCATTGGCTTCCGGCAGCACCAAAACGTTTGGGCTGGTAGTGCCAAATATCAGTAACCCGTTCGTGGCCTCGATGGCGCATATGCTGCTGCAGGAGTCGCTGGATCACGGCCACGTCATGCTGCTGGGTGATGCCGGAGACGATCGCAAGCGTGAGCTGGAACTGATTCAGGGTTTGCTGAATCGCCAGGTAGACGGCCTGTTTTATAACAGCGTCGACCGCCATCCTTACATTGATGTGATTCAGACCAGCGGTACGCCACTGGTGATGCTGGATCGTGTTGAACCTCGTCCTGGCGTAAGTATGTTGCGGGTGAATGAGCGCGAGGCCTCGCGTCAGGTGACTGAACATCTGCTCAGCCACGGTTATCAGCAGGTTGGCATGATCAGCGGCCCGCTGGAGATGCTGAATGCGCAGGATCGTATTCAGGGTTGGCGCGATGCCATGGCAGAGAAAGGTTTGCCGGTCGATGAAGCCCTGATTTTTCCCGCCAGCTACTCAAGACAAGGTGGCTATGATGCCGCAAAACGAATGCTTGCCAGCGGAAAGGTGCCGCGCGCGCTGTTTACCAGCAATGAAGGCCAGGCGATTGGCTGTATTCGTGCGCTCTCTGAGCACGGTTTGCGTGTGCCGCAGGATGTCGCGTTGGTGTGCTTTAACGGCACCGATCAATCCGCATTTCATGTCCCGACATTGACGACGGTACGTCAACCGCTGCGTGAAATGGCACGCAGCGCTATCGCCATGCTGAAAAATTGGGATGGCGAAGCCCAGCTGGCAGAGTTCCCTCACCATCTTGAAATCGGTGAGTCCTGCGGCTGCCTGCTTACTCAACAAAAATAAACTTATAACATTATGAAAAGACTGATTATTGATTGTGATCCGGGAAATGGAATTGCAGGGGCAAACACCGATGACGGCCTGGCGCTGGCACTGGCGTTAGCATCACCTTCGCTGTCGGTTGAACTGATTACCACCGTCACCGGCAACACGCAAAGTGCGGTAGGGGCGCAGGTTGCCAAAGATTTACTCCAGCGATTAGGGCTGAATATTCCCGTGGTGCAGGGCGCGTTGCAGGCACTCCGTGAAGATCCTGCCCCCTGGCGCGCGCGCCTCGATGGTGTGAAGGACGCGACTCTCGGTGAGCTGTGGCGGGGCGTAAGGAAACCGCAATTGCTGGCTGCAGATGGCAACGATGCCGCGGGTGTGATGGGCCAGCTGATTTGCGATAATCCTGGCGAATTCACCCTGGTGGCAATCGGTCCTCTGACCAACGTGGCGCAGGCGCTGCAGCGCTATCCGCAAATGGCCGAATCGGTGGCGGAGATTGTGATCATGGGCGGGGTGTTCGCTTTAGATGATTACATCAAAGACACCAACTTTGGTCTGGATCCCGAAGCGGCGCATCAGGTGCTGCATAGCGGAGCGGCCATCACGCTGGTGCCAATGGATGCCACCACACAAACATTGATGACCCATCAGGATCTCAATCGTCTAACCACCAACGACCATCCATTGCCACAATTTGTCCGCGAGACGCTGCGTCCGTGGATTGACTACTCGATTCGCACTCGCCATCTGCCGGGCTGCTGGATCCACGATGCGCTGGTGATTGCCTGGCTACTCAATCAGCGCGTAGCGGATGGGGTGGATTACTTTGTCGATATTGAGTTACGTGCCGGCGCCACGCGCGGCAAGAGTTGGCGTTATCGCTCGCCACTTCGTCTGGACATTGGCGTACCGGAGCATACCGGGGCGCTGGTGCACGTGATGCAGAACGTCAACAATCCGTTGCTGCTGGAGATGATTGAGAAGGCGTTTAATCAGCTACAGCGCTGATTGACTATTAGTGCGTGCGTCGCACCGATTTCTCTGCAAAAACACCTCGAACTTACCCTATCAGATTGCACTGCTGAACTGCGGTGCAATGTTTCACTCCATGACATGCTTCCTTACACCGCGAATCACTCCCTGACAATTCCCCGCCGCAGCGCTCCTTTCTGACATGCTATATACAAATAGTTAACACAATAATAACCAGCGAAATCATTCGCCGGATAACGTTCCAATAAATTCTGGTCAATGAACCGGAAGCTAATCAGACAGGATACCCCTATGTTCAACTGGACTGCGACCCAGCGAAACGTGGCGTTTGCCAGTTTCGCCAGCTGGACGCTGGATGCGTTCGACTTCTTTATCCTGGTGTTTGTACTCAGCGATCTTGCCCAGTACTTCAATACCAGCGTCTCCGATGTTTCTGTTGCTATTATGCTCACGCTGGCGGTTCGACCGATTGGCGCGCTGATCTTTGGTCGTCTGGCTGAGAAATATGGCCGCCGCCCGATTCTGATGCTCAATATCGTGATGTTCTCGCTGTTTGAACTGCTCTCTGCCTGGTCACCGAACTTTACGGCATTCCTCGCTTTCCGCGTAATTTACGGCGTGGCGATGGGCGGTATCTGGGGCGTGGCCTCGTCGCTGGCGATGGAAACCATCCCGGATCGTTCGCGTGGGCTGATGTCCGGCATCTTCCAGGCGGGTTACCCTTGCGGCTACCTGCTGGCATCGATCATTTTCGGGCTGTTTTTCGAGTCGGTGGGCTGGCGCGGCATGTTCCTGATTGGGGCACTGCCGATTCTGCTGCTGCCGTTTATCTATTTTAAAGTGCCGGAATCTCCGGTCTGGCTGGCTGCACGCGAGCGTAAAGAGAGTACAGCGCTGCTGCCGATTATTCGTCAGCACTGGAAAATCTGCATCTATATGGTGCTGCTGATGGCGTGCTTTAACTTCTTCAGCCATGGCACTCAGGATCTCTATCCGACCTTCCTGAAAGTGCAGCATCAGTTTGATCCACACACCGTGAGCATCATCGCCATCAGCTATAACATTGCGGCGATGCTGGGCGGGATTACCTTTGGTGCGTTGTCAGAACGAATTGGCCGTAAGAAAGCGATTATCCTTGCCTCCTTCCTTGCGCTGCCGGTGTTGCCGCTGTGGGCGTTCTCCAGCGGATCCTGGATGATTGGCATCGGCGCGTTCCTGATGCAGTTTATGGTGCAGGGCGCGTGGGGCGTAGTGCCGACCTATCTTACCGAACTGGTGCCTGCGAATGCACGCGCCGTGCTGCCGGGCTTTGTTTACCAGTTGGGTAATCTGATTGCCTCGGTCAATGCGACCTTGCAGTCACGCATTGCCGAGGCGCACGGCGGCAACTACGGCCTGGGGATGGCGATCGTTGCCGGTACGGTGGCGGTACTGATTTGCGTGTTTGTCGCCTTTGGGCGAGAGACGCGGGGTATTGAAATATCGGGTGCCGTGGCGCGCGAGCAGCGTTAAAGCGCCTCGCAGACGTCGACCCATTTCGCCGCAGTCAGTTCAGCCATGCGCTGCGGCGAAATGCGCACTGCGCTGTGAATCGAGCCTGCTGCGGGCAGCACTTCATCAAAACCGCGCAGGGTCACATCACAATAAACAGTCAGCGGATTTTCCAGTCCGAAGGGGCAGACGCCGCCCACCGGATGTCCGGTCCAGTTCACCACCTCATCGACACTTAACATGCGCGCCTTGGCGCCGAGCGCGGCTTTGAGCTTGCGGTTGTCGAGGCGGGCATCACCGCGCGTGACGATCAGCACAATGGCATCCTTCACTTTCAACGACAGGGTTTTAGCGATTTGTCCCGGCGTCACGCCATGTACGCGTGCAGCCAGTTCTACCGTGGCGGTGCTCTCCGGCATCTCGATGATGTCGATATCCGGTGCATGTTCGGCAAAGAAGTGCCGTACCGACTCCAGGCTCATTTTTTTCTCCGGTAAAAACAGAGCCTAAAAGCTGCCACAAGGGGGGAAAAGTGTAAACGGGATAAAAAGAGAATCTGTAACAGAATGCGCGCCGGTTAAACCACTTTTAACGTGCAGTTACCGCAGCGTTCTACATCTGGAATGCGATAGCGCTGGCAGCAGCTGCGGCGTTCCATCTCGCCATGGCGCGGGATCATGGTGCGATAAAGCGGATTGTCGCTGCCGTCCAGCAGCGTCTGGCTGAAGAACAGCGCCTGTTCCAGCTGGGTGATGACGGGGGCGGGCAACTGGCTTTTCAGTTCACCGATGAACCAGTAAAACGAATACCCCATGTTATTCCAGATGAGTTTAGCGTTGATATCACCGTGCTGCGTCATGCCGTTGACGGCAGGGATCAGGCATTGCTGAATCAGGCGGTCAATGCGCTGCTGCGCACTCAGGTAACGCGCCTCTTCATCTTCCTGCACATCAATCCAGAAAGCACAGGGGTGGCCATTTTCATGAAATTCGACATGGATCAGATGGGGTGCGCACTTCAGCGCTCGCGGCGCCTGCAGCAACATCAACATCAGCGGGGCTAGCAGCAAACCAAAATACCATTGCGCCCATAGTGACTGCAGCGGTTTGGCTTCCTGCTGCACATCAGGGTGATTGCGGTAGAGATAATCGCTATAGCGCTGGGTCAGGCGACGATAGTGCAGCGGTGTGGACCAATCCGCCAGCGTTAAGGTCCCTGCCGGTGCGGCCTGACCGAGCTTGACGTTATCCAGCATGTAGCTGCGTTGCTCGCGCATCAGATCTTCCAGTGCGCTCGCTAAACTGCGGTCGCTCTGCATAAAGATCAACGGATGGTCGCTAAAGCGATGATCCTGACGCGTGATGATGGCCATGCCGGTCCTGAGTGATAACGGGAATCGTGAAGCAAATGATAATCGTTACTGTCAATGCGAACAAGATGTCATCAAGTGGAGTAGGGGAACGAGGCCACTTATCAGAAGCCGATGCCACTCTGTGATAAATCGCTTCGCCAGAGGAACGGTTAAATCAGGTCATTACTGACTTGCGTCAGCTTAGGCAAATCTTCCCAGGCGAGTATGGTATTACGTCCCTGATTCTTCGCTACGTATAATGCGCGGTCAGCATTCGCCACCGCCTGGTCAAACTCATCGCCAAAAATGGGGGCGATACCGGCACTGATGGTAACGTGGGTGGAGACCTTTTCATTGAAGCGATGCGGAATCTCGAGGTCCACCACGTACTGACGAATGCGCTCGGCCAGTTTCATCGCAATCGAGGCATTAACGTTGGTCATCAGCACCAGAAACTCTTCACCACCATAGCGCGTAACCACATCGCGCGAACGCACCGCATCACGAATCGCCACCGATACCCGCGCCAGTGCCTGATCGCCCATCGCGTGACCGTAGTTGTCGTTGTAGGCTTTGAAGTGGTCGATATCCAGTAGCAGCACGTAATGGCTGCCCGCGTGGTTTTCCAGGATGGTGTCGAGGCGATTTTTCAGGCCGCGACGGTTATATAAACCGGTGAGCGGATCCAGCATACTCAAATCGCTGAAACTCTCTTTTTCTTCATACAACTGGCTCACCAGCCGTCGGGTAAAAGTATCAAAACGGCGACGCATTAAATGATGGAGTGAAAAACCGATTAACGGCAGGGCAATAGTGAATATGATCATCACTAAATGCTGTCCATCATCCAATAACAGTACGGTTAATACCGGAGGTATAATGTGTAAACAGAATGCAATCAAATAATCACTCAGCGCGATAGCACTGATAAAGAATACGCTTAACAGACTGATTATTAAAAAACTGCCATCAAAATAAAAAACCTGATGATATCTGTGGTTAATGTGCCACGCCCACAGTGCGCCTAATATCATGGCGACAGGATTTAATAGCGGTAATTTCCGTTTTGGCATCATCAGACAAACGCTGAGCAAAGTCAGGCTGAAAGCCGCGACAATGCCTACGGGCAGCGATCTCACCGGGCTATCGGTGCCTAAAAACGGTAACAAGCAAAAAAGCGAAACGGCGACATTTAAAAACAAAAAGAGCATCAGCGAAAGCCGATATTTGCTGTGTTTCAACTCATCATAAGATTGTAATTTCATTATTATTACTCTTCACAGCCCTGAAATATCAAAGCGCTACCCGTGGGAAATACTCCCGCAAATCGGATAGTGAGCACGTTATTGACGTGTTATCGAAATAGTTATCGGCGGCAATTTAGCATTTTCCAGTAAATCTGTCATCCAACGCGTCCCGCAATAAAAAATTCGCTGCAAGATGAGAAATATTGTCATATGATAATACGAATATTTATCATTTGAGGGTTGCGCGATGATCATGGCGATGTTGGCTGCCTGCGGCTTGTGGGGTGTGAGCTGGATGATGGGTAAACGTCTGGACAGTGGCTGGGGGGTATTGCTGCCCTGTGCCGCCTTACCGATATTTGCGCTGTGGGAACCCAGCTTTAGCCAATGGCGCGTGGTGATGATCGTTGCGCTGTTGATGACAGTGGTGATGTTATTCCATCATCGTCTGCGTCACTATTTGCTGCTGCCTTCTTGTCTGGCATTGGCGGGCGGGGCGGCGGCGGTCACCGTGAATTTCCATATCATCTGATCCTGTTTTCAGGATAACAGAAACGACAACATCACGCTGAGTGCGTGATATTTTCTTTTGATTCAAATGGGGATTTTACGACCAGAAGGGTCAGGCAATTCAGACAACGTGGTGCGAAGGGAGGGACTTGAACCCTCACGTCCGTAAGAACACTAACACCTGAAGCTAGCGCGTCTACCAATTCCGCCACCATCGCTCAGTGCTATGATATAAACTTTGTGATTATTGGTGCGAGGGGAGGGACTTGAACCCTCACGTCCGTAAGGACACTAACACCTGAAGCTAGCGCGTCTACCAATTCCGCCACCGTCGCGTACCATGCAACACCCTAAAGTATTGCTAACCACGGAGGCGCATTCTAGAGATTTTACTCTTTGCGTCAATACATATTTCACGACGATGAAACGATTGCTGCAAAAAACAACATTTTCACCGTCATGAAGATCAAAATGCGTTATTTACGCGTTTTAGCACCGCGACCGTACACCGCACGGTACACCTTAAAGCGTCCAGTCTGCGCCAGCACTTCGTGGTTGCCGAAGGTCTCATCCAGAATCTGCGGATAAGGCAGGAAGGCGTTGGCGACAATACGCAGTTCACCGCCGCTGTTCAGATGCTTCAGCGCACCACGAATCAGCGTGTTGGCCGCATCGAGGCTGGTTTGCAGGCCATCATGGAACGGTGGGTTGGAGATGATCATATCGAAGCGGCCGGTGACATCCGAGAAGACGTTACTGGCGAACACTTCACCTTCAAGTTCGTTGGCGGCCAGCGTCAGTTTACTGGCTTCAATCGCTGCGGCGTGTACATCACACAGCCACAAACGGATGCGTGGAGAGATTTGCGCCATCACGGTGGCCAGCACGCCACTGCCACAGCCGATATCCAGCACTTTGCCACGGAAGTGCGGCTCCAGCGTGGAGAGTAGCAGATCGCTACCAATATCCAGTCCATCGCGGCTGAAGACGCCCGGCAACGTATGGATGGTAAGGTGCTCGATCATGTAAGTATTGCCGTAGCTGCTGGCATCAAAGGTTGGCTGTGTATCCAGACGACCATGATAGAGACCGCAACGACGCGCGCTGTCGACTTTTTCCAGTTTCGCCCACTCTTCCAGCATGCCTTCTGCACTGCGCACGCCGCTGCGGTTTTCACCGACCACGAAGATATCGCAGCCAACCGGCATCAGTGACAGCAGATTTTGCAGCTGAAACTGCGCTTCCGGCTTGTTCTTCGTCCAGAAGTAAACCAGCGTATCGCAGCCTTCAACATCGGCGGCAGTGGCCACCATGCTGTAAACTGCACGTTCACCGAGGCGACGGCTCAGGTTCTGCCAGTGATGGTACTGCTGGGTGTGCACGCGCGATGATGCGGTTTCCAGCTGGGCGGGCAGGTCATCCTGCAGGTCGCCAGCAAACAAAACATGGCGGGCGGTAAATTCATCACTGTGGCGCAGAATGACTTCGCTGGCCGGGGTAAAAGCAGACATGGAACGCTCCTGTTAAATCAGAGCGGGGATTATAGTGCTTTGTTGGCGCATGTTCGATGGGTTTGCTAGCATAGCGTCGCATTCTGGCAGCATAACGGGTAATAGCATGAGCACAAGGCGCGACTGGCTTCTACAGCAAATGGGGATCACGCAGTATCAATTGCGGCGTCCGCGCGTGCTGCAGGGCGAAATTGCCGTGACGCTGGCCCCGGATACCCGTCTGGTGATGGTGGCCGAACATGCGCCCGCGCTGCAGGAACCCTTGATTCGCGATGTCCTGCGTGCCCTGAATATTCAGCCTTCGCAGGTGATGACGCTCACGCCAGAGCAGCTGCCGATGCTGCCCGAACAGGTCGATTGTGCGGGTTGGCTTCTGGGCGTCGAGAGCGAGTACACTTTTAACGGCATCACCTTCTCCACCGCCGTTTTCAACGAATTAATCAGCAGCGGCGCGGCAAAACGCGCCCTGTGGCAACAGATGTGTAACCATGACAGCCATCTCTTTAGTCACCCCTGAAGACCAGCCGCAGCTGCTGGCCATTGAACGTCGCAGCCACGCCTTTCCGTGGAGCGAGCAGACGTTTGCCAGTAATCAGGGCGAACGTTTTGTGAATTATCGTCTGGAAGCCGAGGGTAAACTGGCGGGATTCGCCATCACCCAGGTGGTATTGGATGAGGCCTCGCTGTTCAACATTGCGGTCGACCCGGATTTCCAGCGCCGCGGCTTTGCGCGCCAGCTGTTGCAGCATTTGATTGCTGAACTGGAAAAGCGCGAAGTGCTGACGCTGTGGCTGGAAGTGCGAGCCTCGAATCACCCGGCAATTGCGCTGTATGAGCAACTGGATTTCCATCAGGTCAGCGTACGACCCAACTACTATCCCACCGCCAACGGCCGTGAAGATGCCATTATCATGGCGCTCACTCTCTAAAAAGGGACACTATGTTAAACGACTGGGACTGCATCCTGTTTGATGCGGATGACACACTTTTTCATTTTGACGGCTATGCCGGTTTACAGCGCATGTTTGCCAGCTATGACGTGCACTTCAACGATCAGGATTACGCCGATTACCAGGCGGTCAACAAACCGCTGTGGGTCGATTATCAAAACGGCACCATTTCGGCGTTGCAGCTGCAAACACGTCGTTTCACCTTGTGGGGTGAGAAACTCAGCGTCGCGCCCGAAGTGCTGAACAGCGATTTTCTCAGTGCGATGGCGGAGATCTGCCTGCCGCTGGAAGGCGCTGCCGAGCTGTTGAATGCGTTGAAAGGCAAAGTGAAGATCGCCATCATCACCAACGGTTTTACCGCTTTGCAGCAGGCGCGTCTGGAACGCACCGGTTTCCGCGAGTTCTTTGATGAGCTGGTGATCTCTGAGCAGGTCGGCGTACCGAAGCCGGATGTGGCGATTTTCGACCACACGCTGGCATTGCTCGGCAACCCGGATCGCAGCCGGGTGTTGATGGTCGGCGATACGCCTGAATCTGACATTCTGGGCGGCATGAATGCGGGAGTGAAAACCTGCTGGATCGATCACGGTACGCGTCCGTTGCCGGAACATATTAAACCGACCTGGCAGGTGAAGACGCTGGCAGAGCTGCAAGCATTGCTGACAGAACGCTAAAAGTATCTATTCACTTTTAACGTTGTGATGATTCGAAGAAGCCCGCTGTGCGGGCTTTTTTTGTTGGAGAATCTATTCACGAATCTATTCATGTATCTATTCACGAGTACGTTATCAGTGCTCTTTCTCTTTTTCTGGCGGCACGTTACTGGCCGCTTCTTCTTCCTCACGTTCCTTATCCTCTTTCACCGCGCGACTGGCGGTAAGCAGGAACGGTGATTGCTGCCAGCGGGTGCGGCGGTCGCGCAGCAGGGTGCGGGTCAGGATGATGCCAATCGCCAGCGCCAGCAGCATCATCAAGCGCAAGATGTTGGTGGTGTTATCCACCTGGCGCGATTCAGTGACCAGCACGTGGGTGTCCAGCGTTACGCGCAGGAAGCCTTGCGGTCCCTCTTTGCCTTCCAGCGGCTGCACGATTTGATGGTTGAAGTAGCTGCCGGCCCGTTTACCATCCAGCGCCAGACGATCGCGCACATTTATGCTTTCGCCGCTGTGCGCCACCAGGCTGCCGTCGTCGGCATACACCGAGGCATCGAGAATGCGGCTGTTGTCGGTCATCTGATTAAGGATGGCTTCGATTTGCGTGCGGTTATCGTCGCTGTTATCCATCAGCGGTTTCAGGCTAAACGCTACCTGACGCGTCAGCGTATGCGCGAGTTCTTCCACCTGCTCAGAGCGGGCCATTTGGTGGCCGAGACTGAACCAGGATGCCCCTTGCATCAGCACCACTAACAGGGCCAGCGAGATAAGAACAATCACCGTGCGATGCAGGCGAAATTTCAGTGCGGTTTTAACCATCAGAAACCCGTGTGACGTAACAGCAGAAAGGCTGGCAATTATGTTGCCAGAACCCGCGCAGACAAGGTAGCCTCTTGCGTGGTTTTGTTGTCCCTACAGGAGCTGTAATGCCAAATCGTCTTACCTGGTGCGATCTGCCCGCCGATGTTTCACTCTGGCCGGGTCTACCCCTTTCTCTCAGCGGTGATGAAGTGATGCCGCTGGATTACCGTGCCGGTCGGACTGGCTGGTTGCTGTATGGGCGCGGACTCGATAAACAAAAACTGACCGATTATCAGCATCTGCTGGGTGCGGCGATGGTGATCGTCAGTGCCTGGAATGTCGATGAGTATCAGGTGGTTCGTCTGGCCGGTTCGCTGACGCCCCGTGCGACCAAACTGGCGCACGACGCGGGATTTGATGTGGCGCCGCTTGGCAAGATCCCGCATTTGAAAACCCCTGGATTGCTGGTGATGGACATGGATTCCACCGCCATTCAGATCGAATGCATCGATGAGATCGCCAAACTGGCGGGCTGCGGCGAGCAGGTGTCAGAAGTGACCGAACGCGCGATGCGCGGCGAGTTGGACTTCAAAGCCAGCCTGCGTGAGCGCGTGGCAAAACTGGCGGGCGCTGATGCCAACATCCTTAAGCAGGTGCGTGATACGCTGCCTCTGATGCCGGGCCTGACCACGCTGGTACATAAACTGCAGGCGCTGGGCTGGCAGGTGGCGATTGCCTCCGGCGGCTTCACTTACTACGCCGACCATCTGCGTCAGACATTGCATCTGGCTGCGGCCGTCGCCAATGAGCTGGAAATGCGCGATGGCAAGCTGACGGGCGAAGTGCTGGGACAGATTGTTGATGCCCAATTTAAAGCCGATACCCTGAAGAATCTCGCTGAACGTCATGAAATCGCGCCAGAACAAACAGTTGCGATCGGCGACGGTGCCAACGATCTGCCGATGATTAAGGCAGCGGGATTGGGTATTGCTTACCATGCTAAACCGAAAGTGAATGAGCAGGCGTCGATCATTATCCGCCATGCCGATTTGATGGGTGTGTTCTGCATTCTGACCGGTAGCCTGATTCACGAAGAGCGTTAACTGAGGATTTGATTTGGCCAAAGCGGCAAAACGCGCCTTCGTTTGTAACGAGTGCGGCGCAGACTATCCACGCTGGCAGGGGCAATGCAGCGCCTGCAACGCGTGGAACACCATCACCGAGGTGCGTATTGCCGCCTCGCCTGCGGCAGCGCGTAACGAGCGCCTGAGTGGCTATGCGGGCAGCGCGGGGCCCAGCCGGGTGCAGAAGCTGTCCGAAATCAGCCTCGAAGCCGTGCCGCGTTTCTCCACCAGCTTCAAAGAGTTTGACCGCGTGCTCGGCGGCGGTGTGGTGCCGGGCAGTGCGATTTTGATCGGTGGTAATCCGGGTGCCGGTAAATCGACGCTGCTGTTGCAGGTGATGTGTAAGCTGTCGGAAGGGATGAAAACCCTGTACGTCACCGGCGAAGAATCACTGCAACAGGTAGCGATGCGCGCCCATCGTCTGGGATTGCCCACTGAAAACCTGAACATGTTGTCGGAAACCAGTATCGAGCAGATCTGTCTGATCGCCGAGCAGGAGCAGCCGAAACTGATGGTGATCGACTCGATCCAGGTGATGCATATGGCGGATATCCAGTCTTCGCCCGGCAGCGTAGCGCAGGTGCGTGAAACCGCCGCTTACCTGACGCGCTTTGCCAAAACGCGCGGCGTGGCGATTGTGATGGTCGGCCACGTGACCAAAGACGGCTCGCTGGCAGGTCCAAAGGTGCTGGAGCACTGCATCGACTGTTCGGTGATGCTGGATGGCGATGCCGATTCACGCTTCCGCACGCTGCGCAGCCATAAAAACCGCTTCGGTGCGGTGAATGAATTAGGCGTGTTCGCCATGACCGAACAGGGCATGCGTGAAATCAGTAACCCATCCGCCATTTTCCTGTCACGCGGCGATGAAGTTACCGCCGGCAGTTCGGTGATGGTGGTGTGGGAAGGCTCGCGTCCGCTGCTGGTGGAGATTCAGGCGCTGGTGGATCACTCGATGATGGGCAACCCGCGTCGTGTCGCTGTCGGTCTGGAGCAGAACCGTCTGGCGATTCTGCTGGCGGTGCTGCATCGCCACGGCGGCTTGCAGATGGCGGACCAGGATGTGTTCGTCAACGTGGTCGGCGGTGTCAAAGTGACGGAAACCAGTGCCGATTTGGCGTTACTGCTGGCGATGGTCTCCAGCCTGCGCGATCGTCCGTTGCCGCAGGATCTGGTGATCTTCGGTGAAGTGGGGCTGGCAGGAGAAATTCGTCCGGTGCCAAGCGGACAGGAGCGTATTTCTGAAGCCGCCAAGCACGGCTTTAAGCGGGCGATTGTGCCTGCGGGCAATGCGCCGAAGAAAGCGATTGAAGGCATGAAGGTGTATAGCGCGAAGAAGCTGGCGGATGCGCTGGCGATATTTGACGAGCTGTAATCTCGCCAGGGCGGCATACATGTCGCCCCACCCCCCATTATTTCCCATGCAGGAGGCACTAAATGTCATCGTTCGACTACCTGAAAACTGCCATACGCCAGCAGGGCCATACGCTGCAGCAGGTTGCAGATGCCAGCGGGATGACCAAAGGCTACTTAAGCCAGTTGCTGAATGCCAAAATCAAAAGCCCGAGCGCGCAGAAGCTGGAAGCGCTGCACCGTTTTCTTGGGCTGGAATTCCCGCGTCGTGACAAAACCGTTGGCGTGGTGTTCGGTAAGTTTTACCCGTTGCATACCGGCCATATCTATCTTATCCAGCGTGCGTGTAGTCAGGTGGATGAGCTGCACATCATCATGGGGCATGACGATCCGCGCGATCGCGAGCTGTTTGAAAACAGTGCCATGTCGCAACAGCCGACCGTCAGCGATCGCCTGCGCTGGTTGTTACAGACCTTCAAGTACCAGAAGAACATCCGCATCCACTCGTTTGATGAAGAGGGGATCGAACCTTATCCACACGGCTGGGATGTGTGGAGCGAAGGGGTAAAGAAATTCCTCTCAGAGCAGGGGATTGAACCGGATTGCATTTACACCAGTGAAGAGCCGGATGCGGCGATGTATCAACAGCATCTCGGCATTTCGACAGTGGTGATCGATCCCAACCGATCCTTTATGAACATCAGCGGTGGGCAGATTCGCCAGGATCCGTTCCGCTACTGGGAATATATTCCCACCGAAGTGAAGCCGTTCTTCGTGCGCACTGTGGCGATCCTTGGCGGTGAATCCAGCGGAAAATCGACGCTGGTCAACAAGCTGGCGAATATCTTCAATACCACCAGCGCGTGGGAATATGGCCGCGATTATGTCTTCTCGCACCTCGGTGGCGATGAGATGGCGCTGCAGTATTCAGACTACGACAAGATTGCCTTAGGGCAGGCGCAGTACATTGATTTCGCGGTGAAATACGCCAGCAAAGTGGCGTTTATCGATACCGACTTTGTCACCACGCAGGCGTTTTGCCTCAAGTATGAAGGGCGCGAGCATCCGTTCGTGCAGGCGCTGATCGATGAGTACCGTTTCGATCTGGTAATCTTGCTGGAGAACAATGTGCCGTGGGTGGCTGACGGTTTGCGCAGCCTCGGCAGCTCAATGGATCGCCGCGAATTCCAGTCGATGCTGGTGACCATGCTGCGTGAAAACAATATCGACTTTGTCCATGTCAAAGAGGATGACTACGATACGCGCTTCCTGCGCTGCGTTGAGTTAGTGAAAGAGATGTTGGGCGCTTAAGCGCCAGCGATAAAAAAGGCGCCGATCGGCCTGACGGTTCCCCATAAATAAAGACAGGCATAGAAGGTTGTGATCTACTTA
>NZ_JACVUP010000013.1 GCF_016625195.1 Erwinia sp. S63
ACGACCTTGCCAAGGTCGGGGTCGCGAGTTCGAGTCTCGTTTCCCGCTCCAGATTTTCATATTCACTAATGTTATTTGCTCTCGGGCGTAATCAGACTTAAAACTGCTGCAGTCTTTATCGATCTTATGCGGCCTGGTTTTCTTTCTGGAAATTTTACGTACCGCATTAGCACCAACGATGCCTGTAGTCTGTTGCAGTTATCTTACAGGTTATCCACAATGCGCCTGCAACGTACCGACGGCGTTTTACCCTATCTGCAAAACTGTTTTGAACAGAGTTATCCACAAGCTCTGGACAAGCCCCTGCGCGCAATATTCTACTTAAATGTTTACAGTAATAACTTAAGCCATTGATTATCAATTAATTAAAGGTGTTTCTGTCTGTGAATAGTCTTGGTAGACGATATAATGATCCTCGTCACTATTCGGCTTTATAATTTTATTCACAGCATGTGGAAAAGGATTTTATCCTGCGCGATTGATTAATCACGCATCACGGACCAGGCCTTTCTCGACGGCGCGCACTAAGCGCTGTTTCTTCGCGGGCTGAACATCCACGCTCTGTGCCGCACGCCTCTGTAATTGCTGCGCGATGGCCCAGTCAATATGCTCATCCAGCATGGCGTGTTCACCGCTACGCATTTGCAACGCCGCCAGATTTTCTTCTGCCCAGGGCGCATTGCCCAATGCCACTGCGATATTCCTCAGCCAGCGTAAATGACCGATACGGCGAATCGCAGAGCCTTCAGTGACACGCAAGAATTTCGCTTCATCCCACTTGAAAAGATCCACCAACGGCGGCGCGTGCAGCACCGCGCGCGGCGAGAAATCATCTTCATCGGTCAACTGACCATAACGATTCCACGGACAGATCAGCTGGCAATCGTCACATCCATAGATGCGATTACCAATCAGCGGACGGAATTCTTCCGGTATCGCGCCTTCCAGCTCGATGGTGAGATAGGAAATACAGCGTCGCGCGTCGACCACATAGGGCTCGACAATGGCGGAAGTCGGGCAAATAGTGATGCAGGCGACGCAGCGACCACACTGTTCTTCCTGCGGCTGATCGACCGGCAGCGGTAAATCAATCAACAGCTCGCCGAGGAAGAACCAGGAACCGGCTTCACGGTTGAGAATCAATGAGTGTTTGCCTGTCCAGCCCAATCCTGCTTTGGCGGCAATCGGCCGTTCAAGGATGGGGGCGGAATCAACAAACGGGCGGAAATTGAGTTCGCCACAATGCGCCTGAATCATTTCTCCAAGCTTTTTCAGGCGATTGCGCAATACTTTGTGATAATCGCGGCCCAGCGCATAACGGCTGACATAGCCCAACTGAGGATTTTTTAACGTGCTGGCAAACGCCGCTTTGGCTGGAAGGTAGTTCATGCGCACGCTGATCACGCGCAGTGTGCCGGGCAGGAGTTCATGCGGACGCGCACGCATCATGCCGTGGCGCGCCATCCAGTCCATCTCTCCGTGATACTGCTTCTCCAGCCAATCCTGTAATTTGGGCTCTTCAGCGCTAAGATCGGTATCGCAAATACCAACCTGCTGAAAGCCGAGTTCGCGCCCCCACTGTTTAATTTGGTGGGCAAGCTGTTGAAGATCGAGAGGGTATGACATGAGAAACCAGGCAATTGAAGCAAACCCGCGCAGTTTACCACACTCTGTCTGGCCTGCGCAGGCGATAGGGCAACTGGAGCGCGATGCGGCGGATAGCCTGGGCTTAACCTTGTATGAATTGATGCTGCGCGCCGGACAGGCGAGCTACGAACGGGTGCGGGTGCAATGGCCGCAGGCGCAGCATTGGCTGATTCTGTGCGGACACGGTAATAACGGCGGCGATGGCTATGTGGTGGCGAGGCTGGCACAGGCTGCGGGCCTAGAGGTGACGCTGCTGGCATGTAATGGTAATAAGCCGCTGCCGGAAGAAGCGCAGCAGGCGCAAGAAGCCTGGCTGGCGGCGGGTGGGGTGATACATGCGCCGGATGCGCCATGGCCGCAAAGCATTGATGTGATCGTCGATGCATTGCTTGGCACTGGCATCAATCGTGCGCCAGCCGTGCCTTACGCTGAACTGATAGAGCGGGCCAATGCACATGCAGCACCGATATTCGCGATCGATATTCCGTCGGGATTGGATGCTGCCACCGGCACCACGCCGGGCAATGCCATCAACGCGGATGACACTCTAAGCATGATTGTGCTCAAACCGGGGCTGTTGACCGGCAAAGCTCGCGATCATGTGGGTCGTTTACATTGTGATGCGCTTGGCCTGAACGCATTCCTCGCGGGCGAGACGGCCCCCATTCAACGCTACGATGCGGCTGATCTGGCCCACTGGCTGAAACCACGCAAAGCCACATCGCATAAAGGTGATCATGGACGTTTAGTGGTGGTGGGAGGGGATACCGGCACCGCCGGGGCGATCCGAATGACGGCGGAAGCGGCGCTGCGCAGTGGCGCTGGGCTTGTGCGTGTGCTCACGCATGAAGATAATATCGGCCCGATTCTGACGGCCCGGCCGGAGCTCATGGTCGACAAGCTGAGTGAAGAAACGTTGGAGCAGGCCCTGCAATGGGCGGACGTGATCGCTATCGGACCTGGGTTGGGACAACGTGATTGGGCTCAGAAGGCACTGAAAAAAGTCGCGGCCAGTGAAAAGCCGATGCTTTGGGATGCTGATGCGCTTAACCTGCTGGCAATCAAGCCGGATTACCGTCAGAATCGCATCATTACACCGCATCCTGGCGAGGCCGCACGACTGCTGGGCGTTAAGACCAGTGAAATTGAGTGCGATCGCTTACAGGCGGCGCAAACGCTCGCTAAACGCTACGGCGGCGTGGTGGTGCTGAAAGGCGCGGGCACAATTATGACTAGCGCGGCGGGTGATATCGCGATTGCCGATGTCGGCAATGCGGGCATGGCATCCGGCGGCATGGGCGATGTCCTGAGCGGTATCATTGCGGCCATGCTGGGCCAGAAACTGACTTTACTTGAGGCAGCCTGCGCGGGCTGTGTCGCACACGGTGCAGCGGCTGATGCAGTTGCCCGGCAGCGCGGTACGCGCGGCATGTTAGCCACTGATTTGTTCGAACTGCTGTGGCAGTTTGTTAATCCAGAGATGATCCAACAATAAAGCATGAAGACCTGTGTTATCCCTTTGCCCGATGAGGCGGCAACCCTGAATCTGGGTGCGCAACTGGCCCGCGTTTGCAGCAGCGCGTTGGTGATCTATCTTTATGGCGATCTCGGCGCCGGTAAAACCACGTTTAGCCGCGGCTTTTTGCAGGCGCTTGGCCATCAGGGTAACGTCAAAAGCCCAACCTATACGCTGGTGGAGCCCTACGAACTCGGCTCACGTACGCTGTATCACTTCGATCTCTATCGCCTGGCGGATCCTGAAGAACTGGAGTTTATGGGTATCCGTGATTACTTCAGCGGGGATGCGCTGTGTCTGGTCGAATGGCCGCAGCAGGGTGCTGGCGTATTACCTGAACCCGATCTGGCATTGACGCTGCGCTACGTGGACGCGGCGCGAGAAGCGGAGATCAGCGCGGTTTCTGCAGTGGGTGAAACGCTGCTGGCCCAGTTCCAGCAAGGCAGGGAGTCGGCATGACCGCATGGATGAAAGGGATTCTGCTGGCTGCGCTCTGTCTCGTTTCTGCTTCGGCGTTATCTGCCACCTTGTCAGATATCAAAGTCGAAAACGGCGACAGTCAGGCAACCGTCACGCTGAGCTTTAACGGCCAGCCTGTATATGGCTTCTTCCCGCTGCATAATCCCAATCGCGTGGTGCTGGATATTCGTCAAAGTGGCGCGATTAAGGGCTTGCCGCTGAACTTTAGCGGCGAAAACATCGTACAACGCATTCGCAATAGCCAGCCGAAAGATAAACAGAGTATTCGTTTGGTGTTCGAACTGACGCAGGCAGCGCACACGCGTGCTACCACTCAGCGTGACGGAAATCAGTATCGCGTGGTGTTTACCATTCGCGGTACGCAACCGGTAAAACGCAGTCCTGCGACCGCACCGGTGACCACCGCCCGCCAGAGCGAGAGTGTGGCGAATCCCTTTAATGCCAATCCGGTGACCACCGTCACCAGCAGCAACACCACGGTACGCCCGGGTGGCGCGGTTTCACGTAATGATACGGTGATTGTGGCGATTGATGCCGGTCACGGCGGTCAGGATCCCGGCGCATCGGGCCAGCATGGCTTGCACGAGAAGAACGTGACGATTGCCATTGCGCGTAAACTGAAAGCGCTGATGGATCAGGACCCGATGTTCAAGCCGGTGCTGACGCGTAACGGTGATTACTTTATCTCGGTGATGGGCCGTTCCGAGGTGGCGCGTAAAGAGAATGCCAATTTACTGGTATCGATTCACGCCGACGCCGCGCCCAACCATTCGGCGACCGGCGCATCCGTTTGGGTGTTATCAAACCGCCGCGCCAATAACGAAATGGCGAACTGGCTGGAACAGAAAGAGAAGCAGTCCGAATTGCTGGGCGGTGCTGGTGATTTACTGGCAAACAGCCAGGCTGATCCTTATCTAAGCCAGGCGGTACTGGATCTGCAATTCGGTCATTCACAGCGCGTTGGTTATGATGTGGCGGTGAAAGTGCTGCAGCAGCTGCGCGGTGTGACGCCGTTGCACAAACGCTTACCGGAACATGCCAGTTTAGGTGTGTTGCGTTCCCCGGATATCCCTTCTTTACTGGTTGAGACTGGCTTTATCAGTAATGCGGCGGAGGAGCGGCTGCTCGGCAGCAGCGCGTATCAGGAAAAAATTGCCCAGTCGATCTACAAAGGACTGCGCAACTATTTCCTCGCGCACCCGCTGCAATCCATCCCAAAGGAGGAAAACCGGCCGCTGGACAGCGCACCAGCGGTTAGCGTTGCCAGCAACCCGGCAACCGGTACCGTGCAATATACTGGCGCAACGCAGCGCCATACGGTCACGCGCGGTGAAACACTGTCTGGCATTGCCGAGAAATATGGCGTTAGCATGGCAACCTTGCGTGACCTCAATAACCTGAAGCGTGATGTGGTGTGGGTAGGGCAGCGCCTGAAGGTCCCGGCGAAATCAGGCGTCAGCGTAACCACCGCAAATCGCCCCACGCGACACAAAGTGGTACGCGGTGATTCGCTCACCGGCATTGCCGCCCATTATGGCGTAAGCCCTAAAGCCATCATGCAGGCGAATAATATGAAGTCGAGCAACGTGATGCTGGGGCAAAACTTAAAGATTCCACAATCCTGATTGCTGGCGCTACGGCGCCAGTCCGTTTAAAGGATCACCACCATGCCAATTCAGATTTTACCGCCGCAACTGGCGAACCAGATTGCCGCAGGCGAAGTGGTTGAGCGCCCGGCATCGGTCGTAAAAGAGCTGGTGGAAAACAGTCTTGACGCCGGCGCGACGCGCATTGACGTTGATATCGAAAAGGGCGGTGCGAAGTTAATTCGCATCCGTGACAACGGTTGTGGCATCGCCAAAGCCGAACTGGCCATGGCGCTGGCTCGTCATGCCACCAGTAAAATTGCTTCGCTGGATGATCTTGAGGCGATTGTAAGCCTCGGTTTTCGCGGCGAAGCTCTCGCCAGTATCAGTTCGGTTTCACGCCTCACGTTAACCTCTCGCACCGTGGATCAAAACGAAGCCTGGCAGGCCTATGCGGAAGGGCGAGATATGGATGTCACGGTGAAACCCGCTGCGCATCCTGTCGGGACATCGCTTGAAGTGCTCGATCTGTTCTACAACACCCCGGCGCGCCGCAAGTTTATGCGCACCGAGAAGACCGAATTTACCCATATTGATGAAGTTATTCGCCGCATCGCGTTGGCACGCTTTGACGTGGCGATTTCGCTGACCCATAACGGCAAGATGATTCGCCAGTATCGCGCCGTGGATCAGGAAGCGCAGCGTGAACGCCGTCTGGGCGCCATCTGCGGCACCACCTTCATGCAGCATGCACTGCGCATTGACTGGCAGCATGACGATTTGGCGTTGCGCGGATGGGTGGCCGATCCCGCCGGGTCACGTCAGGTGACGGATCTGCAATATTGTTACGTCAATGGCCGCATGATGCGTGACAAGCTGATCAACCATGCGATTCGGCAGGCGTACCAGACGCAGTTGGGGGAAGATCAACAACCCGCTTATGTGCTGTATCTGGAGATCGATCCCCATCAGGTAGATGTCAACGTTCATCCCGCCAAGCACGAAGTCCGTTTTCACCAGTCACGGCTGGTGCATGATTTCATCTGGCAAGGCGTCATGAGTGCGTTGCAGGCGAGCCGTGCCGCTGAGTTGCCCATCGCGCATGCGGAAGAGCCCGCGCCAAAGTGGCAGCCAGAGAACCGACAGGCCGCGGGCGCAAATCACTTTGCGCAACCCGCGAGCCCATCACGCACCAGTTCCAGCACCAGCTCCAGCAGCGGCGGTGCGGCTGCGGCGGGAACGCAAGCGGGTTGGCAGAATAAAGAGCCGGTGTATCGTGCACGTGAAGGGGCCGCCTACCAGCAGTTAATGAAAACGCCTGTGGCCGAAACCCCTCGCGCCGCCGCGCCGCAACCGGCTCCCGTGCGTCAGCCTGAAGCACGAGAAGCGCCGCTGGCTGCACATGCACAAAGTTTTGGCCGCGTGCTGAGTGTGATGCATGAGCAATATGCGCTGCTGGAACGGGGTCATCAATTACAGTTGTTGTCACTGAGTGTGGCCTCACGCTGGCTGAAACAGGCCCAGTTACAACCGGGAGAAGAGGGCTTGAAACCTCAACCTTTACTGATCCCGGTACGGCTGAAAATTGCCAAAGAAGAGTTGAATGTGATCGATGCTCAGGGCGCGTTATTACGGCTAATGGGCATTGATTTACAACGAGAAGGTCAGCACGTCACCTTACGCGCCGTCCCTTTACCGTTACGCACACAAAATTTACAAATCTTGATTCCAGAACTGTTAGGCTACTTGGCCCGGCAGCAAGAGGTTTCTGCATCTGCGTTGGCCCAATGGCTGGCACGTCGTGATGATGCAGAACACGCTCACTGGAATCACTCGCAGGCGATTGCACTGCTGGCAGAGCTTGAAAGGCTTTGCCCGCATCTGCTCAAGTCGCCGCCTTCAGGTCTGTTACAGACCATTGAGATTGAGAGCGCGATTAACGCGTTGAAGCATGAGTGAACTAAACCAGGCTAGCCGGCCAAAGGCAATTTTTTTGATGGGGCCTACCGCCTCCGGTAAGACGGCATTAGCGATTTCGCTGCGTCAGCAACTTCCGGTGGAACTTATCAGCGTTGACTCTGCCTTAATCTATCGCGGGATGGATATTGGCACGGCGAAACCGTCGGCAGAGGAGTTAGCACTGGCGCCCCATCGTTTGCTGGACATTCGCGATCCGGCGGAAGCGTATTCCGCCGCTGAGTTTCGTCGCGATGCGCTGGCAGAAATGGCGGAGATTACCCAAAAGGGTAAGATTCCGTTGCTTGTTGGTGGAACCATGCTCTACTTCAAGGCGTTGCTTGAAGGATTGTCGCCGTTGCCCTCGGCCGATCCCGAGGTGCGTCAGCGGATAGAGCAAATGGCGGCGGAGAAAGGGTGGGATGCCCTGCACCGCCAGCTGTGTGAAATCGATCCGGTCGCCGGTAGTCGTATTCATCCGAATGATCCGCAGAGACTTTCGCGAGCACTGGAAGTTTTTTTTATTTCGGGTAAAACTTTAACGGAACTGACAAAAACATCCGGCGAAGCGTTACCCTACGACGTGTACCAGTTTGCTATCGCTCCGGCGAGTCGTGAACTGATACATCAACGCATTGCGTTGCGTTACGACCAGATGCTAGCGTCAGGATTTGAAGCGGAGGCTCGTGAACTGTTTGCACGAGGTGATTTGCATACGGATATGCCTTCCATTCGTTGTGTAGGTTATCGCCAGATGTGGTCTTATCTTTCTGGTGAAATCGATTACGACGAAATGGTTTATCGGGGAATTTGCGCCACCCGGCAGCTCGCTAAACGCCAGATGACCTGGTTACGTGGCTGGCCCGACGTCCACTGGTTAAACAGTGACGAGCCAGAATTAGCCCGTAATGCGGTGCTTCAGGTAGTTAGTGCGTAGCAGGGATGATTGTGTACAATTGGTCCGTTATCGTGCGCAAATTTTTACGCAGTTTTTCTGAACCACGGTTCTTAAAGTAACAAACAACAAGCATATAAGGAAAAGATAGAATGGCTAAGGGGCAATCATTACAAGACCCGTTTTTGAACGCATTGCGTCGTGAACGTGTACCGGTTTCGATCTATTTGGTGAATGGTATTAAGCTGCAAGGGCAAATTGAATCCTTTGATCAGTTCGTCATTCTGTTGAAAAACACGGTTAGCCAGATGGTGTACAAACACGCCATCTCTACAGTGGTTCCTTCTCGTCCGGTTTCGCACCATAGCAACAACCCGGGCGGTAGCGGTGGCAGCAGCAATTACCACCATGGCGGAAGCAACCAGGGCGCTCAGTCGCAGCCACAACAAGACGGCGATAACGCAGAATAATTTTGCGCTGCCGTAAAGCCAGGGCTGGGGAGCGATAGCGTTTTCCCGTCCTGGTTATTTTATTTTAGCGAGGTTATAGCTTGTTTGACCGTTATGATGCCGGTGAGCAGGCCGTACTGGTACACATCTGGTTCTCCCAAGACAAAGAGCTGGAAGATTTGCAGGAGTTCGAAACTCTTGTCTCTTCTGCGGGCGTCGAAGCGCTGCAAGTAATCACTGGCAGCCGTAAAGCGCCACATCCCAAATATTTTGTCGGTGAAGGAAAGGCAGTTGAAATTGCCGATGCGGTGAAAGCGAGTGGAGCATCGGTCGTATTATTCGATCATGCCTTGTCGCCTGCCCAGGAACGTAATCTCGAGCGAGTGTGTGAATGTCGCGTTGTCGACCGCACTGGCTTAATTCTCGATATTTTTGCTCAGCGCGCCCGTACCCATGAGGGTAAATTACAGGTCGAGCTGGCACAGTTGCGCCATATGGCAACCCGTTTGGTGCGTGGATGGACGCACCTTGAACGCCAAAAAGGCGGTATCGGTTTGCGTGGTCCCGGTGAAACGCAGCTGGAAACGGACCGTCGTTTGCTACGCAACCGCATCAGTCTCATCCTTTCCCGCCTTGAGCGTGTGGAGAAGCAGCGCGAACAGGGCCGACAAGCACGCGCCAAAGCCGATGTGCCTACCGTTTCGCTGGTGGGATACACCAACGCCGGCAAATCTACCCTGTTCAATGCGGTGACGTCAGCCAATGTGTATGCGGCCGATCAGCTGTTTGCGACCCTCGATCCGACGCTGCGTCGTTTGAATGTGGCAGACGTGGGTGAAGTGGTATTAGCAGATACCGTAGGGTTTATCCGCCACTTACCGCATGACTTAGTGGCGGCATTTAAAGCCACACTGCAGGAAACACGTCAGGCGACGCTATTGCTGCACGTGATTGACGCCGCCGATTTGCGCGTCAATGACAACATCGAAGCCGTCAATGAAGTATTGGCTGAAATCGAATCGGATGAAATTCCCACGCTGTTGATTATGAATAAAATCGACATGCTGGACGGTTTTGTGCCGCGTATTGATCGTGATGAAGAGAATAAGCCGACGCGCGTCTGGCTTTCTGCTCAGAGCGGTGAAGGTCTACCCTTACTTTGGCAGGCGTTATCTGAACGCTTAGCCGGTGAAATTGCGCAGTATGATTTACGTCTGCCGCCGGAAGCGGGCCGTTTGCGCAGCCGCTTCTATCAGCTGCAGGCGATTGAGAAAGAATGGAATGAAGATGATGGTTCTGTGGGTATGCACGTGCGAATGCCGATCGTCGACTGGCGTCGTTTGTGTAAACAGGAACCCTCATTAGCCAGTTATATTGTTTGATATTGCCCTAACGCCTTTACCTAACTTGTTGAAAATTGCTGCAATTATTTCTCTGGGCCGCAATTCGAAAGAGGAAGGGTAAAAAACGTAAATACAATAAATGGAGTAGAAACATGGCGTGGAATCAGCCCGGAAATAACGGACAGGACCGCGACCCGTGGGGAAGCAGCAATAATCAAGGCGGCAACTCTGGGGGAAATAAGGGAGGGCGCGATCAGGGGCCTCCTGATCTGGATGATATCTTCCGTAAGTTGAGTAAAAAACTCGGCGGACTGGGCGGTGGCAAACAGAGTGACAACAATGGCCAGCGCGGCGGCGGTAGCGGTGGCAAACTGGTTGGCATCGTTGCCGTAGCCGCAGTCGTCATCTGGGCTGCCAGCGGTTTCTACACCATCAAAGAAGCAGAACGTGGCGTTGTGACCCGTTTTGGTAAGTTCAGCCATCTGGTTGAGCCGGGCCTGAACTGGAAACCGACCTTTATCGATCAGGTGCGTGCCGTTAACGTTGAAGCTGTGCGTGAACTGGCCGCCTCTGGCGTGATGCTGACTTCGGACGAAAACGTGGTGCGCGTGGAAATGAACGTGCAGTACCGCGTGACCAATCCTGAGCAATATCTGTACGCGGTCACCAGCGCTGACGACAGTCTGCGTCAGGCCACCGACAGCGCGCTGCGCGGTGTGATTGGTCGTTCTACCATGGACCGTATCCTCACCGAAGGCCGTACCGTGGTGCGTAGCGAAACCCAACGTGAGCTGGATGAAACCATCCGCCCTTATAACATGGGTATTACCCTGCTTGACGTCAACTTCCAGGCGGCACGTCCACCGGAAGAAGTGAAGGCCTCGTTTGACGATGCCATCGCCGCACGTGAAAACCGCGAGCAGTATGTGCGTGAAGCAGAAGCCTATTCGAATGAAGTGCAGCCGCGTGCAAACGGTCAGGCGCAGCGTATTCTGGAAGAAGCCCGCGCTTACAAAGAGCGTACGGTATTAGAAGCGCAGGGTGAAGTAGCACGCTTTGCTTTACTGCTGCCGGAATACAAAGCGGCACCGCAAATCACCAAAGAGCGTCTGTATATCGAAAGCATGGAACGCGTGCTGAGCCATACGCGCAAAGTATTGGTTAACGACCGTGGTAACAGCCTGATGGTGCTGCCACTGGATCAACTGATGCGCGGTGGTCAGGCTTCAGGTGGTCAGAATGGCCAGAAAAATACCAATTTGATGAAGCTGCCTTCGTCTGGCAGCAGTGCCAGCAATGATGACTCTTCGTCTTACAGTCCGAGCAGCATCATGGACCAGCGTCGCGCCAACGCGTTACGCAACGATACCCAGCGCGCAGGGAGGGAGTAATCGATGCGTAAGCCAATTATTGCCGTAATTATTGTCGTACTGGTGGCGCTGTACGCATCACTGTTCGTGGTGCAGGAAGGTGAGCGCGGTATCGTGTTGCGCTTCGGTAAAGTTCTGCGTGATAACGAGAACAAGCCGCAGGTTTATGCACCGGGTCTGCACTTCAAGATCCCGTTTATTGAAACCGTGAAGTCGCTGGATGCGCGTATCCAGACCATGGACAACCAGGCCGATCGCTTTGTTACCAAAGAGAAGAAAGACCTGATCGTTGATTCCTACATCAAGTGGCGTATCAGTGATTTCAGCCGTTACTACCTGGCTACGGGCGGTGGTGATGTTTCTCAGGCTGAAGTGCTGCTGAAACGTAAGTTCAGTGACCGTCTGCGTTCTGAGATGGGGCGTCTGGATGTGAAAGACATCGTCACGGATTCACGTGGCCGTTTGACCACCGACGTGCGTGATGCCCTGAACACCGGTACTGCAGGCAGTGATGACGAAGTGCAGACGCCAGCAGCGGATGATGCGATTGCCAGCGCGGCAGCCCGCGTTGAGCGTGAAACTAACAGCAGTGAACCAGCACCGAACCCGAACAGTATGGCTGCACTGGGTATTCAGGTGGTTGACGTACGCATCAAGCAGATCAACCTGCCAGCGGAAGTGTCTGATGCTATCTATAACCGTATGCGCGCTGAGCGTGAAGCGGTTGCCCGTAGCCAGCGTTCTCAAGGTCAGGAAGAGGCAGAAAAACTGCGTGCTCAGGCGGATTACCAGGTCACTCGAACTTTGGCTGAAGCCCAGCGTCAGGCATTGATTTCACGTGGTGAAGGTGATGCGCAGGCAGCAAAACTGTTTGCTGATGCTTTCGGTCAGGATCCTGATTTCTATGCCTTTATCCGCAGCCTGCGTGCTTACGAGAACAGCTTCTCTGACAATCAGGATGTGATGGTGTTGAGCCCGGATAGCGATTTCTTCCGCTTTATGAAGGCGCCGACTAACGCCGCGCGTTAAGAACTGATATAACCTTGAGGCCGACAATGTTGTCGGCCTTTTTTTTTGGGAAAAATAGCATGAACACAACCATCTGGATGGCGCTGGCATTAGTTCTGGTGCTGGAAGGGCTGGGTCCGATGTTTCTGCCGCGCATCTGGCGCCGCATGATTATTTCGATGGCGCAGTTGCCCGATCGCATCCTGCATCGTTTTGGTGGTGGGTTAGTGGTGGCGGGCGTGGTGATTTATTACATGTTGAGCGTGCACGCGAGCGCATAGGGTTAAATTTGAGCGATAACGCACGGCTAAATTGTGTCTTGCAGTCGATGTTTCCCCCAACATGTTGTATTGATCAAAACGCGGGCAAAAAACCGCGCAATCGTATGCTAAAAGTGCTGAAAGTGAGCAAAACCGATGGTAGAATCCATTTTTAAGCAATCGGTGATTTTGAAAAAATGGGTAAGAACGTCGTCGTACTGGGCACCCAATGGGGTGACGAAGGTAAAGGTAAGATCGTAGACCTTCTGACTGAACGCGCGAATTACGTTGTGCGTTACCAGGGTGGCCACAATGCAGGCCATACACTTGTCATCAACGGTGAAAAAACCGTCCTCCACTTAATTCCATCTGGCATCCTGCGTGATAACGTGACCAGCATCATTGGTAATGGTGTTGTGCTGTCACCTGAAGCGCTGATGAAAGAGATGAAAGGCCTGGAAGAGCGCGGTGTGCCGGTACGTGAACGTCTGCTGATCTCCGAAGCATGTCCACTGATTCTGCAATA
Organism: Erwinia sp. S63; assembly: GCF_016625195.1. GTDB lineage: Bacteria > Pseudomonadota > Gammaproteobacteria > Enterobacterales > Enterobacteriaceae > Pantoea. The sequence continues at coordinate 13,037 of NZ_JACVUP010000013.1, forward strand.
TCACGTCGCGATGGACGTGGCGCGCGAGAAGGCGCGTGGCGCCAAAGCGATCGGTACTACCGGTCGTGGTATCGGTCCAGCTTACGAAGATAAAGTTGCACGTCGCGGTCTGCGCGTGAGCGATCTCTTCAACAAAGAAACCTTCGCCGTTAAGTTGAAAGAAATCGTCGATTTCTACAACTTCCAGTTGGTTAACTACTACAAAACTGATGCGGTTGACTACGAAAAAGTGCTGAGCGATACGTTGGCTGTGGCTGACATTCTGACCAGCATGGTGGTTGACGTTTCTGACCTGTTGGACGGTGCGCGCAAGCGTGGCGATCTGATCATGTTCGAAGGTGCGCAGGGTACGCTGCTGGATATCGACCACGGTACTTATCCGTACGTGACCTCGTCTAACACCACAGCAGGTGGCGTAGCGACGGGTTCTGGTATTGGTCCACGTTACGTTGATTACGTGCTGGGTATCGTTAAAGCTTACTCAACGCGTGTCGGCGCGGGTCCATTCCCTACCGAACTGTTTGACGAAACTGGCGAGTTCCTGTGTGCACAGGGCCACGAATTTGGCGCGACCACCGGTCGTCGTCGTCGTACCGGCTGGCTGGATGCGGTTGCAGTACGTCGCGCAGTGCAGATCAACTCCCTGTCAGGTTTCTGCATGACCAAACTGGACGTGCTGGATGGCCTGAAAGAAGTGAAAATCTGTGTGGCTTATCGCATGCCTGATGGCCGCGAGATGACCACTACGCCACTGGCAGCGGAAGGTTGGGAAGGTATTGAGCCAATCTACGAAACCATGCCAGGCTGGAGCGAAACCACCTTTGGCGTGAAAACGCTGGAAGGTCTGCCGCAGGCCGCGCGTGACTACATCAAACGTGTAGAAGAAGTGACCGGTGTGCCGATTGATATTATTTCTACTGGCCCGGACCGTAGTGAGACCATGATTCTGCGCGACCCGTTCGACGCATAATCTGACATGGCCGGACACTGTCCGGCCTTTGTTTATCCGCTCTTTGACTCCGCTCACTCTCTTTTTTCTTGCAATTATCGATACTTGCTTAAGAAAAAACGCACCGGCTTCCACGCTCTGGTTTATCATCATACTTAAACACCACGCCGACCGGCGCATAACCCTAACGCCCGATGATTCACCGAGGTATATGTGCAGCTAACGAGTTTCACCGATTATGGTCTGCGTGCGCTGATTTACATGGCGACGTTGCCGGAAGGTAAGCAGACCAACATTACCGAAGTCACCGATACCTACGGGGTGTCGCGTAACCATATGGTTAAAATCATCAACCAACTCAGCCGGGCTGGCTTTGTCGCCGCAACACGCGGTAAAAACGGCGGAATTCGTTTAGGCATGGACCCGGAAAAAATCGTCATTGGTCAGGTAGTGAGAAAAATGGAGCCTTTGCAGCTGGTGAACTGTGAGGAGTGTGCCATCACACCGGCCTGTCGTCTGCGCAAGGCGCTGCACGATGCGGTCCAGTTATTCCTCAAAGAGTTGGATAACTATACGTTGGCCGATCTGGTCAAAGATAACGATTCACTGTACCAAATTTTATTGTCCGAACCGCCGGTGGCAATCCAAATTAAATGACATCGGAGGAACCGTAATGTCAAAAGATCCTTATCAGGATAGAGAAGCAGAAAAGTACGACAACCCCATTCCAAGCCGCGAATTTATTCTGGCGCTGTTAGAAAAGCGTGAGAAACCCATCAATCGCGATGAAATTGCCCAGGAATTGAATATCACCAGCGAAGAGCAGCTCGAAGCGCTGCGCCGTCGTCTGCGCGCCATGGAGCGTGACGGTCAGCTGGTGTTTACCCGTCGTCAATGTTACGCCCTGCCAGAACGCCTCGACTTACTGCGCGGCAAAGTGATTGGCCATCGTGATGGCTATGGCTTCCTGCGCGTCGAAGGCCAGAAAGATGATTTCTATCTCTCTGCTGAGCAGATGAAATTTTGCCTGCACGGTGATGTGATTCTGGCACAGCCAGGCAGCGCGGATCGAAAAGGTCGTCGCGAGGCACGCGTTGTGCGCGTGCTGGAACCCCGTAACAGCCAAATCGTTGGCCGTTACTTTACCGATGCCGGTACTGGATTTGTGGTGCCGGATGACAGCCGCCTGAGCTTCGACATTCTGATCCCGCAGGAAGAAACCCAGGGCGCGCGTATGGGCTCGGTGGTGGTCGTAGAGATCGTGCAGCGCTCAACCCGCCGCACCAAAGCTATCGGCAAGGTTACCGAGATTCTTGGCGATAATATGGGCACCGGCCTTGCGGTCGATATGGCGCTACGCACCCACGAGATCCCACACACCTGGCCAGAAGAAGTTGAGAAAGAGATTTCGAAACTGCAAGAGCAGGTGCCTGAAGCGGCTAAAAAAGGTCGCGTCGATCTGCGTGAGTTACCGCTCGTCACCATCGATGGTGAAGATGCGCGTGACTTCGATGATGCCGTTTACTGTGAGAAAAAACGCGGTGGCGGCTGGCGTCTGTGGGTAGCGATTGCGGACGTCAGCTATTACGTGCGCCCAGGTACGGCGTTAGATGACGAAGCGCATCAGCGCGGCACGTCGGTTTACTTCCCGTCACAAGTGGTGCCGATGCTGCCGGAGATCCTCTCCAACGGTTTGTGCTCGCTGAACCCGCAGGTGGATCGTCTGTGCATGGTGTGCGAGATGACCATCTCTTCCAGCGGCAAGCTCACCGGCTATAAGCACTACGAAGCGGTGATGAACTCCCACGCGCGTCTGACCTACACCAAGGTGTGGAACATTCTGCAGGGCGATTCCGAGCTGCGTGAGCAGTATGCAGCGCAGGTTAAACACCTTGAAGAGCTGCATCATATGTATCAGGAGCTGGAAACTGCGCGCGAACAGCGTGGCGGCATCTCCTTCGAAACTGAAGAAGCCAAATTTATCTTCAATGCGGAACGTCGTATTGATCGCGTTGAACGCACTGTGCGTAACGATGCGCACAAGCTGATCGAAGAGTGTATGATCCTCGCTAACATCGCCTCTGCGCGTTTTGTTGAGAAACATCAGGAGCCTGCGCTGTTCCGCGATCACGATCGTCCAACCGAAGACAGTATCAAAAGCTTCCGCACCGTATTGAACGAGCTGGGCCTAAGCCTGCCTGGTGGCGCTAAACCGCAGCCTGTGGATTATGCCGAATTGCTCAAGCAAGTGGCCGATCGTCCGGATGCAGAGATGCTGCAAACCATGCTGCTGCGCTCGATGAAGCAAGCGGTTTACGATCCTGAAAACCGTGGTCACTTTGGCCTGGCGTTGCAGTCCTATGCACACTTCACCTCGCCAATTCGTCGTTATCCTGATCTGCTGCTGCACCGTGCGATCAAATACCTGCTGGCGAAAGAGCAGGGCACGCTGAAAGGCAACACCACGCCAAACGGCGGTTATCACTATGATATGCAGCAGATGCTGCAACTCGGCCAGCACTGTTCGATGACCGAACGCCGTGCCGATGAAGCCACGCGTGATGTTGCGGACTGGCTGAAATGCGACTTCATGCAGGATCAGGTTGGCAACGTGTTTAGCGGCGTGATCTCCAGCGTGACCGGTTTTGGCTTCTTTGTGCGTCTCAACGATCTGTTTATCGATGGTTTGGTGCACGTCTCTTCACTGGATAACGACTACTACCGCTTTGATCCGATTGGTCAGCGTTTGATTGGTGAATCCGGTGGCCGTACTTATCGTCTGGGCGATACGGTGGAAGTGCGTGTTGAAGCGGTTCACATGGATGAGCGCAAAATCGATTTCGCGCTGATCTCCAGTAAGCGTGCGCCGCGCGGTGAAGGTAAAACCGAGCGTGAACGTGAGAAGCGCGGCGGCAAGCCACCGGCCAGACGTCGTCGCGATGCGGGTAAGAAGGGCACATTCGAGCCAGATTCAGCGTTCCGCAGCGAGAAGAAAAAGCCATCGGCTGCTGAGCCAGCGGCAAAAACCGAGAAAAAAGGCAAAAAAGTCTCCGAGAAAACCCGTAAAATCGCCGCCGCTACCAAGGCCAAGCGCGGGTCAAAGAAGAAACCTAACGAAGCCTGAGGGCTGGGTCGTGAAGCCTGAAGGCAGATCGCATCCTGATGCCAGGGTCGCCGTAAATGGCGACCCAACGTAAGGTCAGCACGTTGTGATGGCAACCGTAGGTTCGAACAGCGCGTTTTGTAGGGTGCGCAGTTATGCGCACCTAAATTAATACTCAAATTTTCAAATCGATACATCCAACCTTGAGCAAACAAATGAGTGAAATAATTTTTGGTATTCATGCCGTGCAGGCGCTGCTGGAACGTGATCCTCAGCGTTTCCAGGAAGTCTTTATTCTCAAAGGCCGTGACGATCGTCGCCTGCAGCCGCTGATTGCCGCACTGGAAGCTCAGGGAATTGTGGTTCAGGTGGCTAACCGCCAATGGCTCGACAGCCAGGTGGAAGGCGGTGTGCATCAGGGTATCGTGGCACGCGTTAAACAGGGTAAAAACTATCAGGAAGGCGATCTGCCGGATCTGCTGCAAAGCCTGGAAAAACCGTTCCTGCTGGTACTGGATGGCGTTACCGATCCGCATAACCTCGGTGCCTGCCTGCGTAGCGCCGATGCGGCGGGCGTGCATGCCGTCATCGTGCCGAAAGATCGTGCCGCCCCGCTGAATGCCACGGCGAAAAAAGTCGCCAGTGGTGCAGCAGAGAACGTGCCATTGATTCGCGTCACCAACCTGGCACGTACCCTGCGTTTACTGCAGGAGTACAACATCTGGGTGGTTGGCACCGCAGGTGAAGCCGATCACACCGTGTACCAGAGCAAAATGACTGGCCCGATGGCGTTGGTGATGGGCGCGGAAGGCGAAGGCATGCGTCGTCTGACCCGTGAACACTGTGATGAGCTGATCAGCATCCCAATGGCGGGCAGCGTCTCTTCACTGAACGTCTCTGTCGCCACCGGCGTCTGCCTGTTCGAAGCGGTACGTCAGCGTTTGGCGTGATCCCCTCCGCAAAAGTGTTTCTGAGCCAGGCATAACTGCACATCCCCCTCATACTTGAACCATGCGTTTTATGAGGGAGATGCCACATTATGACCTGGACAACCCACAGCGTTTTCAATCAGCCCCATCCTCTCAGTAACAGCAATTTATTCACCCGCGATATCGCCTTGTGCGAGGCCGTGGCACGTGAAGGTGCAGGCTGGGACCGCGAATGGCTGGCCTCTGTCGGACTGCAACTGGGCAGCGCCGAATCGCTGGAGTTAGGCCGGCTGGCGAATACCCAACCGCCGGAACTGCAGCGCTACGACGCACGCGGTGAGCGGCTGGACGAGGTGCGCTTTCACCCGGCCTGGCATCTGTTAATGCAGGGGTTGTGTGCCAGCCGTTTGCATAATCTCAGCTGGCAGCCCGATGTGCAGCCCAATGCGATGGTGGCGCGTGCAGCGCGATTTATGCTGCATGCTCAGGTAGAAGCGGGTTCGCTCTGTCCGGTGACCATGACTCACGCCGCCATTCCGCTACTGCAAAATCATCTGCCGGAAGCCTACGCGGATTGGCGCGAGGCGCTGCTGAGCGATCGCTACGATGCGCATCACCAGCCGGGCAACAAAAAGCGCGGCCTGTTGATTGGCATGGGCATGACCGAGAAGCAGGGCGGAACCGATGTGCTCAGCAACAGCACGCGCGCGGAACCGATTGGGGCACGCGGCACGGGTGAACCGTATAGGATCACCGGTCACAAATGGTTTTTCTCTGTGCCGCAAAGCGATGCGCATCTCATTCTGGCGCAGACTTCGCAAGGACTGAGCTGTTTCTTTCTGCCGCGTCTGCTGCCTGATGGCACGCGCAACGCCATTCGCATCGAGCGCCTGAAGGACAAGCTCGGCAACCGCTCCAACGCCAGCGCCGAGGTGGAATTTCAGGATGCGATTGGCTGGTTGATGGGCGAAGAGGGCGATGGCGTGCGGCTGATCCTGAAAATGGGCGGCATGACGCGCTTTGATTGCGCCTTGGGCAGCCATGGCTTAATGCGCCGCGCCTTATCGATTGCCCTGCATCACGCGCAGCAGCGTCAGGTGATGGGCAAAAACCTTAGCGATCAGCCATTAATGCGCATCGTGCTGGCGCAGCAGGCCCTGCAACTGGAAGGGCAAACCGCGCTGCTGATGCGATTAGCACGCGCATGGTCCACCCCCGCCAGTGAGCATGAACGTTTATATGCGCGGCTGTTCACCCCCGCCGCCAAGTTTGGCATCTGCAAAGCGGGCATGCCGTTTGTGGCTGAATCGATGGAAGTGCTGGGCGGCATCGGCTACTGCGAAGAGAGTGAACTGCCGCGTCTGTACCGTGAGATGCCGGTCAACAGCATCTGGGAGGGTTCTGGCAACGTGATGTGCCTCGACGTGCTGCGCGTGCTGGGTCGTCAGGCAGACGTCATGACCATGCTCAACGATGAATTTGAAGCGGTAAAAGGCAGCAATCGCCACTTTGATCGTCGCTGGCGCCAGTTAAGGCTGCAGCTCAACCATGTGCGGGAAGGTATGGCACGTGAGGTGACGCAGGAACTGTTACAACTGGCGAGTGCAGCGATTCTGTTGAAAGTGGCAGAACCGCCGCTGGCCGATGGCTGGTGCGATCAACATCTGGATATGCGGGGGCGACGTTCGCTGAGTGACGACCTCTGCACACGCTTACTGTTGCGCGCCAGCGCTGGCTGAAGGCGCACCGTAGAGAATCGCAGTGCCATACCAAAAACCGGGCAGCGTGGTTTCATCCAGCATCAGGATTTGATAGTAAACCGCGCCTGCCTGATTCGCGCGTGCGGCCAGTGCGCGCTCGGCATCATCCGGTGAACCACGGGTAGAGACCGTGATATTGCCCAGCTTGCGCAAGCCATAACTTTGCGCACGACTAATCTCCTGCGCGTGGCTGGTGGGCGGCGGTGGGGCTTCCGGCGTGGTTTTCAACGCAGCACATCCGGTTAGTAATAGGCTCAACACCAGTAAAAAGCGACGCATAACACGCTCCTGGAAAGGAAGATGGCTCCAGTTTAGGCCATCTTCCTTGTTCACATCAGTCTTTCAGATGAAAAACACTCACCAGCTGCGTCAAATGATGACCTTGCTGGCTTAGCGTCTGCGCGGTGGTTTCCGATTGGGTGATCATATCGCTGCTTTGGTGCGTCGCCTGGCCAATATGATTCATCGCCAGATTAACCTGACCAATGCCCGCTGCCTGCTCTTGTGCGGCGATATTGATCTCGCCCATCAGCGTTTTCACCTGCTCAATATGGCTGACGATATGCTGCATCGCATCACGCGTTTGCTCCGACAGCGTATGCCCAGCCGCCACTTTGTCGATGGAGGTGGCGATCAGATTATCGATCTCTTTAGCCGCATTGGCACTGCGCTGCGCCAGCGCACGCACTTCCGCTGCCACCACGGCAAAGCCTTTGCCGTGCTCACCGGCACGCGCCGCTTCCACCGCCGCGTTAAGTGCCAGAATATTGGTCTGGAAAGCGATCGATTCAATCACATGGGTGATATCAGCAATGCTTTGTGAAGCCACGCGGATCTCCGCCATGGTTGCGACCGAGCGTGCTACCGTACTGCCGCCATGATTGACGGTGCTGGCCGCTTCACCGACCAGCGCCATCGCCTGGCGGACGTTGGCCGCGGTTTGCGCCACGGTGGCCCCAAACTGCTCCATGCTGGCAGAGGTCTCTTCCACGCTACTCGCCTGACGATTGATCTGTTCGCTAATGCTGGAGCTGCTGGCGGCGATAGTGTCAGTGCCACGACTGATATCGCGTGCCGCATGACGAACCTGACTCACCACTTTTTCCAGCCCATCGCCGATGCCGTTAATCGCCGCTACCAGTTGGCCGATTTCGTCACGACGGGTGGAATCCAGATGCGCCTGCAAATTCCCGGCTGCATATTGCTCCGCCAGATGAATCACCTGCTGCAACGGACGCGTAATAGCCCGGCGGCTGTACCAGATAAAGCCCACGGCGAAAGCGATCACCAGTGCAAAGCCAATCACGATAAACAGGTTACGGCTCTGGGTAATCGGGGCCAGCAGGCTGGCGCGACTCACTTCTCCGGCAATAATCCAGTTCCAGCCCGGCAGTTGCTGCCACGCCAGTAACTTAGTCTCGCCGTCGAGCTCAATACTCATTAATCCTTTTGGCTGGGTTAACAGTTGCTGCTGGACGGTCTGATCCCAACGCGGCAATTTGCCTTCTGATTGACGATCAAACAGATACTGTCCCTGCGTGCTGCCGGCGGCACCGTTCAACACAAAGAAGTTGCCACTGTCGCCGAGATGGCGCGCCAGCACTTTGTCGCGCATCAGGGCGTATTGCGTATCGATCTGTACGCCAACGAACAGAATAGCGATCACCGCGCCGCTCTCATCCTGCACCGGCTGATACTGGGTGATATAACGATGGCCAAATAGCGTGGCAAGTCCGCGATAAACTTCGCCCTGATTGACGCTGCGCCACGCCGCGCTGCTGCGATCCAGTTTGGTGCCGATGGCGCGGTTACCGTCCTGTTTTTTCAGCGAGGTAGCGATACGGACATAGTCTTCACCATCGCGCACAAAGATGGTCGACACCGCACCGGTGCGATCAAGAAAATCATCCACCGCGATTTGATCGAGGTTGAGGGTTTTCAGCCCGGCGCGCAGCGTAGGCGTGCTGAATTCGCCGACCTGAATGCGATCGTTCTCATCACGACTAAAGCGCTTGGGCAGGAAGCTCTGGAAAAGTTTGGTGTAGTTCGCCACTTTTTCAGACAACGTGGCGTTAAACATGGTGGCCATTTCATTGATGCCCAACACCTGATTTTGCATATCGTCGGTCGCCAACTGCTCCAGTTGGCGTGCCGCGTTATGACTCAGGGTTAAGGTCAGGGTAAACAGCACAATTGCCACGCTTAAAGACGTCAATACAGACAGTTTAATGCCGAGACCCATGGCGCTGAGAGAGAGACGCTTCATAAAGTACCTATTTCAATATTATTGGAGGGGTACAAGATCAACGGCAAATGTGGCAAAAGGTTTAGTACAGAAATTATTCTGATTAAATGTGAAGTCGCTCGCGTTTTGCCGCTCAGCGCTTACACTGTGACGGGTGATAATCATTCTCAACGGAGGCGGTATGATTGAGTTGGCGACGGAAAACCTGGCAGGCATCGAGTGTATTCACGCGGCTCCCGCCGGGCAGCGGCAGGCACGTTTACCCACCATCCTGTTTTATCACGGCTTTACCTCATCCAAAGAAGTGTACAGCTACTTTGCGGTGGCGCTGGCGCAGGCTGGGTTCCGCGTCGTGATGCCGGATGCCGACATGCATGGCGCACGCTACAACGGGGATACCGAAGCGCGTATGACGCACTTCTGGGAGATCCTCAAACAGAACATCGACGAAGTGCCGCTGTTAGAAGCGGCGCTGCGTGAGAAAGATTTGATTGCCGATGAGCGCTTCGCGGTGGCTGGTGCTTCGATGGGCGGCATGACGGCGTTGGGCGCGATGGTGCGCTATCCACAGATTCATAGCGTCGCTTGTATGATGGGATCCGGTTACTTTATGCAGCTCAGTCATACGCTGTTCCCGCCGCTGGTGGCGCGTACGCCAGAGCAGAAAGAGGCCTTCGCTGCTCGCCTCGCGCCGCTGGCACCTTACGACCCCAGCCAGCAGCTGGATAAGCTGGCCAATCGCCCGTTGCTGTTATGGCACGGTGAAGCCGATGAAGTGGTGCCCTTTGCTGAAACTGTCCGGCTGGAGAAAGCGCTGCGTGAAGCCGCGTTGAACGAAAAAATGACCTACCTGTCGGAAAAGCAAATTGGCCACAAAATCACGCCGTCAGCCCTTACCGCGCTGGTGAGTTTTTTCAAACATCAGCTATAGAAACAACTCGGGCTGGCAAAGTGAGCCAGCCCGTTACGTCATCCGATTTACAGTTGTGAAGAAAGACGATCTGCTGCACTGGTATTCGCACTGACTGGGTTACTGCCAGGCGCATCCAGCCGGTTGACATAGACATAGCCTGAAGCCGCATTGCTGCTGTTACTTCTCATCTGCTGCGCGTAGTCAGCGGAGCTGGCGAAAGCGGGTGGAGACAGGAAGAGACCCAGTAAAGTGGCGAAAATGATGGTTTTCATATTCGACTCCTCACTCCAGGGATTGCACTCTCAGACGCCGCGAATAAGCCAAACCGTTGCGCCTGTAAATAGTTTAGTTCTTCGCCACATTGATGCCAGATCGCCCTGTTGAACGCCTCCATCAGCAATTTTGAATAAACCCTCGCTAACCTGCTGAATCTTAATCCTTAGCACAAAAGGTGCGCTTAACTGGCATGACCCACGCGATTTGATGAATTGTGCGCTTGAGTTTCCAGGGGGACGCCAGTATGATTACGCGTCAATTTTTCAGCTGCATTCAGAGGTGTGTTTCAATTAAATGATTCACAACCTATAACGTTCCTTGCTTCCATGGGCCGCAGCTGACCCCGACAGGAGGCTGAATAATCCGTAAGGAGCTATCGATGCGTCATTACGAAATCGTATTTATGGTCCATCCTGACCAGAGCGAACAGGTTCCAGGTATGATCGAGCGTTACACTGGTGCTATCACCGGTGCACAGGGCACGATTCACCGTCTGGAAGACTGGGGCCGCCGTCAGCTGGCTTACCCAATCAACAAACTGCACAAAGCTCACTATGTTCTGCTGAACGTAGAAGCACCGCAGGAAGTGATTGACGAGCTGGAAACTAACTTCCGCTTCAACGACGCCGTTATCCGCAGCATGGTTATGCGCGTTAAGCACGCGGTAACTGAAGCATCTCCGATGGTTAAAGCGAAAGATGAGCGTCGTGATCGTCGCGAAGACTTCGCTAACGAATCATCAGATGACTCAGATGCTGGGGATTCTGAAGAGTAATCCGACATGACGGCAAATCGACTGCGCCTGTCAGGCACTGTGTGCAAGACGCCAGTTCGAAAAGTCAGTCCGTCAGGGATTCCTCACTGCCAGTTCGTGCTTGAGCATCGTTCTGTGCAGGAGGAAGCCGGTTTTCACCGGCAAGCTTGGTGTCAGATGCCGGTGATTATCAGCGGCAGCACCCATCAGGTGATTACTCAACATATAACGGTCGGTACGCAACTCGTTCTCGAAGGTTTCATTAGCTGCCATCAGGCACGCAATGGTCAGAGCAGAATGGTGTTACATGCCGAGCAGATTGAATTGATAGATTCTGGAGACTAGCCAAATGGCACGTTATTTCCGTCGTCGCAAATTCTGCCGTTTCACCGCGGAAGGCGTTGTAGAGATTGATTACAAAGATATCGCTACACTGAAAAACTACATTACCGAAAGCGGTAAAATTGTCCCGAGCCGTATTACCGGTACTCGTGCAAAATACCAGCGTCAGCTCGCTCGTTGCATCAAGCGCGCTCGCTACCTGTCCCTGCTGCCATACACTGATCGTCATCAGTAATTGGTAGTTGTCCATTAACGACTTTAAGAGGATAAGGTAATGCAAGTTATTCTGCTTGATAAAGTAGCAAACCTGGGCAGCCTGGGTGATCAGGTTAACGTTAAAGCGGGCTACGCTCGTAACTTCCTGGTTCCACAGGGTAAAGCTGTTCCTGCTACCAAGAAAAACGTTGAGTTCTTCGAAACACGTCGCGCTGAACTGGAAGCCAAACTGGCTGACGTTCTGGCTGCTGCTAACGCACGTGCAGAGAAAATCAACGCACTGGGCACCGTTACCATCGCGTCTAAATCAGGCGACGAAGGTAAACTGTTCGGTTCAATCGGTACCCGCGACATCGCTGATGCAGTTACTGCAGCTGGCGTTGAAGTGGCTAAGAGCGAAGTGCGTCTGCCAAACGGCGTTCTGCGTTCTACCGGTGAGCACGAAGTTGACTTCCAGGTTCACAGCGAAGTATTCGCTAAACTGGTTGTGAATGTAGTGGCTGAGTAATTTTTTACTCGGTAACGCGAAAACGCCGGCCATGTGCCGGCGTTTTTGTTTCTGCGGTTTACTGGGCGCGGATAAAGCTGCCGTCTGGCTGGCGAGTAAATAACACCGGGCCGTTGCTGCTATCCACCGTTAATCCTGTCACCACGCCTTGCGCGTTCTGACGAACCTTTACCTGCTGGCCATTCTTCAGTGCGCTAAGCGGCTGATCGTCGCCCTCGACGCGTGCCATCGCGAACACATCATTCACCGGCAGATTATTGTCGCGGAACAACTGTGCCAGCGTCTGACCTGACGCCACCGTGTAGTTATGCCATTCGCCCTGAGAATCGGTTTTCGGCTGGGCGTTCTGCGGCTGCTTGTTATCGTAAATCTCTGCCTGTAACGGCACCTCTTTGCTGCTGTTATCTGCCGGGCGCTCAATGGGATATTGCGGCGTACTGCTCGGCCAGAGAAACGCTAATAGCAGAACCAGTAAGGCAATCACAATGCCACGGCGATGGAAGGCCGGTAGCGGGTTCATCCAGCGCACATCATCCAGTAGATGCCAGACGCGCAGCAGCACGGCGGGAACGCGGGAAGGGGTATCAGAAGCCATTCGTGAATCCTCCTCGCTGGCGGCCTTGCGCGAAAATTGCGGCAGCCAACGTTGCAACCTCGATAAAGTAAAAGCACGCGGTGCGCGCGTCCTGCGGCGTCGTGGGGCGATCTGGCCCATGTATTCTCTCTTTCTTAGCGCTGTGCGACGAAAACGTTGCCACAGCTATAGTATGGGCAATGCGGGCGCGAAGTGCCTGCCAGCATTGAAAAATTTGACCTGCGTATTGTTTCTCTTTCACTGGTAAATGTCATCTGCGGCGCTGCAGATTTTACGCCAGCCGCCTGCGCTGTTATGCTGCCGTTTCTATTTTCTCCGGGATTAAGGAATCAAGATGACCACCCCTTCATTCGACAGCGTCGAATCACAAGCAAGTTACGGTATCGGTTTACAGGTCGGCCAGCAGCTGCAGGAATCTGGACTGCAGGGCCTGCAGCCAGAAGCACTGCTCGCGGGTCTGCGCGACGCGCTGGAAGGGAACTCACCGGCTGTGCCTGTTGACGTGGTACATCGCGCGCTGCGTGAAGTGCACGAACGTGCAGAAGGCGTGCGTCGTGAGCGTGTGGAAGCGATGGCTGCTGATGGCCATAAATTCCTGGAGCAGAACGCCCAGCGTGAAGGCGTGAGCAGCACGGAATCTGGTTTACAGTTCAGCGTGATCACTCAAGGCGATGGCCCAATCCCATCGCGTCAGGATCGTGTCCGTGTGCACTACACTGGCAAGCTGATCGACGGCACGGTGTTTGATAGCTCAGTGGCGCGTGGCGAACCGGCTGAATTCCCGGTAAGCGGCGTGATCGCGGGCTGGATTGAAGCGCTGACCCTGATGCCAGTGGGTTCTAAGTGGGAATTAGTGATTCCACAAAACCTCGCCTACGGCGAACGCGGTGCTGGCGCATCCATCCCGCCATTCAGCACCCTGGTGTTCGAAGTCGAGCTGCTGGAAATTCTGTAATCATTCAGCACTTCATTAAAACCGGCATAAATGCCGGTTTTTTTGTTTGTAAATCTGGCTGATCTTTACCCGATTGGCTAATACAATGAGCGAATCGAACGATTTAAGCGGAAGGTGCGATATGTATCTACTCTCTGCCAACGAAGCTAAAACACAATTTGGGGATATGCTTCTCAAAGCTCAGCGTGAACCGGTACAAATCAGTCGGAACGGAAAACCTGTCGCCGTTGTCATATCTGCTGAAGAGTTTCAGGCAATTGAACTCATGAAGCAGCAGTTTTTGCAGGAAAAAATTGCCCGAGCCAGAGAAGACGTTGCCAACGGACGACTGACCGACGGTGAAACATTTTTCAATCAACTACTGGATTAAATGGCCAAATTTCAGCTCACGGATGAAGCGCGGCAGGATCTTGTCGATATTCGTCAGTTCACCTTGCAGCACTGGGGCGAAGCGCAGTCTCATCAATACTTGAGACGTTTGCAGCACACATTGCACACGCTGTCTGAACTACCGACGATGGGGATCAGCAGAGCGTCCGATCTCGCCGAAGGTGTACTCAGTTTTCCCTTTGTGAGTCATATGATTTATTACCAGGCAATCCAACAGGGGATTATTGTGCTCGCGGTGATGCATCAAAGCCGGGTGCCCTCCCTTCATTTGGCAGCCCGGCTATAGCCTATTACTGCTTCTGCAAATCCACCCGCCAAATCGCAAAGCCGATCTCGTCACTGCCCATGGCTTTCATCGGATAATCAGCGTACTTCTCAATAAACTGCGTGGCTTTCTCGCCCGGTGCCGTTTCAAAGCGAATATCCAGCGGCGTATCACTGTGAATCGGCGCTAAACGCCAGTTATGATCGGCCTGCGGTTTCACTTCGCCGTTTACTTTGGTTTCGCTGCTGATATAAGCCGCGACCACTGAACGGTTCTCATCTGGTGAAGCAAACGCCACGTATTTATCGCCGGTGCCGGCAAACTTCCCGCCGTAAGCACGATAGTTGTTAGTGGCGACGAGGAATACCGCATTAGGGTCGATGGGCTTACCCTGCCATGTCAGATCCTTAATGCGTGAAGCGTCTTTATTAATCAACGTACATTCGCCGTCATAGCGTGCAGGCTGCGTCACATCGATTTGGTAATCGACGCCATCAATCACGTCGAAGTTGTAGGTGCGGAAATCCCAGTTAATTAGCGCTTGCGGTTTACTGCTGTGCGGATCGATCTGATTAAACTGCGCGGCTGAGCATTCCAGCCACTCTCTCACCTGTGCACCTGTGACTTTCATCACCACCAGAGTATTCGGATAAAGATACAGATCGGCGGCATTGCGGAAGGTCAGCTCACCTTTCTCTACTTCGGTATAGCTGGCGGGATCGTTTTTACGCCCACCGGCTTTAAACGGTGCGGCAGCCGAAAGCACTGGCAGGCGGCCGAGATCGGGATCGCCCTGAATAAAGTGCTCAACATAGGCGCGCTGGGCATTATTTACGATCTGCACAGTGGGATCGTCCTGCACCAGCGACAGGTAGCTGTACATCACATCGGCGGATTTACCGATAGGCTTAGCAACAAACTCACGCGTGGCACGGTGATCCTGCTCCAGCACTTTCACCAGACCGCTGTCTTCTGCGGCCAGTGATTTTTTAGCAACCGGATCGTATATGGGCCGCGCTTCAGCCTTGCCCTGCGTGACCTGCCACTTGCCGCCTTCGTTATTCAGTACCAGATCGACCACGCCGAGATGATCGCCCCACATGCCGGGCATCACTGCCGGAACACCGTTCAGCGTGCCTTGAGCAATGTCAGCGCCTTTAATGGCTGCGAACTCTTTGCTGGGGAACACCGCATGCGCGTGACCAAACATAATGGCGTCAATCCCCGGCACCTGGCTGAGGTAGTAGACGGAATTCTCTGCCATGGCGTGATAAGGCTCACTGTTTAAACCTGAGTGGGGGATGGCGATGATTATTTCAGCACCTTTTGCGCGCATTTCCGGCACATAGCGCTTCGCTGTTTCCGTGATGTCATCAACGCGCACTTTGCCCTGCAGATTGTTGCGATCCCACACCATAATCTGCGGTGGAACGAAGCCGATGTAGCCAATTTTTAAGCGATGCGGGTTACCGCTGCGGTCGGTAACGGTGGTTTCTTTGATGAGATAGGGGTTAAACAGCGGTTTTCCGCTCTTTTCATCGATAATGTTGGCATTCACATAGGGAAAGCGTGCCCCGGCAATCGCTTTCTGCAGATAGGGTAAGCCGTAATTGAATTCGTGATTGCCTAAGTTGCCCACCGCGTAATCCAGCGTGTTCATCGCTTTATATACCGGATGCACATCGCCTTTTTTCAGCCCCTTAGCGGCCATGTAATCGCCTAACGGACTGCCCTGAATGATGTCGCCGTTATCGACCAGCACACTGTTTTTTGCTTCTGCGCGTGCCTGTTGAATCAGCGTGGCGGTGCGCACCAGGCCAAATTTCTCAGTTGGTGTGTCTTTGTAGTAATCGAAATCCATCATATTACTGTGCAGATCGGTGGTTTCCAGAATGCGCAGATCCACTGTAGCGGCTTGCACCGTGGCCGCCGTCACACACAGCGCCAGTAACGACATGCTCGCTTTGAACATGATTTGCTCCTTGTCTGATCTAATGGGCCTCTCAAAATAATGTAAAACAATGACGAATTATCATTTCAATTTGTGATGTGTCTCAGGCTTTCACACATCAGCAGGCTTCGCTGTCCGCTAAAAAGGGATTCAGTATCACGCCATAGCCGCCAACCTTGAACTATGGTATTGATAATCATATAGATTGCCGTTTCAGACAGTTCAGCCGCAGAGCATCGGGACACAACTGCTAAAATGTGTAGAGGTGAGCTGTTGATGTCTGACAGGCAGAATCAGCGGAAAAGAGGTGAATAATGTTAGATAAAATTAGCCAACTGGCGCGTGAAGCAGGCGATGCGATTATGCATGTCTATGCGGGTGAGCAGCCGATGGATGTGACGCGCAAGTCAGATGATTCGCCGGTAACGGCTGCCGATCTCGCGGCGCACAAAGTCATCGTTGAAGGGTTGGCCGCGCTATCTCCCGAAGTGCCGGTGTTATCAGAGGAAGATCCGCCGAGCTGGGCGGTGCGCCAGAACTGGAAAAAATATTGGCTGGTGGATCCGCTGGATGGCACCAAAGAGTTCATCAAGCGCAACGGTGAATTCACCGTCAATATTGCCCTGATTGAAAACGGTAAGCCGGTGTTAGGTGTGGTCTATGCGCCCGCGTTGGGTGTGATGTATTCGGCAGCAGAAGGCAAAGCCTGGAAAGAAGAGGGCGGCCATAAGACGCAAATTCAGGTGCGCGAGGCGCGTCCACTGCTGGTAGTTGTCAGCCGCTCGCATGCGGATAAAGATGAAGAGCTGAAAGAGTATCTGACACAGTTAGGCGAACATCAAACCACGGCAATTGGCTCTTCACTGAAATTCTGTCTGGTGGCGGAAGGCAAAGCGCAGCTCTATCCGCGCTTCGGGCCAACCAATATTTGGGATACCGGAGCAGGTCATGCGGTGGCGATTGCGGCGGGAGCCCACGTGCATGACTGGCAAGGCAAAACTCTCGACTACACGCCGCGCGAATCCTTCCTGAATCCGGGTTTCCGCGTCTCGCTTTTTTAGTTCCTGACGCGCAACTTGCGAAAGCAACCTATGTTTTCGTTGCTCATTCCGGGATCAACAGAGAAATTCGCAGCCTGTGTTTTCGCTGTTAATTCCGGGATGAATACAGAAGGCAAGCCTGGCAACACAGGGTCGCCATTGATAGCGACCTCCGTTTTTACTGCAACAACTCACGAATCAACGTCATCGCCTGCTGCACTTCATCCTGCGTGAGTGCCCCTTCTTTGGCGTAACGCACATGTCCGGTCTTATCCAGCACCACAATCGTTGAGCCGCCTTTCTCCAGCTGCCAGACTTTACGCACGTTACCGTTGCTGTCGACGATAAATTGCGACCACGGATATTGCTGCTTGTTGCTCTCAATACTGCTGCGCACGAACATCCCCGTGCCGGGAATGGCATCATCGGTGTTCACAATGGTGGTGGTCTGATAGCGGTCGTGCGGAAACTTAGCCGCTTTGATCGCTTCAATCAGCGCGGCGTTCTGCTCTTTGGCCGAAGAGCGCCCGGCAATATGTAAGATGACACGCACTTTTCCACTCAGCTGCGCGCTATTCCACGGTTGGTAGCTAAACTTATCTTGTTGATAAAGTAACTCGCCCCTATCGCTCACGCCGACCGGCGGAACGCGATCGCCGATCTTAAAAGCATGAGCTGAGACAAGGCTGGGAACCAGCAGTGCCAGTGCTAACACAGAGTGTGCCAAACGCATGGTGATGCTCCTTAGTGATCCGACCAGTTATTCATGTTTTTGCAATATTAGGCGTGGATGATGCGCCTGTCGCGATGAGTTAACAGCTTTGCAACCCACGCCACAATTCCTTAATGAGTGAAGGTTTATACTGGGTTTTGTGAACGTCATAACAGAGTGTTCTGTAATAATGTGTCAATTCAGTAAAAAATTCACCTTTTCGGAACATACGTAACGTTTGGTGTTCTATAGTTATGCCTCATTTGCGCTTCATGGGTTCGTACCGGATTTGGCAACGACGAAGCGTAGTACATCTGTTCAGGAGTTAGACAGTATGAAAATCTTCCAGCGCTATAATCCGCTGCAAATTGCGAAATACGTAAAAACGCTTTTTAAAGGAAGGTTGTATATCAAGGATGTTGGCGCGTTTGAGTTCGATAAAGGCAAAGTGATGTTGCCCCGCGTCAAAGATAAACAGCACCTTAGCGTGATGTCCGAGATCAACCGCCAGGTCCTGCGGCTGCAAGCCGAGTACAACTAAGCAGTAAAAAAAGGGCGCCATATAATCAGGCGCCCTGTAGCGGCGCGATTAATCGCGCCTTGTTTTTTTCCGCCGCCCAGTACTACGGCGACTCCAACTCATCAGTGGCGCTCTTCGTCACACTCAGCACCGGTGGACGATCGTCAATACGCGTCACCAGCAGCTGATCGATGCGGTAACTGTCGATATCCACCACTTCAAACTTGTAACCTGAGAACTTGACGAAATCAGTGCGTTTCGGGATTTTGCGCAGCATGTACATCATGAAACCGCCAATAGTTTCATAGTTGCCGGACTGCGGGAAATCATCGATATCCAGCACGCGCATCACGTCATCAATCGGAGTGCCGCCTTCAACCAGCCATGAGTTCTCATCACGCGCCACAATCTGCTCTTCCTGACCCTGGCCGACCAAATCACCCATCAGCGTGGTCATCACGTCGTTGAGAGTAATGATCCCCACTACCAACGCGTATTCATTCATGATTACCGCGAAGTCTTCGCCCGCGGTTTTAAAGCTTTCCAGCGCCTCAGAGAGCGTCAGCGTATCCGGCACAATCAGCGCAGAACGAATCTGTACACCGCTGCTCAGCGTTAAGCTTTGATTGCCCAGCACGCGCAGCAGCAGCTCTTTGGAGTCGACATAACCGACGATATGATCGATGTCGCCATCGCACACAATGAACTTAGAGTGCGGATGCTGAGCGATTTTGGTTTTAAGGGTGTTTTCATCTTCGTGCAGATCAAACCACACCACGTTCTCACGTGAAGTCATGGAAGATGGCACGGTACGCGATTCCAGTTCAAACACGTTTTCGATCAACTCGTGTTCCTGTTTACGCAGCACCCCCGCCAGCGCACCGGCTTCCACCACCGCGTAAATATCGTCGGAGGTGATGTCATCATTACGCACCATCGGCAATTTAAAGATGCGGAAGAACACGTTCGCCAGCCCGTTAAACAGCCACACCAGCGGGCGCATCACCAGCAAGCAGAAGCGCATCGGGTTGATGATGCGCAGCGCCACCGCTTCCGGCGCAATCATCCCCACACGCTTTGGCGTTAAATCGGCGAACAGAATAAACAGGCTGGTGACCACGGTGAAGGAACAGATAAAACTCAGTTGTTCGGCTATGTCGCTGGGAATAAATCGGCTGAACAGGCTGTTGAAGGCGGGAGAAAACGCGGCATCACCGACAATACCACCGAGGATGGCCACGGCATTGAGGCCAATCTGCACCACGGTGAAGAACATGCCAGGCTGTTCCTGCATTTTCAGCACGCGCTGCGCATTGATGTTGCCTTCATCGGCTAGCAGTTTAAGTTTGATCTTACGGGCAGCCGCCAGCGAGATCTCAGAAAGAGAAAAGAATGAACTGATCACAATCAGTAAAAGAATGACAAGTAAGCTATCGAGCATAAAAGATCCGTTGGGTTAATCACTTGTCATTTTTGGCCTGGGCAGCGCAGGAGAACATCCAGTATTCGCCTGTCATACAGGGCTATCCGTGCCAAAAATGTCTGCGCCATTTCGACAAGGAACGTTAACGTCGGGGCAGAAAGGAAAGCAGGTCATGCCTGCTGGGTGCTGATTATAGCAGCAGCGCTTATGCCGCCGCCAGAGGCGCGCACAAGGAGGTCGGAATAATCCGAGTGCGCTCCCCTCAGTCGCAGAAGTGCGGCTTCGGTGTTGTATCGCTCCCCCCATTTACCGACAATAGGAAATGATTTGGCTTAGTGACCATTTTTCCTCAGCCATCCGCCAAAAAGAGCGGCTATGCTGATGGGTAAGCGAGTGGTGGTGATAGCCTCCGATGAGAAATAACGCCCCTGCGGAATAAGGGGCAGGCATTATTAACAGGAGTACGCGTGCCGCGATTGCATATTTATTGTTTGGCCAGCCTGTTGCTTGCTGCACCTGCCGTTGAGGCAGCGAAAGTGCGCTTGCAGCTGGAAGGGCTAACCGGGGATTTACAGAAGAACGTCAGGGCGCGCTTGTCCACCATTGGAACTGACGAAGTGTCGAGTGATGGGCGCTTCCAGGCGCGTGTCTCGCAGGCGATTAAAGAAGGCTTGCGAGCACTCGGTTATTACGAACCCGAAATCGATTTCGAATCACGTCCCGCGCCGCCACAGGGCGGTCGACCGGTGCTGATCGCCCACGTTAAGCCGGGCGAACCGGTGAAAATCGGTGGCAGCCACATCGTGGTCGAAGGTGCGGCGAAAAACGATGATGACTATAAAGCCTGGGTGAAGCAGGGCACGCCGAAAATCGGCACCCAGCTCAATCACGGCGAATACGACAAATTTAAAAATGGCTTCTCCAGCCTGGCACTGCGTAATGGTTACTTCGACGGTGACTTTAAGCAAAGCCAGCTTGGCGTTTCGGTCGAAAGACGCGAAGCATTCTGGGATATCGATTACGACAGTGGCCCGCGCTACCGTTTTGGCGATGTCAGCTTCCAGGGCTCGCAAATCAACGAAGCCTATCTGCGGAATCTTGTGCCGTTCAAAAAGGGCGATCCCTACAGCTCGCGCGATTTAGCGGAACTGAACCGCCGCTTGTCAGCCACCGGCTGGTTTAACTCGGTGGTCGTTGCCCCGGAATTCGACAAAGGTCGCCAGACCAAAGTGCTGCCGCTGAATGCCGCCGTTTCGCCACGCGTTGAAAACACCATCGAAGCCGGTGTCGGCTATTCCACCGATGTCGGACCGCGTCTGAAAGGAACGTGGAAAAAGCCGTGGATTAACAGCAGCGGCCACAGCCTCACCGCCAGCTCCTATATTTCAGCTCCCGAGCAGCAGCTCGATCTCAGCTATAAAGTGCCCTTGCTGAAAAGCCCGTTGGAGCAGTATTACACCTTCTCAGGTGGCCTGAAGCGTACCGATCTCAACGACACCAAAGCCGATACCACCACGTTGGGCGTGTCGCGCAACTGGGACAGCAGCTCCGGCTGGCAGCGTGCGGTAAACCTGAAATGGAGTCTCGATCACTTTACCCAGGGTAGCGTCACCAACACCACTATGCTGCTCTATCCGGGCGTGAGCCTGAGCCGCACCCGTTCGCGTGGCGGTTTGATGCCGACCTGGGGCGACTCGCAGCGCTACTCGGTGGATGTCTCCGATACCACCTGGGGATCGGATGTCGACTTCCTGATCCTGCAGGCGCAAAACGTTTGGATCCGTATGCTGGGCGACAAAAATCGCTTTGTGGTACGCGGTAACCTGGGCTGGATCGAGACCAACGATTTTGACAAAGTTCCGCCGGACCTGCGCTTCTTCGCCGGGGGCGACCGCAGTATTCGCGGCTACAAATACAAAGATGTCTCGCCACGCGACAGTGACGGCAAGCTGACCGGTGCCTCCAAAATGGCCACCGGCTCGCTGGAGTATCAATACAACGTGACCGGTAAGTGGTGGGGCGCGGTGTTTATCGATTCCGGTGAAGCAGTGAACGACATCAAACAGAGTGATTTTAAAACCGGTGCCGGTGTCGGGGTGCGCTGGTCTTCTCCGGTGGGGCCGATTAAGTTTGATATCGCGCGGCCGATTGGCGATGACAAGGAACATGGTTTGCAATTCTATGTAGGACTGGGGCCTGAACTATGAAGCTGTGGAAAAAGGTCCTGATTGGATTCGGTATTTTTCTGGTTGTGCTGTTTGGCAGCGTGGCGTTTCTGATTGGTACTACGCCCGGAATCCATCTGTTATTGAAAGGTGCCGATCGTTGGGTGCCAGGTTTATCGATCAACAAAGTCGAAGGTGGCTGGCGCGATCTCACCCTGAGCGGTGTGAAGTACGAAATGCCGGGTGTCAGCGTGGATGCCGGGCGTTTCCATCTGGCGTTGAATCTTAACTGCCTGCTGCACTCGTCGGTGTGCGTCAACGATATCGGCCTGCAGGATGTTAGCGTGGTGGTCGACAGCAAGAAAATGGCCCCGGCCACTGCACCACCGCCGCAGGAAGAGAGCGGTAGCACCAACCTGACCACGCCGTATCCGATAACGCTGAGCAAGGTCGGGCTGCATAACATCAACGTTAAAGTGGATGACACATCCATCTCGTTGCTGGACTTTACTACCGGCCTCAACTGGCAGGGTCGCGCGCTGACGTTAACCCCAACGCATATTCAAAGCCTGCTGATAGCGCTGCCGAAGGCGGCGAAAGTGGTTGATGAGCAAGTGGTGCAGCCGAAAGTGCAACAGCCGCAGCCGGATGAGAAACCCTTGGGTGAAACGCTGCAAGAGATGTTTGCCAAACCGCTGTTACCCGAACTGCCTGACTTCCAGCTGCCGCTGGATATTACCGTTCAGGAGCTGCTCGGCGAACAGCTGCGTCTGACCGGCGATACCGATGTGTCGATTACCCGTCTGTTGCTGAAAGCCAAAACCGCTGACCGCCATCTTCAGTTAGAGACCTTTGATGTTGATTCACCGCAAGGGCAGGTGAATGCCAGCGGTGATGCGCAACTGGCGGATAACTGGCCAGTGAATTTTGCGCTCAGCGGATCGTTAAATCTCGATCCGATCAAGGGCGAGAAGATCAAAATGAACCTTAGCGGTGCGATGCGTGAAGAACTGAAGCTGGGGCTGAATCTCTCGGGCCCGGTCCGCGCACAGTTGGATGCCGCAGCACAACCGGCGGTGGCGGGTCTGCCACTGTCACTGAAACTTACCAGCCCGGAATTGCGCTGGCCGCTCACCGGCCCGGTGCAGTATCAGGCGGATAACCTCGATTATCAGTTCAAAGGCAAAGCCACCGACTACGTGATGTCGCTGCGTACCGCCGTGAAAGGCGAAGCGGTGCCGCCGGCGACCATCTCGCTCGACGGCAAAGGCAACGTGCAGCAGTTCAGTCTGGACAAGCTGCGCGTGGCGGCACTGCAGGGCAATGTCGATTTAACCGCGCTGGTGGACTGGAGCAAAGCCATTAGCTGGCGCAGTGAACTGACGCTCTCCGGCATCAACACCGCCAAACAGTACCCGGACTGGCCTGCCAAACTCGACGGCAAAATCGCCACGCGTGGCAGCCTGTACGGCGGAAGCTGGCAGCTCAGCGTGCCGCAGCTGGAGCTGAAAGGGAACGTGAAGCAGAACACCGTCAGCGCCAATGGCTCACTCACCGGCAACAGCTATAACCAGTGGAAAATCCCGGGCATTAATATCGCGCTGGGCCGTAACCATCTGGACGTGAAAGGTGAACTGGGCGACAAGCTCAACCTGGATGCCAATATCGATGCGCCGCATCTGGATAACGCACTGCCGGGACTCGGCGGCGTGGCGAAAGGCACGGTAAAAGCACGCGGCACCTTGCAGGCACCGCAGCTGCTGGCCGATCTCACTGCAACCGGCTTGCGCTGGCAGCAGCTGCAGATTCGTCGTGTGGCGCTGGAAGGAGATGTGAAATCCAGCGATCAGATCGCCGGTAAGCTGCAACTGCGTGTCGAGCAACTGCAACAGGATGCGCTGAAGATCAATCTGTTGACGCTGAACGCGGACGGCAACGAGAAGCAGCATCAGCTCAAGCTGAACGTACAGGGCGAGCCGGTCTCCGGCCAGTTGGCACTGAACGGCAGCTTTGATCGCAAAACCGAACGCTGGCAGGGCAATCTCAACAACACCCACTTTGATACCCCCGTCGGCGAATGGCGTCTGACGCGTGCGATGGCGATTGATTACCTCAACACTAAGCAGACTGCCACTATCGGGCCACACTGCTGGCAGAACCCGAACGCGCAGCTGTGTGTACCGGAGCCGATTGAAGCCGGGGCCAGCGGTCACGCCCATGTGGTGCTGAACCGCTTTGATTTGGCGATGATCAAACCTTTCCTCACGGATGCCACCAAGCTTAATGGCGTATTCAGTGGGGATGCGCGTGTGAACTGGACCGCCGACGGCGCACTGCCAACCGGTACGGTCTCGCTGAAAGGTAGCGGCGTTAAAGTCGAACAAGATGTGCAGGGCAACACGCTGCCAATCGCCTTTGATACGCTCAACCTGAATGCGGCGATGCGCAACGGTCGTGCCCAACTCGACTGGCTGATCCACATCGTCAACAATGGCCAGCTGAGCGGCAACGTGCAGATTGCCGATCCGCAAACCCGTCGTCAGCTATCCGGCAACATCGGCATCAGCAATCTGTCGCTGGCCATGTTTAACCCGGCACTGATGCAGGGTGAGAAGATTAAAGGCAACCTCAACAGCGCCCTGCGACTTGGCGGTACGCTGCAACAGCCGCAGGTGTTTGGCCAGTTGGGGCTGAGCGATGTGAATGTGCTGGCGAGTTTTATGCCGGTTACGCTCACCTCGGCCAATCTGAACATGGTGTTCAATGGCATGAGTTCCACGCTCAACGGCTTGCTGCAGACCACCCAGGGCAACCTCAATCTGGGCGGCAATGCGGACTGGAGTCAGCTGGATAACTGGCGTGCGCGCATCACCGCGCAGGGCAACAGGATTCGCGTCACCGTGCCACCGATGGTGCGTATGGATGTCTCGCCAGATCTGGTGTTTGAAGCCACGCCAGCCGCCTTTAATCTGGATGGCAAAGTGGATATTCCGTGGGCGCGCATCACGGTGCAGGAAGTGCCAGAAAGCGCCACCGGTGTCTCGTCGGATGAAGTGATGCTGGATCAGAATCTCAAGCCGATTCAGCCAAAAACCGCCGCCATCCCGATCAACAGCAACCTGGTGATCCACGTCGGTAACGATGTGCGGCTGTCAGCCTTTGGTCTAAAAGCCAAGCTGAATGGCGATCTTAAACTGGTGCAGGATAAAACCGGTCTGGGCTTAAACGGCCAGATCAACATTCCTGATGGCCGTTTCCACGCTTACGGACAGGATTTGATTGTGCGTAAAGGCGAGCTGCAGTTTGCCGGGCCACCGGATCAGCCGTACGTTAACCTTGAAGCGATACGTAACCCGGAAGCCACCGAAGATGATGTCACCGCCGGTATTCGCGTCACCGGCCTGGCCGATGAACCGAAAGTCGAGGTGTTCTCCGACCCCGCCATGTCGCAGCAGGAAGCGCTCTCTTACTTATTACGCGGTCAGGGACTCAGCAGTGATGGCGACAGTAATGCATTAACTTCAGCACTTGTGGGGTTAGGGGTTGCACAAAGTGGTCAGGTTATGGGTAAAATCGGCGAGACATTCGGCGTCAGCAACCTCGCGCTTGATACCACCGGTGTAGGCGACAGCCAGCAGGTGCAGGTGAGCGGTTATGTACTGCCGGGTCTACAAGTAAAATACGGTGTTGGCATATTTGATTCACTGGCGACGTTAACCTTGCGTTACCGCCTGATGCCCAAACTCTATTTGGAAGCCGTGTCCGGTCTCGATCAGGCACTGGATTTGCTCTATCAGTTTGAGTTTTAGCAATGCGAATAATTGTCTACGGCAGTTTACGGCGCAAACAGGGAAACAGTCACTGGATGACGAATGCGCAATGGCTCGGCGACCATCAGATTGAAGGGTTTGCGCTCTACAATCTGGGTCACTACCCGGGCGTCGTTGAAGATGAGGGAACCGTCTTCTGCGAAGTGTATCGCATCGATGCCAGTACGCTGGGCGAGCTTGATGCTTTACGCACCAAGAATGGCGAATACAAACGCCAACTCATCCAGACGCCTTACGGCAGTGCCTGGCTGTATGTCTATCAGCGTTCGATTGCGGGTCGCACCCGCATCGCGAGCGGTGACTGGCTCAAGCGCGATGACCTACCCGAGGCATAAATAAAAACACCGTCCATTGGACGGTGTTTTTTTATGCTTGCGAGGCGGAGAAGATTATTTCTTCTGTGCGCGCTCGTAAGAGGCGATGATTTCAGCTTTGGCCGCTTCAGCGTTGTCCCAGCCGTCAACTTTCACCCATTTGCCTTTTTCCAGATCTTTGTAGTGCTCGAAGAAATGGGTGATCTGCGCTTTCAGCAGTTCTGGCAGGTCATTCACATCTTTGATGTGATCGTATTCTTTGCTCAGTTTGGTGTGCGGAACGGCAACCAGTTTGGCATCTTCGCCAGACTCGTCGGTCATTTTCAGCACGCCAACTGGACGGCAGCGAATCACTGAGCCCGGCACCAGCGGATACGGGGTTGGCACCAGCACGTCAACCGGATCGCCATCCAGAGACAGGGTGTGGTTGATGTAACCGTAGTTGCACGGATAGAACATGGCGGTAGACATGAAACGGTCTACAAACAGGGCGCCAGACTCTTTGTCCACTTCATATTTGATCGGATCGGCGTTAGCTGGGATCTCGATAACGACATAGATATCTTCTGGCAGTTCTTTACCTGCAGGCACCTGGTTCAAACTCATCTGGCTTTCCTTCATTGGTCGTATGTTGAGTGACGGCTATTATAGCCAACTGACTCTGAAAGTATGCCCCCTTTTTGGCGTTTCGGAATGCTCCAACGGCCTACTTCGCGGTGACAAACAGCGAGACAATCCCTGCAGCAATCAGTGGTCCGACGGGTACGCCACGGAAAAACGCCACGCCAATCACGGTGCCGATTAACAATCCACCAATCACTGATGGCTGCACGCTCATAAAACTGACGCCGCGCCCGCCGAGCCAGGCGACAAACACTCCGACAATGATCGCCACTATCGACTGCCAGTTAGCAAATGACTTGAGAAGGGACGAGGCCGGTAACGTTCCGCTCGCCAGCGGTGCCATCACGGCCACAGTTAAAATAATGATGCCAATCTGGATGCCCTGTTTTTCCACATAGGGGAAGAACTGCGACAGCGGCGTGAGTTTGATTGCCAGCAGGATCAGAATAGAGATGGTGACAGCACTGTTATGAACGAAATAGCTCAGGACGGCGAGGCAAACCAGAATGATGGTAGAGGCATAAGCAGCCATGATTTCTCCCTGAAGATGGATGGATGCGCAGGTCAGTGCCTGCGCTGACGTTTTTTTAACGCCACCATTTATCAACAATCATCGGGATTGGCGCAACTGCCTTTGTTCATTGATTGCAACATCAAAGCCTGATTCCGCACCAGATTAACGCCCTGAGCCCCGATGGAAAGGGCTGCCATGCTGCCCTGGCTACTCACAAAGTAGCTGCGGCTAGCTTCCATCCAGCTATCGCGATAGGCCAGCCATGCGCGCTGGGCGGCACGCAATTTGTCTTTAGGTTCACCGGTTAATTTTTTCATCACCTGGTTGTACTGCGCATTCATCTCTTTATCCCAGGCCTTATTGGCGCTGCCGTAGCACTGTGACATGCCCGCGGTGCTGGACTCCTTGTCCAGACACTGCTGCAGCTGCTGGTCGATTGGCGGAGTTTGCGCCATGGCAACACCACTGGCGAGCAGACACACAATCGGGAGCCACTTTTTCATCGATTTATTCCTTAATTTTAGTGCAGCGGACTTCAGAAAAGCTGAAGGGTAAGCGAACGTCAGCAGATTGACCATCAACATTGGATAAAGTTTCTGCGATCAACTGCCGATAATCTCTCCGTTTTAGGGCCAGTGGAGTTCTGCCTTTTTTCATACACACGGGAATGATCATGATTAGACAACTATCAATACGTACCGCTTTACTTGGATTGTTGGCCATCATGACGGTGATGCTGTTAGCCGTCAGCGCCATGGGCATTTATGCCATTAATGCTGGAAATCAATCTCTGGACGCGCTGAACCGCATTCAGGGGATTGAACTCAATAAGCTCTACCAAAGTCGTTCAGATTTAATGCGGGCCCGCGCCAATGCTGCGCTGGCCGTTCGTAAGATCGAAATTGGTCTGTTGGATGACGGCGCGAAAGTTACGCAGCAGGCGCAAGCCGCAGTGGACAGCTCTCACCAATTCCTGAAGGCGTTTGTGGATGCGGGCACCGTAACCGCGCATGGCAAAACCCTCGCCGATGCGATTGTGGCGACCTACAACGTCTACGATAAAGAAGGCATCACGCCCATGATGGATGCCTTAAAGAAACAGTACACCGATGAATATTATCAGGTGCTGGAAGGTAAGCAGTCTCAGCTGGCGGCAAACTACTCTAAAGCCGTGAATGATTTCAGTATTTACGCCGATGAAGTCTCTGCGGCACGCCTGAAGCAAGCAGCTGACAACGAAGTGCAAATGAAGGTGATGATTGGCGTGGTGATGGTACTGACACTGCTGCTGATCGTGCTGGCCTGGCAGTTGTTACGCCGCTCGCTGCTGCGTCCTCTGGACAACGCAATCGTACATCTGGAACAGATTGCGGCAGGCGATCTCTCGCAGCCTTTACCTGCAGCGGGCAAAAATGAAATTGGTCGCCTGAATCAGGCCCTTTCCGATATGCAGCTGGCGTTGCGTGATTCGGTGAGTCAGGTGCGTGAAGCCAGCATGCAGATTGATGTGGGCAGCCGTGAACTGGCGGCGGGCACTGTGCATCTGTCGCAGCGTACCGAAGAGTCCGCTGCTTCGCTGGAGCAAACTGCCGCCAGCATGGAGCAGCTCACCGCCACCGTCCGTCTTAACGCCAGTAACGCTCAGCAGGCCAATCAGTTGGCCAGCAATGTGTCGACCAGCGCCGATCGCGGTGCGGAAGTGGTGGGCTATGTGATGGAGAAGATGCAGGAGATTACGCAAAGCTCTAACCGCATCGGCGACATCCTCAGCGTGATTGATGGCATTGCCTTCCAGACCAATATCCTCGCCCTGAACGCCTCGGTGGAAGCCGCACGCGCCGGCGAGCAGGGCCGTGGCTTCGCTGTAGTCGCCAACGAAGTGCGTACGCTGGCTGGCCGCAGTGCGACCGCCGCCAAAGAGATTCGTGAGTTGATCAGTGAATCGCAGACGCGCGTCAAAGAGGGCAGCGATATGGCGACGCGTGCCGGCGAAACCATGGATGAGATCTCCAGCGAAGTGATGCGAGTGACCTCACTGATGAAAGAGATATCGATTGCTTCAGAAGAGCAGAGTCGTGGGATTGAGCAGGTGAATCAGGCGGTGACGCAGATGGATGAAGCCGCACAGCAAAACGCCGCGCTGGTGGAAGAAGCCAGCGCCGCCACGCAGTCACTGGAAGCGCAGTCACAGCAGTTGCAGGAATCAATGGCGCAGTTCCGCGTGGCCACTGCGTAAACCGGGTGCAACGTGGTTATTGCACGTTGCCACTCACCTCTTCAGCAAAGCGACGAAAATAACCTAATAAAAAGCCCGCTCATTATTGGCGGGCTTCTTCACATCACATCAGCTTATTCGTGGCTGTCCGGGAATTCACGGATAAAGCGCTCAACGTCATCGACCATCGCATCGTTGCCGCAGAAGAACGGGCAACGCTGGTGCAGGGTTTCAGGCTGGATATCGAGGATACGGTTGGCACCATCGCTGGCTTTACCACCGGCTTGTTCCGCCAGGAATGCCATTGGGTTGCACTCATACAGCAGACGCAGTTTGCCTTTCGGGTGGCTGGCGGTGCTTGGATAGAGGTAGATACCGCCTTTGAGCAGGTTACGGTGGAAGTCTGCCACCAGTGAACCAATGTAGCGCGAAGTGTACGGGCGCTTGGTCGCGATATCCTCTTCCTGACAGAACTTCAGGTATTTCTTCACGCCCTGCGGGAAGCGAATGTAGTTACCTTCGTTAATGGAGTAGGTATAGCCTTTATCCGGGAAGGTCATGCGCTCATGGCTCAGGCAGAACACGCCCAGTGACGGATCGTACGTAAACGCATGCACGCCCACGCCGGTGGTGTAAACCATCATGGTGGAAGAACCGTAAACCACGTAACCAGCCGCAACCTGCTTGTTGCCCGGCTGCATAAAGTCAGCTTCGGTGATCGGCGTACCCGGCTCACTGATGCGGTGGTAGATGGAGAAGATGGTGCCGACGGAAACGTTCACGTCGATGTTGGAAGAGCCGTCCAGCGGATCCATCAACACCACGTATTTACCGTCTTCTGAGCCTTCAAAGATGACAAACTCATCTTCTTCTTCGGAAGCGATACCGGCAACCACTCCACGCGCTTTCAGGGCAGCTTTCAGTTTTTCATTCGCGAAGAGGTCCAGCTTCATCTGCTGTTCGCCCTGCACGTTTTCCACGCCGCTGGCACCGAGGATATCCACCAGACCCGCTTTGTTAATATCGCGGTGGATAATCTTGGCTCCGAGCTTAATGGAGGAAATCAGCGCCGTCAGTTCACCTGTGGCGTGTGGAAAGTCGTGTTGCTTCTCGACGATGAATTCGCCTAACGTTTTCATAACACATTCCCTGAATCTACGATGGAGTGGCAGCAGCTTTAACACGCTACCAACGTATGAGCGCAGTTTAGCCGATTGAACTTTAAAAACCATAGTCCTAATCCGTTTCTTCCCACTCTGCTCGGGGTTACACTGTGCGCCGAACTTTTGAGTAATGGATCTCTTTATGCGTATTCACATCCTTGGGATTTGTGGCACTTTCATGGGCGGACTGGCAATGCTGGCCCGTTCGCTAGGGCATGAAGTGACCGGCTCTGACGCCAATGTCTACCCGCCGATGAGCACCTTGCTGGAACAGCAAGGTATTGAATTGACAGAAGGTTATGACGCCAGTCAGCTTGAGCCTCAACCGGATCTGGTAATCATCGGTAACGCCATGACGCGCGGCAATCCGTGTGTGGAAGCGGTACTGGAACGTAACATTCCGTACCTCTCTGGCCCGCAGTGGCTGCACGATTTCGTGCTGCGTGACCGCTGGGTACTGGCCGTGGCCGGAACCCATGGCAAAACCACTACCGCAGGCATGGCAGCGTGGATTCTTGAGGCCTGTGGCCTTGAACCGGGCTTTATCATCGGTGGGGTGCCAGGAAACTTCGACGTTTCGGCAAAATTAGGAAAAAGTCCATTCTTCGTGATTGAGGCGGATGAGTACGACAGCGCGTTCTTCGACAAGCGTTCCAAATTTGTCCATTACTGCCCGCGCACCCTGATCCTCAACAACCTTGAATTCGATCACGCCGATATCTTTGACGATCTGCGAGCGATCCAGAAGCAGTTCCATCATCTGATTCGCATCGTGCCGGGCCAGGGCAAAATCCTGCTGCCGGAGCACGATAACAATCTCAAGCAAGTAATGGCGATGGGCTGCTGGAGCGAGCAGGAAACCGTCGGCGACAACGGTCACTGGCAGGCGAAAAAGCTGACGCCGGACTCCTCCCACTGGGAAATCTGGCTGGACGGCGAGAAAGTCGGTGAAGTGAACTGGGCGCTGGTCGGCGAGCACAACATGCACAATGGCCTGATGGCGATTGCGGCCGCGCGTCACGTCGGCGTGAAGCCAGTGGATGCCGGTGAAGCGTTGAGCAGCTTTATCAATGCGCGTCGTCGTCTTGAGCTGCGTGGTGAAGTGAATGCCATCAAGGTGTATGACGATTTTGCCCATCATCCGACCGCGATTCTGGCCACGCTGGCGGCGCTGCGCAGTAAAGTCGGAGGTACCGCGCGTATTCTGGCGGTACTGGAACCGCGATCCAACACCATGAAGATGGGCGTGAGCAAAAACGAGCTGGCCCCGTCTCTGGGTCGCGCTGATAAAGTGTTCCTGTTCCAGCCACACCATATTCCATGGCAGGTCTCGGATGTTGCTGAAGCCTGTATTCAACCGGCGAAGTGGAGTGCGGATATCGATACGCTGGTGGAAATGGTGGCAAAAGAAGCTCAGCCAGGCGATTCGATTCTGGTGATGAGTAACGGTGGGTTTGGTGGCATTCACCAGAAACTGCTTGAGAGATTAGGGCGTTAATTGAGTAGTGGGTCTGCGTGGCCCCCCTTCAATCGGGGCTACCGCGAGGTGAGATCACACTCTGTTGTCTGCCCAAACTAAAAAGGGTCGCCCACTGGCGACCCTTTTTATGCACGCGGCAAACTTACGCCTCTGCCAGCTCGCGCAGATACTGGAAGATCTGACGGGTCGCTTTCGGTGGTTTGTTAGCGGCTTTCTCTTTCTGCGCATTACGAATCATGGTGCGCAGCTGCTGGCGATCGGCCTGCGGATAGAGGTTAATCACTTCTGCGATCGCATCATCGCCTTTCTCGATCATTCGATCGCGCAGTTGCTCGAGTTTATGGAACAGCGCAACCTGCTGGTTATGGCGGTTCTTCAGCTTATCCAGTGCCTGACGAATCGGATCTTCATCGCGCGCGCGCAACATTTTACCGATCAGCTGCAACTGGCGGCGACGGCCTTCCTTTTTAATACGCTGTGCCAGCTCAATGGCGGCACGCAGATCATCGTCGAGTGGAATTTTGTCGAGGGAGTTTTTCCCCAGATCAACTAACTCGGCGCCCAGGCGTTTCAGCTCTTCGGCGTCGCGTTTAATTTCGCTTTTGCTGACCCAGATAATCTCTTCGTCTTCATCTTCTTCGTTTTGATTATCTGGCACATCGTCGAGCCAGTCATCGGGCTGCTTGGTCATCTCTTGGCTCCCTAAAAAAAAGAGGCTAATCCTACCAGTTTATCGGGCGACTGCGAAATTGTTCTCTGAGTCTGATAGACTCAATGAATTCATACTTAAGATTAGACGGCAGGTCGATGAACGTATCTACTCAGGTTGCAGAACAACGTAAAGTGTTAGAACAGGCTGTCGCGCAGGCGCTGGAACTGGCGAAAGCCAGTACCGATGGAGCAGAAGTCGCGGTGACTAAAACCACCGGCATCGGCGTCAGTACCCGCTATGGCGAAGTGGAAAACGTCGAATTCAACAGCGATGGTGCACTTGGCATCACCGTCTATCATCAGAATCGCAAAGGCAGTGCCTCTTCAACCGACCTCAGCCCGGATGCCATCAAACGTACCGTGCAGGCGGCAATCGACATTGCGCGTTACACCTCGGTTGATCCTTTTGGCGCCCCGGCCGATCCCGATCTGCTGGCGTTTGAAGCGCCGGATCTCGATCTTTACCATCCGTGGGAGATCGACGCCGATCGCGCTATCGAATGGGCTGCACAGGCCGAACAGGCATCGCTGCAGGCTGACAAGCGCATTACCAATACCGAAGGCGGCAGCTTCAACAGTCATGTCGGCATCAAAGTGTTCGGTAACAGCCACGGTATGCTGCAGAGCTATTGCTCAAGCCGCCATTCGCTCTCCAGCTGTGTGATTGCCGAGCAGGATGGCAACATGGAGCGCGATTACGCCTACACCATCGGCCGTTCCATCGACGATCTGCAAACTGCAGATTGGGTGGGACAAGAGTGCGCACGTCGCGTGTTGTCACGCCTGGCGCCGCGCAAACTGCCAACCATGAAAGCGCCGGTGATCTTCGCGCCGGAAGTGGCGACGGGCCTGTTTGGCCATCTGGTCGGCATGATCAGCGGTGGCAGTGTTTATCGTAAAGCGACTTTCCTGCTGGATTCACTCGGCAAACAGATTCTGCCCGAGTGGCTGACCATTGAAGAGAAGCCGCACCTGCTGAAAGGGCTGGCGTCTACGCCGTTCGACAGCGAAGGCGTGCGTACCCAGGCGCGTGACATTATCAAAGATGGCGTGCTGCAAAACTGGCTGCTGACCAGCTATTCGGCACGCAAGCTTGGCCTGCAGAGCACCGGCCATGCCGGCGGCATTCACAACTGGCGCATTGCGGGCCAGGGGCATAGCTTTGAAGATATGCTGAAGCAGATGGGCCGTGGCCTGGTGGTCACCGAAATGATGGGCTCCAGCGTGAGTGCCATGACCGGTGACTATTCCCGCGGTGCCTCAGGCTTCTGGGTTGAGAACGGTGAAATCCAATATCCTGTGAGTGAGATCACAATTGCGGGCAACCTCAAGGATATGTGGCTCAATATGGTAACGCTCGGTAACGACATTGAAACGCGCAGCAATATACAATGCGGGTCGGTGCTGCTGCCGGAGATGAAAATCGCCGGACAATAAAGACATCGCTTCATGAAAGCAGCCCACGTGGCTGCTTTTTTTTTGCCAATAATAATACCCTCAATCATTCGCGTTAAAGGAAGGTGGCAAGTCAATGAATTCTCAGGAGCTTACATGAGTAACTGAGTTAAGTGAGCGCAGCCAACGCACCTGAAACGTGAAGGATGACGGGTAAATAAGGATATTTTTATGCGTAAGCATGTGATTGCAATGTTGTCTCTCTCGCTGTTGTTCTCCTCGGCTAGCGTATTCGCCGCTGACCTGAAGAATGATATGGATACCCTGAAAGATGGCCTGAGCGTGGTGAAAAAAACCTCCGATGCTCAGGAAATGCAAACCGCGCTCGGCAAGATGCGCCAGGCGGCGGAGGATGCTAAAAAATCCACGCCGGAAAAACTGGAAGGTCAGGCTGCCGATAGCGCCCAGATTAAGGATTATCACGCCGGTCTTGATTCTCTGATTGCGCAGATTGATGTCGTCGATCAGTTGGCGAAAGCCAACAAGCTCGATGAAGCCAAAACTGAAGCGAAAAAGTTGGAAGATATTCGTAACGCCAACCATAAGAAATTCCGCTGATAACCCGGCCAGCCCTGTGGCTGGCCTTATCTCCTCTCGCATTTCCTCCGTTTAATCTCATCGATTTCCGGCATAACCCGCATATTTGTGACCTCTTTCGCATACTTCGTGCGTAGTGCGATCTGGCGCACACACGCCCGTGGGATTTCCACTTTGAGGTGGAAAAGATGCGTCTCCACAGCCTGAAGCGGAAAGCGTAATTTCTTTCTAACGCGAATTATCTCTAATTATCCGCAGTAAACAGGAGTAGCAAGGTGAGGAGTGAAGCTGTCCCGCTGAAACCGAGTACGCCAGAAGCCATTCAGGCGTTGGCGGATAACACGTTGAAGCAGATTGCGGCGATCTACGCCGCGCACCACATCGAAGCCAATGCCGTGCAGCAGCAGATGCTGGCGTCGCATGTGCGGGCGATGGCAGCGCGTTCCCTCACGGGAGAAGCCTTGCCGGAAGTGGAAGCCGAACTGTTTGAAGATATCTCGCCAGAAACCATGGCGCTGGCACAGCAAGTGGTCGATCTGTTTGGCAATCTGCCCAAAGAAGAAGCCTGGTTGTTATCGGTGCATATCGAAGTGGCGAAATCGAACGAAGCATAAATCGAGAGGAATTGAACATGGTAACAGTCGTGATTGGTGATCGTCTGGGTAAAGGTCAGAAAGTCGCAGCCGGTATTGAGAAAGCAGGCGGCCGTGCCGTGGTGGTGCCGGGCGTCGCAGCGGATATGAAGCTGGGCGATGTAATGAAAGCGGAAAACGCCGATTTCGGTATCTCCTTCTGCGGCAGCGGCGGCGCGGGTGCCATCACTGCACAGAACAAATATGGCTACAAAGCCAAACACGGTATGCGTTCGATTGATGAAGGCGTCACCGCGATTAACGAAGGCGCCACCGTGCTGGGCTTTGGCTTTATGGATAAAGAAGAGCTGGGTGAACGTCTGGTGCAGGCCTGGAATAAAAAACACGGCAGCTAAGCATGAAACAGCAATACGAGACGCAGGTCACGGTGCAGGGCAAGGGCGACAGCAAAGCGAAAGCCTTTTCCGATGCACTGAGCAAGGTGCAGCAGCAAGTGCTGCGCACCAGCCAAAAGATTCTGTTGCGCATTGAACCCATAGATGTGCGGGTGCTGCGCGCGCAGGAGAGCGTACGCACAGAGAAGTTCTTGTTCTTCTTTCTGGCGCGCGAACGACGGAATTACAGCGTCGAGCTGGAGATTACCGTCAGCGTCACCGTGATCGACACCGACAAGGTGGATTTCATCGCGACGAAATAAAAACGACAACAAAGGGTACAACAACATGTTTTTAATCATTTTGTTTAAGTCGTTGATCATTGGTGGATTGGTTGGCGTTGGGGTAGGAGCGGGCGCAGCGCGCATGTTCCATGCACCGACCACGCAAGGTATGGGCGCGTTTCGTACCTTGGGTGAACTCAATTCCTGCGAAGGCGATCCTGCATCGCACTTCTCCTTTGGTCTTGGCTTCTTCTTTAACGCCTGGGCATCGTCTGTGGCGGCAGGCTCCTTCACACAGGACGTTGACCACCGCATTCTGCCCAACTGGGGCGCGGCTGCGTTGATGGTGAAAAATCGTAACGTCGCGGAAACCCTGCACAACCCGAAACGCATGGCGATTGCCTGCGGCATTATCGGCATGATCGTGGTGGCGTTCCTCAACAGTACTGCTTCTGCGGTGCCGGCGGCATTGCAGGTTACGGCGGTTAAAGTGCTGGTACCGGCGGCGAACCTGTTGGTCAACACCGTGATGCCAGTGATCTTCTGGCTAGCGGCCATTGATGCCGGTAAGAAATCGGGCTTTTGGGCAACCATCTTCGGTGGTCTGGCGCAGTTGATCATGGGTAACGCCGTGCCTGGTCTGGTACTGGGCATCCTGATCGGTAAAGGCGTGGAAGAGAGCGGCTGGAACAAAGTCACCAAAGTGATGATGTTCGCGATTGTGCTGCTGTTTGCTCTGAGTGGCTTCTTCCGTGGCTTCGATATGAAACTGCTGCAATCCTTCCAACTGGGTGTCCCTGGCTGGCTGGATATGATCCATAACAGCCTGAGCGGCAAATAAGGAGCCTCGAGAATGAACGAGACTGAAAACAAAGGGTTCTGGTATGCCGACTGGTCGTTCCCGATCTTTGTTGGCCTGCTGTCCGCCGGGGTGTTTGCCGGTACGCACATGTACTACCTGTACGGCATTGGCGCGTTTAACGAAGTGGCGTTTGTTTCCATGCTGCGTTCCGGCATGGAAACCGGCGTGTATGGCGCGGTGGCGGCGTTTGGTGCCAGCTTCCTGTTTGCCCGCATCATCGAAGGTTCGCTGGTCGGGATTCTGGATATTGGCGGTGCGATTCAAACCGGCGTTGGTCTAGGCGTTCCGGCCTTGCTGCTCGGCGCAGGTATCGTGTTCCCGGTGGCGAACTTTGCCGCCTCACTGGCGACCGGCCTGGTGGTTGGCGTGGCAATTGGTTATCTGATTATCCTGGCGCGTAAGTTCACCATCAACCAGAGCGATTCCACCTACGGTGCGGACGTGATGATGGGCGCAGGTAATGCCTCCGGCCGCTTCCTTGGGCCGTTGATTATCCTGTCTGCGATGGCGGCATCGATTCCGATTGGCATCGGTTCGCTGGTGGGTGCGTTGTTGTTTTATCTGTGGAACAAACCGATTACCGGTGGCGCGATTCTCGGCGCGATGGCATTAGGCGCGATGTTCCCGGTTTCGCTTTGATTGGGAGATTTGCACAAATCCGTAGCGGCGCGATTTATCGCGCTTCCTGGCAGCGTCATCGTTGTTAAGTAGGTCTGCACAAATCCGTAGCGGCGCGATTTATCGCGCTTCCTGGCAACATCATCGTTGTTAAATGCGCAATGAATTGCGCCGCTACGATTTAAGCGAGTGGTAAGTAAGGAGTAAATATGTTTGATCTGATTCTGCGCCGCGCGCGTTTGTGCGACGAACAGCTGGTGGATATCGCCATCCAGCACGGCAAGATTGCTGCGGTCGGCGACGTCAGCGGTTCAGCTCAGCAGGAGCGCGATTTAGCAGGGCGCTACTACGTCAGTGCGGGCTGGATCGACAGCCACGTGCACTGCTATCCCAAATCCCCGATTTATCACGATGAAGCCGATGCGATTGGCGTGGCGCAGGGCGTCACGACGGTGGTCGATGCAGGCAGCACCGGCGCGGATCATATCGACGATTTCTATCAACTCACCCGTTCCGCCACCACTGAAGTGCGCGCGCTTATCAACATCTCACGCACCGGCATCATCACCCAGAACGAACTGGCGGATATGGCGCAAATCGACGGTGATGCAGTGGTGCAGGCGGTAAAACGTCGCCCGGACTTTATCGTGGGATTAAAAGCGCGCATGAGTAGCAGCGTGGTGGGCGAAAACGGCATTCAGCCACTGATTCGCGCCAAAGCCATTCAGCAGGCGGCGGGAAATCTGCCGCTGATGGTGCACATTGGCAACAACCCGCCGGTGCTGGAAGAGATCGCCGATCTGCTCACCTCCGGTGACATCATCACTCACTGCTTCAACGGCAAACCGAACCGCATTCTGTCGCCGCAGGGCGAACTGAAAGCCGCGGTGAAAAATGCCATCGCGCGCGGCGTGAAGCTGGATATCGGCCACGGCAGCGCCAGCTTCAGCTTTGAAGTGGCCCGTCAGGCCATCGCGCAGGGCATTCTGCCCGACACTATTAGCTCGGACATTTACTGTCGCAACCGCATCAACGGCCCGGTACATAGCCTGGCGCATGTGATGTCGAAATTCTTCAGCATTGGCATGACGCTGCCGCAGGTTATCGACTGCGTGACCGGCAATGCCGCGGCTGGCCTGCGCTTAGCAGGCAAAGGGCGCCTAACCGAGGGTTATGACGCCGACCTGACCATTTTTACCGTCAAAGAGGAAGCCCGCCCGTTCGTTGATGCTGAAGGCGAACGGGTTTTGGGTGAGCAACATTTGCTGCCGCTGGCCGTGGTTGTCGCGGGTGAGTGGCATCTGACTGATGAAGGGAAAGCCAATCATGTCTTCGATTTATGAAAAATATGACCTGAAACAGGTCATCAATGCCTCCGGTCGTATGACCATTCTCGGTGTTTCAACCCCATCAGCCGATGTGGTCGAGACCGTCAGCTACGGTTTGAATCACTATTTCGAGATCAAGGATCTGGTCAATAAAACCGGCGCCTATATCGCTAAACTGCTGGATGTGGAAAACGCAGTGGTGGTCTCCTGCGCCTCTGCTGGCATCGCGCAGAGCGTGGCGGCGGTAATCGTCAAAGATAACGACTGGCTGCTGGACAACCTGCATGCTGCGCCGCTCACTGTGCCTCACGATATTGTGGTGCCGAAAGGCCACAACGTGAACTTCGGCGCACCGGTCGGCGCGATGGTGGCACTGGGCGGTGGACGTTTAGTGGAAGCCGGTTACAGCAATGAGTGCTCGCCTGAACAACTGGCCGCCGCCATCACGCCAACCACGGCGGCACTGATGTACATCAAATCCCACCACTGCGTGCAGAAGAGCCACCTGAGTGTGGAGCAGGCGGCGGTGGTCGCGCGTAAACACGGTATCCCGTTAATCGTGGATGCGGCAGCAGAAGAAGATCTGCAGTGCTACTACCAGATGGGTGCAGACCTGGTGATCTACAGCGGTGCTAAGGCGATTGAAGGGCCGACCAGCGGTCTGGTGATTGGCCGCACTCAGTACGTTGAGTGGGTAAAACGTCAGAGCAACGGCATTGGTCGCGCGATGAAAGTCGGTAAAGAGGGTATTCTCGGTC
Organism: Erwinia sp. S63; assembly: GCF_016625195.1. Classification (GTDB taxonomy): domain Bacteria; phylum Pseudomonadota; class Gammaproteobacteria; order Enterobacterales; family Enterobacteriaceae; genus Pantoea. Next base: position 52,708 of record NZ_JACVUP010000013.1, read on the forward strand.
TGACGCAGGCGATTGAAAACTATCTGGTGCAGCCGAAAACCACTGGCGCTGAGATGGTGGCCAACATGACGCCGTTTATCGATAACCTCAACACAATCAATGGCGTGTCTGCACGCGTGGTATGGGATGCGGCGGGCCGCGATATCGCCCGTGCCGAGATCAAGTTCGATGAAGCTGTCACTCAATGGCCAACCGGTGAGCTGGTGCAGGCGCTGAAAACCGGCGACATCGCTATCTACTTCCGTGGCTACAAAGCCAACGAAGGCATTATCGAAGCGGATGTGCGCAGCGTCAGCACCGATCAGCTGCATATTATCTTTAGCCGTATCCAGGCGTTACTCAGTGGAGGAAAACGCGCATGAGTCTGAACCCGAATTTCTATCAGGGCCGTCTGTGCCTCAACGTGCTGGCCGGTTCTAAGCAGAACGCCAAAGAGATCTGGCAGGCCGCAGAAGGCCACGTGCTGGTGGGCGTCTTATCAAAAAACTACGCCACCAATGAAGAAGCGATTGCCGATATGCGCGAGTACGCGGCGCTGATCGACAACGCGCTTTCCGTTGGACTGGGCGCCGGCGATCCGAATCAGTCAGCAATGGTGAGTGAGATCTCAGCGGTGCTGCAACCGCAGCACGTTAACCAGGTATTTACCGGTGTCGCTACCAGCCGTGCCTTGCTTGGGCAGAATCACACCGTGGTTAACGGCCTGATTTCGCCAACCGGCACGCCGGGCCTGGTGAAAATTTCCACCGGACCGCGCAGCTCGCAACTGGAAGATGCGATTGTGCCGATCGACAGCGCTATCGCCATGCTGCAGGACATGGGCGGCAGCTCAGTGAAATACTTCCCGATGGGCGGTTTAAAAGCGGTGAATGAGTACCGTGCTGTTGCCGAAGCCTGTGCGCGTCACGACTTCTGGCTAGAGCCGACTGGCGGCATCGATCTTAATAATTTCGAAGCCATTGTGCAGATTGCGCTTGATGCGGGCGTCAGCAAAGTGATTCCACACGTCTATAGTTCGATCATCGACAGTGCCACTGGCGACACGCGCATTGACGATGTGCGTCAGCTTCTGGCAACGTGCAAGAAACTGCTGTAACAAACGATTCACAGGTGAAGCTCCGTGAGATTTCCCAATCAGCGTCTGGCCCAACTTTTCGCTGCGCTGCAAAATGAAACGCTGCCACAGGATGAACTGGCGCGCCGCTTTTCAGTTTCAACGCGCACGGTGCGCACCGATATCACCGCGCTGAATGCGCTGCTGGAGCAGCATGGCGCACAGTTCGTACTGGCGCGTGGTGCGGGATATCAACTCAAAATCGACGATGTGGCGCTTTTTGATCGTCTGCAGGAAGAGAGCGCTGCGCCGCTGCGTGTGCCGCGTACTTCTCAGGATCGCGTGCGCTATTTGCTCACGCGTTTTCTTACCGCGGCCTATTCGCTTAAGCTGGAAGACCTGTCGGAGGAGTGGTTTGTCAGCCGTGCCACCCTGCAAAGTGATATGGCGGAAGTGCGGGAATGGCTTGGCCGCTATCATCTGAATATCGAAACCAAACCGCATTACGGCATGAAGTTGTTTGGCAGCGAGGCGGCGATCCGCACCTGCCTGACGGATCTGCTGTGGCAGATCGATCAGGAGATGCCCGACAGCCCGCTGCTGACGGTGGAAGCGCTGCACAGCGGTATCCTGGCGCAGCTGGAGCCGCTGTTGCAGCACTGCTTTAATCAGCACGCAATTCGCCTGAGCGATGAGGGCGAGCGCTATCTGCAAATCTACTGTGCGGTGGCAGTAAGACGCATCAGCGAAGGTTTCCCACTTAACGATCCCGGCGCGGAAGATGTCGGTGATGAGGTGCGCGAAGCCGCACATCATCTGGTGAATCTGATACAGCCGCTGGTTGGCAAACCGATTTCGCAGGCGGAAGAGAACTGGCTGCGCGTCAATATCGCCGCCCGGCAGATTCAGGCGCTGTCGCCCAGCACCATTAATGCTGATGACGCTGATGCGCTGGTCGATTACCTGCTGAGTTACATCAACACCCACTACAACTACCGCTTGCAGCAGGATGAACAGCTGCGGGCCGACCTGCTCACCCATATCAAAACCATGATTACCCGGGTGCGCTATCAAATTCATATTCCCAATCCGCTGCTGAGCAACATCAAACAGCACTATCCGATGGCGTATGACGTGACGCTGGCGGCGGTCACCAGCTGGGGAAAGTACACGCCGTACAGCATCAGCGAGAACGAAATCGGCTTTCTGGTGCTGCATATCGGTGTCGGGCTGGAGCGGCATTACGATGTCGGCTATCAACGCCATCCGCAGGTGCTGCTGGTGTGCGACAGCGGCAACTCCACACTGCGCATGATTGAAGCGCTGCTGCTGCGTAAATATCCGCAGCTGGTGGTCACGGCGCGTTTGTCGCAGCGTGATTACGAGATGCGCGAACACATCGAAGAAGATTTCGTGATTTCTACCGTGCGTTTAAGCGAAAAGAATAAGCCGATTGCGGTGATGTCACCGTTCCCGACCGAGTTCCAGCTGGAGCAGTTAGGCAAGCTGGTGCTTGTGGATCGCACGCGTCCTTACATGCTAGAGAAATACTTCGACGCGCAGCACTTTATGGTGCTGGATAAGCCGATGACGCAATCAGCGCTGTTCCGTGTGCTGTGCGATCAGCTGGAGTCAGAAGGCTATGTGGATGCGGAGTTTTATCCCTCGGTGGAAGAGCGTGAAGCCATCGTCAGCACCATGCTCGGCGAAGGCATTGCACTGCCGCACTCCCTGGGATTGCTGGCGAAGAAAACCGTGGTGTATACCGTACTGGCACCGCATGGCGTGAGCTGGGGCGATGAAACCGCTTCGGTGATTTTCCTGCTGGCGATCAGCAAAAGCGAATACGAAGAGGCGATGGCGATTTACGATCTGTTCGTCACCTTCCTGCGCGAGAGGGCGATGACAAGGCTGCGTGACTGCGGGGATTTCGTCAGCTTTAAAGCGGTGGCGATCGATTGTCTCAGCCGGATGTGATCGTCAATCAGGGCGGCTTGAATATCGCCAAAACAATGTCCGGCATGAATTCCGCATTAAAATTTTTGGGATGAATGCCGCCATTACAATGTTCGGCGTAGGGGCGGCATTTATCCCGGCCTGGATTTAATCAACCGCGCTGCTTCGCCAGCAATCGCGGGATCTCACGCAAGCACCACGCCTTGGCTTCACCCATGCTGTCGCGGCGCCACGCCATAATAATATCCACTTCACGGGTGTATTCGGCACTCACCACACGCAGACGACCTTCGGCGATATCCTGTTCCACCATCGGATAAGGCATGGTGGCGACTCCCAACCCCGCCAGCAGCGCTCGGCGTTTATCATCCATGCTGCTCACCGTCAGGCGTTGCTGTTTATCCAGCAACTGCACCGTTAACACCGGGCGTTCGCGCGCGGTATCTGCCACCGCGATGCCGCGATACTTCACGCGCGTCACTTCAGACAGCGGCTCGGCTTCCTGATGAATCGGGTGATCCGGACTGGCCACGTAGACGCTCATAATGCTGTAAAGCTTACGGGTGTTGATCTCGGTTGAGGCACGGAAGTGCATATCAGGCGCAATCACGATATCCGCGCGGCCTTGTTCCAGGCGCTCCCAGGCACCGGCCAATACTTCGGTGACCAGTGAAATCTGCGTGTTGGCTTTCTCCGCCAGTTTTTCAACGACAGGGAACAGCAGGTTGGTGGGGATCAGCGCTTCGGCCACGATGGTGAGATGGGTTTCCCAACCGCGTGCCAGCGCTTCGGCATCGGTGGTGAGCTTATCGGCCGCTTCCAGCAGTACGCGTCCCCGCTCCAGCAGCATGCGCCCGACATTGGTGAACTTGGTGCGGTGGCCGGAGCGGTCAAACAGCACCACATCCAACTCTTCTTCCAGTTTCTGCATGGTGTAGCTCAATGCAGAGGGAACGCGGCCCAGTTCATCGGCTGCCGCAGCAAAGCTGCCACGACGATCGATAGCATCCATCACACGTAAAGCTTCGAGGGTTAACGCGCGGTCTTTTGCCATGCCGGTTCTCTGTCAGTAAATTTGAATATGCCAGGCAGATTAACTGGCTAACAATCCGGCGTCCAGCCTTTTACCATTAACGTATAAAGCCTGTGGTCGAATCTCACCGCAGTGCGTCGGAGGTAAATCATGATGACAACCCGCTGCGCGTCCGCATGTGGCCAGGCCGATTTCGGTTGGTTGCAGGCGCGATACAGCTTCTCTTTTGGCCACTATTTTGACCCGAAATTGATGGGCTACGCTTCATTGCGTGTGCTCAATCAGGAAGTGCTGGCGCCGGGTGCGGCGTTCCAGCCACGCAGCTATCCGCAGGTGGATGTGCTGAACCTGGTACTGCAGGGTGAAGCGGAGTACCGCGACAGCGAAGGTAACCACCTGGTCGCGCGGGAAGGCGAGGCCATGCTGCTGTCGGCACGTCAGGGTGTGAACTACAGCGAAATCAACATCAGCAAAGAGGGACCGTTGACGCGCATGCAGCTGTGGCTGGCGGCCTGCCCGGAACGTGAAAATCCGCTGCTGCAGAAAATCGCTGTGCCACAGCAAACTCGTTTCTTGCTGGCCTCGCCAGACGGCGTGGATGGCAGTCTGCAACTGCGTCAGCAGGTGTGGGTGCATCAGATCATTCTGGCACCAGGTGAACAGCATACGGTGAAGCTGAATGGCCCTCGCGCCTATCTGCAATCGATCCACGGTTCGTTGGATCTACAGGCAAGCAGCGCCAATCAGGAATTATTGAGCTGTGGTGACGGCGCGTTCTTGAGTGAAGAACATCAGATTACGTTGCAGGCGAAAACACCGCTGCGTGCCCTGGTGATCGATTTACCGGCATAAAAAAAGCAGCCCGTTGAGGCTGCCCTGATCTGTGGTCGGGGCGCAATTGACTGCGCCCGTCAGATGCAGATTACTTGAGGATGGTGAACGCGGTTGTTACGTGTTTCACACCGCTCACACGACTGGCCACATCGGCCGCCGCAGTGGCTTCCTGTTGTGTCACCAGACCCAGCAGGAACACTTCACCGTTTTCCGTGGTCACTTTCACGTTCGAGGATTTCACCTGATCGCTACCAAGCAGCTGTGAGCGGATTTTGGTGGTGATCCAGGTATCGGATGATGAGGTTCCGAGGCTCACTTTCTGGCCAGTGCGGATTTCGTTATACACCTCGGTGGCACCATCCACGCCCATGGCAATCTGCTTGGCGCGGCTCGCCAAATCAGCCGATGGCGATTGACCGGTCAGCAGCACTTTGCCCTGATAAGCGGTGACCACGACGCGTGCCTGGTTTTTGATTTGTTCATCTTTAGCCAGTGCGTTACTGACACGCAGTTCCAGCGTACCATCATCCACTTGCGTCCCCACGGTGCGCGGGTCCGTTGCGGTTTTGGTCGCCACAGCGGCGCCGCCTGCCACAACGGCAACACAGCCTTGTAGCATCATGGCGGTTAAAAGAATGGCGACAGCGTTCAATGCTTTCATTTGAGCTCCTTCAGTCATTCCTGGTGTGGGAACAAAGTGTTATCAATCAAATCACACAGGCAGTTCAGCGTCAGCATATGCATTTCCTGAATGCGTGCGCTGCGATGTGACGGAATGCGAATTTCCACATCGTGCGGACCTAACAGGCCCGCCAGCTCACCGCCATCATGGCCGGTCAGCGCGACGATAGTCATATCGCGAGTAACCGCAGCTTCAACCGCTTTTACGATATCGCGGGTGTTGCCACGGGTTGAAATGGCCAGCAGCACATCACCGGCCTGACCAAGCGCGCGAACCTGCTTGGCATAAACTTCATCGTGGAGACGATCGTTGCCGATCGCCGTCAGCATGACATTATCGGCGCTCAGTGCCAGCGCAGGCAGGCTGGGGCGCTCGGTCTCAAAACGGTTAATCATACTGGCGGCAAAATGCTGAGCATTGGCCGATGAGGCACCGTTACCACAACTCAGGATTTTGTTACCGTTCAGCAGCGACTGCACCAGCGTCATAGCGGCGCGAGAAATCGCATCCGGCAGCGCCTCCGCAGCGGCGATTTGAGTCTGAATACTTTCGGTAAAACACGCTTTAATTCTGTCCTGCACAAGACCACCTGGTTCTATCCATCGGCATTAAAGGCATCGGGCAGCCATTCCAGCTCACGCCCGGTAATGGCAATGATGTCAAAACGGCAATTCACCGTATCAAAACTGCCGCCGCGTGCCAGCAACCACCATGCAGCGGTACGCAGCAGCTTTTGTTGTTTCTGGCGCGTCACGCTGGCGGTGGCACCGCCGTAGCGCGCATCGCGTCGATAGCGCACTTCGACAAACACCCAGCAATCGGCGTCTCGCATAATGAGGTCAATTTCCCCACTGCGGCAACGCACGTTGCTGGCAATCCATCGCAGCCCGGCGCGCCCCAGATAGCGACGCGCCTGCTGCTCCTGCTCAGCGCCAATGCGCTGGCGGTTTACTGCACTGGAACGATTTGTCCCTGACGATACTGGTTCCATGCCAACTTCCTGTTGATCACGCAATCCGTGTCGGCGCTCAGTTTGCCAGTGTTGCCATCAATGGCAAAACCAGGCACCTGGCGCATCTGGTTAAAGTGATTCGCCAGCGTCCAGGCATCAATGCCCATCGCGTAGAGACGAACCAGCGAATAATCGTTGTTAAACGACTTCGCCGCCTGCTGCATCAGGCCCGGATTGTTGCCGGAGAGCAGCGGAATATCACTGAACTGCAGGCCATCCATTTCCAGACGGAAGTCTGGACCGGCACCCGCCTGTGCGCTGCGCGAACTGGCGTACAGCGCGATGTTGTTGCGGCTGCTGGTGCGCATCGCGATCATCGGCTTGATCAGTTGCAGCTCATCCTGGCTGGCCACGATGTACACCGCATCCACACTGCCACCGCTGGCATCGGCCGTCGGCGCGGGCGTGGTGGTTTGCGGTGCCGGAATGGTCAGGCCCGCAACGGCCACGCCGGCAGACTGTGGCTGTTCAACCGTCAACGGCGTGCCACTCAATGCGATACCGGCTCCGCTATTAATACCTTGTTTCAGCTCGGAAACGCCACCAAAACGCTGTTGCAGTACGGTGGATCCACCCAGTTGCTGCCACTCCTGTGCAAACGCCTTGCTGACGCGATCGCCATAGCTGCTACGTGGCACCAACAGTAATGGCTGGCGCTTGCCCTGTTCGTAGATATGGTGCGCTGCATCGCGCGCTTCGTCTTCAGGAGAAAGCGCAAAATAACAAATATTCGGATGGTTCTGGATCTGTTCTGGCTCGTTCAGCGCCAGCACGTTGAGTGGCGTCTGGCTGTTCACCACCGACTCCACGTCGTTTTTCAGCAGTGGGCCCACCACGATGGTCGCGCCATCCTGCTGTGCCTGCTGCATCACCTGGGCAATCGGCTGGCTGCTGGTGTCATAGACTTTCACTTGCGCACTGTTGTCCGGTTGAGCAGCCGTTGTCGCGGTCTGTGCGGCGGCCTGCGGCTGTTCGGTTTGCGGTGGCATATTGCCCGCCATGGCAGGGCTGACAACCGTGTTAGCGGCGGCGTTAGCATCGGCAGGCTGCTGAGCACTGGCGTCGCCAGTCTGTGGCGCTGAAGGCTGGGCATTGGCGTTGGTTGCCGCTGGGGCAGCAGGGGAAGGCTGTGGTGCTGGCGCATTTAACACGCCATTTTTAGCATCGTTAAAGCCCTTCTGAATCGCATTGGCAAAAACCTGTGCCTGGCCATTCAGCGGCAGCAGCAGCGCGATGGTGCTGGTCGAGGCTTTGGTGAAGTTTTGCACCTGGCTAAGCTGCGTTGGCAATGTTTTCGCACCCGGGTTTTGCGGATAACGTGTCTGCCAGTCTTTGATCGCCGCTTTCAGCATCTGCGGATCCTGGCTGTTGGTATGCCAGGTGTTAAGCAGATCGAGCCAGCCCTGCAGGGTGTTCTCATTGGCGTTAATCACCAGGCTGTTCAGCTGATCCTGCGTCATTTGCGTCAGAGCTCGCCAGGTGGCGTCAATATTGCTCTGGTGGTCGGCGCCTTGCAGCAGCGGCTCCTGAGCAATATAGGCGCGTAACAGTGCGAGTGAAGGGCGATTCTGCGCCGCAGCGATTTGCAGTGCGTAGTAGCGCACCTGCTGATCCTGAGACAGGCCATCAGTCTTCACCTGACCCAGCGTCTGTTGAGCGCCGCCGAAATCCTGCTGACCAATCTGCATCTGCGCGCGCAATAATTGCAGTTCCTGCTGCTGCACTGCAGAGAGCTGCTGTGGCAGTTGCGAGATCTGATCGTTAGCCTGCGGATACTTTCCTTCCTTCAACAGGGCACGGATGGCAAGTAATTGCCAGTCGGTCTTGCTATCATCGCTGCTTTGCTGCACCTGTTGCAGATAATAGTCAGACCGGCCAGTAGCAGGCCCCTGAATATTGACGTTGGAGGTTTGCTGCGGTCCCTGGCCGCTACAGGCGGCTAAAATCAGTCCAGCGAGAAGAACAGGCACAAAGCGTCCTGCTTTATGACGTACGACTTTTGAAGGAAGCATACTGTATCCAGTGATGTTTTTTTCTAGATGCTCAATATTAAATCGGCAATTCGGATGAAACAATGAAACAACTCGATCGGGCAGAGATTTCTGCCAGCACGCTCTATATCGTTCCTACCCCGATCGGTAACCTGGGTGATATCACGCAGCGTGCGCTGACGGTGCTTGCGAGCGTCGATCTGGTCGCAGCGGAAGATACACGTCATACCGGGCTGTTGCTACAACATTTCGCCATCAATGCGCGACTGTTCGCACTTCACGACCACAACGAACAACAGAAAGCAGAAGTGTTGTTAGCCAGACTCCAGGAAGGCCAGAGCATAGCGCTGGTCTCTGATGCGGGCACGCCGTTAATCAACGATCCGGGCTATCATCTTGTGCGTCGCTGCCGTGAAGCAGGTGTGCGCGTGGTTCCGTTGCCGGGTGCCTGCGCGGCTATCACAGCATTAAGCGCGGCGGGGTTACCGTCAGATCGTTTCTGTTACGAAGGATTTCTGCCCGCCAAGAGCAAAGGCCGCTGCGATGTGCTGCGCTCCCTTGAGAATGAACCGCGAACCCTCATTTTTTATGAATCAACTCATCGTTTAATCGATAGCCTGCAGGATATGGTGAGCGTCTGGGGTGCAGATCGCTATGTGGTGCTGGCGCGTGAAATCACCAAAACCTGGGAAACCATCCAGGGCGCACCGGTGGGCGAGCTGCTGGCCTGGGTGCTGGAAGATGAAAACCGTCGCAAAGGCGAGATGGTGCTGATTGTTGAAGGGCACAAGGCCGACGAAGAAGCGTTGCCTGCCGAAGCGCTGCGCACCCTGGCGTTGCTGCAAGCGGAGCTGCCACTGAAAAAAGCCGCTGCGTTAACGGCGGAAATTCATGGCGTTAAGAAGAACGCCTTGTATAAGTATGCGCTGGAGCAGCAAGAGGCGTGACAAACGCAGGCGGATCGCCTATTATCCCGCGCCGAAGCTGACCAGACAGTCGCCGCTTTGTCGTCGTCCCTTTCGGGGGAGACGGGCAGAGGGGAGGAAAGTCCGGGCTCCATAGGGCAGGGTGCCAGGTAACGCCTGGGGGGCGCAAGCCTACGACCAGTGCAACAGAGAGCAAACCGCCGATGGCCCAGTAATGGGATCAGGTAAGGGTGAAAGGGTGCGGTAAGAGCGCACCGCGCGGCTGGCAACAGTTCGTGGCACGGTAAACTCCACCCGGAGCAAGGCCAAATAGGGGTTCACAAGGTACGGCCCGTACTGAACCCGGGTAGGCTGCTTGAGCCAGTGAGCGATTGCTGGCCTAGATGAATGACTGTCCACGACAGAACCCGGCTTACCGGTCAGTTTCGACTTTTCAGGTGAAAACCCCGCTTCGGCGGGGTTTTTGCTATCTGGTGTATGGCGGCGAGATGAAGGACTGTCCACTCCACCCTCTTTGTATTGTTACGCATAAGGTTATTTATCGTTATAAATTAATCACTGGAATGAAAGGTTAAATAAATTATGCAAGTTGCGGATCACGTTAGAGAGTTAATAAAAAAACATTTCTGGGAAATGTCAGATGATGCATCTCTGAGCACTGGAAAAGAAAGTGTTTTGCCTGAAGATGCCAACGATTTTCTTGAGGTGTATGCGGAGAAACTGAACGTCGATATGTCCTGTTTTGATTTTAATCGTTACTTTCCAAATGAAGGTATTCGGTTTTTACCCAATATATTGCTTCCTAAATATTTACGTTCATCTTCACAACCTCCCGAAGCATTAACCGTGAGCATGTTGATTGCATCTGCAGAAGCGGGGCATTGGCTTTATCACCAGTCGTATCCGGAGATGTGTCACGTAAAGAAATGAAAATACCGAGGAACAAATTAATCCTTATGCCAGAATAGGCGCGTGTTTCACTATCGAGTACAATTATTCATCCACATCGACGAAAAGCAACAACGTGGATAAGTTGTAAAATTATGGACAAAATACTCGCCCCGATGATGGCAACCTCTATTTATCTTTCTGCACACTTCCACTGCTCGATCTGCGACCAGCACTGGCGCTTCGCGCTTTAGCGTCACACTCTCCTTATTTAAAAATATTCTTAAAATTTCTCATGCGTTTATTTCGCGTGATAGTTCTCTGTTTCTCTTAAGGAGAGAAAGTATGCGCTATTGGATTTTATTGGTTTTAGCTATCCTGGCTGAAATAACTGGCACGCTCTCAATGAAATGGTCCAGCGTCAATGACGACAACGCGGGTTTTATTTTTATGCTGGTAATGATTGCGCTCTCTTATATTTTCCTGTCTTTCGCCGTCAAACGTATCGCCCTGGGCGTGGCCTATGCGATGTGGGAAGGTATTGGCATTCTGTTTATCACCCTATTCAGTGTCACGCTGTTCGACGAAATCTTATCGCTGATGAAAGTGGCGGGCTTAGTCACGCTGGTGGCAGGGATTGTGCTGATCAAATCGGGCACGCTGACACGTAAGGAGCCGCAACATGACCACCTTTAATGCTGTGCACGTTGCCTGGCTGGCACTGGCGATTGGACTGGAGATCATCGCGAATATCTTTCTCAAATACTCTGATGGTTTCCGCCGTGTGATTTACGGCGTGCTTTCACTGGTCGCGGTGCTCGGGGCGTTCAGTGCGTTGTCTCAAGCGGTGAAAGGAATCGATCTCTCAGTGGCTTATGCGCTGTGGGGCGGTTTTGGGCTGGTGGCGACAGTGGCAGCCGGATGGGTGCTGTTTGGTCAGCGTCTGAATCGCATCGGCTGGTTAGGGGTGGGATTGCTGATTGCGGGGATGGTGCTGATTAAGTTCGCTTAAAAGTGGGCACATCGACCTGATTCTTAGCGGTTAACGCGCGTGAAGAAATGGCCAATCGAGCGGTTCACCTCATATTCAATCTGTAAAACCGTGCACAACACACTCCTTCAGAGAAGGAGTGTGTTGAACGCAACGCTCCCCACCAACTTCAACCGCGGCCGTGTGGCTCATCCCAGTCAAACGCCGGGCCCAGCGAAATCACGCCGCTCGGGTTGATGGTCTTGTGGCTACAGTAATAGTGATGGCGAATATGCGGCAGATTCACTGTATCGGCGATGCCCGGCATCTGGTAGATATCACGCAGGAAGCCGCTCAAATTGCGGTAATCACTGATGCGGTGGCGGTCGCACTTAAAGTGGGTGACATACACCGGATCGAAGCGCACCAGCGTGGTCCATAAGCGCAGATCGGCTTCTGTCAGGTGATCGCCCGTCAGATAACGGTGCTGGCCGAGAATTTGCTCAAGCCGCGCCAGCGAATGGAACAGCGCCGTGACTGACTCATCATAGGCTGCCTGCGAGGTGGCAAACCCGCTCTTGTACACGCCATTGTTCACCGTGTCGTAAATCCAGCCGTTCAGCTCATCGATCTTGTCACGCAGCTCAGGCGGATAATAATCTCCGGCGCGGGCGCCCTGTGCATCAAAGGCCGTATTGAGCATACGAATGATGTCAGCCGATTCATTACTCACGATGGTGTGCTGGGTTTTGTCCCACAGTACCGGAACGGTCACGCGGCCGGTGTACTGCGGATCGGCGTGCAGATAGAGCTGGTAAAGGAATTCGTTCTGGTACAGCGAATCACCGGTCGCATCCGGGAAATCGTCGTCAAAGGTCCAGCCGTTTTCCAGCATCAATGGATGTACCACCGAGACCGAAATCATCTCCTCCAGCCCTTTGAGCTGACGCATCAGCAGCGTGCGGTGTGCCCACGGACAGGCAAGAGAAACATATAGATGATAACGATCGCGCTCGGCAGCAAAGCCTGCATTGCCAGTTGGGCCTGCACTGCCATCCGCCGTTACCCAGTTGCGCCAGACTGCTTCTGTGCGTTTGAAGCGGCCACCGGTTGACTTCGTATCGTACCAGGTGTCATGCCAGACACCGTCAATCAGCTGTCCCATAAGCCCTCCATAAAGAAAAAGGGCGAGGAATATCCTCGCCCCTGCAAATCAGTATATGTGTTCTGGCAACGCTTGTGTGCTTAGCGTGCGGCCGCTGGTGCGAAACGAGCACGAATCAGACGGTCGATGCTGTAAGCGCCTGGACCTACCAGACCCAGCACCAGGAAACCACCGGCGATGGACAGGTTTTTCATGAACATCAGCTGGTTAACGCCTTCAGCAAAGTTGCTGTGGAACAGGAACGCAGTCAGCAGGGTAAAGCCCGCGGTGAACAGTGCGGTGAAACGAGTCAGGAAACCGAACAGAATCGCCAGACCGCCGCCGAACTCCAGCAGGATAACCAGTGGCAGCAGGAAGCCTGGGACGCCCATCGCCTGCATGTATTGTGCCGTGCCCGCATAACCGGTGATTTTGCCCCAGCCTGCAGTGATGAACAGAATGGTCATTAATACGCGTGCCAGCAACAGGCCTGAGTCTTCGAATTTTTTCATCATTTACTCCAACAAGAATTATGAAGCAGGTTGTTGGCCTGCAAGGTTTTAATCCCGCCGAATCGCATGTCTCAATTCGTTGGGCTGATGGAGGGAGATGATAGTCGCAGGTCGCAACAGTTGTAAGCGAGATAAACTGTCAGTGTTGTTCAGGAATTCTGATTAAGAAAAACCGGACCTGTTAGATCCGGTTTGAAATGAAGGGTTTAGCGAGGTTCGAGCGTCGATTTAATCATGCGCCAGGTGCTCCACAGGCCAAAACCGCGTTTTGCCCAACGCAAAATACGGTTAGGACTGCGGATTGACCAGATGGCCAGCGCACTGCTGCCAATCGCCAGATAGCGGCGTAAGCTGAGAAACGTCAACCAGCCGCGATCGTAGTGAGCGGTGCCATCCAGCCAGTCACGGCGTGCAGCACTGAGATCCAATCGCTGCTGCTGAACCTGGTTCAACAGATCGTGAATACGTGCTTCACGTTCGCGACGGCTCATGAGCGATGCTCCTCCAGCAAGTTGCGATCGGTTTCCAGCTCCTTGCGGGTATGACGCAGCAGCGTGGACTGACGTGACTTATACAGCGTCCACAAACCAAAGATCAGCGCCAGCGCAAACAGTACGGCGGTGGTGATGGCAATCGCCATCAGCCGATACTGCGCATCCACCGCCCAGATGATCAGCACCATCAGGCTCATTAGACCAAAAGCGGTAAACAGCATCGTCAGTCCAACCATCATCAGCATCTGAATCAGATTGGCTTTCTCCTCCTCCAGCTCGACAATCGCCAGACGGACGCGCGTTTCCACCATGCCAACTAGAGTGGTGACGATGCGCTGACCGATGTTGAAGACCCCTTTGCCTGGGCCGTGGCTCTGACTCTCGTTCATATCAACGACGTGAGATCAGAATGCCGATCAGTACACCGACAGCTGCACCGATGCCCACACCGTGCCACGGATTATCGCGCACATATTCGTCGGCCTTTTCCGCTGCTTCACGGGTGCTCTGCGCAATGCGCTCACCGGAATCGCCCAGACGCTCACGCGAACTGTCGATGGCGCCACGCGCTTTGCTACGCAACTTATCGAGTTCGGTTTTCGATTTATCCGCCGAACTGCTCAGCACTTCTTCCAGGGTGTCAGCAAGGTTTTTCAGTTCCGCACGCAGATGTTCAGATGTGGTGTCTTTAGACATGAAGTTCTCCATTACATCATCTATTTAAGTCCGATTAGTAGGGCTCAGCCTCAAGCTTTTTCAGCTCGTGCTGGGCCTCTTCCAGCTTACGTTCGCGCTTCTCAATCTTATCTTTGTCGCCATCCTGACGCTCTTCCTTCAGCTCACGCTCACGTTCAGCAATTTTGTGTTTTTGCTCTGCAATGCGTTCGCTGTGGGCCGACTTCAGTCTCTCATCAGTACAATTCGCGCGTACTTCAGTCAGCGCGCGCTCCAGCCCGGTCACACGGCGCTGGTTATCGTGCTGTTTAGCCATATCGATTTCGCGCTGAATGTCGTGTTCTTTCTGCTGACACAGCGATTCAGCTGCCATCAGAGATCCCGAGAGAGAAAACAGAATAGCACCCAGCAGTAATTGATGTTTCATCAGGTTTTTACCTTCCATTGTTGATGACCTGCCGCAAACCGGGCAGGAGAAGCGTCCCAGCTTGTCTTAACTCGCGCTACCTTTAAGCATAGACAGCAGACGAAAAAATTCAACGAAGACGCGGGGATAGCGAGGATTGATTCACCGTCTGGCTTATCACCAGACGGCTAAAATCAGCTGTAAGTGGGGCGATTGGCGTCAGGCACTTGCTGTGAAGCTTGCGGTCCGCTTGCCACCACAAAGCCCTGTGGCAGCAGGCGTCGCAGCACTTTCTGCGCGGCCAGGCTTTGCTCTTCATTCTCGAAATGAATCACCAGCGCATCACCTGCAGGTGTAATACTTTTGATACGCACGCCTTGCGCACTGAGCTGCTGATACAGATAAAAGCCATCCGGCAAATTGGTGCCATTGTGGGCAACACGGATTTGTACCACAGTATCGTGCTGCAACATCGACGGCACAAAAATCACCGCCAGCAGCGCCAAAGCAGCGCCCAGCGCCCAGGGCACTAAGCGCCTGGGGAATCCACGGAATGCGATCATGGCTGTGAATTCCCGTTGCGCGAAGACTGGCGTTTACGCCACAACACCACCAGTGAACCCACCAGCCCGATCACCAGCAGCACCAATGGCAGTAGCATCAGGCAGAACATCAGTTCATCTTCATAGCGGCGGAAAATCGGCGTTTTACCCAGCGCGAAGCCCAGTACCGTTAGAATCAGCACCCACAGTAAGCCGCTCACCCAGTTAAAGAACTGGAAGCGTGCATTGCTCAGACCGGAAAGCCCGGCAATAGTCGGCAGCAGGGTACGAACGAAGGCAATAAAGCGGCCGATCAGCAAGGCCGACAGTCCATGACGATGGAACAGGCTATGTGCACGTTGATGATATTGCGCCGGAAGATGTGACAGCCATTTTTGTACGGTAGGCGTGTTGCCCAGCCATCGACCCTGGATGTAACTCACCCAACAGCCCAGGCTGGCGCCGGTGGTCAGAATCAGGATGGTAAGCGGGAAACCCATGGTGCCTTTAGCAATCAAAACACCGACTAAAATCAATAGACTATCGCCGGGCAAAAACGCGGCGGGTAGCAGGCCATTCTCGAGAAACAGGATCAAGAACAGCACGCCGTAAATGGCCCAAACCAGTGTCGGGTCGGAGAGCATTTCGTAATCCTGCTGCCACAGGGCATGCAGCAATGCTTTCAAAATATCCATCAATCATTCCTGAACATCATTGTTAAACGTGCCCGTAAGGGGCTGAGGCGCAGGCTGGCTTGGTTATACATTTTTGGTATGCAGCCGTTGCGGGATTTCCGGATCCATCCAGAATTGATTGTTAAATCAGCGACTTTTTAAAGCCCTGTCGCAAAGGGTAAGAAAAGGGCGATAACTGTAACAAAAATCACGCAGGTCAGACAGTGTAAAGTGGCTCTCGCACAGGAGTTTTACCTTTTGACGCAGATGGTCAAAAGGAGCTTTACATGAGCTGACACTATTGCAGATTAACTGACTTATTCGCCTGGAAATGCAGCAGAATCAATAAGAATTGTCACTACCTTCCGGCAGGATGACGGGATTTTCCGCAAACATGTAACGGTCGACATTAAATTCAAAATCGTCGGCGGTGGCGTTAAACAGCATCTGTTTAGTATTTTCCAGATGCTGCCACATTGCCAGCTTGCTGGCGGCGGGATCTTTGCGCATGAGTGCTTTTAGAATCTGGTCGTGATCGTCACACCAGCTGGTGATGTTGCGCGCATCAATATGCTCGTGCAGTTTGAGCCAATAGGGGTTGTGCAAACGGTGCAGCCACATCTTCTCGACTATCGCGGCCAGCGCGCTGTTTTGCGTGGATTGAGCGATGCGGACGTGGAAGTTCATATCCCATTCAGAATCACGTGAATGGTCTTCCTGGCGGGCTTTTTCCTGAATTGCCATCAGCGCCATAATGTCCTGGCGCGTGACCTGCGTGGCGGCAAACTCGGCCACGTTGCTTTCAATGAGCTGGCGCGCCTGCAACAGCTCAAACGGCCCGAAACTGGCGAACTCCAGCTGGCTGGGTGTGGTCTCGCGATTTTGCTGCTGATTACTGATCACGTGAATGCCGGAGCCTTTGCGTACCTCCACGTAACCTTCCACCTCCAGCATAATAATCGCTTCACGTACCACCGTGCGGCTCACCTCCATCTCTTCAGCGATCAGGCGTTCGGCCGGCAGCTTATCGCCCACGCGATAATCATCCGCCTCGATACGACGTTTAAGTTCACTGGCGAGTTGTTGATAAAGACGACGGGATTCGTTCAGATCCATTGCGCGGTTCGCTGTAGTGGTGGAGGTTGAGTTGTTATACCACTTTGGCGGGAGGGAAGAAATGGGCTGGCGTGTGCCAGCCCGCAGAGATTAACTCCGTGCAGGAGCGGGTTGCGCTACGCCAGATTCCCCCAGCTCCGATACCGGCTGGTTTTTCAGCACGGTCCAGATCACACAGGCACCGAGCAGGTCAAACACCGCCAGCGCGGCAAACAGCGGGCTAAAGCCTAACGTATCAGCCAATGCACCCACTACCAGCGCAAACATGGTGCTGGCGGTCCACGCGGCCATGCCGGTCAGGCCATTCGCCGTAGCCACTTCATTACGGCCAAACACATCAGAAGAGAGGGTAATCAGCGCGCCAGACAGCGCCTGATGGGCAAAGCCACCCACACACAGCAAACCAATCGCTACGTAAGGACTGGTGAACAAACCAATAGTGCCCGGTGCAATCATCAGCACCGCGCCCATGGTCACCACCAGTTTGCGCGACACAATCAGATTCACGCCAAACCAGCGCTGGAACAGCGGCGGTAAATAGCCCCCGACGATGCAGCCGAGATCGGCAAACAGCATCGGCATCCAGGCGAACATGGCGATCTCTTTCAGGTTGAAACCGTAAACCTTAAACATAAACAGCGGGATCCACGCGTTAAAGGTGCCCCAGGCCGGTTCCGCGAGGAAACGTGGCAGAGCGATGCCCCAGAACTGGCGGTTACGCAGGATCTGGCGGGCTGACATTTTGCTGTTATTGCCGGTCTGATGCTGAACTTCCTGACCGGAAATAATGTAGTGGCGCTCTTCATCGCTGAGTTTGGTTTGCTGTTTGGGATGTTTATAAAACACTAACCAGCACAGCGCCCAGGCCATGCTCAGCACGCCAGTGATGATGAAGGCCAGCTGCCAGCTGTGCGCCAGGATTGCCCACACCACCAGCGGCGGTGCCAGCATGGCACCAATCGATGAACCGACGTTGAAATAACCGACCGCCACGGAGCGCTCTTTGGCCGGGAACCACTCGCTGCTGGCTTTCAAACCGGCCGGGATCATCGCCGCTTCGGCCGCGCCCACCGCGCCACGTGCCAGCGCAAAACCGCCCCAGCTGCCTGCCATCGCGGTGGCAGCACAGAAGATCGCCCAGAGGATGGCAAACACCGCGTAGCCAATTTTGGTGCCCAGCAAATCCAGCACATAGCCTGCCACGGGTTGCATCAGGGTGTAACACGCCGAATAGGCGGCAACGATATAGGAATATTGTTGTGTGGTAATGCCCAGCTGGGTTTCCAGCGTCGGTGCGGCAACTGCGATGGTATTACGCGTCAGGTAACCGAGTATGGTGCCCAGCGTCACCAGCCCAATCATGTACCAGCGTAGCCCTTTGATCTTACGCATCATTAACCTCTTCCAGTCTGTCGTAACACTTGCCATTAAAGGTAGGGAGTACTTGTGTACTCCCGCTGGCGGCGATGACGAATCAGACCTGCCGCCTTGTTGTTATGAGATGTGCCATGAGGTTCGGCATCAACGAGGCGAGAGATTAACTTGTTATACAACTTTAAAAGTTGAATGCCATCACAAAAACCCTGCATGCACTGTGTGATCCGCTAAACAGGCGTTATAACAGCCAGTTAGTGCAATATGGCTGACCGTTTTGTCCATATGCCCACAGGGAAACTGTCATTATTGTGAGATGTATCGCAAACAATTTTGCCGATCGCTAAAATTGGTATGATAACTTTGAGTCAGAAGCCAATTGGCCCCAAACATGAGGAAGCAGGTATGTCGCGTTTTATGAGTGAGGATTTTCTACTCGATAGCGAGTTCGCCCGTCGTCTGTACCATGACTACGCCAAAGACCAGCCGATTTTCGACTATCACTGCCATTTACCGCCGCAGCAGATTGCCGAAAATTACCGCTTCACCAATCTCTATGACATCTGGCTGAAAGGCGATCACTACAAATGGCGCGCAATGCGTGCCAACGGCGTGCCCGAAGCGCTGTGCACCGGTGACGCCAGCGATCGCGATAAATTCAACGCCTGGGCGCGCACCGTGCCGCACACCATCGGCAATCCGCTGTATCACTGGACGCACCTTGAGCTGCGCCGCCCGTTTGGCATTACCGATGTATTGCTGAATGAGCAGAGCGCGGACCGCATCTGGCAGCAGTGCAACGATCTGCTGGCGCAGGATGCCTTTAGCGCACGCGGCATCATGCAGCAGATGAAGGTGAAAATGGTCGGCACCACTGATGATCCGCTCGACGATCTGCAGCATCATCGCACGCTGGCGGACGATGCCAGCTTCAGCGTTAAAGTGCTGCCAAGCTGGCGCCCGGATAAAGCCTTCAACATTGAGCTGGATACCTTCCTGCCGTGGATTCAGCGCCTTGAACAGGTCGCCGATGTCAGCGTGCAACGCTTTGATGATCTGCGCCGCGCCCTGAGTCTACGTCTCGATCACTTTGCCGCCCACGGCTGCAAGATCTCCGACCATGCGCTGGATGTGGTGCTGTTTGCCGAGGCCGATGAGAGCACGCTGGATGGCATTCTGGCGCGCCGCCTGCAAGGTGCCGCGCCGAAGCAAGAAGAGGTCGCACAGTTTAAAACGGCGGTGCTGGTGTGGTTGGGCAGCGAATATGCACGTCGCGGCTGGGCGCAGCAGTATCACATTGGTGCGCTGCGTAACGCCAACCGTCGTCAGTTCGATATCCTCGGCCCGGATGTGGGCTTTGACTCCATCAATGACGCGCCGATGGCGATTCCTTTGGGTCGTTTGCTGGATGCGCAGAACCGTAAAAGCGCACTGCCGAAAACCATTCTTTACTGCGTTAATCCACGCGATAACGAAGTGCTGGCGACCATGGCGGGCAACTTCCAGGGCGAAGGTGAGCCCGGCAAGATGCAGTTTGGTTCCGCATGGTGGTTTAACGATCAGCTTGATGGCATGCATCGTCAGATGACGCAGCTGGCGCAAATCGGCCTGTTGAGTCGCTTCGTCGGTATGCTCACCGACAGCCGCAGTTTCCTCTCCTACACCCGCCACGAATACTTCCGTCGCCTGCTGTGCCAGATGATCGGCAATTGGGTTGAGCGCGGGGAAGCGCCAGCCGACGAAGCGCTGTTGGGGCAGATGGTGCAAAACATCTGCTTTAACAATGCGCGCGATTACTTCGGTATTGAGTTGGGAGCCTGATGATGCAGCGGCTAAACCGTCACGATTTCCCCGGCGCAAGCTATAGCGAGCGCGTGATCCAGTTTGGGGAAGGCAACTTCCTGCGGGCATTTATTGACTGGCAGCTCGACTGGCTCAATGAGCATCAGGGCACCGATGCGGGCGTGGTGGTGGTGCGGCCGCGCAATCGCGTGGTGGAAGACTCACTGAATCAGCAGGATGGTTTGTACACCACGCTGATCCGTGGATTGAACACGCAGGGCGAGCAGGTAAGTGAAACCCGCCTGATCCGCAGCCTCAATCGCGAGATACAGCCCTATCAGCAGTTTGAGGATTTCCTCGCACTGGCCCGTGCGCCGCAGATGCGCTTTGTGTTCTCCAATACCACCGAAGCAGGCATTGCCTTTGTTGAGCAGGATCGGCTGGAGGATGCGCCAGCTTCCTCCTTCCCAGGCAAGTTGACACAACTGCTGTGGACGCGCTTTCGCCACTTTGCCGGTGTGGCAGAGAAAGGCTGGTTGATCGTGCCGTGCGAGTTAATCGATCACAACGGCGATGCACTGCGTGATCTGGTGCTGCGCTATATCAAGCACTGGCAGCTGCCGCCGGAATTTGCCCGCTGGGTGCTGGACCACTGTGCGTTCTATAACACGCTGGTGGATCGCATTGTCACCGGTTATCCCGCCGATGGTACCGACATCGCTGCACAGTTGGGTTACGAAGATCGCTATCTGGTGGCGGGCGAAGTCTATTACCAGTTTGTGATTCAGGGGCCGGATGCGCTGGCGCAGGAACTGAAACTCGCCGCGCTGGCGCCGGAAGTGAAGTTCGTCGATGACATCACGCCCTATAAAGCCCAGAAGGTGGCGATCCTCAACGGTGCGCACACTGCGATGGTGCCGGTGGCGTTTCAGGCTGGACTGGAGAGCGTCGGCGAGGCGATGGATGACGCCGCCATTGCGAACTATGTTGATGCGCTGCTGCGTGAAGAAGTGATCCCGACGCTGGATCTGCCGCGCGATGAACTGCACGCCTTTGCCGATGCGGTACAGCGTCGCTTCCGCAATCCGTTTATCCGCCATGCGCTGCTCTCAATTGCGCTAAACGGCATGACCAAATTCCGTACCCGTTTGCTGCCGCAGCTGTTGCTGTCTCAGCAGCAAACCGGCCAATGGCCACCACGACTGACCTTCGCCTTTGCCGCGCTGCTGGCGTTTTATCGCGGCGAGCAGGGCGACCAGCAGTGGCCTTTACAAGACGACGACCACTGGTTGCAGCAGTTCGCGGAGCTGTGGCCAGCGGTAAACCAGGACACATTGACCCCAGAACAGTTGGTGCAGGCGGTACTCAGCAACAGCTCACACTGGGGCGAAGATCTCACTCAGCGGCCCGGATTAGTGGCCGCAGTAAGCCAACACCTGCAAAACATCGTTGTCCACGGGATGCGGACGGCGCTGGTACAACTGAGATAACGCTATGCAAGATGCGATAAGAATCCATTCGCGCGACAACGTGGCGGTAGCGCTGCGCGATTTACCTGCCGATACCAAAGTCGAGATTGATCGCCAGTTCATTACCTTGCAGCAAGAGGTTGGGCGCGGTCACAAGTTCGCGCTGACGCCGCTGGCAACGGATGCGCTGGTGATCAAATACGGCTTGCCGATTGCCCATGCCACGCGCCCGATCGCCATTGGCGAAATCATTCACTCCAGCAACGCGCGCACCAATCTGAGCGATGTGGACAAGTACGACTATCAGCCTGAATTTCTCGATATTCCGCCGCAGGCCGCTGACCGCGAGGTGCAGATTTATCGCCGTGCCAGCGGTGAAGTTGGTATCCGCAATGAGCTGTGGATTCTGCCAACAGTGGGCTGTGTGAACGGCATCGCCCGGCAGATTCTGTCGCGCTTCCTGAAAGAGACCAACGAGGCAGAAGGGATCGATGGGGTGCACCTGTTCAGCCATCCGTTTGGTTGTTCTCAGCTCGGTCAGGACCATGAAAACACCCGCACCATGCTGCAAAACATGGTACGCCATCCCAATGCTGGTGCGGTGCTGGTGATTGGTCTGGGCTGTGAGAACAATCAGGTCGATGTGTTCCGCGAAACGTTGGGCGGCTTCGACAGTGACCGCGTGCACTTTATGGAGTGTCAGAAGCAGGACGACGAAGTCGAAGCCGGCCTTGAACGGCTGCATGCGCTATACAACGTGATGCGTGGCGATCAGCGTCAACCGGGCAAGCTCAGTGAACTGAAATTCGGACTGGAGTGCGGCGGATCTGACGGTTTCTCAGGTATTACGGCCAACCCGATGCTGGGCTGCTTCTCCGATCAGATGATTGCCAACGGCGGCACTACAGTGCTGACCGAAGTGCCGGAAATGTTTGGTGCAGAGCGAATCTTAATGAGCCGCTGCCGTGATGAAGCCACCTTCGATAAAACCGTGGCGATGATCAACGACTTCAAGCGTTACTTTATCGACCATCAGCAGCCAATCTATGAGAACCCATCGCCGGGTAACAAGGCGGGCGGCATCACCACGCTGGAGGAAAAATCCCTCGGCTGCACGCAGAAAGCGGGGCAGAGCCAGGTGGTGGATGTGCTGAAATATGGCGAACGACTGCATACGCCGGGGCTGAATCTGCTGAGTGCGCCGGGTAACGATGCGGTGGCTACCAGCGCGCTGGCGGGCGCAGGCTGCCATATGGTGCTGTTCACCACCGGGCGCGGCACGCCGTACGGCGGATTCGTTCCTACAGTGAAGATTGCCACTAACACGCAGCTGGCAGAGAAGAAGCCGCACTGGATCGATTTTAATGCGGGTCGTTTGATTGATGGCATGAGCATGCCGGAGATGCTGGAGGATTTCGTCGATATGATTGTGGCGATTGCCAACGGTCAACCGGCGCGTAACGAAGCCAATGATTTCCGCGAGTTAGCGATATTTAAGAGCGGTGTCACGCTGTAAACATCAGGTGCGATCGATGTGCATCTGACAACAATCACACCTGCTTAACTTAAGGGCGGCATCTGTGCCGCCCTGTGCGATGCCAATTTATTCTGCTTCAGACACCGTACGCAGTTCGCGCTCGGCTTCTGCCTGGCACACCGCTGCCGTAAACAGAATATCGGTCGACGAATTCAACGCCGTCTCAGCGGAATCCTGCAATACGCTGATAATAAAGCCGATCGCCACCACCTGCATCGCCAGGTCGTTCGGAATCCCAAACATGTTACAGGCAACCGGAATCAACAGCAGCGAACCGCCTGCCACACCGGAAGCGCCACAGGCACAAATCGAGGCCACGAAACTCAGCAGAATGGCCGTTGGCACATCCACAGAAATCCCCAGCGTATGCACCGCTGCCAGCGTCAGTATCGTGATGGTGGTAGACGCGCCCGCCATGCTAATGGTCGCACCCAGTGGAATGGAGACGGAGTAAGTGTCTTCGTCAAGATTCAGGCGTTTGGCGATCGCCATGTTCACCGGAATATTTGCCGCAGAGCTGCGGGTAAAGAAGGCGGTCACGCCACTTTCCCGGATGCAGGTAAACACCAGCGGATAAGGGTTACGACGAATCTTTTGGAACACCAGAATCGGATTCACAATCAACGCCATGATGGCCATGCATCCCAGCAGCAGCGCCAGCAGGGTTGCGTACTCTTCCAGCGCGCCAAAACCGGTTGAGGCCAGAATCGAGGCCACCAGACCAAAAATCCCCAGCGGCGCACAGCGAATCACGCAGCGCACCACCCATGTCGCCGCATGCGAAGCGTCGGTGAGAAACGCCTTGCTGCTCGGGCTGGCATGGCGGAAGGCCAGACCGAGGCCGATGGCCCACACCAGAATGCCGATATAGTTGGCGTTGAGTAACGCCTCAATCGGGTTAGCCACCATGCTCATCAACAAACCATGCAGCACTTCGGTAATGCCAGACGGCGGTGAAATTTCGGTCGCGCCGACCTTCATCGACAGAGTTTGCGGGAAGATGTGGCTTAAGGTCACCGCGACCACGGCCGCAAAGAAGGTGCTCAGCAGATAGAGCATGATGATGGGACGAATGTTGGTTTTCTGCCCCTGTTGATGATTGGCAATCGATGAGATCACCAATACCAGCACCAGCAGTGGTGCTACCGCCTTCAGCGCGCGAACAAAGAGTTCACCCAGCAGGCCAACGGCGAGTGCCGCATCATGTGAGAACCACGCCAGCGCGACGCCGGCAATCAGGCCAATCATGATTTGTTTTACCAGGCTTCCTGCGAACAGCGCGCCCAGACGTCCAATAAAGTTATTTAGCATAGTTCGGTCTTTTTATAGCGGTATGAGTGTTGTGCGCGGTTGCTCCGCGCCAAACGGTTTGCCCGGCGGAGTATAAGGAAAAGTCCTGGTGAGGGAAGAGATAATTCTGGACGTGCGGCGCAGATCGGTTTTTTGATCTGCTGACGATGTGAAATGTGACAGAGCTATGAAAGGTGAAATTTGCAGCTGGCGAAACAAAGCAGGGGCGATTACCGCCCCTGCAGAAGATTATGATGAGATGCCTTTCTGGTCGTTTCTATGGTTAACCCAGGCGTTAATCAGCAGGGTACCGCCCAGAATCACGCCCACCACCGACAGTGAGATGCCCACCGGGATATGGTAGAACTCGACGATCAGCATCTTGATACCGATAAACACCAGCACAATCGCCAGGCCATATTTCAGCATCGAGAAGCGTTCAGCCACGTTCGCCAACAGGAAGTACATGGCGCGCAGACCGAGAATCGCGAACAGGTTAGAGGTCAGGACGATAAAGGGATCGGTGGTTACCGCAAAAATAGCCGGAATACTGTCGACGGCGAAGATTACATCGCTCAACTCCACCATGATCAGCACCAGCAGTAGCGGAGTGGCAAACAACACGCCGTTTTTGCGGGTGAAGAACTTCTCGCCTTCCAGATTATCGGTCATGCGCAGATGCTTACGCAGCCAGCGCACCACCGGTTTGTCGCCGACCGCCGCGTCATCCCCCTCTTTGGCAAACGCCATTTTCAGACCAGTGAACAGCAGGAAAGCGCCGAACACGTAGAGGATCCAACTGAACTGGGTGACCAGATAGCTACCGGCGAAGATCATGATGGTACGCAGCACGATCGCGCCCAGCACGCCATACACCAGCACGCGACGTTGCAGGTTTGCCGGAATGGCGAAGTAGCTGAATAGCATCAGCCAGACGAAGACGTTATCGACTGCCAGCGCTTTTTCCAGCACGTAGCCGGTAAGGAAGGCGAGAGTTTGTGCGGTCGCTACTTCGCGGCCTGCGGTGCCTTCGAGATACCACCAGAACGCGGCGCTGAACAGCAGGGAAACGGAGATCCACACCAGCGACCAAACGGCGGCCTGCTTAAATGACATGGTCTGCGCGCCGCGACGTCCCTGTAAGAAGAGATCGATCGCCAGCATGATGAGCACAACAACAGCGAAGCTGCCCCAGAGTAACGGTGTGCCTACAGTGTGCATAGTTGTATTCCTGTCCGGAAAATAAAAAAACGGCTAAGTCAGAAGACGTTAGCCGCTTTGATTAAGCTGCAAGCAAACCTCGCCTTCCGGCAAGGTCTCACTTACAACTCAGAATAGATTCCGGGTTGCCTGACGACCGGATGCGTTTAGCATCGTAATGACGATCAATCAGCTTACAAGTTACTCCCCTTTGCAGCGGTCAAGATACGTCCAACGGCTGAGGTATTCAATGGGGAGTTTGAAATATTCTGCAATATTTACACTTAAGCCTGGTCTGCCGGGAACACCACGCCAGTCTGGCGGCGGATTTCCGTCAGCAGTTTTGCTGTGATGCGCGAGGCTTCCAGTGCCGGATGCTCGACCTGGCGCTGCTCAACCAGTTGGGCAAAGGTCTCGGCTTCATACAGCATGGTGTTGATATGCTGCGGCTGCGTCAGATTCTGGCTCTCGCCACCGCGTGGGATAAAGCGCAACTGCTGACATTCCGAGATTTTCTCAATCACCAGTGAGCCGGCTTCGCCCTGAATTTCGCTCGGGATCAGTGAATCGCTCACCTTGGAGTGCAGCAGCGTGACATCAAAATCGCCGTAGCTCAGCACCACCACACCGTGCGCATCAACGCCACTCTCCAGCAGCGAAGCCTGCGCTTTCACCTGCTGCGGTTCGCCCCACAATGTGACGGCAGCAGCCAGGCAGTAAAAGCCAATGTCCATAATCGAACCATTCGACCAGCGCGGATTAAAGGTATTGGGATTTTCGCCGTCGAGATAACGCTGATAGCGTGAGGAGTACTGGCAGTAGTTAATCAACGCTTTACGCAGCTTGCCAAGTTGCGGCAGGGTGTTCTGCAGTTGCAGGAAGGTCGGCAGGCTGGCAGTTTTAAACGCCTCGAACAGTACTACCTGATGCTGGCGCGCGCAGGCGATCATCGCCTCGGCCTCACGCAGATTCGATGCCATCGGCTTTTCACAAATCACATGTTTGCCGTGTGACATAAACAGCATCGCCTGCTCGGCATGCAGCGCATTCGGGCTGGCGATATACACCGCATCAATGTCCGGGCTGGCCGCTAAATCGTCGAGTGAAGTGAAGGTAAGTTTGCAGGGATAGTCAGCGATAAAGGCATCCGCCTGTGACTGCTGGCGCGAATAGACACCGCTTAACTTCATTTTGCCGGTCTCATGCGCGGCGTCGATAAACTGGCGGGTTATCCAGTTGGTTCCCACAATGGCAAAACGAATCACGGCTTTGTTCTCCTGCAACAGTAAAGCGGCAGAGTAGCATGTTCAGCGGATCGTTCCTCAGACGAAATTTGATCATGCGATCCGCATTCCAATATGATGATGCGGCACATATTTTTAACCAGCTAGCGGGGACGCGCGGGTGAGTGGAAGTAAACATGCATTGAACTGGGCCACACTGCTGATTGCTATCCCCGTGGGATTCGTCGCGTCGCTGGTGACCTTAGCGTTTCGCGGCGTCATTGATTTGATTAACCGCCTGCTGTTCAACAGCGACAGCGAAATCACTGTGGCGATGCATGTCTGGCCGTGGATCTTCTGGCCGCTGCTGGTGGGCGCGGGCGGTGTGCTGGCGGGGTTCTTCCTGCGCTATGCCGTGGCGATTGAGAAACAGGAAACGGTTAAAACCGACTATCTCGAAGTGATCAACGCGCGCCTGGATGCGGTGCCGACCAAAACCTCGCTGTTCCGCGCACTCTCCTCGATTGCCAGTATCGGCAGCGGTGCTTCGATTGGTAAAGAGGGGCCGATGGTGCAGCTCTCCGCGTTGAGTGGCAGCCTGATGGGCCGCTGGTTCCCGCAGATGCGTAACAGCGATATTGTGGCGATGGCGGCAGCGGCCGGGCTCTCTTCGGTGTACCACGCACCGCTGGCCTCAGCGATATTCGTTGCTGAAATTGCCTTTGGTATCTCGGCGCTGCAGCGGCTGATCCCGCTGATTGTCGCCTCGGCGGTGGCGGTGATGACCATGTGGTCACTCGGTTTTCGCAGTGCGCTTTATCCGCTCTCCGAAGCCTTGTTCCAGATGGATATCAGCAGCTTGCTAATGACCATACTGATTGGCGTGGTGGCCGGTTTTGCCGGTTGGTTGCTGATCAAGTTGATTGCCTGCAGCAAAACGCTATTTGGTCGTATTAAATCATTGCCAGCACGTCTGGGACTCGGCGGCTTAGCGGTGGGTTTTCTGGCGCTGATCTCCACCGATATTCTGGGCAACGGCTACGAAGTGATCGTAAAAATCATTGATGGGCAGTATGTCCTGGCCGGATTGGTTGGCCTGCTGGTGCTTAAAACACTGGCCACCACGCTGTCGGTCGGTTCTAACGCGGTGGGTGGCTTATTTACGCCATCATTATTGATAGGTGCCTTGCTCGGCGTGGCGCTGGCACTGATGGGCGTGATGCTGCATCTGCCGGTCGGCAATACCTTATTATATGCGGCGATTGGCATGGCGGCGGTATTGGCGGCGGTGAGCCAGGCGCCATTGATGGCGATGCTGATGGTGCTGGAGATGACGCTCAACAGCAGCCTGCTATTCCCGATTATGATCGCCTCAGTGCTGGCCTCAATGGTGGTGTACCGACTGCAATCGGTCAGCACCTATCCGGTGGTGAGCAACCACTTTAGCCGCTCGGAAGCTAAATTCGATTTCGATAATATGCGCGTAGATCAGCTGATCATTCCTGGTGCGGCGCTCCAGCCGGAAGAGTCGGTGGGGCAGGCGCTGGCAGTCAGTTCGCTGAAGCGCGAACGCTATGTGTATGTGATCAACAGTGCGGGGCAGTTCCTGGGCGTGGTATCGATCCATGATATCTCGCGCAAGGTGCTGTCACAGGAGATCACCCTCGATTCACCGGTCAGCAGCGTGATGGACGATAACTTCCCATGCATTTACCAGAACCAGAGTATGCGTGAAGGCTGGGAGGCCTTTGCCCGCGTGACGCTGGAGCGCTTGCCGGTGCTGAACAATCCACAAGAGCGCCGCTTTATGGGTGCCTTGACCAAAACCAGTTTGATTCAGAAGGCGCAGGAATTCTTATAACAACAGCGCCCGGTTAAGGGCGCTGCCAGCCATTTAGCGAATGGCGTAGGTTTCGATTTCCACTCTCTGCCAGGTTCGCAGCATCGAATCCACCTGCACAATGGTGCTGGCCGGGCGGATGGTGCCAAAGGTCTCGAGGTGCGCCTGCGCCACTTTATCCGCATCATTCATATCGCGCACATACACCACGGTGCGCACCACATCCTCCATTTCCATATCCGCCTGATGCACCACCTTAGTAATGGTGCTGAGGATGGATTTGGTCTGCTCATAGGCATCCGCTTTTTCAAAATCCGGCGTTGCGCAGGTGCCGGAAATATGCAGCTGATTATCAGCCTTCACGGCACGTGAGTAGCCAAATACGGCTTCATAGGCGCCGCCAGAGGAAATCTTCACTTTAGGGGTTGGGCTCATAACGTTCTCCATTAAAACTGAGGGTTAGGTGGGTAAGGGTTTTCCAGTGCGATCGTGCATTTTCCACAGCGCCAGTAAGCCAAGCACGGCGCCGCCGATCAGATAGAACGCGGGGATTAACGTGATGCCGGTCTGCTGGATCAGCCAGGTATTGATCAGCGGCGCGGTGCCGCCGAGCAGTGAAACCGACAGGTTGTAGCTGATGGCAAAACAGCTGTAGCGCACGGTACTGCCAAACAGTGACGTCAGGGTGGCGGGAATGGTGCCCTCAAAGAACAGCATGCCCAGCAGCAGTACCGTCATGCCGATGACAATCGCTGCCATGCCGTGGCTTTGCAGTGCCCAAAACACCGGAATGGCGGAAATGATGATCAGAACACTGCCGATGGTGAGCATGCGCTTACGACCGAAGCGATCGCCCAGCATGCCGAACACCGGAATAAACAGCAGCAGTGCCAACGTGGCAATCAACGACAGATTGGCGCTGAACGTTTCTGACATGCCCATAAAGCTCACCAGATAACTCGGGATATAGCCCAGCACGATGTAGTAATTGATATTGAAAGCCGCCACCAGGCCTGCGCAGCGCAGCAACTGGGGCCACTCTTTGAGGATCAGTGCCCACAAAGACGGCGCCCGTGCCGTGGCTTTAGCTTTACCGGCCTGCATTTCACGGAATACCGGCGTTTCATCGACATGCAGGCGGATAAACAGCGCCACGATGCCCATCAGTCCGGCAATCACAAAGGGGACGCGCCAGCCCCATGCCACCATGGTGTTTTCGCCTAACACACTACTGATCACGTTCACAATGATGCCGCCCACCAGGAAGCCGGCGATGTTGCCGAACTCCAGCCAGCTGGTGAAGAAGGTGCGACGTTTATCAGGGCTGTGTTCGGCGATAAAAATGCAGGACCCACCGTATTCGCCGCCGGTAGAGAGCCCTTGTAGCATGCGCATCACCACCAGCAGAATCGGCGCAGCGATGCCAATGCTGTGATAGCTGGGGATCATGGCGATACACAAGGTGGCCAGCGACATCATGCTGATACTCAACACTAATGCGGTACGGCGGCCAAACCGGTCACCGATCGGGCCAAACAGGAAACCGCCGAGTGGGCGAATCAGAAAACCGGCGGCAAAAGCCGCATAAATCGCAATCAGTTCGTTATAGCTGTTGGTGGTGGGGAAAAAGACTTTCGCCATGATCATCGCCATGGAGGAGTAAATGGCAAAATCGAACCACTCCACCATGTTGCCCAGCGTCACCCCGGTTACGGCTTTGGTGAGTTGCCCCTGGCGCGACATCTGGCGTGAGGGAGTTCGGTCCTTTACAAATCGTACAGCTCCATTAAGCGATGGACTTATTGTGTTTTCTTTCATTGTCTTACCCTGTCTGATTGAAGTGGAGTACGACGTCTGTAAAAGGGTTAGCGCATGTAGCTTCCCCCGGAAATCACCAGCGTTTCACCGGTGACGTAGCCTGGTTGTGCGCCCAGATGCCACACCCAGTCGGCGATTTCTGTCACGCTGGCGGCGCGTTGCAGCGGCACCGACTTCACGCCTTCATGAATACGTCCGCTTTTTAAGGTGCCTTCGGTTTCCACCCAGCCGGGAGCGATGGCATTGACCACGATGCCTTGACCCACCAGCTCAATCGCCAGCGATTTGACCAGAGAAACCACCGCGGCTTTCGATGCGCTGTACAGCAGTTGCGAAGGGGATACAGCGAAAGCATCCACCGAGGCGAACAGCAGGAAAGCGCCGCCCTGGGGGCTAATAAATTCACTGGCGACTTTGGCCATGTTGACGCTGCCAAGTACGTTGACATCAAAGATCAGCCGATAAAGGGCGTCGGTGCTGCTTTCCAATGTTGAGGTGGGGAAGATGCCGGCAGCGTTGATCATCGCGTGGATGTGCCGTCCCTCTAGTGCCGTGGCAACGGCCTCGCGCAGTGCGGCATATTGCGTGATATCTGCGGTTACGGCAGTAATGCCCGGTTGGTGTGCCATCTCACAACGATCGATGGCGATCACTTCCCATTCCTCATGCTTGAATTTCTCCATCACCGCTTTGCCCATACCGGAAGCGGCACCGGTCACCAACACCACAGGTTTTTGTGATTGCATTCTGTGTTACTCCGATCAAGCCATCAGGGTGGAAGGGTGCTTCGGGGCGATGCTGACTTTCTCCAGCAGCTCCAGCGTGCGCCAGGTCTCCTCAAGATTCTCCAGCCACAGGCGACGCACAATATCGATACGCGAATCGGGCTGCTGCTGGGTGGCAAGCAGATGGCTCAGGTTGCTGATACCCTGTTCGCGCAGCTGCAACATGCGGGCGATCAGTCGGGTTTGCAGGCAATAAGTTGGCCACTGCGGGCCACGCGGTGCGGCGAGTCCGACGAAGTAGAGGTTTTCCAGCGAGGTCGGCAGCGTCATGGCGGCGGTGCGTAAAGGCACGCCATCCTGCCACTCCAGTAAACTGTCATCGAGGAACGGCAAGCGCGTATTGAAACCCGTCGCCCACAAAATGCTGTCGTAGTCCGCCTGGCTGCCATCGCTAAACGTGACGGTTTTACCGCTGATGCTGTCGATGCCAGGACGCACGCTAATGCGGCCATGCTGGATCCAGTACATCAGCAGGGTATTCACCACCGGTGGCTGTTTTTCCAGATCCCAGCTTTCCGGTTCGGGCATGCCGGGATAATTCTCCCAGCGCCCCAATGAAATCATCGTCAGCACCTGAGTGAAGGCATTTTGCAATTCGGGAGGCAGGTCGTTGAGGAACGGGATTTCGGCACGCGGTACGCCCAGCAGCGCTTTGGGCTGGAACACCTGGCCGCGACGAATCACGATATCGGTCATCAGGCGGTGCTGCGCCGCGTCTACGGCCAAATCACAACCGGAGTTGCCGCAGCCCACAACCAGTACTTTGCCTTGCAGCTGTTCAGTGTTGCGATACTGGCCCGAGTGTAGCGAAATGCCGCTAAAATTCTGTGCCTGCGGCGGGAAAGCGCAATCCCAAAGATGGCCGTTAGCGACCAGCACGCCAGCATAGACATGGGGTTTGCCATTGACGGTGACACGCCAGCCGTCACTGCCTGCATGACCCAGCGGCTCTATGCGATCTACGCTGCTGTTGAAACGGATCTGCTGGCGCAGATTAAAGTGATCGGCATAGCTATCAATGTATTCACGTACCTGATCGCGGCTGGGATAAACCGGCCACGCTTCTGGCATGGGGAAGCCATCGAATCCTGACGATTTCTTAGGTGTAATGAGATGAAGCGCATCGTAATCGTGATGCCAGTGACCGCCCACCCGATCGCTTTTTTCGAAGCAATCGGCGGTAATACCCTGTTCCTGCAGAGTGCGCAGTGCTGCCAGTCCGGCGGCACCCGCACCAATCACACAATAGCGAGCCTGGGATGTCATACGTCTCTCCTGCAAAGTTTTTGCAACATTGGGGTAACGTGATTGACATAGTTTTAAGCGGCTATTTGCGCAGAATGAATAGGGTTATGATTTTGGTTCATATAGGTTTGCCCTATATGCACGCTCAGCCATTAGCATTCGATATGGCTGTAAGTGGATTGCACCTCCTGCAAATAACGGCGCATCAGCTGCATCATTTCGCGAGTGGCAGCAGAAATGGCGGTGTCAGCACGGTGAATAAAGGCAAACACCTCAAAAGCGGGCGGTTCGATGGGCACCCATTTCAGCTTATCGCCGTATCCGAGGTGGTGCAGGATCGGACGCGTAGCGATAAGATCTCCTAATCCCCTCGCGGCCAATTCCAGTGCAGTTGCCTGATGTTCCACTTCAATAATCGGTTCCAGCCGGGCACCAATCTCCTGAGCACGCTGATTGAGCAGACGACGGATCGGATCGCTGGTGTGCCATGTGGCTTCACTGAATATCAGCGGTGCCTGTAATAAGGCATGAATATCCTTCGGCCCGTACAAGCGCGCTTCACTCGCCGAGATATAGCCAATTTGCGTTGACCAGACCGGTTCACTGACCACCAGATTTTTATTATTCACCGGCAGCATCACTAGCCCGGCTTCAATCTCGCCATCAATCACCGAGCGCGCCACGTCCGAAGAGTTGGTGCCGGTTAAACGCAGACGCACGCCGGGATAACGGGCGCGGAACTCGCAAATCAGATCGGCGAGAAAATATTGGTAGGCAGAACTGAAGGTGCCGAAAGATGCCAGTCCGCCTTTCAGCTCGCGCACGGACTGCACCGCTTCATAACCTCGTTTGGCCGCCTGCACGGTTGCGCGCGCATGAGGCTCAAGGCGTAAACCGGCATCGGTCAATATCAGGCGACGGTTGGTGCGAATAAACAGATGGGTGCCCATTTCGCTTTCCAGTCGCAGGATCTGATCGGAAAGGGAGGGCTGAGAGATCTCTAAAGACTCGGCGGCCTTGGACATGGTGCCCAGATCAATCGCCGCCAGAAAATAGTGTAATTGTTGGAGTGTCATCGTTTTTAGCCCAGCAGGTGAGAAGTCGAGGCCGATCTAAGACACTCCTGAGCATATGCGCTGAGGGGAAAATTGCAACGAAATGAATCGCTAAGCCGCGTTACCGCGCATCGCCTGATCCGTCATCCACAGACGCGCATCAAACTCCAGCTGGTGGTAATCCGGCTCCATATGGCAGCAAAGCTGGTAAAACGCTTTGTCGTGATCCTTCTCTTTCAGGTGCGCCAGTTCGTGCACCACGATCATGCGCAGGAAAGGTTCCGGTGCCAGACGGAAAAAAGTGGAGATGCGAATCTCGGCTTTGGCTTTGAGATTGCCACCCTGCACGCGCGAGATGGCGGTGTGCAGGCCAAGCGCATGTTTCATCACCTTTATTTTGTTATCCCAGATGACTTTGCTCACTGGCGGCGCGCTGCGCATATAGCGGCTTTTCATCGCCTGGGTGTAATCATACAGCGCCCGATCGCTGACAACATTATGGGTGTCGGGATAGCGTTCCTGTAAGAAGCTGCCTAATCGCTGATTATCGATCAGCAACTGCACCTGTTCGAGGATGTTTTCAGGGTAACCCTGCAGATAGATTAATGACATTGGGATTCCCGACGAAAGACAGTATACTGCGCCCCCTTTTTAGGGCGAAAATCGCGCAAAGTGTACCACGCCGGAGATTCCATGAGCCAATTTGAACTGCCCCATCGCACGCTGACATTACAGCGCTTCCCGCCTATGCGTGAAGAAAGCCCGTTACAGGCGTGGGATTCCGCCGATGAATATCTGCTGCAGCAAGAACTGCCAGAAGGACCGGTGCTGGTGTTCAACGACAGCTTTGGTGCGCTGACCTGCGGACTGAATGGCCGTGAAGTGTGGCACGTGAGTGACTCGCTGCTGAGCGAGCAGGCGGCGAAGCAGAACCTGCGTCTCAATGAGATGGATGAAGATCAGGTGCACTTTATCGATAGCCTGGCGCCGCTGCCTGCTGCGCCTGCCGTCGTGCTGATTAAAATCCCGAAAACGCTGGCCCTGCTGGAGCACCAGCTGCGCGCGCTGCGCAAAGTGATCACGGCTGATACGCTGATCCTTGGCGCGGCCAAAGCCAAAGATATTCATAACTCCACGCAGCAGCTGTTTGATCGCATTCTCGGTGAGAGCAAAACCTCGCTGGCGTGGAAAAAAGCCCGCCTGATTTACTGCAACTTCACGGCACCAGCACTGCCCGACGCGCCCGAAACCACCGTGTGGCCGTTGGACACCACGGATTACCAGATCCACAACCATGCCAACGTGTTCTCACGTGGATCGCTGGATGTGGGCGCGCGCTTCTTTTTAGATCATCTGCCGTTTGATATTGAAGGTGAGATCCTCGATCTCGGCTGCGGCAACGGTGTGGTTGGTTTGATGGCGCTGGAGCAGAACCCGCAGGCGGACGTGCTGTTCTATGATGAATCTTACATGGCCGTGGCGTCCAGTAAGCTCAACGTGGAAGTGAACCGTCCGCAGGATCTGGCACGCTGCCAGTTCCGCGTCAACAACGTGCTGAGTGGCTTCCCGTCGGATCGCCTGCACGCGGTGCTGTGCAACCCGCCGTTCCATCAGCAGCACGCGGTAACCGATCATCTGGCCTGGCAAATGCTGCGCGATGCCAAACGTTGCCTGCAGTATGGCGGCGAGTTGCGCATTGTTGGCAACCGCCACCTCGGTTATCACGTCAAAATGAAAAAGCTGTTTGGCAACTGCGAGCTGGTGGCGTCAAACGCCAAGTTCGTGGTGCTGCGTTCGGTCAAACTGCGTTAATCACACGCTGAGCGCCAGCTCAGTGGCCTTTGCGATGGCGCGGCGAGCATCCAGCTCCTGCGCCACATCGGCTCCACCAATTATTTTTACCGCTTTGCCGCGTGCGGCTAGCTCGTCCGCCAGCTGGCGCAGCGGCTCCTGCCCGGCGCAAATCACCACGTTGTCCACTGCCAAAGTGACGGCTTCGCCCTGATGGCGCAGGTGCAATCCTGCATCATCAATCTTCAGATACTCCACGTCGCCCCACATCTGCACGCCGTGCGCCTGCAAACTGGCGCGATGGATCCAACCAGTAGTTTTTGCCAGCCCGGCGCCAGGCTTGCCCGATTTACGCTGTAACAGCCAGATTTTCCGATCCGCTGCCAGCGGCTGCGGACGGACTAACCCGCCGCGCGCCTGCAAGCTGTGATCGATGCCCCAGCTCTGATAGAAATCTTCGTGCGCGTTTTGGTGCAGCAGGAACTCGGCAGTATCAAAGCCAATGCCGCCCGCACCGATAATGGCCACGCGCTGGCCGACCGGTTTTTTATCGCGGATCACATCGAGATAACTGAGCACGCTGGAATGGTCGATGCCAGGAATCGATAGCTGACGCGGCGCAATACCGGTGGCGATCACCACTTCATCCACACTTTCCAGCTCGTCAGCACTGACGCGATGCCCTGTGCGAATCGCCACGCCCTTTGCCTCCAGCTGATGGCGGAAGTAGCGCAGCGTCTCGTTAAACTCCTCTTTACCGGGGATTTGGCGGGCGATATTAAACTGGCCGCCAATCTGTGCATCGGCTTCATACAGCGTGACCTGATGGCCGCGCTCAGCTGCCTGAAGCGCGAACGCCATGCCCGCCGGGCCAGCACCGACCACCGCAATCTGTTTAGGCTGTTCAGCAGGGATCACCGGCATCAGTGTTTCGTGGCAGGCACGGGGATTGACCAGACAGGAAGTGACCTTGCCGACAAAGATCTGATCGAGACAGGCCTGATTGCAGGCGATGCAGGTGTTGATGGCATCCGGCTGCCCGGCCTGTGCTTTGCGCACAAAGGCCGCATCGGCAAGAAACGGGCGCGCCATCGACACCATATCGGCAATGCCATCGCGCAGCAGCGATTCTGCTACCTGCGGATGGTTGATACGATTGGTGGCGATAACCGGCACTGACACCGCCTCGCGCAGATGCTGCGTTACCCACGCAAAACCGGCACGCGGTACGCAGGTGGCGATAGTGGGAATGCGCGCTTCGTGCCAGCCGATACCGCTGTTGAACAGGGTGACGCCGCGCTGCTCCAGCGCCTTTGCCAGCGTCAGCGTCTCTTCCAGCGAACTGCCGTTGTTCACCAGATCGAGCATCGACAGGCGGAAGATGATGATAAACGCCGGGCCGACCGCTTCGCGCACCGCCTGCGTGACTTCCAGCGCAAAGCGACGACGGCGCTGCACATCGCCGCCCCATTCATCGTCACGATGGTTGGTGTGCGCCACCAGGAACTGATTAATCAGATAACCTTCGGAGCCCATGATCTCGACGCCGTCATAACCGGCCTGCTGGGCTAAGCGGGCACAGTGGGCAAAGTCCGCAATCGTCTGACGAATCTCGCCATCGCTCAGTTCGCGCGGGGTGAACGGGTTAATTGGAGCCTGTAATGCAGATGGTGCCACCAGATCGCGCTGATAACTGTAGCGTCCGGCATGCAGAATTTGCAGCGCGATTTTACCGCCTTCTGCATGCACCGCATCGGTCAGGGTGCGATGCCAGTCGCACTGGCTCTCCTGATTGAGGATTGCGCCACCGTGCGCCACTACGCCCTGTGCATTCGGCGCGATGCCGCCAGTGACAATCAGTGCCACGCCTCCCCGCGCGCGTTCCGCATAAAACGCTGCCAGCCGCGCGGCGCCATCAGTGTGTTCTTCCAGCCCGGTGTGCATCGAGCCCATCAGAAAGCGGTTCTTTAATTGGGTAAATCCCAGATCCAGCGGGGCAAACAGGTGGGCGTAATGCTCAGTCATGAACACAGTCTCGGAAAGTGGTCGGATGAGTTAACTTTAGCGGGAATTGGAAGGGATGGAAATTCGCGGTGTTCAGGCTGTGAGAAACCTCAAAAAAAGCAGGGCGACAGGTCGCAGGCGAAAGGTTCGGAACGCTTTCGTCTGGCACGGGAAGAGACCTGTACACCCTGAAACAGCTTGAAGATGAGGGCTAATGAATTAGCTCTATAGTTATGACTCCTGTCAGACTCAATCCAGACGACTTTCCCGGGTGAGGGTGCGGCGATAATGGCACAGCTCGATCCACCTTTTCCCCAAGACTGGTCTTGGTTTTTCCCGGCAAACAGTGATCCCGCTTCCATCTTCTGTACGAGCAGTTCACGTTCCAGGTAACAGCTATTTCGTAACATGATTTAGAGTGATCTGGTTCACAGTTTTCAGCGCCCGATCCCGCTTTGATAGCCCCCATTGCAACAGCAACAAATGGGGAAACCATGAATATCGAAACGCAATCCTGCGTGATTACCGGGAAAAAACAGGTCAGCGTCGCACCGCAACAGGTGAAATGGGACGGCACAGGCACGCTGGTGCGTATTACGCGCGGCGGCATTTGTGGATCTGACCTGCATTACTATCAGGAAGGCAAAGTCGGTAGCTTCGAGGTCAAAATGCCGATGATCCTCGGCCATGAAGTGATTGGCCATGTGGTGGAAAGCGACAATCCTGACCTGAAGCCAAATCAGAAAGTGGCGGTCAATCCGTCCAAACCGTGCGGCGAGTGCAAATACTGCCAGCGCGATCAGGAAAACCAGTGCACCTCGATGCGCTTCTTCGGCAGCGCCATGTATGTGCCACATGTTGATGGCGGCTTCACCCAATACAAAGTGGTGGACAGCAAACAGTGCGTGCCATTCCCACAGGATGCCGATGAAACCGTGATGGTGTTCGCCGAGCCGCTGGCGGTGTGCATTCACGCCACGCATCAGGCGGGCGACCTTACCGGCAAGCACGTGTTCATTTCCGGTGTCGGTCCGATTGGCTGCTTGATTGCCGCAGCGGCGAAAGCGCGCGGTGCCGCTTCTGTGGTGTGCAGCGATATCAGCGAACGTTCGCTGGAGATGGCGCAGCAGATGGGTGCGACCGATGTGATCCACGCCGCTGAAGGCGATTTCACGCCGTATCTGGCTGACAAAGGCTTTTTCGATGTGGCGTTTGAGGCCTCTGGCCATCCTTCCTCACTGCAACGCTGCCTCGATGTGGTGTGCGCCAAAGGTACGCTGGTGCAGGTTGGCATGGGCGGCACCATCCCGAATTTCCCGATCATGGCGCTGATCGCCAAAGAGATTCAGCTGGTCGGTTCCTTCCGCTTTACCCATGAATTCAACACCGCCGTCGAGTGGCTGGCGAACGGTGTGGTCAACCCGTTGCCGCTGTTCAGCGGTGAGTACGATTTGCAGGACATCGACGCGGCCTTGCAGTTTGCCGGCGATAAAACCCGTGCGGCGAAAGTCCAGTTAACCTTTTAAGGAGCAGTGATGAGTCAGTTATTTTCCCTCGAAGGCAAGCGTGTATTACTCACCGGTTCGGCGCGCGGTATTGGTTTTCTGCTGGCGCGTGGCCTGGGCGAAGCCGGTGCGGAAGTGATCGTCAACGCCACCACCAAAGAGGGGGCAGAGCAGGGCGCGGCGAAACTGCGTGAGCTGGGTCTGCGCGCCCATGCCAAAGCCTTTGATGTGACGCAGTCTGCGCAGGTGCAGCAGGCGGTGGATGAGATCGAAGCCGAATGGGGCCCGATTGATATTCTGGTCAACAACGCCGGGATCCAGCGCCGCCGTCCGTTCCTCGAATTCCCGGAGCAGGACTGGAATGACGTAATTGCCGTTAACCAGACCGCGGTGTTCCTGGTGTCACAAACCGTGGCGAAAAAGATGGTCGATCGTCAGCGCGGTAAAATCATCAATATCGGTTCGATGCAAAGCGAACTGGGCCGCGACACCATCACGCCGTACGCCGCTTCCAAAGGGGCCGTCACCATGCTGACGCGCGGCATGTGCGTCGAGCTGGCGCGCCATAACATCCAGGTTAACGCCATCGCACCGGGCTACTTCGTCACGGAAATGACCCAGGCGCTGGCGGACGATCCGGCCTTCACCGGCTGGCTCACCAAACGCACGCCTGCCGCTCGCTGGGGTAAACCGGAAGAGCTGATTGGTGCTGCGGTGTTCCTCGCCTCGGGCGCGTCTGATTTCGTGAATGGTCACTTGCTGTTTGTTGATGGCGGTATGCGCGTCGCCGTGTAATGCCATGGCGCGGCTGGCATTTTCGCCGGGCCGCGCCTAAACCTTAATCACCCCTCTGTATTCCTAAGGATAATAAAAAATGCCAATAACCATTATTGTGCTGGGTGTGATACTGCTGCTGGTATTGATGATTGTATTTAAGGTCAACGGCTTTATTGCGTTGGTGTTTGTCTCGGCGGTGGTCGGTATTGCCGAAGGGATGACGCCGCTCAACGTGATGGCCTCGATCCAAAAAGGTATCGGTTCGACGCTCGGTGGATTAGCGATGATCCTCGGCTTCGGTGCCATGCTCGGGCGATTAGTCTCGGACACCGGTGCGGCACAACGCGTCGCCACTACTCTGATTGCCGCCTTTGGTAAAGAGCGGCTGCAATGGGCGCTGGTGGTTACCGGGCTGATCGTCGGTCTGGCGATGTTCTATGAAGTGGGCTTCGTGCTGCTGCTGCCGCTGGTGTTCACCATCGTTGCTGCTGCCGGTTTGCCGCTGCTGTACGTTGGCGTGCCGATGGTGGCTGCGCTCTCGGTGACGCACTGCTTCCTGCCGCCGCATCCCGGCCCAACCGCGATCGCCACCATCTTTGGCGCGAACCTCGGCACCACGCTGCTGTACGGCATGATCATCACCATTCCGACGGTGATCGTAGCCGGTCCGATCTTCTCAAAATTCCTCAAGAGCTTTGAGAAGTCACCGCCGGAAGGCTTATACAACCCGAAGATCTTCACTGAAGAAGAGATGCCAGGTTTCGGTATCAGTATCTTTGCCGCCATCATCCCGGTGGTGCTGATGGCGATTGCCGCGG
Organism: Erwinia sp. S63; assembly: GCF_016625195.1. GTDB lineage: Bacteria > Pseudomonadota > Gammaproteobacteria > Enterobacterales > Enterobacteriaceae > Pantoea. Next base: position 93,130 of record NZ_JACVUP010000013.1, read on the forward strand.
TGTTTGAGCTGACTACGCCAAAAGAGAACCCGCTGCGTCAGTTCTTCGAGTTTATCGGTAACCCGGCGGTGGCGCTGTTTATTGCCGTGGTGATTGCGGTGCTGACGCTGGGTCTGCGCAACGGCCGCAAGATGGAAGAAGTAATGGATATGTGCGGCGAGTCGATTGCCGCCATCGCCATGATCGTCTTCATTATTGCCGGTGGTGGTGCGTTCAAGCAGGTGCTGGTGGACAGCGGCGTGGGCAACTATATCGCGGACATGATGAAGGGATCGTCGCTCTCTCCACTGCTGATGTGCTGGACGGTGGCAGCGATGCTGCGTATCGCGCTGGGATCGGCCACGGTTGCGGCGATCACCACCGCCGGGATCGTCACGCCGATTATCGCGGTGACGCATGCCGATCCAGCATTGATGGTGCTGGCGGTGGGATCGGGCAGTGTGATCGCCTCACACGTCAACGATCCAGGCTTCTGGCTGTTTAAGGGCTACTTCAACCTCAGCGTGGTGGAGACCCTGAAAACCTGGACGGTGATGGAGACGCTGATCTCGATTCTCGGTCTGGCCGGCGTGCTGGCACTTAACGCCATCATTCACTGATGCAATCGGCTGCACAAGGATGTGCAGCCACTCAGTCGCGACGGCGAATCCACGAAAATCGCGATTGATAGCCGCTGTCAAAATGGGTGTTGTAGCGATAGCTCGATCCCGACTCCGCCATGCAATAAGTGCAGACGTTTAACACCTCGATCTGTTCGGCAGGAATGCCACGCTGTAACAGCAACCCTCGCGCCAGATGCGGCAAATCAAACCACACGCCCTGATGATGCGCTCGCGCTTGCGGACGAATCGCCGCGCTATTATGCGGTTGCTCGCTCGCCCACTGCAGCGCAGGCAAATCTGCGCGTTCTTGCATCTGCGTCACCAAGTCTTTGCCCAGCTCATAACAGCACGGACCAATGGCCGGGCCGATGGCGACATGCAGCGTTTCAGTACGGGCGCCTCGTTTGAGCAATCCGTCAATGGCACTGTTCAGCACTCCACTCAGCGTGCCTTTCAATCCGGCGTGCACTGCCGCCACCTGATGCTGCTCGCTATCAGCGAACAGTACCGGCAAACAGTCAGCGGTATACACCGCCACCGGCAGCTGGTTCTCCCCAATCACGCCATCGGACTCGCAGCTTTTCGGCGGCAGGTTTTGGGTTGCCAGTACCACCTGGGCGCTATGGCGCTGCTGGCCATAGGCGGCATCCGCGGGCACCGGTTGGCCTGCAGGCTGGAAGGCATAATCAAGCCACGACAGGGCATCAAGCAAGGTTGAACGCGGTCCGGCATGTGACATAAGTGTCTCCTTTGACAGGGCGGCAGCTTTCTTCTGCCCACAGCTTACGTTAACTGCTACATTTTTAAAGCTTTACACAAACTGACCATAATCACTTAAGGATGATCTGATGAAAAACACCTCTTTGCTGGCGGCGTCCGGCATTCTTGCGCTGTTGCTGACTGGGTGCGCGCAACCAGCCAAACAGCAGGCACAGCAGCAGCTCGGCCAGCAATCGGTATTGGCAGTGAACTGGTTCCAGCAGTCCGGTGAGTATCAGGCATTGAGTTGGCAGGCGTTTAACAGTGCGCGCATGGCGTTTGATGCTGCGCCATCGCTGGCGGGCAAACCGAAAGCGGTGATCGTCGATCTCGATGAAACCATGATCGATAACAGCGCCTACAGCGCATGGCAGGCGAAAAACGGCCAGCCGTTCTCCGGCAAAACCTGGTCAGCCTGGACTCAGGCGCGTCAGGCCACCGCCGTGCCAGGCGCGGTGGAGTTCGCCAACTACGTCAACAGCCATGGCGGCACCCTGTTCTACGTCTCGAACCGCGACCAGAAGGATTACGCCGCGACGGTGGACAACCTTAACAAGCTGGGCTTCAGCGGCGTGAGCGATAAAACCGTGCGTCTCAGCACCGGGAACTCCAATAAACAGGAGCGCTTCGATGCGATTAAAAACGCCGGATATAACGTGGTGTTGTACGTGGGCGATAACCTGAATGACTTTAGTGGCGCGACCTGGCATCAGGGCAATGCGCAGCGTCAGCAGTTCGTCAGCCTTAATCATCAGCATTTTGGTACGCAGTTTATCGTGCTGCCTAATCCGCTGTACGGCGACTGGGAAAGCGGCATGGCGGAGAACTACAACAAACTGACGCCGGAACAACAGCTTCAGGTACGTGAAGCGCGTATGAAAGCGTGGAACGGTAAATAATTCGTCAAGCGAATTAGCGCCTGTTGCGGCAGGCGCGGTGATTTTAATTCAGGGCCAGTGATATTTACTTTTCATCGTCATTATTATTCTCCTTATTATTTTCCTGATCTCTTGCTTAATTACAGGCAAGTGATTGGCGGAAAATATCGCTATTCTGCTATTTACCCAGTGAATGACTCCAATCATAAATTTTATAATTAAGATTTTTCTCAACTCAAATCGTTCAATTCACCATACTAGTGCAAAGGCATGAAAAGACTGCGTGTATATTTTTGTCGATTCATTCCAGATGCATAATTTAATATTCAAATTAATTGGTTGATTTAAATAACAAATAGTGTTTTTTAATCAATTCTATCGGCTTGCATTAAATTACTTTTAATCGACACTTCCTGACGTTTATTTTACAGGGAGTACGATTTTGTTGTGCGCGGAAATATTGATTGTGCAACCACAAGCATTAGCAGCTATAAACAATTTATGTGAGGAAGCTCTGCTTTCATCCTCCATCGATCGTCTTAGCGGCGTTTAAAACCCTGTGACTTAGCCTGAAAACGATATTTCTGGACGTAGAGAGAAGATAATTGTGACGACACTTAAACCCTTATTAGCGAAAAATCGCAGTTGGGCATTACAGCGCCGCGAGCGTAATCCAGATTATTTCGAACAATATCTGCATCAACAAAAACCGCATTCGCTGTGGATTGGCTGTTCCGATAGCCGCGTACCTGCCGAAGTGCTGACCGGCTCGCATCCCGGCGAACTCTTTGTGCATCGCAATATCGCCAATATGGTGGTGCCCGATGACGATAACCTGATGAGCGTGCTGCAATACGCGATTTTCTACCTCGGCGTGGAGCGCATTGTCCTGTGCGGCCACTACGGCTGCGGCGGCGTGCAGGCCGCGCTGGGTTTGCCCGCTAGCCCACTGGCAAAAGAGGATTCGGCGCTGGCAAGACGCATCGCCGCGTTGCGCAGCGGTCTGCAACAAGGATTGGTGGAATATCACGCCAGTGCTGAGGAAGAGGAGAGCAGTAAGCTCAATCGCTTAGTCGAAGCCAACGTCATCGCCCAGTTTGCTCAGTTAGTGGCGTGTGAGCCAGTGCGACAGGCCTGGCAAGCCGGGCAAGCGCTGGAAGTATTTGGCTGCGTATATGACCTGCAGTCGGGTCATCTGAAAGAGCTTACTCAGCAATCTGCAGAGGAATCGGTGCCATGAATCTGAACACGCTGCGTCAGGATATTCCCGCCGGTCTGGTGGTGTTTTTGGTGGCGCTGCCGCTGTGCCTCGGCATCGCGCAGGCCAGCGGTTTACCGCCGTTTGCCGGATTGCTCACCGGGGTGATCGGCGGCCTGCTGGTCACTTCACTAAGTCCCTCGCGCTTTGCCGTCAGCGGCCCGGCGGCAGGTCTGGTGACCATTGTGGTGGCCTCGATCCAGACGCTTGGCAGCTTCTCGGCATTCCTTACGGCGTTGATATTGGCGGGCGTGTTGCAGTGCCTGCTTGGCTTGCTGCGTGCCGGTCGCTTTATCTCGCTGGTGCCGGGCAGCGTCATCAAAGGAATGCTGGCGGCGATCGGTATTCTGCTGATTATGCAGCAGATCCCGGTGGCCTTCGGTGCCGCAGGTGATGCTGAACTTGTATCGCTGGTGAATGGCGAATTTCAGTTTTCGCTGAGTGCGATGCTGGTAGCGGGCATCGGTCTGCTGATTCTCTGGCTGTGGACCACGCCAATAGTGAAATCGGTCAAGCTACTTGGCTGGATCCCGGGCCCGCTGGTTGCCGTGTTGTTCGGCTGTATGGCGACGGTATTTGGTGACCGCCTGTTCCCGAGCCTGGCGGAAGGGCTACCGCGTATTGCGTTGCCAGCCTTTGATAGCCTGTCAGCGCTGGCGGCGGAGCTGGAAACCCCGGACTGGCTGGCGTGGCAAAATCCTTCAGTCTGGGTGGTTGCCGTGACGCTGGCACTGGTGGCGAGCCTGGAAACGTTGCTCAGTCAGGAAGCGCTGAAAAAACTGCGTCCGCAGCATCCCGCGCCGTCGCCAAACAAAGAGATGTTCGCGCAGGGCATTGGCAACCTGACCGCTGGTTTCTTTGGTGCGATGCCGATTACGGCGGTGATTGTGCGCAGTTCGGTGAATGTCAGCGTCGGGGCGCAGACCAAACTGTCGATTTTGATCCACGGCGCGCTATTGCTGATCTGCGGCTTGTGGTTCAGCGATCTGCTCAACGCCATTCCTTTAGCCAGCCTTGCCGCTGTCTTGCTGTATACCGGCTATAAGCTGGCAACGCCGCGCCTGTTCATCGAGCAGTTCCGCATGGGGGCGCAGCAGTACGTGCCGTTCCTCGCCACCATCGGCGGCATTATTGTGTTCGGCATGCTGGCCGGGATTGGTATCGGCATCGCCACGCAGATTCTGTGTAGCATCTACAAAAGCCACCGCAACGCGCTGCAGCTTACCCGCTATGACGATCACTACGTGCTGCGCTTCCAGCAAAATCTCACCTTTATGCACAACCCAAAACTGCAGGGATTGCTGGCGGAGATCCCGGAAAACAGCACGGTGATTGTCGATCACGATAACGCCGAGTATCTGGATCCGGACGTCAAAGCAGTGCTACAGGATTTCGGCGAAAACGCGCGCGATCGTGGTATTCGTCTGAGTCAGTGGCCCGTTGCGGTGAAATAGCAATAACACTTTGCTTAAAAACTGGTTTTTCGCGTAAAAATCGGATATCTCGGATATCCGATTTTTTTATTTGCAGGGCATAATTGCAGCAGCTCTCATCCTTGTTTCTCGGGTTTCAACCCTGCTAGCGCGCTCACATCTCGCCGATCCGGCGCATTGAGTGCTGCCCAGTCGCAGAGTAGGATGACGAACACTCGCTTAATTGCCGAATCATCGCACAGTTATTTCAGGTTAAATGCTTGCTGATGCCCGTGGGCAAGAGGCAGCGATTTCCAGGTTACAGGGTTCAGACGTATGCGCGTTAAGCTGTTTGCTGAGAATAATTTAAAAAAGAATGCACTCTCGCTGTTCCTGATTACGCTTTTCTTCTGCTTTATTGGCAGTCATCTGCGCATTCCGGAGGAGTTCTCCCTGTTTTGGCCGGTGAACGCGCTGATTGCCGGTTTAATGGTGCGAAATCCTTTCCTGCATACCACGTCCAGCTATCTGGTGTGCTTTGCCGCGATGATTTTTAACGACACGGTGTTCTCCGGCTGGGCGCTGCCTGCGGTAACCGTGAACTTCGCCAATATCCTGTTTATCCTCGTTTCAGTCAGCATGTTGATCAAACACCTGCAGCCACCTTCGGCCAACAGCCAGGTGTTCAACGCCATGCGCATCTTCCCGGCCTGTTTCCTCGGTGCCGCAGCCTGTGCCACCTGGGGCGCATGGGCGCAGGACATCGATTTCAACGCGCGTTTCGTGGTGGCGTGGGGCGACTGGTTTAGCGAACAGTTCTCGACTTCACTGATGCTGCTGCCGGTGATGCTGGCGCGCTCCTTGCGCAATGTCTCACCGCGTACCTTGCTGCATCCGGGCAAGCTGTTGCCGCTGGCGGCAGTGGTGCTGTCATTGACCGTGGGAGCGATGATTGGCGGGGCAGGTAGCTTAACCTTCCCGGTGCCGGCGCTGATCTGGTGCGCCATCGTGTTACCGATTCCTGTTACAAGCCTGGTGATCCTGATTACCGGCATCACTGAGATCGTTCTCGTTTCTCACGGCGTAATGAATATTCAGGGCGATGACGCACTGCTGCCGATCAGCCATCTCACCTCGGCGCGACTGGGCGTGGCAACGGTGGCCCTCAGCCCGCTGCTGGTGGCAGTGAGTATGGATGCGATTCGTCAGCTCAATCATCGCCTGGCGCTACGAGCGAATTTCGATTTCCTCACCCAACTGCTGTCGCGTTCCGGCCTGTATGAAAGCCTGAAACAGGAGCCGTTCTCCTTACAGCGTGAAGCGGGCGTGGTGATGCTGGATGTCGACTATTTCAAAGCCATTAACGACAACTTTGGTCACGATGCCGGTGATGGCGTGCTGGAAGAGATTGCGCGCCGCATGCAACGCGTGGTGGGCAATCGCGGCATGGTGTGTCGCTTTGGTGGCGAAGAGTTTGTGGTGGTGGTGTTCGACTACAGCCATCTGCAACTTTACCAGCTGGCTGAAGCGATACGTCAGGCGATGGTCAAAGAGAAGTTCTGGATTCAGGGCAACACGGTGACGGTCACCGCCAGCTTAGGCCTGGCGCGCGGCAGTGCGCAGAGTGAGCGGGAATGGCCGGGCGTGATTAACCGTCTGGTGTCGGCAGCGGATAAAAATCTCTACCTCTCGAAACGCAATGGCCGTAACCAAACCTCTCCGGCGATGGAACCGCGCAGCATGGTGAATGACGTGGCGTGAAGTGCGTGATGGTCGCCATGAGGGTACGACCTCATGATGGCTTGGTGCTGGGTTGTTTTGGTCGCCGTGAATGGCGACCTTACGATGGCTTGGTGCTGGTTTTTTCGGTCGCAATTGATGACAACCTCACAACTGACTGACGCTAATTTGTTTCGATCGCCATCAATCACAAACCTGTTTAGCCGTTGTAGGGTGCGCATTCATGCGCACCTGGAAATTGATGGTTAAACGCTGCTTTTCAACTGGCTGCTCTGCTGATGGCGTTGCTGCGCCAGCTCAATCAAGCGCGTGATCAACTCGCTGTAGCTTAATCCTGCCGCCTGCCACAACTTCGGATACATGCTGATATTGGTAAAGCCCGGCAGGGTATTCACCTCGTTCACCACGATCTCGCCGCTCTCGGTCAGGAACACATCAACGCGTGCCATACCAAAGCACTCCAGCACCTGGAACGCGCGAATCGCCACGGCACGAATTGCTTCGCTGTGTTTTTCGCTGATGGCAGCAGGCACCACCACTTGTGCACCGTCGGCGCTGATGTATTTGGTGTCGTAGGAGTAGAAGGCATCATGCACCACCACTTCGCCACACGGGCTGGCTTCGGGCTCATCATTGCCCAACACTGCACACTCAATCTCGCGGCCTTTGATGCCTTGCTCAATCAGCACTTTACGATCGAAGGTAAAGGCCAGATCCAGCGCCGCCGCCAGATCGTCGATATGATCCACTTTGCTGACACCGACAGACGATCCCTGATTGGCGGGCTTGATAAACAGCGGTAATCCGAACTGATCGATCACGGCTTGCGCATCCAGACGCGCACGCTGTGCCTGCGTCACGCTGATCCATGGCGCGACATTTAAGCCCGCATCGCGCAGCAAACGCTTGGTGAAATCTTTGTCCATGCTCACCGCTGATCCCAGCACATCCGATCCGACAAACGGTAGGTTCGCCATGCGCAACAAGCCCTGCAACGATCCATCTTCACCCAGGGTGCCGTGCACGATCGGGAAGATCACATCCAGCTGTGACAGTGGCTGTGCCTGCTGACGGGTGATCAGTTGCTGCGAAGCACTGCCCGGCACCAGCGCGACGTTTTCACCTGAGCGATTCAGGGCAATCAACGCCGGGTTATCGGCATTCAGCAGGAAACCGGAAGCATCATTCAGATGCCACTCACCCTGTTTATCGATGCCCAGCAGCACCACCTCGTATTTGCTCTTATCGATGGCTTCGAGGATGTTTTTCGCTGATTGTAACGACACTTCATGCTCGGCCGATTTGCCACCAAACACGATTCCTACACGTTGTTTTGCCATTGGTCTTGATCCGATTGCGGTATAGCGAGTGGGTAAGATAGCACGGTCAGATTCAGCTCAGACAGCCTGAGTTTTACATGGCAATCAGGAGGTGATATTTTCGCCAACGGCTAATGATGGCCAACGAATTAAGGATGATTTGATGGGTATTTACGTATTCGATATTGACGGCACCATCTCAAAAGGTGGCTTAAAAGTGGAGCCTGAACTCTGCCAGAGCCTTGCCAGATTACAGCAACAACATCAGTTAATTTTTGCCTCCGCCAGACCCGTGCGCGATATGCTACCGATGCTCTCTGAAGAACTGCATACGGCAACCTTTATTGGCTGCAATGGCGGCATGGCGTATCAGGCGGGTGAAATTAAAACCAGTCATACACTCAATCCCGCTTTTGTGAAGCAGGCTGTGCACCATCTGGTCGCTCTGGACATCCCTTATGTGCTGGATGGCGAATGGAGTTTTTCGTTCTCCAGTCGAACGCATCCATTCCATGAATACATCCGCTCGCTCAGCAGTGAAGAGATTAGCGAACAAGCGTTAATGGAAGAGGGCGTGACGAAAATCCTGATGCTTTCAGACGCGCACAAAGCATCAGTCATGGCATTGATTGGAGCTGAGGGTGTCAGTGTGCACACCCATCGTAGCGATGGTTTCTACGACATCACGCCGCAGGGGAATAATAAACACCGCGCCCTGAGCGAACTGATTGGCAGCGAGAAATATACCGCGTTTGGTAACGATCAAAATGATTTCATCATGCTTAGTCATGCGGAAGTCGCCGTATTTATCGGCGAGGAAAAGGATTTTCCTCACGCCACGCATTACATCGAGATGGAGGCGATTCCTGAGCTGTTAGTGCAGCTTGAAAGCGATGCAACTGCGTAAACATTTGATAAACAGAAGCGCAGTTGGATAGCAATTAACCGGCGCGAGGTTTACAATCGCGCCGAATTTTACCCAAGAGGATAACTGCATTGGACACCTGTCCCGAACGATTACAAAAGGTCCCTGCGGTAAGATAGCCCTCAACGCTGTCTTAACCGTGCGTTAAGACAGTGGATTTCCTTCCAGAATCTCCCCCTGTTTTTTGCGTGATGCTGCTGAGTTTCAGCGGTAGCGGCACCGGCTGTAATCCATTTATTACCCCCTGAAGTTCCGCCTGCCTGAAGCAGCGGAGTGAGGTTTATGATGGATTGGAAAATCTTTTTACTGCGCGTCACTGTCGCGCTGGTTCTGGGCGCGCTGATTGGCAGCGAGCGCCAGCTTCGCCAACGTATGACCGGTTTGCGCACTAATGCGCTGGTCAGCACTGGCGCCTGTTTATTTGTTTTGATGACGCAAAGCGTACCCGGCATCGCCACCGATGCCTCACGCGTAGCGGCCTATGTGGTTTCTGGCATCGGCTTCCTCGGCGGCGGGGTGATCATGCGCGACGGCCTCAACGTGCGCGGCCTGAATACTGCCGCAACACTATGGTGCACAGCTGCCGTTGGCGTGTTGTGTAGCATGGGATTGCTGCTGGAAGCGGCGATTGGCTGCATGGTAATTCTGTGCGCCAATATTCTGCTGCGCGATTTGGCGCAGGGCATAAATCGCCAGAGCCTGGTGCCTGCGGAAGAAGTAGTGCAGCACTACAAAGTGCAGATTATCTGTCTGGCGCAAGATGAAGTGCAAGTTCGCAGCCTGATGCTGCACAGCCTTGGCGGCAGCGGATTGCGCCTGCAATCACTGCACAGCGAGGATATGAATCCGCCGCATCGCATGGAGGTGAATGCGGAAGTGCTGGGGAAACCGAGCATGACTGACCAACTTGAGAATCTGGTGGGACGGATTAGTCTGGAGAAGGGCGTGAGTTCGGTTAGGTGGCAGGTTTGCGGATTGGAAGGGGAGTGATGGGTTAGGTTACGGTTTCGCGCCTTCACATGTGGGAAGCTCTATCATCGATGATTCAGGTTGGGTTTTAGAAGAGAGTGCTGACAGATGGTGTTGGAAACATTCAATACCATCTGTTGTATTTGATGTATATGAAGGAAACAACGATCACCCAGGATATGCTAAGGAAGGCCGCGTAATTTGGCATAAAGCGGACGAAAATGTAGATCCCTGCTACAACGACTGCGAGGGGGATGAGATAGATAAAGGACTGAATTAACCACAAAAGAGCTCTCTTCATTTTTTCAAAATCTCGTATAAAGCATCTCATTATTTCCTCTTAATAGTGCTTATTCATCTTCATGATATTGAAATTTAAGTATATTTTCATAAGGTAACCACTTCTTCTTTGGCATAAAGCGTTTTATTTGAAGGATATTCAAGCCTGATTTTTGGGTTACTACACGTCGATGATACATCTGATTAACGTTATTTTCCGAATTAGCGCACTAAACTGATAGTTTTTGCCTACGCTTGATACTTTTCAAGAATTTGCTCAATTTTCTGCATAGTTTAACCCGTTTCAATAGCCTTTAAGCTAGCTACGGATCGGTAGATTTGCTGAATCGCCAAGGATTTAACGGGCATTGCCTATATTAGTAGCCACGAAGGCTGGCTGTGTCTGGCCGCTGATATGACGGAGATAGGCTGGAAAACTATTGTAAAATATAATCGTATTGCCCATAAGGAAGACAAAATATGGTAAACGAGGATATAGAGAAGGCTGTATTTGCGCTGGTTGAAGATTATAACGGCAAAAGTTTTTTCACATTAAGACGTTATAAGCTTGAGCTGGATACTGACCTTAACAACGACTTTCGCATGGATCCCATTGACGCTTATGAATTGTTTGAACGGTACGTTGACAGTTTTGGTATTAACCCCAGCACGATCACATTTAACGAGTATTTCCCGGAAGATTTCTCCGCACCACATGATCCGATTACTATCCGTCTGTTGATTGAGTCTGCTCAGGCCGGACGCTGGTTGGGTAAATAATTAACGCCTGCAAAGGTAAGCGTTCAATCTTCAGTTTGTTGCGGTCGCTTCCAGCGAATAATGGTTAAACGTGATCACTACTTAGCCAAGCCAGTTATTGGTTTCTTTCAGACCTTCCTGAAGTAGCGTCACCTCATTTTGGACGAAAATCTGTGATGCCTCCTTCACCGCATCACCAACCCCGCCAGTGTTGTCAGGAATGATGCCCATCATTTGCGGTGGGGCGCGGTGCGCACTTAGAAAAACATGGTGGCTGAACTTCTTGATGTTAAAGAAATCATCTTTCGTCGCCACTTCACCGGGTTGCAGCATCTTTATGCTTTACGTCTTTCCGTTGGGCACGTAGATGAACAGGTTGCGAAAGCTACCGATCCCTTCCGTGTTACGCCTTGGATGAGCAGGTGATCGTTTTGTGCCAAGGCGGAGATATGGATAAGCGCTGAGTGCCAGCTTTAGAGTTAGTGGCGGTAAAAATCCATCGCCATTTGATCGCCACCGCAAAACACCAAAATAAAAAAACCACCCTAGAAGGTGGCTTAACTTACTGATTCAACTGCTTGAATTTGGTGGCCCCTGCTGGGTTTGAACCAGCGACCAAGCGATTATGAGTCGCCTGCTCTAACCACTGAGCTAAGGGGCCAGCGGAGCGGGGATTATAAAGTATCTCGGAGGGGTGATCCAGCGTTCGCCAATCGGTTGGTGAAAATTAGAACAATCTCTGACTCCTTGATCTCCAAGCAAAAATCTCTTCCCACCCCCTAAGATCGCTCAATCAGCCCACAACCTCAGCAGGTTTTTGAGACAAGGCCATCCTTCCACCTCATCTCAATCACCACTCAAAACTCACAAATAGCGCGAAGCCGGTTTATTCAACGAGATAAACGGCAGGATGGCGAAGCGGGCGCTCTCCATGCTCTGCCACAAGCCCACATCTTCCACCGAAGGGATGGTGATCAGCTCGCCACTATCCAGTCCGTGCAGCGCCGCTGCGACTAAATCCTCAACTTCCATCACGCTTTCTGGCGGCAGGTCATCAACCGATTTCCCTGAGCGTTCGAAGATCTCGGTACGGGTTAAACCTGGCAATACAGCCTGAATACGCACGCCACTCTCCGCCAGCTCACGCTGCATATTGCGCGTCAGCGAGAGCACAAAGGCTTTACTGGCGTTATACGCGCCATTCGCCATTTCATTCACCAGTGCCAGCACGGAAGCGATATTCACAATCGTGCCTTCACCACGGCGGCGGAATGCTTGCGCGGCTGCATGTGCCAGCTGCGTCAGCGCCACAATGTTTAACGTCAGCATGGTTTGTATTTGCGAGATATCACCCGCGACGAACTCGCCTTCAACTGCCATCCCGGCATTGTTCACCAGCATCGTAATCCGCTCGTTGTCCGCAAGAGTTTGCGCCACGCGTTGCAAATCTTCAGTGCGCGTCAGATCCGCTGCCAGCACGCTCACTTCCACGCCGTGCGCGTCACGCAGTGATTGCGCCAACTGGTTAAGACGTGATGCATCACGCGCCACCAGAATCAAATTGCTGCCGCGTGCGGCCAGCTGTTTTGCGTAAGTTGCACCAATCCCGCTGGATGCGCCGGTAATCAAAGCCAGTTGTTGTGTCATGGTCGGTTCCTGTAAATGATGGTTGTCATATCTGATGGAACTTAATATGACGACCATCATATTTTTCGTCAAGCTGGAATATGATGATCGTAATAATTACACTGATTGCCATTAACGATGAGCAGGATGGTGAGAGATGGAAAAGCTGAGCCACAAAGCGCGCACGCGGCAGCGCATATTGGATGAGGCAGCAGTGGTGATGCGCGAATGCGGCACCGAAGGCATTGGCGTGGCGGCGCTGATGAAGCGCGCGGGCTTAACACACGGCGGTTTCTACGCCCACTTTGATTCGCGGGAAGCGCTGGTTGAAGCGGTGATTGCCGAGATGTTTGCCGATTCAGCGCAGCGCTTTGCCGCCATCACCCAAATCGAAGATCCAGCCGAGCGATTGACGCAACTGATCGACAACTACCTCTCTGAGCATCATCGCAACACGCCGGGAGAAGGCTGCCCGATGCCTGCGCTGGTAAGTGAGATTGCCCATCTGCCAATTGAAACACGCACGCTGTTTTCGCAACGTCGCGATGCGGTGCGTCAGCGACTGGCGCAAGCACTGAACGAAATGCATCATCCTCAGGCTGATGATGTCGCCGCCAGCATGCTGGCCGAAATGGTCGGTGCGGTAGCGCTGGCGCGTGCCTGTCCGGATGATGAGGAAGCGCGCGATATGCTGGCGGTTAGCCGTCGGTCGGTGAAACAGCGCGCAGGATTGGAGAGCGCATGAGCGAGCACGATATTCAGGACATCATTGCGCCGGATTTGCAGGTACTGTTTTGCGGCATCAATCCGGGCAAATCTTCGGCGCACACCGGCTTTCACTTTGCCCATCCCGGCAATCGCTTCTGGAAGGTGATCCATCAGGCCGGTTTTACCCGCGAATTGCTGAAGCCCGAACAGGAGCAGCGGCTGCTGGAAACCGGTTGTGGCATCACTATGCTGGTTGAGCGTCCCACTATTCAGGCTAACGAACTGGCGGGTGATGAGCTGCGCGATGGCGGGGCGCGTTTGCAGGAGAAGATCTTACGCTATCAGCCGCGTGCGCTGGCGGTGCTGGGTAAAGATGCGTTCCAGAAAGCGTTCCGACAGCGCAAAGTGGAGTGGGGCGAGCAGCCGCAAACCTTGGGCGAAACGCGTTTGTGGGTGCTGCCCAATCCCAGCGGGTTGAACCGCGCGACGATAGAGGAGATGGCAGCAGCTTATCGCCAACTTCATGATTGGTTACAGAATAACGCGTGAGCGTGCTCCGCTTAACGCGGCCCTAAAGTTGTTCAATTTGCGGTTTCTGACTAAACCCAAATCTTTATGGCAAATAAAGAGAGGGAAGATGAAACGCACAATCGCGTTAGCGGCGCTGCTGGTGATGGCGCAACAGACGGCACAGGCGGAGACGCTGAAAGTATTTAGCTCCGGTGGCATGTATCCGGTGATAGAGAGCCTGAAGCAGGATTATCAGCAGCAAACTGGCAATACCCTGCAGCTGGAAGCGGCGCCCTCGATGGGTGATACGCCGCAGGCGATCCCTAATCGACTGAAACGTCAGGATAATGCCGATGTGCTGGTGATGGTCGATTACGCCATCAAACCGCTGGAGCAGGCCAAATTTGTGGATAGCAGCAGCCATCAGGTGCTGGCGCACTCTTATATCGCGATGGCGGTGAAGCAGGGCATGACGCCGCCGGATATCAGCACCGTGGCGAAATTCAAACAGGTCCTCACGGAAGCATCCAGCATCGCGATATCAGACAGCGCCAGCGGCAAATATATTCAAGGCAAGATGCTGAGTAAGCTGAAGTTGGGGCCGAAGACCGCCAGCAAAGTGTCCGTGATCCCCGCTACGCCGGTGGGCGAAGCGGTGGCGCAGGGCAAAGCGGAGCTGGGCTTCCAGCAGAACAGCGAATTGCAGGCGGTGAAGGGGATTACCATTGTTGGACTGATTCCGCCAACGGTGCAGCAGGATACGCTATACGGCGCGGTAATTACGCGCAGCACCCAGCAGAAGCAGGCGGCGTCGCAGTTTGTGAAGTATTTGCAGAGCGACAAAGCGCGCAAAATGATGCAGGAAAAAGGGCTAACGCCGTTTTGAAGGCAATAAAAAACCCCGGCAAGCCGGGGTTTTTCGTCTTAACGAGGATTAATCGTCAAGGAAGCTACGCAGTACTTCGGAGCGGCTTGGGTGACGCAGCTTACGCAGCGCCTTGGCTTCGATCTGACGAATACGCTCACGCGTAACGTCAAACTGTTTGCCAACCTCTTCCAGCGTGTGGTCGGTGTTCATATCGATACCGAAACGCATACGCAGGACTTTCGCTTCACGCGCAGTCAGACCCGCCAGCACGTCGTGGGTGGCTGAACGCAGGCTTTCTGAGGTAGCAGAATCCAGCGGCAGCTCCAGCGTGGTGTCTTCGATAAAATCGCCAAGATGCGAATCTTCATCATCACCAATCGGCGTCTCCATAGAGATCGGCTCTTTAGCGATTTTCAGCACTTTGCGGATTTTATCTTCTGGCATCAGCATACGCTCAGCCAGTTCTTCCGGCGTTGGCTCACGGCCCATCTCTTGCAGCATCTGGCGCGAAATACGGTTGAGCTTGTTGATGGTCTCAATCATATGCACCGGAATACGGATGGTACGCGCCTGGTCGGCGATAGAACGGGTGATAGCCTGACGAATCCACCAGGTCGCATAAGTTGAGAACTTATAACCACGACGGTATTCAAACTTATCCACCGCTTTCATCAGGCCGATGTTACCTTCCTGAATCAAATCGAGGAACTGCAGACCACGGTTGGTGTATTTCTTCGCGATAGAAATAACCAGACGCAAGTTTGCTTCAACCATCTCTTTCTTCGCACGACGCGCTTTGGCTTCGCCGATCGACATGCGACGGTTGATGTCTTTAACCTGCTCGATGGTCAGGCCGGTTTCTTCTTCAATCTGCTGCAGTTTCTGCAGTGAACGCGTCACTTCATCTTCAACTTCCAGCAGCTTCTCAGACCATGGTTTATTCATGGCCAGCGCTGCTTTGAACCAGCTTGGGCTGGTTTCGTTGCCGGTGAACAGGGTGATGAAGTTCTTTTTCGGCATTTTGCAGATTTCAATACACAGCTTCATGATCAGGCGCTCTTGCGTACGCACGCGCTCCATCATGACGCGCATACTGTTCACCAGGTAGTCGAATTGCTTCGGCACCAGGCGGAACTGTTTGAACACTTCAGACAGGTTATTGATTTCTGCGACGGCATCAGCGTGGCTGCGGCCTTTGGCTTTGATCACGGTACGGGTGGTTTCGTACTGCGTGCGCAGATCGTTGAACTTCTCGCGCGCCAGTTCTGGATCGATGGAGTTATCATCGTCAGAGCTATCATCGTCGCCATCTTCGTCTTCTTCTTCGTCGTCGTTACGGTCTTCTTCAGACAGTTCAGAGCCGACGTGAGTCGCCGTTGGCGCGATATCTTCTTCCGCGTTCGGGTCAACAAAGCCAGTGATCAGGTCAGACAGGCGAGATTCGCCCGCTTCCACGCGATCGTACTGATCGAGCAGATAGGTAATGGCTTCCGGGTACTCAGCAACAGAGCACTGAACCTGGTTGATACCGTCTTCGATACGCTTGGCGATGTCGATTTCGCCTTCACGTGTCAGCAGCTCAACGGTACCCATTTCGCGCATGTACATACGCACAGGGTCAGTAGTACGACCAATTTCAGATTCAACGCTAGAGAGTACCTGCGCGGCAGCTTCTGCGGCATCTTCGTCAGTATCAGTACTGTTTTCATTCAGCATCAGATCATCGGCATCAGGCGCTTCTTCAACTACCTGAATACCCATGTCGTTAATCATCTGGATGATGTCTTCGATCTGATCGGAGTCGACGATATCTTCCGGCAGATGGTCATTGACCTCAGCATAGGTCAGATAGCCCTGCTCCTTACCACGGGTGACAAGCAGCTTAAGCTGTGACTGCGGGTTTTGCTCCATAAGACGGTATCCACACTTCTGTTAATTAGATTGGTGTCGGTCGGCAGCGAGCCAACTATAACAGTGAAGGCGTTGTTCTTTTGCCGCTGCCTTCAACGCGGCCAGGGTATCGACCCTTCATATATCGGCACTTAAGCCGCTTGAGTTCTTTCTTTGCGGGCCTGGCTTACTCGCCGACGGCCCTCGTACGGTGCGCTTTAAACCGAACCGAACGATCAAACCAAAACGGCGGCTTTAACAGCCTTCATCGTTCTGGTCTGGTAAAAATCTTATTTTTTCGCTAATGCCTGGCTTAAGGCCCAGAACTCGCGACGTTCGGCGGCGCTCAGGCCTTCGGTACGGTCGCGTGCGATAAGCGCTTCAAGGCGCTGTTCAAGGGCTGAGTCATAAAGACTTGCCAGTGAATCCTGGAACACGGCTTCTGCTTCTTCATCCACTATCATGTGGTTCCAGGTTGCCAGCGTTTCAAGGGGCTGGCTAAATTCTGTCCCGCGATATAACTCTAGTAGCTGTCCGGTCGTCAGGCCAGGATTCTCCGTACAACGACTGACTATCTCCACAAACAGCGGCAAACCCGCCATTTTTGACTGCTCAAGCCCGTCCAGCGTAGGAACGATGGCGGCAAATTGCGGATTCTGCACCAGTAACGCGATCAACACGCGCATGGTGGTGCGCTTCAACGGTGGAGCCGTTGGGGCAGCGCCGCTTTCTGCCAGCTTCGGCATCAGCTTGTCTAACTGGTTATCGTCAAGAATGCCGAGTTTATTACCCAGATTCTGACGCATATAAATGCGTAACGTTTCACCAGGGATCTGACTAATCAACGGCAGCGCCAGCGTGGCCAGCTTGGTTTTACCGTCCCGCGTACTCAGATCGACCTGCGGCATCAGGCTGTCGAATAAAAACGTGGAGAGCGGTAAAGCCTGCTCCATCCGCGCTTCAAACGCCTCTTTGCCTTCTTTACGTACCAGCGTGTCCGGGTCTTCCCCATCCGGCAAAAACATAAAGCGTAGCTGACGACCGTCATTCATGTAAGGCAATGCGGTTTCCAGTGCACGCCATGCGGCTTCGCGCCCCGCACGGTCGCCGTCGTAACAGCAAATCACCGTGTCGGTAGAACGGAACAGCAGCTGAATGTGTTCAGCGGTGGTCGAGGTGCCCAGCGAAGCAACGGCATAATCGATGCCAAATTGCGCCAGCGCCACCACGTCCATATAGCCTTCTACAACCAGTAAACGCGCTGGCTGCGGATGATTCTTTTGCGCTTCATACAGGCCATATAGCTGACGGCCTTTATGGAAAATCGGTGTTTCCGGGGAGTTCAGGTACTTTGGCGTATCATTGCCCAGTACACGTCCACCAAAACCAATCACGCGTCCACGCTTATCGCGAATCGGGAACATCACACGATCGCGGAACCGATCATAAGTGCGGCCGGAATCGTTACTGACCAGCATGCCCGCTTCCATTAAGGATTCGCGGTCCTCTTTCTGCTGACCAAAACGTTTCAGCACGTTATCCCAGCCTGCTGGCGCATAACCAATCGCGAAGTGATCGATCACTTGCTGGCTGAGACCGCGCGTGGCGAGATAATTTTGTGCAGATGTCGCTTGCGGGTTACGCAGGCTTTGCTGATAGAACCCGTCGAGGCCTTCCAGCAGCTGATACAGGCTTTGACGCTGATGACGTTCCATCGGGCTTGGGCCATTGCCCGCTTCATACGGCACTTCTAAGCCGTGTTGCGTGGCCAGCTCCTCAACGCTTTCGACGAAATCCAGACGATCGTGATTCATCAGGAAGTCGATGGCGTTACCTTTGGCGCCACAGCCGAAGCAGTAATAGAACTGCTTCTCACCGCTTACGGTGAAAGAGGGGGTTTTCTCGTTATGAAAAGGACAGCACGCGTGATAGTTCTTACCCTGCTTTTTCAGCTTAACGCGGGCATCGATAAGATCCACGATATCCGTGCGGGCAAGTAAGTCATTGATAAATACGCGTGGAATTCGTCCAGCCATAAGCCCCGGTTTTTCAGCTCATAAACGGCAACAAGCCGCGCTTCCTTTCGGAAAGCACGGCCTCTTACTTGACTCTGTCTGCGTTTAACACGCGGCGGAAGCGAACTTCCGAAAGAAATTAGTACAGACGAGTGCGGCGTGCGTTTTCGCGAGCCAGTTTCTTGGCGTGACGCTTAACAGCAGACGCTTTAGCGCGCTTACGCTCAGTCGTTGGTTTTTCATAAAACTCACGACGACGAACTTCCGCCAGAACACCTGCTTTCTCGCAAGAACGCTTGAAGCGACGCAGTGCTACGTCGAAAGGCTCGTTTTCACGTACTTTAATTACCGGCATGTAACTCTTACCTCGATAAATTCGGTTTTGCTGCTGACTGCGGCGCCAGCACTTTTAAAATGGTGCAGCATTTTACTCCAGCCGTAGCTGACTTGTAAAGCACCATGAACAATTTAGAACCAACAGAGACATATGCCATCGCGGCTGCCGGTTTTTTCAGGCCGTGGAGTATAGCGCACTCTTTGTGCGACAGAAAAACACTTTTTCCTGGCAAAGTCGTCCAGCGTGTGATTCGCCTGTGCTACACTGCGCGCCGCAAGAAGAGGGTGATGAAAGTTATGCGAGTTCTGGGTATTGAAACGTCCTGCGATGAAACCGGCATCGCGATTTATGACGATGCGTCCGGTCTGTTGGCGAATCAATTATATAGCCAGGTCAAACTGCACGCCGACTACGGTGGTGTGGTGCCCGAACTGGCCTCACGTGACCACGTGCGCAAAACCGTTCCGCTGATTCAGGCCGCGCTGAAAGAAGCCGGGCTGGCAGCAAAAGACATTGATGCGGTGGCCTATACCGCCGGTCCTGGTCTGGTTGGTGCGCTTTTAGTGGGAGCCACCATCGGCCGTGCGCTGGCGTTCGCGTGGAATGTGCCTGCCGTGCCAGTCCATCATATGGAAGGCCATCTGCTGGCGCCGATGCTGGAAGACAATCCACCGGAATTCCCGTTTGTGGCATTGCTGGTTTCGGGTGGTCACACGCAGCTGATCAGCGTCACCGGCATTGGTGAATACACTTTGCTGGGCGAATCGATTGATGATGCGGCCGGCGAAGCCTTCGATAAAACCGCCAAACTGCTCGGTCTGGATTATCCAGGCGGACCGATGCTGGCGCGCATGGCGCAGCAGGGCATGCCGGGTCGTTTCAAATTCCCGCGCCCGATGACCGACCGTCCAGGGTTGGATTTCAGCTTCTCGGGTCTGAAAACTTTCGCCGCCAACACCATTCGTGAGCATAACGGCGATGAACAGGCGCGTGCCGATATCGCCCGTGCATTTGAAGATGCGGTGGTGGATACGCTGATGATCAAGTGTAAACGCGCGCTGGAGCAGACCGGCTTTAAACGCCTGGTGATTGCCGGTGGTGTGAGCGCCAACCGCACGCTGCGTGAGCGCATGGCGGAGATGATGCAGAAGCGCGGTGGTGAGGTGTTTTACGCTCGCCCTGAGTTCTGCACTGATAACGGCGCGATGATTGCCTACGCTGGCATGGTGCGGCTGAAAGGCGGTACGCGCGGTGGATTGGGCGTCAGCGTCCGGCCACGTTGGCCACTGGCTGAATTGCCCGCCATCTAAAACGAAAAAACCGGCATCGCGCCGGTTTTTTTATTTCTTCTTTTTCCGCTTCCAGATCTTATTTTCCTGCCCGCGCCACAGGCGCTGGATGTTGTCGTGATGACGCAACAGAATCAAGCAGGAGAGCATCGAAACCGGGAAGGTGAACTGCGGTTTGAACCACCAGACGTAGAACGGGGCGATCAGCGCACTGACAATCGCACCCAGCGAAGAGTAGCCGCTCAGCAGCACCGTCAGTAGCCAGGTGCCGGTCATCAATCCCGTCAAATCCCAGCCAATGGGCGCAATCGCACCGAACGCAGTTGCTACGCCTTTACCGCCACGAAAACGGAAGAACACCGGATAGATATGGCCGAGACAGGCAGCAATCGCGGTTAAGCCGAGATACATCGGCGTGACGTGCAGCAGATAGGCGATCCATACCGGAATCATCCCTTTAGCGACATCGAAAATCAGTACCGCTGCGGCAGCGGCTTTACCGCCAATACGCAATACGTTGGTCGCACCAGGGTTGCCGGAGCCAGCAGTACGCGGATCGGGTAAACGCGCGAGTTTACAAACCAGGATCGCACTGGAAATCGAGCCGCAAAGATACGCGAAAATAATCATACCAAGCGCGATAGCACTCATAGCTTCGTACCGTTCCTTTTGGGTCGTTTTGTTCTCGATAAGCGTGGATAATACGCACAATCCGCCGGAAGTGGTATCCGGCTTAGCCAAAAACAGAGACTGACATCATGGATATCGTATTTATAGAACAACTCACCGTGTTCACCACCATTGGCGTTTACGACTGGGAACAGGGCATGCAGCAGAAGCTGGTGCTCGATGTCGAAATGGCGTGGGACAACCGTCGTGCCGCGGTGAGTGACGATGTGAACGACTGTCTGAGCTATGCCGATGTTACCGAGGTTATCCTCAATCATTTGCAGGGCCAGCGCTTTGCCCTGGTCGAACGTGTGGCGGAAGAAATTGCCGATCTGTTGATGAATCGTTTCAAAACGCCGGGTGTGCGCATCAAGGTCGGTAAACCTGGCGCGGTGGCCCAGGCAGCGACCGTTGGCGTGCGCATTGAGCGCGGGACTATTCCTAAATAAACCCTCCGTGATTGCCATCACAATGAAACCAAACCAAATTATGGTGTGTCTCACTTGAGGCCGTTGCGCTAACGGACGCGAAGTTGCCGATTTTCTTAAGGTTTCCTTCAGCGTGGCGCAGGCATAATTTTAGGCGGTAGCACCTTGCGACCGCCTTTTTACTGTTTAAAACGGATAGAGGAAAAATTTTGATGGCAGATATTCACCAGCTTTGGGTTGCTGCAATCCTGGGGGTTGTGGAAGGCCTCACGGAATTCCTGCCGGTCTCTTCTACGGGCCATATGATCATCGTTGGCCATCTGTTGGGCTTCGAGGGCGATAAAGCTGAAACCTTTGAAGTCGTCATTCAGCTGGGTTCAATTTTAGCGGTAGTGGTGATGTTCTGGCGTCGCCTGTTTGGACTGATTGGTATTCACTTCGGTAAAGAGCCGCATGAAGGCACTGGAACCGGGAAACTGACCCTGATTCACATTTTGTTAGGTATGGTTCCGGCGGTGGTGATTGGCTTGCTGCTGCACGATCAAATCAAAAGCTTGTTTAATCCGATTAACGTGATGTACGCACTGGTCGTCGGCGGCGTGTTGCTGTTGGTGGCTGAGTACTTCAAACCTAAACAGCCTAAAGCGGTAGGTATCGATGATATCACTTACCGCCAGGCGTTTATGATTGGCTGCTTCCAGTGTCTGGCGCTGTGGCCGGGCTTCTCGCGCTCGGGTGCCACCATTTCTGGCGGTATGCTGATGGGCGTGAGCCGTTATGCTGCATCGGAGTTCTCGTTCATCCTGGCAGTGCCGATGATGATTGGTGCCACAGGATTGGATCTCTACAAGAGCATGGGCTTCCTGACAATGCAGGATTTCCCAATGTTCGCCGTCGGCTTCGTGACCGCCTTTATCGTTGCTCTGCTGGCGATCAAAGTGTTCCTGGAACTGATTAAACGTATTTCGTTTGTTTCGTTCGCAATCTATCGCTTTATTGTGGCGGCGGCGGTTTACGCCATCTTCATGTAAGCGCGGCGTGCGGCCGGTTATGCTGGCCGCACGTTGATCAACCCATCCTGCACTGCCATCACCCGACGACGCGTCAACTCTTCCCGCACGGCTGGTCCTTTAAAACCTGCTGCAACCACATCCTTAGTTGGCACCGCCTGAGCCAGTGCAAACGCCTGACGCAGATAATCACCTTGTGGATAAGCCAGGCTTTCCATACCCGTGCGGCCACGCGCATCGGCTTCGCTGGTCAGTGCCATCTTCTCTACGCGATCGGGCTTGCGCCATGCATCAATGCGATCGAACAGGGCAACCAGTGATTCCGCTGACTGACGTTCAATGGTGTGGACGATATCGTGGAATTCGGTGACAATTAGCGCCAGATCGCGCACCTGATTGGGCACGCGCAGCCGCTGGCACAGCGCTTCGACAATCGGCACACCGGCTAAACCGTGGCCATGGTGGCTCGGCCATTTTTCCGGCGGCGTCAGTGCTTTACCGACATCGTGGAACAGCGTGGCAAAGCGCACATCCAGCTCCTCTGACAGCGCGGCAGACATCGTCAGCGTCATTAACGCGTGCACGCCGGTATCAATTTCGGGATGCCATTTGATCGGCGCCGGAATGCCGTAAAGGTTATCCAGCTCCGGGAATAGCACCTGCAACGCGCCGCAGTCACGCAATACCTGAAAATAGACCTGCGGATTACGCGTTAACAGCGCCTTCTCGGTCTCTTTCCACACGCGCTCGGCGGTCAGATGAGCCAGCTCGCCGCTCTCCGCCATCTCACGCATCAACGCCTGTGTTTCATCAGCCACACGGAAATTGAGATGGGCAAAGCGAGCAGCAAAACGCGCCACGCGCAGCACGCGCAGCGGATCTTCATTAAAGGCGGCGGAGACATGGCGCAGGGTGCGATTCGCCAAATCCTGCTGACCGCCGTAAGGGTCGATTAAGCTGCCATCGTCAGCCTGCGCAATGGCATTAATGGTGAGATCGCGGCGCTGCAAATCCTGCTTCAGCGTCACGTCCGGGGCAAATTGCGTGACGAAACCGGTGTAGCCTTTGCCGCTTTTGCGTTCGGTACGCGCCAGCGCATACTCTTCACGACTGCGCGGATGCAAAAAAACCGGAAAATCCCGGCCAACCTGCTGATAACCATTTTCCAGCATCGCATCAGGCGTGGCACCAACCACCACCCAATCTCTATCTTTTACCGGCAAACGCAGTAAGGCATCACGCACTGCGCCACCGACCAGAAACGTCTTCACTCAACCACTCCAGAGGCAATGTATTCTGCGTGCCGTGCACGCATGTTGCGTTATTGTTGCATACTTTGGCTAAAAATCGGGCACGCCAAAAGGGGCATCTTACGATCCCCTTGAAGAAAACAACAAATCGACGTGGCGGTTTTAGTTCATCCAGCGATCGTTTTTCTTGCGGCGCGGCACCATGTGCGGCAGCACCAAACCAAGCAGCAAGCCAACACCCAACACGCCGCCGCCATACATAAACCACTGCATGATGATGGTGCGCTGTTTGTCATCCAGCTGGACGTTAGCGGCGCTGACTTTCTTCTGCGCGACAATCAGCTCGTTTTTCAGCTTCTGATTTTCCGCTTTCAGGCCGTCAATGGTGCCGTCGCTGTTCGCCACTTTGCTCTGCATTTCAGAGGTACGCTGGTTCCAGCTGTTGTCGATGTTCGCCAGCTTGGCGGTAAGATCTTTAACCTGTTGCTCGAGTTGCGGCACGCGGGTGCGCAGGCTGGGATCGGCACTCAACTGTGACAGGGGGATCCAGTTGGTTTTCCCTTCGGCATCGCGAATCTGGCCATATTGGGAATCATTGTTGACCTGCAACAGGGTGACTTCCTCTCCGGCATTCAGCTTGCCAATCAGGCGATATTGATCGCCCGGGCCGCTGCGTACCCAAGTGGATAATTCATCGGAAATATAACGCTTTTCGTCAGCAGCATGAACAGGAGCGATGGCGCTAAATGCCAGCAAAGAAAGGGCAGCAAGTGTGATTTTTTTCATTCGATGTCGTTTTTTCTTAATGGCGTAAAATTACCGGCACAGTCTGGAGACGCTTCTCAAAAATCTGAATGAGAACTATCCTGGTCTCAATCTGGTGCGAAAAGGGTCGTAAAAGCACAAGAAAGCGGAGACAGCGGGCTTCCGGTGCATTACTCTTCGCCAGATTAAACTCGTAAGTGCCAGCAGCGTATTGAATAAAAAATTATGACCATCGAAATCGAATTAAAGTTCATTGCCACACCACAAGCCGCCGAAAAACTCGGTGAAACCCTTGCCGCGTGGCCACATCAGCACTTCGCCGCGCGCGAGCTGACCAACACCTATTTTGAGACCGATGACAATCAGCTACGTCGTTGGGACATGGGCCTGCGCATCCGCGGTGTCGATCAGCGTTATGAGATGACGCTAAAGGCCGCCGGAAAAACCGTGGGCGGCCTGCATCAGCGCCCGGAATATAACGTCGACCTCACTGAGCCAACGCTGGATATCGCCCTGCTGCCGGCTGAAATCTGGCCAGAAGGCACCGATATCGCGGCCTTACAGCAGCGCCTGCAACCGATGTTCAGCACCCATTTCCAGCGTGAAGCCTGGCTGGTGCAGTTTGGTGAGAGTGAAATTGAAGTGGCGTTTGATCGCGGAGACGTTGCCGCAGGTGAATTGAGCGAGCCGCTGTACGAAGTGGAGCTGGAGCTGAAAAGCGGCCAGCGCGCCGACATGCTGAAGTTCGCTGAAGCCTTGATCACCGCAGGCGGCCTGCGCCTGGGCAGCTTGAGTAAAGCCGCGCGCGGTTATCAGCTGGCTCAGGGCAATCCTGCCCGTCCACTGCGTGCCTTAGCGCTGCAAAAAACCGGCGCTAAAGCCTCGGTAGAGCAGGGCATGGTCAGCGCGATGACCGCCGGTCTTAACCAGTGGCAGTACCATGAAGAAGTGTGGCTGCGTGGAAATGCCGATGCCAAAGAAGCGGTGATGGATGCGCTGGAAACCCTGCGTCAGGCGTTCTCGCTGTTTGGTGCGCTGGTGCCGCGCAAGGCGAGCAGCGATCTGCGTCAGAAGCTGACGCGTCTCGATGAGCTGTTAGCAGATGCAGAAATTGATGCGGAAACTGCCTGTTTTTCTGCGGTCTCTGTCGAAGCCCAGTTAGCACTTACTCACTGGCTGGTGGAGTCACAATGGCAGAACTGGCTGGATGATAAGAGCAAAACCAAGCTGCAGGGTTCGTTCAAACGCTTCAGCGATATCATGCTCAGCCGTATTGCTGCCGATCTGCGTGAAACCTTCGTCGATGTGCAGCTGTTTAACGAATTCCAGGACAAATCCACGCGCCTGAATCGCCAGCTGCTGGCGGTACATCTGCTGGCGGGGGCCTACCCAGCGGAGGAGGTGAGTGTCTGGTTAGCGGGCTGGCAGGAGCTGCAGCATGCGATTCGCATCCAGCAGGAGCGCGGGTTGATTCAACTGGTTAATCTGGCCATTCGGCCATCGCCGTTCTGGCTAAATAGCGGAGTGAAGCGCTAAGTCGGACGCACAATCGAATCAGGGAGGGAAGATGTTGTTACCGTTACCGGCGCTGATGCAGGCGCAGTTAGCTATCGTGGCCGAGCGCCTGAACATACCGCCTTCCGCCTTTACGGCAGAGCAGGCGGGCGCGCTAACCTTTAGTGACTTTATCGTTGATAACCTGCAGCAGCATCCGGAGTGGTGGCAACAGCTCCAGCAGCAACCGCCTGCGCCAGACGAATGGCAACACTACAGTGCCTGGCTAAATCAGGCGCTGGCGGGCGTGGAAAATGAAACTTCCCTGATGCGCGAACTGCGCCTGTTCCGCCGCCATATGCTGGTGCGTATAGCGTGGATGCAGGCGCTGCAACACGCCAGTACCGAACAAAGCCTGACGCAACTCAGCACGCTGGCGGAGATTCTCATCGCCGCCGCACGTGATTGGGTGTGGCAGGATTGCAGCCGCGATTTTGGCACACCTTGCAATGAAGCCGGTGAAGCGCAGCCCATGCTGATCCTCGGCATGGGCAAGCTGGGCGGCGGCGAACTCAACTTCTCTTCCGATATCGACCTGATCTTTGCCTGGCCGGAAAACGGTGTTACGCAAGGCGGCCGTCGTGAACTCGATAACGCTCAATTCTTTACCCGCATGGGTCAGCGCCTGATCAAAGTGCTGGATCAGCCTACCGTGGATGGTTTCGTCTATCGCGTGGATATGCGTCTGCGCCCGTTTGGTGACAGCGGTCCGCTGGTGCTGAGTTTTGCTGCGCTGGAAGACTATTACCAGGAGCAGGGCCGCGACTGGGAGCGCTATGCGATGGTCAAAGCGCGCCTGATGGGCGACGACCAGGGCCACTGGAGCCAGGAGTTGCAGCAGATGCTGCGTCCGTTCGTCTATCGCCGCTACATCGATTTCAGTGTGATTCAGTCACTGCGTAACATGAAAGGCATGATTGCCCGTGAAGTAAGGCGTCGTGGCCTGAAAGACAACATCAAACTCGGGGCGGGCGGCATTCGCGAAACCGAATTTATCGTGCAGGTGTTCCAGCTCATTCGTGGTGGACGTGAGCGCTCACTTCAGCTTCGTTCCCTGCTGCCAACGCTGCAGGCGATTGGTGAACTGGCTTTGCTGAGTACGGCGCAGGTGGAACATTTGCGCGGGGCCTATCTGTTCCTGCGTCGTCTGGAAAACCTGCTGCAAAGCATCAACGATGAGCAGACGCAAACGCTGCCGGAAAACCCACTCGATCGTCAGCGTTTAGCCTGGGCGATGGGCGCGGCGGACTGGGATGCGCTGATGGCGCAGCTTGAACAGCAGATGGCAGGCGTGCGCAGCATCTTCGATGAACTGATTGGTGATGATGCGCCAGACGTTGACGATCAACCGCAGCTGGCTGAATTCGCAGGCCTGTGGCAAGACACGCTGGAGGAGAGCGATCTCATTCCTGTCGTGCCACAGCTGAACGAAGCGCAACGTCATGCGCTGTACGAGTCGCTAAACAGTTTCCGCCAGGATGTCAGTCGTCGTACTATCGGCCCGCGTGGGCGTTTAGCGCTTGATCAACTGATGCCGCGTCTGCTGAGTGAGGTTTGTCCGCGCGAAGACGCCGATGTGGTACTGGGGCGCCTGACACCACTGCTGCTGGGTGTGCTGACGCGCAGCACCTATCTGGAGCTGCTGACGGAATATCACGGCGCACTGCGCCATCTGATTCGCCTGTGTGCCGCCTCGCCAATGGTCGCCAGCCAGCTGGCACGTTATCCGCTGTTGCTGGATGAACTGCTCGATCCCGCCACGCTGTACCAGGCGACTGCCACCGATGCGTATCGCGATGAATTGCGCCAGTATCTGCTGCGCATTCCTACTGATGATGAAGAACAGCAGTTGGAAGCGCTGCGCCAGTTCAAGCAAGCGCAGCATCTGCGAATTGCCGCCGCCGACATCGCCGAAACGCTGCCGGTAATGAAAGTGAGCGATCACTTAACCTGGCTGGCAGAAGCCATCATCGAATCGGTGGTGCAACAAGCATGGCAAATGATGGTGCAGCGCTATGGGCGTCCTTCTCATCTCACCAGTGACAGCGAGCGCGGTTTTGCTGTAGTTGGCTATGGCAAACTGGGTGGCTGGGAGCTGGGTTACAGTTCGGATCTGGATTTAGTGTTCCTGCATGATTGTCCGGATGATGCGGAAACCGATGGCGAGCGCGTGATTGATGGCCGCCAATTCTACCTGCGGCTGGCGCAGCGCGTGATGCATCTGTTCAGCACGCGCACCTCTTCCGGCATCTTGTATGAAGTCGATGCACGCCTGCGTCCTTCTGGCGCGGCGGGCATGCTGGTGAGTACTTTTGCGGCCTTCGATGAGTATCAGCGCAGTGAAGCCTGGACCTGGGAACATCAGGCGCTGGTGCGCGCGCGTATTGTGTTTGGTGAGACGGCGCTTTGCGATCGCTTTAATGAAATTCGTCGCGGCATTCTAAGCCTGCCGCGTGAGCGTCCAGCACTGCAAAAAGAGGTGCGAGAGATGCGCGAGAAAATGCGTGCCCACCTCAGCAACAAACACAAAGGGCGCTGGGAGATCAAAACCGATGAGGGCGGCATCACCGATATTGAATTCATCGCGCAATATCTTGTCTTAGGCTACGCGGCAGAGCAGCCTGCGTTGACGCGTTGGTCAGACAATGTGCGTATTTTTGAGTTGATGGCGCGTCAGGAAATCATGGATGCAGAAGAAGCGCAGGCGCTGACTCACGCGTACGTCACGCTGCGTGATGCATTGCACCATCTGGCATTGCAGGAGCTTCCGGGGCACGTCGCGCCGGAATCTTTTGCCGCTGAGCGTGCTGCCGTGCATAGCAGCTGGCAACGCTGGCTGGCTGCCACCGAATCTGATAGCGCGGAAGTGTAAAACAACGCTTTGCCCCTGGTAACTCGGCATACAGGAAGGCGCGCAGTCCACGCACCTGTGGCTCGAAGTCTCACCGGGGTATGTTATTATCCGCGCATAATTTTGACCGTAGTCTGGAGTCTTTGGAATGAAAGTAACGCTGCCCGCTTTTGGCAAAGCCGCTGTGCTGGTTGTTGGCGATGTCATGTTAGATCGCTACTGGTATGGCCCAACCAGCCGTATCTCGCCTGAAGCCCCGGTACCGGTGGTGAAAGTTGATACCATCGAAGAGCGTCCAGGCGGCGCGGCAAACGTGGCGATGAACATTGCTGCACTTGGCGCTGGCTCGCGTTTGATTGGCCTGACCGGTGAAGATGATGCGGCACGTGTGCTGAGTGAGACGCTGGAAAAGGTTAAAGTCGATTGCGATTTTGTCGCGGTGAAAAGCCATCCAACCATCACCAAACTGCGCGTGCTTTCGCGTAACCAGCAGCTGATTCGCCTCGATTTTGAAGAAGGCTTCGAGCAGGTTGATCCGCAGCCTATTCACGATCGTATGCGTCAATCGCTGGCGCAAGCGGGTGCATTGGTACTGTCAGATTACGCCAAAGGCGCGTTGAGCAGCGTGCAAACCATGATTCAGCTGGCGCGTGAAGCTAACGTGCCGGTGTTGATCGACCCGAAAGGCACCGATTTCGAGCGCTATCGTGGCGCGACTCTGCTGACGCCAAACCTGTCTGAATTCGAAGCCGTAGTGGGTAAATGCAAAACCGTTGAAGAGATTGTCAGCCGCGGCATGCAGCTGATCGCTGATTATGATCTCTCAGCGCTGCTGGTCACCCGTTCTGAAAACGGCATGACGTTACTGCAACCAGGTAAAGCGCCGGTACATCTGCCAACGCAAGCGCAGGAAGTGTATGACGTTACTGGTGCCGGTGATACGGTGATTGGCGTGCTGGCCGCCGTGCTGGCAGCAGGCGATAGCCTGGAAGAAGCCTGTTTCCTCGCCAATGCGGCAGCCGGCGTGGTGGTCGGTAAACTAGGTACGTCCACCGTGAGCACCGTTGAGCTGGAAAATGCGATTCACGCCCGTCCGGATAGCGGATTTGGTGTGATGACCGAAGCTGAACTAAAAGCGGCTGTGGCGCTGGCGCGTCAGCGCGGTGAAAAAGTGGTGATGACTAACGGCGTGTTCGACATCCTGCATGCGGGCCACGTTTCTTATCTGGCCAACGCTCGTAAGCTGGGCGATCGCCTGATTGTGGCGGTGAACAGCGATGCTTCTACCAAACGTCTGAAAGGTGAAACCCGTCCGGTTAACCCGCAGGAAAACCGCATGATCGTGCTCGGTGCGCTGGAAGCAGTGGATTGGGTGGTGCTGTTTGAAGAAGACACGCCACAGCGTTTGATCGCGGGTGTGTTACCGGATCTGCTGGTGAAGGGCGGCGATTATAAGCCGGAAGATATCGCGGGCAGTAAAGAGGTTTGGGCTAACGGCGGTGACGTGCGTGTGCTGAACTTTGAAGACGGTATCTCCACCTCTAACATCATCAAGACGATTCGCAGTCACTAATGATGAGTATTGAGATCCCAGATGATTCGCTGTCATTAAAAGCGAGATCTGGGATTTTCAATGATTCGCAGCCACTCACGGCGAGCACTGAGATTCCAGATGATCTGCTGTCACTAAAGGCGGGCAATGAGAATCCAGATGATTCGCAGTCGCCAACGGCGAGCGAAAAAGCAAAGGTATTCTGACTAAACAGGCGGCCAAAAGGCCGCCTGTTGTTGTCTGCGAGCAATGTACGCTCAGCAAGTGCTTGCGAGCGATATACGCCGCCGAGTCAGCTACTTACTGCGGAGTGTCGATCTTACCCGCCGGGTCCGGTGTCACCACCGCAGGTGCCGGTGCAGCAGGGCTCTCACTTTCCAGTTTCGCCAGGCGCTGTTCCAGTGCCGCCAGCTTCTCACGCGTGCGCAGCAGTACCTGCGTCTGCACATCAAACTCTTCACGATTCACCAAATCCATGCGGGTTAACTGCGCCTGCAGCACCTGACGAATTTTCTTTTCGACATCGTCGCCAAAGTCGCGAATCCCTTTTGGCATGGCTTCATGGACCTGGCGAGCCAGTTGTTCAATTTTTTTCGTGTCGATCATGATGATTTCCTGGTTGCGGTGGCTGATAACAGCACGTGTTCCGACTCAACAAAGGTTAAGTGTAATGCCTGAAACGAAAAGGTTAAACCTGAATTCCGCATCGCAGTAAATGCAAAAGCATTTGCGCTTTTGTCGATTGCCCGTCCAGATGATTGGCGTTATAGTGACCTCGCTTATTCTCAGGGCGGGGCGAAATTCCCCACCGGCGGTAAATCAGCTTCGGCTGAAAGCCCGCGAGCGCTTTCGCTGCAAAGTGAAAGGTCAGCAGACCCGGTGTAATTCCGGGGCCGACGGTTAGAGTCCGGATGGGAGAGGGTAACGACATCAGCCGGGCTTACGCCCGCGTCACGTTTTTGCCATGTGTAATATTTGCGCACTCCTAAGCACGCCCTGGTTCTGGTAACTCATATATTTTTATAAGGTTTTTTACCATGAATCAGACGCTTCTTTCTGAATTTGGCACGCCGGAACAGCGTGTAGAACGCGCCATCGATGCGCTGCGTAACGGTCGCGGTGTAATGGTGCTCGACGATGAAAATCGTGAAAACGAAGGCGACATGATCTTTGCCGCCGAAACCATGACCGTAGAGCAAATGGCGCTGACCATTCGCCACGGCAGCGGCATTGTCTGCCTGTGCATCACCGAAGAACGCCGCCAGCAATTGGATCTGCCGATGATGGTCGAAACCAACACCAGCTCCTATGGCACCGGCTTCACCGTCACCATCGAAGCAGCGGAAGGCGTTACCACCGGCGTTTCTGCCGCTGACCGCGTCACCACCATTCGTGCCGCGGTTGCAGATGGCGCGAAGCCGAGCGATCTTAACCGTCCTGGCCATGTCTTCCCGCTGCGCGCGCGCGAAGGCGGTGTGCTGACTCGCGGTGGTCACACTGAAGCCACCATCGATTTGGTGACGCTGGCGGGCTTCAAACCAGCCGGTGTACTGTGTGAACTGACCAATGACGACGGCAGCATGGCGCATGCGCCAGAAGCGATTGTGTTTGCCAAACAACACGATATGCCGGTCGTGACGATTGAAGATCTGGTGGCTTATCGCCGCGAGCGCGAAACGCGTCAGGCGAGCTAAGCCTCAGTTATCGTCATCAAAAGATCCGCGGTTTTTACAGGCTGCGGATTTTTTTATCGCGCGAAAGTGCACCTTTAATCCCCGTTTTCACCGCCCAACCACTGCGCAAATTCTTATTCAAATTCCCTGATAGAGATCATCACAGTTATCAGCGTTAATCCCGGCACGAAAGCGCGTATTGTAGCGGCTAATAAAGCGACACTTTCGTCAGAGGAACCATCATGAGCCACAACCGTATGCCCGCCCTGTTTTTAGGTCACGGCAGCCCGATGAACGTACTGGAAGACAATACCTATACCCGCGCATGGCAGCATCTGGGTGCAACATTGCCACGTCCGCGCGCCATCCTTGCGGTGTCGGCACACTGGTACACACGCGGCACGGCGGTGACGGCCATGAATAATCCGCGCACCATCCATGACTTTGGTGGCTTCCCGCAGGCGCTGTTTGATGTGCGTTATCCAGCGTCGGGTTCACCAGAACTGGCACAGCAAGTGATTGATTTGCTGGCACCGATTGACGTCCATGCCGACCAGGAGTGGGGATTTGATCACGGCTCATGGGGCGTGCTGGCAAAAATGTATCCGCAAGCCGATATCCCGGTGGTGCAGTTAAGTATCGATGGGACAAAACCAGCGGAATGGCATTTCGAACTGGGTCGTAAACTGGCATCGCTGCGTGACGAAGGGGTCATGATCGTCGCCAGCGGCAACGTGGTGCACAACCTGCGGATGCTGCGCTGGCAGGGTGCCGCGACCAGCTATCCGTGGGCTGAAAGCTTCAATGAATTTGTGCGTGAGAATTTGAGCTTTGCCGGCGAAGCAGCGGATCATCCACTGGTGAATTATCTGCAGCATGAAGGTGCAGAGATGTCTAACCCAACGCCAGAGCACTATCTGCCGTTGCTGTATATCCTAGGCGCGCGTGCCGAGGAGGAGTCGATCAGCATCCCGGTGGAAGGGATGGAGATGGGCGCAATCAGTATGCTTTCGGTACAGGTCAGTTAATTCGCTGGCCACCCGTGCCTCACGGGCGGCACAGAATTTATTCGATAAAGGTATGCGGGTAGAAGCGTGACAGATCCTGAGTGATCAGCGCGCGATCTTCACGAATGCCGATGCCAGCAGGTTGATCGTCAATCAGCCAGCTACCGATCAAGGTATAGCTGTCGCCGAACTTCGGCAATTGATAGAACTGCTGGATGATCATCCCTTCTTCGCCATACGGACCTTCAGCACTGGCGATTTCCTGGCCGTTTTCGATGATGCGAATATTGGCACCTTCACGTGAAAACAGCGGTTTCACCACGTACTTGTCCATCTGCGGGGCATTTTTATCATCGGCAAAGTAGGCAGGCAGCAGGTTGGGATGGTCAGGGAACATCTCCCACAACAGCGGCAGCAGCGCTTTATTCGAGATAATACTTTTCCATGCCGGTTCTAACCAACGCACACCGGCATCCGCCAGTTTGGTGGAGAACACTTCACGCAGCATGAATTCCCACGGGTAGAGCTTAAACAGGTTGCTGATCACCTGATCGTGCTGATCGGTAAACTGGCCTCTTTCACCCAACCCAATTTCATCGATATACAGGAATTCATTCGGCAGGCCGGCTTCAGTGGCGCAATCCTGCAGATACTGCACTGTGGCGCGATCTTCCTCGGTGTCACGGCAGCAGGCAAAGTGCAGCCAGTTAAAACCGTGCTCCTGATGCAACGCGGCAAAGCGCTCAATCAGCTTTTCCTGCAGGCTATTAAACTGGTCACTGCCTTGTGGCAGGTTGCCCACCCTGGCTTGATCTTCCAGCCAGATCCACTGGAAAAAGGCCGCTTCATACAGAGAGGTCGGCGTGTCGGCGTTGTTCTCCAGCAGCTTGGCATCGCCTTTACCGTCCCAAGCTAAATCCAGACGAGAGTAGAGCGATGGCTGGCGCAGTTTCCATGAGTCACGCACGAAATCCCAGGTGTGTTTAGGAATGCAGAAGCGGGTGAGCAGTTCATCACTGTTCACCACTTTTTCCACCGCCTGCAGGCACATCTGATGCAGTTCGGCGGTGGTATCTTCTAATTGCTCAACCTGTGCCAGGGTGAACTGGTAGTAAGCGTCTTCACACCAGTAAGGTTCGCCATACATGGTATGAAACTGGAAGCCGTATTCGTTGGCTTTTTCGCGCCAGTCCGGGCGTTCGCTGATAGCAATACGTTGCATACTGCGGCTTAGCCTCCCATCGAGCGGCTGCTGCCAGTGCTGCTGCGATTGGTGCTGGTGGCATTGCTGCGCTGCATGGTGTTTTGTTTCGCAACGGTTTCACCGAAGCCACCACGGGTGATGGTTGAAGTGGTCGCCGGTTTTGGCGCCATCGCGGTTTTCGGCACGTTCATGCTGCGGCCTGACGTTGCGGTGCCGTAGTTTTTGCCGGAAGCATCGACAAACTGACCGTTAGCCGGGCTGTTCGGGGTTTTCGGTGAGAACAGCGGTTGCTGCGCAAAGCCCGCGCCGCCGCCCATCATGCGACCCATCATGTAACCGGCCATTAGCGGCATCCAGAAGCTACCGCTCTGCTGCGCTTCGGCGTTGTTGGTGGTGCCGACACCGGCCTGAGCAGGTGTCTGCTGGCACTGATTCTCACCGAACTCGGCGACGCAGTCTTCACGCGTGGCGTATTTCGGTGCGGTGCGTTCGGCTTCTTTCTTCGCATTGTTATAAGCAGTGGTGCATTGCGCGCTCTGGCTTGGGTTAGCTTTCGCACAATCATCCGCATTTTGATACAGCGATACTGTCTCATCGCTCTGTTCGCAGCCTGCCAGCATAAACACTGCGGTCACCGCGAGTGCAACTGGCGTTAAATGGCGTGCCTGCCAGCTTTTACGAAAAGCGGCATGACGAATATGTTTAGTCCGTTTCATTATTTTCATCCTGTGCCCAAAGGTGGGGCTTAGGATAGGTGATGAGTGGTGGAAAATGAAGCGAGAAGCCGGATGGCTGGGGGATCTTTACGTTGTTATACGTTTGAATGCGAAAGGGGCCGCAAGCGGCCCCTTAAGGGATTAATTACCGAAAGGATTTCCGCTGCTGTGAGCGGCAGCCGGGCGCGCTTTCGCGGCGGCTGAAGGTGCCGTGGTTTTAGGACCATTATCGACACGTGAAGCCTGCTGGCTGTTTTCCGGCGCGACCACTTCAGGTGCAGTGGTCACTTCTTTGCCCAGCGAGCTGTTCAGCAATTGCAGATCCTGCTCATTCAGCGTACCCAGCGCATATTTGATGTTCAGCTGGTTGATCAGGTAGCTGTAACGCGCATCAGAAAGCTGCTGTTTGGAGTTGAACAGCGTCGTGGTCGCATCCAGCACATCAACGATCGTACGCGTACCCACCTGATAACCGGCTTCCATCGCATCCAATGAACTTTGAGCAGAAACAACGGCCTGCTTGTAAGCATCAATGCTGCTGATCGACGCGTTAACGTTGTTGAAGGACGAACGTACGGTCTGGATCGCGCTACGATGTGCCCCTTCCAACTGCTCGCTGGCGGCGACAAAGTTGTACTGCGCTTGTTTCACCTGCGAGGTCACCGAACCACCGCTGTACAGCGGCATAGAGAAGCTCAGGCCAACCTGATTGGAACCGGTGATGGAATCCGTGGTGCCAGAACTCTGGTTGGCACGGCTGCCGCCATATTTGCTGTTAGACAGGCCGGTTGATGCGGTCAGGCCAAGCGTAGGCATATGGCCTGTTTCAGCAGAACGAATTTGTTCGCGTGCTAAATCCTGGCTCAGACGTGCAGATAACAGGTTGAGGTTACGGCTTTCCGCTTGTTTCAGCAGGGTCGCAACGGCATCAGGACGTGCGGTTTTGAAACGATCGATATTCAGTGAAGCCAGTGCCAGATAATCCATACCGGTGATCTGACGCAGCGATTCCACTGCATTATCGAGATTGTTACGCGCGGTCACTTCGCTGGCCAGCACGCTGTCGTACTGGGCACGGGCGTTCTGCACGTCAGTGATCGCCACCAGGCCCACGTTGAAGCGTTGGGTGGTTTGATCCAATTCGCGGTAAATCGACTGTTTCTGCGCTTCCGTGTAAGAAAGGGTATCAATCGCCTTCAACACGTTGAAATACGCGGTTGCGGTGTTCAGAATCAGATCCTGCTGTGCAACCTGATAGGTGACATCCTGAATCCCGGCGGTTTTTTCCTGCAGTGACAGCGCACGCCATTTCGACATATCGAAAATGGTTTGTGTTAATTGCAGAGAAGCGCTGGTCGTGTTGGAATGAAGACCGCTGCTGTCACGGTAACCGTTGTTATAGGTATAATCTGCACCCAGGCCTAACTGTGGAAGTAAAGGGCTACGCGCTTCGTTAATTTTCTCAAAGGCTGCATCACGGTCAGCGGCAGAAGCACGCAGATCCGGGTTGCTAAGGCGCGCCTGCTGGTAAACCTGCAACAGGTTCTCTGCCTGGCTGGCAAGGCTAAATCCGCCCAGGCTCAACCCAATAAAAAGTGGGAGCAGTTTTTTCATTTGCATTCCTTTTGTTGCAGCAAATTGCACTGGTAGTGCTGCAGGTAAGCCAAAAAATAATCGCCGATTCTACAGAGGCGGCGTCAGAGATAAGTTGGCTGAACGTGCCTTCTTCCCCTAATTTACGTAAATAATTCAGAAAGAACCACTCGGACGGAGCACAAGGGTTGGCTTTTCTTCGCTCCATCCCAATCTGCATAAGGAACCAGATGATGGCGGGTGAAAAAAAATCCCCTGTGACTTTCACAAAAAACGATGTAGAAATTATTGCACGCGATACACGCTACGATGGTTTTTTTTCCATTATTAGCTACCGTTTCCGCCATCGCCGCTTTAATGGCGAGATGAGCGGTGAGGTGGTACGCGAAGTTTTTGAGCGCGGACACGCCGCCGTGCTGCTACCCTATGATCCCTTACGCGACGAAGTGGTGCTGATCGAACAGATCCGCATCCCGGCTTATGATTCCAGCCCAACGCCCTGGCTGCTGGAAATGGTGGCCGGTATCATTGAACCCGGTGAAACGCCGGAAGATGTAGCGCGACGCGAAGCAGTAGAAGAAGCGGGCCTCAAGGTCGGGCGCGTCAAACCGATAGTGAATTACTTAGCCAGCCCAGGCGGAACGTCTGAACGTTTGTCGGTGCTGGTGGGCGAAGTGGATGCCAGCCAGGCAGAGGGAAATCACGGGCTGGAGGAAGAGAATGAGGATATTCTTGTCCATGTGGTGAGCCGCGAACAGGCTTACCGCTGGGTGGAAGAGGGGATTATTGATAACGCGGCATCTGTCATCGCCCTGCAATGGCTGGCGTTGCACCATGAAAAACTACGACAAGAGTGGAAGCTAAAATGAAACAGCGCTATACCCCTGACTTTCCCGAAATGATGCGATTGTGCGAAACCAATTTCGCGCAGTTGCGTCGCCTGCTGCCACGTAATGATGAGGCAGGTGAGTCGGTGATCTATCAGGTGAGCGGCGCCCGTTATCAGCTGACTATTCAGGAGTCGACGCGTTACACCACGCTGGTGGAGATTCGCCAGGTGGCCCCGGCAGTGAGTTACTGGAGCCTGCCATCCATGTCCGTCCGGCTGTACCATGATGCGATGGTCGCTGAAGTGTGTTCCACTCAGCAGATCTATCGTTTCAAAGCGCGCTATGATTACCCTAATAAAAAACTGCATCAGCGCGATGAAAAACATCAGATTAACCAGTTTCTTGCAGATTGGTTGCGCTATTGTCTGGCGCACGGTGCTGTAGCTGTGCCGGTCTGCTGATAGCATACAACTATGGCGTGGAGAGAAAGGAAACGCTTTGGATAGCCTGCTTACTCTTCCTGCGGCAAATGGGGCCGATATCAGGATTTTACAAATCACGGACACCCA
The DNA here is from genome assembly GCF_016625195.1 of Erwinia sp. S63. Lineage (GTDB taxonomy): Bacteria > Pseudomonadota > Gammaproteobacteria > Enterobacterales > Enterobacteriaceae > Pantoea. The sequence continues at coordinate 130,944 of NZ_JACVUP010000013.1, forward strand.
TCTTTTTGCAGGAAAACATCAATCGCTGCTTGGGGTAAATACCTGGTCGAGTTTTGATGCGGTGCTGGACGCCATCATGGCGCAACAGCGCGATTATGATTTGATTATCGCCACTGGCGATCTCGCCCAGGATCACACCGTCGAAGCTTATCAACACTTTGTAGCGGGCATTTCACGCCTGCCAAAGCCGTGCGTCTGGCTGCCGGGGAATCACGATTTTCAGCCCGCAATGGTCAACACGCTCGCCGATGCCGGTATCGCTTCAGATAAACATGTGCTGCTGGGTGAGCACTGGCAGCTGGTGCTGCTGGATAGCCAGGTATTTGGTGTACCGCATGGCATGTTAAGCGAATACCAACTGGAGTGGCTGGATAAGGCGCTGCGCAAGCATCCTGAGCGCCATACGCTGGTGCTGCTGCATCATCATCCGCTGGCTTCCGGCTGTACCTGGCTGGATCAGCACAGCCTGCGCAATCCTCATCAGTTAGAAGCGGTGCTGCAACACTTCCCACGAGCGCGCAATCTGGTGTGTGGTCATATTCATCAGGAGCTCGATCTCGACTGGCATGGCCGTCGCGTGCTGGCTTCTCCTTCGACCTGCGTGCAGTTCAAACCGCATTGCACCAACTTCACCATCGATAATGTTGCGCCGGGCTGGCGCTGGTTAACCCTGAAAGCCGACGGCGTGCTGGAAACCGAAGTGAATCGCCTGCAAAGCGATCTGTTCCGTCCCGATCTCGATTCCGAGGGCTACTAAGCGATGGCGGCGCTGATCTATCTGCATGGATTCAACAGCTCTCCGCAATCGGCCAAAGCCACGCAACTTCAGCAGTGGGTAACGGAACATCATCCGCACATCAATGTGCTGGTGCCGCAGCTGCCAACGTTTCCGGCTGAAGCCGCCAGCATGCTGGAAGAACTGGTGATGCAGTACGCCGGTGAACCGCTTGGCCTGGTGGGATCGTCGCTCGGCGGTTACTTCGCTACCTGGCTGTCACAATGCTTTATGCTGCCTGCGGTGGTGGTCAATCCCGCCGTGCGGCCGTTTGAGCTGCTGGTGGATTATCTCGGCGAGAACCGTAATCCCTACACCGGCCAGCAATATGTGTTAGAGTCACGCCACATTTACGATCTGAAAGTCATGCAGATTGACCCTCTCGAAGCGCCCGATTTACTCTGGCTGCTGCAACAGACCGGCGATGAAGTGCTCGATTACCGCCAGGCGCTGGAATACTACAGCGCATGCCGCCAAACGGTCGAAGAGGGTGGCAATCATGCTTATGTCGGATTCGAACGCCATTTTGCGCAGATCATTGATTTTCTGGGATTAAATGCTCCCTGATTGCTGCGAGATGGACCCCTATTCCTATTGCTAATCAGACAGTTACGATGAGCCAATCAAGTTATAATGCCGATGCCATTGAGGTCTTAACCGGCCTTGAACCGGTGCGTCGTCGTCCGGGGATGTACACCGATACCACGCGCCCAAACCATCTGGGCCAGGAAGTGATCGATAACAGTGTCGATGAGGCACTGGCGGGTCACGCCAAACGCGTGGAAGTGATTCTGCATGCGGATCAGTCACTGGAAGTGATCGATGACGGTCGCGGCATGCCGGTGGATATCCACCCGGAAGAGGGTGTGCCAGCGGTTGAGCTGATTCTTTGCCGTCTGCATGCGGGCGGTAAATTCTCCAACAAAAACTACCAGTTCTCCGGCGGTCTGCATGGCGTGGGGATTTCGGTGGTTAACGCCCTGTCAAAACGTGTTGAAGTCACCGTGCGCCGTAACGGCGAGGTCTACGATATTGCCTTCGAAAATGGCGATAAAGTGCAGGATCTGACGGTGACCGGCACGGTCGGCAAGCGTAACACCGGTACGCGTGTACATTTCTGGCCCGACGAAAGCTTCTTCGACAGTCCACGCTTCTCGGTTTCGCGCCTGACGCACGTGCTGAAAGCCAAAGCGGTGCTCTGTCCGGGCGTGGAGATCGTGTTTAAAGACAAGGTCAACGATACCGAGCAGACATGGCTCTATCATGGCGGCCTCTCAGATTACTTAGCGGAAGCAGTAAACGGCCTCCCTACCTTGCCGGAAAAACCGTTTGTCGGCAGCTTTGCCGGTGATGTGGAAGCGGTGGATTGGGCGCTGCTGTGGCTGCCGGAAGGCGGCGAACTGCTGACCGAAAGCTACGTCAACCTGATTCCCACCATGCAAGGCGGGACACACGTTAACGGTCTGCGTCAGGGCTTGCTGGATGCGATGCGTGAGTTCTGTGAGTTCCGCAATATCCTGCCGCGCGGTGTAAAACTGTCGGCGGAAGATATCTGGGAACGCTGCGCCTATGTCCTGTCGGTGAAAATGCAGGATCCGCAGTTCGCCGGCCAGACCAAAGAGCGTCTCTCTTCACGTCAGTGCGCGGCATTTGTCTCGGCTATCGTGAAAGATGCCTTCAGCTTGTGGCTAAACCAGAACGTGCAAGCCGCTGAAATGCTTGCCGAACTGGCGATCTCCAGTGCCCAGCGTCGTATGCGCGCGGCCAAGAAAGTGGTGCGTAAAAAGCTCACCAGCGGACCGGCACTGCCGGGCAAACTGGCCGACTGTAGCGCACAGGATTTAAATCGTACTGAACTCTTCCTGGTGGAAGGGGACTCCGCAGGCGGATCGGCCAAGCAGGCGCGCGATCGTGAATATCAGGCGATCATGCCGCTCAAAGGTAAGATCCTGAACACCTGGGAAGTGTCGTCGGATGAAGTGCTGGCCTCGCAGGAAGTGCACGACATCTCGGTGGCGATCGGTATCGATCCTGACAGTGAAGATCTGAGCCAGCTGCGTTACGGCAAGATCTGTATCCTTGCGGATGCGGACTCCGATGGCTTACACATCGCCACCTTGCTGTGTGCGCTGTTTGTGAAGCACTTCCGCACGCTGGTGCAACACGGCCATGTGTACGTGGCGATGCCACCGCTGTATCGCATCGATCTCGGCAAAGAAGTCTTCTACGCGTTAGATGAAGACGAGAAAGAGGGCGTGCTGGAACAGCTGAAGCGTAAGAAGGGCAAACCGAACGTACAGCGCTTCAAAGGTTTGGGTGAGATGAATCCGCTGCAGCTGCGTGAAACCACGCTCGACCCGAACACGCGCCGTCTGGTACAGCTGACGGTCAGCGATGATGATGTTGAGCAGACGCTGCGCGTGATGGACATGCTGCTGGCGAAGAAACGTTCTGAAGATCGCCGTAACTGGCTACAGGAAAAAGGCGACCTCGCCGACCTGGAAGCTTGATAACAAGGGACGCTGTGGCGTCCCTTGTTATTTAGGGCAAGCCAAACATTTTTCCGGGGAAAGGAACGTGAAAATCACACTGGAAGAGCTGCGCGCCTGGGTGGCGGTGGTGGATACCGGCTCAATCACGGCGGCGGCAGAGCAACTCGATCAAACCAGTTCTGGTATCAGCCGGGCGCTGAGTCGGCTGGAAAGCAAATTACAAACCACGCTGATGCACCGCACCACGCGGCGCCTCGCGCTCACCGAGGAAGGCTTGATCTTCCTCGATCATGCGCGCCAGATCCTTTCGTCGGTAGAACTGGCCGAAGAGCAGATCGCCCAGCGCCGAGACATTCCTTCAGGCAGATTGCGCATCAACGCCAACGCCCCCTTTATGCTGCACGTGATCGTGCCGCTGGTGGCGGAGTTTCGGCAGCGTTATCCGCTGATCCAGCTGGAGTTGAACACCGACGACATCATGATCGATCTGCTGGAACAGCAAACCGATATCGCGATTCGCGTCGGCGAGTTACGTGACTCCACATTGCGCGCCCGCGTGTTGGGCAGCAGCGCTACGCGTTTGGTGGCGAGTCCGGCTTATTTGCAACAGCATGGCGAGCCTGCCACGGTAGAGGCGTTAGCAACTCATCAGCTGCTCGGCTTCAGTCAGTTGGATGCACACAATGTCTGGCCTGTTTGGCAAAGTGAGGGTGAGTTTTTGCAGATTAAGCCCACGCTGTCGGCATCCAGTGGCGAGACGTTGCGTCAGTTGGCGTTAGCAGGGCAGGGCATTGCGCGCCTGTCTGATTTTGTCAGCCGTAAAGATCGCGAGCGGGGCGATTTAGTGCAGGTGCTGGAGCAGGAAACGCGCGAATGGCGTCTACCGATTCACGCCGTGTATTACCGCAATCAATCTCTGACCTCGCGCATTACCTGTTTTCTCGATTTTCTGCGCGAGAAGATTGAACAAGATCGCCTGCTATAAAAAAGCCCCTGCACAGGCAGAGGCTTAGGCGATTAACGAACCGGCTCTAATACCAGGATCTTCACATCCACCACATCGTCTTTAATCGTGGCGCGATGCGCATCCATATGCGGCATTTGCTGATGCTGCTCAAGATGGCGCAGAGATTCCCACTGCTCCAGCATGAAAATGGAATCTGGTGAATTCTGCTTCCACGGCACCTGCGCCTGATGGTCAACCAGCGCGTCATACTGATGGCAACCCTCTTCTTCCAGCACGGTGGGGATCAGTTTATTGATGGCTTCCAGCACCACATGACGGCGGCCTGGCTTGACGCAAATTTCTGCAACGACGGTTAACATAGCGCTTCCTCTTTTCCCGGTGTGCTTACAGTTAAGCAAAGATCTGGCTGAGATGAGTCCGATAACGTTCGATATCGCGCGGCACGTCCGGCATCTTGATCACATCATTACAGATAAAGGTCGGCAAACCTTCCATGCCAAGGAACTGATTGGCTTTGTGGAAGTGCAGATAGAGACCGTCCACGCCCACGCCTTCGAAGAACTGCTCAGGATCATTAAACGCTTCCAGCGGTGCGTTCCACGTCAGCGATAGCATGTATTTTTTGCCCTGAATCAGACCGCCTGAACCGTACTTTTTGCCCGCGTCGCTGCGCGTACGACCATCGCTGGCATACAGTGAGCCATGGCCTTCAGTGAACACGTCATCAATGTATTTTTTCACCGTCCACGGCTCGCCCATCCACCAGCCAGGCATCTGATAAATCACCACATCGCTGTCGAGATATTTCTGCACTTCTTCTGCCACGTTGTAGTCGCTGTCAGCAAGGGTGACCACTACGTTATGGCCCAGATCGCGCAGTTGGCTGGCCGCCACGTCAGTGAGGGTGTGGTTCAGTTCGCCTTTCGAGTGGGCAAAGGTTTTGCCGCCGTCGATGATTAAAATATTGCTCATGGAAGATTCGCTCCGTTTCCCGTTGATGGCGCACACTGTACGCGCGCAGGCGAAGCAAAAAAATGCGTGATTGATCACAAGACTTTTGCTAATAAAGCAACAATGCGCAGGGCTATGCAACAATCCGCGCGCAAACCAACATCAACATAAAAAAGAAGAAACCATGAAAACCGCGATACTGAGTGCATTACTTCTGGTGAGTGGCGCTGCGTCGGCGCAATCCCACCTCGACGAGATTCGTAGCAGTAAAACCCTGAAAGTCTGTACCACCGGCGACTACAAGCCTTACAGCTATCTGCGCAGTGATGGGCAGTATGAAGGGCTGGATATCAGCATGGCGCAGTCACTGGCGGCGAGTCTGGGCGCCAAAGTGCAGTGGGTGCCGACCACCTGGAAAACCATGAGCGATGATTTTGTGGCGAAGCAGTGTGATATCGCGTTGGGTGGCGTGTCCGTTACCTTAAAACGCCAACAGATTGCCTGGTTTGCCGAGCCGCTGGGTGTGGATGGCAAAATCCCACTGGTGCGCTGCGATGACAAAGATAAGTATCAAACGGTAGAGCAGATCAATAAGCCGAGCGTGCGCGTGATTGAACCGGCGGGTGGCACCAACGAAGCCTTTGTGCACAGCCACTTGCCGCAATCGACACTGCAACTGGCCGATAACGTCGGTATTTTCCAGCAGCTGGTGGATAAGAAAGCCGATGTGATGATCACGGATGCGTCTGAAGCGCTGTTCCAGATGAAGCATTACCCGACGCTGTGTGCCATCAATCCGGATAAGCCGATGCAATACGGTGAGAAAGCCTACATGATCCCGCGTGATGATATGAGCTGGAAACTGTACGTCGATCAGTGGCTGCATCTCAGCACCGCCACCGGCGAATATGCGCAGATCGCCTCGCAGTGGCTGGGTGTGATTAAGTAAACTCATGCCTGATGCATCGCGCCGCTACTGGAGCGGCGCAATTATTGCGTGGCTTAAAAGGGGCAACGTGGCCCCATTCGAGCACTCAGCGATACAAACTCGCTTTACCCAATCCACCAAACAGATTCATCTTGTAGCGAATCACTGCTTTGGCGGCGGTAATCGCTTCCGGATAAATCACGTTAGGATCCCACCAGGTTTCACGCGCCAGAATCTCGCGCAGTTTGGCGAAGTAGGCGTACTTCATATCGCTGGAAATATTAATTTTGCCCACGCCCAGCGTCACTGCTTCGGCGATCTCCGTATCCGGGTTGGCTGAACCACCGTGCAGCACCAGTGGAATGGTGGTGCGCTGCGCAATGTCTCTCAGAATATGCATCTGCAGTTCTGGCTTCATATCTTTTGGATAGATGCCGTGCGCGGTGCCAATTGCCACTGCCAGGGTATCGACGCCGGTGCGCTGGATAAAATCTTCCGCCTGCGCCGGTTCGGTATAGATCACCTTGCTAACGCCGCCTTCCACGGTGGTGCCGGTATCACCGATAGTGCCGAGTTCACCTTCAACAGATACGCCTACTGAATGCGCCAATTTCACCACTTCTTTGGTCAGCGCCACGTTCTCTTCGTACGGCAGTAGCGATCCGTCGATCATCACCGAAGTGAACCCACACTGGATGGCGCGCAGCACCTGCGCAATCGATGCGCCATGGTCGAGGTGAATGGTGAAAGGCACTTTGCTCTTCAGCGTGCGTTCACGCACATAGCCAAAGAATTCATCGGTCACAAACTCCAGTTCACTCGGGTGAATCGAGATGATCGCCGGGGTGTTGGTGGCTTCGGCTTCCTCCACCACGGCACGGATAAAGCAGCTGTCTGCCACGTTAAATGCGCCGATGGCGTAGCGGTGTTCACGAGTCGGTGCCAACATCTCTTTCATTGAAATCAACATGTTAATATTTCCTCAACGTGAGTTTTACCAGAGCCGACGCGTGCGCCGACCCGATGATGGATATAAGGGAAATGCTTCTGTGTTCTGTAGCGGTGCGATTTTTCGCACGTTTTCTCGCAGCACCGTCGCTAACATTTCGCGCGATAAATCGCGCCGCTACGATGCTGTGTAACGCTTCAAATTCGGTTCGCCGATCCTGACCAGCTCAGATACTCAATCACCACTTCACGGCAGGCGGATTCCATCAGCCCAAGCAGATCGGCCAGTTCCGCGTGTGGATGCTGTTTTAGTGCCTGCTCAACCGCGTTTTTACCGGCATCAAACACTGCCGCACCGACGTTAATCTTGGCGACACCGTACTGACTGACGCGGCGAATATCCTCGGCGGGTGTGCCTGAACCGCCATGCAGCGCCAGTGGCCGAGTCGAGACCGCATGCAGCTCCTGTAAACGCTGGAAATCAATCTTCGGCTTCACGCCAGCTGGATAGAGCCCGTGCGCAGTGCCCACCGAAATCGCCAGCAAATCGATATCGGTTTGCTCGATAAACGGCAGCACGTCGGCAACCTGCGTCATCTTCACGGAGGCATCGGCTAACTCGTAGGTCGGCGCATCGGCGATATGTCCCAGCTCGCCTTCAACGCAAACGCCAGCGGTGTGCGCCATTTTCACTACCGCAGCGGTCTGGCGGATGTTCTCGGCCAGCGGATCGGCGGACGCATCGATCATCAGCCCGGTGAACCCGGCGCGGAATGCCTGACCAATCAGCGGAAAGGCCTTGCCGTGGTCCAGCGCCAGGGCAACCGGTACCGTGGCGTCTTTCGCCAGCGCCTGCACCAGCGGCACGGCCACGGCGGGTGGGAAGTGCGTGCTGTGACCCTGATAGACATTCAATATCAGCGGTGCGCGCTGTTGTTCGGCGGCCTGAATGGCAGCACGCGCGGTTTCAAGGTTGAAGCAGTTAATCGCCAGCACGGCATACTGCTGTTTGGCGGCGGCCTGAATCAGGTCGTTCATCATGGCAAACATGGTGGCTCCTTATTCCAGTGTGAATTTGATCTCTTCGTCGCGGACGCCGGGGGCTTCCACGTCATCGAACTCTTCATCTGCCTGCGTCACCGGTTTTTTCATCAGCGACAGCATCACGCCGCACACCACGGTGCCGATACCCAGCGCCAGACAGAACATCAGCGGTTTGGTGAACAGCGGCACCACAAACATCCCGCCATGCGGCACCGGTGCTTCGACGCCCCACACCATAATCAGCCCACCGGCGATGGCAGAGGCCACCACGCAGCTGCCGACCACGCGCAGCAGGTCACGCGCCGCAATCGGAATCACCCCTTCGGTGATCATGCAGATACCCATTGGGAACGCCGCTTTCAGCGCCTCTTTCTCTGCTTTGGTGTACTTGTTGCGTGTCAGCAGATACGACAGCGTGATGCCAAACGGGGGAATCATCGAACCGACAAACTTCACCGCTTCCGGGCCGTAGATGCCATCAACCAGCATGCCGTCGGCGAACAGCGACATGGTTTTGTTGATGGGGCCGCCGAAGTCAAAAGTCGCCATCGCGCCCAGCACCGCACCCAGCACAAACTTAGAACCGCCCTGCATCGACTCCAGCAGGTGAATCAGTGCCTTCTGCAGCCAGATAATCGGCTGACCGATGAAGGTCATCATCAACAGCCCGGCAATAATGGTGCTCAGTACGGGCAGCACCATAATCGGCATCAAACCCTGCATCGACTGCGGTAGCTTGATGGTGCGGCGCAGCAGCAGCACCGTGTAGCCCACCAGGAAGCCGCCGAGCATGCCGCCGATAAAACCGGTGCCGATCTGGCCGCAGATAAAGCCGATGATCAAACCGGGCGCAAAGCCGGGACGATCGGCGATGGAGTAGGCGATGGCCGCACTGATCAACGGCACGATCAGCCCCATACCCCAACCGCCGATCTGATTCAGCATCCAGGCGATGGTGCCGGTCTGTTTACCGACATCCGGGCCGCCGATCACCTGACCGAGCGCGATACAGATCCCGGCGGCGACGATCAGCGGGATCATCCAGGAGATCCCGGTGAGCAAGTGACCTTTGATCTCCTGCCCGTACTGACGTTTGTTTTCGTTCATGGTGGATCTCCTCAGGCACGCGCCAGTGAATCCGCCACTTTTTCGAGGAATTTAACCGGTGACTTGATCACCACTTCGGTTTTCACTCGCACGATGGGTTTGCCCTGAAAGCGCTCTTCGCCGTTGATCTTCACGTCGATGGCAAGGATCACTACATCAGCGGCCGCGATATCTTCACGCGTGAGCGCCGTTTCGGTGCCGATGGTGCCCTGGGTTTCAACGTGGATGGTGTGGCCCAGTGCATGAGCGCCTTTGATCAGTTTTTCACGCGCAATATAGGTATGCGCGATGCCTGCCGTGCAGGCCGCTACACAGACGATATTCATGTGTCACCTCAAAGAGTTAGGGTATTAACAGAGGTCGGTTTCGGCGTACTGGCTAAACAGCCGGATGATATTGCTGGGGTCGTTTTCCACCAGCAGTTGGGCTATCACCTCATCATCGGCCAGCGCGCTGGCCACCTGCGACAACAGGCGAATATGGGTGGTGTTCTGATCTTCCAGTCGCACCGCGAACAGGATGATGCAGCGCACCTGGCTGCCATCGAGCGTTTCCCACGGAATATCCTGTTGGGTACGACCAATGGCTAATGTGGTGTGTTGGACGGCGGCTGACTTGCCGTGCGGGATGGCGACGTGGTTTTCGAAACCGGTTGAGCCTTCAGCTTCACGCAGCCAGACATCCTCAATAAACGCCTCACGATCGGTGATGGCGCCGTCCTGATACAGCAGATCGGTGAGCTGGTTAATCACCTCTTCTTTGGTGGTGGCAGTCAGTGCCAGGTTAACGCGGCGTGGCGTCAGAATGCGGGAAATGTCCATGGGTTTTACCTCATTCAATTAATGTTCAGCCAACGCGCAGTGCGCGCCGTCCGGCAGCTGGCTGCCAATCATGGCGTCTGTGACCCGCCGAATATCGTCATCGTTAAAAAATGCACTCACATACACTGCCGGAATCGGTCCGGCGTTGAGATGGATAGTGGTGATCACTAAATCCACGGTCTGGTTCTGACAAAACGCGGCATGATTGCTGGCAGAGACCACACCGGCAATTTCCCAGTCAGGAAACGCCCGCAGGATGCGACTCTTCAGCAGATGCGAAGTCCCCACGCCGCTGGAACACACCACCAGAATGCGTTTATGGGCAATTTGCCGCTCTAGCGCCGCCTGGAAATGCACGCAGAGATAACCGATCTCATCGTCTGCGACGGGCGAAAGCGCATAAGTGCGGGCGGTTAATTGCATTGCCTGCTGCGTCAGCGAAAATATGCCCTTCATTTCCTGCTGAATATCCTCCAGCAGCGGATTGCGAATATGAATGTGATATTTGAGTCGATTTAATAATGGCTTTATATGCACCAATAAACCGTCGAATAATAATCGGTCCTGCGCTAAGTCCTGATGAATAAAAGCTGAAAAACGATCGATTAATTCACAGGTTATTTTTACGGACTCTGCGGTGGAAAATTGATTATGCATCGGCGCATTATCGCCACGCTCTTCCACCACAATGCCGGACGAGACAATATATTGATAAATAAAACCGACTTCATCGGCGGGCAGGGCACAACACATTCGCTGCTCGATCTGCACCACCATCTGTTGCGCGATAAGCAAAATGCGCTGATCGAGATCCTGAACTGAGGTGAGTGTTTCCAGTGCCAGCGCATTGCCCTGCGCCATACGGTGCATCATGATCAGAATATGAGTACAGAGATTCAGGTACCAGGCATCGCCCAACGGGTAGCTGAGTTGCTGCTCCATCTGTTGCAGCAGCGTCTGCACAAAAGCCACATCCTCATCGCCAAAATAATGCACCAGCGCCTGCTGGCTACCGGGATCGAGGCGCGGTAACAGCGGCGTGCCAGCGACGTTTTGCTGCATCACGTCATTGATCAGTGAGACCATCGCCTGGCGCAGCGTCTGCTCATTGCCTTCAATGTGCGTACCGCCTGGCCCGCGTTGCAGCGTCAAACCCAACGGTTGTAGCCACTCTTCAATCACTTTCAGGTCGTTCACTATCGAGGCGTGACTAATAAAATAGCGCTCTGACAATTTGCTGATTGAAGTCACACGCGGTGCATCGCTCAGCAACTGCGACGCAATCTTCACCCGACGGCTGTTTTGCCCCAGTGCATCAGCACTGCTTTCATCGCCGTTGAGCTGCTGTTCCAGCTGTAACCGCTGCTGGATATCATCGACCCGCAAGCGCACCCCGCGTCCTGGCGTTTTCTCCAGCGTCAGTGACCAGCTGCCGAGCCAGCTTTCCAGCCATTGTAAATCGCGTTGAATGGTCTTTTCTGATACGCCCAGCTGTATGGCTAACTCTCTAATCGGCTGCGGTGCAGCATGTTGCAACAGCAGTTTGACTAAACGGTGTTGTCGCGAAGTCGGTATTTGCATTCGGTCACCCTTTATTTTGGCAAAGCGTTTTTAAGATTATTTCCTCGTTATCTATTTCTTCATGCCAGAAATCAGGAGCGCAATATTTGTGTCTTATGGAGTATGAATTTAGAAAAGGACGGCGTAAGCAACAATACTAAATGTTGTCCATGATTACGGACAGCTTTAATACACCTGAAATCATTAATAATTAATTGAGATCCTGCTCACATATTATTCGGGATATTCATTGTGATGCTGATCCCATTCCTTTTTCGGTTTCCAACCGATGTCACGTTATTTAACACAATACGATTCTGCTGGTGGCCATTGGCTTCCCTGTGACTAACTCGCACGAATAAGGTACTATCCTCGCCAAATGAGCGCCGGATGCCCCGCCGTTGCGGGCCACGAAGTGAGGATGCGAGCTTAATGAGCGAATTGACGCAGGATGGTGCAGAGCGTCTTGCCCTGCACAAATTTACGGAAAACGCGTACCTGAACTACTCCATGTACGTGATCATGGACCGCGCACTGCCGTATATCGGCGATGGCCTCAAGCCGGTGCAGCGCCGTATTGTGTACGCGATGTCGGAATTGGGCCTCAATGCCAGCGCCAAATTCAAAAAATCCGCGCGTACCGTCGGTGATGTATTAGGTAAATACCATCCGCACGGTGACAGCGCCTGCTATGAAGCGATGGTGTTAATGGCACAGCCGTTCTCCTATCGCTATCCGCTGGTGGATGGTCAGGGCAACTGGGGTGCACCGGATGATCCCAAATCCTTCGCCGCGATGCGTTACACCGAGTCACGCCTCTCCAAATATGCCGAGATTTTGCTGGGCGAGTTGGGACAAGGCACGGTCGATTACATCCCGAACTTTGACGGCACCATGCAGGAGCCGAAGATGTTGCCGGCGCGTCTGCCGAACATCCTGCTGAATGGCACCACCGGTATTGCCGTGGGCATGGCCACCGATATTCCTCCGCATAACCTGCGTGAAGTGGCGGAAGCGGCGGTGAAGCTGATCGACAAACCCAACACCACGCTGGATGAGTTGCTGGATATTGTGCAAGGCCCGGATTATCCGACCGAAGCCGAGATCATCACGCCGCGCAGCGAGATCCGCAAAATTTACCAAAGCGGGCGCGGTTCGATCCGTCAGCGCGCGGTGTGGAAGAAAGAAGATGGTGATGTGGTGATCACCGCGCTGCCGCATCAGGTTTCCGGTGCGCGCGTGCTGGAGCAGATCGCCAACCAGATGCGCAATAAAAAGCTGCCGATGGTGGAAGATTTGCGTGATGAATCCAACCACGAGAACCCGACGCGTCTGGTGATTGTGCCACGCTCGAATCGTGTGGATGTGGAGCAGGTGATGAATCATCTGTTTGCCACCACCGATCTGGAAAAGAGCTATCGCGTTAACCTGAATATGATCGGGCTGGATAACCGTCCGGCAGTGAAAAACCTGCTGGAGATCCTGTCTGAATGGCTGGTGTACCGTCGCGATACCGTGACGCGCCGCCTGAACTATCGTTTAGAGCGCGTGCTGCGCCGCCTGCATATCCTCGAAGGTTTGCTGGTGGCGTTCCTCAACATTGATGAAGTGATTCACATCATCCGTACCGAGGACGAGCCTAAGCAGGTGCTGATGTCGCGTTTTGAACTCAGCGACACGCAAGCCGAATCCATTCTGGAACTGAAACTGCGCCATCTCGCCAAACTGGAAGAGATGAAGATTCGCGGTGAGCAGGCGGAGCTGGAGAAAGAGCGCGATCAGCTGCAGGCGATTCTGGCGTCCGAGCGCAAGATGAGCAACCTGCTGAAGAAAGAGCTGCTGGCGGATGCGCAAGCTTATGGCGATGATCGTCGTTCGCCGCTGCATGAGCGCGAAGAAGCCAAAGCGCTGAGCGAAACCGAGCTGGTGAGTGCTGAGCCGGTGACGATTGTGCTGTCGCAGATGGGCTGGGTGCGTAGCGCCAAAGGCCACGATATCGATCCTACCGGGCTCAGCTATAAGGCTGGTGACAGTTATCTTGCTGCAGCACGCGGTAAGAGCAATCAGCCGGTGGCCTTTATCGACTCCACCGGCCGCAGCTATACGCTGGACCCGACCTCGTTGCCATCGGCGCGCGGGCAGGGCGAGCCGTTGACCGGTAAGCTGACGCCACCGCCAGGTGCCGCGTTCGAACAAGTGCTGATGGAAGCGGACGATCAGAAACTGCTGATGGCCTCCGATGCTGGTTACGGCTTTATCTGTACCTTCGCCGATTTGATATCGCGTAACCGTGCCGGTAAAGCGCTGCTGACGTTGCCGGAAAATGCCAAAGTGATGACGCCAATGGCGGTGCACTCCGGTGATGACATGCTGCTGGCGATTACTCAGGCTGGCCGTATGCTGATGTTCCCGGTGGGCGATCTGCCACAGATGTCGAAAGGCAAAGGCAATAAAATCATCTCCATCCCATCAGCCGATGCGGCTGCGGGCGTGGACAAACTGCAATGGCTGTTAATCCTGCCGCCGGGCAGTTCACTCACACTCTACGTCGGCAAGCGTAAGCTGATTATGCGCGATGAAGATCTGCAAAAAGTACGTGCCGATCGCGGTCGTCGTGGCAGCGTGTCACGTGGCCTGCAGCGTATTGATAGCGTGGAAGTGAATGCGCCAGCGCGCCCGAAAAGTGACGCGAGTAGCGAAGAATAAGACTGAACAGGCAATGGATTGCCCAACTTGAGGAAGCTATGTTACTAATTTTACGCACGATTATTGTTATCGTTTATTCGATTTTGGTGTGCATCTTCGGCAGTATCTGGTGTTTGTTCTCACCGCGTAACCCGCGTCATGTGGCGACGTTCGGCCATATGTTAGGTCGCCTGTCGACGGTATTTGGTGTCAAAGTTGAGCTGCGCAAACCCGCTGATGCCGAGAGCTATGGCAATGCGATTTACATCGCTAACCATCAGAACAACTACGACATGATCACGGCGGCCAAAATCGTGCAGCCGACCACCGTAACCGTCGGTAAAAAGAGCCTGCTGTGGATCCCGTTCTTCGGTCAACTCTACTGGCTGACCGGCAATCTGCTGATTGACCGTGATAACCGTGCCAAGGCGCACGGCACCATCGGTGAACTGGTGGCGCAGTTTAATAAAAAGAAGATTTCTTTCTGGATGTTCCCGGAAGGGACGCGCAGCCGTGGTCGTGGCTTGCTGCCGTTTAAAACCGGTGCGTTCCATGCCGCAGTGGCAGCAGGTGTGCCGATCATCCCGGTGGTGGTATCGAATACCCACGGTAAAGTGAAACTCAATCGCTGGAACAACGGTCTGGTGATTGTGGAAATGCTGCCGCCAGTGGATACCAAACAGTTTGAAACCACCTCAGTTCGTAAGTTAGCGACCCACTGTCGCGAATTAATGTCTGCTAAGCTGGAAGAATTGAACGCCGAAGTCGCCGAACGCGAAAAAAACGGTAAAATCTAGTCATCCCCGGGGCAGAGCATCTGCCCCGTGCTCATCACAGCAATCACTCACTAACAAAAACAACATGGACACGGCGTCTTCACGCCCCGCTCAAAAGGTCTGAAGTTTTATGTCTTGCAGCAGACGTCAGTTTATTCAGCTTTCCGCCGGTGTTGCGCTGGCTTCCAGTAGCATGCCTTATGCCGCGCATGCTGCGGCCCCGATGGGCGATGTGCCCCTGCCGATCCCACCACTGATTGAGTCACGTCGTGGTCAGCCACTGTTTCTGACGCTACAACGCAGCCATTGGTCATTTAGCGGCAATAGCAATAAAGTGCCGGTGTGGGGCATTAACGGTTTGTACCTCGGGCCCACGGTGCGCGTTTACAGCGGCGATGACGTGAAGATGATCTACAGCAACCGCCTCAACGAGCCGGTGGCGATGACTGTCAGCGGCTTGCAGGTGCCGGGAGCCTTAATGGGTGGCGCACCACGGCTGATGTCGGCGGGCGTTGACTGGGCGCCCGTATTGCCGATTCGCCAGGGCGCTTCCACGTTGTGGTATCACGCCAATACCCCGAATCGTATGGCTCCGCACGTCTATAACGGTCTGGCAGGCATGTGGTTGATTGAGGATGAGGTCAGTAAAGCCTTGCCGCTGCCTAAGCACTATGGTGTCGATGATTTCCCGCTGATTATTCAGGACAAGCGCCTCGATAACTTTGCTACGCCGGTTTATAACCCGCCTTCCGATGGCGGTTTCCTCGGCGACACCTTGCTGGTGAATGGTGTGCAAAACCCGTATATCGAGGTTTCTCGTGGCTGGGTGCGTTTACGTTTATTAAACGCATCGAACGCGCGTCGTTTTGATTTAAATTTCTCTGATAATCGCCCGTTTACCGTGATTGCCAGCGACCAGGGTTTCCTGGCTGCGCCGGTGGCGGTGCAAACGCTGTCGCTGGCACCCGGTGAACGCCGTGAAGTGCTGGTGGATATGTCGCAGGGCGATGAAGTCTCGATTACCGCCGGCACTGCGGCGGGTCTGATGGATCGCCTGCGCGGTCTGTTTGAGCCCTCCTCGATTCTCGCCAACACGCTGGTGCTGAGTCTGCGTCCGACCGGCTTACTGCCGCTGGTCACCGATAATCTGCCGATGCGTTTACTGGCCGATCAGATTCTCGATGGCGTGGCGGTGCGCACCCGCGAATTCCGTATTGGCGACAGCGTGCCGGGCATCAATGGCGCATTGTGGGACATGAGCCGCATCGACACCACGGTGCAGCAGGGGACCTTTGAGCGCTGGATCATTCACGCCGATCGTCCACAATCGCTGCATATTCAGGGTGTGATGTTCCTGATTAAGAACGTCAACGGTGCGCAGCCGATGGGTGAAGATCGCGGCTGGAAAGATACGGTATGGGTGGATGGGGATGTGGAGTTGCTGGTGAGTTTCCCGCAGAGTTCGTCGGATCACTTCCCGTTTATGTATTACAGCCAGACGCTGGAGTTAGCCGATCGCGGAACGGCGGGGCAGTTGCAGGTCAATCCGGTACCATAAGAAAAAAGGTGCGCAACGATGCGCACCTTACAAGAGATCGTCAAATGGGTAGGTCGCCATTCATCAAAGGCGACCAGCACATGACCGCACGGTCATTATCACGCCAGTGTTAGCGAGTACGCGTGAGCTGTACCCGCTGATGGTTAAACTGCGCCGACTCAACCGTTAAACTTCTCCGGATCCGGCCCCAAACGATTTCCCTTATCCAGCTTAGTAATCTCGCTGATCTCGGTTTTTTCCAGTCTGAAGTCGAACACCTGGAAGTTTTCACGAATACGTTCCGGCGTCACCGATTTTGGTATCACCACCAGCCCGCTATCCAGATGCCAGCGAATCACAATCTGCGCCGGCGTCTTACCGTATTTTTTCGCCAGTTCGCGGATAATTTCCTGATCGAATACCCCTTTACCGCCTTGCGCCAGCGGGCTCCAGGATTCAGTTTGAATCTGGTGCAAAGCGTTCCATGCATGCAGGGTGCGCTGTTGCAGCATCGGGTGCAGCTCAATCTGGTTCACCACCGGCGACACGCCTGTTTCATCGATCAGACGTTTGAGATGCGCTTCATGGAAGTTACAGACGCCGATGCTTTTGGTTAAGCCCTGCTGCTGCAGCTCAATCATCTTTTTCCAGGCTTCAACGTAGTGATCTTTCTCCGGGCACGGCCAGTGCATCAGATAGAGATCGACACTCTCCAGCTGCAGTTTCTTCAAACTGGTTTCAATCGCCTGCTGGCCGTTCTGCTGGTCGTCATTCCACAGTTTGGTGGTGATGAAAATGTCTTCGCGTGCGACATCGGTGTCCTGCAGTGCCTGACCGACGGCTTCCTCATTCTTGTAGATGGCGGCGGTATCGATGGAGCGATATCCGACTTTCAATGCTTCCACAATCGCGTTACGGGCATCTTCAATGCTCGCCTGCCACACACCGAGTCCGATCTGCGGCATCATATTGCCGTCGTGCAGTTTGATAATGGGTTGCTCTGCCATTGTTGCTCCTTATCTGTCGCAGTGACTTACCGAAAAAGCGCTGTGGTTAAGTCTAGTCAACAAACTCAACCGCAGGATCATTGTGGCAATCACTCCGCCATTTTACCCTGGTCATTTCTGCCAGAATCTTGCCTGATTCTGCTGAAGGGTGGAGCTTTGAGCAGCATTGCGGCACACTGATTTTTTTTGCTGCCTGAGAGTGATCCATGCCGAACGATGCCCTTTGCCGCCAGCTGGCGCAGCGCGTGACCGCGCTAATGAACGATGCGCGTAAGCCGTTGTGCGCCGTGGAAAACGTCAAACTGATCTACGCCTGCGAAACGCTGCCGCGCACGCCGATGATGTATCAGCCGGGCATCGTGATTCTCTTTCAGGGGCGTAAAACCGGTTATCTCGGCAGCACGGTGTTTCATTACGACGCGACTAAGTATTTGATGCTGACCGTGCCACTACCGGTGGAATGCGAAACCGAAGCCACTCTGGAAGAGCCGCTGGCCGGCATGTGCCTGAGCGTGGATATCGCCAGTTTGCAGGATCTGTTGATGGATATCGGTGACGACGAACAATTTCAGCCGCAGTTACAGACGTCGGGCATCCATTCAGCGTTTATGAGTGAAGAGATGCTGTGCGCCGCCGAGCGTCTGCTGGATGCGATGAGCCATCCGCGTGATGCGCGCGTGCTTGGCCCACAGTTGGTGCGGGAGATTATCTATTATGTGCTCACTGGCCCGATTGGCGGTGCGCTGCTGTCGCTGGTCAATCGCCAGACCCAGTTCAGCCAGATTGCGCGCGCCTTGCGCCGTATCGAAAGCCATTTCGCCGAAAGCCTCAGCGTCGATATGCTGGCCGCCGAAGTGAACATGAGCGTCTCGGCATTCCATCACAACTTCAAAGCCGTCACCCAAACCTCGCCGCTGCAATACCTTAAGCGCTATCGTCTGCATCAGGCGCGCTTGATGATGTTGCAGGATGGGATGAAAGCCAGTGCGGCAGCGGTGCGCGTGGGCTATGAAAGCCCTTCGCAATTTTCGCGGGAGTTTAAACGCTATTTCGGCGTGACGCCGGGAGAGGAAGCCAGTCGCGTGCGCCAAACGTTGCCGTTTGACGCCGCGTCTTAATCATATTTTCTGGCGACGTTTTTTCCAGATCACCACAATGCTGCCGGTCAGACCGACAAACAGCAGCACCATCGGCAGCACCATCAGCACCGCCATCACCTGATCTTCGTGACGCTTGATAAACGGCACCTGACTGATGCCATAGCCCATCGCCACCACAATCCCGACCCACAGCGCGCCGCTCAGCCAGTTGAACAGCTGGAAGCGACCGTTCTGTAAACCCGAAATGCCAGCCATGGTAGGCAGCAATGTGCGAACGAACGCCAGAAAACGCCCAACCAGTAATGCCATCAATCCATGGCGGTTAAACAGATTCCAGGCGCGCTGATGATATTGCGCCGGCAGATGCATCAACCAGCTTTTCACCATCCGCGTATTGCCCAGCCATCGCCCCTGCAAATAACTCAACCAGCAGCCAAGGCTGGCGGCGGTGGTCAGAATCACCATGGTGGGCACGAAATCCATCACGCCTTTGGCAATCATGGCACCCGCAAGCAGCAGCAGGCTATCACCCGGCAGAAAAGAGGCGGGCAATAAACCGTTTTCCAGAAACAGCGTCAAAAACATCACGCCGTAGACAACCCACACGACATCCGGATTGGCCAGCGCGGCAAAATCCTGATGCCAGAGCGCGTGGACAATCTCATGTAAAACACCCATCTGCTATCCCATCGAGTCACAAGGATTCTATTTTAACCATCTGTGGCATCGCAGACGTTGATCTCACCGATGCGGCACGAAATGGTTTAGCTTTTGTTTAAATATTTACTGTTTTAAGCGTGCAAAGCCCGCTTTCAGGTCGTTCAGCAGGTCATCAACGTGCTCAAGACCAATGTGCAAACGCACCAGCGTACCGTCGAAATCGACGCCGCCTGCCGGGCGAATCTCCGCCAGCTCTTCCGGTTGGTTGGCCAGAATTAAGGATTCATAGCCACCCCATGAATAAGCCATGCTGAAATGGTGGAAGTGATCGAGGTAATTCGCCAGCTGCTCACGACTCAGTTTTTCATGCAGGATGAAGGAAAACAGTCCGCTGCTGCCGTTGAAATCACGCTGCCAGAATTCATGACCTTTACTCTGAGCCAGCGCCGGATGGTTAACGCGCGCGACTTCCGGTTGAGCGGCCAGCCATTCGGCAACCTGCAAACCGCTCTCTTCATGCTGGCGCAAACGCGTACCGAGCGTGCGCAAGCCGCGGCTGGCCATGTACGCCGTATCAGCATCCACCATCTGGCCCATCAGGTACGAATTTTCACGCAACTTAGGCCAGCAACGTTCATTGGCGACGGCAGTACCAATCATCGCATCGCTGTGACCAATAATGTATTTGGTGCCCGCCTGAATCGAAATATCGATGCCATGCTCCAGCGCGTTAAACAACACGCCCGCCGCCCAGGTATTATCAATCATGATGATCGCGTCGGGCGCTTTCGCACGCACGGCGGCGACGATGGCGGGAATGTCCTGCACTTCCATGGTGATGGAGGCGGGAGATTCGAGGAATACCACGCGCGTGTTCGGCTGAATCAGTTCACTGATTTCGCTGCCGATGCAGTGATCAAAGAACGTGGTGGTGACATTCAGCTTACTGAGAATTTTGGTGCAGAAATCTTGCGTCGGTTCATACACCGCGCCGCTCACCAGAATGTGATCGCCTGCTTCAACAAAAGAGATAATCGCATTGGATACCGCGGCCGCACCGCACGGATACAGCGCGCAACCCGCGCCGCCTTCCAGTTCGGTCATGGCGTCTTGCAGCGAGAAGTGGGTGAGGGTGCCACGGCGACCATAAAAAAGCTCGCCCGATGCACGGCCTGCAGTCGCCCGTTTTTTGTCAGCAACCGTGTCAAAAACCAGTGAAGATGCGCGTTGAATGACGCTGTTAACTGAGCCCTGAGTGTAACGTTTGCTTCGTCCCGCGCTAACCAGCGTGGTATCAATTTTATTCGTTGCCATCACTGCCTTTCCTGACACTTACCACAAAACATCCACGTTACCATGAAATGTGTCAGTGGGTTGACCCAGATTACGGAATATCAGAGTGACGCCAGTATTCTGTAAAACATTTGCCAAATTGTGGAAATAAAAGGCACTTTTGGATTGTAAATAGTAATGAGAACTACTATCACTTCGGTCAATTTTTTTGCTATGATCCGCGCTTCAATCGTGAACTGTGCAACAGAAGTTGGAGACGCAGCGTGGTAGCCAGTGATTTGATGCAAACGGACCTCTCCGTTTGGGGCATGTATCAGCATGCCGATATCGTGGTAAAAGTGGTGATGATTGGCCTGTTACTGGCCTCGGTTGTCACCTGGGCGATTTTCTTCGGCAAGTTTGCTGAGCTGAGCGGGGCAAAACGTCGCCTGAAACGCGAACAGCAAGCGCTGGGCGAAGCTCGCTCGCTTAATGATGCTTACCGCGCCGCTGAAAGCTTTAAAAGCAACAGCCACAGCGCTGTGTTGCTGAATGATGCGCAGAACGAGCTGGAACTCTCTGCAGGTACCGAAGATCTCGATGGCATCAAGGAACGCACCAGCTTCCGCCTCGATCGTCGCGTTGCGGCTTTCAGCCGTCATGCCGGTCGCGGAAATGGCTTCCTCGCCACTATCGGTTCTGTTGCTCCCTTCATCGGTCTGTTTGGTACCGTGTGGGGCATCATGAACAGCTTCATCGGTATCGCTAAAACGCAGACCACCAACCTCGCGGTCGTTGCGCCGGGCATCGCAGAAGCGTTGCTGGCTACAGCGATTGGTCTGGTTGCCGCTATCCCTGCTGTGGTTATCTACAACGTCTTCGCACGCATGATCGCCAGCTACAAAGCCTCTTTGGGTGATGTTGCGGCGCAGGTGATGCTGCTGCAGAGCCGCGATCTGGATCTCGGCAATGTGGACACCGCGAAAGAAGCGACCCGTCCGGCGGCGGCACAGAAACTGCGCGTAGGATAAGTATTATGGCGATGCGTTTAAACGATGACTCGGTAGGCGATGGCGAAATGCATGAAATCAACGTGACGCCGTTTATCGACGTCATGCTGGTTCTGCTGATCATCTTTATGGTCGCCGCGCCATTAGCCACGGTGGATGTGCGCGTTAACCTGCCAGCCTCCACCAGCGCACCGCAGCCGCGTCCGGAAAAACCGGTTTATCTGTCTATCAAAGAAGATAAGCAGATTTACATCGGCAACGATGCGGTGACCAAAGAGACGCTGGTGAATGCGCTAACGGCGCAAACCGAAGGCAAGAAAGACACCACCATCTTCTTCCAGGCGGATAAGTCTGTGGATTATGAAACCCTGATGAGCGTGATGGATCAGTTACGTGAAGCGGGTTATCTGAAGATAGGTTTGATGGGCATGGAATCGGTGAAGAAGTAATTTCCCCGTCTAAACGCTCACAAGGGCCGCTATTGATAGCGGCCCTTTTTATTTGCTTCTGCCGCCAATGTTAATTTCTTGTTACTTTTAGTCTCACTTTTGTAAACTGCAATGGTGAAGCGGATCACATCTATTCCTGGCGCAACCCGCTACAACGGAAGAAAAACCCAGGAAGGACAATATGAGCGCGAGTCAGTCTTTACAAAAGCCATCGCAAGGCGGTGCCAAAACCATCTTTAGCGTTACCAGCGGTAACTTTCTTGAGATGTACGATTTCATGGTGTTTGGCTATTACGCTACGGCGATCGCCAAAACCTTTTTCCCCGGAGATGACCCCTTTGCATCCCTGATGCTCACGCTGATGACCTTCGGCGCGGGCTTCCTGATGCGTCCGCTCGGCGCGATTATTCTCGGTGCCTACATCGACCACCACGGTCGCCGTAAAGGGCTGTTGCTGACGCTGGGCTTGATGGCGTTGGGTACGCTTACCATCGCCCTGGTGCCAGGCTATGCCACCCTGGGTGCCGCCGCACCGATTCTGATTCTGCTGGGTCGTTTGCTGCAGGGCTTTTCTGCGGGCGTGGAGTTGGGCGGTGTGTCAGTGTATCTGTCTGAAGTGGCGCCAAAAGGACGCAAAGGATTCTATGTCAGCTGGCAGTCCGGTAGTCAGCAGGTCGCAGTGATCTTCGCTGCACTGCTCGGCTTGGGTCTGAACCATCTGCTGGCGAAGGATGCGGTGACCGAGTGGGGCTGGCGTATTCCGTTCGTGGTCGGTTGTATGATTGTGCCGTTCCTGTTCTGGATCCGCCGCATGCTGGAAGAAACCGAAGCGTTCAGCAAACGCAAGCAGCATCCTTCCATGGGACAGATTATGCGCTCGGTCGGTGAGAACTGGGCATTGGTGCTGGCGGGCATGCTGATGGTGGTGACCACCACGGTGATGTTCTACATGATCACCGCCTTCACCCCGACTTTTGGCAAAACCGTGTTGATGATGAGCGACGAGCAGAGCTTTATGGTGACGCTGTTCGTCGGTATCTCTAACCTGATCTGGCTGCCGGTGATGGGCTCGCTGTCAGACCGCATAGGACGCCGTCCGCTGCTGATCACCTTTACTATTCTGATGATTCTTACCACCTGGCCGGTGCTGCACTGGCTGGTGGGATCGCCCACCTTTGCGCATCTGGTGGAAGCGGAATTGTGGTTATCGTTCCTGTATGCCAGCTATAACGGGGCGATGGTGGTCTATCTGGCGGAAATTATGCCGGCTGAAGTGCGCGCCACCGGTTTCTCTCTGGCGTATAGCCTGGCGACCGCGCTGTTTGGTGGCTTCACGCCAGCGGTTTCAAGCTACCTGATCCATGCTACTGGCGATAAAGCGATGCCCGGCGTGTGGTTGTCATTCGCGGCGGTGTGCGGATTGATCGGCACGCTGCTGATTGGCCGCATGGTGAAACAGTATCAGGCGCGCCATGGTGGCACGCCGGTGGGAGCTTCGCTGTAACGCCCTGGCTGACAACGGGTCTCATGCCAGCCCGTTAAGAAGCGATTCGAATAAAGCAGCCCCTTTCTGAAGTGGCTGCTTTTTTATTTATGCAGATGTGTGGGTATGGCGCAGTGAAGCGCAATCATCGGGCCTACAAACGGCATCGTCGCCCATGCCCTGCCTAAAACGACAGATCCACCACCACGCTATCCGTATAACTCCCCGCCGCTGGCGTATTCTGCGTCGTCAAAATCTGCGCTGTATAAGTGAAGTTGCGCGTCACCAGATCCGCGTTCAGAGAGGTGGCGCTGGCACTGCTCCAGCGGTCGGTGCCCGTCGGTCCCCAACGCGTGGTGGTGGTGGTGCCTTTATAAATATCATAAGCCAGCCGGTTGGTGCCGCTCGCCATCTGGCGGGTGGTGCCGCTGTAGTAGCTGCCATTGCTCAACCCCACAGTGAAGGTGCTACCTTTGGAACACACCACGTTAATCGTCTGCTGCACCGTGGAGAAACTCCCCACCAAGGGTGCACTGCCAAAACTCACGTTGGGCGCGGTGATGGTGGTGCAATCATTGGTCACAACCAGGTTAACGGTAATCGGCATGGCGGTGCCAGTGCTGGTTTGTACTGTTCCTACGCATAAACCTGCTACGTTCAACCCGGCACATACTGTATAGCTCACCGTGAGCGTAATCGTCGTCGTGTAACTGCCTGCGGCAATCACCTGTCCAGGCACTGTGCGGAAATAGAGCGGAATATTGAAATTGAGCGTGCTGCCCAGTGTTAACAATGCCGATGAACTGTAAACGTGGTTAGACCCCTGTGTGAGTTCGCTGGCACAGGCGCTGTCGATACACATCTGAATCGGAATACTGTCCGTGCCGGTGCTGGCGGTTTTCAACACGGCACGCGTGCCGCTGAGATAGGTGGCGGTGGTAAAGGCGTAGGTGACATTATCGGTGCCCAACAGCGAAAGCGTGCCTGTTCCACAGTTAACGTTGGTGATGCTGGAAGTGGCTTGCGCGGTAGACCCCACTGCAAAGGTGGTCACGGAACCAAAGGTTGCCGTCGGCGCTGAAAGCGAACAGGCCGCATAACTCATACCAGGCAGCAGAAACAGCGCCAGCAGCAAAAGAAACTTTCTCATGGTGAAATTCCTGACTGTGAATTATTGGCCGTGCTGACCGCTGAACCCGGTGCGGGTGGCGGCAGATCGCACGTCAGCGGACCGTAAGTTTCCAGCGCTTTGGGCTGGCCGTTGGCAATGGTCAGCGTGGTATCACAACTGCGTCCATCTGGCGTCACCACATGAATTGGGTTTTCAGCGCTCAGATTCTCCATCCAGACAATGCCATCCCATCCGATATATTCCGTCCCCTGATTCGGGCGTAACACCTGGCTGGAGATCGGCAACGGTTGCCCCTGTTTATCGTGCAGCACCACGCTGGCGGCACGCAGGCGTTCCACCGGGAAGTTCAGCAGATAACCGCTTTTCCGTTTCACCGCGAAACGCTGTTCCACCTTCGGCGCGGTGCGATCGGCAGGTAAATCCAGGGTATCGATATCGTATTTCGCGCCGTAATAGCTGCTGATCGATGGCACCAGCAAATAGCCCTGGTTATCGGTTCGTCCCATAGACTGGTTTTCATAACGCACCGTGACATCCGGATAATCGGTTTTCACCACCACGAACGCATCATTGATATCGTTAGCGGCAAATACGCGGTTATCCATCAGCACCAGCGAACCGGTGAAATCGGCCCACTGCGTGGTGTTGTCGTTATCGCCGTAGAATCCGGCAGAGGTGTCGATTTTGTTGTTGCGATAGCGCAGGCTCGCCTGACGATAATCACCGCTGTTTCCTCCCTGATTGGCCCATGCCGCATCGTAAGAGAAGCCGCCATCGGTTGGCATCGCGCGCGATACGTAGAGGCGCTGGTTGTTGTTGCCCTGTTGATCGCGCTCGTAGCTCACCGAAGCACTGCTCTGCTCGCCGAATGGGATTACCAGCGAGATAGCGCCGCTCCAGTCACCCTGTTCCTGATCGCGGCTGGCGGAGATATACAGGCTGCTGTTACCCCACAGATTTTTACTCCACGACAGGTTCCATAAGCGGGTGCGATCGCCCGATCCGCCGGCAATATCAAAGTAGGCCAGGCCCAGACTGCCATATTGATTGAGTGACACGCTGGCGGTGTACTGCGCACTGCGTCGCGCCAGTGAGTAGCTGGTGTTGGCGCTGTCGCCCCGACTGCCGACCAGCGCCAGATTGCCGTAATCGGCGGTGCGTAATACATGCTGCGTGCCGATACTGAACCAGCTGTTGTTGTATTGATAACCCCAACTGTATTGCGTGCCAGGTTTACCCTCCATCTGACTTTGTGCCAGCGCACCATTCACCACGCCCCAACTGCCGAGCTTCACCAATCCCCCCGCGCCGCCGGTGGCCACGCTGTCGCTGCCTTCCGCATGGCTCTCCAGCGTCAGCCAGTCGGTTAACCCATAACGATAAGAGCCGCTGGCTGCTGCTGCGCCATAGTCAAAGTTCTCCAGCCCGTAGTTTTCACGAATAGCACCGGCCGAAAAGGAGTAATCCGACAAACCCTGTCGCAACAGGCTGCTGGAGACATAAAACGGCAGCGTGGTAGTGACCTGGCGCCCCAAGGCATCGGTGGTGGTGATCACCGCATCGCCCGCGCCATTAACGAACGGCACATTGGTCAGCGACCACGGCCCCGGCTGCACATTGGCTTGTGTGCTGCGATAACCGTTAATAAACAGATCGACGGAAGAGGGCACTGCGGCCTGGCCGGAGAACGCCGGTAGCGGGTAAGTGACCAAATCCGGACGCACGCTGAAATCACGCGCGATTTGCACGCCGCCCAGGCGCACGCTGTTACTCCAGCTCAGCGCATCGGTGACCAGATCCCCGGCGCGCCAGCTAATCGCATTGTTCTCATCTTCATTGCTGAACCAGGTATCGTAGCGAATGTATCCCTCTTGCTGGCCGCTGACGCCGCCTTCAAGCTGTTGGGTATACACGCCATTAGTGGAGAATTGCCCGACCGGACCAAATACGCGCAGCTCATTCCAGCTCGACAGGCGCGATCCGGCATTATCGGTACGCGTGGCGTAGAAATCGTAATTGAGCAGTGCACCGTTACTGGCTCGCCCCGGATAGTGTGGGCCGCGCTGATCTTTACCGATCACCTGGCCGGGCAGCCAGGCGGGCGGAACGGTGAGTAACAGGCGCTGACGGCGCTCGTCATATTCCACTTTCATGTCCGCAAGTTGATTCACATCGATTTGCTCGCCCTGGAGTTTCTCCGCTGGGATACCGGCGCGTTGTAAATCGCCACTGCGCAGCCAGAAGTCCCCATTTTTGCGCTCAACCGGCACGATATCGCCGCGCGCGTTCTGGTTCACCACTAACTCCAGCATGTATTGCTGTCCACTGGTGGTGTTTTCCAGCGCAGGGGGCGGTGGTAGTTCGGAAAAGGTCTCCGCACTACTGATTTGAGGTAACAGACATAGCACACTGGCCACCGCCAACGTGCAGGGATGCAGCGAGAACCTCATCAACGCGCGGCCGCGCTGCTCCAGTGCCCTTTATTTACTTCTGCGGACAGCTCACCGCTCACGCTGCTGGTTAATGGCCAGCGGTTACTGCTGTTTGCCAGCACATAGCCAAACAGGCCATTGCCCAGGCGGCGGCCACCAATGGTGACATTACTCAGCCGCGCATGGCCGTTGCCCCGGTTAGTCAGTTCCAGCCAGTGCTTGCCACCACTGTCCACCTGTTGCCAGCTCAGTTGCGGCTTCGCACTGTCGCTGGTGACGCCATTACCATAGACAAACAGCGGCACCGAATAGCGCATCTGGAAGGTCAGTCCCGCCTGATTTTCGCCGGGCGTGCGCGGCGTAGGAATTTCATCCAGCACCACGCGATAGGACATTTCGCGTCCCGCTTCCGGTGGGCCCTGTTTAATAAGACGCACCAGCTGTTTCTGACCCGGCTCCAGGCGCACCATCGGCGGGCTGGCGACCACTTGCTGCTGGGTTTGATACTGTTCCTGGCCGCCTACCTGCAGCCAGCTAAAGATGCGCACCTGCATCATGGTGGTAGCATTCCCACGGTTTTCCAGCCACAACTCACTGGCTTTCTCATCAGGGTTAATAGCCGGGTCGATTGGCCAAATCATCAGCGAATTGGCGGCGTGGGCGGCAGGCATTAGTGCCATGATAAACAACAGTAACAGGGCGCGCAGGTTCATGATTATTCATCCTTCTTTATCACTTCCGTTACCAGCTAAGCGTAACGGTTAAGGTGTCGGTATAAGTGCCGGCGCGCGTGGGGCCAGGCAGCGTTAACAGGCCATAAATCGGCAAAGTAATGTTATTGGCGTTGCTGTAACTCAGCGCCACGGCGCTGTTCACGGGAATCGCCGTGGTGTGTGCCACATTGGTATAGAGGTAATAGGGCACGGTATTGGTATTGCCCGAGACCTTGAGATTGCGAGTCGAGGAGTAATTGCTGCCGCCGTCGATGCTCATGCTGACGGCAGTGCCTGGCGTGCAGGCAAGGGTGATGGTGGTGCTTTGCACATAGCTGGCGCTCACGCTGCTGGACGACACGCCAGATTGCGTACCGAAATTAAGCGTGCCAAAGACCCCGGTATTGGTACCGGAGACAACACAGCCTGCCACTACTGACGCAGAGACCTGAAAGGTTGCGGTTGGCAACCCCCAGGCAGAGACGCTCCCTATCAGCAGGGCCAGGCCGCCTGCAATGTGTGCCCAACGCTGCACCACGGCCACCCTGATTACTCCACTACTGACCTCAGTAATTCACCGCAACGTTTATCGTATCGGTGTAAGTGCCTGCCGGGATCAGTGGGTTGAATCCGCCGCCCACCACACGACCGTAAATGGCGTAGTTGGTGCCTAAGGTCGGGTCCGTAGTGCCACTTGCCGCAATGTTGGTGTTATTGGCAATGGCGGTAGTGAACGCCGCATCGCTATACAGGGTATAGGCAATGCCCTGGGTGTTGTTGGAGCCGAGAATCAGATAGCGTGGCTGGCCGCTAACGGTGCCATAAATGGTCGCTGGCGCGGCGTTACTGCTGGTGACCTGCACGTTAAATGTTTGTCCCGTGGTGCAGCGTACGTAAATACCATTACCCGATGCGCCGACTAAGGTGGCGTTCAGGGTGTCAAAGGTCGCCGCGCTGCTACCAAAGTTCAGGGTACCGAAGTTGACACCCGTGGTGGCAGACTGACCATTCACCAGGCAACCGGTGGTCAGGGTCAGGGTCGCATTAATGGTTCCCGTTGTGGTGGCGGCAAAAGCCGCGGTAGGGGCGAGCACTACGCTCAGGCTGGACGCCAAAAGAAAAAGCTTGAGTTTCATAATCATTCCTTACTGATTATCCAAGGTCATTGCTTTTTCACCTGGTGATTCATTTATGTAAACGAATCCGAATTCAAACAAGAGCCACGATCGGCTTAACCGCGTAAGTGCCCGACATCTAGGAATATTCTTAGATGATGGGTTAATGATTTATATCAGTTTTCTTTACTATAGATCAGCAAATCAACACTTGGGACGTTGCGCTTAGATTTTTCATTAATCAATTCACACTTTTCGCCGATAACTCAGTAATCGCAAGGGGTGACAACAGGTTAAAAAAACTAAACAGCGAGTGATTTAACCCTCTACCGCGATTAACCGTTCAATGCTATGTTCGTGCATTAATCAGATATTATTAATTTTTCTGACTGCGACAGACGATGAAAAACAAAAAACATAGCGCGGTGTTTCCAGAATTGTCTGGATCGGCTCCTCCCTCTGCCTCACTGCGTGCGGTCATTACTCACCCTTAATCAATGTTCTCGAACTCTTTGAATTTTTTTGACGATACAGCACCTGCTCTGCAGCGGGCTGAGTTTAGGAGCGCACATGCTGCTGGTTACCTGGGATAGCGTTCTGGTCACGGTTTCATTAATCGTGGCCTTCATTGCTGCGTTTACCGCACTGGATACGGCCGGACGCGTCGCGGTATCACGCGGCTGTCTGGCAAAAATGTGGCTGGTCGGCGGCGGCACCGCCATGGGCATTGGTATTTGGGCGATGCACTTTATCGGCATGCTGGCGATGATGATGCCGATGACCATGCGTTACGACATCACTCTCACCGCGCTTTCCCTGCTGGTGGCGATCCTCTCGTCCATCTTTGCCTTCGCGCAGGGCGTTCAGGGTAGCCATCTGACCCCACGTCGGCTGGTGCGTGGCACCCTGATACTCGGCAGCGGCGTGGTGGCGATGCATTTCACCGGCATGAATGCCCTGTTGATTGAACCGGCGATTCGCTGGGATCTGCCGCTGGTCGCGCTCTCCGTGGTGATTGCCTATGCCGCTTCAGGTGCGGCACTGTGGCTGGCGTTTCATCTGCGTCAGGGCGAGAGTGTGTGGATTATGCGCGTCTGCGCGGCACTGGTGATGGGTATTGCCATCGCCGGGATGCACTACTCCGGCATGGCTGCGGCGGAGTACAGCATGCCGAGCACCATGCAGCAGCATCATGGCATCAGTGAGGATGGACTGGCGGTGTGGGTGACCATTATCACGCTGTCCATTCTCGGCCTCACGCTGCTGGTTTCGATGCTGGACGCCCAGCTGCGCGCGGCGCGTCTGGCGGCCAAGCTCAAGCGTGCCAACAGTGAACTGCGCCAGCTGGCGATGCATGACAATCTCACTTCGCTTCCCAACCGCGTGCTGCTGGAGCAGCAGCTGACGGCGCAGATCAAGCAAGCCACTTTGCAGGATGAGACTTTTGCGCTGATGTTTATGGATCTCGACGGCTTTAAAGCGGTCAATGATACCTGGGGCCATCACGTGGGCGACCGCTTGTTGATTGCGGTGGCTGAGCGCTTGCGCGCGCAGTTGGGTGCGGACGTGCTACTGGCGCGACTCGGGGGCGATGAATTTGTGCTGCTGTGTCCGCAATACCATGATTTGCAAGCCTCAGCGCTGGCGCAGCAGCTGGTGAATGCCATTGATTTGCCGTTCGAGCTGGATCGTTACTCACTGCGGGTGTCGCTGAGTATCGGCATCGTGGTGTTCCCGCAGCACGGTCGTAGCCAGCAGGAGATGATGTTCAACGCCGACTCCGCCATGTATCACACCAAGCACAGCGGCCGAAACGGCTGGTGCCTGTTTGAACCGGTGATGAGCGCCGTGGCACAGCATCAGCTGGCGCTGGCGAATGACCTGTGGAATGCGCTGGAATATCAGGAAATGTGCCTGTTCTATCAGCCAAAATTCCGCGCAGGCGGCACGGTGCTGATGGGCTTCGAAGCGCTGCTGCGCTGGCAGCATCCGCGTCGCGGTTTACTGATGCCGGATATGTTCCTGCCGCGTGCTGAGAAAACCGGGCAAATCGTGGCGCTGGGCAATTGGGTAATCAACGAAGCGTGCCGTCAGTTAAAGCAGTGGCACGATGAAGGCCATCGTGACTGGAGCGTATCGGTCAATCTTTCAGCGTTGCAGTTCCATCAGCGCGATCTTATCGATAGCTTACGCCATGCACTGCTGCGCTATCAGCTGCCAGAGGGCGCGCTGATGCTGGAGATTACCGAGAATATCGCGATGCGCGATCCGCAGTTCAGCCAAATGCGCATTGCCGAGTTGCACCAGCTGGGTGTGAAAGTGGCGATCGATAACTTCGGCATCGGCTATGCCAATTTACTGCATCTGAAGCATCTGGAAGCGACCGAGCTGAAAATCGATCGCGCCTTTATTAACAGCCTGCGAGCCGACAGCGAAGACGCCACCGTCGTGAGCGCGATGCTGACGCTGGCACAAAGTCTCAATCTGCGCATGGTGGCCGAGGGAGTGGAAACCGAGGAGCAACAGCGTCTGCTGACCGGACTCGGTTTCGACACGCTGCAGGGCTATCTGCTGGGCAAGCCCACACCGGCAGAGCGTGTCGGTGAATTTACCGCTGCGCTTACTGTACCGCCGCTGTTTGCAGAGCACCCGCTGCCATTAACCAGCGCCTGATAAACATTTTTTATTTTCTTCCACATCGGAAGGTTTCATCGTTCAAAGACTCAAATCGGCAGTGATCCTGCCGATAAAACACACAATAAAACCTATAGCCTTGACTTTTTTTCATAACACCACAGCTGATTGATAACGGCTTTAACTTGGGAAATCACTATGTTAGTGACTTCGTACGATTCGTTTACTGTCATCGTTTCCATTCTGGTGGCGATGCTGGCCTCGTTTACCGCGCTGGATATGGCGGGACGCGTGGCTTCTTCAACTGGCAAGGTGGCGCTGGTTTGGTTATTAGGCGGTGGATTCGCCATGGGCGTGGGCGTCTGGGCGATGCATTTCATCGGCATGTTGTCGATGAGCCTGGATATGGTGATGAGCTACGATCCGCTGCTGACCGCTACCTCAATGGCGGTGGCGATTCTGGCGTCGATATTTGCCTTGTGGCTGGTGTGCTCATCACATGAACTCTCCTGGCGGCGCTTAACGGGCGGGGCTTTTGTGCTCGGTTCCGGCGTGGTTGCCATGCACTACATGGGCATGGCTGCACTGATGTTTTCGCCGGGCATCACCTGGAACTGGGGCTGGGTGGCCGCTTCAGTAGTTATTGCGCTGGTGGCATCGGGTGCGGCACTGTGGCTGGCCTTTAACCTGCGTGAAGGACATGGACGCGTGACCATTCTGCGTCTCGGTGCTTCGGTAGTGATGGGCTGCGCCATTGCCGGTATGCACTACACCGGCATGGCGGCGGCCAGCTTCCCGGAGATGAGTCACGCCACGCACATGGGCGTCAACAGCAACTGGCTGGCGATTGTGGTCACTGTGGTGACGCTGGCGATCCTCGGCATTACCTTGCTGGTTTCGATGCTGGATGCACGCCTGCAAGCGCGCACCTCAATCCTTGCGCACTCGCTGGCTGAAGCCAACCGCGAGCTGGCACAACTGGCGCTGCACGATAACCTGACGCGCCTGCCAAACCGTATTTTGCTGGAAGATCGTCTGGAGCAATCGATCAACAAAGCCAATCGCGAGAAGTCGCAGTTTGCGCTGATGTTTATGGATCTGGATGGCTTCAAAGCAGTCAATGACGCCTTTGGTCACCATGTGGGTGACAACCTGCTGATTGCCGTGGCCGAGCGCATGATCGGCCAGATGAAAGGGCACTACACCCTGGCACGTATGGGCGGTGACGAGTTCGTGCTGCTGATCGAAATCGATGAGCCCAATGACGCCGCAGCGGTAGCGGATGCATTGGTGAAAGCGGTCGATCGTCCGTTTGATATTTCGCGCTATGAGCTGGTGGTGTCGCTGAGTATCGGCATCGCGGTTTATCCTGGCGACGGCAAAGATGAGCGCGAGCTGATGTTTAACGCCGACGCCGCGATGTACCACACCAAAAACAACGGTCGTAACGGCTACAACTTCTTCCAGCCATCGATGAACACCCTGGCGCAGTCGCAGCTACAGCTGAATAACGATCTGTGGCAAGCGCTGGATAACGAAGAGTTACGTCTGTTCTATCAGCCAAAATATTGTGCGCCGAGCGGCCCGATTCTTGGCTTTGAAGCCCTGTTACGTTGGGAGCATCCGACACGCGGTTTACTGGCACCGGACAAATTCCTGCCGATTGCTGAGAAGACCGGCATGATCATCAACATCGGCAACTGGGTGATCAACGAAGCCTGCCGTCAATTGCACTGCTGGCATCTGCAGGGCCATCCACACTGGTCGGTGGCGGTGAACCTCTCCGCGCTGCAGTTTGAGCAGAGCAACCTGGTAGAAACCGTCACCCAGGCGCTGGCACAGCACAAGATACCGGCCGAATTGCTGACGCTGGAAGTCACCGAAACCACCGCGATGCGCGATCCGGAAGAGAGTGTGCGTATTCTGACGCAACTGACGGATATGGGCGTGAAAGCCTCGATTGATGATTTCGGTACCGGCTATTCAAGCCTGCTGTATCTCAAACGTTTGCCCGCAAGTGAACTGAAGATTGACCGCGCCTTCGTCAATGAACTGCAGGCGAAATCAGAAGATGCCACCATTGTCTCTGCGATTGTGGCACTGGCGCAGTCGCTGGATCTCAAAGTGGTGGCAGAAGGCGTGGAAACCCAGGAGCAGCAATCCTTCCTCACCGGCCTGGGCTGCGATACCTTGCAGGGTTATTTGCTGGGCAGGCCGGTGCCGCCGGACCGTATCCACGAACTGCCGAATTTTGTCGAAAAGGAGCAGCAACGGGTGCAGTTGCCGTAAGACAAGGGTGCGGTGATGAGCCGCATCCCAAACGCAGGGGAAAGTGTACTTCTCTGCGCCGCTAAGCATGAGTGCTTGAGTCAATTTCCCTGCCCACCAATGCCTCTCTCGCTTGCGGGAGTGGGCCTGGGTGAGGGAAAATAGCCGCACTCATTTCCAATATCGGAGCCAGGGTGGCGAAATATCAGCAGTTGGTTGATCAACTTCGGATGCAGATCGAAGCGCGCATCTGGCCACCGGGCGAAAAGTTGCCGTCATTACGTCAGCAGGCGGAGCAAAGCGGCCTAAGCCTGATGACGGTGATGCACGCTTATGAAGTGCTGGAAAGCCAGGGCTGGATCCTGTCAAAGCCGCAATCTGGTTACTACGTTGCACCACGAGCCGCCGAAAGCCGCCCGCGTCTGCCCACCCAGGCGATCGCCAAAACCGAGCAGGCGGACACTAACAGCTTCGTGTTTGATGTGCTGCAAGCCACGCGCGATCCCGCCATCATGCCGTTTGGCTCCGCCTTTCCCGATCCTGAACTCTTCCCGCAGCGTCAACTGATGCGCTCGCTGGTCAAAGTCTCGCACAATCTGAAACCCAGCGATGCCCTGAACAACCTGCCGCCCGGCAACGAAGCGCTGCGTAAGATTCTGGCGCAACGTTATGCCCAGCAGGGCATCACCTTGTCGCCGGACGATATCGTGATCACCAACGGCGCGATGGAAGCGCTCAACCTCAGCCTGCAAGCGGTGACCGAACCCGGTGATTGGGTGGTGATCGAAAATCCTTCGTTCTACGGGGCTTTGCAGGTGATTGAGCGCCTGAAATTGAATGCGATTGCCATCGCCAGCGATGTCGAGCAGGGCATCGATCTCGACGAACTGGAGCAGGCGCTGCAACGCTGGCCGGTCAAAGCCTGCTGGCTGATGACCAACCGACAAAATCCGCTCGGCTTTACTCTGAGCGTTGAGCGTAAACAGCAATTGGTTGCGCTGCTGGCACGCTACAAGGTCGCGATGATTGAGGACGATGTTTACAGCGATCTCTACAGCGGCCACGATAAGCCTTTGCCTGCCAAAGCCTTTGATCGTGATGGGAATGTGCTGCATTGCGGCAGCTTTTCGAAGAATCTGGTAGCGGGATTTCGCGTCGGTTGGGTAGCTGCCGGGCGCTACGCGCAGCGCGTACAGCGCATTCAGCTCATGAGCACGCTCTCAACCAGCGCGCCGATGCAACTGGCACTGGCCGACTTCCTCAGCACCCGCAGCTACGACACGCACTTAAAGAAGCTGCGCCAGACGCTGGCAAAGCGTAAGCAACTGGCCCAGCAAGCATTGCGCCGTGTGCTGCCTGCTGATGCGCAGATCGGTGATACGCCGGGCGGCTATTTCCTGTGGATTACGCTGCCGGAGCACATCAATACGACGCAGCTTTATCATCTGGCGTTGAAAGAGGGCATCAGCATCGCGCCCGGTCAGCTGTTCTCGGGCAGTGAAGGGTTCAGCCACTGTTTCCGCTTCAACACCGCCTGGCCGTGGGATGCCCGCGCCGAGGCAGCGGTGGAGACGTTGGGAAAATTGATTGCTCAGCTGGAGTCGCCATAAATGGCGACACGATAAATTCGGCTGACGTTAATGGCGGCATACAGAAGCGGTCACCATAAATGGCGACGCTACAAATGCGGCGGACATAAATAGCGGCATTGAGAGGCGGTCGCCATAATTTGCGACCGATAAATGCCGCTGCTGTATATGGCGAAATGCCGAACAGTTAAGCCATGAATGGACTAACCGCACCTGCATGAACGGATTAACCGCACCTGCGGTAGCGGCGCGATTTTTCGCGCATTTATGTGCACCTCGATTAATGGCTATTAATCAGATGGATGCCGCCTGTTTATTGCCCCATGTCAGGTAATAAACATCATAAAAATCCACTTCGCCTTTCTGCTTCATCAGGCGATCGATGCCGCTGCGCACGCGGTCGGGCGTGCCGGGATTTTCCACGATCTTATCCAGCGCCTGCTGCGAAACCGGCTGCACGTAATACCATTCACCGTTGTAGCAGACGCGCAAATCCAGCGTGTCGATATCCTCAAAACGGTATTTCGGGTTGATATCCATCAGCATCAGGAAACTCATCACCAATACAAAGGCGGTGGCGAACCAGAACGCTGGCCAGCCAAGCATGTCGGTGGAGAAGATCAGCGCCACGCACAGCGCGTAACACAGATACATGATCGCCCACAGCCCCGGATGGGTTTTGAGGAATGAAAAGCTAAAGCGTGGCAGATTATCGCGCTGGCCTTCACGGTTAAGCGTGGCGATTTCATCGAGCAGAATTTGTTTGATCGCTTCCATAGTTCACCTCTGAATGTTACTGCCTGCCAGTTAATCACATAACAGTGAAGCGAATCAGACACAGATCCCGGGTGTTTTTTTATAACAGTTTATTAGCCGCTTTTCCGGCACCACAAAATGTTAAATATGTTGCCAGGTAATTTGGCTTTAGTAAGGTAAATCATTCTTTTATGTGAATTTTGTTGGTGGGCGCACATTGCAATGCCCCCGGGCTTTGCCACAATTAAGCAACGTGGCTTCCCGGAGAAAGAGTATGACTGCCAACACTTCCAGCCTGCTGTTACTGATGTCTTTCGCCGCCGGTACCTTTTCAGCAGGTTCATCAAATAATCCGCAGCATCTGATGCTGTCGGTGCCCTCGGGCGGCGTCCCGAACAACCTACTGCCGCTGATCATCTGGCCCGGCATTGCGCCTGACTATGATGAAGAGCTGCAAAGCGACAGCGCAGCCTGGTTTGAAAAAACCTTCACCGA
Source organism: Erwinia sp. S63 (assembly GCF_016625195.1). Lineage (GTDB taxonomy): Bacteria > Pseudomonadota > Gammaproteobacteria > Enterobacterales > Enterobacteriaceae > Pantoea. The sequence continues at coordinate 167,650 of NZ_JACVUP010000013.1, forward strand.
CAATGGTTGGCCTGCCGCATGGCGCGCGCCGATCTTCCCTTATACCCATTACCATCCCAACACCCATGAAGTGCTAGGCGTGGCGTCAGGCTGGGCGGAAGTCCTGTTTGGCGGCGATAGCGGCCGTATGGTGACGCTGCGCGAGGGCGATGCGGTGCTAATCCCCGCCGGTGTCGGCCATAAACAGGTGTTTGCCTCGGACGATTTTTTCGCCGTTGGCGCCTATCCTGAAGGGATGTCCCCGGAAACCGTGCGTGATGAACCTTCTCGTTTACGCGCGGCGAAAGATCAAATTGCGCGCGTACCGTTACCGCATCGCGATCCTTTCACGGGTGGCGATGGGGCGATGACGGATATCTGGCTGCCAATTGCGCAGCAGTTAATGCACCAATAAGGTGCGAAAAAGCGTTTATCCGGCGCTGTCCCGCTATCGGGGCGCGTGTGCCATTAGGGGCGCAACCCTCTGGCACACTTTGTGCAGGAGAGGATCCAGGTCCTCTGACAAGCGCCGGGTAAATCATGAAAGAAAGCTACCAGATAGCGTCACACTTCTATGATGAGATGTTATTGAGCAACGGCGAACACCGTGCGCACTATCAGCATTACTGGGAGTGGTTACAACAGGCGGACAAAGAGGCGGTGGCGCGGAAACGCGAAGAAGCGGAACTGCTGTTTCATCGTGTGGGCATCACCTTCAACGTCTATGGTGAAGACGGCGGCGCGGAGCGGCTCATCCCGTTCGACAGCGTGCCGCGTATTATTCCGGCCAGTGAATGGGCGATGCTCGATCGCGGCATCCGCCAGCGCGTGCAAGCCCTGAATGCCTTCCTGCATGACATCTACCATCAACAGCACATCCTCAAGGCGGGCATCGTGCCGGCCGAGCAGGTATTGATCAACGATCAGTATCAGCCCTGCATGCAAGGCGTCGATCTGCATCGCAACATCTATGCGCATATTACCGGCGTCGATATGGTGCGTAACAATGACGGCGAATATTACGTCCTTGAGGACAACCTGCGCACGCCGTCCGGCGTCTCCTATATGCTGGAGAACCGTAAGATGATGATGCGCCTCTACCCGGAACTGTTTGTGGAACAGCACATTGCACCGGTGGAGCGTTATCCCTCACATCTGTTGCAAACTCTACGCGAAAGCTCACCGGTCAACGATCCGGTGGTGGTGGTGCTGACGCCGGGCCGCTTTAACAGCGCCTACTTCGAACACAGCTTCCTTGCGCAGCAGATGGGCGTCGAGCTGGTGGAAAGTGCCGATCTGTTTGTTAAAGACGGCGCGGTAATGATGCGCACCACTGCCGGGCCGTGCAAAGTCGATGTGATCTATCGCCGCGTCGATGATGCGTTCCTCGATCCGCTGGCGTTCCGTCCCGATTCGATGCTCGGCGTGCCGGGCCTGCTGTCGGTGTATCGAACCGGCAACGTGGTGCTGGCGAATGCTATTGGCACCGGCGTTGCCGATGACAAATCGATCTACCCTTACGTGCCGGATATGATCCGCTTCTATCTCGATGAAGATCCGATCCTCAATAACGTGCCGACCTGGCAGTGCCGCAAGCCGCAGGATCTGACTTACGTCCTCGCCAATCTCAGCAAAATGGTGGTGAAAGAGGTACACGGCGCCGGCGGTTACGGCATGTTGATTGGTCCGGTGGCCAGCCAGCAGGAGCTGAGCGATTTCCGCGATCGCTTAAGAGCACGCCCGGAAAACTACATCGCGCAGGACACGCTGTCGCTCTCCACCTGTCCGACGTTTATCGATAACGGTCTGGCACCGCGCCATATCGATTTGCGTCCCTTTGCCTTATGCGGAGCAGATATTCGTTTAGTGCCGGGTGGCTTAACCCGCGTGGCGCTGACCGAAGGTTCGCTGGTGGTGAACTCGTCGCAGGGCGGCGGCACCAAGGACACCTGGGTTCTGGAGGATGACGCATCATGTTAAGCCGCACGGCCAGTGGCCTCTACTGGATGGCGCGCTATCTGGAGCGCGCAGAACAACTTGCCCGGGTGCTGGATGTCACCAACCGGCTTTCGCTGATGCCGGTGCGTAACAGCCAAACCGATGAGCTGCTGTTGCCGCTCAATCTCACTGGCACACGTCAGCTGTTTGAAACCCTCAACGGGCGTTTCACCATGCCGCAGCTGTTTAACTTTTTTGCCCTCGACGATCGCAACCCCAGTAGCATTTTTAGCTGCTGGCAGGAGGCGTGGAACAATGCGCACGCGGTGCGCGGCAGTTTGTCATCTGAGGTGTGGGAGAGTATCAACTCGACGTGGATTGAGATGCGTAACATGCGGCGACGCGGCATCACCAGCGCCAACGCCGACAGCTTTTTCGACTGGGTTAAAGAGCGTTCGCACCTGTTTCGCGGCGCGATGTTCGGCACCTTGCTGCGCGGCGATGCGATGTGCTTTATCCGCATCGGCACGCTGATGGAGCGCAGCGACGGCACCGCGCGTTTATTGAGCGTCAATCAACAACTGCTGGAGCAGAATCCCGATTCGGTGCGTGAATATTATTGCCTCGATACCCTGCTGCGTGCGGTGTCGGCGCGTGAAGCCTATAACGCGATCTTCAAGCAGCAGCTGATGCCGGATCTGGTGAATGAGATGCTGATCCTGCGTAACGAAAGTCCGCGATCGCTGCACTCCTGCATCGAGGAGATCGCCAACCAGTTAGAACAGATCGGCAGCAGCGGTGAAGATCGTCCACGCTATCTGGTGACGGTGCTGTTAGCCGAAATGCGCTTCAGCACCTGGGAGAGTCTGACGCGTGACGGGTTGTACAGCTGGCTTAATCACTTTCTCTCGCAGACCAATGCGCTGGCAGAAAGCATCAATCAGACCTACCTGGAGGCGAAATGAGACTGAATATCGAGCACAAAACCTGGTATGCCTATGAGCATCAGGTCAAACTCAGCACCCAGTATCTGCGCCTGACGCCGCAAAACTCGGTGCACCAGCAAATCCTGTCATGGGATCTTGATCTGCCGTGCGAAGCCACGCGCACCACGGATGCTTACGGCAACGTGCTGCACGTGCTGACGCTGGATACACCCCATCAGCAACTGGAGATTGCCGCGCGTGGCGTGGTGGAAATTCTGGATGCGGGGGAATATTCCCCCGATCCTGAGTCGATCCTCTCGCCATTGGTGTTTCTGCGTGCCACGCCATTAACGCTGCCGGATGCAGCGATTCGTGATTTCGCACAGCGCTACTGGCATGCAGAAAAACCGCTCGCCAGCCTGGAAAAACTGATGGATGAGCTGCTGCTAAAAATGCCGTACCAGCCCGGCAGCACCCAGGTCAGTGATACCGCAGCGAAAGTGTTTGCGGCGGGAAGCGGCGTTTGCCAGGATCACAGCCATGTGTTTCTGGCGTGCTGCCGTAGCCTTGGGATCCCGGCGCGCTATGTCAGTGGTTATCTCTATACTGATAACGTTGAACATGTTGCCACTCACGCCTGGGTTGAAGCTTGGCTGGATGGCAGTTGGCACAGCTTTGATATCACCAACAATACGCGCAGTACGCGCCAGCATTTACGTCTGGCGGTGGGTGTGGATTATCTTGATGCTTGTCCGGTGCGCGGTATGCGGCTGGGCGGCGGCGGTGAAGATATGCTGGCGATGGCCGCGGTGCAGCAGGTGCATGCGCAGCAGTAATATTTTTTTGCAGGCGTGACTATGACTTATTGTGTGGCAATGCGTTTATCGTCAGGGATGATTTTTGTATCGGATTCACGCACCAACGCGGGCGTCGATCATATTTCCTCGTTCCGCAAATTACACGTGTTTCAGGTGGATGATGAACGCACGCTGGTGCTGCAAAGCGCAGGTAATCTGGCGACCACGCAAAGCGTGATGAGTTTGCTCAGACGTAATAACCACGACAGCGATCAGCCCAATCTGCTGAATGGGCGCTCGCTGTATGACATTGCGCTGCTGGTGGGGGAAACCCTGCGTGAGGTGATCAAGCGTGATGGCGAAGAGTTTGGCGGCACGCTGCTGTTAGGTGGACAGATTCGCGGTGAAGAGCCGCGCCTGTTCCAGATCTATCCGCAGGGCAACTTTATCGAAGCCAGCGTCGATACGCCGTATTTCCAGATTGGTGAAAGCAAGTACGGCAAGCCGATTATTGACCGCGTACTGCGTTATGAAACGCCGCTTAGCCAGGCGATGCAGTGCGCGCTAATTTCCATGGACTCGACGCTGGCGAGTAATATTTCAGTAGGCCTGCCGCTGGATGTGATGGTGTACCGCACCGATAGCTTCAGCGATAACGAGCAGCATCATATTACCGATCAACACCCCTACTTTTCGCAGATCCGTCAGCTGTGGAGTAAAGGATTGTTGAGTGTGTTCTCACAATTGCCGCCGTTAAAACTTTAACCGCTCACGCACGATGCATCGGGCGGTGCCATATCATCGATAAGTGCTTGTCTTTTCAGGGGCGGCTTGTGCCGCTCGCTGGCTCGACAATCCTCTGTACGGTTCGCTAGCGGCGCCATTACTGGCTAACTCCCTGCGTTTCCCCCCGTTATTTCCGTTTCGCTTTCTCACTGGTCATAAATCTGAAAACAAGCCTGTTTAACTTCGGTGCCATAAACCTCTGCGCACAAAAGGTGAATGATGTTTTCTGTTGATCAGCTTCTCGATACTTACTGGCCAGGCCATCAACCCGCGAACTGGCAGAAACGCCTGGTTAAATGGGCGGTTCGCGAACATGAATTCCAATCTTTTGCTGACCGTTATCGCCACCTGAAAGGGGTGGATATGGTCGAGCAAGTGCTGGAGCACCTGGACGTGCGCTGTGAATTGAGTGAACGCGATCTGGAGCTGATCCCAACCAGCGGTCCGGTGGTGATTGTCGCCAACCATCCGCTCGGTGCGCTGGACGGACTGGCGCTGCTGGCGGCCGTGTCTCAGGTGCGTCGTGACGTGAAAATCGTCGCCAACCGTATGCTGATGATGCTGGAGCCAATCAACAACCTGATGTTGCCAGTGGATAACATGGGCAACCGCACCAGTCGCGAACAGCTGACGCGTATGCAGCAGCATCTCGATAATCAGGGAGCATTAATCATCTTCCCAGCGGGTGAAGTCTCTCGCCTCTCCAGCCGTGGCGTGCGTGACAACCGCTGGCACCACAGCTTCCTGCGTCTGGCCGCCCGCGCACGCGCGCCGATTGTACCGGTGCACGTAGTGGGACGTAACAGTCTGGCTTTCTATGCCGCCGCTAAAATTGCCTCACCGCTGGCACTGATGATGCTGGTGCGCGAGATGTTCCGTCAGCGCGGTTCGCGCATCAAACTGCACATCGGCGAGCAGATTCCGTTCGCCAACTGGCACGATGGCCATACGCCGGGCAAAGAGCTGGCAAAACGGCTGCGCAAACACTTATACCGCATCGGTCAGGGGCGGCGTGGCTTGTTCCTGACCGAAGCGGCGATTGCCCGTCCGGAAGATCGTGCCGAGCTGAAAAAAGCGCTGATGGAGAGTGAGCGTCTCGGCTCGCTGCCGGATGGCAAGCAGATTTATCTGTGGCGACGCAACGGTGCCACCTGGGTGCCGCTGCTACGTGAGCTGGGTCGCCTGCGTGAAATCGCCTTCCGCGCGGTGGGCGAGGGCAGTGGCCGCCGCCGCGATCTCGATAAATACGATGACGATTACTATCACCTGATTTTGTGGGATGACGACGCGCTGGAGATCGTTGGCGCTTATCGCTTTATTCCGGGAGCCGAGCAGCTGGAGCGTCGTGGTCTGGAAGGCATCTACAGCGACAGCCTGTTCCACTACGACGAGCGTATGCTACCGATCATCAATCAGGGCCTGGAGCTGGGTCGCAGCTTTATCCAGCCTGCCTACTGGGGCAAACGCGGCCTGGATTATCTGTGGATGGGCATTGGTGCCTATATCGCCAAATACCCGGAAACCCGCTACCTGTTTGGCCCGGTATCGATCTCTGGCGGTATGCCGCTGGCGGCGCGCGATCTGCTGGTGGCGTTCTACCGCATGTACTTCCCCACCGAGCTGCCGCTGGCAAAATCGCGCCGTCCGTATCCGGCTTCGCTGCCGGAAGTGCTGGCGCAGTTTACCGGCGATAATTATGCGGAAGACTTGCGTCGTCTGAAGCATCTGTTGGCGAATCTTGGCACCGCGATTCCCACGCTCTACAAGCAGTACTCCGAAGTGTGTGAGCCTGGCGGCGTGCAGTTCATCGATTTCGGCAGCGATCCCGATTTCAACAACTGTATCGACGGGTTGGTGCTGGTGGATCTGTCACGCGTGAAGCCATCACGCTATGAGCGCTATATCGGCATGCATCTGCAGGCTGAAAGCGTCGAGTCAGCAGCTTCGGCAACCCGCCACGCAGGGTTGGTTTAGGCGGCACAGGTTATTACGCAGACGGGGACCGCTTAGGGAAGGGCGGTCCTTGCGTCGCTAGCGCGGTCCCCTCATGTCGTTCGTCTGCCAGAAGGACCGGCAGCTACAGAGGTGCTATGCCAGCGCCAGCGAACATATAAAATCACTCATCAGAGCACTATTGATTAGGACGTTCGGGTAACACTTTCCCAATAAGATAAACAACAAAAACTGACAGGCTAATGGCAATTATTCGCTCATGCCATGTTTCATAGTGGAAAAACCAGTAACAGCAAAGTAACACTAAAGCGCCACCGAGTATCGAACCGGAAGCCTCAATCAAGCTATACATGACGCGCTTTCCCATTCGCATTTTAGGGGGGTTATCTTTTTGCATTTATTTCACTCTCTATCATATCCAATATCCTCTCAAATGCTGGTTGTCCCTGGGTTTTTTTTACTTTTAACGCCTCGACGAAAGGATTCAAAGCAGGTTCGACAAGGAAGTAAAGTAGGTCTAAATCGCGAGAGCGTAATGCATTATAAATTTCAGGATTGTACTGCTGAAGGCGCTCTGAAGTATAAATACATCGCTCGACCATACCACCTATTAGCAAAGTATTACCTATGATGCCCCCGCGAAGCGTGATGAGGAAGGAACTACGTTGCGCGATTATCGATGCAATTTTTCCAGCTATAAGGGAGTTGGTTATTGTTCTTCCCGCTACTGAAGATATTGTCTTGCTGTAAATGATGTTTTGCTTTGATTCAGGAACACTTTTATTAAAAGCATTAAGAACTGTTTCAATTGTTTTCATGAAATTATGATTTTCTAGAATTCCATGTCGAATAGCTGACATCATTCTGATTCGTTCTGTTTCTCGATGATTGCGGCTATCTGTGTCAATAAATCCATATGCGAGATATCCAATGTCAGTGGGGACTGACAAAATTCCATCTATAAAACCCAGGGCAGACTCCGGAGATAATATTATTTTTGCGATTCGTTTGGCTATTTCCTGATAACTTCTCATTATTAAAGTCCTTTTTAAATGCCATGGGTGCAAAAATTTTTGTCAGGGGTATTCTATACGGAGAAAAGATTTTGATGCCAGTTTTAGCTTGATAATTTTCATCCGTCCTGGGTTGGATAAGGAGCCATGTGGATATATAAAGTCGCACAAATTAATTAGAAAAATGGTCAATATATTCAATTATATAACTAATAAAATCCTCTCATATTTAGATTTGCCTTTCTTATTCGTACAATGACAACGTTAATGTCACGGGATCGTCATCTGATTGTCGTAGGGTCTTAGCCGGACTGTCAGATAAAGGCCAGAAACATGGCAACGATCACACTTCGCGGGTTGAGCAAAGCCTTTGCTGCCCAGCCGGTACTTCAGGATATCTCGCTGCAGATTGCGCAGGGAGAGTTCATCGCCGTTCTGGGTCCTTCGGGCTGCGGCAAAACCACCTTATTACGTCTGCTGGCGGGCTTTGAAACCGCTGATGCCGGTGAAATCCACGTCGGCGAGCGCTGCTTTGCTGCGCCGGGCGTGCACCTGCCACCAGAAGATCGCCAGCTCGGCGTGGTGTTCCAGAGCTATGCGCTGTGGCCACATATGACGGTGGCGGAAAACGTCGCCTACAGCCTGAAAGTCAACGGCGTGGCGCGCCATGAGCGTGACAGCCGCACGCAGCAAGCGCTGGAACTGGTGGGATTAGAAAACTTTGCCTCGCGCCGTCCCGCCGATCTTTCCGGTGGACAGCGTCAGCGTGTGGCGTTAGCCCGCTGTCTGGTCGCCAAACCGACGCTGGTGCTGCTCGACGAACCGCTGGCCAACCTCGATGTGCATCTGCGCGCCACCATGGAAGAGGAGTTTCGCCGCTTCCATCGCCACAGCCACGCCACCTTGCTCTACATCACCCACGATCAGCACGAAGCGATGGCCTTGGCCGACCGCATTGTCGTGATGGATGGCGGCCGCGTGATGCAGTTCGCCACGCCGCAAACCCTGTGGCGTGAACCGGCGAATGAAATGGTGGCGGGATTTATCGATGACGGCAAAGTGCTGCCGGTCAGCGATATTGAACCGATCGGCGAGGGCAAAGCGCTTGCCACGCTGTGCGGCCTGCGTGCCACCTTGCGCTGCGCACCAGACCAACGCCCGATGCCCCACGGCAAAGCCAGTTTTCACGCTATAGATTTCCACCTCGCTGAGCCGGGTGAACCGCAGTTTGCGGCACGCGTGCAGCGAGTGATCTATCGCGGCAGCCATTACCAGATTGATGTTGCACCCATCGAGGCACCAGACCACAGCATCACGCTGCATCTGGCCGATGCCGCTTTACCCGTTGTTGACGCGACCCTTGGTGTGGCGCTGCGCGACGGTTGGATTCTTCCTTCATAACGTTCAAACCTTAGGGAAATTGCTATGCGCACGTCTTTTAACGCTTTGATGTTAGCCAGTGGATTAGTGTTCACCGCCGCCAGCCACGCTGAAGAGGCGCCGTCGGGTAAGCTGGTGATCTACACCTCGCAGGCGCCGGAAATCGCGCAGCAAACTGTGGACGCGTTCAAAGCCGCGTACCCGAAAGTCGAAGTGGAGTGGACGCGTAACGGCACCACGCAGCTGATGAACGTGCTGCAGACCGAAATGATGAGCGGCGGCGCCAAGCCGGATGTGCTGCTGATTGCCGATGCCATCAACCTTGGCGCGCTGAAAAATCAAAACCAGCTGTACAGCTACAAAGATGCGCCACTGAGCCACATCAATCCGTCGTTCTACGACAAAGACAAAACCTTCTTTGGCACCAAAATCATCGCCACGGTGATTGCCTATAACACCCAGCACGCACAGCCGATTGATAGCTGGAACGCGCTGGCGGTAGAGGCCAATAAAGGTCAGATCGCCATGCCAAGTCCGCTCTACTCCGGCGCGGCGCTGTACAAGCTGCACACCGATATCAACACGCCGACTATCGGCTGGAACTTCTACAAGAAGCTGGCAGCGATTGGCGTGGCACCGCAGGGCGGCAACGGCCCGGCGCTGAAAGCGGTCGCCAGCGGACTGGATAAGTACGGCATCATCACGGACGCGGACGTGATTCTGGCGAAGAAAAAAGGCTCGCCGGTGGATCTGGTGTACCCGAAAGAGGGCGTCTCTTACGTGACTGAGCCGGTAGCGATCATGAAGTCGGTGCACAACCTGCCCGCCGCCAAAGCTTTCGTGAACTTTATGCTGTCTGAGCAAGGCCAAAAGCTGGTGGTCGAGCAGGGTAACCGTCCGGTGGACGATCGTGTTTCTGCGCCGGCCGGCTTTACGCCAATCAACAAAATCAAACTGCTGACCCCTGACGTGGCGAAAGCTATCAAGGAAGATGCGACGGTGCGCGATCAGTTCACCGCAATGTTTGGCGGCTAAGCATGAGCGTGGTGAGCAACGAATGGCGTAACGCGACGCGTGGCGGCCAACGCTGGCGTCTCAACAGCGAAAAGCTGATCCTGGCGCTTATGGTGCTGCTGATTGGTTTGCTGTCTGTCGCGCCGCTGCTGCGACTGGTGTGGACGGCGATTGCCCCTCAGGGCGTGCCGGATATGGCTCGGTTAACGCGCCTGATTGCCAGCGACCGCGTGCTGATTGCCAGCGGTAATACGTTGCTCATCGCTTTTAGCTCGACCCTGATTTCGGTGCTGCTCGGTACCGCCGCCGCCTGGCTGGTGGCGCTGAGCGATTTGCGCGCCAAAACCGCCTGGGTGTTTGCCTTTATCCTGCCGCTGATGATTCCGCCGCAGGTCACGGCGCTGGCGTGGCTGCAGGCGCTGGCACCGTCCAGCCCGTTAGCGCTGCTGTTTGGTTCGCTCGGGTTGCCGTGGTTTGCGCCCGGCGAACAGCCGCTCTATTCAATGAGTGGCATCATACTGCTGCTCGGTACACATAACGCGCCACTGGTGTTTCTCACCGTGCGCGCCGGATTACGGCGCTTGCCAGCTGATTTAGTCGAAGCGGCGCAGATCAGCGGCGCCTCCAGGATGCGCGTGCTGTTCACCATTATTCTGCCGCTGGCACGCCCGGCGATTTTTGCCGGAGCCGCACTGACCTTTGTCGCCGCTGCCGGTAACTTCGGTATTCAGGCTATGCTCGGTATTCCCGCCCGTGTGCCGACGCTGATCACGCTGGTCTATCAGCAGCTCAATGGCATTGGTCCGAGTGCCTTACCCAATACCGCCGTTTACGCGCTGCTGATTGCAGTGATCACGTTAGCGGGCATGGCGGCCAGCGCCTGGCTCGGTGGTCGCCACGATGTGCGTGTCAACGGTGCGCCGCGCCTGTGGCAGCAACCGTTAGGGCGCGGACGGTTGGCGATTGAGGGAACGGCCTGGCTGTGGATGGTGCTGACGCTGCTGCTGCCGGTCAGTGCGCTGCTGATTACCGCTCTCACCAGTGGATATGGTCAGGCATTGACATGGCAAACCCTGACGCTGGAAAACTTCCGCAGCGCGCTGTGGGGCTATCCGGCGGTGCGCCACGCCTTTATGACCAGCCTCGGATTGACCTCGCTGGCGGCAATTATTTTGACCTCCACCGCGCTGTTCCTGGCGTATTTCCTCAGCTGGCGACGGACCAAACTGGTGCGCGGCCTGTGGCTGGCCAGTGAACTCACCTATGCCTTGCCGGGCATTGTCACCGGTGTCGCCGCGATGCTGTTCTTTCTGCGCCCGCTGCCGATAATCAATGTGTCGCTGTATGGCACGGTGTGGATCATCCTCGCCGCGTATCTGGCGAACTTCCTTGCGCTGGTGCTGCGTCCGACGCTGGCGGGCTTCGCGCAACTGGAACCGGCGCTCGATGAGGCAGCACGCTTGTGTGGTGCCAGCTTTATGCGCCGCATGCGCGATATTTTACTGCCGCTGGCTGCGCCTTCTGCGCTGGCGGGCACGGTGCTGGTGTTCCTCACCGCACTGAATGAAATCCAGGTTTCGGTATTGCTGGTCACCTCGCAAACCCAGACCATCGGACCCACCATCGTGTTCCTTGACGAAGGGGGCTCCGCCTCGCTGGCGGCCGCGGTAGGCTGCCTGATGATTCTGGTCGTGTGTTTGCTGATGGGATTGGCAACGCGGCTGGCGCGGCGTCTGCCGCAAGGGGTTTTACCATGGCAAGCTTAACGGTTATCAGCGGTGTGGACGGCAAGCTGCCCGCGGCCTTTTTGGTTGAGATGGAAGGCTATCGCCTGCTGTGGGATCTCGGCGCCGGTCCGCAACCCGGCGTGCGCCCGGATATCCGCGCCATCGGCCGGGTTGATGCGTTGTGTTTGACCCACTCGCATATTGATCACGCCGCCTCGCTCGACTGTTGGGAGCAAATCGGCTCACCGCCAGTCTATGCGACCGAACAAACCTGGTTGCAGTTGGCTAACGTTGCGGTACCGATGTATGCGCGACGTTTACTGCCGTTGCGCGGGCAAACGCCCATCGGCCCGTTGAATCTGTTTACCGGCCGCAGTGGCCATTCGCCGGGTTCGGTATGGTTCCATCTGCCTATTGCGGGTGGCATCACCTATATGGGTGACTGGAGCCGCGAAGCGCTGCTGTTGCCATTTGATTGTCCACCGCAGGCTAAGCTGTTGATCACTGACGCGTCCTACGGCGATCGCACTCAGCGTTTGTGCGATCAGATGGATGCACTGGCGATTGCCGCCACCCACGGCGCGGTGATTGCGGTGCCGGAACACGGTCGCGGACCGGAAGTGGCGTTACAGCTCACCGCGCGTGGTCTGGCGGTTCAGCTCTGCCCACAAATTCGCAGTGAAGTTGCACAGCTGCTGGCGATGGACAAACTGCCTGCCACTACGGCATTGGGACTGGTGCGCTTGTTAAAGCAGCCGCAGACGGAACAATGGCGACCTTCTGATGTGATTGTGGCGGCCGATGCGGTGGCCGACAGCGGATTAGCTGCGCAGCTTAGCGAACGGCCAGGCTTTACGCTGATTTTCAGCAGTCACGTTGCACCCGGCACGCGCGCTGCGCGGTTGCTGGCCGAGCAGCAGGCTCGCTGGCTGCCGTGGAACGTCCATCCGCCGCTCGACGATCAGCTGTGGTTAATTGAGAAAACCGCTGCCCAGCGCGTGATCCCGGCCTTTGTTGCGGCGGCAGAGTGCCCGATTTTAGCGTCACGCGCGCCATTATGCTGGCAAGCGCATCTCCCCCTGCAGTGCCATCTGGATAGTCCACGCTTTCCCCAGGAGCAGCGTCAACGTAGCAGAATATATTGAGTATCCCGCTGAATGTTTTTTCGCCATTGCCGATAACCTGACTACCAACTTTTGTCTGTGGACGATTAACGCTTGTCAGCGCTGCGCTTTTGCGTTTAAGTCTCCACAGTGATTAAGATTTTTCTTAAGAAGCAATTTATACCAGGCCAGCAATAGGCGAACAACAATGAATAATAACTCTGACGTCATGTACCGGCTGCTGGTGCAGAGCGTGGTGGATTATGCCATTTACATGCTCAAACCCGATGGCACCGTCGCCAACTGGAATGCAGGGGCGCAACGCGCCAAAGGTTATACGCCGGACGAAATCGTCGGCAAAAATTTTGCGCTGTTCTATAGCGAAGAAGATCGTAAAAACGGTGCGCCACAGCGCGGGCTTTCAATAGCGACAGCGGTGGGGCGCTTCGAAACCGAAGGCTGGCGTTATCGTAAAGATGGCAGCGCCTTCTGGGCACATGTGGTGATCGATGCAATTCGCGACGACTTCGGCGAGCTGCTTGGCTTTGCCAAAATCACCCGCGACTGCACGGTTCAGCAAGAACAGCAGCGCAAACAGCAGGAACAGGAGCAACGTTTCCGTTTATTAGTTGAAGGCGTAACGGACTACGCCATCTACATGCTTGATCTCGACGGTAACGTCGAAAACTGGAACGCTGGCGCACAGCGTGCCAAAGGTTATGTGGCCGAAGAGATTGTCGGTCAGAACTTTGCACGTTTCTACAGCGCGCAGGATCGTAAAAATCATATCCCGGAAAAGAACCTCAGCACCGCGTTCAAAACCGGCCGCTTCGAAGATGAAGGCTGGCGCTATCGCAAAGATGGCAGTGCGTTCTGGGCACATGTGATCATTGATGCCATTCGTGATGATGCGGGCACGCTGATCGGCTACGCCAAAATCACCCGTGACTGCACCGAGCAGCGTGAGCTGCAGCGCAAGCAGCAGGAGTATGAGAAAACCTTCCGACTGCTGGTGGAAGGCGTCACCGATTACGCCATCTATATGCTGGATTTGCAGGGCCGTGTGGTGAACTGGAACGCCGGAGCGCAGCGTGCCAAAGGCTACATTTCAGATGAGATTGTTGGCCAGCATTTCTCGGTGTTTTACGGTTCGCAGGAGCGGCTGGCCAACACGCCGGAAGCCAACCTGGGTATCGCGCTGAAAACCGGTCGCTTCGAAGATGAAGGCTGGCGCTACCGTAAAGATGGCTCGGCGTTCTGGGCGCATGTGGTGATCGATGCCATCCACAATGAAGATGGCAAGATGATCGGTTTCGCTAAAATCACGCGTGATGTCACCGAACGTCGTGAGAATGAACAGCAGCTACTGCGCGCGCGGGATCTGGCGCAGGCGCAGAGCGCTAAGATGTCTGAGCTGTCTGGTTTCCTAGATACCATCATCGCTAACATTCCGTCTTGCGTGATTGTTGAAGACGCCATCAGCCGCGAGATTTTGATGGTCAATGACAAAGCCGAGCAGCTGTTTGGTGTCAGTAAATCATTGATTATGCACAAGCGTCCGCACGAGTGTATGTCGGCGGAGCTGAGTGATTACTTCAATAGCCTGGCGGATATTGCGCTGCGCAGTGAAGGCATTCATTCGCGCGAACAGCTGCTGCTGACCGCAGGCGGCGATCGTATTCTGCATACCCGCGCCACCACCATCAGTGGCAAAGATATGCGTCAGAACTACGTGATGCTGATTGTTGAGGACGTTACCGATCAGCGTGAAGCTGATGCACGTATTCACCATATGGCGCACCACGATAACCTCACCAGCCTGCCAAACCGAATTCTGTTCCGGCAGAAGCTGAGTGAAGCGTTACGTCAGGATAATCATCACCACGCGTTGAGCGCCACGCTGTGTCTCGATCTTGATAACTTCAAGAACGTTAACGATGCGCTGGGCCATCAGATTGGTGACGATCTGCTGCGCGTGGTGGCAAAACGCTTGCGCAGTGCGCTGCGCGACCACGACACGCTGGCACGTATTGGCGGCGATGAGTTTGCTATCGTGCTGCCGAATATCAATAACGCGCAGGAAGCGGCGGTGGTGGCTCAACGTCTCATCGAAGCGATCCGTCCGCCGATTAACGTTGAAGGGCATAACCTTTCCGTGGGTTTGAGCGTGGGCATCGCGTTGACGTCTCAGGTGACCAACACACCGGAGCATATGCTGCGCTGTGCGGATATGGCGTTGTACGAAGCCAAACGCAACGGGCGCAACCGCTTTGAACACTTCACCATGGAAATGGATGATGTGGCGCGCAGTCGCCGCGTGATTGAAAACGATCTGCGTGATGCGATCACCGGACGTCAGCTCAAGCTCTACTATCAGCCGATCACCAATGAGGACGAAATCATTGGTTATGAGGCGCTGATGCGCTGGCACCATCCGGTTAAGGGTTTGATCATGCCAAATGATTTCATCCCGATTGCCGAAGAGACCGGACTGATCCACATGCTGGGCGCTTATGCACTGTATGAAGCCTGCCGCGAGGCGCAGAGTTGGGGCACCGAGCAGTCGGTATCGGTGAACCTGTCGCCGCTGCAGTTTAAGAACAGCTCGCTGGTGTCGGTAGTGGAAGGCGCGTTGCGTGAATCCGGGCTGGCCCCGCATCGCCTCGAAGTGGAGATCACTGAATCGGTGCTGCTGGATGACACGCTGGGTAACATCCGCACCCTGCAAAGCCTGAAGGCAATTGGCGTGCAGATTGCGCTGGATGATTTCGGCACTGGCTACTCATCGCTGAGTTATCTGCGATCCTTCCCGTTCGACAAGATCAAAATCGACAAGTCGTTTATCAACGATATGGGAGACAGCCGCGAAGCGCTGGCGATTATCCGGGCGATTACCGGGATGAGCCGCAGTCTGGATATTCAGATCACTGCGGAAGGGGTGGAGAACAGCGAGCAATTCGCCAAGCTGCGTGAAGAGGGTTGTACCCTGTTCCAGGGCTATTTCTTTGGCCGCCCGCAGCCTTCAGAACTGCGACTGAAAGAGCTGGAATAAGAAGTCGCCATGTATGGCGATGCGACAACGTAGGGCGCGCATTTATGCGCTCCTGAGCGTGTATATGCTCGTCGCCATCTAAGCGTACGATTTCAGCATAAAAAAACGCCCGGCATTGCCGGGCGTTGTGTTTTCAGCTGTGTGTCGTCTTTATTATGACTGGCCGTGGCCTTCGACGTTCATGCGGCCCAGGTCTTTGTCCACCAGGAACAGGCCTTCGCCTTTGTTGCCCACCAGCGCCAGTTTATCCAACACGGTTTTGAACAGCTTCTCTTCTTCATGCTGCTCAGCCACATACCACTGCAGGAAGTTGAAGGTTGAGTAGTCCTGAGACATCAGCGCGGTGTGCACCAGATCGTTGATGCGCTGGGTGATCAGCTGCTCGTGCTTCATCGCTTCTTCCAGCACGTCATTCAGTGAGTTCCAGCTAACGGCAGGGGCGGCAATGCTGCCCAGCACCGGCAGAGAACCGGCATCGCTAACGTAATCGAACAGGCGCTGCATGTGTTCCATCTCTTCGCGAGAATGTGATTTCAGGAATGAAGCGGCACCTTCAAAACCTTTATCGCTGCACCATGCGCTCATCTGCAGATACAGGTTGGCAGAGAAGAATTCGAGGTTCAGTTGATCGTTCAGGCGTGAGGTCATTTCAGCAGTTAACATGGCTGAGTCCTTTTTAATTTGTCAGGTGAAGTACGGTGAATTATGCATCAATCTATACTTTTTTGTGAAGGCTTTTTCGTCAAAAAGTTGAAATTATCTTATTGATTGTAAATGGAATTGTTCCGTTTATTGAATGCGAAGAGTTCTCAGTTTTGACTCATTTTCATTCATGCTGGATTGATTATAGCCGTGTATCGGCGGATGCTGGGGCTAGCCTTTACATCTCAGGAGCTTAGCGGTGTCGAACGTATTAGATCACTACCATTTCTTGCATGAAATCCCGGAGTTAGGTTTCGAAGAATTCAAAACCTCCGCTTATATCGCCGACCAGCTGGAACAGTCAGGGATTAAGGTCACACGCGGGATAAACAACACCACCGGCATCGTGGCAGAAATTGACAGCGGCGTGCCGGGTCCGGTGCTGGCGCTGCGTGCGGATATGGATGCACTGGGCCATATCATTAACGGCGTCGCCTGTGCGCGCCACACCTGCGGCCACGATGGGCACTCTTCGGTGGTACTGACGGCGGCGCAGGAACTGCTGAAAGAGGGCGCGATCAAGCGCGGCAAACTCAAGCTGCTGTTCCAGCCCGCAGAAGAACTCGGTGCCGGTGCGCTGTCGATGATTGAGGGCGGCGCGCTGGATGACGTCGAGATGATCCTCGGTTTCCACGTGCGTCCACTGGAAGAGTGCCACGTCGGACAGGCTACGCCAGCAGTACTTTATTCGGCGTGCAGCACGCTGGAAGCGACGATCAAAGGTGTGCCTGCGCATGCTGCGCGCCCACATTTGGGCGTGAATGCTTTAGATGCTGCGGTACAAGCGGTGCAGGCGGTAAACAGCATTCATCTGGCGCCGGGCCTGACCTGGAGCGTGAAAGCCACGCGCTTCCTGTGTGATGCCGGCGTCACCAACTCGGTGCCGGATGAAGCGCGCGTGGTGTGGGATCTGCGTTCGCAGGAGAACGCACCGATGGACGTGCTGAAACAGAAGGTCACACAGGCGATTCAGCACAGTGTGGCGGCTCTGGGCGCAAGCGCTGAGGTGGTGGTGCTGAAAGAGATGCCGGCGGCGGAGATTCATGAAGAGGCCACTGCGGTGATCCGTGCGGCCATCGTTGATGTGCTCGGTGAAGAAGGGCTGCTGGATACCAAATCCACCCCCGGCAGCGAAGATTTCTTCTATTATCCGGTGAAGAATCCGCAGGTAAAAGCCGGTTTCTGGGGTTTGGGCACGAACCTGGTGCCGGGCCTGCATCATCCGGACATGCGTTTTGAACTGAGTTCGCTGGAGATCGGGGTGAAGATCTTCAAGGCGGCGGTAGTACGCGTTTTAGGTTGATGGCGTTATTCCGCGCGATGGATTGCGCGGTTACGCATCTGCACTCTGCTATTGCGGCGCGATTCATCGCGCATTATTGGTATCTTCACGCTTATCCCACGATTTCCCCGCCTGCCGAAATATTGTATGCTATGCCGCCTCAACGCTTACTGGATAACCGGACTGTCGCCAATGTAGATCGCGCACATCTTGCTGTGAACTGACGCTACTGCGTCACCATTGGTTCCGTTATCCCCCGGCTTTGCCCGGAACGATTTATTCGCAGCGCGCTGCCCGCGTGTTGCCCTTGAAGAAGAATTCATACATGTCTAATCCTTCCTTTTTAGATGAAGTGGCGCGCCGCCGTACGTTTGCGATCATCTCGCACCCGGATGCCGGTAAAACCACCATTACCGAAAAAGTGCTGTTGTTCGGGCAGGCGATTCAAACTGCCGGTACCGTCAAAGGCCGTGGCTCCAGCCAGCATGCAAAATCCGACTGGATGGAGATGGAGAAGCAACGTGGTATCTCCATCACCACCTCGGTGATGCAGTTCCCGTATCGCGACAGTCTGGTGAACCTGCTGGATACCCCAGGGCACGAAGACTTCTCCGAAGATACCTATCGTACGCTGACGGCGGTTGACTGCTGTTTGATGGTGATCGATGCCGCGAAAGGTGTTGAAGATCGTACCCGTAAGCTGATGGAAGTTACCCGTCTGCGCGATACGCCGATCATCACCTTTATGAACAAACTTGACCGTGACATCCGCGATCCGATGGAAGTGCTGGATGAGGTCGAGAGCGAGCTGAAGATCGCCTGCGCGCCGATCACCTGGCCGATTGGCTGCGGCAAACTGTTCAAGGGCGTGTATCACCTCTACAAAGATGAAACTTACCTGTATCAAACCGGTAAGGGCCACACCATTCAGGATGTGCGCATCGTTAAAGGTCTGGCGAACCCGGATCTCGACGCGGCGGTCGGTGAAGACCTGGCTCAGCAGCTGCGCGATGAGCTGGAACTGGTGCAGGGTGCATCCAATGAGTTCGATCACGAGCTGTTCCTGAGCGGTGAAATTACCCCGGTGTTCTTCGGTACTGCATTGGGTAACTTCGGCGTCGATCATATGCTCGATGGCCTGGTGGCCTGGGCACCGACGCCAATGCCGCGCAAAAGTGATACGCGTCTGGTCGAAGCCAAAGAAGAGAAGTTCAGCGGCTTCGTGTTTAAGATCCAGGCCAATATGGATCCGAAACACCGTGACCGCGTTGCCTTTATGCGCGTGGTTTCTGGCAAGTACGAGAAAGGCATGAAGTTGCGCCAGGTACGTACCGGCAAAGACGTGGTGATTTCAGATGCATTGACCTTTATGGCTGGCGACCGTTCGCACGTGGAAGAGGCCTATCCGGGCGATATCATCGGCTTGCACAACCACGGCACCATTCAGATCGGCGACACCTTTACCCAGGGTGAAAACATGAAGTTCACCGGTATTCCGAACTTCGCGCCGGAGCTGTTCCGTCGTATCCGTCTGCGCGATCCACTGAAGCAGAAACAGCTGCTGAAAGGTCTGGTTCAGCTGTCGGAAGAGGGCGCGGTGCAGGTGTTCCGTCCGGTGCACAACAACGATCTGATCGTCGGTGCGGTCGGTGTGCTGCAGTTTGAAGTGGTCGTGGCGCGTCTGAAAAGCGAATACAACGTTGAAGCGATTTATGAAGCCATCAACGTCTCAACCGCCCGCTGGGTTGAGTGCAGCGATGCGAAGAAATTCGACGATTTCCAACGCAAAAACGAAGTGAACCTGGCGCTGGATGGCGGTGATAACCTCACTTACATCGCTCCGACCATGGTAAACCTCAACATCACGCAGGAACGCTATCCTGATGTGAAGTTCCGCAAAACGCGCGAACACTAATCCCGCCTCAAATCTGGGCCAGTGATTTTCACTGGCCCTGTTTTTATCCTACAGACTGTTCCTATTTGCGCTGCGTTTATCGCTTTTTGGCGAGATATCAACCACAAAAGCCAGCAAAACTTGTAATCCCTACTATGATTATCCTGTCGGACGAGAAAAGAGACCTCTGGTTTCATTACGTCCATCAATGCAGCAACGCCGTTTGTTGCTGGCGCATTCGCAGTTGCGAGTGAGTTAACTGATAGAAGGATGATATCGATGAATAAGACTAAGATTGCCAAAACCCTGATTGCTGCACTGGCCACCACGGCTCTGATGGGCGGCGCAGCCTATGCTGCGGATACCAGCAGCACGGGTTCTAAAATCGATAGTTCTATGAAAAAAGTCGATGGTTTTATGGATGACAGCGGCATCACCGCCAAAGCCAAAGCGGCGCTGGTGGATGATGAAGCAATTAAAAGTACGGATATCTCAGTGAAAACCCATCAGGGCGTGGTCACGCTGAGCGGCTTTGTCGCTTCGCAGGATCAGGCGGAAAAAGCCGTCGCGCTGGTGCAAAAAGTTGAGGGTGTGAAATCCGTCAGTGACAAACTGCACGTAAAAGACAGCAAACAGACCACACTGAAGGGTTATGCGGGGGATACCGCAACCACTAGCGAAATAAAAGCTAAGCTTTTAGCAGATGACATTGTGCCATCGCGCAACGTGAAGGTGGAAACCACCGATGGCGTGGTGCAGTTATCAGGAGAAGTGGCGAACCAGGCACAGTCCGATCGTGCTGAGAAAATCGCCAAAGCCATTGAAGGCGTAAAAAGCGTGAAGAATGACCTGAAGGTGAAATCTTAACGCGAGCGAAGCGGCACTGTTCCGGTGCCGCATCGTAATAAAAACAGTGATGTACTAATAAGCAGTTCGATTTTCACTATGGTAAGGAGAGGCTTATGTTTCGTTGGGGTATTATCTTTCTGGTCATCGCTCTGATTGCTGCAGCATTAGGTTTCGGCGGTCTGGCGGGTACGGCAGCATGGGCAGCTAAACTTGTCTTCATCGTCGGTATTATTCTGTTCCTCGTAAGCCTGTTCACCGGGCGTAAACGACCCTGACCGATTGCGTTAACATAACGCTAACCCGCGAGTCACTTAAAGCGGAGACCAGTCATTTGCGGCATAATACATAGCCGCTCCGATTGCACTGAGCAATGGGTCAGGGAACGACATTGACTGGTTCTCCGGGATGCTGCCTTAACAGGCTCCCTCAGAGCAGAGACACTGAGGGACATCCATTGGGAATACGCATCCCGGTGTCATTAGACACCTTTGAGCCCCTGGCGCTCACCCCGTTCAAATCCAACAAAATTGCTCTGGTCTGCGAAGGCGGCGGTCAACGCGGCATCTTTACCGCAGGCGTACTTGATGAGTTTCAGCGTGCCGGTTTTAATCCCTTTCAATTGATGCTGGGCACCTCCGCGGGCGCACAAAACCTATCCGCGTTTGTTTGCGCTCAGCCGGGCTACGCGCGCCGCGTCATCACGCGTTACACCACCAGTAAACTGTTTTTTGATCCGTTGCGCTTTGTGCGCGGCGGCCATCTGATCGATCTCGACTGGCTGATCGATATCACTAAACAAGAGTTTCCCTTGTCGCTCAGCAACGCTGAAGGGCTGTTTGCCAAAGGCAGCGAGTTCTACATGTGCGCCTGTCGCGGTGACGATTACCGCGCCGAATATTTCAATCCTACCAGCCTGAACTGGCATGATGTGATCAAGGCCTCCAGCGCCATTCCGGGGTTCTATCGCAGCGGCGTGCTGATGGACGGCGTGAACTATCTCGATGGCGGTATCAGCGATGCGATTCCGGTGCGTGAAGCGGCCCGACGCGGTGCCGATACCATTGTGGTGATCCGCACCGTGCCGTCACAAATGTCTTACACGCCAAAGTGGTTCAAACGCATGGAGCGCTGGCTGGGCGATAGCGCGCTGCAGCCGATGATCAATATCCTGCATCATCATGAAGAGAGTTATCGGGAGATTCAGCAGTTTATCGAACAGCCGCCAGACGATCTGCGCATCATTGAAATCTATCCGCCGAAACCGCTGGCGAGTATGGCGCTGGGCAGCCGTTTGGCTTCACTGAATCAGGATTACCATTTAGGTCGCCGCAGCGGTCGCTACTTCCTCGCCACGCTCGGCCAATGGTTGAGCGATGCCGAACCGTTCCTGCGCCAGACTATCGTAACGCCGCCGGCTGCCGTGGCGAATGCGCCAGACAATCGTGCGGTGCACACGCCGCCGCTGGCGGATAACGATGCCGACTTTGATGCAGGATCGCTGGCATGAGATTTATCGACACCCACTGCCATTTCGATTTCCCGCCGTTTGTCGATGATGCGACTGAGAGCATCGCGCGGGCAGCGCAGTCGGGTGTGGAACGCATCATTGTGCCGAGCGTGGACGCCAGCCGCTTTGCGTTGGTCAGCCAGCTGGCGCAGCAGCATGACGCGCTGTATGCCGCGTTGGGCCTCCATCCGATCAATATTGCCGTGCACCAGGATGCGCATCTGGATCAGCTGGAACAGTGGCTGCAAACGCCGGATAGCAAACGCGTGGCGATCGGCGAGATCGGCCTCGATCTCTATATGCAGGACGCACAGTTTGATAAGCAAACGCGTTTACTGGATGCACAGCTCAAACTGGCGAAAAAATACGATTTGCCGGTGATTCTACATTCACGTCGCACCCACGATCAGCTGGCGCTGCATCTGCGTCGCCATGATTTACCGCGCCGTGGCGTGGTGCACGGTTTTGCTGGCAGCCAGCAGCAGGCGGAGCGTTTTATCCAGCTTGGCTATGCGATTGGCGTGGGCGGCACTATCACCTATGAGCGTGCCAGTAAAACCCGTAACACTATTGCCAGCCTGCCGCTCACCTCACTGTTACTGGAAACCGATGCGCCCGATATGCCGTTGCAGGGTTATCAGGGCCAGCCAAACCGCCCGGAGCGCGCGCGTAACGTGTTTGACGTGCTGTGTCAGTTGCGCAGTGAATCGCCCGACATCATTGCCGATGCGCTATGGCAAAACAGCCTGCGCGTGTTTGCCCTGCCTGCCTGATCCCTTCCCGACACAATCTGGATTTGCCGCTATTTTGGCCGGCATTGGCTACAGTAATAAAATCGGCATTACACATTCTCGCCCTGTTTTGTGATAATATTCACAACCTGTATTACGCCTGAAAACCGCTATGCTAGCGATTATTTGTGATGTAAATCACTAGATAATTGTATTCATATGACGAATTTTCTTTTTTCATGTGACATGAAGCGCAATTCATTCAGGTGTGGTTTGTTAGAATTATCACATTATCCGGTGGCGTCGTCTGCCGGTCACCTTTTGGAGAGCATCATGACCGATCTTAAAGCGGCTGCACAACGCGCCCTGCAACTGATGGATTTGACCACCCTGAACGAAGATGACACCGATGAGAAGGTGATCGCGCTGTGTCATCAGGCGAAATCGCCAGCCGGTAACACCGCAGCGATCTGCATCTATCCACGTTTCATCCCTGCGGCACGTAAAGCACTGCGCGAGCAGGGCACGCCTGATATCCGCATCGCTACGGTCACTAACTTCCCGCATGGCAACGATGACGTTGAGATCGCGCTGGCAGAAACCCGTGCGGCGATCGCCTACGGTGCTGATGAAGTGGACGTGGTGTTCCCGTATCGCGCGCTGATTGCCGGCAACCGTGATATCGGCTTTGAGCTGGTGAAAGCCTGTAAAGAAGCCTGTGCCGCCGCCAACGTGCTGCTGAAAGTGATCATCGAAACCGGTGAGCTGAAAGAAGAAGCGCTGATTCGCGCGGCTTCTGAAATTGCGATCGATGCTGGCGCGGACTTCATTAAAACCTCCACCGGTAAAGTGCCGGTCAACGCCACGCCAGAAGTGGCCGCGATCATGATGCAGGTGATCCACGATAAAGGCGTAAAACAGCAGGTAGGCTTCAAGCCTGCGGGCGGCGTGCGTACGGCGGAAGATGCCGCGATCTACCTGAAGCTGGCAGACGATATCCTGGGTGAAGGCTGGGCGGATGCGCGCCACTTCCGTTTTGGCGCCTCAAGCCTGCTGGCGAGCCTGCTCAACACCCTGGGCCACGTCACTGCGACCAGCAAAGCGGGTTACTGATTTAACCGATGTTCGGTGCGTTTTCTTAGGGTGCGCATTGGTGCGCACCTGGCCGATGTCGCACCGTTTTCACAGCATTCTCCGGGGAGGCAACCGTGTTCCTGCCACAAGAAATTATTCGAAAAAAACGCGACGGCCTGCCACTGAGCGAGGCGGAGATCCGCTTCTTCATCAATGGCGTGCGCGACAACAGCGTGTCAGAAGGCCAGATCGCCGCGCTGGCGATGACCATCTATTTTCACGATATGAATCTGGAAGAGCGCGTGGCGCTGACCATGGCGATGCGCGATTCCGGCACCGTCCTGAACTGGCAGTCGCTGAACCTCAACGGTCCGATTGTGGATAAACACTCCACCGGCGGCGTGGGCGATGTGACTTCGCTGATGCTCGGTCCGATGGTGGCAGCGTGCGGCGGCTATGTCCCGATGATCTCCGGACGTGGGCTGGGTCACACCGGCGGTACGCTGGACAAACTGGAAGCCATCCCCGATTTTGATATCTTCCCAAGCGACGATCGTTTCCGTCAGATCATTAAAGATGTCGGCATCGCGATTATCGGCCAGACCAACTCACTGGCCCCCGCCGATAAACGTTTCTACGCCACGCGCGATATCACCGCCACCGTTGACTCGATCCCGCTGATCACCGCCTCGATCCTTGCCAAGAAACTGGCGGAAGGACTGGATGCGTTGGTGATGGATGTGAAAGTCGGTTCCGGTGCCTTTATGCCGACCTTTGAAGCCTCGGAAAATCTGGCGCAAGCGATTGTTGGCGTGGCGAACGGCGCGGGCTGCAAAACCACCGCGCTTCTCACTGACATGAATCAGGTGCTGGCATCCACCGCCGGTAATGCGCTGGAAGTCCGCGAAGCAGTGCAGTTCCTCACCGGCGAGGCGCGCAACCCGCGCTTGCTGGAAGTGACCATGGCGCTGTGCTCGGAAATGCTGATCTCCGGCAAGCTGGCCGACAACGACGCCGAAGCACGACAGAAACTGCAGAACGTGCTGGATAACGGTAAAGCGGCGGAAGTGTTTGCGCGCATGGTGGCGGCGCAGAATGGTCCGGTGGATTTCATCGAGCGGATGGACAGCTATCTGCCTGCACCGATGCTGAGCAAAGCGGTGTACGCCGATCGCGCCGGTATCGTCAGCGCCATGGATACGCGTGCGCTGGGTATGGCGGTGGTGTCACTCGGCGGTGGTCGTCAGCGCGCCAGCGACAGCATTGATTACAGCGTGGGCTTGAGTGAGATGACCACGCTCGGCACCAAAATTGATGCGTATCGCCCGCTGGCGGTGATTCATGCCGCGTCGGAAGCGCAGTGGCAGCAGGCAGCTGAAGCAGTGAAAGCGGCAATTACTTTGAGCGACCGCGCGCCTGAAGAGACGCCGGTGGTGTATCGCCGCGTCAGCGAGTAACGCTTCTTCGTGCCAGGCAGCGGCCGTTCGGGTATACTGATCTGATCGCTTTTTTTTGACTTGTCATCGCGCCATTGCGCAGGAGACTTGCATGAAACGTGCTTTTATTATGGTTCTCGACTCCTTCGGGATCGGCTCCAGCAAAGACGCCGATAAATTCGGTGATGAAGGATCGGATACGCTCGGCCATATCGCCGAAGCGTGCTTCGAAGGCCGCGCCAATGAAGGTCGTGAAGGCCCGCTGCATCTGCCCAACCTGACCGCGCTCGGTCTGGGTAAAGCGGCTGAACTCTCTACCGGCCGCTTCCCGCCGGGCCTCGACGCCAATGCCGAAATCATTGGTGCCTACGCTTACGCCAGCGAGTTGTCATCCGGTAAAGACACGCCGTCAGGCCACTGGGAGATCGCTGGTGTGCCGGTGCTGTTTGACTGGGGCTACTTCAGTGACAAAGAGAACAGCTTCCCGCAGGAACTGCTCGACGTGCTGGTGAAACGCGCCGACTTACCGGGCTATCTCGGTAACTGCCATTCGTCCGGTACGGTGATCCTCGACCAGTTGGGCGAAGAACACATGAAATCCGGCAAGCCGATTTTCTACACCTCGGCGGACTCGGTGTTCCAGATTGCCTGTCACGAAGAGACCTTTGGTCTGGATCGTCTGTATGAGCTGTGCGAAATCGCGCGTGAAGAGCTGACCAACGGTGGCTACAACATCGGTCGTGTGATTGCGCGTCCGTTTGTCGGTGACAAAGCGGGCAACTTCGAGCGTACCGGCAACCGCCACGATCTGGCGGTGGAACCGCCAGCGCCGACCATGCTGAAAAAGCTGGTGGACGAGAAGGGCGGCGAAGTGATTTCCGTGGGTAAAATTGCGGATATCTACGCCGAGCAGGGCATCACCCAGAAAGTGAAAGCTACCGGGCTGGATGCGCTGTTTAACGCCACCATCGAGCAGATGAAAAAGGCACCGGACAATTCCATCGTGTTCACCAACTTCGTTGATTTTGACTCCACCTGGGGCCATCGTCGCGATATCGCCGGATATGCGGGTGGTTTAGAGTTCTTCGACCGTCGTTTGCCGGAGCTGATGGAGCTGGTGAAAGAGGGGGATATTCTGATCCTCACCGCTGACCACGGCTGTGACCCAAGCTGGCAAGGCACCGAGCATACGCGCGAGCACATTCCGATTTTGATTTATGGTCCGAAAGTGAAGCCGGGATCGCTGGGTTATCGCGATACCTTTGCGGATATCGGCCAGACCATTGCGAAGTATTTTGGCCTGTCCAGCATGGACTACGGCAAAAGCCTGCTGTAAAACAGCCCACCAATTTTAAAAAGGAAAATAACCATGGCAACGCCTCATATTAATGCAGAAATGGGTGACTTCGCGGACGTGGTGCTGATGCCGGGCGATCCGCTGCGCGCTAAGCACATCGCAGAAACCTTCCTGGAAGATGCGGTTGAAGTGAACAACGTGCGCAGCATGCTGGGTTACACCGGGACGTACAAAGGCCGTAAGATTTCGGTCATGGGCCACGGTATGGGTATTCCATCCTGCTCGATCTACACCAAAGAGCTGATCACTGATTTCGGCGTGAAGAAAATCATCCGTGTCGGTTCCTGCGGCGCGGTACGTGCAGATGTGAAACTGCGTGATGTGGTGATTGGTCTGGGTGCCTGCACCGATTCCAAAGTGAACCGTATGCGTTTCAAAGATCACGACTTCGCGGCGATTGCTGACTTCGACATGGTGCGTAACGCGGTTGATGCGGCCAAAGCGCTGGGCGTTGATGCGCGCGTTGGCAACATCTTCTCTGCTGACCTGTTCTATACGCCAGATCCGCAGATGTTCGACGTAATGGAGAAGTACGGCATTCTGGGTGTGGAAATGGAAGCGGCCGGTATTTACGGCGTGGCGGCGGAGTTCGGTGCTAAAGCGCTGACCATCTGCACCGTATCGGATCATATCCGTACTCACGAGCAGACCACTGCGGCTGAGCGCCAGACCACCTTCAACGATATGATCAAGATCGCGCTGGAGTCGGTACTGCTGGGGGATTAATTCCGCCAGTCTGCTCTCATCCAGACGCACCAGTGTAGCGGCGCGATTCATCGCGCTGTTTCAACGGCTCGCAATAAATTGCGCCGCTACATCTTCACCTAATCTGTTTCGTAAACATCTGACACACTTTTACCCAGGCTTGTGCATCTTCGTGCTGGCTCTAAAACAATCTCTGCTTATCATTAGCGTGATAACAAAGAGACTAAGCCCCCCTGATGAATTTCCGTAATTTCGAAGCCGAAGAGAAACTGTTTGTCCGCCGTGCGCTTGTCGCTTTTGCCCTGGTCGTCATCTGCTTCATCATTCTTGGCGTTAACCTGTATCGTATTCAGGTGGAGCAGCACAGCTATTACCAGACGCGCTCCAACGAAAACGACATCAAAATGATCCCCATCGCGCCGACGCGTGGCTTGATTTACGATCGCAACGGTATTCCGCTGGTGCGTAACGTCACCTGGTACGACATCCTCATCACGCCGTATAAAATCGACAACATGCAGGAAACGCTCAAAGAGCTGACGCCGATCGTCAACCTGACGCCAGAAGAGATCGACACTTTCGAGCATGAACTCAAACAAAACAGCCGCTACAAACCGGTTGAACTGAAAGGTGAACTCACCGACGAGCAGGTGGCGCGCTTTTCCGTCAATCAGTTCCGTTTCTCCGGTGTCACTATCGATACTTACCAGGATCGTGAATATCCGTACGGGGCCGATTTAGCCCATGTGGTGGGTTATGTTTCCAAGATCAACGATAACGATTTCAAACGCCTGAATGCTGAAGGCGTGGGCGAAAACTATGCTGCTGACCACAACATCGGTAAGCAGGGCATTGAAGGCTATTACGAATCGCTGCTGCACGGCAAAACCGGTTATCAGGAAGTGGAAGTGGATAACCACGGCCGCATCGTGCGCGTGCTGAAAGAGGTGCCGCCGGTTGCCGGGCAGAACGTCTATCTGACGCTGGATCTGCATCTTCAACAGTACGTTGAGAGCCAGTTGGCCGGTCAGCGTGCGGCGGCTTTGATTGAAGATCCGCGCGATGGCAGCGTGCTGGCGATGGTGTCTGCGCCGAGCTATGACCCTAATCCGTTTGTAAAAGGCATCAGCTACAAAGCCTATAAAACCCTGCTCCAGGACAAAAACCTGCCGCTGATTAACCGCGTCACGCAAGGTCTGTATCCACCGGCTTCGACGGTTAAACCTTATATGGCGATGTCCGCGCTGCTGACTAAAGTCATTACCCCTAGCTTTACCATTTTTGGCGCGCCGACCTGGACGCTACCGGGCACCGATCGTAAGTATCGCGACTGGAAAAAATCGGGGCATGGCACGCTGGATGTCACCAAGGCGATTGAGGAGTCGGCGGATAGCTTCTTCTACCAGGTGGCGTTTATGATGGGTATCGATCGTATTCACACCATGCTGAGCCAGTTTGGTTACGGCAGACCGACGGGTATCGATCTGAACGAAGAGTATGCCGGACTGCTGCCGAGCCGTGAATGGAAGCAGAAAGTGCACAAACACGCGTGGTATCAGGGCGATACGGTATCGGTAGGTATCGGGCAGGGTTACTGGATTGCGACGCCGATTCAGATGGTGAAAGCGCTGGTGGCACTGCTCAACAATGGTAGGGTGATCAATCCACACTTGCTGGAGAAATCGCAGCGCGGCACCGAACAGCAGCTGTATCAACCAAAAGCGCCACAGCCGCAGATTGGCGATCCGAGATCACCGTACTGGTCGCTGGTGCGACACGCTATGTTCGGCATGGCCAATGCGCCAAACGGTACCGGCTATAAATACTTCCACACCGCGCCTTATGGCATCGCGGCGAAGTCGGGCACGTCTCAGGTATTTAGCTTGAAGCAGAATCAGGTCTATAACGCCAAGATGATTCCCACGCGCCTGCGTGACCACATCTTCTATACCGCTTTCGCACCGTTTAATGATCCACGAGTGGCGGTGGCATTGATTCTGGAAAACGGCGGCAGTGAAGGGGTGACGGCGGCACCGCTGATGCGCAATATTCTCGACCACATCTTCCTGCCGCCACCGTCGGAACCACCGGTACAAACGGCGCAGAAAAATTAATTTGCGCGAGACCGTGCCTAACCTGGCGGTGCGGTCTATCGCGCGAACCAGATAAAGCAGTATTGCTGACCTCGGCGCTATAAATTCCGCCGCTGCAATGCTCTTCTAGCGGAAGAACACCCGGTTGCGGCCGTGGTTTTTGGCATCGTACAGCGCGGCATCGGCGTTGTTATACAGGGTTTCGAAATCGGAACCCGGCTTGCCATAGCTGACGCCGAGGCTGGCGGTAACCAGTTGACCCGGCAGCACCGCCAGCGGTGACGCATTCAGCGAGGCATGCACTGCGCCCGCGACAATCACCGCGTCCGATAAACGGTAGTGAGGCAGCAGCACGGTAAACTCTTCCCCGCCAATACGGCCAATGCTGGCATCTTCCGGGCAGTGGCTTTGAATACGCGACACCAGACCACAAATCACCTTATCGCCCATCGGATGACCGAACTCATCGTTGATCTTCTTGAAGTGATCAATATCGAGGATGATCAGCGCCGCCGGGCCATTGCTCAACGTATTAGTAATACGCTGAATGATGGCACCGCGGTTCCAGACAGCGGTAAGGGGATCGTGGCTGGCTTTGTATTCCAGCTCCTGAGCCAGTTGATGCAGCTGCTCATTGACGCGGTTCAGCTCGCGTTCAGCGCGGTCACTGCGTGAGATCATGCGATAGGTCTCACGCATCAGGCGCTGATAGTGGCGATTAACGTTCAGCAAGGCATCACGATAATCGTCTGCACTGAGCGAGGTCTGAGCCGCCACATCCTGAGCGCGCGTTAGCACCTCGCTCTCTTCGCGGAACAGCTCATTCAGGTCCATCATGAGGCCATTTCCGCTCGCAGATTCACCTGCAGATCGGTAAAGTCCAGCGCCAGTTCCTGACCGAACTCTTCAGACACATCATCTTCTTCATCAAAGAACCAGTTGAGTTCAACCGTCTGGCCTTTTTGCGCCAGCTGATTAAACAGATCAAACAGGCTAAACAGCATTTTGGTGCTGGAGCTGTTGAAATAACGCAGGGCGATATTGGCTTCAATCTGGCCGCTTTGTGCGGGCTGCCAGCTTTCCAGCGCATCCAGCAACGGGCGATAAAAGGCGGCAGCGTTTTCCGGCCAGGATTCTCCGCGCAGGGAGAACTGGCCAGCGTCGAAGTCAAAATTGACCTCAGGCGTGCTTTCTGTGGCAGCAATAACAAGGTTTTGCATAAACAATTCAATCCTGGTGAATGGTGGCTTTGAGCCAAAACGTGGCGTAACCACTGGACTCCAGCGGACGCAGTTCATACTCCAGCGGTTCACTGACATCGCGGGCAAGCGTCAGTAATCCTATGTTGGCCCCTTTGCTTGTGGCAGGGCTCTCTGCTCGCAGACCTACGCGGTAAGCCTGTTTGATCTCTTCATTGCTCATGGTGCGCAGCAAATCCAGCCAGTAACGCAGCTGCTCACAGGCGACTTCATCCACCTGATTGCTGCTCTCCAGCACGTAGTTGTCGCCATCTACGCGCAGAGTGACGGTGCCAAAGCGGAAATCCTGCTCGGCGTGGCTCATGACGCGGCTATCCTGCGAATAACGCAGGATGTTCTGTACGATTTCAACAAAGCTGGAGAACAAGCGGCGGCGTACTTTGACCGGCGCCTGCTGGTTCTCCAGAAAGACCTTAATCACCTCGCCCATGGCGGTGATGTTCTGCGGCGAGAAGAAGCCAGTATAGTGCAACGCCACGCTTTCTGGTGGAACGCGGCTAAGGGTTGAACCTGAGTTCATATGGTGCTCATTAATAACGGAAGCCAAACCAGGTGACGTCATCGCGTCGCGGCTGGTTGCCTTGCCAGTTGAGAAATTCCCGCTCAAAGGTCGCTGACAGCTCGGTCATCGGCAGGGTTTGATATTGAGTTACCAGCGTCTGAATGCGCTTTTTGCCAAACATAATATGGCGTTCACCGCCGGGCTGATCGGTCACGCCATCGGTCATCACCAACAACATATCGCCGGGATGCAGCGTGCGTTGGTGTTCTGGCCAGATGTAATCCTGCGGCGTATCGGTGTAACCCACACCGACGCGATCTGCCTTCAGCGATTCCGCTTCGCCTGTGGCTGGATGCAACAGCGCATGCATACGTGCGCTGGACCAGCTGAGTTGATGTTGGTCGGTATCAAGGCGCAGCGCGATGGCATCACAGCCGTCATTGGAGAGCGACGTTTGCTGCGTGGCATTGAGCTGCCCAAGGGTTTGTTTAATATGACGATTCAGTGATTGCAGCAGATCGGACGGTGCCCGACGATTCTTCTGCAGCGCGTTTTCCAGCGCGGATTGCAGGATCACCGTCATAAAGGCACCCGGAATGCCGTGGCCGGTGCAGTCGGCAATCAATGCCAGCCAGCCGTGTTCATCCTGATGGAATGCATAATAGTCGCCGCCCACACCATCGCGCGGCTGCCAGTGCAGGCACCAGTCATTGAGCTGCTGGGCCATTTGCTGTTTTGAGCGATCAAGCATCGCGTCCTGAATCACGCGCGCATAATCGATACTCTGCAAAATTTGTTGATGCTGCTGCGCCTGCAAATCGGAGACGGTGCGGATCAAATCGATCCCCAAACCGATACCAATATAGCGGCCTTGTTCGGTCAGAATAAAACCGTCGGTGACCGATTTGTCACCGGTTGCCACCACCTGATGTGCCACCTGGTCCAGCTCGGTATCGGCATCAATCACCAGCGGCTCTTTATCCATAAAAGCGATACAGCTTTTGCGGTCATAGAGTTCGCGGAAGAAGGGGCGCGTCATCTGTGACAGGAAGATATGGCGGTTAATCATGCCGAATGGCGTACCGTTCTCGATCACTGGCAAACCGATCAAATCTTTATGTTCGGTAAACAGAGCCATGACCGCTGTGTTGTCCATGGCTGGACTAACAAACGGCACCTCAATGCACAGCGAACGCGCACGGGAACGGCTCGACAGGGAGTTTAATCCTGCGCGTAAATCAGGCAGCTGCATAAGAATTATTCTGGCATTGATTAGGATTTATCCTAGATTACTGCACTGCCATGACAGTTTTATGTCACAGCAGTGCAATAGAAGAAGAGAAAACAGGAAAAATTACTCTTCTTTCAAGGCTTCAGCCACATGACTGATGGCGCGCACCACTTCGCTGGAGCTACCGCGGATCTCAGAGATCACGCCGCCCGCCTCTTTGGCTAACACGACACCATGATCGGCACGTTTCAGGTTCGATTCGATGCCTTTTAACGCTTTTTCGGCGAGAGTGTGGTTGTGCTGAACCATATTCTCGATCTCGGTCGTCGCGCGGTTGATGTTTGCCGCCAACGTGCGCACCTCGTTCGCGACCACGGCAAAACTGCGACCGTGCTGACCCGCTCGCGCGGCTTCCACCGCGGCATTGAGTGCCAGCAGATTAGTCTGATCGGCAATGCGGCGGATGCTCTCGACAATCGCACCTATGCGGTCGGAGGATTCGCTGAGGTTACTGATATCGCCGGAAATGCCGTGCAGCTCGCCCGCCAGTTCATTGATGGTTTGCACACTGTTTTCAATCACCGTGGCACCAAGGCGCGTGCTCTCGCTGGTTTGCAGCGCGGTTTGATAAGCCTGCTGTGCCGCCTCGCGTTCCAGATGGTTCTTCTCCACCTGCGCAGTGACATCGGTGGCGAATTTCACCACTTTGTACAGTTCGCCGGCTTCGTTGAACACCGGGTTGTAAGTGGCGCGCAACCACACGGTGCGGCCTAATTTGTTCACGCGCTCAAACTGGCCGGAGATAAATTCGCCCTGATTCAGCTTATGCCAGAAGCGGCGATACTCGTCACTGTTGCGCATCTCCGGCGGGCAGAACTGGCTGTGATGGACGCCAATCACTTCATCGCTGCGATAGCCCATGGTTTTGAGGAAATTGTCATTGGTCATCAGCACTTCGCCTTTGAGGTTGAAGGCGATGACCGCCATCGAACGCTCAATCGCGGTGGTCATGGATCTCTGCTCTTGCGCATCAATAATGCGTGCGGTGATATCACTCGCCAGCTTAACGATTTTGATGACCCGACCGCTGCGATCCTGCACCGGCACATAGTTAGCCTCCAGCCAGATAGGGCGGCTATGCTTTGCTACACGCAGGAATTTATCACTGAAGCCTTCGCCCCGGTTCAGGCGGCGCCAGAAATCGCGATATTGAGGTGAGTGAATCAGATCGGCGGTGCAGAACATGCTGTGGTGCTGGCCGACAATCTCCTTCAGCGTGTATCCCATGCGCTCAAGAAACAGATCGTTGGCGGTGAGAATGTTGCCTTCCGGCGTGAATTCGACCATTGCAATCGCATCCTGCAGCGAACTAAGCGTGGCGCTGCTGTGACTGCGTTTTTGCCACGCCAGGCGTGACAGTATTCCCGATGTAATAGTGCTAAACATGGTGGACCTTATAATTGGTATTTGTCGTCACATCGGTTATCGGCGGGTGCGGTTAAAAATTCACCATTAAAGTTGGTAGTTGCATAAATTTTTTACCGGATGGTCTGAAGGTTGCTGTAAAAGCCAGCAGTCAGCGGATTTTTGCTGAAAAGCGTTTGACGGTGCGGCCTGAGTAGGGTTTAATGCGCCCCGTTGCCCGGATAGCTCAGTCGGTAGAGCAGGGGATTGAAAATCCCCGTGTCCGTGGTTCGATTCCGCGTCCGGGCACCAACATTCTGAAAACCCAGCCTTTATGGCTGGGTTTTTGCTTTTCTAAGCCTGCGATAAATCTTTACCCATAAATCCATTAACAATCGTCCATTTCAACCTCCGCGCTTTAATGATGCACAGATTTTTCCTCCCCCGTTCGCAGCACAACCAATTGATAATCTGCCCTTATCCAGATGCAGACGATCAGTAAAGCCACAGAACGGATAACAAATCGGGCAAGCGCGGCATCCCTGACTTTGGTATTTGCCCAGCCGTGCCAGACATCCATCGCCGCCCAAGCTGCCCAGAGAAACAGCACACACAGTAGTAGCCCAACGGACACCAGATACAGAACGCTAATATCGATGTTGCCGGATGCCGTTTTAAACGCGTTGATCTGCGCGGCAGTCATCGCCATAGCGGACGGCCTCGCGTGTAATCGCCGCTGACCTTGCCGTAATCCAGCGGCTGCGCACGTGAAGGCTGCGTGTAGCGGTCGATTCCGGCACGCATGGTGTTAAGGTCTTCGTTGGCTTTCTTGTAATCGAACAGGTAACGGCGGCGGTTATTTGGGATCGGACTGGGCGGCGACAGTGCGGGCGCGATCGAGGGAGAGCTGGACTTGATCGAGTAGGCGTTGAGTGGTGGCGAGTTCGTCGAGCTCACTTGCATTAACAGCGGAGACAACAAGAAGAGAAAATGAAATAATAAAGAATTTAACGTATCTCTTTCTTCTACTCAGCTTGTTCATGTTATAAACCTCATAAATAGCATCTGGAAGTGAATGCTTATAACGCGCAAAAATCAAATTGGCGTCTGTAAAACAATTTATCGCGAGTGAACTTTGAGGCTTTGATGATTACATTACGGAAGATATTCGCAGTGATTGGTTCTCTTGTCGGTGTTGGTGGCTTGGTATTAGGCTACCTTCAATGGCAATATCCAAATACAGTATTATTCCATGGTAGATATGATATGAATGGGATTTGGTCCTTTGAATACCAATATCCTGTGAGCAATGGTATCGTTCATTTAAAGGGCAAGGCACATTATTTTTCAAATGGGAAATATAATGTCACTGGTACAATGGAGATTGTAGGAGGCCTGAAAAAAAGCGAGATTTACTTGAAATATAGTATGGATGGCGCAGGTGAATGGACTATAAACGACAATGATTTAATCACCACATTAAATAGCTTTATAACTTCACCAGTTAAGTCAATGAGCAATGGAATTGAGAACGATATTTACACGGATGCGAAATTACTCGGTATAATTTTAGAAACCCCTCAGGATAAGATGCCAATCGGGAAATCCCAGCTTTATGAAATCATTAGTTCAAATGGCGATCAATTGGAATTGAAAACTGATGGAATATGTGGTGATTTTAGCTTTATAATAAATAAAGTTAAGTAAGGGGAATAATAAGGGAACAGCGCATCTTTAATCTGGTTCTCCTATTTTAAAGGCAAGGAAGCTTAGAAGCCATTGAGCATTAAATTACTTTCTAATACGGCTACGCAGACTGGCTACTGACAATAGCGCACCAAGCCGAACTTTGTACGCTGTCATGCAGATTACAATACAGCTGCAATTTCCGCAGATGCTATGCCGAATACAAGAGCTGCAGGCGATAAAAACCTGAATTAAGCTGTAGGACGCTCATTCCAAGCATCAGTATATTGAATATTGCCATCCACAATACGCAAGGTGATCTTCTCATACTGACGCTTTCCGTATGGTTCAGTTTGTCATTGGCCGCCAGTTTAACGAAACGTCATACTGCAGAGCGACTTTCTGTTAACCCGGCGGCACGCTTTGCATGCTGGTTGATGCCCCAGAGCTGGCGGCAATCAGGAACAACGCTGTGATTAGAATGCTGCGATATGCCATCCGTTTTCCCCCTGCTGGAGAAGAACAGGCATGATGCCGTTGCCGTAGCGCATCCAGCGGCCTTCATCGTGGTTAAGTGTGATGCGCCGTTCGCGGACTTGTTCGGCGGGAATGCGATGCTGCTGCGCCAAGTTGAGGAGTTTCTGATCGCTGCCTTCACTATCGACAAGGTAAATATCTACAGGGCGTTTATCAGCGAGAACGGCGGAGAGTCGGGCATCGCAGCGCTGGCAATCTGCTTCGCGCAAGAACAGCGCGAGACGACCACCTGAGTCATGCGCGATACATGCGGCGTTACCCATGTTAACCGGCAGCATATTAGGCATCAGGCGCTTCCACGCTTCAGCAACTTCGCGCTGGAATTTGAGCTCCTTTTCAGTGCGCTCGTACTCCTGTTTTACCCAGAGTACGGCGTCGTTGCGGGCCTCAATGCTTAAAGTGGTAATTGGATCGAGCTTGGGTGATATATAACCCCTATAATTAGTCATTAACTCTACATATCTTAATTCTTCTGCTTGAGAAATTGTATCTATTACCTAACATTCATAATGAGATGTCTTAGAATCTATAAATGTGAGAGAGTTTACTTCATTTGGAAAAAACTTAGCAGCTGAATGACACTGAAATAAATAACATGAATTTTAATTTAAATGAAATCATGTAACCCCTTATTTTCTTAGGAAGATCACTGAGTTCTAAAATCAAGGGTGTTAGTTTTCGTATGAATGATTCACTAAAAATTGATTAGGAAAAATTAATCACGCATTCGACTTTAAGTCAAGCTATGCTGGCGACGCATTTAATAAATAACATATTTATCAATGGATTAGTGTTTCATTGTTTGATTCCCCTTGTTCTTAGCATAGAAAAAGGGTAAAAAAAATTATTCATTTATCTGCTATAAGGACGTAGTTGTATGTACTTAAAAAGTTTAGTCATTCACAACTTTAGGAAGTTTAGCGATCGCAATAATAAAGTCGGTTTTGTAAAAGCAGGGAGTGCATCACCTGAACAATCGCCAGTAGCTGCATCAACAACAGTAGTCATTGGAAAAAACAACTCAGGCAAAACAACGATAACAAACTCCTTATCATTACTATGTTCAGATTCGGATAAATTAAACGGGAATGACTTTAACCATAATTATCTGAAGAGAATTCTATCGTCATTTCTTGTGTCTGACTTTTCAATATATCCAGAAATAAAATTTGAAATGGAGTTCATCTTAGATGATGTAAATAATGATAGTACAAGTAATTTTTCTCCATTCATAGATGTAGCATCATTGAGTAGTGCTCCTTGGAATGATGCCAAAGATACAACAGATACAACAGATACAACAGATACAACAGATACAACAGATACAACAGATAC
>NZ_JACVUP010000014.1 GCF_016625195.1 Erwinia sp. S63
GGAGACAAAGGTGGGCAGTGGAGTAAAGCGTACGCCGCATGGATGCGGCGTCCGAGGCTACAGGGATGTATTCACGCCGACTTTACGTAACGCCCACCTTTGTCGACTGAACCGCGCGTTTTAAGTCACAGCGCCCACTTTTGTCGACTGAACGGCACGTTTTAAGTTACAGAGCCCACCTTTATCTAATAGATCGCAGGTTTTAGCCACAAAAAAGCCGCGACTCAACGCGGCTTCAACAGGTCATAACACAATCAACGCGCTAACCGGTAATACGCCTCATTCCAGCGCAATGCATCTTTAAACGCCGGCAAACGCGTATCCTCATCGATCACCATCACCTCAATGCCGTTCAACTCACCGTAAAGATACATATCATCCAAATCCAGTGCCTGACTAAACACCGTATGGTGCGCCCCACCGGCTAAAATCCATGCCTCGGAAGCGGTAGCCAGTGAGGGCTGGGCACGCCACAAGGCACGCGCGACCGGCAGTTTAGGCAGCGGTTTCGGCTGCTCAATCGCATCCACCACATTCACCAGCAAACGGAAACGATCGCCCATATCAATCACACTGGCATTCACCGCGCGACCGGCTGGCGTGGAGAAAATCATGCGCGCCGGATCGGCTTTGCCACCAATACCAAGGAACTGCACATCAATCAGCGGCTTCGCCTCTTTGGCTATCGATGGGCACACTTCCAGCATATGTGAGCCGAGCACCAAATCGTTGCCCGGTGAGAAGTGATAGGTGTAATCCTCCATAAATGAGGTGCCGCCTGCACGATTTCCGGCTTGCACCTTCAAAATATGCAGCAGCGCAGCGGTCTTCCAGTCACCTTCACCGGCAAAACCATAGCCCTGGCCCATCAAGCGCTGCACCGCCAAACCCGGCAACTGCGTCATGCCATGTAGAGTCTGGAAGTTGGTGGTAAACGCTTTACAGCCCTCATCATCAAGGAAACGTTTCAGACCGAGTTCAATGCGCGCCGCATCCAGCACATTCTGACGCTTCTCGCCATTCACGGCGGCAGCCTCGCTGAACAAATACTGGCTCTCGTATTCGTCGATCAGCGCATGCACATCGCCATCGCTGACGCTGTTCACCACCTCAACGAGATCGCCGACGCCCCAACCGTTGACCGAATAACCAAACTGAATCTGCGCCGCCACCTTATCGCCTTCGGTCACCGCCACTTCGCGCATATTGTCGCCAAAACGCGCCACTTTCAGCTGCTGGCTGGCCTGCTTCGCTAATGCCGCATTGATCCAGCGTCCGATACGTTGCTGGCTGGTCTTATCTTGCCAGTGGCCGGTCACCACACTGTGCTGTAAGCCCATACGCGCACCGATAAAGCCAAACTCACGGCCGCCGTGCGCGGTCTGGTTCAGGTTCATAAAGTCCATATCCATGCTGTCCCACGGAATTTCTGCGTTGAACTGGGTATGGAATTGCAGCAGCGGCTTATTCAGGATACTCAGCCCACCAATCCACATCTTGGCCGGTGAGAAAGTATGCAGCCAGGTAATGATACCGACACAACTATTGTCATGATTGGCTTCGCGGCACAGCGCCAGCGCTTCATCCGGTGATTTCACTAGCGGCTTCAACACCAGCGGCACCGGCAGCGTGCCCGCCTGATTCAATCCGTCCATCACCTGGCGCGCGTGATGTTCAACCTGGCGCAAGGTTTCCGCTCCGTAGAGATGCTGAGTTCCAATCACAAACCAAACGTTCTGTTCCATTTCTCGCTCCTTTACTTAGCGGATGTGGCGCGGGCGGCATACTGAGGTTCAGCGGCCTGACACCAGTTTTGATAGCGTTGATAAAGTTGTTGATAGCCCGCCACGCGCAGACTGTTGGGTTGCAAGGTCACGGCGATCGGACTTGCCATCACCTGCTGTGCGGCAGGCACATCGGCATACACGTTTGCGGCGACGGCGGCAAAAATGGCAGCACCCAGCGCGCAGCACTCGTCAGAAGCCACGATATCCAGCGGACGGTTCATCACGTCGCAACATGCTTGCATAATGGCGGGGGACTTCCGTGCGATACCGCCGAGCGTCAGAATGCTCTCCACCGGAATCTGCTGTTGCTCGAAACACTCCATAATGGCGCGGGCACCAAACGCCGTGGCGGCCACCAGACCACCAAACAACGCAGGCGCGCCGGTGCCAAGATTCAAATCGGTGATTACGCCTTTCAGGCGCTGATTGGCATCCGGTGTGCGACGCCCGTTGAACCAATCGAGAACCACGGGCAGATGATCAAGCTGGGGATCGGCGGCCCAGGCTTCGGTAAGGGAACGGATTAAATCCTGCTGCATCTCAGCGAGTTGCGGCTGCAACTCAGGATGGCGCGCCACCGCCTGCTGCAGCGGCCAGCCCAGCAAGCGGCTAAACCAGGCGTAGATATCACCAAACGCCGATTGACCGGCTTCGCAGCCAATGGCACCTGGCACCACGCTGCCATCCACCTGACCGCAAATGCCTTTAATGGCGCGATCGCCGACTTTCTCACTGTCGGCAATCAAAATGTCGCAGGTTGAGGTGCCAATCACTTTCACCAGCGTATAAGGCTGTGCGCCCGCACCGACCGCGCCCATATGACAGTCGAAGGCCCCTCCGGACAAAATCACCTGCTCAGACAATCCCAAACGCTGCGCCCATTCGCTGGAAAGCGTGCCCACCGGTACATCAGCAGTGAAGGTGTCGGTAAACAATGGAGAATCCAGCTGCTCAACCAACATCGGATCGAGTGCACGGAAAAAATCTGCGGGCGGTAAACCCTGCCATTCAGGATGCCACAGCGATTTATGCCCGGCGGCGCAGCGTCCACGTTGCAGCTGTGCTGGGGCAGTGCGACCGCTCAACAGTGCCGGCACCCAATCGCAGAGTTCCACCCAAGACACTGCCGCATCACGCACCGCTGCATCCTGGCGTGACACGTGCAGAATCTTGGCCCAGAACCACTCCGACGAATACACGCCGCCGATATAGCGGGTGTAATCGGTGAAATGACCGTTGCGGCACAGCTGATTAATCTCTTCCGCCTCTTCGATCGCGGTGTGATCCTTCCACAACACAAACATAGCGTTGGGGTTGGTGGTGAATTCCGGGCGCAATGCTAACACGTTGCCGTCACGATCAATCGGCGCAGGGGTTGAACCCGTAGAATCCACACCTATCCCCACCACGGCAGCGCGTTGTTCGGGAGTTAACGCTTGCACCACCGCGACCACCGCCTGCTCCAGCGCATCAATATAGTCTTGTGGATGATGACGAAAACGGTTGGCGTGCGCGTCACAGAATTCTCCCTTCGCCCAGCGTGGATAGTTCACCACCGCCTTTTCCAGCTCTTTACCACTGTGGCAGTCCACGGCGAGGGCACGCACCGAGTCACTGCCAAAATCCAGCCCAATTGTTATGGCGCCAGCACCCATTGGGATTCTCCTGTGTGAGTTATCTGGCTCTATCCTGGAATGCGGGTGCATAAGCGGTTAGTCATCGCTGGCTGAGAATATGCATTTTTCTGTCATCGGAACCGTTCTGTGATCGGCAGCAAAAGTTAATGACTGGTTAATTTCGCTGAATATATGGAGGAATTGGTCATCGTTTTGGGATGTGATACCGCTCTACATTTTTCTTCGCCATTACCGCTACAACTAGCCCAGCGTTTGC
This sequence comes from Erwinia sp. S63, assembly GCF_016625195.1. Classification (GTDB taxonomy): domain Bacteria; phylum Pseudomonadota; class Gammaproteobacteria; order Enterobacterales; family Enterobacteriaceae; genus Pantoea. The sequence continues at coordinate 3,681 of NZ_JACVUP010000014.1, forward strand.
ACAGCCTTTGTACAACCTTTGAGCTAACGCGCTGATTTTGCGCTGTACCCAAACGTGAAATCCAATTGGTAGCGTTTACACCGATTCGTTATTAACAGCGATAAAACATCATTGTGCCGGAGAGCATCATGCATAAATTCACTAAAGCGCTGGCGGCGGTAGGTCTCGCCGCGGTTATGTCACAATCCGCTATCGCCGAGACCATGAAACTCGGTTTCCTCGTCAAACAACCGGAGGAACCCTGGTTCCAGACCGAATGGAAGTTCGCTGATAAGGCTGGCAAAGATCTCGGCTTTGACGTGATCAAAATTGCCGTGCCCGACGGCGAGAAAACCCTGAATGCCATCGATAGCCTGGCGGCGAGCGGGGCCAAAGGCTTCGTGATTTGCACACCGGACCCGAAACTGGGTTCAGCCATCGTGGCGAAAGCGCGTAGCTATGGCCTGAAAGTGATTGCGGTTGATGACCAGTTCGTTACCGCCAAAGGCAAGCCAATGGACACCGTGCCGCTGGTGATGATGGCCGCAACTAAGATCGGTGAACGCCAGGGCCAGGAACTCTACAAAGAGATGCAGAAACGCGGCTGGGATGCGAAAGAGACCGGCGTCATGGCGATTACCGCTAATGAGCTGGACACTGCGCGTCGTCGCACCGGCGGTTCGATGGAAGCGCTGAAAGCGGCTGGATTCCCGGAGAAACAGATCTATCAGGTGCCGACCAAATCCAACGATATTCCGGGGGCATTTGATGCCGGTAACTCGCTGCTGGTGCAGCATCCAGAAGTGAAACACTGGCTGATTGTCGGCATGAATGACAACACCGTGCTGGGTGGCGTGCGCGCGACCGAAGGCCAGGGCTTTAAAGCGCCCGACGTGATTGGCATTGGGATCAACGGTGTGGACGCGGTGAGCGAGCTGTCTAAAGGCGCACCAACCGGCTTCTACGGTTCGCTGCTGCCAAGCCCGGATGTGCACGGTTATAAGAGCAGCCAGATGCTCTACAACTGGGTGACCAAAGGCGAAGAGCCCGCGAAGTTCACCGAAGTCACCGATGTGGTGCTGATTACCCGCGACAACTTCAAAACTGAGTTGGCGAAGAAAGGGCTGATGTAAGTCGCCTGATTGATAAACGCAACCTCCATCCCTGGTGTTGCAGCAGGTTGGCCATCGCGTTTGCTCCCGAGCCGTCAGTCGCTGGGACAAATGTTCGAAGCCAACGTGGTAATAGCGCGAAGGATGGAGGCGAAGAGGAGTTTCCATGGAAACTGATCAAGCCTTTCTGTCCTTTCATGGCATCAGTAAAACCTTTCCGGGCGTGAAGGCGCTGCAGGATATCTCATTCCAGTGCCGCGCCGGGGAAGTGCATGCGCTGATGGGCGAAAACGGCGCGGGAAAGTCCACGCTATTAAAGATTCTCAGCGGCAGTTATCAGCCGACTGAAGGTGAGATTCGCATCAAAGGCGAAGTGAAAAGTTTCAACAACACCGTGGATGCGCTGGATGCGGGCGTGGCGATCATCTATCAGGAACTGCATCTGGTGCCGGAGATGAGCGTGGCGGAGAACATCTATCTCGGCCAGTTGCCGCACAAACGTGGGTTGGTGAATCGCAAACTGCTGCGCTATGAAGCGGATTTGCAGCTGAAAAATCTCGGCATGGATATCGATCCTGACATGCCGCTGAAATATCTGTCGCTCGGCCAGTGGCAAATGGTGGAGATCGCCAAAGCGCTGGCGCGTAATGCGCGCATTATCGCCTTTGACGAGCCAACCAGCTCACTTTCAGCGCGTGAAATCGAGCATCTGTTCCGCGTCATCCGTCAGCTGCGCGATCAGGGCCGTACGGTGCTGTATGTGTCGCACCGCATGGAGGAGATCTTTGCCCTGAGCGATGCCATCACCGTGTTCAAAGATGGTCGCTATGTGCGCACCTTCACTGATATGCCGAATACGCATCATGACGACCTGGTGCAGGCGATGGTGGGGCGTAACCTCGGCGATATCTACGGCTATGCGCCGCGCGCCTTGGGCAAAGTGCGTTTGCAACTTGATCAGGTCGAAGCCAAGGGCGTGCGCATGCCGATTTCGCTCACGGTGCGAGCCGGTGAAATCGTCGGCCTGTTTGGGCTGGTGGGGGCGGGGCGCAGCGAATTGATGAAAGGGCTGTTTGGTGCCACCAAACTGCGCGGCGGCAGCGTGTCGCTGGATGGCAAAAAGCTCAACATCCGTCAGCCGATCGATGCGATCCGCGCGGGCATCATGCTGTGCCCGGAGGATCGTAAATCCGAAGGGATTATTCCGGTGCACTCGGTGCGCGACAACATCAATATCAGCGCACGTCGCCATAACCTCACGGCGGGTTGTCTGATTAAACCCGGCTGGGAGGCGAAAAACGCCGATCTCCACATCCGCTCACTGAATATCAAAACGCCAGGGCCGCAGCAGCTGATCATGAACCTTTCAGGGGGCAATCAGCAGAAAGCGATTCTGGGTCGCTGGTTGTCCGAAGAGATGAACGTGATTCTGCTGGATGAGCCAACGCGCGGTATTGATGTGGGTGCCAAGCATGAGATTTATAACCTGATATACCAACTGGCAAATAAAGGGATCGCGGTGCTGTTTGCCTCCAGCGATTTGCCCGAAGTGATGGGCCTGGCTGACCGCATCGTGGTGATGCGCGAAGGTGAAATTGCCGGAGAACTGCCACACGACGCGGCCACGGAGCAGCTGACGCTGAGCCTGGCGATGCCGAAAACCCCTCAAGCGGCCGCCGTGGCCTGATGTAAAGGAGAGCAACAATGGCTTCATCTACCACTTCCAACACGCCACCGGTGCAGCGTAACGGCCTGCAACTGGGGCGTATCTGGGATAACTTCGGCATGCTGGTGGTCTTCGCGCTGCTGTTTATCGTTTGCGCCATCTTCGTACCCAACTTTGGCACGTTCATCAATATGAAAGGGCTGGGGCTTGCCATGTCGATGTCCGGCATGGTGGCCTGCGGCATGCTGTTCTGCCTCGCGTCAGGCGATTTTGACCTTTCTGTAGCCTCGGTCATCGCCTGTGCCGGCGTGGTGACCGCGGTGGTGATCAACATGACGGAGAGTCTGTGGCTGGGCGTCGCGGCCGGTTTAGTGCTCGGCATGGCCACCGGATTCATCAACGGCTTCGTGATTGCCCGGCTGAAGATCAATGCGCTGATCACCACGCTGGCGACGATGCAGATTGTGCGTGGTCTGGCCTATATCTTCTCTGACGGTAAAGCGGTCGGCATAGAGGATGAACGCTTTTTCACCCTCGGTTATGCCAACTGGCTTGGTTTGCCAGCGCCGATCTGGCTCACCATCGCCACCATGATTGTGTTTGGTTTCGTGCTGAATAAAACCACCTTTGGCCGCAACACGCTGGCGATTGGCGGTAATGAAGAAGCGGCACGTCTGGCCGGGGTGCCGGTGGTGCGTACCCGTATCATCATCTTCATTCTTTCGGGACTGGTTTCGGCGGCGGCAGGCATTATTCTGGCCTCGCGCATGACCAGTGGTCAGCCGATGACTTCACTCGGTTATGAATTGATTGTGATTTCAGCCTGTGTGTTGGGCGGCGTTTCGCTGAAAGGCGGCATCGGAAAGATTTCTTATGTGGTAGCGGGCGTGCTGATTCTGGGTACGGTTGAGAATGCGATGAATTTATTGAATATCTCGCCGTTCTCACAGTATGTGGTGCGCGGTTTGATACTGTTAGCGGCGGTGATTTTTGACCGCTACAAACAGAAAAACAAAGCGGCCTGATCCCAGCCGTAAAAGATGAGGCAGGGCGGCCAGAGGGTCGCCCTTCTGGCGCGCGGCACTGCGCATTTACAGGTTACCGTGAGGGCACTATGTACCATCGTGAACCCCCCAGTGAGCAGCAGAACCCACTGCTACCCGGCTATCCGTTTAATGCCTGGCTGGTGGCGGGCTTAACACCGATCAATGCCAACGATCAGTTGGACTTCTTTATCGACCGACCGCTCGGCATGAAGGGTTACATCCTTAATCTGACCATCAAAGGTCAGGGCCGCATTTTTGATGGCGAATCGGCGTTTGACTGCGAACCCGGTGACTTGCTGCTGTTCCAGCCTAAAACCCCGCACTACTATGGCCGTTCACCAGACAGCCCATGCTGGTTCCATCGCTGGGTCTATTTCCGTCCACGGGCTTACTGGACGGACTGGTTGCAGTGGCAGGATGAGAGCCAGGGCGTGGGGCGGTTACGCTTGCCGGAAGCGCAACGTGCCGAGTTTGATCGTCTGTTTGCCAGCATTGAGCAAACCCACAACTCAGGCCGTCGCTTTGCCGAGGAACTGGCGATGAATCTGCTGGAGCGCCTGCTGCTGCGTGCGGTGGAAGAAGATCCGCGCAGTCATCAGCAAATTCGCGATCCGCGCGTGATTGAAGCCTGCCAATACGTCACCAACCATCTGGCAAGCGAGGTAAAAATCGAGGAAGTGGCGCGGCATGTGTGTCTTTCCCCGTCACGACTGGCGCATCTGTTTCGTGAACAGATGGGGATCAATTTGCTGCGCTGGCGCGAAGATCAGCGCGTCATCCGCGCCAAACTGTTGCTGCAAACCACGCAGGAGCCCATTGCCTCGGTTGGGCGCGAAGTGGGTTATGACGATCAGCTCTATTTCTCTCGCGTGTTCCGCAAACGTGTCGGCGTCAGCCCCAGTGATTTCCGGCGTCGCAGTCAGGATGCGCACGATGCCCTGGTGGCGCAGGAAAGCTGGCAACCGGCACGGAGTGCGATCTCCTGAGTTTTCAGGTGATTCCGCCTTGTTGTTACCGGCTGATTCGTCTTAAATCAGTCTGGTAACGAACAAGAGGAATGAGAATGAGCGATAAATTACGTGTCGGGCTGATTGGCTACGGTTTTGCCAGCAAAACCTTTCATGCTCCTTTGATCGTCGGTACGCCAGGCGTTGAACTGGCAGCCGTCTCCAGCAGCGATGCCAGCAAGGTGCATGCAGATTGGCCCTCGGTGCAGGTGGCCTCTGATCCACAAGCCCTGCTTGATGACCCGACACTGCAACTGATTGTGATACCAACGCCAAATGATACTCACTTCCCGTTAGCCAAAGCGGCGCTGAATGCCGGTAAACATGTGGTGGTGGATAAACCGTTTACCGTGACGCTGTCACAAGCGCGTGAGCTGGATGCACTGGCCAAGGCCAAAGGGCTGCTGCTCTCCGTTTTCCACAATCGCCGTTGGGACAGTGACTTCCTGACGCTGAAAACCTTGCTGGCTGATGGCGCTTTAGGTGATGTGCGTTATCTTGAATCGCATTTTGATCGCTTCCGCCCTGAAGTTCGTCAGCGCTGGCGTGAAATGAAAGGGCCTGGCAGCGGTATCTGGTTCGATCTGGGGCCGCATGTGTTAGACCAGGCGCTGCAATTGTTCGGCCCGCCAGTAGCGATCACCGTGGATATGGCAGAATTGCGTCCTGGCGCGCAAACCACCGATTATTTCCACGCAGTGCTGACTTATCCTACCCGTCGTGTGGTGCTGCACGCCAGCATGCTGGTGGCAGCAGAATCGGCGCGCTTCGTGGTGCACGGCACGCGGGGCAGCTATGTCAAATACGGCCTGGATCCGCAGGAAGACCGTTTGAAAGCCGGCGAACGTCCACCGCAGGAAGACTGGGGCTACGACATGCGCAACGGTACCCTGACGCTGGCAGAAGGCGATGTGATGGTGGAGAAAGAGCTGCTGACGCTACCAGGTAACTATCCGGCATACTACGCGGCGATTCGTGATGCGATTGCGGGCACCGGTGAAAACCCGGTACAGGCTGAAGAGGCGATTCAGGTGATGGAGCTGATCGAACTCGGTTTACAATCCGCTGAGAAGCGCCAGACGATGTCGCTGAAGTGATAAAACGAAAGCGCACCATGCGGGAACCGATGCCATCAAAAGCTCAGTTCACCCAGGTGCGGCTTGATTAAAAAGGTGCGCAGCAATGCGCACCTTTTTTACTTTAAGGCGCGTTATCCCGCCACGCGCTGACGCAGTGCCGCTTTCTCTGCATCGCTGAGGAAGGCAATCGTCACACCATTTTCCTGCGCCTGGCGCATCTCTTCGGCGGTGAGTCCTGCCTGCGGCGCAGCGTGCTCATACTCATACGCCAGCTCAATACCCTGAACTGCCGGATCATCGGTGTTGATGGTGGCGAGAATGCCGTGTTGCAGGAAGGCTTTCAGCGGATGAGTGGCCAGCGATGCCACGGTGCTGGTCTGAATGTTCGAGGTCATGCAGGATTCAATACCAATACGCTGCTCAGCCAGGAAATCCATCAGCGCGCGGTCTTCAATCGCTTTTACGCCATGGCCAATACGCTCCGCGCCGAGTTCGCGAATCGCCTGCCAGATGCTTTCCGGGCCAGCGGCTTCACCGGCGTGCACGGTAATACGGAAACCAGCATCACGCGCGCGATTGAAGTGGCTGAGGAACTCACTGCCCGGGAAGCCGAGCTCATCACCAGCCAGATCCACAGCAGTAATCCCATCGCGGTGTGCCAGCAAACCTTCCAGTTCGCGCAGGCAGGCTTCATCACCAAAGGTACGGCTCATAATGCCGATCAGGTTCACATCCACGCCGTACTGTTTTACGCCAGCGCGCACGCCATCAATCACGGCTTCCACCACACCGGCAATCGGCAGGTTATGCGTCATCGCCATATAGCCCGGCGAGAAGCGTAATTCTGCATAATGAATCCCTGCGCGAGCGGCATCTTCCACGTTTTCCAGCGCAATGCGGCGGCAGGCATCCAAATCGCCCAGCACTTTTACGCCCCAGTCCAGCTTCTGCAGGAAGCTCACCAGATCGGGTTCATTGGCCGTCACTTGCACATGCGGACGTAGATCGTCGAGCGAGTTGGCAGGCAACGCGAGATTAAACTGGCGACCTAAATCAAGAATGGTTTGTGCGCGGATGTTGCCATCAAGGTGGCGGTGGATGTCGGTCAGGGGGAGTTTCAGGTCAATCATGTCGCACTCGCTAAAGTTTCATAAAGTGCAGAGCATTATAAAAACATCTTGCGCAACAGCGCCAGCGATTTGCGCAAGACGTGAAATGGATGCTGAATTAATCAGCATCCGAGCGCATTTAATACGATTTTAAAGCCGCAATCAGGCGATCCAGCCCGTCATCCAGCTTACTGCGTGGGCAACCCGCGTTGAGGCGAAGATAACCGCGGCTGGCATCACCGTAAGTCGAACCCGGCATGATCGCCACCTTGTACTGATGAATCAGCTGCTGTTGCAGTGCCTGCTCATCAATACCGAGCGGAGTAAGATCAATCCATGCCAGATAGGTGGCGGCAGGGGGCTGCCAGCTCAGCGCAGGAAACGCGGCATTCAGCCGTTGCGCGATGTGCTGCATATTCGCCTGCAAATAATCGCGCAGTGCATCCAGCCAGGCTGAACCTTCACGATACGCGGCAATGGTCGCCGCGACGGCCATCACCGCCGGTGACGATAGGCCGTCCTGTTGCTTCAGCGCCTGGAACCACGCCTGGCGATCGGCATCATGCGGAATAATGCCCCACGCGCCGGTCAACGCCGGAATGTTGAAACTCTTTGATGCCGATGTAAACAACGCCCAGTGAGATTGCGCCACCTGGCTCCACGGGATGTGGTGTGCGTCGCCCAACACCATATCCATATGGATCTCATCGCTGATCACTTTCACATCGTGTCGTGCACAGAGCGCGGCCATTTGCTGCAACTCCTCACGCTGCCACACTTTACCGGTAGGATTGTGCGGGCTGCACAGCAGCATCACTTTGCAATCGGGTCGCGCCAGCAGCTGTTCCAGTTGCGTCATATCACACTGCCAGTCATTACCCTGGCGCTGTAGCGGCAGTTCCAGTACACGACGTTGATTGCCTTTGATGGTGTTATAAAACGCATCGTAGGCAGGCGTATGAATCAGCACTTCATCGCCGGGTTTTGTCCAGTGGCGCAGCATCTGCGCCACCATGTAGATCACCGACGGGCCGTAAACCAGCGATTGCGCCTCAACCTCTGTGGCAAAACGGCGCTGCATCCAGTGTTGAATGGCCGAGGTAAAGTCCTGATGCTGCCAGCGGCTGTAGCCCAATACGCCATGGTTTAACCGCTGTTGCAGGGCCTCAATGATGCAGGGTGCCGTCGCGAAATCCATATCGGAGATGGTGAAGGGCAATAAGCCCTCCACACCAAAGCGGTCCGCCACGAAATCCCACTGCGTGCACCAGCTGCCGTGGCGATCCACGGCCTGGTCGAAATCAAACCTCTGCATCATTACACCGTCGCGCTCATCAGGTGTGCCATTTCATCTTTCACCGACTGCACCTGCGGACCGATCACCACTTGCAGGCTGGTTTGGTTGAGATGCACCACACCAATTGCGCCATTGGCTTTCAGTGCGGCATCGTTCACTTTGCTCATGTCCGCAATGGTAAGACGCAGACGCGTCAGGCAGTTATCCAGCGAGGTGATGTTTTCCACACCGCCCAGAGCCTCGAGGATTGCCGGGGTGTTGTAGCCTGATTTACCCACGCCCGCGCGGCTGACCTGCTGTTCCACGCTGCTGGTTTCTGCTTCGCGCCCCGGTGTCTTGATATTGAAGCGGGTGATAGCAAAACGGAAGATGGCGTAATAACCCACGAACCACACCGCCGCAATCACCGGTACCCAATACCATTTGGTAGAGAGGCCGTGCAGCACGCCGAACACGAAGAAGTCGATGACGTTGCCGTCGGTGTTACCGATGGTCACGCCGAGAATCGCCATCACAGTGAAGCCCAGGCCCGTCAACAGGGCGTGAATCAGATACAACACCGGAGCCACGAACAGGAACAGGAATTCGATCGGTTCGGTAGTCCCGCCGACCACGCAAGCCACCACACCCGAAATCAGCAGCCCTTTAATTTTGTGACGATTTTCAGGACGTGCACAGTGATAAATCGCCAGTGCGGCACCCGGCAAACCACCGAGGAAGGCCGGCATCTTGCCTTGCGACAGGAAGCGCGTGGCGCTTTCCGCGAAGCCGTGAGTATCCGGGCAAGCCAGCTGCGCCTGGAAGATGGTGAGGGCACCGCTGACGCTCTTTCCACAGACGTCGAGCGTGCCGCCCGCATCGGTGAAGCGAATAATTGCCACCAGAATATGTTGCAGACCAAACGGCAGCAGCAGACGTTCGCCGGTGCCGAAGATCATCGGGCCGAATTCACCCGCACTGTTGATCATCCAGCCGAGGCCGGTGATGGCACGCGCAAAGAATGGCCAAATCAGAGGCACCACTAAGCCGAGTAAGCCCATCACCACGGTGGTGACAATCGGCACAAAGCGCGTACCGCCGAAGAAGGCCAGCGCATCCGGCAGACGGATATTGTGGAAGCGTTCATGCAGCCAGAACACCACCACACCAACAATCACCGCGCCGAGAATACCGGTGTCGATCGACTGAATGCCAAGGATGTTTTGTACGTTGTTGGCTTTCAGCACCGCCGCATCGGTGGTCGGCAAGATGCCATTGATATTGAGCCAGAAGTTCACGCTCAGGTTCAGCACTGCGTAGCCGACAAAACCGGCAAAGGCGGCGACGCCTTTGTTCTCCCGCGCCATGCCCAGTGGAATCGCAATGGCGAACATCACTGGCAGATAACTGAAGGCAAATGAACCGAGCTTAGCCATCCAGATAAACAGGTATTGCAGGAACGGCTGATCGAGCATCGGAATCAGCGTCAGCACATCGTGGCTGCTCAGTGAACTACCGATCCCGAGCAAAATGCCGCAGAACGACAACAGGGCAACGGGCAACATAAAGGTTTTACCCAGACTCTGGAAAAATTCCCAAAGTGACATTTTGGGTCGGCTGGCGGACATAGTCTCTCCTGGTTAAAAAGCGGCAATTTATCAAACTGGTAAAGAATGATAAAACGTTTTACCACGTAGTTTTGTGGCTATAGTCACAAAGCGTGACTAATCCCAGGCTTTATTTTTGCGTGAATCAGTGTAACGTTTTACCTCTTTGTTTCTTCATCAGTTGTTGGAAACGGAACCGGATGTCTCAGCCTAAAACCACTATTCACGATGTCGCGCAGGCGGCTGGCGTATCGGTATCGACAGTCTCTCTGGTGCTGTCCGGTAAAGGACGGATCTCTTCCGCCACGGCCGAGCGGGTTAATCAGGCGATTGAGCAGTTGGGCTACGTGCGCAACCGTTCAGCCTCCATCCTGCGTGGCGGTGAGAGTGGTGTGATTGGCTTGATTGTGCGCGACCTCAGCCAGCCGTTTTATGCGGCGATGACGGCAGGGCTCAGTGAAGTGCTGGAGCAGCAGGGCAAAGTGCTGGTTCTGACGCAAAGCGGACAACACGGGCAGCATCTGCAACGCTGCTTCGATTCCCTGGCCGCACAGGGCGCGGATGGCATTGTGTTGGGAGGTGCCGTTGCGCAGGCGGAAACGCTGGTCGCGCAGGCGCATGAGCAACAGATTGCACTCATTTGCGCCGCGCGGGCCAGCAGCCTCGACAAGGTCGATTCCTTGCGTCCAGACAACAGCCAGGCGGCGCGCATCGCCACCGAATACCTGATCCGTCAGGGGCATCAGCGTATCGCGTGGGTGGGCGGATTGGGTTCTTCTCTAACGCGCGCGGAACGTATTGGCGGCTATTGTGCGACCCTGTTGCAATACGGTTTACCGTTTCGTCCAGACTGGATCATTGAATGTGACGACCGCCAGCAGAGCGTGTCGGCATTGACGCAGGACCTACTGCATCATCATCCACGCATCACCGCCATTATTGCGCATAACGCCAGCACTACGCTGGGCTGCTATTTCGGTGCGATTCATAGCGGACGTTCGCTGGGCGAAGATGCGGTAGACAGTTACTTCACGCAAAAGCTGGCGCTGGTCGGCTTTAATGACGATCCGCAGCGTGAGTCGTATGATTCTTCTCTGACGTTTGTCAGCAGTGAAGCGCGTGATGTCGGAAGGCGAGCGGGCGAAAGGATGTTGCAACGGCTGGCGCAGCCGGATGCGGAAGTGCAAACCTTGATTGTGCCGCCGCAGTTGGTGCGGGGAGGATAAGATAGGCGGGCACACCGAGGTGCACCCGCAAGCTGATTACTCCGGCATCCCTTCGCTGGTCTGCGCGCCCAGCATATAGCGTGACAGGAACTGCTCCAGTGACATCTTGTCGCCGTTCATAGTCACCTGACCGTTGCCGTATTGCAGGCTGGTGGTGATGTTATCATCCTGCTGCTGCGTCAGACGGAACATCTGGCCCATTGCCGCCAGACCTTTCACCTGCTGATCCGCCAGCTTCTGCGCATCGTCGCTCTGATAACCTTCAGCCAGCCCCACATGACGCATCGCTTCGGTAGCCATTGGCATGTTGATGTTCAGCTTGCCATCCAACGTTTTTAACACGCGATCCACTGCGGCACCAAGATTCTGCGCTTCGCCCGTTACGGTAGCGGGATCGTTGAAGCCAACGCTGAGGTTAAAGGTGCTTTCACCTTTATCGTTTTTCCAGCTCAGCGGCGCAATGCTGATGGTTGGAGACCCTTTTAACAGTGTCGGCAGGTTATTTTTCAGGATGGTTTGCACACTGGCCTGATAGCGTACCGGATCCTCAACCAAACCGGGCTGGTTCAGCAAGGCCTGCATCTGCGCGTTGTAGCTATCCGAGAAGGTTTTCACCGCTTGCGCATCAAACTGTGCAAACTTCATCGCCAGCTTAGCTTCGCCAAACGGCTGCTTCTGCAGGCTGATGTTGCCGACGTTCATATTCAGATCGCCGCCGATTTTGCCATCTTTATTATCGAAGGAGGATTTGGTGTCCAGCTTCTGCAATGACAAACCTTCCTGACCGTTAATGCTGGCGTCGAGTTTATCCAGGCTAATGGACTGATCGCCCACGCGCACACCTTCCGGGCTGAGATGAGTATCACCATTCAGCTTTAGGCCGTTAATGGTGAACAGTACCGGCTGCTCAACCTGGTTTTTGCTGGTAACCGCGATGCTGGAGAAATCGCCATTCAGGCTGACTTTATCGCCTTTGCTGTCCGCGCTGATTTCCAGGGTTCCGCCGTTGGTGGCAAGACGATCGCCGGTCTGCGCATTGTTATAATCCACCGCCAGCAGGTCCAGCACGGTGTCGGTGGCGCCGCTGTAGCCCACGCGGGTGTCAGCGGTCACCAGCGATTTACCGTTGGTGAGTTCAAACAGTTTCTTCACCGCATCGGTGTTTTCCAGCTCGGTATGCACCGAAGCCATGCTCGGAATCAGACTGCCGCGCTTCAACTGCGCAAAGGGGAAGGGACCATGGTCGATGGTTTCGTTCAGCACGATGCTTTGACCCGGCTTCAGCAACGGGTTGTCTTCCGTCTGTGAACTGGCCTGAATCACCAGTTTGGTTTTGCTGCTGAAGATGCCGCGCTGGTAGTCCTGATAGCTGAGCGTCAGGCGAGCGTTTGGCGCATAGGCATTAAGCTGAGTGTTGGCGTTTTGCAACATCTGATCCATATGGCTTTCCAGCTGCTTGCCGGTAAACCATGCCGCGCCTGTCCAGATCACGCCGATCGCTACAATGACACCTACGGCAACCTTGGTCTTTTTCATCGCTGAGTCGTCCTTATCCTTGGGTCCGCACGCCGCTGATGGGGTGCGACGCTGAAGAAAAACGCCCGCAGGCGTTTTAAATTAATAGTTTGAAAGAATAGCAGTTAATGCTGGCATCGTCAGCCGGATCAGCTGAGCGCGTTGTAGACCCGCGCCAGGCGTCCTGTGCCAGCAGCGTTAACCGGGGACTCATTGGCGGCAACGAAGCACGACTCACCGGGCTTCAATACGAGTTGCTCACCTGACTTCTCAATCACCGCCTGACCTTCGATGCAAAACAGCAGAGCCGCACTCTGTTGCGCTAACGGCTGTGGCGAAGCGGAGAGGGCATGGATGGCAAAGGCAAAATCCTCCACCGGAATTGGGAAGTTCAGCGTGTCGCCCACTTGCTGAGGCTGCGTCAACAGCGTGGCAGCGGGCTTTGCTTCAAACTTCAGGTTCGCCATCAACTCTGGGATATCGATGAATTTTGGCGTCAGTCCCGCGCGCAGAACGTTATCGGAATTCGCCATCACTTCGAGTGCCACCCCTTTTAAATAGGCATGCGGCGTCTCGGCAAACAGAAACATGGCTTCTCCAGGCTGCAGGGTGATGACGTTCAGCAACAACGGCGAGAACAAGCCGGTATCGTCCGGATAATCAGCCGCAATGCTTTTGATGGTCTGCCAGGGTTCGCCACCACGTGAGTTGAGTGCAGATTTCAGCACCGCCAACGCCAGTGATTTAGGCTCGTCTTTTAACGACAGCAGGGTGGAGAACAGTTTGGCGAGGCTTGCCTCATCAGGTTTTTCGAGGAAGTGAGCGATCTGCGGATGGGCACCGGCCACCGGCTCAAGCAGTGAGACAATTTCGTGCATTTCACGGAAGCCGTTCATCGCCTGGAATGGGGTCAGGGCATACACCAGTTCCGGCTTGTGATTCGCGTCTTTGTAGTTACGCTCAGCAGCGCCAATCGGAATACCGGCGGCATTCTCGCGCGCAAATCCCTCTTCGGCTGCGGCTTTGCTTGGGTGAACCTGAATCGATAAGGCCTGATCGGCGCACAGTACCTTAAACAAAAACGGCAACTCACCAAAACGCTGTGCGACGGCCGCGCCTAAGGCTGCGGTTTGATCATCATTGATAACATCGCGCAGGGAACGCGTTTCACCGTTGATCTCAACGGTTGACGGACTCTTCGGATGGGCGCCCATCCACAGCTCCGCCATCGGTAATCCTTTTGGGTTCTCAATGCCGTAAAGTTCGGTCAGCGCAGTTTTGCTGCCCCAAGCGTAATTTTGCAGCGAATTGTTCATTTTTTGCATCGTTTACCCTTAATAACCGTAAGTAAATAGGCTTATTAAAGCAGAAAGTGCCATACAAAATACATCAACAAGTGCAATAAACGCGATGGGCTCGCATAATGTTAATTTCTTGTGTGTGACAATCTTGCTCGCTCAACGGCGTCGCGGGAAGACGACCTGAGCGGAAACCTCTAATCTGAGCTAAGGAGACGTAGTCATGGCAGCGAATCGCATTGAAAAAGATTCAATGGGACCGATCGAAGTACCGGCAGATAAGTTGTGGGGGGCACAAACCCAGCGTTCGCTGGAGCATTTCCGTATCTCAACCGAGAAGATGCCCGTCGCATTGGTGCATGCTTTGGCGTTGACCAAACGCGCTGCAGCACAGGTGAACCGCGATCTCGGCCTGCTTCCGGCTGAACGAGCAGAAGCGATTCTGAAAGCGGCTGACGAAGTGCTGGCTGATAAACACAGTGAAGAGTTTCCGCTGGCGATCTGGCAGACCGGTTCCGGTACCCAGACCAACATGAACATGAACGAAGTGCTGGCCAACCGCGCCAGTGAAATTCTCGGCGGCGAGCGTGGCATGTCGCGTTTGGTGCACCCAAACGATGATGTCAATAAGAGCCAAAGCTCCAACGATGTGTTCCCCACCGCCATGCACGTGGCCGCGGTCATCGCCGTGCGGGAGCAGCTGATTCCGCAAATTCATGTGCTGAAAAAGACCCTGAGCGAGAAGTCTGAAGCCTTCAAAGACATCGTGAAGATTGGTCGTACCCACCTGCAGGATGCTACGCCATTGACGCTGGGCCAGGAAATTTCCGGCTGGGTAGCAATGCTGGAGCATAACCTCAAGCACATCGAACACAGCATTCCTCACGTGGCCGAACTGGCACTGGGTGGCACCGCAGTGGGCACCGGTTTAAACACCCATCCCGAGTATGCGGTTCGCGTGGCGAAAGCGCTGGCTGAACTGACACAGCAACCGTTTGTGACTGCGCCGAATAAATTTGAAGCGCTGGCGACCTGTGATGCATTGGTGCATGCCCACGGCGCGCTGAAAGGTTTGGCAGCTTCACTGATGAAGATCGCTAACGACGTGCGCTGGCTGGCATCGGGTCCACGTTGTGGTATTGGCGAACTTGCCATTCCAGAGAACGAACCAGGCAGCTCAATCATGCCCGGTAAAGTGAACCCAACCCAGTGTGAAGCGCTAACCATGCTGTGCTGCCAGGTGATGGGTAACGACGTTGCAGTGAATATTGGTGGTGCTTCGGGCAACTTTGAGTTGAACGTGTTCCGTCCAATGGTGATCCACAACTTCCTGCAGTCAATTCGTTTGCTGGCCGACGGGATGGATAGCTTCAACCATCACTGTGCGGTGGGTATCGAACCGGTGCGCGAGCGTATCGATCAGTTACTGAACGAGTCGCTGATGCTGGTGACGGCGCTGAATACCCATATCGGTTATGACAAAGCGGCGGAAATCGCTAAGAAAGCCCATAAAGAAGGGCTGACGCTAAAAGGCTCAGCGCTGAAGCTCGGCTATCTGACTGAAGAACAGTTTGACGAGTGGGTGCGTCCTGAAGAGATGGTTGGCAGCATGAAGCAATAATTATTGCGATAACTGAGGGGGCATGCCGCTCGGTTCAGCGATGATGTGCGATAACAGAGGCGGCCTGAGGGCCGCTTCTTTATTAAAGCTTGTCACTCCACAAGTGCAGCCGTGGGATCACCAGATGCAGCGGCTGCGCCAACGGCTTATGACGATGCGTGACGTTATCGGCATCGTAATCCAGCAATTCCCCTAAAATCGGCACCTGAGTCTTATCCCGACACAGCACCAGCAGCGGAGAGGGGCAAGCGAGCTGCACCTGCTTCTTATTACTGGCGCGCCAGACGCGGGCAATTGGTTGGACCTTAACCGGGCGCTTGATTTTCAGTTTGGCATCGGCGGGGAGAGACAAAATCATCTCCAGCTCTTGCTGGACTTTTTCCGCCCACTGTTCGCGCGTCCAGGGCGCTTGCGCACGGTTTGCCTTCAGGCTGCGTTCCAGCTGTTCGACCACGGCTTCACGTGTGAGGTTTTTAATGATGTTCTTGTTAGCCCAGCCAAAGCGCAGGCTGTCCGGCGCGTGCAGCAAGGTCACGCTGCGATAGGCGTTCAGGGTGATTAAGCCGCGCAGATGCTGGTGGACAAATTCAAAACGCGCCTCACTTGGCAAGCCCGACTCCACGGTAATCAGGTGCTCAAGCCGCAGCTTAAGGGCATTGATATCGGCCACCTGTTGGCTTATGTGCTCGCTGACGGCTTCATCCGCTTCAATACAGATAGCGCCAGGCAAGCGCACCGCAGCCTTAGTGCTGAGTTTTTCCGACTGGTGCTGCATAAACAGACGACAGTAGTGAGCCAGCGCCATGTCTCGCGCTTTCTGCCCGAGATGTTGAGTCACGGCAATGCGCTCAATTTCATCATTCTCGTGGCCTTTTTCGATCTCGGGCAAACTAAAGGCGCGCGCAATCAGCAACGGTTGCTGTTCCACCTGTTGACGCAGGGTGCTGAGACCAAGCTCCAGCGCGTTAACGCACTCATGCAAATCGGCAACCAAATCATAGCGAGACATATTACGCTCCATAGTTACAACATACCACTTAACGTATCCCATTCGGAGCCAATCTTCCACCCTGATAGCGTGAATTCGCGAAGCAGGGCACACAAGCATTTTTCCAGCAGGATGAACATGTTATAACAATGCTTTGCCTGCTAACGGAAACTTGTCGTGGAGCATCACCCTAAACCTGCGGTTCCTGCCATCGTGACACTCGGATGGGTTCAAATCCTGTCGTGGGGCGGCTCGTTTTATCTTATGGCCGTGATGGCGAATCCGATTGTGGCGGAAACCGGCTGGTCGCAGCAGTGGGTATATGGCGCGTTGTCTTTGGGCATTTTGGTTTCTGGCCTGTTAGCACCCTTAAGTGGCCGCCTGATTGCGGGCAGTTATGGCCGCGTGCTGCTGGCGTCGAGCGGGGCGGTGATGGCGCTGGGCCTGGTGATCATGGGATTAAGCCACCATCTGCTGCTGTTCCTCTTTGCCTGGCTGATTATCGGCATTGGAATGGCGATGGGTTTATACGATTCCCTGTTTGCCACCCTCGGAACGCTTTATGGTGGACAGGCTCGCGGGGCGATTACCGGTATTACCCTCATCTCCGGCTTTTGTACCACGCTAGTGTGGCCCGGCACCGCGCTGCTGATTCACTGGCTTGACTGGCGCGGCGCCTGTTTCGCCATTGCCGCGCTATTAAGCCTAACCGTATTGCCTGCCTATTGTTATGCACTGCCTGCGCCGGTTAAGCCTATCGCGAAAGTTGCGGCGAAGGTCCGTGATAACAGTAGTGATTTGGCACCCGCGCTGTTTTGGCTGTTGTGCAGCATTTTCACCCTGGCTTCGGTGATTATGACCGCTATTTCGGTGCAGTTGATTAGTTTGTTACAAGCCAGCGGCCACTCATTGACTGCCGCCTTAGCCATCAGCGCGATTCTCGGCCCTTGCCAGGTCGGTTCGCGGATTGTGGATATTGCGTTCAAACGGGGACATCCGATCTGGACGACGTTTTTCTCGGTAGGACTGGTGGCCATCGGATTGCTGTTGTTGACCTTATTTCCGCAGTTCGCGCTGGTCAGTATGGTGCTGTACGGCGCCGGAAATGGTTTGCGTGCGATAGTACGGGGAACTTTACCGCTGGTGATGGTCAAACCAGAGGCCTACGCCATTGTGGTAGGGCGCATGGCGCGTCCGGCTCTGATTGGCCAGGCATTAACGCCGCTGGTAGGGGGATATGTTTTTCAGCAGCTCGGGGCGAATGCCACATTATGGCTGCTGTGCCTGTTGGCGTTCGTGAATGTGTTGTTGGTGGGGGTGCTGAAGCAGAAATTGCCTGCGCTCAACCCACAACCGCAAAAGGGAGCTGTAAACTAAGCAGCCTGTGCGCTTCTGCCTGATCAAATGATGAATACGTGCCTTGATCACAGTCGCTGGCTTCTAAAAAGCAACAGTGTTTGTTATATTTATTGCTCATTGATTACTCACTGCCGCGGCACAAAAACAATAAGATAACCGCAACTCAGGATACAGAAATGCTTGATTACCGCTTCCCGACAGCTTTGCAGATGGTTTTGAGCGTAGCGATGGCGGAGCAACTGGGCAAACGCTCGACCAGTGCCATTTTGGCTTATGGTCTTGAAGCGAACCCCAGTTTCATTCGGAAACTGATGGTTCCGTTAACTCGCGATGGCATCATTGTCTCTACGCTTGGCCGTACCGGTTCGATTCACCTCGGTCGTCCAGCCGCGGACATTACGCTGCGCGATATTTATACTTCGGTGATTGAAGATAAAAAACTCTGGGCTTCGCGTCCGGATGTGGCACCACGCTGTTTGGTGAGTGCCAACCTGTGCTGGTACTTCAAATCGATTGCGGAAGAGGCAGAAGAAGCCTCGCTGAAAGTACTGGAGACGCGCACGGTTGCAGATGCGCTGGCTGAGCTGAAGAAACACGATACCAGCGCCTGCGAAGAACTGCCTGACCTGGAAATCGATGATCTCTGCAAGAAAGGGCGCTGATTATCTCTGATGCGCAATAAAGCGCGTCCCACAACTTTGCTATCACACCTTGAGGTCGTCATTTATGACGGCCTTTTTGCATTTCAGAACCTGAGACTCTGTATATCACCTGATTCTTCATTCACTAAACGACTGACTTAACCTAAGTCTTTTTTGGGCAGAAACATCTTAGGCTCCACTCTCACCCATAAAAAAAGCTGCTATCCCAAAGGAATAGCAGCCTTAACACGATTAACTTCTTACTTTATTACACCGTTTGCACTTCCGCATCCGGCTGCTTACGCGTGACCAGTTTACGTAACGTCACATAGAACACCGGCGTCAGGAACAGACCAAACAGCGTCACGCCCAGCATGCCGGAGAACACGGTAATCCCGGTGACACCACGCACTTCGGCACCCGCACCTTCACCCAGGATTAGCGGAATGGTCCCGGCGATAAAGGCAATCGAGGTCATCACGATAGGGCGCAGACGCAGGCGACAGGCTTCCAGCGCCGACTCGACAATCCCTTTGCCTTGCATTTCCAGCTCACGGGCGAACTCGACAATAAGAATCGCGTTCTTACATGCCAGCCCCATCAGCACCACCAGACCGACCTGCACAAACACGTTGTTATCACCGCCGGTGAGCCACACACCGACCAGCGCGGACAGCATGGTGACCGGCACAATCAGGATTACCGCCAGCGGCAGCGTCCAACTCTCATACAGTGCCGCCAGCACCAGGAACGCCAACAGCACGGCGACCGGGAAGACGATAAACGCGGTGTTGCCCTGTGTGGCCTGCTGATAGCTCAGGTCGGTCCATTCGATGTTCATGCCATTCGGCAATACCTGGCCCGACATCGCTTCCAGCTTCTCCATTGCCTGCGCTGAAGAGAGCACGCGTGGATCGGCATCACCAATCAAGTCCGCCGCCGGATAGCCGTTATAACGAATCACCGGATCGGGGCCGTAGGTGGTGGTGATGTTCACCATACTGCCGATTGGCACCATCTCGCCCTGATTATTGCGGGTACGCAGATTGGCAATATCCTGCACGCTGTTACGGAAATCCCCGTCTGCCTGCGCCATCACACGCCAGGTACGACCAAACTTATTGAAGTCGTTGACGTAAGAGGAGCCAAGATACACCTGCAAGGTGCTAAACAGATCGGTCAGCGAAACGCCTTGCGCTTTAGCCTTGTCGCGATCCACCTGCACATCCAGCTGCGGTACGTTGGCCTGATAGGATGAGATTGGGAACATCATGCCAGGTGTCTGCATCACCGCACCGGACAAGGTATTGATGGCGGTTTGCAGCGCCCCGTAACCTAAGCCCGCACGATCCTGCACATACAGCGAGTAACCCGATCCTTGCCCCAGACCCAGAATCGGCGGTGGCATAATCGAGAAACCGAAGCCCTGCTGGATTTTGGAGATTTTCGCGTTGATTTCAGCGTTAATTTCCGCAGCCGTACGGGTACGTTCATTAAACGGCTTCAGGCCGAAGAATACGGTTCCTGTATTCGGTGTATTAGTGAACTGCAAGGCATTTAGGCCAGGGAAGGCGACCGAATAGGCCACGCCTTCGGTGTTCATGCCGATCTCGCTCATCTTACGAATCACTTCATCGGTGCGTGCCAGTGATGATCCTTCTGGCATTTTCACGCCACCAATCAGATACAGCTTATCCTGCGTTGGAATAAAGCCGCCCGGTACGGTGTGGAACATAAAGCCCGCGCCCGCCAGCAACAGCACATACACGCCAAACACCGCACCACGACGACGCAGGGTTTTGCCGACCATCGACTCGTAGCCATCCGAGCTGCGCTGGAAGAAGCGGTTGAACGGACGGAAAATCCAGCCGAGCAAGCGATCAATCAGACGCGTTGGCATATCTTTCGGTGCGTCATGGGCTTTCAACAACTTGGCCGCCAGCGCCGGAGAGAGCGTCAGTGAGTTGATGGCAGAGATCACCGTGGAGATGGCAATCGTCACCGCAAACTGCTTGTAGAACTGACCGGTTACGCCCGACAGGAACGCCATCGGCACGAATACCGCACACAGCACTAACGCAATCGCGATAATGGGCCCCGACACTTCGCGCATCGCCTGATGCGCCGCCGCCGTCGGTGAGAGTCCCATCGCAATATTACGCTCGACGTTCTCCACCACCACAATGGCGTCATCGACCACGATGCCTATCGCGAGCACCAAGCCAAACAAGCTGAGCGTGTTAAGCGAGAAGCCCAGCAGATACAGCACGCTAAAGGTTCCCACAACTGACACAGGCACCGCCAGCAACGGGATGATGGACGCGCGCCAGGTTTGCAGGAACAGGATTACCACCAGCACCACCAGCACAATCGCTTCAAACAGCGTTTGCACCACGGCACGGATTGAGTCACGCACGAACACCGTTGGGTCGTACGGCGCGGCCCACTGCACATCATCCGGGAAACGGGTGGCCAGTTCGGCCATCTTGTCACGCACGGCGTTAGACAGGTCGATGGCGTTGGCGCCCGGTGCCTGGAAGATACCGATGCCGACCGCGTCCTTGTTGTTCAACTGCGAGCGCAGGGCGTAGCTGCCGGAACCCATCTCAATGCGCGCCACGTCACGCAGGCGTACCAGCGAGCCGTCATCGGCGGTTTTCAGGATGATATTGCCGAACTGCTCCTCGCTCTCCAGACGGCCCTGGGTGTTGATCGACAGCAGGAAGTCGCTGGCCTTTTTGGTCGGCTCTGCGCCCAACTGACCGGCAGACACCTGCACGTTCTGCTCCTGCATGGCGCTGACCACATCAGAAGCGGTCATGCCACGCGCCGCCACCTTGTTGGGATCGAGCCAGACGCGCATCGCATACTCGCCCGCCCCGAAGATCTGAATCTGACCGACGCCCGGCAGGCGCGCTAATTCATCTTTCACCTTCAGAGTGGCGTAGTTACGCAGATAGAGTGAGTCATACTTGCCCTTTGGCGAGAACATGTGCACCACCAGCGTAAGCGTCGGTGACATTTTCTGCGTGGTCAGACCCAACTGACGCACTTCCTCAGGCAAGCGGGCTTCCGCCTGCGCCACACGGTTTTGCACCTGAACCTGCGCCTGGTCTGGATCGGTACCTGGACGGAAGGTGACGGTGGTGACCAGCACGCCATCAGAACCGGCCACTGACTTCATGTACATCATGTTTTCGACCCCGTTGATCGCCTCTTCCAGCGGCGTCGCCACCGAATCAGCAATCACTTTGGGGTTGGCACCAGGGTATTCCGCGCGTACCTGCACGCTGGGTGGCACCACGTTGGGATATTCACTGATCGGCAGTAGCGGTATGGCGATCAGACCGGTGGTAAATATCAAGATCGACAGCACCGCCGCGAAAATCGGTCGGTCGATAAAAAAGCGGGAGAAATCCATAACAGGCAGTCTCGATTATTATTGAGCGGAGCGCATTGCCACCGGCTGAGCTTTCACCGGCATGCCAGGCATGAAGACTTTCTGCAGGCCATTGACGATAACCTTGTCACCCGGTTTCAAACCGGATTGCACAATGCGCAGGCCATCAGCCAGCTCGCCAGCCTGAATATCGCGACGCTCGGCTTTACCCTGCGCATCGACCACATAAACGTATTTACGATCCTGATCGGTCAGCACCGCTTTATCGTCGATCAACAGCGCGTTAAACGCGGCACTGCCGGGCAGACGCACGCGGGCAAACAGACCGGGCGTGAATTGACGTTCATGATTATCCAGCGTGGCGCGCATGCGAATGGTGCCGGTGCTGGCCGTCAGCTGGTTGTCGAGGAAATCAACGGTGCCACGATGCGGATACCCCTGTTCACCGGTCAGAGCGATTTCAACTGGCAGCGAGCCGCGGTTTTGTCCCTGGCGTGCCATCGCCTGATATTGCAGATAGGTGCCTTCATCGACATCGAAATAGACATACATGCGATCCTGCGACACCAGCGTGGTGAGCACGCTGGCACTGTCACCGGCGGTCACCAGGTTGCCGGTGGTGATCATCGCGCGGCTGGCGCGGCCATCAATCGGGGCTGTCACGCGGGTAAAGTCGAGGTTCAGCTGCGCCATGTCGACCGCTGCCTGCGCAGAAAGCACATTGGCCTGCGCCTGGCTGGCGGCAGAACGACGCTGTTCCCACTCTTCACGGGATACCACATTGGTGCCGATCAGTTTATCGGTACGCGCCGATTCACTGCGGGCCAGCGAAGCCTGACTGCGCGCCGTGGCCAATTCAGCTTGTGCCTGCTCTAACGTGGCGCGGTAGGTGCGGTCATCGATGGTGAACAGCACCTGACCCTTTTTCACGTCATCGCCTTCGCGATAGTTAACCTGATCGATATAGCCGGAAACGCGGGGGCGCAGCTGCACACTCTGCACCGCTTCAAAGCGACCATTGAAGCTATCCCATTGGCTGACTTTTTGTTCGACCACCTGCGCGACACTCACTTCGGGCGGCGGTGGCGGGGCGTTTTGCGCCACACCCCGATCGCAAGCGGCCAGCAGGCTTCCCAGCAACATCACTCCTGACAGGCTTACCGCCCGACGAACCCCATATGTTTGCAGATGCATTGTTGTTATTCCGCGTTGGTGTGAAAAAAAAAAGGACATGTACGAAAAATCTGCAACTTTTAAGATTGCATTAAAACGCGATGAGTGTAGGCTGCTGCAAACTGCATCTGCAAGAATATCTGATACACTTTATGTGCTGTTTTGATCAATTCGTTTCAGTGGGGGAAAGCCCCTACAGCGAGTGCGGCATTTAATGCAATAATAAAACTTGCATTAAATGTCATAGTCAGTCACCCTTAAAGTGTAATTGCAACTGATACTGATACTGTTCGTTAAGGCGACGGGAGAAAATGGGATGATGAGCGACGCATTTATTCACGATCTGATCGACTGGATTGATAACAACATTGAAGCACGTCTGGATCTGGACACCGTAGCAGGGCGCGCCGGTTATTCGAAATGGCACCTGCAGCGTATGTTCAAAGAGCACACCGGCTACCCGCTGGGTGAGTACATCCGTAATAAGAAACTGAAAAAATCGGCGGACCGTTTAACGACCACCAACGAACCGATCCTCAATGTGGCCATCTCACTGGGATTTGATTCGCAGCAGTCGTTTAATCGCAGCTTTAAACGCCAGTTCGGTGTAGCGCCAGGTGCATGGCGTAGACATGCCGTTCCTGCCGCCAGCGCGATGCAGTAACACCTCCGCCAGGGCCAGCCATGCTGGCCCGCGTTTTTCTCCGCGATAAAACTGCTATTATCGGCGTCCTGCCCTTCAGGATGTCACTATGTCAAAGAAACTCTGGATTGGATTACTCCTCGCGCTGGCCGCCACATGGGCCGGACTGAAACCGCACTTAGGCGGTAAAACCGCTGCGCACAGCGCTGATATTGCGCAACTCACCGATGCCAATACCGTCGCTCGCTGGTTGCAGCAGCACCATAAACTGCCCGATTTATACCTCACCAAAAGCGAAGCCCGCCGTCAGGGCTGGAACCCGAGCAAAGGCGACTTGTGCAACGTATTGCCTGGCCGGGCCATTGGTGGCGATCGTTTTAGCAATCGTGAGCATCGTCTGCCGATGCAACAAGGGCGGCAGTGGTATGAAGCCGATGTGAATTACGATTGCGGTCACCGCGATGCCGATCGTCTGCTTTACTCTTCAGATGGGCTGATCTTTCTGACCACCGATCATTATCGCAGCTTCAAACAGGTGAACTAACCATGTTGATGCTCTCTTTTGATTTCCGGCAACTGGCCGATCGGCAGGCATTTTACCGTGAGTTTGTGGCGCAAAGTGGCTGCAGCGGGGAGTTTGGCTGTAATCTGGATGCACTGTGGGATTGGCTGACGGGCGGGATTGCGCTGCCGGCTGAATTGCATTTACATCATATTGCACAGGCGAGCGAGGCGGAGTTTGCACCGGTGTTGGCGCTGATGGAAGAAGCGGCGCAGCAGCTGCGAGGCGAGCTGCGCCTGATTCAGGACTGATTACGCGTGCAGTGGCAGCAGCAGAATAGCCAGCATCTGACGGGCATTAGCGGGCAGGTCGCCGCCGCCGGTATAACCGTTGTTCTCCACGATCACCGAGTTTAATCCCACCAGCCAGTCATAGATGTAATACGCCGTGTGATTGGCGGGTGCGGCTGACAAACGCGTTAAACGCTGACCCGGCGAGAAGCTCACGCTCGGCGCAGGCGGACGCGCAAAGATGGTTTGCCCACGGTTAACACGACTCTCGGGCCGCTCGCTCTCCGGACGCTGCAGGAAGCCCAGCCAGGCGACAAAATCACCTAAAACTGTCATGGCACGCGAGACCTGACGATCGGTACGCGCTTCATGCGCGCTGGCCTGAGCATCCGGTTCGTTAAGTGCGCTTTGCAGCTTACTTAATACCTTCAGGCGGAAACTGGCGGTGATCAGCTCTTCCACCAGCATTTCCATGGTCGGTTTATCCACGTTTAGCAGCGCCAGCAGGCTGCGGCTTTCCGGCAGCTGACGCAGGTGCTCAAGCCACAGCGCAAACACTTGCTGTGGGAACTGCTGATCGCGCTGGCCACTGTTACGCGGTTCAGCAGGCGCCACCGGCTCATCTTTAAACAGGTCAAACTCAAAGCCAATACCAAAATAGCTCTGCTCAGCCGCAGCGGTTTTCGCGCTGTGCTGCGCGACAGTGCCGCTGCTCTGGCTCAGCCACAGCTGGCGCACCGCTTCGCGCGAGGGCTGTAAACGCTCCAGCAGTTCGCCGTGCAGGCCGGTACGATGCTGCAAGCATTTCAGCAAGGTATCGGA
Organism: Erwinia sp. S63; assembly: GCF_016625195.1. GTDB lineage: Bacteria > Pseudomonadota > Gammaproteobacteria > Enterobacterales > Enterobacteriaceae > Pantoea. The sequence continues at coordinate 29,040 of NZ_JACVUP010000014.1, forward strand.
AATCGCCTGCTTGCGTGCTGCCTGTTCTGGCGTAGCGGTAGATTCAGTCCACGGCTGCAAACGTTCTACCAGTTTCTGCTGCAAGGTGCTTAACTGCCGGGCCAGACGATCGCGACGCGCCTCCGGCTGCATTTCATCCAGCAACCAGCTGCCCATGCGATCGACGCCAGCGCGATCCAGCGCCAGCATCGAGCCCCAGCTTTGCCCTGGCTGACCGATCTGACGCTGCACGGCTTCATCAACATTAATCTGCTGCTGCTGATAGCGCGCATCGTGCGGGGTGATCGCCCAAATCAGGCGAGGCTTTTCACCACTGGCGGCTACGGTTTGATGGATATGCCATTCACGCAGTGCGTTAACCGCAATGTCGGTATCCTGACGCTGGCTGGCGGCGGTACAGATCAGCATAAGGTCGATGCCCTGACGCGCGGCATACAGTCCCGGCAGCAGTGCGCGTTTCTGCTCCAGCAGCGCCGCCCGCAGAGGATCGCGTTTGCGCAGCTGGGCTAAATCTTCTTGCTGACCCACGTCGGCAGGCTGGCCGGGCGCTGGCAGCTCCAGCATATCGGCTTCATCATACAGCGCTTGACGCGGCGTTGAATTCAGCGGAACGGTGATTTCCAGCGTTAACAACGCCAGCAGGCCCAGCGGCACCTGCTGAGGTTTAGCGACACGATTGGCGACAATCGGGCAGACTTCAATCATTTCCTGCCAGTCGGCATCGTTGCTGATCAGTTTTTCCGCAGGCAGCGAGGCGTCATCGGTTAACAGGCTCAGCGGCGCCAGCAGGCGCGGTGCCTGGCGCAGCTGATGGCGCAGGTGCATCAGATTACGTAACTGTTCGTTGAGTGCCGCCTGATTAGGCCACAGCAGCGCAAACAGCTGAATGCGGTCATCGACGTTTAACCACGGAGCAAGTTCCACCGCCTGTGGCCAGAAGTGGCGATCCAGTACCTCTGCGTGACGATGTTGACGGCGGCTCCACGCCCACAATGTAATCAACGCATCGCTGTCGAGACCCGGCTGCGGCTCATCCTGACGATGGCGCTGCAAACGCTGTAGCGCAGCATCGATCACTGTGCTGTCTGGCTGAACTTCAGTTTTGGCACAGGCCAGCACCAGGCGAATCAGCTCCACGTCATTAAGTAGCGTCATCTCCAGTGGCCAGGCGCTGGACTGGGTTTCACGCTGGTGGCTGAAGCGGGTGGCAATGGCAAAATCGAGATTGCCGGGATTAATGTTCTGGAAATGGTTCACGATTCTATCGCCCAGACGCGCCATCAGTTGGCCCTGCGCATCACCCACCATTTCACTCAACAGCCAGGCTTTGCCCGCCTGTGACTGGCCAAACAACGCCAGCGTCACCGGACGCGCCAGTTGACGCGCCAGCGCATGACTTTCCACGCGCGCGCGGCGCAGTTGCAGCCGCAGCGTATCGGCTTCCAGTGCCAGACGCGGTGCCTGCGCCTGATGGGTTTCAATCCAGTTCAGTGCGCCGTCCAGCGTCTCCTGCATCAGGCTCAGACGTTTGGCAGGCGTAACAGAGGTGGCTCTCTTGGCAGTTCTCATCGTTTGCAAACGCTCCCGCTGTCAATCCAATACTGCGCGTTGGCATTGCCGGTCGCAGACAGCGTATTCAGTTTCAGACTCAGTTGTTCCAGCGGCACGCGAGTGCCGTCATCCATACGGGCATCGCTCAGCACCAGACGCTCCGGACCAAAGTTGTCCGGACCTGGCTGCACCGCCAGCTTGATACGCAGGATGCTTTCGCCGGCGACTTTACGCGCCAGATTCGGATCGGTGATGCTCAGACTGTACAGCGGTGAAGCTGGCCAGCGGTCATTATCCAGCTGACGGAAACCGAGGCAGACATTGCCGCGAATGCGGAAGCTGCTTTTACGATCCAGTGCGAAATCCCCTTTATCGAGATCGATTTCGCTATAGCACAGGTTGTCATCACTCAGTGTGGCGGTTTCATCCAGCACGCCGAGATAGCGAATGGTGGAGTAAGGCTCGAAATCACCGGCGCGGAACCAGAAGCTGCTGAGACGCAGATCGAGTGCCAGCAGACACAGCATCGCGCCCACCGCGGCCGTGGATTTCGGGTTATCGATACGGCCTTGTTTGTTGAACGGATACCAGTCGCTGGTGTGATAGCCTTCCAGCGACAGAATACGGCTGCCCGGCAGCGGCTGCAGATGACGCACCAGCGCCTGAATGCCAGGGAAGCGCGAAGGGCGGCCCGTCAGCAACAGCACGTCGCACTGATACAGCGACACCACTTCGCACATGGCGCGCAGGGCCGGGATGATCGCCATCCGATGCTGCAGGAATTCACCGTGCAGTTGCGCCATGCTGACCACTAAAGGCACATCCAGCAGATCGAAGCGGTTGTCGCCGCCCAGCGTGCGCTGAATCTCACCATTTACAAACGCCAGCACGCTAGTGGCCGGTTTCTGTGGCACCAGCTCACCGAACAGCGCATTGATTTCGCTGTGGCTGTCGAGCGGATCCCAGTTTTCATAACGCTCCAGCACCGCCTGTGCCAGCGGGATAAACAGCTGCAAGGTGACTTGTTGACGCAGCGTGGCTTGCCCATCCATGCGGCTGTCGTGACCGAACAGTTTGTTCATCAGCGGTTCGGCCAAGGTCAGGCCGGCTTTTTGCAGACTCTGTTGCAGTGCAGGCAGAATCCACAGTTGGATCACATCCAGCAGAATATCGTCGCCCGCGACTTTGAAGCCTTCACGGAACAGCAGGCGCGGGATGATTTTAACGTTGTTGCCCTGGCCATCGTCCAGGCGATATTGGGTGATGGCCAGATCGGTGGTGCCGCCGCCAATATCGATAGAAGCGATACGCAGGCTTTTGCCCGGCACTTCGTCAGCTTCGCGTGGACGATCCGGCCGTGCCATGCTGCTGAAGAAATCTTCGGCACGCCCGGCAAAGTTCACCTGGGTTTCGTTGAACAGCCACACCATTTGTCCGCAGGTGGCTTCATCCCATTCCATCTGCACATCCGGCACCGGGCGCAGGCTTTTCGCCTGACTCTGCACACTGAAATCTTCCTCAGCCGGATGCCAGCCTTCGGCTTTCCACACCAGCGCGATGGCTTCCTGCATGCGACGACGGAAAATCTCGCGCTCCGGCTTCGGCATCGCGGAAGGCAGCGTAAGGATCACATGACGCAACTGGCGCGGAGCCTGGCTTTGCGGCATGCGCTGACGCTGTGCCACGCTGTTCATCTGCATCATCGCCTGAGCCAGCAGCTCACACAGCATAAAGGTCATCAGCGAACTGCGGCTGTAGCTGGCCGAGAACACCGGCAGGCGATCGTCTTCCGCCAGCGCATGCAGCGGCTGGCCTTCGTCATTCAGCAACAGGGTGAAAGGCAGCGCAGTTGCCTGTGGCTCATCGCTGCTGCCATGGGCGTTAAAGCGCCAGCCTGGCTGATAACGAGCTTCATCCCACAGATAGCGGCGCGGGCTGGAGAGACCGGTGCTGCCTTCGGTGCCCGCGCGCATCAGGGCAAGACGGCTGGCTTCACGGCCAACGCGTGTCAGCGATGGCCACATAAAGGCGTTTTCGCGGCCGCTTTCCAGCGAGAAGTTTGCTTTACCAAAGCGGGTTTCCGCAAATTCGAGACGGCTGTCAAACAGCTCGTTGTAGACCTGATGCGGCTCAGAGAGGTCGCGCAGTTGCAGTTCGTAAGTCTGGCGCAGACCGTTGCTCTCTTCAGCGTGGTCTTCCACCAGAATGCCGCAGGTGTGCGAGTTGCCAACGTCGAGGATGATATCGACATTCACCGCCGGGGTTTGCAGTGAGGTGGCCTGGATGTAAATCTCGGCCAGATCCAACTGCTCGCCCAGCAGTTCCAGCAGGTTGAGATAATGCGCCTGATATTCAAATTCACGCAGCGCCTGATTCAGTTCCTGCTCGCGACGTGACTCCAGCGCGTTGACCTGCTGAGTAAAGGTTTCACGCAGCCAGCCATCCACCCAGGTGTGGTCAAGAAACTCACCCAGTTCATAGTTGTGCCAGGCAAGGGCAAAGCTCACGCCATTTTGCGCATCGGCTTTGCTCAGGCCGTGCTGTTCGCCGCCGTCCTGTTCCGGCACGATGCGGGTATCAAACGCCAGCGTAATGCGATGGGTGTTGCCCGCCGCATCCGGCTGTGTCAGCGGTGCCAGATGCAGGCGTGCCCAGTTATCCGGCCCGCCGATAAAACGGCGACCGCTGGTGCAGCGCAGTACCGGCAGTGGCAGCCATTGATGCGCCAGCAGCGTTAACGAATCTGCCAGTGCAATATCCGACTCGGGACGCACCACTTCTGCGGCGCCACCATCTTCGGGATAGAGCAGAAATTTGCCGCTGTTGCCGTCTACGTTCAACCGCAGCAGCGGGCCGTTGGCGGTTTGACGAACGAACTGGCGGCGTGCCTGCAGGGCAGGCAGGCGTAAGCCAAAATCGAGAAACTGCACACCGCTATCTTCAATCAGCGTGATTTTTTGTTTGTCATCGATGAGGGGAGCCAACATGTTTACTTACTCTCACGCTTAATCGTCAACGGGAAGACCTGATCTGCGCCGTACTGCGCAGTGCAACTGGCAATACCATCACCGGCTTTACACACCAGTTCCGGCATGCGGTAACGCGATTTGTCGCTGCAGGTCGCAGTATAGCGGCTGCGTACCACCATGGTGCCGTCCACCGTCATCGCGGCAGTGACATCGGCTTTACAACGGATGTTGTCGCCTTGCGTAATGGTGGCGATGCCTTTGCCGTTGCGCAGCTGATAGCGCAGGCTCGGTGGCTTACCGGTTGGCAGGTTAGTCTGTCGTAATATCACGCGCCAGGTCCCGTTGATAAACTTCACGGAACCGATACGCGCATCTTCGGTGGTCATCACCAGGTCATCGGCCTTGGCCGGTTCAGTATGTTCAGCAATCACCTCAGGCGGCGCAGGTGGTGCGGCAGGCACAGGCGCAGCGGTGACCGTGGCGGTTTTTTGCGGCAGCGTGGCGGCCAGTTTCTCAGCTTTCGCGACCACTGGCGGTGGCGTGAAAACGGGAGCCGGTGCATCGGCAACCTGGGCTGGCGGTGTGGCTTCAGGCGCTGAGCTGTGCAGCCAGAACGCTACGCCAGCCGCAACCACGGCGGCAACCGGCAGCAGCAATGCCAACGGACGCAATGCGGAAGGGCGGCGAACAGGCGGCTGTTCAACTTTAGGCTCAGGTTCAGGTGCGGGTTGTGGCGCTTCGGGTTCAGGCTGGACGATCTCAACGGGTTCTTCCACCACGGGTGCAGCCGCAGCGGCAGGCACTTCAATCAATGGCGCGATAATCGGTGCTACGACAACCGCAGCCGGTGGTTCAGGCAGTAACGGCGGTAAATCCTCTTCCAGGCTGTCTCGCAGGCAGGCCAACGCGTCATCGCGTGAGCGCGCCTGTGGATCGACAAAGCCCCAGAAGGTAATGACAGGTTTGCCATCAACCAGATAAACATATTGCTGATCCGGGAACTGCAGCGTCTTGCTCAGTAGGGCGCCAAACAGGCGCATCGCCGGATTCTCAGCGTCACGCGCGCGTAGACTTGCAGCCAGTAAATCCTGCTGATTGAGCGTCAGGAGTTCCAGCGCTTTTTGTCGCTCATGATCGCTGGCACCGCGCCAGGATTTCACTTTGCCGTTAAAGGGCGCATACCAGTCGAGGCGATCCCCGCGCTCGTTGGCCTGGGGAATGGCGAGGCAGTTTGCCAGCGCCGTCTGACGGCGCAAACGCAGTGTTTCACGGATTTGCAGGGCAGAAGCCCAGACCGGCTGGCCGTTTTCACCCAGTGCCAGTACCGAATCCAGATTGCCGCTGCGCAGAAAAGTTTTTGCCACTCGTAGGGCCCTTATCGGTGGTTGCCTGAAGCAAAACAGTGTGTGTATTTGGCGATGCTGGTGATCTTAAGCCAAATGCAGGGGAATCAAACGGCTGATAAAGGGGGAAAAACAGGGTGTTTTTCCCGCGTGTAACAGTGGATTGCTGAAATTTTAAGCGCGCGAGCGGTGGCTAAGCACCAAATGGGTGATCATGCCGCCAATCAATCCCCAGAAGGCTGAACCAATGCCGAGCAGGGATATGCCACTGGCGGTGATCAGAAAAGCGATGATGGCGCTGTCACGGTGATCGGGTTCAACGAGTGCGCGTTGCAGACTGCCGGAGAGGGTAGCCAGTAGCGCCAGCCCGGCCAGCGTGGCGATCAGCACTTGCGGCAAGGCACTTAATAGAATGGCAATCAGCGCACCGGTAAAGCCGGTCAGCAGATAGAAAATACCGGCAATGGCTGAGGCCATCCAGCGTCGTTTCGGATCGGCATCCACATCCTCTCCCATGCAAATGGCAGCGGTAATGGCCGCTATACACACCGAAAAGCCGCCGAAAGGAGACAAGATCAGCGCAATAAAACCGGTCCAGCCGGTGAGGGCAGAGACAGGGGGCTGGTAACCATGTGCCTGTATGGTCGCAATCCCAGGCGCATTTTGTGAGGCCATGGTGACCAGGAAATAGGGCAATCCCACGCCAATCAATGATGCCAGCGTGAACTGCGGCATGATAAATTCCGGCACGCTCAGCGTCAGAGCATGCGGCGGGAAATGAATCGCCTGCTGACCCACCGCCACCAGCACGCCAGCGATCAGCGCCAGAATGATGGCATAGCGCGGCAACCAGCGTCGGCTTAATAGCCACACCAGACACATACTGCCGCACAGCGCAAAGTTGCCTTGTAAACCGGTAAAGGTGCCAATACCGAAGCGCAGCAAAATCCCCGCCAGCATTGCCGCGGCCAAAGATTGCGGAATGTGGTTCATCAAGCGGGCAAACAGTCCGGTTACGCCACTCAGTACGATCAGCGCATTGGTCGCCACAAAAACGCCGACCACTTCATTTAAGGTCAGGCCCTGCACGCTGGTGGCCAACAGTGCCGCCCCCGGCGTCGACCAGGCGGCCAGAATCGGCATGCGTGTCCACACCGAAAGACCGAAAGAGGCGAGACCCATACCAATGCCGAGCATCGACAGCCATCCGCCGATCTGTTCTGGCGAGGCGCCTGCAGCCTGAGCGGCCTGGAAAATCAATGCGGCAGTGCTGCTATATCCCACCAGCACCGCAATAAAGCCGGAAACCAGCATAGGGAAAGAGAAAGCGTTGCGCGAAGTGGCGGTCATCATGGGAATGCGTCCTGCTGTGCGTTATAACGCACACTATTGCACGAGTGTGTTATAACGCACAAGTGCTACACTGCGCGCGAATTTGCCAGGAGATATCATGGAAAATCTGCATCAACATTTGAGTCAGGCGTTAAAACAACTGCGCCAGGCGAACGGCTGGAGCCTGACACTGGCAGCAGATCGCACCGGTGTCAGCAAAGCGATGTTGGGCCAAATCGAACGCGGTGAATCCAGCCCAACGGTCGCAACATTGTGGAAAATCGCCACCGGGTTCAATGTGCCTTTTTCGTTTTTTGTCCAGGGTAGCGATCAACCGCCGGGTATCGCCGCGACTTTTAGCCAACCCAATGCGCAAATGCAGGTGAAGCCGCTGCTGCCATATGATGCCGCGTTGCGTTTTGATCTGCTGGAAGTCACCCTTGCTGGCGGCGCACAAAGTGACTCTTCCGCGCACGAAAGTGGCGTGATTGAGCAGGTGGTGGTGCTGGAAGGTGAACTGCTGCTGTGCGTGGAGGGAACCTGGCGTCGCTTGCTCAACGGCGAAGCGCACCAGTTTGCGGCGGATGTCGCGCACAGTTACCGCAATCCCCTCAGTACGCCGCTGCGTTTTCACAGTTTGATTCATTACATCAAGCGGCCCTGAGTGCCAATTACAAATTGATACGAAGGTAAACTACACAGTTTGCCTTCGTATTTATATACTCGCGCTTCATCAGTAAGGAGAAGGTGCCATGAGCGACCTGAATAGCGCGGCTGCGACCTTACGCAGCGTGAATGGCAAACTGGCGCGACGTCTGCGCGAATCGGCCCCACCGGGCGATCTCACCTGGCCGCAGGTTTCCGTGTTGGGATATCTGGTGCGAGATGGCGCAATGACAGTAACCGAACTGGCCGGGTTAGAAGGCGTGCGCAGCCAGTCGATGGGTGCGACCGTTGCCAGCTTGCAGGAGCAGGGCTTAGTGAAAGGCGAAGCCGATCCGCTGGACGGCCGTAAAACCCGCTATCTGCCGACCGAAAGCTGCCTGAGGCTGATCGCCGCGAATCGTGCACAACGTGATGACTGGCTACTCCAGAGCATGGCAATCACGCTTAATAGTGCGGAGCAGAAAATTTTAATGGCCGCTATTCCCTTACTGCAACGTATTGCCGACCAATAATCCTGAGAGGAATTCCCATGGCTTTAACAACCTTAGACGCAAAAACCGCCCTGATTGTGATTGACCTGCAGCACGGTATTGTCCGCCTTCCTGTTGCGCCTTTGTCAGCCGATGTCGTGGTTGAGCGTTGTGCACAACTGGTTGAGGCGTTTCATGGCAAAAACCTGCCGGTGGTGAAAGTGAATGTCGCCGGTGGCGCACCAGGCCGTAACGAGCAGGCGCGCCACAGTGGCGAACTGCCAGCCGACTGGGCTGTGCTGGTGCCAGAAATGGCGCTGAAAGCCGATGAGATTGCCGTAACTAAGAAGACTTGGGGTGGTTTCCACAACACGGATTTGCATGAGCAGCTGCAGCAGCGTGGCATTACTCAGGTGGTAATCTGCGGTATCGCTACCAGCATTGGCGTGGAATCCACCGCGCGTCAGGCCTACGAATTAGGTTACAACGTCACGCTAGCAACGGATGCGATGACTTGCCTGAACGCCGATACTCATCAAAACAGCGTCGAGCGCATCTTCCCGCGTCTGGGCGAAACCGGCTCAACCGCCGACGTGCTGGCTCTGCTGAAGTAAAACGACTGGTCAGGCATGCTCATGCACTGCATGCGCATTGCAAAACGGCATAAAAAAAGCCCTGCAATCCGAATAAGGTTGCAGGGCTTTTTGTCAGACGCGATGTCAGTTAATGAAACGCATAACTTACCGTCAGACCAACACTGTAGTTGCGCCCTGGCGCCGGTTCGTAATAGCGACCGTTGCTCTCATTGACGATCACTGAACCCACATAGGTGCGGTCAAACAGGTTATCCACGCGACCAAACAAGTCCAGCGTCCAGTTCTGTACCAGCCACTTGTAGCCAGAGTTCAGGCCAAACACGGTATAGGACGGTGCTTTGACATCATTTTCATCGTCAGCGGCAATGTCGCTCATGTAGCGCACATCACCGCCGGCATACCAGCCTTGATCCGGCGCATAGGCTAATCCGGCATAGGCCATATTGCGTGCGATGCCTGGAATACGCTTGCCGTCACAGCTGTCAGTGCCGCAGGCGTTAGAACGATAGCGCGCATCCAGCAGAGTCCACGCCGCTTTGAGGTGCCAGTCATAGCCAAACTCTTGATCCACTCCCAACTCCAGTCCGCGACGACGGGTTTCACCGGCATTTTTATAGCTGGTGCGTCCCTCATAACTGCTGTCAGAGACGATCTCGTTTTTGGTATCGGTCTGGAACACGGCGGCGGTAATTAAACCGTTACCGATACGCTTTTTAGTGCCCAGCTCAACCGTATCGCTGGTCGCCGGCTTCAGATTGAGGTTCAGGCCAGACTGATCGGCTGAACGGTATGAAAGCTCATTCAGCGTTGGCGTTTCAAAGCCACGGCCCGCTGACACATAAGCATTCCAGCTATTATCAATCGCATATTTCAGTGAAGCAGCTGGCAGCCAGCGGTGATAACGGCGATTACCGCTGTCATCGGGATCGGTGGAAGTGACGTAATAATCGTTAGAGTCGAAATTCACCGTGCTCAAACGCACACCGGCATCCAGTGACCACTTATCCGTGAACTGCCACGCCGTTTGCAGATATGGATCGAGGTTCCACATCAGGTTGCGTTCATTGCGGCGCATGTCGCCCTGCACACCGTAATCCGTCACGCCGTTGCTGGTGGTGAAATTCTGATAGCCCTTACGCTTTTCGGTCATGGTTTCATAGTCGAGACCGGCGGTCAGCGTCACAGGAAGGGTGAAAACGGTATCGCGATGGGTCCAGCGCGTATCAATCCCCTGATAGTGGCGAGCCAGCGAGATCACGCCGCCGGGATAGCCTGCTTTCAGCTGGGTCGCCATCGGAATCGATTGATACTGCGTGGTTTCACGTTCACCGGCGTACATCATTACGCTGAGATCGTCGTTCTCGCTCATCTGGCGCTGATAGTGCAGCCCAGCCTGAGTTTGGTCGACAGTTTTGCGCGCGTTATACAGCGTCACGTTGCTGGCAACCTGACGCGGGTTATCTTTCCACTGTGCTTCGGTCAAACCGCCGGGATCCTGCGCATCCACATGCACGCTATTGAAAAGCAGCGTCAGGGTGCTGACATCATCAATGCGCACGCCGAGTTTGGCGTTACCGAGGTTTTTCTCTGCCGAGCTGTGGTCGCGATAGCCATGTGTGGTAAAGCGCGAGGCCGATACGGTGTAATTCACGTCACCGGCGTGGGTGCCATCACCGGTGGCGCCGCTGGCTTTGACGCTGTTGCGCCAGCTGCCGTAGCTGCCGTACCAGGTGCTGGCTTCCAGCGTGGTGGGTTGCTGACCGGTTTGGGTCTCGACGTTAATCACGCCGCCCGATGAGTTGCCGTACAGCGCGGAAAACGGGCCGCGCAGTACCTCAACGTGGTCAATCGAACCAATGTCGATATTCGAGGTTTGTCCCTGGCCATCCGGCATCGTGGCGGGAATACCGTCAACATACAGGCGGATACCGCGCAGGCCGAAAGTCGAACGCGAACCAAATCCACGCACGGAAATTTGCAAATCCTGCGCATAGTTCTGGCGATTCTGAATCTGCATGCCTGGCACGCTGGCGAGATTTTCCGAGAGGTTGACGCGTGGTGCCGCATGACGCATATCGTCACCGGACACCACACTCACCGCCGCGGGCGTATCCAGCTCTGACAAACCAGTGCCCGCGGGCGCGGCACTGACGACCATGGTATTGCTGGCATTATCCGCCGCCATCAGTTGCAGGGGGAATAATGCAGGCAGCATCAGCAACGGTGCCTGTCGCAGTAAAGCAATTTTCATTATGAAAGACCGTATAGAAGGCGTGGAATGAACCAGACGGAACATTTATCGCGCATAGATTAATTCTTTTTTGGTGTTAAAGGATATTATATTTCGGCGAATTAATTAAATAAATGTCGAGGCGAGTTGAATACCCTCAGCGCTGATGGGAGTTTGTGTGACTTATTGTCTCGATGCTGCGGGTAAAATCATTCGAGTGGCTAATAACCTTATAAACCGCGCAGTATGATAACCCTGGCGGTAAAAACTCACTGCCTGGTTCACATGAAAACTTTTAAAGCTGTGTGCAGAATATGTCTATTTTCCCGGCAATCGAAACGTCGTTATCAAAGCATAAGGCATGCTCGCTCAGCGTTAACAGGCGAGTAATTTCCTGAATATATTGGCATAATGCTGTTTTGCTGATGCGTCTTCACAGACGTCGAGTTGTTTTAACAATTCAAAGCAAAGTGTTTTTCTGCTCAAGGTTTTACCTGCGCTTAAAATTTCGGCCACGAGTTTTCCCAGCACTTCCTCTTCCGACATTTCTGCACGATTTCCGGCCTGATGCTCGGAAATCGTCTTTTGTGGATCGGCTGCATTATTGGTGCACATATTAATTTCCCTAAGGCTAATCGCGTGAGTCAGAAATCATTGGGCTGGGCATATTTTGCCGTTTTGGTTCGCTTTAGCCTGTTTGACAAGTGTCAGTCAGTGGTGGATAACTCGATTTAATTAGGAAATGCATATTTCCTAATAGGGCAAATGAATTAGTCCAAAACCTTCATGACCATACTAATGGTTTTTTTCCCGTTAGTCACATCTTGTACTTTACCCACCACGCGCATGCCAAATGCCACGCACAAAAGTAAACCCGCTGCTGTTTCAGCCTCGATGTGAGATGAAATAGAGCCATCCTTCTGACCTTCCACGATAAGCGAAACGAGAAAATTTTGGTTGCGCATCACGGCCTGCCGAACAAGTTCGGAGAGTTCTTCATCCAGCGTCTGAAGTTCAACGGTACTTCCGACCACCAGGCATCCTCGGCGGCCTTCAATTTCAACGGCGGAATCCAGATAAAACTGGAGCAACTCCTCAATGCGCGATCTGCCATCAGGAAAAGCGTGCAGGCGTTGACGCAAGTCAGCATTGCGTATGGCAATGTAGCGTTCAAAAACGCGCAAAAACAGCGTGCGTTTATCGATGAAAGCTTTGTAGATGCTCCCCGCAGTTAGCCCCATGGCTTCGCCAAGGTCAGCGATAGAGGAGGCGTGGTAACCTTTTTTCCGGAAGACAATCATAGCCTTATCGAGCACTTCATCCATGACAAAGACTCTCGGCCTGCCGCGCTCGCGTGTCAGTTTTGTGGTTTGATTTTCTGATGCCATCGATAATGATTTGTGTAGTGAATATTTCCAATTGATTATAGGTGAACGGAATAAAATAATCGAATCGCGTTTATATAAGGTGAATTCGATTTTCCCCGCACCTCTCGCCTGGCTGTCAGCACGATTTTCTGTCAGTCTGGCGGTTTTGTCTGCAAGCACAAAAGGGAGTGAAAATGAGTCAGCAACCGGTTGTCGCGGTATTAGGTTTAGGCGCAATGGGGCACGCTTTTGCCGCCAACTTACTGAAAAAAGGATTCGTGGTGCGTGGCTGGAATCGCACGCGTGCGAAAGGTGAAGACCTGCTGGATGCTGGTTTGCAGCTTAGCGACAGCGCGGCACAGGCGGTGGAAGGCGCAGATGTGGTGATCGCCATGCTGTCTGACGGCGACACCACGCGCCAGACCCTGACCGAAGCGAGCAGCGCACTGAAGCAGGGCGCGACCGTCTGCCAGATGGGCACCATTGGTGTGGAGGCGACTGATGCACTGATTGCCGAATTGCAGCACGCACGTCCGGATGTGCTTTTTATCGATGCCCCGGTATCCGGCACCAAAGCGCCTGCCGAAAACGCTCAAATCCTGGTGATGGCCAGCGGCGATCAAAGCAAAGCGCAGGCCGCAGAGCAGGTGTTTGCCGCGATTGGTAAAGGCACCCAGTGGCTGGGTGAAGCGGGTGCCAGTTCACGTATGAAACTGGTGGTGAACAGCTGGCTGATTGGGCTGATGCAAAGTCTGGCGGAGAGTACACGCCTGGCGGAGCAGTTTGGTTTCAGCACCGACGATCTGTGGAAAGTGCTGGATGGCGGTCCACTGGCGGCACCGTACGCCAAAATGAAACTCGGGATGATAGCCAGCGGTGATTACACCCCGCAGATGCATCTGGTGTGGGCCTTGAAAGATGCCAGACTGGCGCTGGAAGCCGCAGGAGATAGCAAGCTGCCCGCGCTGGAGAATATCGTTGACGTCTGGCAGCAAGCGGTCGATGCCGGTTACGGCGAGCAGGACCTGGCGGCGGTCTACCAGTACCTGAAACGCTAAATGAGTCAGCGGCTCAACTTCGATTTCAGCTTTCGTCCGTTGGTGCCTTATGCGCACGATTATGTGCACGGTGATGCTGAGTCATGGCATCACCACGATTGTGCGCAGCTGATCCATACCTTAAGCGGCGTAGTGAAAGTCGAAACCCGACAGGGCAGCTGGATTGTGCCGCCAAGTCGTGGCGTGTGGTTACCTGCGGGCACAGAGCATGCGCTGCATATTGTGGGGTCGGTGGCGGCCCGCACGCTGTTTGTCGATCCGCTGGCGCGGGCGGATTTGCCTGCCAGCTGTCAGGTGGTACAGATTTCCCCGCTGCTGCGTGAGCTGATCGTCAGTGCTCTGGCATTGCCGGATCAATACGCTTCTGGCAGTCGTGCAGAACGCATCTACGAATTGATCCTCGATGAAATCCGCGTAATGGATGTGCTGCCCTTCGGACTGCCGTGGCCGGAGAGTGAAAGGATGCGAGCACTGTGCCAGCAAATTCATCAGCAACCGGGCGAGAGCTGGACACTCGCGAGAGCGGCCAGCGAACTCTGTGTCGCTGAACGCACGCTGGCGCGGCATTTTAACCGCGAAACCGGCTTGCAGTTCAGCGACTGGGTGCGCCGCGCACGCCTCAGCGTGGCGTTGGCACGGCTGGCGCAGGGCGAAACGGTGTTAACGGTGGCGCTCGAACTCGGTTATGACAGCCCGAGCGCCTTCAGTGCGATGTTCCGCCGCGTGCTCGGCGTTACGCCGGCGAACTACTTTCCTGCGGCAGAAAAGCGTGGGCTGCGTTAAGCAAAGCCTGTAACGAGGCGCGTGCCACATCATTGTCGATGCCGACACCCCAGGCACGTTCACCGCGCGCATTGAGACAGCTGATGTAAGTGACGGAGCGGCTGTCACTGCGTTTACCCAGTGTATGCTCGTGGTAATCCTCGATGCTAATCGCCAAATTATAGCGCTGACGCAGTGCCGCGACCGCCGCCGACAGCAGTCCGTTGCCTTTACCTTCCAGCGACAGCGTTTGTCCGCGATCCTGCACCCGCGCTTTAAACCGCGTTTCCCCTTTTTCATCACTGTGGCTTTCCGCTTCCAGCAAACGCCGCGCAGGCTGTGTTAAGCCGTAATGCTGACAGAACAGCTGCCATAACGCGTGGTGGGTCATCTCCTGGCCGTGAGCATCGGTTTGCTGCTGCACAATGCGGCTGAAATCCTGCTGCAATCCGCGCGGTAACTGCAGGCCATGGTTTTGCTCCAGCAGCCAGGCGGCACCGCCTTTACCGGACTGACTGTTGACGCGAATCACCGCTTCGTAGCTGCAACCGATATCGATCGGATCAAGTGGCAGATACGGCATTTGCCAGATCGCTTCCTGACGCTCATTGCGTTCGGCAAAGCCTTTGCGAATCGCATCCTGATGCGAACCCGAAAACGCGGTAAACACCAGCTCACCTGCGTACGGATGGCGCGGATGTACCGGCAACTGGTTGCAGCGTGTCACCACTTCCAGCACCTGCTGGATATCGCTGAAATCGAGTTCCGGCGCTACGCCCTGAGTATACAAATTCAGCGCCAGCGTCACGATATCGACATTGCCAGTGCGCTCACCATTACCGAACAAGCAGCCTTCAACGCGATCGGCTCCGGCCAGTATCGCCAGTTCGGCGCAGGCCACGCCGGTGCCGCGATCGTTATGCGGATGTACGCAAATCGCCACCTGCGATCGCTGGCTAAAGTGGCGGCAGAAATACTCGATCTGATCCGCATACACGTTCGGAGTATTCACTTCCACCGTGGCGGGCAGGTTAATAATCATCGGGCGTTCAGGCCCCGGCTGCCAGATCGCTGCGACTGCTTCACAAATCTCCAGCGCGAATTCTGGTTCGGTAAAGCAGAACGTTTCAGGTGAATACTGGAAGGTCCATGCGGTGTCGTTTTGTGCTTCACATTGGGCGCGGATTTGCCGTGCCCCGGCGCAGGCCAGCTCAATGATTTCCGTCTTACTTTGACGGAACACGCGCTCGCGGAACAACGGCGCAGTGGCGTTGTACATGTGAATAATCGCCTGCGGTGCACCACGCAACGCTTCAAAGGTACGCTCGATCAGGTCGCTGCGCGCTTGCGTCAGCACCTGAATCGCCACGCCCTGTGGAATATGATGCTGCTCAATCAGCAGGCGTACAAAGTCGAAATCAGTTTGTGAGGCGGCAGGAAACGCCACTTCAATCTCTTTGAAGCCGCAGCGCAGTAACAGCTGCCAAAACTCCAGCTTGCGGGCGCTGTCCATGGGTGTAGCCAGCGCCTGATTGCCGTCACGCAGATCGGTGGACAGCCAGCGCGGTGCCTGAGTGAGCTGGCGCGAAGGCCACTGACGATCGGGTAAATCAATCACCGGGTAGGGACGGTATTTTTCTGCAGGGTGTTTCAGCATGAGGTTCTCCTTATGGGTCTGTACTCAGTCTGGACCACATCGCCGCACGCTGCTCACGCATAACTGACAAGCCATATTGCGTAACTGACATTTCGTTGCGAAGTTGCCGCAACAACCGGTCGCCACATTCGGTAAACCCTCTCTCACTCAACCGTTCACAACTCACGTAAGGAAATGTGGAGGGTGATGAGAAACGATGGCCAAAAGCGTTGTACTGCTTATGCGCAGGATGATTTTCCTCAGACGAAATCGGCATCTGGGCTTTTAGCACAACAGGGTAGTCTGGGGTTTTGCGCCATAAGAGAAAATAGAATGAAAAGAACAGCTTTAGCCCTGTTTGTGATGCTTGCCAGTGGAACCGTTGCGGCGGAAACCGTCACGCTGCGCATTGCCGATCAGAAAGGCAATATGCACGCAGAAATGGAAGCGGCGCAGCAGTTAAATAATCTGAACTACAAAATTGAATGGGCGGAGTTTCCGGCGGCGGCACCGCTGGCGGAAGCGCTGAATGCGGGAGCCGTCGATGCGGGGATTATCGGTGACGCGCCGCTGCTGTTCTCACTGGCGGCCGGATCACAGGTGAAAGCGGTGGCAGTGAGCAAATCCGTACCCGCAGGTTTAGCGGTGTTGGTGAGCCCGGATTCAGCGATCAAAACTGTGGCCGATCTGAAAGGCAAAAATATTGCCACCGGGCGCGGCTCAATTGGTCATTTTGAAGCGTTGAAAGCACTGGAAAAGGCCGGTTTAACCGATAAAGACGTCAACTTTCGTTTCCTGACGCCCGCCGATGCGCGCATCGCATTAGCCAACGGTTCAGTGGATGCCTGGTCTACCTGGGATCCTTATACCGCGCTAGCGGAAGTCACCCATACTGGACGTGTGCTGATCAATGGCGTTGGCCTCTCCAGCGGCAACAGTTTCCTCGCGGCGACCGATGCGGCCCTTAAAGGTGATGCCAAACGCGCGGCGCTGCAGGATTATGTGAATCGTCTGGCGGCGGCAGATCGCTGGGCCAACAGTCATGTCGATAAGTACTCCACAACGCTGGCGAAAATCATCGGCTTCCCGAAAGAAGCTGCGGCGAAGTCCTTTGCACGCCGCCAGTCGCATTGGCAAGCCATTGATGACGCCACCATTGCGCAGCAGCAGGACACCGCCGATTTTTATCAAAAATATGGCCTGATTAAGCAGCATCTCGACGTCAAACCCACCTTTTATCATGGCTTAAAGGTTGCACAGAACTAACGCTTTGTGCCCCTTTGTTTGGCGAATCAGCAGGGCGCGAGTAGCATAGCGCCTATGTTGTCTCGCTGTGTGACCCCCTATGTTATTTAAAACCTTCGATGGTCATAACGACCTGCTGCTCAATCTGTGGCTGCATCATCGTGACGATCCCGCTGACGCCTTTTATTCTGGCATTGAGAAAGGGCATCTGGATTTTCCACGTATGCAGCAGGGTGGTTTTGCCGGTGGGCTCTTTGCGCTGTTTGTCCCGCCGCAGCGTTACATCAACGAAGTGGCACCACAACGTGCAAACGAGCAGTGGCAGCCGCTGGATATTCTCTGGCAGCAACTCGACATCCTCAAGACGCTGGCAGCGCAGTCCGGCGGGCGCGCCCGCTTATGCCTGACGGCTTCGGATATTGCCAGCTGTCGCCAGGAAGGTATGCTTGCGATGGTCGCGCATATCGAAGGGGCCGATGGATTCGATGCTGATGGCGAAGACCTGCATGCCTTTTATCAGGCCGGCGTGCGCAGCATCGGTCCCTTCTGGAACCTGCCTAACCGCTTCGGTGAGGGGGTAAACGGTGCTTTCCCGCATTCACCCGATACCGGGCCAGGCCTGACTGCCGCAGGAGAGCAGCTGATCGCTGCTGCCAATCGGCATCGCATGATGATCGACGTGTCACATATGAATGAGAAAGCGTTTTGGGATACCGCCCGGCTCTCAAACGCACCGCTGGTGGCCAGCCACTCTAACGCACACGCGATCTGCGCCCAGCCGCGCAACCTCACTGACGATCAACTGCGTGCCATTCGCGATAGCGGCGGTGTGGTGGGTATTAATTTTGGTAACGCTTTCTTACGGCCAGATGGCAAACGCGATACTGACACGCCATTGATCGAAATTGTTAAACATCTGGATCATTTAGTTGAAATAATGGGGCCAGAAAACGTAGCATTTGGTTCGGATTTCGACGGCATTAGCGTGCCCGATGCGTTGAAAGATGTTTCAGGGCTACCGCATCTCTATGCGCTGCTCACGTCGCTCGGCTATGATCAAGTCATGATTGAGCAGTTTGCCTGGGGGAACTGGTTGCGCGTCCTGCAACAGATTTGGCAGGATTAGCACAATTCCCTTACCGAATCAGGGTTGATCTGCCCGCTACATTGGCGCAACATCAGCCCGCGTCGTGCATTGCTGCCAGAAAATTCGTTTTCTGGTGCAGGCATTTCCAGCAGAGCCTGCTCTGCGTTATTTGTTTTGAGGAAGAAAGTTATGTGGAAAAAACCTGAATTTGTTGACCTGCGTCTGGGCCTGGAAGTGACTCTGTACATCTCCAACCGCTAAGACTTTCTGCCCGCCATTCGTGCGGGCATTTTATTTTTCATTCTGGTCATCTCTCATGTTTATTAAAGTGCTCGGTTCAGCGGCAGGCGGCGGCTTCCCGCAGTGGAACTGTAACTGCGCCAATTGCAGCGGCCTGCGCAACGGTACGATTCAGGCTCAGGCGCGGACGCAATCCTCGATCATTGTCAGTGACAACGGCGAAGATTGGGTGCTGTGTAACGCATCGCCAGATATCAGCCAGCAGATCGCCCACACACCCGAACTGAATAAAAAAGGGGTGCTGCGCGGCACGGCGATTGGCAGCATCATTCTCACCGACAGTCAGATCGATCACACCACCGGCTTGCTCAGTCTGCGCGAAGGCTGCCCGCATCAGGTGTGGTGTACGCCCGAGGTGTATGCCGATCTCACCAGCGGTTTCCCGATTTTCACCATGTTGCAGCACTGGAATGGCGGGCTGCAGCATCATGGTCTTTCGCCACTCGAACCGTTCCGCGTCGATGTCTGCCGTAACCTGCAGTTCACCGCGATCCCGATTCTCAGTAACGCGCCACCGTATTCGCCGTATCGCGACCGACCGTTGCCGGGTCATAACGTCGCATTGTTTATTGAAAATACCGCCAATGGCCAGACACTGCTGTATGCGCCAGGTCTGGGCGAGCCCGATGCGGTGATCATGCCGTGGCTGGAGAAAGCCGATTGCCTGTTAATTGACGGCACCGTCTGGCAAGACGATGAGTTGCTCGCCACTGGCGTCGGTAAAAACACCGGCAAAGCGATGGGGCATCTGGCCCTCGCGGAAGAGCATGGCCTAATGGCGCTGCTGGCTGCATTGCCGGCAAAACGCAAAATCTTAATTCATATTAATAACACCAACCCGATCCTCAACGAGCAGTCGCCGCAGCGTCAGTATCTGACGCAGCAGGGCATTGAAGTGAGCTGGGACGGGATGGCGATTCATCTGCAGGAGAGCGCATCGTGATCATTACCGAAGCCTTATCGCCGCAAGAATTCGAGCAGGCGCTGCGTGCCAAAGGCGCGTTTTACCATATTCATCATCCGTACCATATCGCGATGCATAACGGCGAAGCGACCCGCGAACAGATCCAGGGGTGGGTGGCGAACCGCTTCTATTACCAGACCAATATTCCGCTGAAAGATGCGGCGATCATGTCGAACTGCCCGGATCCGGCAACACGTCGTAAATGGGTGCAGCGCATTCTCGATCATGACGGCAGCAACGATCAGGAAGGCGGTATTGAAGCCTGGCTGCAACTGGGTGAAGCGGTGGGATTGGATCGTGAAGTCCTGTTGTCGGAAAAACTGGTACTGCCGGGTGTGCGTTTTGCCGTGGATGCCTACGTCAACTTCGCCCGCCGCGCCAACTGGCAGGAAGCGGCCTGCAGTTCGTTAACCGAGCTGTTTGCCCCGCAAATTCACCAGTCGCGCCTCGACAGCTGGCCGCAGCACTATCCGTGGATCAAAGAAGAAGGCTACTTCTACTTCCGCAGCCGCCTGAGCCAGGCAAATCGCGATGTGGAACACGGGCTGGCGCTGGCGCTGGAAGTGTTCACCACCGCTGAGCAGCAGAACCGCATGCTGGAGATTCTGCAGTTCAAACTCGATATTCTCTGGACGCTGCTGGATGCCATGACCATGGCGTATTCTCTGCAACGCCCGCCTTATCATACGGTCACCGACCAGGTGTCCTGGCACAGCACAAGACTGGTATAACATGATGAAAGATAATCTGATCCCGGCCTTCCGTCGTGGCTATCGCATGCAGTGGGAAGCGGCTCAGGACAGCCATGTGGTGCTTTATCCTGAAGGTATGGCGAAACTGAATGAAACCGCCACCGCCATTCTCGAACTGGTTACGGGTAAGCAGGATGTGGCGGCGATTATCGCCATCCTGGATAGCCGTTTTCCGGAAGCGGGTGGTGTGGGTGATGACGTGAAAGAATTCCTGCAATCCGCTATTGAACAGAAATGGATCCAGTGTCGTGAACCCGAATAAAACCGCCACGCCGCCGCTGTGGCTGCTGGCTGAGCTGACTTATCGCTGCCCGCTGCAGTGCCCATACTGCTCGAATCCGCTCGACTTTTCGCAGCAGGAGAAAGAGCTGACCACCGAACAGTGGATCGAGGTGTTCCGTCAGGCGCGCGCCATGGGCAGTGTGCAGATGGGCTTTTCGGGCGGCGAACCGCTGACGCGTAAAGACCTGCCTGAGTTGATCAAAGCGGCACGCGATCTCGGTTTCTACACCAACCTGATTACTTCCGGTATCGGTTTGACGGCGAAAAAACTCGATGCTTTCGCTGATGCCGGACTCGATCATATCCAGATCAGCTTCCAGGCGAGCGATGAAACTCTTAACGCTGCGCTGGCCGGTTCGAAAAAAGCCTTCCAGCAGAAGCTGGAAATGGCGAAAGCGGTAAAAGCGCACGGCTATCCGATGGTGCTGAACTTCGTGCTGCATCGCCACAATATCGATCAGATCGATAAAATCATCGACCTGTGCATTGAGCTGGAAGCGGACGACGTGGAACTGGCGACCTGCCAGTTCTATGGTTGGGCGCATCTTAACCGCCAGGGCTTATTACCGACACGGGAACAGATTGCGCATGCCGAAGCGGTGGTGGCGGAGTACCGTGAGCGTATGAGCGAAACCGGTAACCTCACGAATCTGCTGTTCGTCACGCCGGATTATTACGAAGAGCGACCAAAGCCTTGTATGGGCGGTTGGGGTTCGATTTTCCTCAGTGTGACGCCGGAAGGCACGGCACTGCCATGCCACAGCGCGCGCCAGTTACCGGTAGAGTTCCCGTCAGTGCTAGAGCATAGCCTCGAAGACATCTGGTATAACTCGTTTGGTTTTAACCGTTATCGCGGCTATGACTGGATGCCGGAGCCGTGCCGCTCCTGTGATGAGAAAGAGAAAGACTTCGGTGGTTGCCGTTGCCAGGCCTACATGCTGACCGGGAATGCGGATAACACCGATCCGGTATGCAGTAAATCACCGCATCACGGCAAGATCCTGGAAGCGCGCCGCGAAGCTACCTGCAGCGACATCAAAATCGCCCAGCTTCAGTTCCGCAATCGTTCCAACTCTGAACTGATCTTCAAGCAGCGAGTCACCTGATGACCTCGCGCCAACTGGTGTTAGCCAATGGCCTGCGTTGCCACCTGTATCATCAGGCTGATGCGCGTGATGCCGCCGCGTTGATTCGCGTGCGTGCGGGCAGTCTGGATGAACCCGACCGCTGGCCGGGGCTGGCGCACTTGCTAGAGCACCTGTTGTTCTGCGGCAGCGAGCGTTTTAAAGCCGTTGAGCGCCTGATGCCGTGGGTGCAACAGCGCGGCGGGCAGGTCAACGCCACCACGCAACTCAGCTACAGCGCCTTTTTTTTCCAGCTTCCCGCGGCGAACCTGTCTGAAGGTGTGCAGCGGTTGAGCGATATGATCGCCGCACCGCTGTTAAGCCAGCAGGCTATTGAGCAGGAAGTGGCGGTGATTGATGCGGAATGTCAACTTCTGCAACAGCATGCCGACACGCTTTGTGAAACGGCGCTGGTGGATATGTTGGGCGGGGCATTTCAACGTTTTCGCGTCGGCAATCAGCAGGTTTTTGGTGACAATGTCACTTCATTGCAGGTTGCGCTGCGCGACTTCCATCAGCGCTTTTATCACGCGAATGCCATGGAGTTGTGGTTGCAGGGACCGCAATCGTTAGATGAGCTGGCGGAACTGGCGTTGCATTTTTCTTCGATCAGCTCGGCAAAATTCATAGCTTCAAATCTCACACTCACGCAGCCTCCAGGCGACGTGGTGGTGCAGCTGGCAGGTGATGAAAGCTTCTGGCTGACGTTGATGTTATCCGGTGATGAACGTACTTTACGTGACAATGTCACCTTGCTCAGCGTGTTCTGGCAAGATGAGGCGCCGGGCAGCCTGCTGAGCGCGCTCAGAGAGGCTGAATTATGCGATACGCTGCAGGGACAATGGTTGTGGCAGGATGCGCAACACGGTTGGCTAGCACTGCGCTTCAGCGGGCCTAAAATCAGTGCGGAGCAGGCTCATCACATTGAACACTGCTTCTGGCAGCATTTAGACGCCATCAAACTTTGCTCTTCGGAGCAACAGCAGCATTATGCGCAGCTGGCGCGGCACGATTTTGCCTGTTTATCGCCACTGGAGCAGTTGCGTGGACGGGCGCTGGGCTTTGCGCCTGCCGATAATGTGCCGCAGGGTTTTAGTGCTTTAATCGCCGCATTGGCGCAGGTGCCTTGCTTTCGCTTGCTCACTCAGCAGCAACTGGACTCGCCAGAAAGCGTCCAGACGCAAGGTTTTACGCTGCTGCGCAAAAAAGGGCTGCCGCAAAGCTGCAGCACATTTTCAACGCCTGCACTCTTTTTCTATCCCACTGCGCAACCGGCCGTATTGCCACCGTTATCACCGATAGCGATGCCGCTGCCGCGTTTTGCGCCCCGGCAACAGGTTGAAACCTTGCTGTTACGACTCGCTTTTTATCACACGATGAGTGATGCCGAAGCGCAGGCACGGCAAACCCGACTGCGTCCAGTGCTGGCGGAGTTGCGGCATGCTGGAGGAAGTGGCAGCTGGCAACAGAGGCAGGGTATCTGGCAGTTGGTACTGAATCTGCCTGTCTGTGAGTCACATGCTTTGCTGGCCGTGCATCATGCACTTGAGGCACTGAATCTGACGCCCCAGCCAAAACCGCTGCCGCATGCCCAAACGATTGTGATTCGGCAGCTTCTTGCAGCCTTGCCCGCTCAATTGATTGCCCCGGTCAGTGACGCTCAATGGCTGGCAGCATGGTGCGGCAAGCACACGTCATTGCATCAGCGAGTATCGCATCTGCTCAGCGACTTCACGCCTGATTTAGCAAGCGGTGCCCAGCCGCCGCGCTTGCAGCGGGGC
The DNA here is from genome assembly GCF_016625195.1 of Erwinia sp. S63. Classification (GTDB taxonomy): domain Bacteria; phylum Pseudomonadota; class Gammaproteobacteria; order Enterobacterales; family Enterobacteriaceae; genus Pantoea. The sequence continues at coordinate 52,555 of NZ_JACVUP010000014.1, forward strand.
ATTAAGCCGGTTCCATGTAACGGAGGCGATCAGGCGCTGCTGCTGTTTATTCCGCTACCGTTAGCTGATGACCGGCAATTAGCCGCATTGCGCGCGCTGTCATTGTGGCTGGAACCGCGCTTTTTCCAGCGATTACGGGTCGATCAGCAGATTGGCTATGTGGTGTCGGCGCGCTACCAGCGCGTAGCGGATGTCGATGGGCTCATGCTGGCACTCCAGTCGCCACAGATCCCATGGCAAACGCTGCTTGGACACTGCAAACGCTTTTTACGTGAGATCGTGACAGAGTTAGACGCCATCACGCCGCAAACCTTAGCGGCCTGGCAAGCCACACTGCGCGAGCAGTGCGATAGCAGCGATAACACGGAAGCCGCACTGCAGGGGTTACGACAACAGCAAGGATTGCCGACCCTCACGCGTGATGCGGTTGCATCCCTGACGTTGCCCCTTATTCAGCAACTGCATACTCGCTTAATGCGCGAGCGCAGCCGCTGGCGAATACTCGTTAATCACAGCTGAAAAGCGATGTGCTTACCGTTAGGCGAAGTCACATCAATACTTATCTCTCCGCCCAATGCAGCCACGTAACGCTTTATAGTACAAAGTTACTTCCAAAACTTCTTAGCGAGGAAAATCAATATTCCATATAGTATAAATGTACTTATTGCTAACGTAGCCCAGGTTTTCTCAGGCCATCTGTCATATGTGAATGATGTAATGATCACCAAAAATATAATAGGTATGACAGTGAATACTTGCATCCAAAGGAAATCTTTTAGTAAGCTTTTTAAATTTCTCATAAGATTACATATTTCCTGACATGGTGAGCAAATGTTTTAAATTTTTAATTATTGTATTTTCGTCGAAAAATTAATCCTTGATGACATGGCCAAGAACCGGCTCCACTATAAAGTACATCATTTCTAATTTTTGAGTGTAAAGAACATGATAAAACAATGAATTTAAGATTTTCAATCTTCCAGCTGATTCTGCAGCATCCTGAACAACACCATAAAGCCCTGTCGCCATTACAGGTATAGCCGTCCATTTTCCGACATGAAATCCAGAAATATTTAATCCACGAGTCACAGCTAATGCAATGGATAGGGAAATTCCATTGCTTAAGCCAAAGTTGGATGCTATTCGACTACCATACCCGCTTAACTCTTTAATTATTTTATCTCTACCATGAGAGTTAAGGTTTTTTATTTCATGCTCCACATATATTTGTATTATATCTACTGCAATGCTCTGCCTTTTGTAAATTTCCCGTAGGCCGAGTAAAAATCTAACATCTTCGTCCTTCAATTTAGAGCACACGTCGAGATAGTTATCAGTCAAACATGACGTATACCAACTGAGTCGGGTGACACCGGAGCCAATTTGACTCATTTGTTTTGCAAGATTTTCACTAACCCCTTTGACGGCGTTCTCTAAGCGCAGAGCTAAAGACCTGTCTGACTCGATTTGAGAAATGATGTCGTCGTTGTGCAAGCTGATATCCTTATCAATTATTCCATTACAGATTGTGGGTGTATAAACGAAACATAGCAAAATGCGGGGCAGGCCGCTATTTTTAATTGAACATTACTTGAATGAATCGCCAATCAAATACTGCGGTGTTGTGCGCGCAATCCCACAGTTTTTTCTGCTATGACAGATGTCATAGTTAACAGGCTATGAATACTATCAGTCTAAAAAACTTTCACCATGCTAAACCATTACCTACTGATATTTTTGAATATATTTGAAGGTCACGGGCAAATCTCTTCACTATTCCTCAGCCCGGGATTCCGAGACACTCAATAGAATCTCCCGATCTAAAAGGAACTCTGAGTGAAAAACGTTACCCGTTTAGTCCTGCCAATGTTGGCAGCCGCTGCTTTGTATGCACCCGTTTCACAAGCTGCGGCGATGCATTATGACCTCGACCCCGCGCATACCTCGGTTATTGTGACCTGGACGCACTTCGGTTTTTCCCATCCAACAGCTGACATCCCCAACAGCAAAGGTACGCTGGTGTTTGACAAGGATCATCCAGAGCAGTCGCGCGTCGACGTTACGCTGCCGGTTTCACAGATTGATACGCATGTGCCCGCGCTGACCAAAGAGTTCCTCGGTACGGAATATTTCAATACGGCTGAATATCCTTCAGCTGTGTTCCACAGCACCAAAGTGGTGGCGAAGGGTGATAATAAGTTTGATGTGGAAGGCAATCTGACGTTGAAAGGCATCACTAAGCTGGTGACGCTGCACGCGGCGTTGAATCAACAGGGCATGCACCCGATGGTGAAGAAGCAGGCGATTGGTTTTGATGCTACAGGCGTAATCAAACGTTCGGATTTCAAACTGGATAAATATGTGCCAGCGGTAAGCGATGATGTGACGCTAACCCTATCTACCGAAGCGTACGCGAAGTAATTTGCACGGCTGTCAGTAAAGTAAGGTTACGCATCCGGTTTCGGGACAGGGATCAGGATGCGTAACGGCTGGTAAGGATGGTGCCAGGTTATGCCTTTACGCCCAATACTTCTTCTTACTGGTTTTACCCACGCCAGGGTTGCATCTGTTGGTCGGATCCAGTTGCTTCCAGTGATCCACATGCTCGCACGATGCCTGATACAGATGCCCCACATTATGCTCAGCCGGATACTTAGCACCACGCTCAGCCAGATAGACTTTCACCGCCTCCTTAAACGCCTTCGCATCGACCCCTTCCTTCAACACATAATCCTGATGATTCACATAACAGAAAAAGTGTCCGCAGCAGGAATCAACCTGCACCTGCGCTGCTAAGTGATCGGGTAAGGTTAAACGCCAGTCCTCATCATTGCGGCGTAGCGCCACGTCGAAGGCCACCAGCCTTTCATTCGGGTTGTAACCCAGCGCATCACAATAAGAGATGGTGCAACCGCCCACACCAAAGCGCACCAGGAAGGCATCTGCGCCTTCGCGGGCATCACAATGGAAAAAGCCGCCGCTGTGCCCGGCAAAAAATTGTTGCAGCAACGTCTGCAATTCAGGGGTTTGCTGGGCATCGACTTTAATCATCAGATGATGTTGATATTCATCGCGATAAGCCATGATGCGCGGGGCAATAAAGCTCGGTGTGAGCTGGTTAAAGCATTGCAGCGCCCGATCAACAAAATTACGCGGCAGGAAAGGCAGATGGCTGACACGCACGTCCCACTTCGCTTTATTGCTCATCATTTTAGGAATAGCCTGTGGGCCGAGTTTACGGATCGCCAGATACATATGCTTGGCGTACCGCACGGTTAAGTCGAAGGCGCTGCGATGAATGTATTCTGCCTGCAGCGGCAGTTCGCTCATCTCGGTGAGGAGAAAACGACGCAGTGCCACCAACTCGCGTTCATCGTTTGTGCCAATGTAGAAGGTATCGCTACCCGCGCTGGCCTCAAAGGTAGGCAAGCGCACGGCAAACACCACCACTTTGCCCGCGCTGCCAGAACTGTCGTGCAGATAGCGCAGGTCACCATTAAAACGCGCAGGGGAGTCAGCGTTGACATCACGAAGGCGATCGGCGTAATCATCGGCCCAGATTTTGCCGTCCCAATCTGGCTGGTCGCCGGTTTGATACTGTTGCGCAGCCAGATTCTTCAGCATCACTTCCGGCGTTTCACCCAAATTGATACCCAGATGATTGATCATCTCCAGGCGACCGTCGTCATGAATACGGGCAAACAGCGATTTCTCGGTAAAGGCGGGGCCGCGGCGAATCAGTGAACCGCCCGAGTTGTTGCAGATACCGCCCACGACAGAAGCGCCAATGCAGCTGGAACCAATCACCGAGTGCGGTTCACGTCCCAGCGGTTGCAACGTGTGCTCAAGTTCAGTCAGGGTGGTGCCGGGGAAGGCGATGACCTGACGCGCCTGATCGATCACCTGCACGCCCTTGAGCTGGCGGGTACTGATGATCACCACTTCGCGGTCATAATCATTGCCATCCGGCGTTGAGCCGCCGGTCACGCCGGTATTCGAGGCTTGCATCAGGATAATAGCGTCCTGTGCCACGCAGACCTGTAGGCTTTGCCACAGTTGCAGCAAGTTTTGCGGCAGTATTACTGCCAGTGCCTCACCGCGACCGACACGAAATCCTTTGGTGTACCAGGCTTTATCATCAGCATGGGTCAATACCTGTTTGTCGCCCACTATGCCAGCGAGCTGACGCAACATCTCCTGCGAGTTGGTCATGTTTTCTCTTCTTCGTCATTTATTTGCTGCGATATTGGACAGCCAGATAAACGTGACGTCAATCATTCATCGGCACTGATCAACAAATAACGCACTGAATCATTATCCCTTTATCTTTCGTGGGGAAAAGTCGGCGTAACGATAAAAATGCGCGGGAAATCACAATTCAGATCGAAAGAAACTCAGGCGAAAACGTGATGGCAGGCTAAATGCGTTTCATACCATGAAATAAATATAACCGGATGATTTTATTGGTTTTGTTAAATAATGGGTGAGAATTGCAATGTGATAAATATCACAAAAAACAGTGACTATTAATACTTGTCAACGTCAGAGGGAATGAAATACATGGCAAAAATGTGATCTCTGTTGCAAATAGAAAGGTCGTTCACCGGAAGAATGAATGTCAGACGCGCAGCATACGGAGTGATGACAATGAGAATTGGCATAGTGATCAGTGGTGGCGATGTAACCGGAATAAATAACTTTGTGTTTCAGATATCACGCATGACGCAGGCGGATATGGTGTTATTTAATGGCGGCATTCCCGGTTTATTAGAAAACCGCCATCAGGAAATGTCACAGCGCGATCTGGTGGACTATGCCATCACTTCCATTCCCGTGATGCAATCAGGACGAACCACGCGAAAATTAATTCGCCCTGAGTACGAGGTGATAGCCAAACAACTCAAATCGCTGCGCATTGATGTATTAATTATGGCCGGTGGTGATGGCTCATTACAGTTCTTACATACGCTGAGCGAATTTGGGGTGAATTGTTTTGGTGTAGGGATGACCATTGATAATGATGTCTTTGGCAGTGACTACACCATTGGTTTCTCTACCGCTTGTGAGCAAGTCTTAAAAGAAGTTTCGAAGTTAAGAAATACCGGCCGTGCATTAACCGGTCGCGTATTCATGGTGGAGCTGCTGGGCGGTTATTGTGGTGAATTGACGCTGCAGTCAGCGATCAAATCCAATGCTGATTTCGCGCTGATTCCGGAGTGCCAAATCCCAACACAAGAGCTGGCAGAGCGCATCACGCAACGGCTTGCTGCACAAAACAGTGTGGTAATCCTCTGCTCTGAAGGCTATACCCGCGAATACTCGCCGGGCTTTCAGGGCGCGATTGATACCTTAATTAAACAGATTGAGCCGTTAATAGGGGTGCGAATTCGTAAAACTATTATTGGTTACGGCTTGCGTAGTGGTGACCCGACCTGTGAAGAGATTTATCAAGGCACCATTATGGCCAGTGAAGTTGCGCGCTGTATTCAGTCGGGGATGCGCAACAAAGCGGTGATTATTAATGGCAGTAATCGACCGATACCGATTGATCTTATAAGCATGAAAAAACGCCTGGTTGATACCGAAGGGCATCATTACAAACTCGCTAAACAACTGCATATTCTGTGAGGAAAACGCCATGCTGAAAATATTATGTGTCTGTGGATGTGGTCTGGGTTCCAGTTTCGCTATCGAAATGAGTGCCAAATCCGTATTAAAGAAACTCGAAATTGAAGCGGATATTGATCACACCACGATTTCAGAAGCCAATGCTTTTAAATCCGACATGATTCTAACCCAAAAAGCTTTTGCGGATGTCCTGAATGCCGATGCCAGCCCCGAGCAAATCAAACGGGTGATTATTCTCAATAAGCTGACCGACAAGGCAGAAATTGAAGAAAAAATCGTGGCGTTTATGAAAGAACGTAATCTGAAGGTTGCTAACCATGAATAGTGTGATCAACTTCCTGGTAAAAGACTTATTAGGGCAGGCATCGATTCTGATCGCTTTTATTGCCCTGATTGGTCTGTTACTGCAGAAAAAATCCGCAGGTAAGGTGGTGGAAGGCACCTTTAAAACGCTGCTGGGCTTCTTAATTATGATGGCGGGTATCAACATTATTGTCGGTACGCTGACCTTCCTGAATACCATCTTCACCCACGGTTTTGGCATGAAAGGGTACATCACCGATGTGGCCGCGATTGCCGGATTAGCCAGCCGTGAACTGGGCTCTGAAGTGGCGCTGACGTTGCTGGTGATCTTCATCGTCAACATCATCATTGCGCGCCTGACGCCGTTCAAATACATCTTCCTCACCGGCCAGGCGCTGCTGTGGATGGCAACCATCGGTGCGGTGATTGGCTACAAAGCTGGGTTGACGGGTTTACCGCTGATTCTGACGGGCGGCATCTTCGGCGGCATTATGGCGGTCGTGATGCCAGCGCTGGCTCAGCCGGTGGTGCGTCGCATCACTGACTCTGATGACGTGGCACTCGGACACTTCTGCACCATCGGCTATCTGCTGACTGCAGCAGTGGCGAAAGTGGTCGGTAAAGGTTCACGCTCGACGGAAGACCTGAAACTGCCGGACAACTTCAAGTTCCTGCAGGACACCTATCTGTCGATGGCGGTGGTGATGGTGCCGATGTACCTGATCCCAGCCGTGGCAGCAGGTCCGGAGTTTATTGGCCAGTACAGTAACGGCATGAACTACCTGATGTATGCCTTCATGCAATCGATTCAGTTTGTTGCGGGTGTATTCGTGTTGTACAGCGGTGTGCGTCTGCTGCTGAACGAACTGGTGCCGGCTTTCCGCGGTATCGCTATGCGTCTGGTCCCGGATGCCAAACCGGCACTCGATTGCCCGGTGATGTTCCCTTACGCACCAAATGCCGTGATCGTCGGCTTCCTGGCGACAACGCTGGGTTCCGTGGTCGGTATGCTGGTGTTCCCCATGTTCGGTCTGGCGATGATTTTGCCTGGCCTGCTCACTAACTTCTTTGCCGGTGGCACCGCTGGCGTGTTTGGTAACGCGCTGGGTGGACGTCGCGGAGCGATGATTGGCGGCTTTGTACACGGTCTGTTTATCACCTTCCTGCCGGCCATTCTGGTCCCGATGCTCGAAAGCTACGGCTTCACCGGTGTGACATTCAGTGACTCTGACGTGATCAGTACCGGCCTGGTATTGGGTCATGCGTTCCAGGGCAACTGGTTGTTCGTCGCACTCTTTATTGTCTTTATCACTCTGATCGCCTGGTTTGTTAACGGAAAATCCCCTAAATCCCACGAGGAAAAGCTTCATGAAACTTTATAACTTTACCGATCTGTTACAGGTGGCTAAACAACGTGAATTTAAAGCGCTTGGTTCCTTTAATTTGCACTGCCTGGAAATGTTACCGGCCTTTTTTAAAGCAGCAGAGAAAACCAACAGTCCATTAATGATTCAGATCTCAACCGGCACGGCGAAATATCTCGGACACAAATTATTAGTCGATGCGATTCGCTCATTATCTGAAAGCCGTAATGTACCGACGTGCCTGCATTTGGATCACTGTTCAGATCTCGATGCGATTCAAACGGCACTGGACGCCGGATTCAGCTCCATTATGTACGACGGCTCGCATTTGCCGATTGAAGAGAATATTGCCAATACCCGCCGCGTGATTGATATGGCGCGCCCATTACAGGTTTCGGTTGAAGCTGAGCTGGGTGCCATCGGGGGTTCGGAAGACGGTAAAGAAGTGGAAATGAACGATGCGTCCTTTACCACCGTAGATGATGCTAAGCGTTTCGTGGATGAAACAGGCGTTGATATGCTGGCCATCTCCATCGGTACTGTGCATGGACTATATACCGGTAAAGCGCATATTCAGCATCAGCGTCTGGCCGATATTACTGAAGCGACTAAAACCCCGTTGGTGTTGCACGGCGGTACGGGCGTGAGTGATGAAGACATGCGCCTGGCCGTGCGCAGCGGTATCGAAAAAGTGAACGTCGGCACGGAAATGAATGTGCAGTGGGTGGCAAACTGCAAGCAGACGTTTGAAAAAGGTAAAGTGAATGACAGCGTACGCAACTTCCTGGTGCCCGCTAATGATGCCGTCACCAATGTGCTGGTAGAAAAGATTTCACTGTTCCGTTAAGTACGACTCACTCATGACGTAATAAACCTGAGGTGCCCTGGCGCCATTCGGGGCAGGAGACGCTATGTTTGGATTCTTGAAAAAGGGCTCAGAAAATAAGAGCCAGGATTCACAAGAAATAGATCTTCAGGCAGAAACCATCAGTGGAAAAATTAGCGAGCTGGAACAACAGCTCGCTGTTAATCCAAAGGCAGTTGATACGCAGAAACAATTAATGCTGGAATATAATCGTGCATTAAATATCTTTGCGAAAAGCCGCCGTTTTCGTCAGGAAATTGATCCGCTGTTCGTTAAAATTGATGAACTGCGTAATACCATCCGCAAATCAATTTAAGGAGGCAGTATGAGTATTAAACGACTGCTGCAAGAAGCGAATGCGATTCAGGTGGGGATCAGCGCCACGGACTGGCGCGAAGTCATCGCGCTGGCCGCACAACCGTTGGTTAGCGGTGGATATGTGAAGGATTCCTATCCGGAGGCGGTGATAGCCAATACCCTGACGCACGGCGCTTATTATGTGTTTGAGGAAGGGATAGCTATTCCGCATGCGCGTCCGGAAACGGGCGTGCTGAAAGATTGCTTCAGCATGATTGTGCTGGATGAGCCGATCTCTTTTGAGGGTAGTGACAAAGCCGATATCGTGATCATGTTCGGTGCGCGCGACAGCAATGCGCACATCGAAGAGGGCATTCGCGCGATCGTCTCGTTACTGGAAGATGAAGAGACGCTGGTGCGGTTACGCAAAGCCAGTAGTGTGGCGGAGGTCATTGAAATCCTATGACTTCTCACACTGAAGAAAAGGTGGTGGTGCTGGTTAACGGCATTCCCGCGTCGGGGAAAAGCACCCTGACACGCGCCATGGCGGAACAGTTTGGTTTTCCAGTGCTGACGCTGGATAGCCTGAAAGAACCGTTTATGGCCAGTTTCGCGCCGGTGGACCGACTGCGTAACCGGCAGTTGGGGTGCGCGGCCTATCAGGCGATCTGGAAGGTGGTCGGACAGGCACCCAACTGCTGCGTATACCTGATTGACGCCTGGTTTGGTTTCCAGCCCAAAGAAGTGCTGCAGCAAGGATTGCAGCAGGCAGGCATCACCCGGGTACTGGAGTTGTGGCTTTCCATCACACCGGACGAAGCGGTCGCGCGCTATCAATCACGACTGACCGATCGCATGCCGGGTCATCCAGGTGCCGAATATCTGCCGGAACTGCGCAAGCTGGCGGAAACGGCGCAGCCGATGGCGCTCGGACCGGTGCTGCAACTTGATGCCGCCGATCCGGATGAAGCGGCCGCGAGTGCCTGGTTGCAGCGTCAGTTGCGGCTGCCGGTGAGTGCTCAGCCTGCTTTATCCGCATCCGGTTGAAAGAAGTCCGCCAGCAAAGTGCTGAACTGTTGATCGTGTTGACGATCGTCAGCCAGCTGGCGGCAAATTTCCCCTAAAGCCCGATAAAGCTGATCGGTGGCGAGTTCGCCCTGATTGAGCGTGGCAATCTCAACCATCTCCGCAGCCCAGCGCCAGGCTTTTGGCAGCATGTCCGGGGCGGCTTTTTCCATTCGTTTCAGTAACGCCTGCTGGCTCTCCTGCATCTCTTCACGTAACGCTTCGGCGGCACCCACACGGCTGGCATTGATCAGCATCGCCGAAGTCAGCAGGGTAATGCCTTTGTTGATACCGGCGTACGCCATCTTCAATGCTGAGGCGGCGCCGTTTTCAGCGTTCATCACCCGTATCCGCAATCCATAATCACTTAACTGCGCCAGTTTTCCGGCATGGGGTCCTGCAAACCAGAAGCGCGGTCCGGTGGGATTTTGCTCGCCCGGCGGCAAGCCAATAATCGCTGCATCGGCAAAGGGTGTGCCGGTGCTTTCGATCACCTGAGCCACCCGCCTTAGCGTCTCCGGACTGATAGCGTTGCAATCCACATACAGCGGTTTATGAACAGCGGATTGCAACAGCGGGGCCATTTGCTGTGCCCAGCTGAGTGCCGATTCGGGCGGCAGGATTGAAAGGATAATATCGGCCTCACACAGTGCCTCTGCGCTGCAGTCGACAATATTTGCCTGTTGTGCACGCTGTTGAGATTGGGCGGAGCGTTGGCTTAGCGGGGTAATCACCCGCGCCCCGTGCTGGGCAAGTACAGCCCCGATGGCCGCGCCCATAGCGCCGGGTGCGGCGATAGCAATGGTTGTCATCACGATAACTCCTTCAGGCATTAAGTTCTCAGTATGGAACGTGCTAAAAGGATCGTGTGCAGGGAAGTGCAAGCAAATACAACCGTTAACCCGATGCAGTTTTGCCCCGGCACTTTTATTGCTGCTGACGGTGGCGCTGTGGACGATTTGGCGGGGAAGAAAACGGGCTGCAAGTGCTTATGTTCATTCCGGATCGTGATAATAACCGCATGATTTGATAAGGCATATTTCACACGCTCAACCAGGCTTGATGGATGTTCTGCATGATATTGCGCATCCATCAAGGAGACCTGTATGAAAATTGATTTGCACGGTAAAACCGCATTAGTCACTGCCTCAACGGGCGGCATTGGCTTCGCCATCGCTCAGGGATTGGCTGAGAGTGGGGCGGAAGTGGTGCTTAACGGTCGCAGTGAAGCCTCGGTAAGCCGCGCGCGTGAGAAGCTGAATGGATTGGTGGCGGGGGCCAAAATTCATACTTTTATTGCCGATCTGGGTAGCGCGCAAGGCGTGAAGCAGTTGCTTAACGGGTTACCGCCCATCGATATTCTGGTCAACAATGCGGGGATTTACGGTCCGCAGGACTTTTACGCCACCGATGATGAAACCTGGGAAGCCTACTGGCAAACCAATGTGATGTCAGGCGTGCGACTGTCGCGCGCCTTGTTGCCGGAGATGGTGAAACGTGGCTGGGGCCGCGTGGTATTTATCTCTTCTGAGTCGGCGCGCAACATCCCCGCCGATATGGTGCATTACGGTGTGACTAAAACCGCGCAGCTCTCACTGGCGCGTGGGCTGGCGAAAGTGGCTGCAGGGAGTGGTGTGACGGTGAATAGCGTGTTGCCGGGCCCTACGATCTCCGATGGCTTTGCCGCAATGATGGAAGACGAGGTTAAGCGCACCGGAAAATCGTTAGAGGTGCTGGCAAAAGAGTTCGTGATGGCACAGCGTCCGAGTTCGGTGATTCAGCGCGCCGCCACAGTGGAAGAGGTGGCGAATATGGTGGTGTATGTGTGCTCGCAACAAGCTTCGGCCACCTCCGGCGCGGCATTGCGCGTCGATGGCGGTGTGGTGGATGACATTGTTTAACCCTTGATGGTAAGCACAAAACCGTAGCGGCGAGATCTATCGCACCTTCTGACAGCAATCAAGCTGCCAGAAAGTATTGCGCTGCTACGCTATCGACACGCAAAACACCAAGACAAAAGTTTACACAGCAAAGCTTGGTGTTTCTGCTGCAAGTGCATAAAATGCCCGCACTTTACTCTGGGGCGATGGCATGACCAAATCAGCACAACGCGCAAAATGGATTCTGGCACTGCTTTGTCTGGTGCTGGCGTTTTGTCTTGCCCAGCGTAGCTTTAATTTGCCGAGTGCCCCTCAGGCGCAGATCAGCGCCTCGTCGTTCAGCGATCATGAAACGTTCGGCGGCGAAAAACTCTGCTCCATCAGCGGAAAATCACTGCACGCGGCTGCCCCGATTATCGACAGCGTCATGCCGTTTTTATTGATGGTCGTGGCTCTGCTTACCACGCTATGTCCGTCCAATGCTGTTAGCGGCTATCGTCGCGAACCCCTCTTTCCGCCGATACAGCGGCGGCATCTGACCTTCTGTGTCTTCCGGGAATAACACCACGCTGTCCATCGCGTAAACCTTGTTATTCACCGGAGAAAAATTAATGAATCTCTTTATCAGGAGCCTGTTGCTCCTGTTGGTCAGCTGCACGAATATTGTGCACGCTGCCGACACAGGCTGGCTGCGTAATGCACAAAACAGCCATGCAGAAGTGCGCTTACGCAGCGCGAACAATGGCGCTGATGCGCAAATATTGCTGGATATCCGCCTGGAAAAGGGTTGGAAAACCTACTGGCGGTCACCGGGCGAAGGCGGCGTGGCCCCTGAAATTCGCTGGCAAACGCCCGACGTTAATGCCCAGTGGCATTGGCCAGCACCTGCTCGTTTTGACGTGAGCGGACTCACCACCCAAGGCTATAAAGGCGATATCACGCTGCCGATCGAGTTGGCTAGGGTGTCAGATAAACACCTCGCCGGCACGCTCACGCTGTCGACCTGTAGCGATGTCTGCATTCTGACCGATTTCCCTTTCACGCTGGATCTCGACCAGCAGGCTGACCCCGATTTTGCCCGCGATTACGCCCAGGCGATGGGGCAGATCCCCGCTGAAAGCGGTTTGACCGATCAACTCGACGTCAGCAACGTCAATGGCGAACTCCAAATCCGCGCTCAGCGTCAGGGTGGATGGACTAAACCTGAGCTGTTCTTCGACTATCCACAAGGCAGCATGCTGGCTGCACCGCAGATCACGGTGAAGGGCGACATACTCAGCGCTCGGGTCGCGGTCACCGATGAGTGGGGCGAAGCAGCACCCGATTTGCGCGGTAAAACCTTGTCGCTGGTGGTTGTTGACGCGGGTATTGCCCAGCAAAGTTCGGTGATCATCGGCGCTCAGCCCCTTGTCTCCGACAGCACATCACAAACCCTATGGTCGGTGATATTGCTGGCGCTGTTGGGCGGATTGATCCTCAATCTCATGCCTTGTGTGCTGCCGGTACTGGCGATCAAACTCAGTAGTCTGGTGCAGCAACAGGGGCAACCACGCCGTCAGACACGGCAGCAGTTCCTCGCCTCTAGTGCCGGGATCCTTTTCTCGTTTTTGCTGCTGGCCGCCTTGATGACCGGCCTGCGGCTAAGCGGGCAGGCGCTGGGCTGGGGCATCCAGTTCCAGAGCAGTGGTTTCCTGCTATTGATGGTACTGGTGATGTTCCTGTTCACCGCCAGTCTGTTCGATTTGCTGCATTTCCGTTTACCTTCCGGTCTTAACACCCGACTGGCAACGCAGGGCGGTAATGGACTGCTGGGCCATTTTGGTCAGGGGGCATTTGCCACCTTACTGGCGACGCCGTGCAGCGCGCCGTTTATGGGCACCGCAGTAGCCTATGCGCTAACCGCACCGTTGCCGCAGCTGTGGCTGCTGTTTGCGGCACTCGGTATCGGTATGAGCCTGCCGTGGCTGTTGGTGGCGGCATTGCCAGGTTTGGCGCGCTGCCTGCCACGTCCGGGGCGCTGGATGATTCATCTGCGTACTCTGCTTGGTCTATTAATGCTGCTCGCCACCTTCTGGCTGGTCACACTGTTGATCCCGCATTGGGGTAACACTATTGCCATGGTGCTGGGTGGCGTATTGCTGCTGGTGCTGTGTGGCTGGTTAATTCAGCGTCGTGCGCTGCAACAAGCCGGTGTGGTGTTTATCACCCTGACGTTGGTGGCAGCGGTATTTCTGATGACGCGCATCCAGCCGGAGGAGGAAACGCTGTACTGGCAGCCGCTGACCGAAGCGGCAATCAATCAGGCGCTGGAACAGGATAAACGTGTGTTTGTCGATGTCACCGCCGACTGGTGTATCACCTGCAAAGTGAATAAATCACGCGTGCTGAATCAACCTGACGTGCGCGCCGCGCTGAAAGCCGACGATGTGGTGCTGCTGCGCGGTGACTGGACCCAACCCGATCCGGCGATTGGTGAATTCCTGCGTAAACGCGACCGTGTCGCCATCCCTTTTAACCAAATTTATGGCCCGGCACTGCCGCATGGCCACATTTTGTCACCGCTGCTGAGTCGTGAAGCGGTGATTTCTACTCTCTCTGAGGCCAAAAAATGATCAAGAAATCCCTGTTACTGTCACTGATGTTTCTGACGCTTCCTGTACTGGCGGCGGCACCTTTTACCCCTGAGCAAGAAGCGCGTATTAAAGAGCTGATTCGTGAAACGCTGGTGCAGAATCCGGCGATTCTGGCTGAAGCGGCTGATGCATTTGATAAAGAAGCGGCGAAACAGCAGCAGAGCGTTGTCGCGCAGATGGTGAAGAAAAACCACGATGCCTTGTTTAACGATGCGGGCTCGCCACGCATCGGCGCTGAAAAACCAGCACTGACGCTGGTGTATTTCACTGATTACAACTGCGTGTTCTGCAAGAAGTTCGATGCGGATATCGAGAAACTGCTGAAAACTTATCCTCAAGTGGCGGTGGTATTGAAACCGCTGCCGTATCGTGCCGAGACATCATTGACCTCCGCGCGTCTTGCGTTAACGGTTTGGGAACAACAACCTAAAAACTTCCTGAAACTCCATGAGCGCTTAATGGCGAAAAAGGGTAACCACGATGAGGCGAGCATTGCAGCGGCGCTGGATAAAACCGGCATTAAGCTGAAAGAACCCAGCAAAGCCAGCCTCGACACCATCAACGAAAACCTGACGCTGGCGCAGCAGTTAGGTGTTCAGGGCACGCCTGCTACGCTGGTGGGCAATGAGCTGATCAGCGGCGCGGTGCCTTATGCGCAACTGGAAGCGGCAGTGAAAGGCGCGTTGCAGGCGAAGCCATGATGCGTCTCAAGCGCTGGCTGCGTGAAGCAGCAGTGCTGGTGCTGATCGCCGCGGCGATAATTTGGGGCATGGATTGGCTGCGCGCCCCGCAGCTGCCAGCCGATCTGGCACAACAGCCGCTAACGACGCTGCAAGGCGAAGTCAATCTGGCCACATTAAGCCAGGACAAGCCGGTGCTGGTGTATGTGTGGGCCACCTGGTGTGGGGTGTGCAAACTCACCACGCCCACGGTGGCTGCGCTCAGCCAGAACGGCACGCAGGTGGTGACTGTGGCGCTGCGATCGGGGGATGACCCGCGTGTCGCGACCTGGCTGGAGAAGAAAGGTCTGCGTGGTCCGGCGGTGAACGATGAAAACGGTGCAGTGAGTCAACGCTGGGACATCAGCGTGACACCGACCTTTATCGTATTGCAGCAGGGTAAAGTGGTGAGCACCACCACTGGCTGGAGCAGCAGTTGGGGATTGAAATTGCGGCTCTGGTGGGCGGAAAAATTTAGCTAACGCGTAAGAGGGTGTCAGATCGCGTTAAACAGCGTATTGACTGACAGATAGGGTTATAGCTTAGTCATGCTGCCACTTCTCGAAGTGGCAGCTTTTTTTTCGTGCTAAGGCAAACGAATGTCGTGAAGGCACCGCGTTAGCGGCGCGAGGACCGCCAGCCCCAAAGTGGCCCCAGACTGCCTTAACGCTAATCGTTTAACTGCCAGGCGACAATCCCGCAGGAACTCATGCACTATCCAGGAATGCACCTGCATGTGTCTCAGCCATCTACCGCGCCCCGAGAAAATCCTCGCGCTGCGGTGTAAAAGTATCCAGCAGCGTACCCGCTTCCAGACAAACGCAGCCGTGAACAACATTGGGCGCTTTATACAACGTATCTCCAGCGCCGACCTCCTGCGTAACCCCATCAATCGTAAAAGCAAAACGGCCCGACAACACATAGGTCAGTTGCTCATGCGGATGATGATGCAATGGCCCAACGGCATCTTTCTCAAAGGTCACTTCGACCGCCATCATTCGTCCCCCGTGTGCCATGACTCGCCTCTTCACGCCGTTACCAAGGTCTTCCTGAATGGTTGCGCTTTTATAAATAAACATGGGTTCTCCTCACCAGTGACTTCATTAATGTGTGAAGTAACTCACACCGAAAGGGGCATTTCAGGGCTGCATTTTAGCGCACCTTGATTAAAATGAAACAGTGTTTCAATTTAATCTGAGGATGGATCATGAAAATCGCTTTGATGATGGAAAATAGCCAGGCCGCTAAGAACGCAACCGTATGGAAAGAGCTGCAAACCGTCGCGCAACCGCTCGGCCATCAGGTATTCAACGTCGGCATGAGCGACGAGCAGGATCATCATCTGACCTATATTCATCTCGGTATCATGGCCAGCGTCCTGCTGAACAGCAAAGCGGTGGATTTTGTGGTCGCCGGTTGCGGCACCGGACAGGGCGCTTTGGTATCTCTCAACCTGCACCCTGGCGTGGTGTGTGGCTACTGTATCGATCCCGCTGATGCTTATCTGTTTGCGCAGATCAACAATGGCAATGCGCTTTCGCTGCCGTTCGCCAAAGGTTTTGGCTGGGGTGCCGAGCTAAATCTGCGCTTTATCTTCGAGAAAGCCTTCACCGGCGAGAAAGGCCTGGGCTATCCGCCAGAGCGCAAAGAGCCGCAGGTGCGCAATGCGGGCATTCTCAATGAAGTCAAAGCCGCGCTGCTGAAAGACAATTACCTGGATTCACTGCGCGCGCTGGACCCTGAGTTGGTGAAAACTGCCGTGAGCGGGGCGCGTCTGCAGGAGTGCCTGTTCGAGCACGGACAGAATCAGGATATCGTGCGATACGTGCGTGAATTGCTGTAAAGCGGCACCGTTAAGCGTCAAATCAGGTGCGCATTGATGCGCACCTGATCAAACATTTAGTGTTGTCGTTAAAGCCACCTGAAGCGTTTAGGTTCGACTCGACTCCACCAGCATCTGCGTATAACCCACCTGCGCCCGATTCCCCACCAATGCATCAACATCCAGCGTCTCCAGCACTTTCCCGTGCTGCATCACCGCAACCCGATGACACAAATGCGCCACCACGCCGAGATCGTGTGTCACCATCAAATAGGTAAGATTCTCCTGCTGCTGTAAATCACTCAACAGGTTCAGGATCTCTGCCTGCACCGACACATCCAGCGCTGAGGTTGGCTCATCCAGTAATAGCACGCGCGGTTCGAGGATCAGCGCACGCGCAATGGCCACACGTTGGCGCTGACCGCCAGACAGCTGATGCGGATAGCGGGTCTGCCATGCCCGGTTCAATCCAACCTTTTCCAGCATCGCAATGACCCGCTCTGTACGTTGTCCGATACCGTGAATATGCAGCGGCTCTTCAAGAATGTCGCCAATAGTATGGCGCGGATGCAACGAGCCATAAGGATCCTGGAACACCATCTGCACCTCGCGGCAGCGGGCGCGGGAAATGCGATGCTCCAGTTTTTCTCCGGCAATCGCTAGCTCACCATCCCAATGGGTAAACAGCCCGGCAAGGCATTTCAGCACCGTGGTTTTCCCCGATCCGGACTCGCCGACCAGGCCAAAAATTTCCCCTTCACGCACCGACAAATTAACGTCATACAGCACCTGATTGCGCTGTTCATCTTCGCCGAAGCTCAGGTTAAGGTGACTTATACGGATCATCTCGCTCATGCTCTCTCCTTAAGGTTGTAACCAGCTGGCCTGACGTTGCAGCACCGGCAACCGCGAGCGGCGCGCATCCATATCCGGCAGCGCGGCTAATAATCCCTGGGTATAAGGATGCTGGGCGTGATCGAGCTGATCGGCGGCCAGCGACTCGACCACGCGGCCGGCATACATCACTAACACGCGATCGCAAAAGCGCCGCACCAGATTGAGGTCGTGACTGATGAAAATCAGCCCCAGCCCGCGCTGTTGCACCAGTTCATCCAGCAGCGTCAGCACCTGCAAGCGTACGGAAACATCCAGCGCTGAGGTCGGTTCATCGGCAATCAGCAGTTCCGGGTCGGTAATCAGCATCATGGCGATCATCACGCGCTGTCCCTGACCGCCTGAAATCTCATGCGGATAACACTGATAAACGCGCTGGGGATCGCGAATCTGCACCACTTCGAGCATCTCCATTGCTCGCTGACGTGCAATGTCACGCTGCCCCGGATGATGGCTGCGCCAGGCTTCGGCAATTTGTTCGCCCACGCGTACCACCGGATTCAGCGAGTATTTGGGGTCCTGCATGATCATCGAAATACGCTTGCCGCGCACGGCACGCATCTGTGCAGGGGAAGCCCGCAGCAGATCGACATCAGCAAACTGCATGCGCTGGGCGGTCACTTGCGCGCTGCGCGGATGCAGCTGCAACAGCGCGCGGCCCACCGTGGATTTGCCCGAGCCCGATTCACCGACAATCGCCAGCTTCTCCTTACCCAACTGGAAGGAGATGCCGCGCACCGCTGGAGTCATCTGGCGGCCATTGACGAAATTAACCTGAAGATCCTGCACGTCGAGCAGGGGTGCAGCGCTATTCGCTGCGGGGATCGAGGATGTCACGTAAGCCATCTCCTAAGAAGTTAAACGCCAGACTGTTGATCAGAATCGCTAACCCCGGCACGGTGACCACCCACCAGCACTCCAGCATATAAGTGCGGCCACTGGCGATCATCGCGCCCCATTCCGGATCGGGCGGCTGTGCGCCTAAACCGAGGAAACCCAGACCTGCCGCGGTCAAAATGATGCCCGCCATGTTCATCGTGATACGGATGATCACCGAGGGCAGGCACAGCGGCATAATGTGTTTCCACAGAATGCGCAGGGGAGACGCGCCCTGTAAGCGCACGGCAGAAACAAAGTCTGCCTGCCGCAGTGACAACGCTTCTGCGCGTGCCAGGCGAGCAATCGGCGGCCAGGCGGTGAGGGTAATCGCCATCACCACATGTTCCAGGCCGGGGCCAAGCGCCGCAACAAACGCCAGTGCCAGCACCAGACTCGGGAATGAGATGAAGATATCGGTGACACGCATTAATACGCTGTCCACTTTGCCGCCAAAGTAGCCGGCGGTGACGCCCAACAGCAGGCCTAATGGCCCGACGGTGATCGACACCAGCAGTACGATATATAAGGTAATGCGCGCGCCCCACACCAAACGACTGAAGATATCGCGTCCAAACTCATCGGTGCCAAACCAGTGCTGAGCGTTCGGCGGTGTGAGTGCGTTATTTAAATCCTGAATCAAGGGATGGTAGGGGGCGATCCACGGCGCAAACAGCGCCACGATCAGCAGGAGTAAAATGATGCCGCCGCCGATGGCCGTGAGAGGGTTACAAGCCATTTGCCACAGGAAATGGCCGATACGCGACAGGGTACGACGACAGCGTGCCACGCGTTCGCGGGTGGTGCTGGCATGAAGCAGATCGAGAGAGGCAGTCATACTTTGGTCCTCGGATCGAATACCTGATAAAGCAGGTCGGAAAGCAGGTTAAGCAGCACGAAAATCAGGCCGACCACCAGCACGCAGCCCATCACCGCATTCATATCGCCGAGCATCAAACTGCCCGTGAGATAAGAGCCAAAGCCGGGCCAGGAGAACACGGTTTCAATCAATACCGCGCCTTCCAGCAGGGATCCATATGCCAGCGCCACTACCGTCAGCAGTTGCACCAGAATATTGCGGAAGGCGTGCTGCCAGATCACCTGCCACTCGGTCAGGCCTTTCACCCGCGCGGTCAGGATGAACTCCTGCGACAATTGCGCCAGCATAAAGCTGCGCGTCATGCGGCTGATGTAAGCCAGCGAGTGGAAACCCAGCAGCGAAGCGGGCAGGATCAGGTGATTGATCGCATTGTTAAACACCGTAATATTGCCCGCCAGCAGTGCATCCACTAGCAGCAGGCCAGTGCGGCGCGGCACAATGCCATCCAGACTGAAATCAACCCGTCCGGCACCGCCAACCCAACCCAAATGCGCGTAAAACAGTAGTAAACCGATCATGCCGACCCAGAAGATTGGCGTGGAGTAACCGGCCAGACTGATTATGCGCACCAGATAATCCACCAGGCTGTTGCGGCGTGCCGCAGCCCAGACGCCCAGCGGTACACCGAGTCCGGTGCCGAGCACAATCGCCAGCGTGGCGAGTTCAAGGGTGGCAGGGAACACGCGCAGGATATCGTTGATCACCGGCTGCCCGGTGAGCAGCGCCAGCCCAGGATTGCCGTGCAGCAAGCCTTGCAGGTAGATCCAGAACTGCATCCACAGCGGTTTATCAAAGCCTAACTGGTGATAAACCTGCTGGTAAGTGGCGTGGTCGGCATCCGGTCCAACAATCGCCAGCACCGGATCTAGCGGCATCACGCGGCCAATAAAGAAGGTCAGCAGCAACAGACCGAACAGCGTGATGGCGACCTGCAATGCGCGGCTACGCACCCGCCGCCAGTGACGTTTGGTTAAGGTCATTGGACACCTCCGGCCAGGCTGTCTGGCGTTTTCCATACATCACGCAGGAAGGTGGTGGCAGAAGGATGCGGCACGTAATCCTGCACGCGATTATTCACCACCACGGAATCGGTCATCTGCGAAATCGGCATCAGTGCGGGGATCAGCTGGTCATAGCGCTGTTGGATGGCGACGTAATCCTGCTGCTGTTTGGTGCTGTCTCGTTCCAGCAGCGCCTGATCGATCATCTGATTAAGCTGAGCATCGTAGAAGCCGGTGCGCCAGCCCTGGAAGTTGGTAAGTCGGGCGCTGTCGGCGTTATTCGGGTTGTACACCAGCGATCGCAAACTGGAGTGCGGATGCGGTTCAACACCACTGCCACCACGCCCCACCAGTAAATTGAACTGACGTTCGCGCATTGCGCCATAAATCTGGTTGCCAGTGCCGGTGATGATTTTGGCGCGAATGCCTGCCTGCATCAGCGTGGATTGAATGGCGATGGCGATATTGAGGAACGGCTGATCAGCCAGCACACGCAAGGTGGTGTCGAAGCCATTAGGGTAGCCCGCTGCGGCCAGCAACGCTTTGGCTCGCGGCACATCAAGACGATAGCCGGGATCGGGCAGTGTCTCAGGCATACCGGATTGAATCGGACGCTGATGCAAGGTGCCATAACCGGCCATCAACGTTTTATTGATGCCCTGATAATCGACTAAGTAGCGCACAGCTTCGCGCACCTGCGGATTGGCGAAGTGGCCATCCTTCATGCTCATCGCCAGGTAGTAAAGGGTGCCTTTCTGCACGGCATCAATGGTGAGATCCGGATCGTGGCGCAGCGCCTGCACATCGGGGATCGCCATATTGCTGGCAATGTCGATATCGCCTTTCTCCATCATCAAGCGCAGGGTTTGTGACTCCTGCAAATGCCGGAACACCACGCGGGTTAACCTGGGAGCGCCACGCCAGTAATTTTCATCCCTGCTCATGCGCAATACATCTTTGGCCTGCCAGACATCAAGACGAAACGGACCGGAACCGGCTTCGTGCGTGGTCAACCAGCGGTTGCCCCAGTCATCGTTCACCGCGTTGGCCTGTACAGTTTTACTGTCCAGCACCACCATGCTGCCGAGTGCTGCCAGGGAGTAGATCACCAGTTGCGGATCGTTAGGCTTAGGCAGCTGGATCACCACCGTGCGGGCATCGGGGGCAGTGATCATCTGATCCACGTTGTCTTTACTGAAGCCATAGGATTTCCACACTGACGCCTGAGCCAGATTGAGATGCAACACCCTGCGCATCGACCAAATCACGTCTTCGCTGGTGAGCGGGTTACCGGAATGGAAATACACGCCGTCGCGCAGATGGAAAGTGAGTTGGCGATGATCGGCGCTGATCTCCCAGCGTTCCGCCAGTGCAGGGCGCACGTGGGTGAGCTGGCGCGGATCCAACTCGACGAGCCCATCATAGAGATTGACCACAATGCCCACCACTTCATTGCCGGTCATCGCAGCGGGGTCGAGCGTCAACAGGTTGTTCATGTTCATGCCCACGATCAGCTGGTCGTCTGGCGTTGCGGCCAGCAGCGACGGGCTACCCGTGAGCAGCAGCAGCGCGGCGCACCACGCTCTGCAATAACGAGAGATGTTCATAAGCAAAGTCCAGCAGGTCAGAGGTTTATAGTTGTTTGCCGTACTGCTTGTGTTCGACGCTTACCAGCGATTGAGCGTATGCGTTTCAATCCAGCTGAAATTAATGTCCTCCCCAAGTCCAGGCCGGGTAGGCAGGTGAACAAAGCCCTGATCGTCCATCGGATCGACCAGACTGTTGAGATAGGCAGGTGGCTGTTCATAATCGAGGAAGGGGTGCAACAATCCCCGTTCGTACCAGCGGCAGTTACGAATCGCACCCACCACCGCGATGCTGGCCGCGCCGTTGCCGTGCACTTCACAATCCATGCCGAAGGCTTCTGCCAGGCTGGCCACTTTCATGGTGGCAGAAATGCCGCCGACGCCGTTGGCTCCGGCACGCAGGATGTCACAGGCACCCGCACGCACCCAGTCGGCACGACTGTGGTGTTTGCCGCCGAGACTTTCCGGGCCGAGTACATCGATACTGAGGTTCTCCGCCAGCCAGGCGTAAGAAGCCATGCTCTCCTCTTCCATCGGCTCTTCAAACCAGGCGAAGTTGAGCTTTTCCAGCGCTTTGCCGATGGTGAGCGCCTCACTGCGGCTGTACCAGTGGTAGCCATCCAGCATCAGGGCGATATCCGGGCCCACCGCTTCACGCACCGCCGCGCAGGCCTTGATGTCCATCGTGGTGCTGGGTGCAAAGGAGACCGGCGGCATCCAGGTATGTAACTTGATCGCCTGATAACCTCGCGCCACCAGCTTTTCTGCAAACTGCGCATACTCATCCGGCGTTGAGAGGCCGCCTTCTAGTTCGTCGCCACACATGGTGCTGCCGTAGGCGGGAATTTTTTCACGATAGCCGCCCAGCAGTTTGTGCACCGGTTGCTTGAGTTTGCGGCCAATCAGATCCCACATCGCCTGTTCGACAGCGGAGAGGGCGCGCTCGGTAAGTTGGTGCGCGCTGCCACGCTGCCAGTGCACCAAATCCTGCCACAGGCGTTCACGATCAAAAGCGTTTTGCCCGATCAATACCTTGCGGAAGAAGGCGTTGACCACATGCGGTCGTATGACTTCGGCCGGTGCGAAAGCATATCCGCAATCGCCGTCTTCGCTGGTCAGCGTGAGCAGCGCCATTTGCGCATCGGTTTCTGCACCGGGGTGCGAGTGGCCCGCGCTATCTGATACGCGGCGCGTAGGGTAGGTAAAGAGAGTGACATCAATGGCGCTGATCTTCACGGTAAGACCTCCAGACAGGATTTCCATGCTCAGGGCGAGCGTTAAATTAAAAATAAAACAGCGTTTCAATTCGTAATTTAGCGTTCACAATTTGTTTACGCATTAGGTGAAGTGCGGGAAGAGAAGGTCATTACCTGGGCAGTTGCATGGGGTGCTGTGATCACTTTCACGAAAGGAGGTCGTTTTGTGAGCGGCTACACAGTAAGAAAAACGGCAAGGGGATGTAAAAAAATGTGTCTCAGGGGCTTTTCATTTCGCGTCTGCCAGGTAATAGTGACGCCGCGAAATTTTAATAATAATCATTATCATTTGTATGGGTAGACACAATGAAAAAATGGCTGTTAGCGCTGGGGTTACTGGCTGTGGCGGATTCCGCTTCGGCAAAAATCATCACTGACATTGCAGGACGTCAGGTTGAAGTTAAAGAAGAATCCAAACGTATCATTCTGGGTGAAGGGCGTCAGATGTATCTGCTGGCGGCATTCGATACCGCCGCACCTTTCCATCGCGTAGTGGGCTGGCGTGATGATTTCCATAAAGCCGACTACGACGGCTATATGGCGTATGAGAAAAAATATCCTGAGATCAAAAAGCTGCCGACCTTTGGTGGGGCGAAAGATGGCACCTTCAACGTTGAGCAGGCGCTGACGTTAAAGCCAGATCTGGTGCTGATGAACCTCGAATCAAAAGCCGCCACGGATGAAGGCAAGTTGATTGAGAAGTTGCAGGCGGTGGGCGTTCCGGTGGTGTTTATCGACTTCCGCGAGAAGCCGATGGAGCACGCCGAGAAAAGCATCCGCATCATGGGCGAACTGGTCAACAACCCGCAGCGTGCTGAAGAGATTGTGGCTTTCCGCCGCGCGCAGATCGAAAAGGTAACCGATCGCCTGAAAAACTTCACCGGCACACGTCCAAAAGTGATGATTGATCGTGCAGGCGGCTACACCGATGAATGCTGCATGTCGTTTGGTAATGAGAACTTTGGTCAGATGGTCGAAATCTCCGGCGGGAGCAATATCGCTAAAGATCTGATCCCTGGCACCTTCGGTACCCTGAACCCAGAGCAAATCATTGCCAGCCGTCCGGATGTGGTGGTAGTGACCGGTGCCAACTGGAAGAACTACAACACCGTGGGCAAATGGGTGGGCGTTGGCCCTGGCGCAGACACTAAAGAAGCCACGGCACGTCTGAAGTTGCTGATGATGCGCGATGCGTTTAAAACCTTGCCGGTTGCCCACAACGGCAATGCACACGCCATCTGGCACCAGTTCTACGATAGCCCATACCAGTTTGTCGCGATTCAGGCGATGGCGAAGTGGCTGCATCCGGAACTGTTCAAAGATCTCGATCCTGACGCCACCTTCCGCGAGTTCCATGAGAAGTTTCTGCCACTGCCTTATCAGCCGGGCTACTGGGTGACACTGCCTGCGGATAAGTCATAACCTTTAGGCTTTTTGCGGTAATCGCGCGCATTACTCTTCATCTTTACTAATATTTTACAGGCGGTTGGCTACGATTTCGGGGAAGCGAAACGCAGCCATCGCCTGAATAATAAACGTAATAGGGAGAGTGAAATGTTGTATACCTCGGGACGTTCAGCGTTTGCGGTGGGGCTTTACGCTCTGCTGGAACCGCTACCGCTGGGCTTTTTTGTTGCGGCCTGGCTGTTCGATATCATCTATCTGCAAACCTTCGTCATCATGTGGACTAAATCAGCCAGTTGGTTGATTGCTATCGGTCTGGTGCTCGCCATCCTGCCAAGATTAATCAGTCTTGTTTACTTATTCCGCGGACCTTATCCCAGTGAAAAGACCCATTTCTGGTTGTCACTGCTGGCCATCGTCGTGGCTATCGCAAATGCCTTTATTCACAGTCGTGATGCGTATGCCGTGGTACCGCTAGGGGTAACGCTATCGACTCTGGTGGTGGCACTGCTGTTGCTCGCCAACGTGCAGTTAGCGCTGCGTGGACGTACCACAGTAGGAGGTCGCGCATGAAACAGATTCTGATTGCAGTGACCCTCGCCATGCTTCTCAGCGCCTGTGATGATGGCGCACTTATCGATCCGCAAAAGCAGATTGGCCCCAATCCTGAACTCCCCCAGGCGCAAAACTTCTTTGTACCGCCGATGCAGGTGCCGGAGGGTATCCCATGGAAAGCCGGTGAAATGCCAAAAGTGGCAGACGGGCTGAAGATTGAAAAGATCGCTGATAACTTACAGCATCCACGTCAGGTGTTGGTGCTGCCGAACAATGATGTGCTGGTGGCCGAATCCAACGGCACACCAAAACCCACCACTGCGCCGAAAGATCTCATTACCGGCCTCGTGAAAAATGCTTCAGGCAAAGGCGGGGCGGGCGGCAATCGCATCACGCTGTTGCGTAATGTGAATGGCAAGTGGGAGCAGCATCGATTTATCGATAACCTGACTGCGCCGTTTGGCATGCAACTGGTGGGCAATACGTTGTATGTTGCCAACGCCGATAGCCTGGTGAAATTCCCGTATGAAATCGGACAAACTGAGATTCGTACGCCGCCCGTGGTGGTGACTGAACTGCCCGGCGGGCCGATTAACCATCACTGGACTAAGTCACTGTTGGCCAGCCCTGACGGCAGCAAGCTGTATGTCGGCGTAGGGTCAAACAGTAACATTACGGAAAATGGCATTGGTGCCGAATATCGTCGAGCGGCGGTACTCGAAGTCGATGCGGCGAGTGGTGCCAGCCGTATCTATGCCAGTGGGCTGCGCAATCCCACCGGTCTGCAGTGGGAACCGCAAAGCGGCAAGCTGTGGGCGATCGTTAATGAACGCGACGAGATTGGTTCAGATCTGGTGCCAGACTACATGACCTCGGTGCAGGACAAAGGCTTTTACGGCTGGCCGTACAGCTATTATGGCCAACATGTCGATGTACGGGCGCAGCCACAGCGGCCTGACTTAGTAGAAAAAGCCATCAAGCCAGATTACGCGCTCAGTTCACACGTGGCACCGCTCGGCCTGCTGTTTTATGGCGCAGATAACATGCCACAGTATCGTGGTGGGGCGTTTGTTAGTGAGCATGGCAGCTGGAACCGCACGCCGCTGAATGGCTATCAGGTGGTGTGGGTGAAATTCGAAAACGGGAAACCGGTTGGTCAGCCACAGCCGGTGGTGACCGGATTCCTGACCGATGACCAAAAACAGGTTCGGGGCTTACCGGTCGGACTGGCGTCAGATCAGCAGGGCGGTGTGCTGATCGCGGATGATGCGGGTAATGCCATTTGGCGTGTTAGCTCCGCCAACTGATTTCTGCAGGCAATAAAAAAGGATTTGGCCATTCAGCCAAATCCTTTTTTTATGTTCGCGAACCGGCTGGTAACCGCGCTGCGAACGGGGTGCTCAGCACTCCTCACAAAGCAAATCATAAAATGTGCGGGGGAATATTTCAAGTTTCGCGAAAGTACTGTATGGTTATACAGGTGTTGAGTGGCGAACGCATTCTCATTGTTTTCTGATGACTCCCAGGGGCGCGGATTGTCAAATCCCGGCAGGTTTCAGGTGGTGCTGGCCTGTGGCTTCCACAATGAGTGGCGCTTAGCACTCCTCACAATTGTGCTTAGGCCATCGGCGGGTGGAGTCAAAGTCCCGGTAGCCGAAAGACGCGCTCCTGTCAGAGGAGAAGGAAAGTGATGGAACTTGTTCGATTGCTCCTGGACCTGGTCCGGGTCGTCCTGCAAATCATCGTTGCCCTTTTGCAACTGACCGGTCAGGCGCACTGACCGGAACTTGAAACAAGGCGGAGCTTACCCCTCCGCCTTTTTTCGTTAGTTTCACCGGGTGATTTTTTCTCAATGTCTGTAGTTACCTTCCGGCACTAAATTCTCTTTGCCAGACAGTGAAAATGTGATTATCAGCTTAGCTAACTTATGTTATGAATTTAGTCTTAGAAAAAAATAATCAGGTAAAGGTTTTATGTCGTCGCAAAAATTGTCCAAAAGCGTTCAACGCATTCATTCATCTGCCATTCGTGATTTATTGAAACACAGCAAAATGGAAGGGGTGATTTCTCTGGGTGGTGGCATCCCGAATCCCGATCTGTTTGATACCGAAGGCCTGCAGATCGCCATGGATCGCGCCTTGTCGCAGGATGGTCACAACGCATTTCAATATGGCTTGAGTGAAGGTGATCCGCTGTTACGTGAAGCGATCTGCCGCATTTCAGCCGACCGCGGTATTGATTGCACGCCAGACGACGTGGTGATCACTTCTGGCTCCCAGCAGTCACTGGATATTCTCGCCCGCGCGTTGATCAACCCCGGTGATGTAGTGGTGGTGGAACGTCCAACTTATCTCGCCGCATTGCAGGTTTTCCAGTTGGCTGAAGCGCAGTTCAAATCTGTTGGCACTGACGGCGAAGGCATGATTGTCGATGAGCTGGAAGAGTTGGTTAAACAGACGCCAATCAAAGCCGTGTATATCGTTCCGACCTTCGGCAATCCAAGCGGCGTCACCTTATCTGATGCGCGTCGTCAGCAGTTAGTCGCGCTGGCGAAGCAGTATGATTTCCTGATTTTTGAAGACGATCCCTACAGCGAGATCAACTTCACCAATCAGACATTCCGCCCATTAAAATCCCATGCGCAAGCGATGGGGGCCAGCGAGAATGTGATTTATACCTCGACCTTCTCCAAAATCCTGGCACCGGGCGCACGCGTTGGCTGGATCACCATGCCGGGCTGGTTGAAGGCATCGGTGGTGAACCTGAAGCAGGCGACGGATCTGCACACCAGCGCCTTATCACAATCCCTGACGCGTCATTATCTGGAAACCGGTCGCTTACCGGAGCAAATTAGATTGATCCGTGCGGCCTACAAACAGAAGTGTGATGCACTTTGTACGGCACTGGAGACAGAGCTGGGCGACCGACTGCACTTCTATCGTCCGCTGGGCGGGATGTTCCTGTGGGCAACCTTCAAAGAAGCGTTCAACACCACAGAATGGCTGAAAACCACCCTGAGCAACGGCGTGGTCTATGTGCCAGGTGAGTTTTTCTACTGTGATAATCCAGATACTTCAACGCTGCGTATTTCGTATGCCTCGGTATCAGAAACCAATCTGGCCGTGGCAGCACAGCGCTTGAAAGCCTCATTACCGCAGTAAGCATTTTGAAAGAGCCCTTTGCTGAAAGGGCTCATCCTAGCCGTTGGCACTGTCCAGCGGCCAGGATTCAAACAGATAACCATCAAAATCGATGTCATCGACATCTGAAAACTCCAGCAGTCGCTGTTTTACATTCTCCAGATGCTGCCACATGGCTTGCTTGGCGGCGCGCGCGTCTTTCTTGATCAATGTGGCGAGGATCTTCTTGTGATCGTCGAGCCACTGCTTACGGTAATGCGTGTTCACCAGATGACGATGTAACTGACTCCACATCACGTTATCTTCGCGCCACTGCCAGGATTGTTTAAACAGCTCGACCAACATGCTGTTATGGGTCGCTTCGGCAATCGCTAAATGGAAGTTACGATCGCCGTTCTCGCTCTCATTCACGGCGCCGGATGCCAGCTCTCTCTCTTCCAGTTCCAATGCCTGACGCATTTTGATGATGTCTTCACGCGTGGCCTGAAGGGCAGCAAACTCCGCAATATTACTCTCCAGCAATTGACGCGCCTGCAGCATCTCAAACGGGCCGGCATCGTTACAGGCGGCTTGTGTCGTCGCGCGCGGTGCAGGACTGTCGTTTACCACGTAGATCCCGGCACCACGACGCACTTCAATCAAGCCTTCCAGCTCCAGCATGATCAGTGCTTCACGCACCAGCGTGCGGGTCACATCCAGCAGCGCAGCCAGTTCACGCTCAGGCGGCAAGCGTTCGCCCACGGCATACTGCTTTTGCATAATCATGTTACGCAACATTTCCCCTACTTCCTGATAAGGGCGCTGCGCTGATGCTTGTGTTTTCATGAGCTCTTTTCTGCTGATTAAGAAGTTGACGACCACTGACGCTGCCATCAATTGCGCCCTGCACTATAGCACAGGGCGGAATTCTCAACGTGGATTGAGGGTAAAGTAGCGCTGTGCGTTATTGAAACAGATATCCTGCAGCATGTTGCCGAGCACCGCTTCATCGTGCGGCACAATCCCATCCTGCACCCATTGACCAAGGAGATTGCACAGAATACGGCGGAAGTATTCGTGGCGCGTATAGGAGAGGAAGCTGCGTGAATCGGTCAGCATGCCAACAAACTGGCTGAGCAGACCGATCTGCGACAGCTGCTCCAGCTGGCGCAACATGCCATCGCGCTGATCGTTGAACCACCAACCGGAACCAAACTGCACTTTACCGGCGATGCCCGCACCCTGGAAGTTACCTGCCATCGTCGCCAGCACTTCGTTGTCGCGTGGATTGAGGCAATAAAGAATGGTTTTAGGCAGTTGATCGTTGATATCCATCGCATCAAGCAGGCGAGAGAGCGGCAAAGCAATATTGTTATCGCCAATCGAGTCAAAACCGCTGTCGGCACCCAGCAAACGGAACAAGCGAGTGCTGTTGTTGCGAATGGCACCGATGTGTAACTGCATCACCCAATCACGTCGTGCATACTCGGAACCCAACCAGACCAGCACCGCGCTGCTAAACTGCGCGATTTCCAGCTCGCTTAGCGTGTCGCCATTGCGACGTTTCGCCAGAATGGCGTCCAACACGCTATCGTCGGGAACAGGGGCAAAGCGCAGCACTTCAATCCCGTGATCCGCTGCACGACAGCCATGGGCAGAGAAATGATCTAAACGGCGCAACAGCGCGGTGCGCAACGCATCAAAGTCGGTGATCGCCACATCCGCTGCTGCCTCAAGCCGACCCAGGTATTCAACAAAGCCTTCAAGCTCAATCTTGAACACCTTATCAGGGCGCCAGCTTGGGGCGACATCAATATCAATGCTGCTATCTTCGGCAATCTGGCGGTGATACTGCAGGGAATCAATTGGATCATCGGTGGTGCCAACCATACGTACATTCATTTGACGCATAATGCCGCGTGCAGAAAATGCCGGGGTTGCCAGTTTCTCGGCGCATTCGTCCCATACGCGTTGTGCGGTGTCCGGCCCAAATAACGTATTAGTGATGCCGAACGGGCGACGCAGCTCAAGATGCGTCCAGTGGTAGAGCGGATTGCCCAGCGTTTTGGGCACGGTGTGGGCCCAGGCGAGATACTTGTCGTAATCGCTGGTGGCTTTACCGGTGATCAGCGATTCATCCACGCCCGCCGCACGCAGCGCACGCCATTTGTAGTGGTCGCTTTCCAGCCAAATCTGTCCCAGGTTGGCGAACTGACGATCCTCAGCGATCTCTTGCGGATTGAGGTGGCAGTGGTAGTCATAAATCGGCATGTCAGCCGCATAGTCATGGTACAAACGACGAGCAACGTCGCTTTGCAGCAGGAAATCGTCATCCATAAAACGCTTCATTTCGGCTCCTGATTCAGGGATGCAACGGCGGCGCGGGCACCATGCTGGCAAAGTTGCGCGTACACCTGTTGTAGGGTGCTAACGAAGCCTGCATTGGCGGGCAGGTCGTCACCAAAAATGGTTTTCACGGCGAGCAGGGCGCTAACGCGCGCATCGCCTTCTGGCGTGAGCTGGTTGATGTCATGCAAGGTTGCAAGTAATGGGTCAACCACATCATAAGTCTCACCTCGCTCATCCTGCCCAAGCACGTAACGCATCCAGCCGGCAATCCCCAGCATCAAGTGGCGATAGTCACTGCCCTGCTTCAGGTGATAGCGCACGGAATCCAGCCAGCGCTGTGGCAGCTTCTGACTGCCATCCATCGCAATCTGTTGCGTCCGGTGGCGCAGGGAAGGGTTGCTAAAACGCTCGATCAATTGGCTGGCATAGACTTGCAGATCGATACCCTCAGGCATCGACAGCGTAGGTGCCTGCTCTTGCATCATCAGTGCCAATGCCGCCTGGCGATAGGTCGGGAGTTGCATAGTGTCAGCGATGGTTTCACAGCCACCCAAATACCCGAGGTAGGCAAGAAATGAGTGACTGCCGTTGAGCATACGCAGTTTCATCATTTCAAATGGCGCAACGTCGGCCACAAACTGCGCGCCCACGCGATCCCAGTCAGGACGGCCGTTGACAAAGTTATCTTCGATCACCCATTGGCGAAACGGCTCACAGGCCACGCCACAGTGATCGGGAACGCCCAGCAAGTCGCGAATCTCCTGATGTGTTTCGTCGGTCACTGCGGGAACGATGCGGTCAACCATGCTGCTGGGAAAAGTGACGTGCTCATCAATCCACTTCGCCAGCGCTGCATCGCGTAACTGAGCAAGCCCCACCACGGCAGCTCGGGCCACATGGCCGTTATCACGCAAGTTATCGCAGGACAGCACAGTAAACGGCCCTAAACCACGCTCACGACGCACACGTAATGCTTCGACAATAAAACCAATGGCGGATTTCGGCGTTTTGGGGTGCGCAACATCGTGTTGAATAAGTGCATTATCCGCATCCAATTCACCGTTGGCACCCTGAGTGCAATAACCTTTCTCTGTTACCGTCAATGAGACGATGGCGGTTTCCGGGCGAGCCAGTGCTGCGATAATGCCATCATGGCCATCCAGTGCAGGATGCAAGGCTTCTTTGATGGCCGCTACGATGTGAATGTCGTTCTGCCCGGCACCTTTTTCCGTCACGCTGTAGAGCAGATCCTGCTGGCGCAATTGCTCCACCAACAGTTTGCCACTTGCCGACATCAGGTTGACCTCACAGATACCCCAATCACTGTCGCTAATTTCAAGCAGATGATGCAGATAGAGCGCCTGATGCGCGCGATGAAATGCACCACAGCCAATGTGCACGATACGCGGCACCAGCCGCTGATGGTTCCAGGCGGGGCGGTTCACTTTTAGTTCGCCGCTGGCAAGGTTATGTTCCATGTAAACTCCATCTAGCCGGGTGCGTCATCAATGGCACCCGGCAGCAACGAATGCCATCAGAAATAAGCGCGGTGAATCGCCAGCTCCACGCCGCGAATCTCTGCCAATCCTTTCAAACGACCAATCGCCGAATAACCGGGGTTAGTCTTCTTGCGCAAGTCGTCGAGCATCTGGTGACCATGATCCGGGCGCATCGGAATCAAATCCTCCTGACCGGCCGCTTTGCGGCGATGTTCTTCTTCGGCAATCGCCTTAATCACTGCGAACATGTCAACATCGCCACCCAAATGTGCTGCCTCGTGGAAGGTATTCGGGTTCTCCTCACGTTTGGTTGACCGCAGATGTGCGAAGTAAATACGTGGGCCAAAACGTTTCACCATGCCGGCGAGGTCGTTATCTGCCAGCACGCCGTAAGAGCCGGTGCACATGGTGAAGCCGTTCGCCGGGCTTGGTACGGTATCAATCATCCACTGCAAATCTTCTGCGTTAGAGACGATGCGTGGTAAACCCAGAATCGGACGCGGTGGATCATCCGGATGCACTGCCATCCGAACGCCGGCCTCTTCCGCCACTGGAATAATCGCGCGCAGGAAGGTGGCGAAGTTTTCACGCAACTCAGCTTTGCCGATACCGTCATAGCGAGCTATTTGCGCACGGAACTGGTCCAGCGTGTAACCCTCTTCGGCACCCGGTAAGCCGGCGATGATATTGCGCGTCAGGCGGGTTTTGTGCTCTTCGCTCATGGTGGCGAAACGGTCAGCCGCCTGGGCAATTTCCGTGGCGGTGTAATCGTTTTCTGCACCCGAACGTTGCAGAATGTGTAGTTCAAACACGGCAAATTCGATCTGATCGAAGCGCAGCGCTTTTGCACCATCGGGTAACAGATATTCGAGGTCAGTGCGCGTCCAGTCGAGGATCGGCATAAAGTTGTAGCAGACGGTTTTAATACCGCACTGCGCCAGATTGCGCAGAGACTGCTGGTAATGACGGATCCACTTCTCACACTCACCGCTGCCGGTTTTAATCTCTTCGTGAATCGGCACGCTTTCAACCACTGACCACACCAGACCCGCCGCTTCCACAATGGCTTTGCGCTGCAGAATTTCTTCCACCGACCACACTTCGCCATTAGGGATGTGGTGCAGGGCGGTGACGATGCCGGTCGCGCCAGCCTGTCGTGCATCGGCAAGAGATACGGGATCATTTGGGCCATACCAGCGCCAGGTCTGCTTCATGTTGTTACCTCTTTTAGGTCCTGAAAATGAAACCCAGGACAATTCTTATATTGGTTGACCTATTTGTCAGTTAGCGCACCGCTTAGGGTTTGGATTGCGCTCTCAGAGCCTAAAATTCGGCTCTTTAACGTCTGATGTCAACCTCGCAAGCCATTTTGGTTAACCAGATCACAAATGCGGCATCTGAGTGGCGACCAGCTTAAGCATCTGTGGTTCACTCCTGGCGGATGGTTAGAGATGACTCAATGAAGTCGCTCCTCAACAACAAGCAGCAATTCCTGGGCGGCAGCCAACGATATTTCCGGTTTATCGCTGGCCCGCGCATTCACCACAGGATTTGTAAGCTCATGATGTTAATAAAGAATGGAGAACCAGATGAACCGCAGTTTGAATCCAGGGATCGCTGCCGCTGGCAGCAAACGCACCTTCCGCAATTTGCGCTGGTGGGTATTGGTGTTGTTCTTAGCGGGCGTCACCGTCAACTACATCACCCGTAACTCATTGGGCATTCTGGCGCCTGAGCTGAAAACCAGCCTGGGCATCACCACTGAACAATATTCATGGATCGTCGGCGCTTTTCAGCTGGCGTATACCTTCTTCCAACCGATTTGTGGCTGGCTGATTGATGTCATCGGGCTCAAAGTCGGCTTCCTGATTTGTGCCTCGGTCTGGGCAGTTGCTTGTCTGTTCCATGCCGGCGCGGCAAGCTGGGTGCATCTGGCCATTCTGCGTTTTGTCATGGGCGGAGCGGAAGCCGCAGCCACGCCAGCGAACGCCAAAGTGTTAGGTGAATGGTTCCCGAAAAAAGAGCGTCCGGTCGCTGCGGGTTGGGCTGGCGTGGGCTTCTCGATTGGCGCCATGCTGGCACCACCGATCATTTATTTTGCCCATGCTTCTTTTGGCTGGCAGGGCGCGTTCCTGTTTACCGGTTGCCTGGCGCTGGCGTGGGTGGTGCTCTGGTGGTTGCTGTATCGCGATCCGGAAATTCATCCCAATCTGTCTGCATCGGAACTGGAATTTATTCGTCAGGATAATGAACCCCCCGCCGTCAAATTACCGTTCTTTAAAGCGCTGAAGAGCGTCTCTAAAAACAAACGTTTTTACGGTATCGCCATTCCCGCCTTTATGGCCGAACCGGCGTGGGGCGTGCTGAGCTTCTGGGTGCCGCTCTACCTGGCGAAGGATCTCGGTATGGATCTCAAACAGATCGCCATGTTCGCCTGGATGCCATTCCTTGCTGCGGATCTCGGCAGCGTCGCCAGTGGCTATCTGACGCGTCTCTACACTCGCCTGTTTGGTTTCAGACTGGTCAACTCAGTGGTTGCCAGTTCGGTCACCGGCGCTTTCCTGATGCTCTCCCTCGCATTGGTGGCGATGACCAAAGATCCCTACGTCGCGATTGCACTGATCTCGATTGGCGGTTTCGGTCACCAGATTATCTCCTGCATGCTCAGCGCACTGGTGGTGGAGAAGTTTGATAAAGGCCAGATGGCTACCGTCAATGGCATGCGCGGTTCCTTCGCGTGGATCTCCAGCTTCCTGTTCTCGCTGGTAATTGGTGTCACCGCCGACAAGATTGGCTTTAACCCGTTATTTGTCGCCATGGGCTTCTTCGACCTGATTGGCGCGGTCTTCCTGATTGCATTTATTGCTGAACGTCGCGCCCAGCGCGCCTGATTAAAGTAGGTAACAATGAAAACCTTAAAGAATTGGTCACTCACGCATTCTGATCAACACCATGTTGCGTTAACCGTCGATGGGAAGTACCAGCTGAACCTATTCGTGCTGGAAACCGGCATGTTCCGTGTTTCGATTAAACGTCAGAGCGGCTATGCACTGGACCGCACCTGGAGCATAGCGCCAGACAGCGATGTGCCATGGGAAGGGCGTCCACGTGACAGCCTGGCGGGCTTTACCCTGCCAGGGTTCACGCTGGAAGAAGAGGGCGACACGCTGGTGGTTTCCACCGATGTGTTGCGCGTGATTGTCCATCAGCCACTGGCGCTGGAGTGGCAACATCGTGATAGCGCTGGCGCCTGGCAACTGCTGACCTGCGACCGTCCAACCAGTGCCTACCTGATTAATGCGCACGGTGATGGTGTGGCGCACTACCAGCGCCGTATGAATGACGATGCCTATTACGGTCTGGGCGAGAAAACCGGTGACCTTCAACGCAATGGCAAACGTTATGAGATGCGTAACCTCGATGCGATGGGCTACAACGCCTCGTCAACCGATCCACTCTACAAACATGTGCCGTTTACCATTACGCGCCGCAGCGATGTGAGCTTTGGTCTGTACTACGATAACCTCAGCAGCAGCTGGTTTGATCTCGGTAACGAGCTGGATAACTACCATCAGCCTTATCGCCGCTGGCAGGCGGAAAGCGGGGATATTGATTATTACCTGTTTGTTGGCAGCAAAGTGTTGGATGTCACCAAGGCCTTTGTGCGCCTGACCGGTAAAACGCTGTTTGGCCCAAAATGGAGCCTCGGTTACAGCGGCTCAACCATGCACTACACCGATGCACCGGATGCACAAAATCAGCTGATGAACTTTATTCGCCTGTGCGAACAGCATGATATTCCGTGCGACTCTTTCCAATTGTCATCGGGTTACACCTCGATCAATAACAAGCGCTACGTGTTCAACTGGAACTACGACAAAGTGCCACAGCCGGAAATGATGAGCCAGGCGTTTCACGATGCCGGTTTGCGCCTGGCCGCTAACATCAAGCCTTGCTTGTTGCAGGATCATCCACGCTATGAAGAAGTCGCCGCGCAAGGCTTGTTTATCCGTGACTCAGAAGAAGATGCGCCAGAGCGTTCAGTGTTCTGGGACGACGAAGGCTCGCACCTCGATTTCACCCATCCCCAGGCGGTGGCATGGTGGCAGGAGAACGTCACCCAACAGCTGCTGGCGAAGGGCATCGACTCGACCTGGAATGACAACAACGAATATGAAGTGTGGGACGGCGAAGCGCGTTGCCACGGCTTTGGTACGCCCATCGCCATCAAGCATATTCGTCCGGTGATGCCATTGCTGATGATGCGTGCGTCGATGGAAGCGCAGCAACGTTTCGCGCCGGAAAAACGCCCGTTCCTGATTTCACGTTCTGGCTGTGCCGGTATGCAACGCTACGTGCAGACATGGAGCGGCGATAACCGCACCAACTGGACGTCACTGCGCTACAACATTCGCATGGGCCTCGGGATGAGCCTATCGGGGCTGTATAACGTCGGGCACGATGTCGGCGGCTTCTCAGGTGATAAGCCGGACGCTGAACTGTTTGTGCGCTGGGTACAAAACGGCGTGATGCACCCACGTTTCACCATTCACTCCTGGAATGACGATCACACGGTGAATGAGCCGTGGATGTATCCTTCAGCTACCCCCGCGATCCGTGCTGCAATTGAGCTGCGCTATCGCCTGTTGCCATATCTCTATACGCTTTTGTGGCAGGCCCACGCGGACGATGAGCCGATGCTGCGCCCGACGTTCCTCGATCATGAGCAGGACGCACAGACCTTTGCCGAGTGCGATGAGTTTATGCTGGGTCGAGATTTGCTGGTGGCCAGCGTGGTGGAAGCCGGTCAGCGTGAACGCACTCTGTGGCTGCCGGATAACCAAACCGGCTGGTATGACTTTGCGACCCAGCAGTGGTACAGCGGCGGTCAATGGATCACGCTGCCAGCACCGCTGGAAACCCAGCCGATGCTGGTGCGCGCCGGTGCGGCCTTGCCACTGAGTCAGCGTTTGCGTCATGTGGATGCCCACGCGGATGACCGTCGTACCCTGCAACTCTATCCTTTACAGGGCAAAGGCGTGAGCAACGGGCTGGTGTTCGAAGATGACGGTGAGTCCTGGGGTTATCAGCAGGGTAATGCGCTGTGGCTAAGCTGGGAAATGCGCAGCGATGCCGAGGCAATCCACCTGAGCTTCCAGCGTAAAGGAGATTATCAGCCAGCATGGAAAATGCTGCAAATTGCTTTGCCAGCCGGAGAATGGCGCCAGCTTTACATTGATGGTGTCGCGGTTGCTGCGGCGGATGCGCAAGCAGTGCTGGCGGAGATAGCGAGTCACTAAGCGTCATTGTTCAGGGAGGAGTGCGCAGCAATGCGCACTCTTCAAAAGCACAGCGACCTGCCATCAGAACGGCCCCGTGCGTTATGCGGCTTAATCAATCAACCCTTTGGCCCGCGCCAGTAAAAACGCGGTCACTGAAGTGGCATCGGTCACTTTACCTTCCAGCACTAGCTGCAGAAACTCGCTGATTTTCATTTTGCGTGCAGTGAGTCCGACTTCCTCGGCATCCAGATTCTGCCCTTCATAGCGTAATTCGCTGGCAAGATAGATGTGATAACCCTGCGCGGAGTATCCCTGCGCCAGTTTTTGATAGCCCACGTACTGCCAACGATTGGCAATCAATCCTGTCTCTTCCTGCAGTTCGCCCGCCGCCAGTGCTTCTGGTGTCGCACCGGGGTCCAGCTCCCAGCTGCCTTGCGGCAACTCAATGGTGCGCTCACTTATCGGATAACGATACTGCTCAACCACAAAAATGTTGTCCTGCACCACCGGAAGGATGACAACAAAATCGTTCTTTTCGATCACGGAATAGAGACCTTCGCTGCCATCAGCACGTTGAATTTTGTCCTCTTTTAACGTCATCCAGCGGTTGCGATAGATTTCCGTTGATGCGAGGGTTTGAATTTCAGGTTTCAAAAGGGGCCTCCATGAAGTGAATCAGTGAGTCAACAATTTAAGCCTATAAACGGGGTGCCGTGACAGGTAACTTATCTGTTTTTTCCATCGCTTTTTTTAAGGCATGAAGAAATACCGTCACCCGTGCTGGCAACTGGCGAGTCGTGGGGAACAGTGCCCAGACACCGAGCATCTGCGGTTGAGCATCCTGTAATTCAATGGCGATGAGCTCGCCCGAAACAAGCTCTTCACGGATGTCCCACTCAGATAACTGAGCAATGCCGCTTCCCGCCACGCACAGAGTGCGTACCCCCTCCACGTTACTGCCACTGAAACGGCCTTCCACGCTTAAGCTCGAAATATGCCCATCAATGATGAAGCTCCACTGCACCACGCCTGAGAGTCGCAGGCAGTTGTGATGATGTAAGTCGTTTAATGTCTGAGGCGTGCCGAAGCGTTGAAGATAATCGGGTGAAGCACACAGCATACGCGGGTTGTTAGCGAGACGGTGAGCCACTAAACGGGAGTCACGCAGCGGCGCAATGCGGATAGCGACATCGTAGCCCAACCCTACCAGGTCGGTGACGTCATCGCTCAGTTGAAACTCAATGCGTAGTTCCGGGTTGGCCTCCATTAAGGCAGGCAACAGTGGAATGATGGTGCGACGACCAAAGCCAGAAGGCGCCGTAATCCGCAGCTGGCCAGTCGCACCTTGCTGGTGTGGTGAAAACAGATTGCGTGCGCTCTGTTCGGTTTCCGCCAGCGATTTCGCATAGGGCAGAAACTCTTCGCCCTCCACAGTCAGCGCGATGGCGCGAGTCGTGCGGTGCATCAGCCGCACGCCGAGATCGTCCTCCAGCGAGGCCAGCCGACGCGACACAGTCATCGGCGTAGTATTCAGCCGCCGTGCCGCCTGGGTCAGGCTACGCGTTTGCGACACCATCAGGAAAACCTCAATATCTTTGGAGTTCATTTTAACGATTTCCGTTATACAGACGTATCATCTTCGGTCATTTTTGCCGCTAAAGCGACACACTATAATGCGCTCTGACGATAATCAGGGAACACGATGTAGCAAATGGCCGATAAACACTTATTTCAGAGCGGGGTATTAAATCGACTCGCGCTGAAAAACCGCATCATGGTGGCACCCATGACGCGCATCTCCGCCACGGTAGATGGCGTACCGGGCGATCGCATGAAGCACTATTATGAACGTTTCGCGCGGGGTGGTTTTGGCACCATCATCACCGAAGGGCTGTATATCGACGAAGCCTGGTCGCAGACGTATGCGTTTCAAGCGGGTCTGGTTAATAGCCGCCAGGTCGCAGGCTGGCGTGCCATTACTGATGGTGTGCATCAGCATGGTAGCAAGATCATTGCGCAGCTGATGCATGCCGGCGCGATATCCCAGGGCAATATCTACCGAAGCGATACCCTGGCTCCCTCCGTCGTGCAACCGCGCGGCGAACAGCTGGGCTTTTATCATGGTCATGGCGACTATGCGTTGCCAGGAGAAATGAGCGAAGATCAGATTCAGCAGGCGATTGACAGTTTTGCCGAGACCGCCGCGCGCGCGATTGGCATAGCGGGATTTGATGGCATTGAAATTCACGGCGCCAATGGCTATCTGCTCGATCAATTCTTCACGGATTACACCAATCAGCGTCATGACCGCTGGGGCGGCGATATCGCTGCCCGCCTGTCACTGACCCTGGCGGTGCTCCGCGCGGTACGCCAGCGTATAGGCCACGATGTCACTTTAGGTGTGCGTATTTCACAGGGCAAAGTGAATGATTTCCATCATAAGTGGCAGGAAGGGGAAGCGGGGGCAAAACAGGTGTTCTCTCTGTTGGCTGAGTCAGGTATTGATTACCTGCATCTCACTGAATACAACGCACTGCAGCCCGCTTTTGCGGACAATGCGCTTTCGTTGGTACAGATAGCGCGAGAGGCGGCACCGCGCCTGACCATCGTGGCGAATGGTTCGCTGTCAGACAGCCGTGACGCCTCTCAGGCGCTGGAGCAGGGGGCGGATTATGTCGCGTTGGGTAAAAGCGCGCTGGCGAACCCTGACTGGCCGATGCGTATCCGTGATGCAGCGCCGTTGCGTGAGTTTGATAACAACCTTCTGGCCCCTTCTGCTGATGTGAAAAACTGCGAACTGGCTTAGCCGTGTCCATAGTTGAACGTGTCAGGCGGCGATTATAGGCCGCCTGACACACTACGCCTGCCGCGACAATCCACTTAACGCCAACCCTGCCAGCGCGATCACCACCGTTAAGCCCACCACGGCATTCCAGCCACCGTGCAGCCAGAACCAACCGCCAAATGATCCCGTAATGCTGGAACCCATGTAATAGAACAACAGATACAGCGACGAAGCATGGCCGCGATTATTGCCAGCTAACGGGCCAACGGAACCGCTCGCCGCAGCATGCGCCACAAAGAAACCGCTGGTAATCAGGATAATGCCACCAATAAGACACAACAGGTTATCCGGCACCGTCAGTAAAATACCGGCCAACAGCAACAGAAAACCGGCAATCAGCAACGGCTTACGACCGAACCGATCGGCCAGACTCCCTGACAATGAGGAGGAGACAATACCAATCGCATAGGCGCAGAAAATCAGGCTGACCTGTGTCTGGCTAAAGTTAAAGGGCGCGTCAGAAAGGCGGAAGGTGGCGTAGTTAAATAGCGTGACAAACACACTGGTGAGAAAGAAACCGGTGGCATACAGGCGAATCAGACCCTTGTTGCCTAGGTGGCTGAACCAGGCTTTAAAGTGGAAGTTGAGGTTAAGCCCCGGTTTGCGTTCGAAATTACGCGATTCGGGTAAAAGCAGCACAAATGCAATCGCTGCTGCCAGACCGAGCACGCCCAGCACACCCATGGCGATGCGCCATGAGGTGAATTCAGTCAGCAACCCCATGCCAACGCGGCCCACCATCGCGCCAAACGCCGTGCCGCCGACATACAATCCCATGGTTTTGCCAAGATCTTTTTTGTCGATCTCCTCTGCAAGCCAGGCCATCGCCACCGCGGGTACGCCGCCCAGCACCACGCCTTCCACCGCGCGGGCGACCAGAAGCAGATGCCAATTCGGTAATACGGCGGCAATGAAATTGCAGACCGATGCCAGCGCCATCGACGTGAACATCAATCCACGACGTCCGACCGCCTGAGAAAAAGCCCCTGCCAGCAAAATAGACACCGCCAGTAAGCCGGTGGTGAGCGACAGCGCCAGTGAACTTTGCGCCGGTGTGATGCCAAAAGCGTGGGTAAAGGCAGGCAGCAGCGGCTGTACGCAATAGATGAGAGAAAAACTCGCCAACCCGAGCATGAAAAAGGCTATTCCGGCGCGGCGATATTCACTGCTACCGCGCGAGATGCTGTAAACAGCGGTGGAGGGTGCAGGTAAAACATTCTCAAACGAGCGGCTCATGGTCATTCCAGCATAACGAAGATTGCACAACGCTACCGTGCCACCAATCATCTGTCCAATATATGACACTGCATGAAGGTATCTATAAAACAGATGGAAATGCGACATATTCGTTATTTTCTCGCGGTGGCCAGTGAGCGCAATTTCACCCGTGCGGCGGCTAAGCTCGGCATCGGTCAACCGCCGCTTAGTATGCAGATCAAAGATTTAGAAACAGAGATTGGCTATGCGTTATTCAACCGCACTGCGCAGGGTGTGGAACTGACGGAGGCCGGGCGAGCATTTTTGCAATCCGTTCAGCCTCTGCCGGGTATCGCTTCTGCGGCGGTGGATGCCGCACGCCGCGCGGCACAAGGTGAATCAGGTTCGTTGCGCTTAGGGTTTACGGGCACCGTGGGGATAAATCCGCTGGTGCCGGGTTTTATCCGCGCCTTCCGACAGGTCTATCCCGACGTGATGCTGAACGTGATGGAGGCCAACTCCATTGTGTTGCTTCAGGCGCTCGCCAATCAGCAGCTGGATATCGCGCTACTACGACAGGAAAACGCGATACCGGATAACGTGACGGTTCAACTCTTATTGCAGGAACCGCTGGTGGCTGCATTGCCTCTTAACCATCCGCAGGCGCGCTTGCGCGGTAAAATTGCCTTGCCATCTTTGCGCGACGAGCACTTTATTTTGACACCGAAGGAGAGCGGTACCAGCTTGCGTGAATCGGTGCTGCAAGCCTGCCGCCAGCAGGGCTTCACCCCGGTAGAAGGGCAACCCGCGCCGCATATCGTTTCGATATTATCGGTCGTGGCAGCGGGGTTAGGGGTATCGCTGGTGCCGGAATCGATGCGGCAATTCAGTTTATCAGGGGTGGTATTTAAACAGATTAAAGCGCCGGTACCGACCACCGGACTCGCGGTGGCATGGAATGAGCATGCACTAACGGCAACGGCGCACAATTTTCTGGGTTTAGTCCGAGGCAGTGGCGTTATTGTTTAAACGCCCAGCCGAGTTTGCCATCCGCAGAAATCATTTTATCGAGTTTCTTCTCGTTGACCTTTTTCATCGCCCCCAGCTTTTCAGCGGTGAGCGGCCCGGCATCGCTCTGGGCAATGACCGTGTCTTTGGGCACTTCGGTGATTTTTTCAGCAATGGCGGTAACTGCAGCGCCATAGCCTTTGCGGTCATGCAGGTCGAATGATTTCAGTGGCAATTCAGTTTCGAGCCATTTTCCCCAATAGAATTCGAGGAACGGCGGCGGATTGTCCTCTTTCTCAAAGCCGATATCGCGCACGAAATAGACCAGCGAACGATATTCATCATCCTGCATGTGTTTACGGCCCAACTCTTTCGGCAGGTCATGCGGGGTGATTTTGCCTTTAGGCGTATCCAGCCAGACCAGATGGGCGGCTTCCATTTGCTGCCAGAACGCATTCATGGTTTTCAGGCTGCGGAAATCATTGGTGATGCGCACCTGTACGCGCGTTTTCAAACCACCAATATCCGCGAAATTACTGAAGGTGTGATGCCCATCAGTGAGATAAAGCGCATTATCCGGGGCGATGACGGCCGTTTTCATCGGTCCAGGCTGCGCACCCACCGGGGCTTTACAGGTGAAGCTGTCCGGATCGGAGATACGTGATTTGCTGTTGAATTTGTCTACGCCTTTCTGTCCCATGCTTTCGCAAAAATCATCGAACAGCTTTTTGGGATCGGCCTGGTAACGGTGCAGTTTGTAATCTAACTGACGATAACCAATCGCGGCTTGCGTGGGATGCAATTGTGATAACTGCACCTGCACGATATCACCTGCTTTGATATCAGCGGGCAGAGCCGCTGACGCCTGGCCAGAAGACCACAATAGAGCTAACAGTGACCACGGTGTTCTCATTCCCTTTCCTTAAATGGCCTCAAACGAAGCTGCTACGATAGCATTTCTGTCATCTTGCCGCTTTAGTGTTGTGCTTCGCGCTTGACCTATTACAACCCGTTATCCAGACCTCTGACCACATTGGAGCTTGCTATGGCCCTTGCCGCTGTCCAACCGGCTAAACTGCAACACACCGTCATCGATCCTAGCGTGCGTATGCGCGAAACCCACATTGGTCAGCAATGTGAGATCCTCGCCGAAAGTTATCTTGAATATAGCGAGTTAGGTGATTTTTCTTACCTCGGCGAGCACTGTTGTGTCGCTGATGCGCAGATTGGTCGTTTTACCGCGATAGCCAATCAGGTGCGTATTGGTGCGCCAAATCATCCGATGGATCGTGCTTCCCAACATCGTTTTACCTACTGCCCGGAATATTATGATCCGCAGGCGCAGCGCGACGCAGGCTTCTTTGCCGATCGCCGCGAGGACCGCGTGATCATCGGGAACGATGTGTGGATTGGTCATGGCGTCATTGTGCTGCCGGGCGTGACCGTCGGTGACGGCGCGGTATTGGCGGCTGGCGCGGTTGTGACCAAAGATGTGGCCCCTTACACCATTGTGGGCGGCGTCCCTGCGAAACTCATTCGTGGCCGCTTCACGCCAGAAATCGCGGCGCAGTTGCAGGCGATTGCATGGTGGAACTGGCCGCTGGAGAAATTGATGGCGCACCTGGCGGATTTCCAATCGCCAGACATTGCTGCCTTCTGCCAGCGACACGCCGTGTAAAATTACATCGCCTGCTGTGCTGCCACTTTGGGTGCATCAGCCTGCAGGCGTTTCTCGGGCTGCAATAGCGTCATCGCCAGCATGCTGCCAAACGCCATGCAGGCGGTAACGGTGAACATGGCGTTATAACCGTAATATTCCGCCAGCCAGCCGCACAGCATCGGGGAGATGATGGAGGCAAGGTTGGCTATCGCCAGCGTCATGCCGCTGTAGGCACCTACCGAAGCTTTTGGCGTCACATCAATCACCACCGACCAATACACGTTATTCACCAGCGCATTTAGCGCGTTACCTAGCGTCATCAGCGCGATGATCCCTGCTGCTGAACTGACCCACGGAATCGCCATAAAACAGCAGGCGGTCGCGCACAGCGTGACGGCTGCGAAGACGTTCCTTGCCAGGCGAAGGTTGTTAAAGCGTGCCAGCAGACGATCGGCTATACGTCCGCCAAGCAGAACGGTGAAGCAGGCGCCGCTCCACGGAATCATCGCCACGTACCATAACGAATGTAGATCGTAGTGGAAGTTATCCTGCAGATATTTGGGCAACCAGGTGACCAGCGTGAAGGTGATATAGAGGAAGCTGAAGTAGCCAAGTGCGTTGCACACCAGGGTGCGACTGGTAAAGAAACGCCACCACGGCAGTGCTCCCT
Organism: Erwinia sp. S63; assembly: GCF_016625195.1. Taxonomy (GTDB): domain Bacteria; phylum Pseudomonadota; class Gammaproteobacteria; order Enterobacterales; family Enterobacteriaceae; genus Pantoea. Next base: position 97,212 of record NZ_JACVUP010000014.1, read on the forward strand.
CATGTTGGCTTTCAGGCTTTTGTCCATTGATGATCAGCTGACGTTCGGCCGCATTGGCGCGCGGATGCAGCAGCGGTGTGTCGGTAAAGTTGCGTGCAAACAGCAGCATCGCCAGTAGCGAGAAGGCACCGAGCAGGATAAACATCATGCGCCAGTCGTTGGTTAACAGCAGCAAACCCACGGCAATGGGTGCGGTCAGCAGTGAACCCACCTGAGTACTGAGCAAGCCGATGCTCAGCGCAAAACCGCGTTCATTATCCGGGGCCCAGTGGGCGATGGTTTTGTTCATCAACGCATAGGCCGGGCCTTCGGAAAAACCAAACAGGATGCGCAGTGCTGCAAACCCCATAATGGCTGAACCACCAAACAGCGCCATGCCGACTTCACCGGCCCACGCGGTGGCAATTTCCAGCAAGGACCAAAGAATCCCCGCCATCAACCACACTTTTTTGGTGCCCAATCTATCAGCGAGAAATCCGCCACACAGTGAGCCGAACAGGTAGCCAAAACCGAAATAGCCCAATACCGCACCCAGTTGAACTTTGGTGAGGTGAAACTCCTGAGAGATAGCGTTAGCAGCAAACGAGAGTGCGCCGCGATCAACGTAGTTGATCAGCGCGATAAGAAACAGCAGTGAAAAAATAGTGTAGCGAGTAGAAGATGCTTGCATAGCGCGACTCCTGAAATAGAACACAGGAATCATTAAGCAAAGCTGATGCCAGAATGGTAAGGCTGCTAACAATTAACGCGGATATACAAGATAAGGCCTTTCTGTAGCAGGGGCGACCATCAGGACGCCCATTGTAAGTCTGTCTGCACCAGCATGGTTACATAAGCGTTCTTTTATAGTGCGGGCCGTCCTCAATTTTTCTTTGTACATGATTACCCTATTGGTAACTCCATGTCATCTCAAGTAAACTCAAAAAACGTCATTTTTGAGATTTCTTGCGATGAGATTACGCCGCCCGCCCAAACAACTGCTTGATACCCAGACGAGCGCTGAAAGTGCTGAGATGCTGAGCCGCTATGCTGAGTGGGATTTGCGCTATCTACATTTTGACGAACTTAGTCGTCGAATCCGGGATGCGGATGAACGGTTGGCGGTGTGGAGCGCGTTAAAATTTAAACGGCGCAGTACGGCTCAACATTTTGTCATTGCGTCACAAGAAGTCAGTTGTAACTTTACCGCCAAAATCAACGCGGCTATTTCCCTGGTGGATCGCATGACCTTTGCGCGCAATGGTGAGCCTACTGATGAGGACGCGGCCTCCTATCTGATGTCCCAATTGATCATGGAAGAAGCGATCTCCTCCAGTCAGCTCGAAGGCGCAGCAACGACCTCGCGTGTGGCGATGGAACTGTTAGCGGTGGGGCGGGAACCCCGTAACGAAGATGAGAGCATGATTATGGGCAATTGGCGGCTGATGCAGCATATTGCCGCCATGGGCGATGGACCGCTAACGCGTGCCGATATCCTGCACATGCATCACATCGCGTGTGCTGGCATTAATGACGAAAAATATCGGCCCGGTGAGGTGCGCGGCAACAATGATGTTTTTGTGGCAGGTCGTGATGGTGAAATCATCCATCAGCCGCCCGATCACACCGCATTGAATGGCATGCTGGATGCGTTGTGCGCTGAAGTCGAATTCCTGGAACAGCAGGGAACACACCCATTGCTGGTGGCCTGTGTTCTGCACTTTGCCATTGGTTATATTCATCCCTTCAATGATGGCAATGGCCGCACCGCACGGGGCTTGTTCTATCATCATTTGATTCGTCGTGGTTATCACGCCTTCCGTTACATTTCGATCAGCAAACTCCTCAAGGCGGCCTCCGTTAAATACGGTATGTCATACCTTTACAGCGAAACGGATGAGCTCGACCTGACCTATTTTGTCCAATTCCAGTGTGAAATAGTGATGCGTGCGGTGAATGCTTTCACAGAGCAAATCACTACGTTGCGTCAGGAACGGGCGCGTCTGGTGCATTGGGTAGAGGAGAATATGTCGTTGGCGAAAGGTGAGCTGGACATCATGGCGATTGCGCTACATGCGCCGGGTTCGCTATTGAGCGCAGCAGGGGTAAAATTAAGACTGGGTGTCGCCGATAATACCGCACGCAGTCGGCTGAAAAATCTGGCCGATCTTGGATTGTTAAGACCGATTAAGGAGGGAAAGGGCACGGTGTATCAGGCGCCGGTCTCCTTATGGAAACTGAAAGAGTGGCTAAAAAAACGCTGAGTAATCGCAAGCAATCTCAAAAAGCATGCCTTTTGAGATTACATGCGATGATCTAAATCCATCAATGAAAGCGGTTAACCGGTTTCACGAGGCCCAAACGTTCGCGCAGCGTGCCCGCAACATAATCCTGATGAAACACGCCCGCATCCTGCAAACGTGGTACCACCTGGCTGAGGAATAGATCTTCATTTTCATCAATGTAGGTGGGGAGAATCACAAATCCATCGCAGGCTTGATGTTGATACCAGTCAATCATCTGTTGCGCGATTTTATCCGCTGTGCCGGTCGGTGAAGGGAACGACAAGCTCTCCGCATAGCGTTTGGCCATCTCCCCCAGAGAAAGTTTTTGCTCTATGGCATTGGCAATCACATACTGAAAACGTCCTTTACTGCCGGTAATCTGCTCGCGCAAGTCGGGCACCGGTCCATCCACCGGATACTGTGACAGATCGATATTCATGCTGGCAGAAACAAAACTGAGGCCGGATTCCACGGTGATCAGTGATTTGAGATATTCAGCGCGATCGCGTGCATCCTGTTCGCTGTGGCCGACAATCGGCACTAATCCCGGCATGATACGCAGTTGATCTGGCTGTCGCTGATAGTGCTGAGCACGCTCCTTGATCGTTTGATAGAACTGCTGTGCGCGTTCCCGGTTCGGTTGCACGACAAACAGCATCTCCGCGTGTTGGGCCGCAAGGTCAATAAACGCCTCAGAAACACCAGCCTGTATCACTACCGGATGCCCTTGCGGCGGACGGGGCAGGTTCAACGGTCCTTGTACCTCGAAAGACTCGCCCTGATGGTCGAAGCGGTGGAAACGCGTCGGATCGGCAAAGCGTGCGCTGCTTTTTTCCACCACCAACGCATCCTCTTCGAAGCTGTCCCAGAGCGCTTTCATCACGTCGATGAACTCTGCCGCGCGGCGATAGCGATCCTCATGGCTGAAGTGCTGGCTGCGGCCAAAATTACGTGCTTCGGCATGGGTTAATGAAGTCACCACATTCCACGCGGCGCGACCACCGCTGATGTGATCGATGTTGGCCAGCTGTCGCGCGGTGGTATAGGGCTCGGAATAGGAGGATGAGACGGTGCCGCCTAAGCCAATACGATCGGTGACCGCCGCCAGCGCGGCCAGCAAGGTGAGCGGCTCAGACCAGCCCACCTGGCGATGCTGCACGGTATGTGCCAGATGCCCGCCATACACATCATCAATCGCCAGCTTATCCGCAACAAAGATCATATCGAGTTTTGCCGCTTCAGCGCGTTGGGCAATTTTGCGGTACAGCGGCCAGTTGCGGCCACCGGTCGTGGCGGCTTGCGGATGACGCCAGCCACCCTGATGAATGCCCGAGTCGAGGTACAGCGCCAGGTTCATCATGGTTTAGCGGCTCCCGCTTCGCCAAAAAATGACGCATCGACCAGACTGCTCGCCTGCAAGCCGGGTTTAATTAACCCGCTGCGTGCGAAAGTATCAATCGCAGCCTGCTGGCGTTGCGCCACCAGCGCGTAATCCTCCACCGGGGCGTTGTTTTCACGCTGAACCTTGCTCAAGGCGACGGCATCTGGCAGACGCAGTAAAGACGCGATGCCATTGGCATACTCCTGCGGATGAGCCACGCCCCAGGCGCGAGCGCGAATCAGACGCTGTCGGAAATCAGCCAGCTCTGCGCGTTTATTGCTGATAGCGCTATCGGTCGCCACCAGATAGTTGGAGACCGGCGCTTCCTTGCCGTCAATGGCGATGCGATCACCTGACTGAGCCACCGCAAAAGAGACATACGGTTCCCATGTCGCCACCGCATCCACGGCACCGTTATCCAATGCCAATGTCGCCTCAGCAGGCGTGGTGAAAACAAAGTTAACGCTGTCATCAGGCAAACCGGCCTGGTGCAGCGCGTTGAGCACCATGTTCTGACCTGACGAACCTTTCACCGTGGCCACCTTTTTGCCTTTGAGATCGGCAATGGTATGGACGGCGCTATCCCTTTTAACCAGCAGCCCGTTACCCAGATATTGTGAGGCCTGAATAGCGCGGATTTTAGCCCCGGCCGCGACGGCAAAAGCCAGCGGACCATCACCGACTAATCCGGCATCCAGATGCTGGGAATTGAGTGATTCCAGCAGCGGCGCGGCATTGGGGAATTCGTACCATTTGATTTCATAAGGCACATTGGTGAGTTCACCGGCTGCTGACATCACGGCGCGGGCGTTCCCCTTTTGGTCGCCGACCACGAGTTCGGTATTGGCGGCATAAGTGGTGAAGGTGGCGGCCAACAATGCGCTGGCGATAAACGTGAGTTTCATGATGTTTCCCTGAGAAAAAAGAAAACAGCGTAAGTTTTCCGCTACAGCAGGCGTAGTAACAAATCCGCGCAACGATATGCAATGAGCGCAAAAGCCACTGAGGGTGAAAGATTGCGCAACTGCCGTTATCAAAAAATGCGATTTATCCTGACTAATGATTAATTATCACAACGGAAAATAAAACGTGATTTCAGTCACAGATTGATGGCTACCTGATTTATCAGTGATTAGCCCGGCTACATTCATAAGCGGAGCTAACGACACACTCAGCAACGGGTTTTTACTGTTCGATAACGTACGTTAAAATTCTGTTGAGTTTATGTAGGTTTATTTTGGGTGGTAGTTGATGAAAAACGTTGAGGGATTGGCATGGTTAACAAATTAACCAGTATCGTGCTGGCGATTCTGGCATTAGCGCTGCTCTATATGGGTGGTAAGTTGCTGATGCTGGGTGGCAGCGCGTTCTATGCATTGATGGCGGTGGGCTTACTGATCACCGCCATTTTACTGTTCAGAAACCAGCGAAGCGCGCTGGCACTGTATGCGGTTCTGATGTGGATTACCCTCGCCTGGATTATCTGGGAAGTGGGCTTTGATAAATGGCAGTGGATCCCGCGCGGCGACCTGTTCGGCGTGATTGGCCTGTGGCTGGCGATGCCGTGGGTGGTGAAACCGCTGTATCAGGGCGAACGCCGCTTCCACACCTTCCTGGGTGGCACGGTGATCGTGATGATTGTGGTGGTGATCGGTCTGTGCTTCTACGATCCGTTACCGCAGGCGGGCACGATTAGCAATGCGCGTGAACAAGCTAGCGAGCAGGGCGCCGCTAACGACTGGACCGCGTACGGCGGGACCACTGATGGCCAGCGTTTCTCTGCACTGAATCAAATCACCAAAGAGAACGTGCAAAACCTCGAAGTGGCCTGGACTTACCACACTGGCGATCTGCGTCAGGATGCGGATGCCAGCGAATACACCTTCGAAGCAACGCCGGTTAAAGCCAACGGCATGCTGTATTTCTGTACCCCGCATAACGAAGTGCATGCACTCGATCCGGAAACCGGCGCGGTGAAATGGAAATATACGCCGAATAAAGATCGTTCTTACCTGCAGCAGCACCAGACCTGCCGTGGCGTGAGCTATTACGAGCAAAGCCCGGTTGCCGCGCAGGATTCTGCCGCAGCGCCGGCCATCTGCCGTAAGCGCATCTTCAACGCCACTACCGATGCACAGCTGATTGCACTGGATGCCGATACCGGCAAACCTTGTGCTGATTTCGGCACCAATGGTGTGGTGGATCTGCATGCCAACATGGGTGAAGTGCGTCCACATGCGTTGATGCAAACCGCCGCACCGCTGGTGGCAGGCAAGCTGGTGATTGTCGGTGGTTCCGTGATGGACAACGGCTTCAACAGTGGTAACCCGTCAGGTGTGATTCGTGCTTATGACGCTGAAACCGGTCGTCTGGTGTGGAACTTTGATCCATCGAATCCAGAAAATACGGCGCCGATCGCTGCGGGACAAAACTATCCGCAGGATACGCCCGTTGCCTGGGGCACGCTGAGCGCCGATCTGAAAAATGGTCTGGTGTATGTGCCGTTTGGTAACGCGTCACCGGATGAAGTCGGTATCGAACGTGATGCTAATAGCAACACCGAGAAGTTCCGCGATGCGTTGGTCGCGCTGGATCTGCAGACCGGTGCGTTCAAATGGCGTTATCAGAGTTCGAACCACGATCTGTGGGACCGCGATAACCCATCACAGCCGTCATTGCTGGATATCGATTATCAGGGCCAGAAACAGCCTGTGGTGATCCTGCCAACTAAAACCGGCAACCTGTTTGTCTTGAATCGCCTGACCGGTCAGCCCGTGTATCCGGTTAATCAGGTGAAGGTTTCCACTGAAGGTGGTGTGCCGGGTGAGAAGTTTGCCGCGACGCAGCCGGTTTCGAGCCTGAACTTCATTCCAGACCCGCTGACTGAGAAATCAATGTGGGGCATCACGCCGTTTGATCAGATGTCATGCCGCATGGACTTCCGTTCACTGCGTTACGATGGCAACCCATGGACGCCAGCCACCGAAGCCGGTTCGCTAATCTTCCCGGGTAACATTGGCGTGTTCAACTGGGGTTCAGTGGCAGTCGATCCGCAGCGTCAGATGTTGATTGCCGCGCCAGTGCGTCTGGCCTACAAATACAATCTGATCAAACGTACGCCGCAGACTGAAACGCAGCGTCTGTTCACCAAAGATGGCCAGCCATACTGGAACGAAAACTTCCAGGGTGATTACGCGATTCACATTCAGCAGTTGGCTTCTGGCCTCGGCATTCCGTGTATCGCACCGCCGTGGGGTCGTATGGTGGGCGTAGACCTGAAAACCGGGAAAACCGAGTGGTTGCGCCGTGTGGGTGTGACCAAAAACCTGAAAACCAGCTTCCTGCCGGGTCGCTTCCCAATCGGCTTCCCGATGGGCATGGTGGCACACGGTGGTCCATTGCTGACAGCGGGTGACCTGGTGTTCCATGGCGCAACCGCGGATAACTTCTTCCGTGCTTACGACAGCACCACCGGTGAACTGCTGTGGCAGACCGAGCTGAGCGCGGGCGCACAAGCCACACCGTCGACCTTTATGGGTAAAGACGGTAAGCAGTACGTGGTGATTGCGGCAGGCGGGCACGGTTCGCTGGGCACCCAGGCGGGTGACAGTGTGGTGGCATTCCGTTTGAAGTAATGAGGTAATGAAGTGATTGTGAGGGGCGCACGCTGTTTACAGGTGCGCCCTTTTTTATTTAACGTTTTGCGCGTTCCGCCTGCACCTGCTGTGCAATACGGTCACCGACCGCTTTATCGATGTTTCGCCAATACGCAAACGCGCGTGACAGCACCGGCTCTTCCACGCCATCCAACAGATGCCCGCTGACGTTGTTCACCAGACGGTCGCGTGCCGCATCGTCCATCACTTTATTCACCAGCGTATTCGCCTGACCGAAATCATCATCATCTTTGCGCAGCGTATACGGCGCACGCACCATGTTGCCTTGTGATTCCCAGGTGGAGTCGGTGGGATAACGCTCGCCATCCGCCACCGGACCGCCTTTGGAATTTGGTGCATACACCGGATCGGAGACCGGATTCATCCGCATCGCACCATCTTTGCTGTAACTGTGCACCGGGGAATGCGGCGCATTGACCGGAATTTGTTTGTAGTTCACACCTAACCGCGCGCGGTGCGCATCGGCATAAGCAAACACACGACCAATCAACATTTTGTCAGGGCTCAGACCAATACCCGGTACCAGATTGTTTGGCTCAAACGCAGCCTGCTCGATTTGCGCATGGTTGTCGGTGGGATTGCGATTAAGCTGCAATTTGCCGACTTTAATCAGCGGGTAGTCGGCATGCGGCCAGACTTTAGTAAGATCGAACGGGTTGAAGCGATAGGTCTCAGCTTCGGCAAACGGCATGATCTGCATGTAGAGCGTCCAGCTGGGGAAATCACTGTTTTTAATCGCGTTAAACAGATCGCGGGTGTGGTAGTCGCCATCCTGACCGGCCAGCGTATCCGCGTTTTCCTGCGCCAGAAACTCCACGCCCTGATCGGTTTTGAAGTGATATTTCACCCAAAACTTCTCACCTTGCGCGTTGACCCACATGTAGGTGTGGCTGGAGTAGCCGTTCATATGCCGCCAGCTTTTGGGAATACCGCGATCGCCCATCAACCAGGTAACCTGATGCGCCGATTCTGGCGACAGCGTCCAGAAATCCCACTGCATATCGTGGTCGCGCAGATTGTTGTCGGCGCGGCGTTTTTGCGAGCGGATAAAGTGCTGAAACTTCATCGGATCACGAATAAAGAACACCGGCGTGTTGTTGCCCACCATGTCGTAGTTGCCTTCGCTGGTGTAAAACTTGAGAGCAAAACCGCGCGGATCGCGCCAGGTATCGGGACTGCCGCGTTCCCCTGCAACGGTTGAAAAGCGCATCACCACATCAGTTTTGGTGCCGGGCTGAAACACTGCAGCTTTGGTATAGCGGCTGACATCGTCCGTCACTTCAAAATGGCCAAATGCGCCGCTGCCTTTGGCGTGTGGCTGACGTTCCGGAATACGCTCACGGTTAAAGTTTGCCATCTGCTCAATCAGGTAGTGATCGTGCAGCACCAGCGGACCGTCCGGCCCGACTGAAAGAGAGTGTTCATCGCTGGCTACCGGAATGCCAGCATCCGTGGTGGTCGGTTTACGATCATCATTGCTCATAATATCTCCAGCTTTTGTAAGGTTAATACAACCCACTAAAGGTAGCAGCGCAGGCCAAACTTGCAGGCGAAGCGGGAGATGAGCGAAGAGCAGAACTAGCGTATTGAAGGGTGTGTTGAGAGAAGTCCCCATTCGCGATAGGCCTGGTTAATGTCTGCTGAGGAGCTAAGCAACAGCTTGGGCAAGGTCCATTCCGCATACATGCGTTGGTTGCGCGGGCGATGGCGCCGAGAGGTGATAAGCAGGTAACGCGTCATTTCCCAGGTCAACTTCTCGCGCTGATGTGAGGGGACAACACCCCCAATGCGCTGGGCATCAAACAGCGTACGACGCAGATAACGGCAGAAACTTTGAGTCGGTGGCAGGTCAAGCAGAATGATACCGCTGGCACGCGTTAAGCGGTCAGGTAAGGTGCGCACATAATTTCCATCCATGATCCAGCTTTCTCCTGCGATAGCCTCAAGATGCAGTTGCCGAAAATCTGCTTCAGCGCGGGCTTGCCAGTGCGTGTTGGGGAGGTGATAAAGCTGATCCAGGTGGATGACAGGACGCGCTGTCTTGCTGGCGATGGCCTGAGCCAGCGTCGATTTACCGCTGTTTGAAGGCCCCAAAATGCAGATGCGTGGGCCGAAGTCGCTTAATGCCATCATGATGAAAATCCTTTTAAAGTCATAAAAAGCTGAACCAAATTGCTGATAGCAAAGAACACCAGTATCAGCCCGCCACCAATGTTGATGGCGATGGACAGCTTACGAATGTTGATCACTCGCGCTGAAGTCAGCAGCGTAAAACAGATGATCACCAGCCACAGCGCCATGATGGCAACGTGTATGGAGGCCAGCAGCAAATAATGCAGCAAGGCATGATCGCGCCCGGCGAATTGCGATACCACAGTGAGATACAACATCACCGCTTTGGGATTAAGCACATTGGCTAGCCAGGCATCTTTAATCCCCATGCGAGCGCTACGGTAAGAGGCGACAGGTTGGGAAATATGACGGCCTCGACGCAACAACTGTACGCCGAGCCACAGCAGATAAGCAGCACCCGCCACGCTTAACAGATTAAAGATAATGGGGGAACGCACCAGCAGGGCGCTGATGCCCAGGCCAATCAGCAGCGCATGGGTATAAATACCCAGAGCCGTGCCGAGAATGATCGCCGCCAGCCCGCGCGTGCCTGCCACCAGCGTGTTATTCATCGCGAGGGTGAAACTCGCCCCTGGCGACAAGGCCACCGGTAAGATCGCAATGATAAAGGCCAGCACGTGCAGGTTCATGAGGGTAACGGCTAAGGATTGTTAAATAATTTTGAATATTATTAGACGGTGAAGCAATAATCTACCACTGCAATCACGCCGCCAGGACTCAGCGGACCTATAAACAGCACAACAATAAGGATGACCATGACCATCGCTTGCCTGCATACCGCCGCCAGTAATATCGCGCTGTTCGATCACGCGGCACACGCCCTTGAATTACCTTCCCACACACTGAGCCATATTGTGATGCCGCACCTGCTAGCCGAAGCAGAGCAAAGTGGCGGTATGACGCAGGAGCAACAGCAACGTTTGGCTCAGCTGTTGCAGAGTATGGGACCGTGGTTTGATGCGATAGTCATTACCTGTTCAACGCTGGGGCCAGTGGCCGATACCTTCCAGCCGCAAAAATCGGGCTGCCCGGTATATCGCGCAGATCGGATGCTGGCAGATCACCTGCATCAAATGGCAGGGCCTGCGCTGGTACTCTGCGCGGCTGAGTCAACTTTGGCCGCCACACGCCTGTTGTTCTGCCCACCCACGCTGACAGTGGAGAAACAGCCACAGGTCGCACTGATTCCTGACGCCTGGGCCGCATTTAAAGCGGGTGATCATCAACGCTATCACACGCTCATCGCTGACGCGGTAAAACAGGGGCGCGAGCAGGGCGCACAACACGTAGCACTGGCGCAGGTCTCAATGGCGGCGGCGGCGAATAGCATGTCGGAGAGCGAGCGCCCGTTGACGATTCCGCAGCTGGCATTAGCCGCGGTGATGGTAGAGCGTTAATGTCGCGAAGGGGGCGCCCGCGGGTGGCGTCCTCCCTCTTTTGCTCGCTATAGGGATAATCTCTTACGCTGGCGATACCAGGGAATGAAATAAACCAGCATACTTCCCCAGAATATCCCCGCAGTGACGCCGCTGATTGCACCGTGAATCAGATTAAAAGACAGGGAAGCAATTAATTCAGGGTGCAAAGCCACAGAAACGGAAAGCATATATTTAGCGGCAAAAGCCAATAACATAAATATCAATGGCAACACTGAACCTGGGCGAATTATCGTGCCGTGATTTTCACTGGAGATGGGTTTGCCTGTCGCGTGAGACAACATGGCACCGATGATACCCCCAATCAGTAAACCGATAATCATGGAAAACAGCGTATAAGCAATCCAGGTGGTTTCCCGAAATACGCCATAAAAGCCCCAAACTAAAAACAAAACTGGAATGTAGAACAGTTTTTGCACTGCGACTTCACGAGTCTGTAATGCCTTAATGCCGCGAAAAATCAGATAGACGAGTAATATCCACACCCATGTTGGCGTATGTCTCAACAGTTCAATCAGTCCCATTTTTCATCTCCAGTAACCTGAACAAGGTTAACAAAAAACATTCAGAATCCGCTTGTGATTTAAAATCACATCACTGTGAGATTATTTTAGTGCAGATATTTATCGCATGTTAATAACCGCTGAATCCGACAGGTTAATAGATCCGCTAATAACAATACGCTTTCATGAATGTGTAATATTTGTTTGCATCGCCTGATATTAGTGATTATGGTTGGCAACACTTTTTTACGCTTCACGATCATCTTCTTATAACAACCTCTGCAAAAGAGGTGGCTTTGCTATTGCCGTTAGTCAGAAGAATAAAGACTGATGGCACTCAATAAAATGTGGGTTGTGTCAATAAACATGAATGTTTTTTTAAACCTTTGGGATGAAGGAGACACGCGAAATGCGTCAGTCTATTACCACACACAACGGCTATTATGCGCGTCGTAAAGTCATCAGTATCGCTATCGGCCTGTGTATTGGCATGTCGGGTTCCGCCGCCGCCGCAGAAAAAGACTCGGAGGAAGTTGCCAGCAGCCGCGAACGTAACTATCAGGATGAACAAGAGCTGGTGGTGACCGGAGAGAAAACGGAACGATCGATTTTTGATACCGGATCGAGCGTTGAAGTTTTTGATAGCCGCAGGATTGATTCGCTGCCCGGTGCTGAAACCGTTTCAGACTTAATGCGGATGACCGCGAATACCGTTGATGTCGGGATCGGCAACGATCTGCCAACGGTGCGCGGGGTGGATGGCTCCGGCCCATCGACGGGTGCAGGGGCATTCCTTAGCGGAACTCGCCCGCGTTTAGGATTATCACTGGATGGCCGTGCGCTCACCTATAACGAACAGGCCTATGGACCCCAATCGCTGTGGGATTTAGATCGCGTGGAAGTGTTTCGAGGGCCGCAAAGTTACATTCAGGGGCGCAATGCCATCGCCGGCGCGATTGTGATGACCACCAAAGATCCCAGCTTCGAATGGGAGAGCGCTATAAAGGGTGGATTTGGCAATCAGCACGCCTCACAACTGGCGGCGATGGCCAGTGGCCCACTGATTGACGAACAGCTGGCGTTTCGTGTCAGCGTTGATCGCCAGCGCCGCCGCAGTGACATCGATCTGCCCGCTTACACACCGGTGGGCGATCCGCGCGAAGTGCAAACCACCAATGCGCGCGCCAAACTGCTGCTCAATCCGGCGGGGCTGCGTGATCTCACCACTAAACTGACTTTTAACCACTCGGATGCCGGTGCGCCGCAAAACGAGAGCCTCAACCCCATGCCGCATCCGACCAATTCACGCTATGAATGGCGGCGGCCGGTGTTCAAAAGCAATGTGAACAGCGGTATCTGGGACATAGCGTGGGAAGCCAGCCCCACATTGAGGCTGGAGAACAAACTGATTTATACCGGCTTCAACATCAACCGTTATACCGCGCTCACTCAGCCACACGCGAAAATTGATGGACGTGAAGTGCATGTCGAGCCAGTACTGCATTTTGGCGACAGTGATAGCCGCCTGCGCGGCCTGGCAGGCCTGCGCTATTTTGATGCCTCACAGGATGAATCGGTCTATATCTTTGGCGGATCGACCTTCAAAGACTCAACGCGCACGCAATCGGCTTACGCCGAAATGACCTACGCCATCACGCCACAGGTGGACATCACCGCCGCCAGCCGTGTGGAGAGTGAACATCGACGTCGCGTGGGAGGTAGCAGCAGTGTGCGCGTCGATCTCGATGAAACTTACAACGTCTTCCTGCCAAAAGTGGATGTTGCCTGGAAGCCCCAGGCTGGACAGACCTATGGTGCTCGTATCGCGCGCGGATATAACGCCGGCGGGGCCGGGATCACCCTGAGCGCGCCGATTACCAGCTACACCTATGATTCCGAGTATGTCTGGAACTACGAACTTTATAGCCGTCATCAAGCCACTGAAAATCTGGTGCTGACCAGCAACATTTTCTACAACGATTATAAGGACATGCAGCTGCCGTATTACCTGGCCAGCGGTTTATCGGTGATCCGCAATGCCGACAAGGTTGTAACCTATGGCGCAGAGCTGGGAGCTAACTGGACGCCTCGCTGGGATCTTAATCTGTTTGGCAACGTGGGTTTGTTGAAAACGCGGATTAAGAAGTTTGCCAACAGCGGCGTTGAAGGACATGACCTGGCGCGTGCGCCGGCTTATACCGCCAACATGGGGGCAAGCTGGCAAATCGCTGCCGGTTGGGAAGTCAGCGGTACCGTCGCCTTCTCTGACTCTTATTACTCCGCGTATGACAACGACTCGCGCGGACGCATTGGTTCTTACTGGTCAGCCAACGCGCAACTGGCTTACACCTTCCTGTATGGCCGCGCCACGCTGTTCGCTCAAAACCTGTTTGATTCCGATCGTAAAACCATGGTCAGCGGCAACGATGTTTATGGTGCCACGCTGCAACGCTCGCGCATGATTGGTGCGGCGTTGGAACTGACATTCTAAGGAGAGATGAGATGAAAGGAAAAGTCATGGCTTCATTCATGCTACTGGCAAGTGTGGCTGCAAACGCGGAAAACGTTCGTCAGGCGCTGGCTCCGGCGTTGGTAGAAATGGCCTACAGTCCGAAGCAAAATGCGCTGTTTGTCAGTGCGCCCGACTGGAAGCAGGAAACAAAATCCAGCGTGCTGCGCCTTAACCCGTTGACATTAAAAGCCGAAGCCACCATTCCACAGCAGGTCAAAGGTTTCGGTGTGGCGCTGGATGACAACAACAACCGCCTCTACCTTAGCCAGGGATTTAACGGTGGCGTTGGCGTGGTAGATACCGTCGCTAACCGCGCGCTGCACGATATCGTCTTGCAAAACAAAGTGAATCTGGCCGCGGCTTATCGCGCGGCGGGGATTGGCGGCCAGCGCTTAGCCTATCTGCTGGAGGAGTTACAGCGCTTCGGTATCAGCGATGATTACTTGTACAAAGTACGTGAAGTGAAATATGACGCGCGCAGCGGTCGACTGTTTTTACCCGGTCTGGGCTACGGCGTAGAAAGTGTGCTGTTCGTAGTGGATACCCGCAAGCAGCAGCTTGAAAAAGTCATTCCAGGTTTTGGCTTTTACGCCACCGGTATCGCCATTGATGAAGCGGGACGCCGGGTGTTTGTCTCCAATATGCAGGGGCAACTGATGACGCTGAACGCGGACACGCTTGAAATCACCCATACGCAGGAAATAGAAGCCGATCAACTGCTTAATCTGGTCTACGACCCGCAGGGGAATCGCCTGCTTGGCGTTGATCAGGGGATCGATCGTGACAAGCCGCGAAATAACTATCTGGGACCGACCTACACCCGACGCAGCAGTGGACATCAGCTATTTGCTCTCGATGCAGACAGCGGCAAGGTTCTGGCGAAGGTGGATACCGATCAGGTGCCGATTGGCTTACTGCTGGATGCTCAGCAGCAGCGCATTTATGTCACCAACCGCAACGGTGTCAGAGTCGAAAAGGGCGCGGGGACGGTGACGGTATTTGATGCCCGATCGCTGCAACGAATTAACACCCTGGCGTTGCCTCCGCACCCCAATAGCCTGGCACTCGACGAGGCTAATCACGCCCTGTTCGTCACGGTGAAAAATGACGGTGCAGCGAACAAAGCAGGAACATTGGAGAGTGTGGTGCGTATCAGCGAGTAACAGCGCGATGTGAAGTCACGGTGCGATTGATGGCGTGGCCCTGCAATAGCCGGGTGCAGGCACAGGCGTCATCAATCCGCCGCTACCCCAGGTTGGTCCTGAATTCTCCTGAGGAATAATATAAAAGAACCATTTCTTTCCTGATGATGATATTTATCACTGCCTGGCTTTGTCATGTAATTGTCATTTAAGACTTTAAGAACAATCCGAACTTTCCAGTCCGTTATTGCGGTTAAAAATGCGGCATAATTATCCGCTACGTGCTTCAGGCGTCAATAAAATTACTCACATGAAAAGAATTTTTGAGGCGAATAATGGAAACGATTCAGGAAAGTGTTGGGCTGCGCGGAACCAATCGACCGCAAGATGTCAAACTGGTGCAAACATTATTAAATAAAAATGGTTTTCCGCAATTACAAATCGATGGCATTTGCGGGAATAACACCACTAAAGCAATTATCACCTACCAAAAACATTTTTATCATCATCCCGATGGCCTGGTGTCACCCGGCAAAAAAACCTTCAGTCAGTTGTCCTCCGGTCAGCGTAGTGGCTTGCCGCGCGCCCACGGCTCCACCGGCAGTAACCCCAACGGTGCGCGCAAAAATCCAATGACCATGTACCCGAGTTATCAGGTACTTAAACTGATGATGCAGTATGAACAGCTGCACACGTTACCGTATGACGACCACAGTTCTCACACCATCAGTAGCTGGACGGCGGGTGCGACCATCGGTTACGGACATTGGATCAGCCGTCAGAGCGAATTCGACCAGTTTAAAGATGGCATCTCAGAGTCGGCTGCTGAAACGTTATTCTCCCAGGATTTAAAAAAGTTTGTTGATGCGGTACGACAGTATGCCAAAGTCGCGCTGACTCAAAATGAGTTTGATGCATTAGTCATGCTGGCGTTTAATATTGGTACACGTGATAACCTGAACCATAAAGGCTTATATTACTCGACGGCATTAAAAGTGATTAATGGCGAATCGCCGGAGGATTTGGATCGCGCGTGGATGCAGTTTGTTTATTCGCGCGGCGTGCGTATGAAGGGATTGGTGAATCGCAGGAAAAGTGAATTGAACGTATATCACAAAGGAATTTATATCAAATTATGAAAAAGCTACTTGCCTTATCACTGGTCTGTTTTTCACTCCACGCGATGGCACAGACGCCTGCTGCCAAAAAACCGTTTTTTGATAGCAAAAGCTATCAGGTGTTTCTGGATACCAGCAAATGCGTTGAGGGCGATGTGGAGTGCGATGGCATTGTTTATCACTCGATCAATAAAAAGAATCACCATCAATTGACGCTGAAGGGATCGACGCTGAATATTGGCCCGTCGCACGATTTCCGTGGCTACATCTTCCGCAACGGTGATTACAGTTACGTGTTGTCTCCGGCAGCAGGCGCGGGTAACGATGACAACCACGTCTGGACGCTACAGGTTTCACAGCACCAGTCCAAAGGGGACAAAGTGCTGTTCTCCGAAAACGGCAACGTGGTCGAATAAATCAGCCTGCGGGAGTCGGCACATTCACCAGCCAGGTGCCGCTCCCTTCATCAATATGCAATGTATGCTGCCAGTGACCGCCTTGCTTAAGCGTCACCTGCAGCTGATAGTCCCCCGGAACTAAACTCAACCTTTTCATGCCATCCTGATCATCCGTGCTTTGCGCTTTACCGTTGATTTCCACCTGAGTCAGCTGGGTGGCATCTGCTGCGCGCAAATAAATCTGCGCGGGCGTAACAGGGGCAGGCGCGACAGCGGGTTTAGGTGACGTCGTCACTTTTTGTTCTGCCACTTCCACCGCGGGTTTTGTGGGGGCGACCGCCACGTGTGCAGGGCTATTGTTCTTCAATCCGTGCACCGCAAGCAGGGTCACCAATCCCGCCGCGGCTATCCCGCCGCCAATCCACAGCGGACGCCGTCTGGGTGGCGTCACGATAGCCGGTTCAGACATGACTATCTCCGGCACCACCACTGCAGGCAACAAGGTTTCTTCGCGGGCAGAGGTCAGTTCCGGTTCTGGCCCATCACACTGCACCTCGCGGTCGTTTTCCACCAACAGATCGCGCAGGGCGACAATTGACTGCGGGCGCTGCTCGGGTTCGCAGGCCAGCATCTGGTCGATGGTACGCAGCAAGCCGCGGGAATAACCGCTCAGCTCCCGTTCAGCCAGCGGCTGATAACTATCACTCAGCGAACGCACCACGCTTACCGGCGGTGCCTCGCCGCAAATCAGCGTATGCAACACCGCGCCCAGTGCATAGATATCGGTCCACGGGCCCTGATCGCCATCGCGTCCTTCGCTGTACTGTTCAATCGGCGCATAACCCGGTTTCAGCATGATCTCGGTTTTATCCGTCAGATGTCCGATGGTTTTGCACGCTGAACCGAAATCCAGCAGCACCGGCGCGCCATCCTGTTGCAGCAAAATATTGTCCGGTGCGATGTCGCGATGCAGATAGTCGTGATCATGTAGGGTTTTCAACGCGCTAAGCAGTGGCGGCAGCATGTCGCGCATCGCCTCTTCACTGCAGGGGGTAAAATCACGCAGGTAGCGACTTTTCAGCGTTTCACCCTGATAGAACTGCGTCACCATATAGGCGGTATCATTGGCTTGCCAGAAGCGCAGCACGTGCAACAGATGTGGATGGTTAAAGCGCCCGAGGGTTTTAGCTTCCTGCATAAAGCTGTTTAAACCCGCTTGATAGAGGCGCATAAAGCGCTCACTGCGTAACAGCAGATGATGATTCTCATCACGTAGTGCAATTGAAGCCGGCATAAACTCTTTGATGGCCACAGTGCGATCCAACTCGCTATCCCAGGCGCGATAGACAATGCCGAAGCCACCTTCACCAATCACCTGCTGAATTTCATACTCGTTAAAGCGATAGCCGATGGGCAGCGCCTGAGATGCGGTTTTGTTGCTGGCTTCACTCATGTTCTGCCTCCACACTGAATTCGAGCTGGAACGCCGCCTGTTGATAATCCACCCGCAGCCTACGCGGCGTCGTTGCGGATGTTTCACTCAACAACTGACAGCTGATTTGTGGCAACAGTGTCTGCGATAATACCGCGTCTACCATGCGTCCACCGGATTCCCCTTCGGTGCAGCGCTGCATAATTTGCTGTGCCACGGCCGGGGCAAACTCGGCGGTGATGGCGTGGCGATCGAGTAAGCGCTGCTGAATTTTTGCCAGCCGCAGATCGATAATGCGGATCAGCATGGCATCGCTGAGCGGCACGTACGGAATCACTGCCAGACGGCCCAGCAGTGCGGCGGGGAACACTTCGCGCAGCGGCGCGCGCAGCAGGCGATTCATTGTCTCCGTGTCCGGCTGTACTTCAGTCTGAGAGCAGGCGTGCGCCAGCTCATCACTGCCGATGTTCGAGGTCAGAATGATCACCGTGTTGCGGAAATCAATGCGTCGACCTTCGCCATCTTCCATCCAGCCTTTATCAAATACCTGGAAGAAGATCTCATGCACATCGGGGTGCGCTTTTTCGATTTCATCCAGCAATACCACGCTGTAGGGGCGACGGCGCACCGCTTCAGTGATCACACCGCCTTCGCCGTAACCGACATAGCCCGGCGGTGCGCCTTTGAGCGTGGAGACGCTGTGC
Source organism: Erwinia sp. S63 (assembly GCF_016625195.1). GTDB lineage: Bacteria > Pseudomonadota > Gammaproteobacteria > Enterobacterales > Enterobacteriaceae > Pantoea. The sequence goes on from NZ_JACVUP010000014.1 coordinate 115,912, forward strand.
GCTTCCTGGAATTCACTCATGTTGATGGTGATCAGATTCTGTTCGCCGCCGTACAGGGTCTCGGCCAGCGCCAGTGCTGTCTCGGTCTTCCCGGTGCCTGATGGGCCACACAGCATAAACACGCCAATGGGTTTGCCGGGATCGTCGAGTCCGGCGCGCGATGTCTGGATGCGCTGCGCAATGGCGTTGAGCGCCGATTGCTGACCGATGACCCGCTGTGCCAGCGTATCGGCAAGATTGAGCACCGCATCGCGTTCACTTTGCAGCATGCGGCCGAGTGGGATACCGGTCCAGTCGGCGACCACACTGGCCACCACGCTGCTGTCGACCGCCGGGAAGGTCAGTGGCGTATCGCCTTGCAGGTCGTCCAGCTGCTGCTGTAGCGCCTGGTAGCGCGCGCTGCGTTCGGCATCCTGATCGACCAGCAGCTCCGCACGCAGCGCACTCAGCTGCTGGGTCAGAGCCAGCGCCTGTTGCCAGCGCAGATCCAACTGCTGCTCTTCATCTTGCAAGATCACCTGCTGCTGTTGTGCTTTGGCGATTCGCGCAGGGGCGGAGTCGAAGCCGAGGCGGGCTTCACGTTCGGCGATGTCAATTTCAAGTTGCAGTGCTGCCAGCTGCTGGCGGCAAAATGCTAACTCTGGCGGTTGATGGTGCAAGCTCACCGCCACGCGGGCGCAAGCGGTATCCAGCAGGGCAATGGCTTTGTCGGGCAGCTGGCGGGCCGGGATGTAGCGTTGTGAAAGGCGTACCGCGCTCTGTAATGCTTCATCCAGCAACAGTACCTGATGATGTTGCGACAGGGGCTGAGCCAGGTGGCGCAGCATCAAAATCGCAGTTTGCTCATCCGGTTCTGCCACCTGTACCGGCTGGAAGCGTCGGGTCAGCGCCGGATCTTTTTCGATGTACTTTTTGTACTCTGCCCAGGTGGTGGCGCCCACAGTACGCAGCTGTCCACGCGCTAACGCCGGTTTCAACAAATTGGCGGCATCGCCCGTGCCTTGCTGGCCGCCAGCGCCCACCAGCGTATGGATTTCATCGATAAACAACACAATCGGCTGTGGGCTGGACTGCACCTGGTTGATTACCGCCTGCAGGCGCGCTTCAAATTCACCTTTCACTGAGGCTCCGGCCTGCAGTAAGCCGATATCCAGCAGCCACAGTTGCACCTGCTGGAGCGGCGGGGGAACGCTGCCGCTGGCGATACACTGTGCCAGGCCTTCTGCCAGCGCGGTTTTACCCACGCCAGCTTCACCGGTCAGCAGCGGATTATTCTGGCGACGGCGCAACAGAATATCGATCATTTGACGAATCTCTTCATCGCGGCCGACCACCGGATCGATGTTCCCGGCGCGCGCTTCGGCGGTGAGATCGCGGCCATATTTCGCCAGCACATTTTCGCCGCTGGTATTAATCGATGAAGTTTGAGTGACGTTGTCACTTGTGTTCTGCTGCTGTTCATCGCTGGACTGAACGTAATCGCTAAAGGACTCCAGCAAACGATCGGCGCTGATGCGGCCAAATTCGCCGGAGATCGCCATCACAACATGACGTAATGCCACCGTTTTCAACAAGGCGAGCAACAAATGCCCGCCGCGAATCTGGGTCTCTCCCACGCTGAGCGAACAGTAGATCCAGGCACGTTCCACGGCGTTATCGATATGTTCCGCGAGATCGGCCACGGCACTGGCTCCGCGCGGCAGGCGATCCAGAGCGCTAACCAAATCACTGCTGAGTTGCGCGTCATCCAGTTCAAAACGTCGCGCAATCTGCTGTAAGTCGCTGTTGGGTTGTTGCCAGAGTTGATGCAACCAATGCACCAGTTCGACATACGGATTCCCACGTAATTTGCAAAACGCGGTGGCACTTTCCAGTGAGGTGAACAGAGTGCGATTCAATTTGCTAAACAGAACGTTGCGACGAATATCTGACATGGTGTTCCCTTATCTACGCGAAATTTTTCCCGGGACGCCATACATAGCGGCCCGACAGGTTTGGGCGAAAAAGGTGGCTGGCGCGCGATCAAACGCACGATTCATCAGTGCCGGGCATCTGGCTGGTAAATCAAATCATCACGGTGGCGTGCATCAGGCTGCTCGCCGAGCCAGCTGGAATAGCCGAGCGGCTGTTCGCCTCCGAGGGCCACGCCTGCCACATCGTCTCTGTGCAGTTCCAGCTGCACTTCCCAGTTGTATTCGTTACCCAGGTAGTGGCGTACCCAATCCACCACCTGCAGGGCATGGCGCGCGCGCGGCAGCAGTTGCTGATAATCCTTGAGGCGCAGCGGGCCCAGGCGCAGGCGAAACTTGTGTTGAATGTCACGCACTGCGCCGCCAAGAAACGCGGTTTCACCGAGGCGCGGCGCATGCTTGCCCGCGCGCAACTGGGCCTGTTCGCGTTCACCAATGCGCATCCACTGCGGAATGTTGTTTTTGATTGCGACAGGCACCTGCAGATACCAGCTCAGGCTGCGGGTTAACCCTTCGCCGTCGTGAGTCTGCCGGGTGAAGTGTCCAGCCAGGGCATAGCGCGCATGCTCATTGAGACTGCCGCGATCCTGCTGCAACGCCGGTTGGCCGACGCCGGTTAAGCAGGAGAGATAGTGATTGAACTGATGACGATCCGGACGGTCGAGGGCAATGGCGGGCTGCGCATCCGCCCAGGCGCGGTAAAACAGCAGGATAAGGCGGTGATGGAACAGATTACAGAAGGCCACCATGCTGCGGTCGCCGAAATGGGTTACGCGTTCATGGGCATACTCCGTGAGGTGCAGTGGCAAAGGACCATTAGGCCCAAACAGGCCAAAACTCCAGATATCCACCTCGTGCAGATCATCGCTGCTACGCTGGCGAATGCCCGCTAAGGTCGCCGGGGCGAAGGCTAGTGATGGCGATTGTCCCAGACGCAGCGGTTCATTACGTGGCAGCGGCGCGCGTCCAAGTTGCCACGCGCTGCCCGCTTGCGCATCAAGACGACGCAGCAGTTGAAACAGGTCATGCTGGAAAGGGGCCGCGCGGCGTTGTTGCCAGAAATCATCCGGCAGGCGGCAGGCAATACGCCAGCCTTTACGTAGCGTGGTCATAGCAATGACCTCTTACCCATTTGCGGCGGCCAGTAACCTATTTCGCCGCGCTGGCTGCTGTTCATCGTTAGCTCGGTAAAAGTGTTGATGGCGACCATGCGGCGGAACAGCGTGGCTAATAGGCTGCCGAGCAGCCACGGACTGGCACCGCCAAACGCTTGCTCGTCGATGGTCAGGGTAATGGCAATCCCCCGGGCGAAGACAATCGGCCCCGGTTCGGGTACACGGCGAAACACCGGGCGCATTTCACAATGGCGTACGCCTTCAATCTGGCGCGAAGTGGCGGCTTCTGCGGTATCGGCATACAGCGACAGCAGCTGCCGCAGTGAGGCCGCGCCTTGATCGCCGTCGCTTTCCATCAAGCTGAGGTAATTAAGCTGCAGTTGACTGATCAGGCGCCATGCGGTGGCACCGGCGGCCAGCGCCGGCCGTGGCGCACTCGGTCCTTTGCGCAGATGAATACCCAGCACCGGCGCTGAGGTGGGCAGGGTGAACTGATCCATACCTTGCTGTTTGAGCAACAGCGGTAAGTCGCGATTGGTGCACAGCACATCGGCCATTACATACTGCACCGCTTCGGACCAGGGGGATTGCTGCTCATCCACCAGGGTAACAAACAGCTCTGAACCGGCGTAACCGGTGCGCGTACCGTAAATTTTGGCCTGATCCGACAGCGTGCGTGCTTCGCGCCGTTGCGAAAAGTAGGCCCCGTAATTGCCGTGATCGCTGCCAAAGCTGTGCCAGAACGGGCGGAATACCTGTTCTTCATGCAACGACTGGCCGCTGCCGTACAGGCGATTGACGCTGTACACTTCATATTCGAGCGGGTTGGTGTTATCGACCACCAGGTGGTAGTCATTGCGGCCCTCGGTAAGCTGGATACGTTCAGCAACCCGCGGAAACAGGTTGATCGCTGGCGTGCAGTGCAGCGCCAGATGCGACACATCCACCACGCTTTCCAGATCGTCGTCGGCTTTATCCAACAGCAGCACGATTTCCATTTCGGTGGCACCGCGCAGCTGTTTCACTAACGGCTGCAACCCGCTGGTGCGGAAGAACAGGAAACGCGCCGGAAACGCGAAGTACTCCTGTAATAAGCGATAGCCAGTGAAGTTGCGCAGGTCATCGGGCAGCAGCGCCTCTTCGGCAGCGAATCCTTGCTGATGCAGGGCTTCCGGTTCCAGTAGCAAGTGTTGAGCGTTGTCCAGGCTGCGATACAGCACGCCGACACAGTGCGCCATCAGCAGTTCCATCAGCTCACTGGCAGGCAGATCGGCACCGCTCAGATGGAAACGCACATCTTCCATCTCCAGCTGATGCAGCGGGATGTTGCCCGTGGTTTGCAACCGGATACGCAGCGCGCGCACCGCACCGCGCTGGGAAAGCTGAGCAGCAGAAACGGGCAGATTAGCCGGGATGCCACCGAGCGAGACTTCACGCAGTTGCAGTGGCAGCAGCGTGACATCATGCGCGGTGCGGTATTTACAGCTGACGCCTTTGCTTTTCATCGCCTGATTTTCAATCAGCGAGCCGCGTGGAATGGAGAAGCCGCTGCTGATCTTGCCTTTCATGTGATCCGGCTGAAACTCGACGATCGCCATGGAGGGCGTGGGCGCCAGATAATTGGGGTAGATCATCTCCAGCAACTGCTCGGTGAAGCGAGGAAACTCCGCGTCCATTTTGAGCTGCACGCGCGAGGTGAGAAAGGCAAAACCTTCCATCAGGCGTTCAATGTAGGGATCCGAGACCTCAATACCTTGCATGCCCAAACGTCCGGCCACTTTGGGATAACGATCGGCGAACTCGGCGCCCATTTCGCGCAGATAGTTTAGCTCGCGGTTGTAGTAATCAAGCAGTTGTGGATTCATGCGTCCGCGTCCTTCAGGTCAAAACGGCTGTGTTCGAGATCGAGTTCAGTGCGAAACACAAATGCCAGCGGCCAGGGAATGCACCACAAATTGCCGCTGATTTCGATGGAGAGGGTGTTGTGATTGTTAAGGGCGTTAACGTCGGTCAGGCAGCGAATCTGCAAATCATGCGGGATGATGCGCGGCTCAAACTGCAGCATGGCGCGTCGCAGCGCCGTGCGCACATCGTCCCATTCAATCTCTGACATGCGTTTGCCGGCCAGCGGCGTCAGCCCGAAGTTAATCACAGACATACGTGCTTCCGGCCACGGCTTGAGATCGTGCTGGCTTTCATTGTTGATGCAGTTAAACAGCCACTGCAGGTCGCGCAGAACCTGAGTGCGCAGGGTTTGATGACTCACTGACTGGCGCCCCAACTCAATGTTCTGCTGCTCGGGATGATCGTCGGTGAGACGATCAAGCAGGCTGGGACGCATCTCATCCTGAGCGGTGACACGCTGCTGTTTGCGCGCCTGCCAGCCGTTGAAACTGTCGGGATGGGGTTTCATTCAGGCTCCTTGATATTTCGATGCGAATAAAGGGCGAAGCGGCTCATGAGCATCAGTGCGTGGTTTAGCTGGCGGGTTGCGTGGGATCGCGCTGCTGTAAATGCAGCGCCTCAACCTGATGCCAATTGAGCTGGCTGGCACTGGCATCGATCTGCCAGCGATGTAGCGCATCGGCCATCAACTGGGCATTGACGTTGTCATCATGCAGCTGCGCCTCGCGAGTTTTCACCACCACATCACCGTGAAAACGCCAGGCCAGATGCGCAGGGTCCCATGGCAGCAGTAACCAGCTTTGCGCGTCGGTGGCGCTGGCCAGGATCATCCGTTGATTATTCGCTGTCACCACCTGAGCATCGTGCGCACCGGCAGGCAGATCGATCAGCGGATAACCCTGCAGGAACCAAAGTGCCGTGCTGGCATCACCCTGATGCAACGTACCAGCACCGCTGATCCAACCGTCCTTGTCACACTGCGGATGCTGATCAAAGGTAAAACGGACATCGTCGCTGCTGGGCCAGTAGGTGCGCAACTGGCAGGTGTCATTGATGCGGAAGCGCTGCCACGGCGTGGTATCCGCTTGCGCGATCACGACTTTGGGTTTTGGCGGGATGCGCCAGTTCTCTTTCGCCGTCACATCGCCTTCGCGCACCGCTTTACCGCTACTGTCAATCAGCGTCCAGTGCAGCGTGTCGAGGCCGCGACACTGGCGTTTCAGCAACTGGCCGACCTGCGGCACAAAGGTTTCCAGCGCATCCGGTTTTAATTCGCCCTGAGGTTCAAAGTGCAGGGCCACGCTATCGTCACACCAGCTTTTCACCCGGCCATCCACCACGTTATCCAGCCAGGCGCTGAGACGCAGCGTCGGGGACCAGACGATACGCACGCTTTTGGCTTCACTCGCCAGCGGCAACAGCAGCAGCGACAGCAGCATTGCAGAAGCAGTTTTCACGGCGGCCTCCCTAATCACGCTGCGACAACAAAATACGCTGGGCATCGCCCAGCGAACTGAGCAAAGTGGACTCCTGCGGATCGCCTATCCACACCGCCATGGCGCTAAAATTGTCGCCGTTGTCATCCGGCTTCATCCGCTGCAGCAGCGCCAGCCACTCTTGCGGATTGCTCACCATCCGCAGCGTCTGCTCCAGATCGCTGACGTCCATCTCATGCCAGAAGCCATCCGTACACAGCAGAAACACGTCGCCATCTTCCAGCGCCAGAACGTCGCTGTAGCTGGCTTCGCGCTCCTCTTTCATCCCCAGCGCGAAATAGAGCAGGTTGTGATTGATCGCATCCGTGGGGTAGCCCGCGTCCTGCATGCGCTGCGCCAGGCTATGATCGCGCGTCATCTCCAGCAGATAGCCGCGACGAAAATGGTACAAGCGACTGTCGCCGGCGTGTGCCCAATAGGCGAGTTGGTAATCCCGATCGATAAACAGGCTCACCAGCGTGGTGCCCATGTTCTTCAGGGTGTCGTGGTTGCGCTGCTGCTGTTTAATGGCGTGATTGGCGGCGGCGATATAGCCGCGAATACGCTGGGCATCAAGATGATGGTCACCGTCGAACTGGGTGATGATGGTGTCACACGCCAGACGCGCTGCGGTGTCGCCACCGTGCTCTCCCGCAATGCCGTCACACATCACGAAGCAGGCGGCACGTGCGCCCAATGCGTTCGCCAGTCGATCCTGATTGCTACTGCGTTTGCCCTGATGGCTGATGGACGCGAACGTTATATTCATTATTTATCCGATTTTTGCGTTTGCAGGTCTTTGTAATGATTCACTTCTACGTCGTAGGCATGCAGGAAGGCTTCACCAAACAGCGTATGGAAATCGTCGTCAATTTCGCTGGCGATGGTTTGGTAGCGCTTCACAAAGCTGTCCCAACGTGCCGCTTTGCGCGAGGCGGCAAACAGGTGACGGCCGCTCTCTTCCTGCTGCAAATTGTCGGGATTAAAGGATTGCAGCATGGCGGTGATGATGGCGCGGATACCGGCAATCATGCCGAGTTGGTGCGCCTGTAAATCAACCAGCGCATCGCGCACCGCCTTTTCCGGCTCCATAAAACCCGGCATCTGGCTGCTGAACATCTGCACCAGCACACTTTTGCCGGAGGGCAGCAATTTAAACGGGTTGTTAGCCTGTTCGAGGATCATGGTCATTTCGGCATTGACGCCGCGCTTGAGCATGGTGCGGGAAGAGAGCAGTGCCACGGTGCCCTGTGAAAACAGACTAAGCAGTTGGCCGAGCAGGTGCATCTGCTCCTGGTCAAGATGCGGCTTGGCATCAATGTCTGCCAGGTCAGCGCCGTCGAGGAAGGCCTGCAGCAGATCGGCATCAACGCCCGGCGTATTGGCGGCGCGTCGCTGGGCGGCGGTTTTGTAGCTCACCGGGTCGATGCCCATTCGCCCGCTGGCGCGGCTGGCGTTGGAGTGTTCCGGGCTGGCCTGCTGCACGCGCGGTGTTGGAATTGGCGCGGGCTCAGGTGGCGATATTTCTGACAAGGGTGATGTGGGTATGGGTGCTGCTGAAGCTGATGCTAAAGGTGATGCTGATGCTGATGCTGAAGGTGATGTTGCAGTGGGGGCTGATGGCGTTAACGCTGCTAATGGCGCGGGTGCAGCCACCGCAGCGGCGGGTGGCGTGTGCTGTGCAGCGATCGCCGGCGCGGCTTCCGGCTGAAACAGGTCAGGCGGGGTTAACGGCTGCGCCTGACCATTCATCAGGCCAAAGGGATCGCTGTCTTCCGGTTGTGCGCTGCCACTGCTGCCAAACAGCGCTAGCGGATCGAGTTCGGTCTGCGGTTGCTGATGCGCCACCTGCGGTTGATCGCGCAGCGTGGTGGGGGTGGCATCCTGCAAAATAGTCGGCTGCTGAAACAGATCATTCTCGGCAAACAACCGTGCGGGATCGCTTTCGCGAATGCCCAGTTGTGATAGCTCGGTGTGCTGATCTTCCTGTGCCAGCGGATCAATCGGATTCAGCGCTTTCGCCGCCGGTTGGGTCAGGGGATGATGCGCTTCAGGCGCGGCCGGGGCCACTTTTGGCGCGGAGAAGTCGCGCGACAAACTCTCCCAGATCTCACCGGGTACTTCAGATTCGGTATGACGGACTAAGGGTTTGGCTTGCGTGGCCTGAGATGCGGTGACGCGTGGGGCGGGCGTCTCCCCCGCGATATCGCTGACTTCCAGGGTGTAATCGCCGATCCCCAGTAAATCGCCGCTTTGCAATTCGACCTGACGGCCATGTTCCAGCGGGATACCGTTAAAATCGACGTTGATCACGTTGCCGCGATTGGTAATGCGGCACTCACCCTCAGCAGAGGTGTGCACCAGCAGTTGCAGCCGTGAAATGGTGCGGCTGTCGTCGGGCAGGATAAAGTTATTGTCTTCACTGCGGCCAATGGTGCCGCCTGGCGGATAGAAATCGACGCTGGTCAGCGGCGGCTGCACGCCGTTTTTACTTTCAACAAGGGTGAATCGCATAGGCTTTACCTGCAAAATTGTCTGCGTGGGCGCCCGGTTGGGACGCCCGTGCAAATAGCTTGAAACGATTAAGACGCGGTGTTGGTTTTGATGTTCCAGCCGAAGGTGGTATCGGCACCGGCGGCACCGTCTTCGGACTGCTGGGTGTAGATCTCTTCCACCTGCGCGGCCTGGAACGAGTACTCGATGCCCACGGTGTCGTCATCACGTGAACCGGTGAACTGCACGCTGGTGACCAGCACTTCGGTCAGGTTGATTTTGTTGTAGATGATCTGTGAGCCACCGGCTTTGGTGACATGGAACTCCAGGGTAGGGATATGCTTACCGTTGGAGCAATACAGCATCAGCGTTGGCGTGGCTTTGTCGATACGGGCATGCACGTGCAGATCCTGATAATTCACTTTACCTGCACCGCCGCCGCCGCCCACGCTCATGTTGTTTGGCTGGTTGGCACCCCAGTTGAAAGAGAGAATGTCGATCCAGCCGGTATGCGCCGAGTCTTTAGATTCACCTTCAACGCCTTCTGGCTTCAGATACATTGCGATGGTCATGCGGGTCGAACTCCTTTAGTCATTTTCAAGCAAAAAATGGGCGGTAAACTGCGCCCAGAGGGTTTTACCCTTGCTGTTGTTTCAGCGAAGGTAATTTCGAAACCAGACGCAGTGATACCGTCAGGCCTTCAAGTTGGTAATGCGGACGCAGGAAGAACTTGGCAGCGTAGTAGCCCGGATTGTCCTCCTGCTCTTCCACGGTGACGCGAGCGTCAGCCAGTGGCTTACGCGCTTTGGTTTCCTGCGTGGAGTTAACCGGGTCGCCATCGACGTAGCGGATAATCCACGAGTTGAGCCAGCGCTCCATGTCGGCACGCTCCTGGAAGGAACCGATCTTGTCGCGCACGATGCACTTCAGGTAATGGGCGAAGCGGCAGCAGGCGAACAGGTACGGCAGGCGCGCCGCCAGTTGCGCATTGGCGGCGGCATCGGCATCGTAATAATCTTCGGGCTTTTGCAGCGATTGCGCGCCGATAAAGGCGGCAAAATCGGAGTTCTTGCGATGCACCAGTGGAATGAAACCGTTCTTCGCCAGTTCCGCTTCACGGCGATCGCTGATGGCGATTTCGGTCGGGCATTTCATGTCCACGCCGCCGTCATCGGTCGGGAACACGTGGCACGGCAGATTCTCGACCGAACCGCCGGACTCGACGCCGCGAATCGAGGTGCTCCAGCCAAACTGTTTGAATGAGCGGTTAATATTGGCCGCCATTGCGTAAGCCGCGTTGGCCCAGGTGTAATTCTTGTGGGTGGCGCCTTCGGTGTCTTCAGTGAAGTCGAAGCTATCCACTGGATTGGTGCGCACGCCGTACGGCAAACGGGCCAGGAAGCGCGGCATCACCAGGCCGAGATAGCGGGTATCTTCACTTTCACGCAGCGTGCGCCAGGCGGCGTATTCGGTGTTGGAGAAGATTTTGGTGATATCACGTGGGTTCGCCAGCTCTTGCCACGACTCCATTTGCAATGCACTCGGTGCCGCACCGGTGATCACCGGACAGTGCGCGGCGGCGCCAATTTTTGCCAGTTCGCCCAGCAGTTCAACATCTGGTGGACTGTGGTCGAAATAGTAATCGCCGACCAGGCAGCCATACGGCTCGCCACCAAACTGACCGTACTCTTCTTCGTAGATTTTCTTGAACAGCGGGCTCTGGTCCCAGCCCACGCCTTTGTAGCGCTTCAGCGTGCGGCTCAATTCACGTTTGCTGATGCTCATCACGCGGATTTTCAGCATCTCGTCGGTTTCGGTGTTGTTCACCAGATAGTGCAGGCCACGCCAGGCGCCTTCGAGCTGCTGAAAACTCTCGTGGTGCATAATGGCGTTGACCTGCTGCGACAATTTGGCGTCGATCTCGGCGATCAGTGCCTGAATCGTGCGGTAGGCGTCGTCGGACACCGGCAGGCTGTTTTCTAACGCCTGTTCAGCCAGGGTTTGCACTGCCTGCGAGATGGCATCACGCGCCTGGTCGTTATTCGGGCGAAACTCTTTGTTTAACAGCGCACTGAAGTCGCTCTGCGTGACGGTTTCCGTTTGCAGGCGTGCACTTTGGGATGCGGTATTACTCATCGTGTTTCTCCGTTTCGCTGTCTTGATTTGAGGCGGTGGCTGGCTTTGGTGCGGTGGCCAACGATTTCATTAAGGTCGGGTTTTGCAGCACTTCGGCGATCAGCGCTTCAGCACCGTTTTTGCCATCCATGTAAGAGAGCAGGTTGGAGAGTTGCGTACGCGCTTCCAGCAGCTCATTGAGCGGCTCAACACGGCGCACAATGGCATCGGGCAGGAAGTCGTCCATGCTGTTGAAGGTCAGATCCACACCGACTTTGCCTTCGCCGGTCAGGGTGTTATCAACGTGATACGCCAGATGGGGCTTCAACGCTTTCATGCGCTCATCGAAGTTATCGATATCCACTTCAAGGAACTTACGCTCGGCGATCTCCGGCTGATCTTCGATGGGTTGCCCCACTAAATCAGCCATCACGCCCATCACGAAAGGCAGCTGCACCTTGCGGTCTGAACCATAGATCTCCACGTCATACTCAATCTGCACGCGTGGCGCACGGTTGCGCGAGATGAACTTCTGTCCACTGCGGGCGCGTTTAATGGTGGGGAAGTTAGCCATAGTGTTCTCCATGAGTTATGTGCCTGACATCAGGCGTTTTATTCGCCCGCACGGCCAAACAGGCCCTGCAGTTGAGTGACGGCGTCGGGCGCCAGGTCACGAATAATGTCGAGGAAATCGAGCTGAATCAGGCGCTGCACGCGCTCCAGCATGATCGGTGCCGGATGGCTCGGTTCGTGTTGCTGAAAGTAGAGGCGCACTTTTTCCAGCATCAGTTCCGCATCCGCGCGGGAGTTGAGAGGCACCTGTTGCCAGTTCAGCGCGGCGGACAGGGGCGCCGATTGGGTGGAATGCTCGGGTTCAGCCTGCACGGTGTCAGGCGTCGTGGTCTCCTCCACTGGCGATGCTGCTTGTGTCGGCAACAACGGCAGTAATAGCGCCAGCGCCTTCTCTGTGGCGGCCAGGTCGGGCATATCGGCGGTGTCCAGATGCTGCTCAAGACAGAGGCGCAATGTGGTGAAGTGCTGCGCCAGGGTGCGAATAGCGGCAGCGCTGGCATGGTCAGGTTGCTGTAATGACTCACGCAGGCGCGGCACGCCGCCAGGAAAATCGCTGACTTCGGCTTTGCTGCCGTCCAGCAGGGCGATGGCATCACGCAGGGTGATCTCGCCGGTGCTGCTTTTGATCAACCAACAGTTGCGCAGCGCACGGCTGAAACCCGACTGGGGGCCGAGCGCAGCCAGGGCACTGACGCGCATCAGCAGATCCGGCTCGCCATCAAACTCCAGCGCCGGATGCAGCGTCGGCCAGTAGCGAGTCAGCGCTTCACTCAGCAGCGTGAGTCCTGCGGCACACCCGCTCAGGCCTTTGGTGTGCGTCCAGGCTTCACTGAGGATCAGCAACAAACGGATATCGCGTGTGCGGGCCAGTAACTGTTCCGCCTGCTGTGCCACCTGCTGCCAGTCTGGCGGCTCAGCAGGGATGATAGTGTTGCCAAACTGCTGCTCGGCTTTGCCGCTGCGCGCCTGTTCCAGCGCCATAAAGGCCGCGTCATATTCCAGGTCATCGCCACAGGGGGCATCGTCACGCAGCGGTTCAAGAAGGGCATCGACATTCATTTTTTTCACCGTTAAAACTGGCCAAACAGCGGCGGTTCACCGCGGCTGGCGTGGGGTGGATTGAACAGGCGCAGAAAAAGTTGGGTAGTGAAGTTGCCGCTGTGTGAATGGCTATAAAACGCGCTGCCGTCGCTCTGATTACTCCACCAAAAGCTGCTGTATTGCGCCGGATCGAAGTAGTGCACCACCTGCGGCCAGTTGAGAGTGCAAGGGGTGTCCTGGTAGCCAATCACATCAAACACATCTGACTGCGGCGGTCGCGCCAGTTGCGGCGGCAGGCCACTGAGGGCGGCATCCAGCTGATCGCCGCTGTAGCGATTTTGCACTGCCAGCGTCAGGGTTTTACCCAATTGGTAATACCAGTCGCCCGCCGTGTGTAGCTGCAGGTTGTGCCAGTGTTCCGGGGTAAACAGCTGCATGGCGCAAAGCGGGTACTGGCGACCGACGCGATCACGAGTGGGCAACAAGCAGCCCATCTGAATCATGGGGACACCGAGCGTGGCAGGGATAATGAAATTCCACACCGGCGCGCGTCCGGTTGCTGGCTGTTGCGCCAGACGTGGCAGACTGCTTTGAAACCATTGCGCCCAGCTGTTAACCAGCCGCATCGGCAGGCGGCGGCGCATAAAGTCTCCGCTGCCGGGTAATTTGCCGTACCAGCCAAAAGAAGCGTCGTTTAAGGTCATCATGGGCAGCTGAACCCCGGCAGTTGCAGCGGGTTGCGCACGCTGTTAGGGGTATACGCCAGCACTATCTGATGACCGCCGAGCGAGAAGGTGGCCTCCTGACGCTGGCTGCTGCCCGGATGCAGGCTGGCTTTGTCGAACAGGCGATTAAGCGCCCAGGGTCCGCTGCTATTCAGGGTGTTAGTGGTGCCGTCGGTCAGACCAATCTGCATACGCACCTGTTGGGTATTACCGTTGCCGGGCCAGTTCACCACCTGAGGGGTTTGCGGGCCATGGCTGTAACGGATGATTTGGCCGTCAACATCCAGCGTCAGATTGAGAATGCTGTTGTCCATGCTGATTGGCGTGATGGTCAGTCGATAGGACGGCGTGCTTGACCCATTGGCAAACAGGGCTTCACGAATCGCCTGCGCCTGCTGGAACGGGCGCAGCAGCGTGGTGCCACCGGGTAACGTTTTTCCATCGACACCAGGAGCGTAGCGCCAGTTGCTGTGGGTGGTGTCCACCTTGCTGGCGAGATTATCGCGGAAGAAGCTGTCCATCAGTCCGGTTCCCGGCGCGAACATCCGTGCCAGATCGTCGGGGGTGACATCGGTGCCGGAGCTGTGATTAAACGGATAGCGTCCGGCAATCGCGCTGCGGCAAAAGCTGCCGACTTCCACGCCCGCCCGTTTCTGCATATTGCTCATGGTGCGCTTTTGCGTGTCGCTGCTGGCACCGACCGCCAGCTCCAGCAGCAGCGTGCGGAACGGTTCTGGCTGGCGTCCGGCATCGGCCTGCATCCGTGAAATGATGCTGCTGTCAGGAGGCGACATGCCGCTGTTGCTGGCGTCCTGCACCGCAGTGAGATAACTGTACAGGTCGTCGATATCTTTCAACTGCGCATCAAACGGAATACTGCTCTCTTTCGGGTCGCTCACCTGCGCCTGTTCAATAATGCTGGCGTAGTGCGCCATGACCCGCTGCTCAGGCGCTTCAATGTTGCCGCTCTGCGCCGCTTTACGCGCGCGGAACAGCGCTTGCAGCGTGGCGGTGGCGTTGTTATTCACATAGTGGGTGCTGCGTTCCAGCAGCGACGGCTTATCCTGTTTCTCTTTTTCATCTTCCGGTGGCGTCAACGTCAGGTTGCGGCTGAGGTTAATGATCAGCTGGCGCAGGGGTGAAGTCCGTCCCGATAGCAGGCGCGCGGTGTTGATGCGTTCGCCGAGGTTATTGATTGGCTGTAGCTGAATATCCTGCAACAGCGCATCCCACTGACGCATATAGTCGTCGAGGTAAAGTCGGCGCACCGTCTCTTCGAGGGTGTTTTGCTCATCAGCACTTTCACGACGGGTCAGTACCCAGCGATCTTCCTGTAACAAGCTGGCTGCCACATTTTTGATGTTGCTGTTGAACGGTCCCCAGTAACCAGCAGGGGTGAAGAAGCCGGGAATCGCTTCGGTCAGCGGTTGTCCGCTTTTGCGGCTGAACACCAACTCGGTCTGCGCACCACTCAGGTTAATTACGCTAACACCCGGATTAACACGCGGCATCAGCAAGCGTTTGAGGCGACCGTAAACCCGCGTGGAGAGTGGGGAACGGCTGATCATCTCAATCTGTCGCACTACCAGGGGTTCATCGCGCTCAAACGGTGAAGCGTTGATCTTGTCATCGAGCAGTTGACCGAGGTGATAATCCAGCGCTTTGAGCTGAGCTTGTGGCGCGTTGGCACCCTGGGTGCGCTGCACGTTGAGCATTACCCAGGCGTGGAGGAACTTACCGTCGTAATGCTGCGGCAGATACAGCATCTGATAGGCTTTCAGGGCTTCATAGCTGTAATCGACGTCACTGCCGTTGTCGCTGCGCAGCCAGTCGGTGATGTTGCGGGCAATCACCGGCAGCAGCATCTGTTCCAGCGCACGCTGATAGAGGGAATCCGACGCGGTAGAGACCTCTTCACCGCGATACAAACCAGCACGCCAGCTAAGCGGTGGCTGTTGCAAATCGGTGAGCTTGTTGCTGTTGAGCAGACCCGCCAGGCTATTAAGGAACGGCAACTGTGAGAAGATGTTTTCGCCGTTGAGCGGGGACAGCGCCTTGCTCTGTTTTTCAATGTCCGGCACACGCTGCTGCACGTCAGCCAGATAACCCTTGTTGTGGTGATAGCTGGTAAACCAGGCGATCAGCGCCAGCAACAGCAGCAGTGCCAGCACGCCGTAAGTGATCAGATGCACCAGGCGATTTCGCACCGCCCACCAGCGATTGATGCCCGCCAGACCGGCTTCTTTGAACACCACTTCGGTCAGCATTTGATGCAGGAAGAAACTCTGACCGTGGCCGGGCTGCGCCGGTTCACTGTTAGCGGCTCGCAGCGCGGGCAAGCCCAGCGCGCGGCTCATCTGGCCCATCACGCGGTCAAACGGCAGGCCCTCCTGGGTGCCACTGGTGAAGTAGACGCCGCGCGGAATCAGCTTTGCATCATAGCCGGAGGTGGCAAACACCACGTCGAGGTAGTGTTTCAACAAGGGTTTCAGGGCGAGAAACTCTTGTGGGAACAGGTACATTTCCGCGCGTTTCACGCTGTCATGTTCGTGGATCATCAGATCTGCCAGACCGGCATCCAGACGCTGATGCAAGCGGTCAAACTGCGGCTCGAATTCGCTTCCCACCGCCAGTTGCTGATCGCTCCATGGCCATGTGAAGCCCCAAATCTGATCGCGCTGAGCCTTGTTCATCGCACCAAAACTGGCGGTAAACCCTTTGAGCAGATCAGATTTGGTGACCAAGACGTAAACCGGGAAGGGGATTGCCAGCTGATCGCGTAATTCCAGCAGGCGTTTACGCAGGGCGCTGGCCTGCTGGTGGCGCGCTTCTTCGGACTCGCTGAGTAAATCGCCGACGCTGATGGTGATGATCGCGCCATTCACCGGCTGGCGTGGGCGATACTTTTTCAGCAATCCCATAAAGCTACGCCACTCTTGCGCATCCTGCTGACGGTCGCTCTCTTGCGTGGTGTAGCGGCCGGCGGTGTCCAGCAGAATCGCTTCGTCAGTGAACCACCAGTCACAGTGACGCGTACCGGCTACGCCACGCAGTGCGGTTTTGCCAAACTGCGCGGCCAGCGGGAAGTGCAGACCCGAGTTGACCAGCGCGGTGGTTTTACCTGCACCCGGCGCGCCAATCAGCATGTACCATGGCAACTGGTAGAGATACTGGCGATTGAGTTTCTGCATCCAGCGCGGCCAGCGGCGGCTCTCCGGACGGTTGAAACGCGCCTGACGCAGCAGTTGCGTTGCCTCACTGAATCGCTCGGCCAGTGGGTGCTCGGCTGACATCTCATCGTGCTCGTCAGCTGCCGTTGGCGCCGGTGCCATTTTTTGCACCAGGCGACGGTTTTGCCAGCGACGCCACAGACGAGGGACGACGCGGTAGCTTATCCACAGTGCGTAAAGCACGGCGATGGCAATGTAACGATACAGCGCCGACTCCAGCGGACGATAATCCCCAATCGCCACCAGTGGACCCACGGTCCAGATCAGCAAACAGAGTGCTGTAATGCCCAGGCCGCTCCACATCAGGCGGCTGGTGGCGATGGAAAAGACAGTGCGAATCATGGCTATTCCTTTTAATGCACGCTGTTGAGTTCAGATTCAGTCTGTTTCGGCGCGACCAGCAGCGTGATTTCAACACGGCGGTTGCGCGCACGATTGGCGGTGGAATCGTTCGCTGCCAGCGGATTGCTCTCACCGCGTCCCTCAACGATGATGCGCTGTGGCTGACGCAGGTCCTGGGCCAGCATCTCCTGCACCGACTGAGCGCGCGCCAGTGACAGCGCGTAGTTAGAGTTAAAGCGCGCGCTGCGGATCGGGACGTTATCGGTGTAACCACTGACGCGAATCTGACCGTTAACGTTGTCCATCGCCTGTGCAATGCGGCGGATCACCGGGCGGTAGCGATCGCGAATAGTGGTGGCTGCAGAGTCAAACAGACCGTCGCCGCGCAGCAGTACCACGCTGCGGGTGGCTTCATCGTTGACCGTGACCAGTCCTTCAGCGATCTCTGGCGCAAGGAAATGTCGCAAATCGAGTGCCGGTGCAGCGGGAGCCGCAGGACGCGCGATATCGACTTTCGGCAGGTCGGTTTGATAAATGGCCGAGAGCACCGGTGCGGTAAAGTGATTGAGGCGCCAGTTAAGCGTGATGTAGACCGCGCATCCCAGCAGCGCCAGCAGCGCAGCAAAGCTCCACAGTGGGATCAGCGGCTTCCACAGCTTCTGCAGCACCGGTTCATCCAGCGGCTGCGGCGAAAGCGGTGGCGGGTAGGGGCCACGCACCGAGCGAATCAACTGCAGCAGACGCAACTTCAGGGTTTCCAGCTGCGTGCGGCCGTTTTCCATAATGCGATAACGCCCTTCGAAGCCCAGCAGCAGGCAGGCGTTCATCAGCTCCAGCAGCAGGATGTTTTGCTGCGGATGCTGTGACAGGCGCGCCAGCAGCTGAAAGAACTTCTCGCCGCCCCAGGTTTCGTTATGGAAGGTCACCAGCAATCCGCTGCGCGGCCAGACATCGCGGCTGCCCCACGGCGTCAGTGCTGCCGCTTCATCCAGTGAGGTACACAGGCAGTAACGTGCCCCAACAATGGTTTCATACGGCAGTTGCGCCTGCTGGCAGGCCACCTCAAAGCGGCGAACCAGATCGATTAACTGCTGACGCAGGCCCGCCGGATTGTCGTGGGAGACCGAATGGCGTAGCTGGGCAATGGAGTTGATCAATGGATTGGCAATCGCCACCAGCGGATTTTCATGCTGCGTGCTGGCTTCCAGTTCGCCATTAAGTGACTGCGGCTGCATCATGGTCGCTTCTCTCCGTGCTTAGCTGCGTGCGTGACGCAATGCCCAAAGTTGCAGGTCGAGGCCGGGAAACTCACCGGCCAGATGCAGGGCAAAGGCTTCTGCTTTCGCCATCTGCTGCCAAAGCTCGCCACTGCGCTCTAGTTCGAAGTAGACATAACCGGAGTGCCATGGGATCTGGCGCGGTGCGGCTGGCATTACCCGCAAGCCGATACCGGGAAGCTGAAGTTGCACCAGGTCGCGGATGCGCGTTACAGGCGCGATTTTCATCTGTGCTGGGAAGTGGGTGATCAACATTTCGCCCGGTAAATCGGCGCGCACCGCCAGCACAAAACCGTAATCGCGGATCAGACTGACGTCGGAAACGGTGGCAACATAGAGTCCGTGCGAGCGTTCGGTGAGCGTGAGCTGGAGTGCATTTTCTTCCATCACCAGTGACAAACTTTGGCGTAGCTGAATCATCAGCCGACTGAAGCTAAGGTAAAGATTATCGTGGTCATACACCGGCAGCTGCTCGCTGGGGCGGCGTGATGGCGACCAACTGGCAAGTTCGGTGGCAAACTGCAGCCATTCGCTGAACAGGCGTTCCGGATGCAACTGCGGCAAACGGCGGCTGTGCGCCACCTGACCGATATAGCGGTTGATGAGCGTCAGCAGCATGAAATCGATCATCTCGGTGTTACCACCGCGTCCCGCCTGTTGCAAACGCTCGCCCATCTGCTCGCTGCGCTGCTGCAGCAGACCGTGCATATCGTTAAGAAAGGCATTGATGGCCGGGGAAACGTGTCCATTGAGCAGCGGCGGGATGTAGTCGCTGTCGAGGACCAACGCGCGATCGTTGCCGCTGCTTTTAACGCGTGCCACGCCGATGGCGGTCCATTCGGCATTTAAATCAGCAGCAGGCATCAGGCACAGGCGCAGGCGGCCAAACTGCATCGGCGCACGGCCCACTGAAGAGGCGTTGAGGTCGTCGACTTCGCGATCCTGGCTCAGGTAGCGTGCCAGGGAATCACTGGCATCGCTGAAGATGACTTCGGTTTGTCCCTGACGCTGCTCCGGGAGTGCCAGCACCACATCTATCGGCTCTTGAATATCGCTGAAGGCCAGCGGTGGCGGGGCGTTATCCGCGCCAGTGATGGAAAACGGCGTGCCATCAGGTAGCAGGCCACTGGCCTCGGCAATCGCCAGTTTGCCCTGACGCAGCAGCGCCTGATCGATGCTGAGGGTCATAAAACCCCAGTGCCACGGGCACTGCAATTTGCCCCAGCTGCGGCTGTACGCCTCTAACCAGCGTTCCGACTGTTGAAAATGGTGAGGACGCAAAAACATCCCTTCACTCCAAATCACCTTGTCTGCGGTGTGCATAGCGCCTTCCTGAGTTCGTTTATTCGTCATTAGCGGTGAGATGCAGCCCGGCTGTGGTGGCGTTGATACGGCCATGCAGCGCGTCGGGCGAGAACTGCCAGAACTTGTAGAAATTGGTTTCAGTGGGGGCGGGCAGCGGCACGACCACGCGCCAGGCCTTGCCGTTGATATTGGCGTATTCAGCCATCACGCCGAGATAGTGCGCCTCCAGCGACGGATTGCCGTTCAGCACCTGTTGCGGTTGCTGCGTGGTGAGGAAACGCTGCTGGTTATCCAGCAAATCACCGCCCAGCACCGCAGAGGCGTTGTTTTGCAGCGAATAGAAGTCAGCTGACTGGAAATTGGCATCGGAGCGCAGCACGAACACCCGGACTTTCAGCGGCGCGCCCGCATTGGCGCTAGCGTCGCTGTTGAGCGTTAGCTGCCAGTTTGCCGGCACCTGACGTGACGATGACATGCAGCCCGAGAGCAACAGCAGCAGTCCGAACAATCCTGCGATGCGCGCGCTCATTACTGAATAATCCAGGTTGATGAGCTGCCTTTGCGGCAGGCTTTGTCACCTTCGCCGACGCCAATACACTGCTGCTGAGCCCGCCGCGGACGTGCCGCCTGTGCTTTCACCGTGGCGCTGTAGCGATCGCTGGTAACGGCCGCGCGGTAGGGGATGTAGCCACTTAACTGCCCGTTATCTTGTGTGGCGACCGCCAGCCAGCTGTTGTCCACTTCACCCAGTACCTGCAAGGTGGCACCGGCATCCAGCGTCTCCATGCGTAAGCCACCGAAGTCAGGGCGGTTCATCAATGAAGCAGGATAGAGCGTGCGATAGGCGGCATTCACCGGTGTGAACTGCTGCGGTGGCTGCACGATGTGCATATGCACCAGCGCTACGCCGTTCACGGTACTGGTTTCGAGGGTGTCAGCAGTGACAGTGGGTGGAGGGGCTTTGCAACCGGCGGTGATGGCCGTCGCAAAAAGTGCGGCGATGAAAGTGACTTTGCTGTGTTTTATTTCCATTTTTATCGACGTCCTGTGGAATTTTTATGTTGAGTGTTGCGAAACCTTTGTCGCCATAAAGAGCGCGCCTGCACGTGCGTTAAAGTATGCAAACGACCCTGCGCTCATTGATGCGCACTTAAGTTGCCAGCAGCGCCACGGTGGTCTGGCTCGGCGTGATACGTACGCCGGGCGCGTTCGCAACGTTCTGCTGGGTCACGCTGCCCATGCGGGTAGCGGGCATGCCATTGATCAGCAGCGAATTACAGCCGGTCAGATGGCGCGAGAGGCCCATAAAAGTTTCTGAAACCACACCGCCCAGCACGCCCGCTTCATCGCCCTGGGTGATTGGCGTGATCGTGGAGAGGTTATGCGCCGGCATCCCGGTAAACAGTACGGTGCTGGCGGTCGGCACTGCGGTATTGCCGAGCGCCAGGTTGACGAAAGTGACCGGGGCCGGGGTCTTACACACATCGGCGACGGCCTGATCGGTGCCACCACACTGACAATTTGCAAACATGCTGTTTCCTTTTAACCCATGTGAATCTGTTTACCGTCGACACGCGTTAGCGATTCGCTGCTGATCAGCGTGGTGGGCGCATGCAGACGGGTGAGCTGGCTGGTTTTGATGTCGAGTTGTCCGGCGCGCACCTGCTCTGTATGGGTGGTGCGGCGCAGCAGGTGATGGCTGATTTGGCTCAGGCTCTCCCACAGGCTTTCGCAACGTTTACCGAACACGCGACTGAGCGTGACCCAGGCGGAAACTTTCTCGCCGCGGTAATTCATCTCAGTGACCTGGCAGTCGCCATGCTCTGCTTCCAGCTGAAACTGCGGACTGCGCAGGCTTAAGGATTGGCTGCTGCTTAGGGTCAATTTGCCCTCACAGTGCAGCTCAGCGGTTTGTTCTGGCTGGGCGCGTACCAATACGGCTAACAACCACAGTTGTTCCCCGGCGCGGCTCACCAGCACGAGGTCATCGACTTGCGGCGACAGCAGGCAACTGGCGGCACGATGGCAGTGCCAGCGACGCCCGTCGATCAGCACCTGCACGCCATAATCGGTGTCAAGTGCCAGCACCTGTCCCTCCGCCTGTAGCGGCAAATCCAGCGGGATCGCAACGGTTTTTTCAGCGTGATTCATGGTGGTCCTCGTGCGGTGTTAAGCGCGTGTGCGGTCGCCAGTTTTCAGCGGCATACAGCGCTTCGTCCTGTTCGATAATGCCGTCACGGCTGGAAAAGTGACTTTGCTGCTGGCTGGCACGATGCAGACGCGTGTGAGTAAAGTGCGCATCACGGAAATCGGCATGATCCAGCGTGGCGTAAGAGAGGTCGGCGTATTGCAACTGGCTATGCTGAAAATTGGCGCGTGGCGCGTGGGCCTGCTGCAGCACCGCGCGTGATAGCTGGCTATGGCTGAAATCGGCCTCATCCAGCTGTGTCTGCATCAAGATTGCCTGATTGAAATTTGCCTCAGAGCAACGGGCTTCACGCAAATCGCTGCCGGTAAATAACGCCTGGCTGGCCTGTATCTGGCGCAGATCAGCCGCCCGCAGAGACACCTGGCTGAAATTGCATTGTGTGAGTTCAGCACCGAAGAAACTCGCTTCTTCCAGCTTGCTGGCGGTGAACTGGCTGCGCGCAAAACGTTGCTGACGATAATCGCCACCACGCAGATCGCATTGGTAGAAAGTACACAGGGCGAAGCCAGCGCTGTGCAGATCGCTACGTCGCAGGTCAAGACTCATTAGCGTGCATTGCTCCAGGCTGGCATGGCGCAGCAGCCACTGGTGCACGGGTAATTCGATAAAACCGCTTTGATACAGCGACGCGAGCAGGAAACTGCTGTCGCTGAGGTCGCCTTTGTTGAACTGGCTGTTGATATGAATACTTTCGCTGAAGTCGCTCTCCATTAACTGACACTGATTGAACAGGCAGTCGGTCAGCGTGCAGCCGCTAAACTGCGTGGCGACCATGCGGCACTGGCTGAACAGGGTGCCGCGCAGCTGCGCGTCATCAAACTGCGCGCCAGACAGTGCGCATTCACTGAACTGGGTTTCGTGCAGATTGCAGCCACGAAAATCAGCGCCCATCAGGTCGACGGCGATGAAACTGCCGCCAGAGAGGTCCATACCGGCAAAGTTGCTTTGTTCAGGGGCAACGGCATGAATGATGTTGCCCGACTTGATTGCTTGCTGAATCTCAGTTGGCGTCATGGCTATACCTGCTGTTCGCGGCGACGCGGCAGCGTTTTCATGCTGTCGGTCAGCGCATCGTTGAAGCGCGTGTGCGTATCAGTGAGGGTTTGCGATAAATCGGCGCGGAACAGGTTGCAGTCGCTGAGGTCACAGCCTGCAAGCTGGCTTTTTTGCAGGTCAGCCCCCAGTAACAGGCTGCCGTTAAAGCGTGCCTGACGCAGATCGCTACGCACAAAGCGGCTTAATCGGGTGCGTAACAGGCGCAGGCTGGCATGGCGGCAATCGGCGCCACTCAGATCGCTGTTGTCTAGCGAGGCGTGATCAAAGTTTGCCGCCTGAAGATCGATGTCACGCAGATTGCACTCCAGCAGCGTCGTGCGGCGAAAGCGCGCATGCGGCAATTGGCTGTTGGCGGTAAACAGGCAGCGGGTCAGTCTGGCGTCGTCAAAGCAAAGATCTTGTGACTGGCAGGTCACCAGCGATAGCCCTTGCGCCGTGACATAATTAAATTGCACGGCATGCAACGTACAGCGAATCAGGTTGCACTGGCTGAACTGCGCGTGGCTGAAATCGAGTACTTCAAGGGTTAAATCCAGCAGATCGCAGCGATCCAGCAGGGCATGCTGCAGGTTGCAGTGTTTAATCGTTGCCTGTTGCACAAACAGCTGGCGCAGCAGGGCGCGTTCAAAGCGGCAATGCTCAATCTCAGTCTCTTCCAGCTCGACGCTGGCGAGGCTGCTGTCACTGAAATCACTGTGCCAGCATTGCGCCTGCGCCAGATTGGCGCCGTCGAGTAAGCAGTGCGTCAGGCTACTGTGATGCAGTTCGCTCCGCACCAGTACCGCGCCGCGCAGATCGGCACCGTCCAGCTGGCAGTGGCTAAGGTCGGCGTTTTCCAGCAGGGCGTTTTCGAGATCCATGCCGCGCAAATCTAAGCCAGAGAGGTCGGCGCCGGTGAGATCCCAGCCGCGCGCATCTTTATCGCTGGCCATACAGGCCATCAGCGACTGACGCTGTGCCTCTGACTCGCTGAGCGTCAGGCGGATAGCGGATTTTTGTTGCTGAGCGGTCAGGCGATAACTGTCGAGCAAGGCCTGCTCGCTGCGCGAAATATCGCTCGCACGTGGCCCAAGCAGATGGCGGTTGGCATGCAGTTCATCCCGCTGTTGGCGATACTGCGTGGCACCATCGGGCATCGGCAGCGTTGTTGCATTGCTGCGCTGCGACTCCTTCTGATAGCGCGCCATCATCTGCTCATACTGCTGCTCACTTTCAGCTTCCTGACGCGCCAGTTGTGCCGCTAAATCCGCTTCCACCTTGAAATCGCTGAGCGTACTCGCCGCTATCGGCTGATCAAACTGCTGGCGCTGCTGCTGTTCATAGCGATTAAGGTTATGCACCAGAGGGCCGGGATCGCGATTGAACGATGGGGTGCTGGTGTTGGCGAGAATCTCTCCATCAATCAAATCGCTTTCGCGGAGCGCATGCAGGGCGGCATCGGCATCGGTGGTGCGCAGCTGCTGGATGTGGCGATAGTGCTCATCTCCACGCGGTGCTTCATCCCGCTCCAGCGCCACCATCAGAGACTGCACATCAAACGCATCATCTTCGTTAATGGCGCAACGGCCATGCCAAATCAATATCAGCTCGTTGCAGTGCGGCAGAAAGTGCAGGGTGGTGGCTCGCATCTCCAGTGTTTCAAATATCAACGCATCCTGACGCTGGCGGGTGACAAAGGCACGAGCCTGCCAAAGCGGTAATTTTCCCTGTTGTAACGGCTGATCGGGATGCATGTTCTCAATGCGCCACGCCGCGCCGCGCGGCAGGGCATCGCGTTCCGACCACCACTGATCTGCCGGGGCCTGATTGAATACCCTCCAGTCGGTATCACGCGCAAACCCGGGGTAATCGTGCTGCAGCCACTGGTCATCGAAATTTTTGCCCATTAAGGCCTGACGCATCGGATGATCCATGGCGAGGGCGTGCAAGGGTGCCACTTGCCCCGAATCGACGGTCAGGTGCTTGCGCAGATCGGCCACCTGTATCGCCACTTCACACTCTGTCTGGTTGGCTGGCGCATAGCCGTAGCCACTGGCGAGAAATTCCGCACACTGCTTAGGCATGGCCATATCCAGCACGCCATCGGGCGATTGCAGCGTTTCACTAACCCGCTGCCACAGTGTTTGCTCATCACGCAGCGCGGGCTTTGGCGCCATATCCAGTAGTGCGATAACAGCCACCCCGAGATAATCCTGCTGCCGCCAGCGATAGGGGCGCGAGAGCACGCTGAGGTGCGAGGGTTTGATGATCTGCATTACGCGTCCGCCCATGGATTGAAGGTCGGATCGTTTTCATCTGCCGGCGGGTCGTTATTCTGGTTGTTGTTGTTGTTGTTGTTGTTGTCTTGTCCGTCGCGGTTATTCTGTCGCTCAGCCTGTTCACGCGTCTGGGGATTGTTTTTCTGCGTCACCTTCTCTTCGCGCTGTTTTTCCCAGTCGGTTTTCTTCTTGTCGTCGGCTTCTTGTTTGATGGTTTTACGTGCATCGCGCTCATCGGTGAGCTTTTTGATCTTCTCTTGCAGGGTATTGCCGAGGCCTTCGCTCACCGCACCGCTCATGATCGACATCATGTTGGTGCGCAGGGTGTAAAACGGCACCTGCTCGAAGCGCTGCAAGTCGGCTTTGTACTCGACCTGGGTTTTGCTGCGCTTAATGTAGGTGTAATCCATGCTCAAGCCCTTTACTGCAAAATCGGTAGTGGTGGCCGCGACGTTGCTCACCGCATTCACCGTTCCGTTGACACCATTGATGGTCAGGCCGATACCGGTGGTGGTGAAGTTGGCTCCGGTCACGGTGTAGTAAGTCCCGCGTGAGCTGTGATAGGTGGTGGGTGCGCTGGTTGAAACCGTGTCATTGCTATGGATGGTGACTTTACCGGGCGCCCAGATTTTCAGTGCGCCATCTCCCTCTTTGGCGGCATAAATCTTGATGGCATTGTTTGCCGAGAGGTTGAGATCTTTTTGCGCATGAATATCCAACGATTCTTCGCCCGACAAATCTTCGAACGAGATAAAGTTGCCATTGCTGGCATCGCTGTTGCCCACGGAGCGTGTCCAGAAACCGCTTTTCGACCATGACCAGGATGAGGCGGCTTCGGCGGTGATGGTGTCGCTGTCAGCGACATCGCTCTCGCTGCCGATGGTTAACAGACTTTCGCCTACCGGCTGGGTTTGCAGATTGTTGTAAACGCGACCCGTAATCACCGGGAGATGCGGATCGCCGTTGATGAAATCCACCACCACTTCTTCGCCGACGCGCGGAATCTGATAATAACCTTGCTGGCTGCCCGCCCAACCGCTGGCCACACGCAGCCAGCAGGAGTAAAGGTCCTGCTCGTTATCCGGTTTAAACCACAGAAATTTCACTCGCACGCGGCCGTATTCGTCGGTGGCTACCGTACTGTTATCGCCTTTGCTGGCATCGGGAGCGTTGATGACCACAGCAGTTTGCGGCCCGCTGGTACGTGGCCAGCGGGTTGTGCGGGCTGGGCGCCAGTTAACCGTGGCCGGCACCACGCGGAACTGGAAGCAGTGACGTGTGAAGTCTTCGTCGTTACTGGCGTAGCTGTTCTCCACCAGTTGATAGTCCACGGCGGTAATTAAGAATGATTGGCCTTCATCACTGGCGCGCGGAGCTTTAGTCAACGCGAAGGTATAACCGGGTGCCAGTCCAAAGGCATCACCCACGCCATCGGACTCCAGTTGGCGCGTCGCAAACTCCTGTTGACGCACCGTGACATAATTTTGACCATCACCTTGCTGCGGGTAGTGTCCCGGCCATTCACGCTGGGTCGCCGTTTTTTCGGCATGCGATTGGCTAATTTGCCCATTTGCGGAAAGATCAGCATTACTTTCCAGATAATTGTAATCATCGTGCTGATAAAGACTGGGAGAAATGGCGGCAGTGGCTTGCCAGATATTGATGCTTTCATCATTCACATAGCCACCCGCAGCGGCCTGATGATATTCAATGCTGTCGTAGCCGGGAAAAGGCTTATGCACGGAGGGATCATCCGCCAGAATCAGCGTTTGTTTATCCATCGCGTGTTCAAAATAAAAATAGATCCCTTCATGTTCCATCATTCTCTGAATGAAATCTAATGAGGTCTCCTGATACTGCACGCAGAATTCCCATTCGCGATAGGTGCCAGTCAGTCGGTCCTCAAAGATAATGCCGGCGTCATTCAGGACCATTTCGATGATCTGCTTCACCGTTTGTTTTTGCCAAATACGGAAACCGCGATTTTGGGTCAAATACCATAATTCAGGTCTGACCTCCGCACGATAGGTATAATATTCTTCACGGTGTTTTTCATGCCCGAGAAAGGCCATGCGGGTGACAATGCCGCTCAAATAGCGGGTAACGCCAGGGCGTGGATTCAGCGCTAATGTGATCGGCTTACCCAGCAGGTCAGGTAGAGAGATGCTGTTATCTTTGCAAAGAAATTCAATATCATACTGATAAACGCAGGAGAGCGCTTCATGGCCCGTCATGCTCTTGAATAACAGTGATTCACCTAAAGGGGAATGCGCAACGACGACACGATCCATAATGACCCTTTCTTTTTATTTCGACATGGCTACCGCACGGACCGCAAAATCTTCTATTTTGCACCCTGAAATAAATTGGCAATATAAATACCGTGAACAATTAATTCCGCCAGGGCAGAAGTTCATTGTTATTTGTCGAATTTACAAATCTTTGAATGGTTTTATATTATTTACTGGACTCTGTGAAGATAAGAAACTTCCTAAACGCTTTGTTAACGAAAACATGACGCTTCAAATAAAATTGTCATCTTTAGTCTGACAAATAGCGACACCCCTAGAACGATAGGCCTGCGGGGGGATAAACTAAACCTGTATTTCTCATATGACTTTAATTTGAAGCGAAAAATAAATTTTTATTATGGCTAAATAGACGTTTTGCTTAGGGGGCAATTTCATGGAATATATCGGCAGGTGATGATTTTAATTTGGGAAGATGTCAGCAGTGACTTTACCAGCGAGTTATTTATTGAAAATTTCCTTTCCAAAAATAACGATGAAATTAGCATAGATGATTTGATCGACATAAGGCAAATATCATAATAAAAATTTCAATAACACAGCAATTTCCATTAATATCTGTGGTTATTTTGTAACATGACAATCTTTCATTCTCTGATTCAATTTTGTTCATGTTTCCAAATGATACCTGAACGGGTTTCCTCTATCTATATGATCCCTCTGCACCACCGCACATTAAGCTTAGCGACAATCGCTCTCTTTTCATTTTCCTGACAGTCGATCTCAGGATGATTTGTTAGACTGCATGCTGAGAATGAACGTTCACTACAGGGTAATTCATGAAGAATTTTCAGCGCAGTGTGATCGCCGGGCTGGTGATGTTAGTCGCCGCCTGCGATCAAAACAGCAGTCAACAAGCCGCCACTCCGACCACCGAAGTGGGTGTTAAAACCTTGCAAAGCGAGTCAGTGGCGCTGGACAGCCAGCTCGCGGGCCGCGTGACAGGCAGTATGACCTCAGAAGTGCGCCCCCAGGTTGAAGGGATTATTTTGAAGCGCCTGTTTACCGAAGGGGATGAAGTGAAAGCCGGTCAGGTGCTATATCAAATCGATCCGGCCAGCTATCAGGCCAGTTACGATCAGGCTTTGGCACAATTAAAGAATGCTCAGGCATTGGTGAAAAGCAGCAAACTCAAAGCGGAGCGCTATGCAGCACTGGTGAAAGAGAACGGCGTGTCGCGTCAGGATGCAGATGACGCGTTAGCCACTTACCAGCAAAATGTCGCATCCGTGGATCAGTATCGTGCTGCGGTTGAAAGCGCACGCATCAACCTGAATTACACGCAGATCAAAGCCCCAATCAGTGGACGCATTGGCATTTCCTCCGTGACGCCAGGTGCGCTGGTGACTGCCAGCCAGACCACCGCGCTGGCGACCATTCGCGCGCTCGATCCTATTTACGTCGATCTCACCCAATCCAGCGTTCAGCTGCTGAAGCTGAAGCGTCAGCAGGCTTCCTTGCAGCAGAGTACGGATGCCGTGCCGGTGACAGTGAAACTGGAAGATGGCAGTGCTTATGACCATCCGGGCAAGCTGGAACTGACGGAAGTGTCGGTAGATGAAGCGACGGGCACCGTAACGCTGCGCGCGATTTTCCCTAACCCACAACATGAACTGCTGCCAGGCATGTATGTGCGCGCCAATGTGACTAACGGCGTTAAAACCGATGCGATCCTCGCGCCGCAGCAGGGCATCACGCGTGACGCCAAAGGCAATGCCACCGCGCTGGTGGTGGATAAAGAGAATAAAGTCGAGAGCCGTGAAGTGGTGGCCGATCGCGTGATCGGCAATAAGTGGCTGATTACCTCTGGTCTCAACAGCGGCGACAAACTGATTGTTGAAGGTACCGGTAAAGTGCAGGCGGGCATGAGCGTTAAAGCAGTAGAAGTGACGCCAAACGATAAAGCCGCGACCAGCGAGGGCAACTGATATGTTGGCTCAGTTCTTTATTCGTCGGCCGGTGTTTGCCTGGGTTATCGCCATCTGCATCATGATGTTCGGTTTACTCAGTATTAACAGCCTGCCCGTGGCGCAATATCCCGATGTGGCGCCGCCACAGATCAGCATTCAGGCCACCTACACTGGTGCCTCGGCGGAAACGCTGGAGAGCAGTGTCACCCAGGTGATTGAGCAGCAGTTGACCGGATTGGATGGTTTACTCTATTTCAACTCCACCAGCACTGCGTCAACCGGTCAGGTAAAAATCAATGTGACCTTCCAGCAAGGCACTGACCCGGATATCGCTCAGGTTCAGGTACAAAACAAGGTTCAGCAGGCAGAAAGCCGTCTGCCTACCGCCGTGACCACACAAGGTGTCACCGTGGAAAAAGCGCAGAGCGACTTCCTGCTGATCCTCGCGGTGTACGATAAAACCAATAAAAGCAGCTCTTCCGATGTGGCTGACTATATGGTCAGTAATATGGAAGATACGCTGGCACGTGTGACTGGCGTCGGGAGCGTGCAGGTATTTGGTGCAGAGTACGCGATGCGTATCTGGTTAGACCCGAGCAAACTCGCCTCCTATTCGCTGATGCCGTCGGATGTCACCACCGCGCTGGAGAGCCAGAACACCCAGGTTTCCTCCGGCCAGTTGGGCGCACAGCCTGCCAGTAAAGAGCAGCAACTGGTGGCAACGGTGCGTTCGCGTTCACGTCTGCAAACGCCAGAACAGTTCCGCAATATTGTACTGAAAAGCCAGTCTGACGGTTCCGTGGTGCGCCTGAGTGATGTGGCCCGCGTCGAAATGGGTGATGAAGACTACAGCGCCAACGTATTGGCGAACGGCCATCCCGCTTCGGGTATCGCGGTTCAGCTGGCGTCGGGTGCTAATGCGCTTTCCACCGCCGAACAGGTGAAATCGACCATCAATGAGTTCCGCAGCAGTATGCCTGCAGGCTATGAGATTGCTTATCCGCTCGACAGTACCGACTTCGTTAAGATTTCAATTGAAGAAGTGGTGAAAACGTTGATCGAAGCGGTGATTCTGGTGGTCATCGTGATGTTCGTGTTCCTGCAGAACATTCGTACCACACTGATCCCGGCGATTGCCGTGCCGGTGGTATTACTGGGCACCTTTGGCGTGCTGTCGCTGTTTGGCTATTCGATTAACACCTTAACCATGTTCGGTATGGTGCTCGCCATCGGCTTGCTGGTCGATGATGCGATTGTCGTCGTGGAAAACGTTGAGCGTGTGATGCGCGAAGAGGGATTGCCACCGCGACAGGCCACCGAAAAATCGATGAAAGAGATCACGGGGGCGCTGGTCGGTATTGCCCTGGTGCTGTCGGCGGTGTTCCTGCCGATGACCTTCTTCAGTGGCTCAACGGGCGTCATCTATCGCCAGTTCTCTATTACCATTGTGTCGTCGATGGTGCTGTCGGTGATTGTCGCGCTGACGCTGACGCCGGCACTCTGTGCCACCTTGCTGAAACCGCATAACCATGAAAGCGGCACCAAAGGCTTCTTTGGCTGGTTTAACCGTAGCTATGAAAAAGTGCAGGGGCGCTATCAAAACGGCGTCGGCCATGTGGTGCACAGTTCAGTACGTTATCTGCTGCTGTACGGCGTGTTGTTGATCGGATGTGCGGTGCTGTATCTGCGCCTGCCAACCGGCTTCCTGCCTACCGAAGATCAGGGCTATATCATGGTGCAGTATCAGCTGGCACCGGGTGCCACGGAAAACCGCACCAGTGAAGTCCGTCAGCAGGTTCAGCAGTACTTCGCGACCAAAGAGAAAGATAACGTTAACGTCAGCATGCTGGTTAACGGCTTCAGCTTTGCGGGCAGCGGACAGAACGCCGGTATTGGTTTTATCTCGCTGAAAAACTGGAGTGAGCGTAAAGGCACAGAGAACAGCGCCGATGCGATAGCAGGACGCGCCATGGCTGCGCTGTCCAGTATTCGTGATGCACAGATTTTCGTGTTGTCACCGCCTTCAGTCTCGGGACTGGGTCAGTCCAACGGCTTTACCTTTGAACTGCAAGCGCGCGGCGCAACCGATCGTGACCAACTGCTGAAGATGCGTAACCAGCTGATCGCTGAAGCCAATCAGGATCCGGTGTTGAGCGCGGTGCGTGCCAACTCGTTACCCGATTTGCCTCAGCTGGATGTGAGTATTGATGATGCCAAAGCGCAGTCACTGGGCCTGACCATCAGTGACATCAACACCACCTTGAGTGCAGCGATTGGCGGCAGCTACGTTAATGACTTCACCGATCGTGGTCGCGTGAAGAAGGTTTACATGCAGGGCGATCAGCAGTTCCGCAGTAAGCCCGAAGATATCGATCAATGGTATGTGCGCGGAACGGATAGCAGCAGCAATACAACCATGGTGCCGTTCTCTTCATTCGCCTCATCAAAATGGGCCTACGGTCCAGACGTGCTGTCACGTTATAACGGCCTGGCTTCCTATGAGATTGAAGGATCGTCTGCTTCGGGTAAAAGCTCAGGCGACGCCATCACCGCTATGGAAAAACTGGCGGCCAAACTGCCAACCGGTACTACCTATGCATGGAGCGGCCTCTCATATCAGGAAAAACTCTCCGGCAACCAGGCGATGTCGTTGTATGGCATCTCTCTGATTGTGGTGTTCCTGTGTCTGGCCGCGCTGTATGAAAGTTGGTCGGTCCCATTCTCGGTGATGATGGTGGTGCCGTTGGGCGTCATCGGTTCCTTGCTGGCCATTACGCTGCGCGGTCTGGAAAACGACGTCTATTTCCAGGTAGCGCTATTGACCATCATTGGTCTCTCGGCCAAGAACGCGATTTTGATCGTGGAATTCGCCGAGGAGAACTATCGCAAGGGTGAGAACCTGGTGAAAGCTGCGGTGCATGCCGCCACCATGCGTTTGCGTCCGATCATCATGACTTCGCTGGCGTTTACCGCTGGGGTACTGCCATTGGCGATTTCCACCGGTGCGGGGGCGAACAGCCGTATTGCTATCGGCACCGGTATTATCGGCGGCACCCTGACCGCGACCTTGCTGGCCATCTTCTTTGTACCGCTGTTCTTTGTTCTGGTCCGTCGCGTTTTCCCGGCGATTCCGCATGACGATGCACAGTCAACCGAATCTGCTGTGAAGGCGGAGGAGTAATATGTCTGCAAAACTTTTAATGGTGTTTTTGCCGTGTTTCCTTGCGGGTTGCGTATCTCTCGATCCGCACTACGATCGCCCAAAGGATGCGGTGAATACCACCGCGCCCACCGGCGATGCCTATCGGACGTTACAAGGCACACCGGCTAACTATCGTGATATAAGCTGGCAGGATTATGTGCTGGATGCGAAGCTGCGTCAGGTGGTGACGATGGCGCTGGACAGCAGCCGCGATCTGCGTGAAGCGGTCGCGAGTGTGAAATCGGCTCATGCTCAGTATGGTGAGCAGCGTGCCGATTTGTTCCCCAGCCTGAGCGCTGGCGTGAGCGGCACACGTTCACGCGCGCTAACCGGGGAGGGAAATCAAACTGCGCTCAGCAATACCTATTCAGCCCAGGGCAGCGTCAGCTCGTTTGAATTGGATCTGTTTGGCAAGAACCAAAGTCTGTCGCGCCAGCAGTATGAAACTTATCTCGGTACGCTGGAGGGTGCCCGCAGTACGCGCCTGACGGTGCTGTACAACACCGTGGATTACTGGCTGCAGCTGGCCGCCGATCGCAGCAATCTGGCGATCGCTAAAGAGACCGCAGAGAGTGCGCGTCAGTCACTGGAAGTGACGCGCAAGCGTCTGCAGAACGGTGTGGATTCGATGGTGGATGTCGCGTCAGCAGAGACCACTTATCAATCTGCTCAGGCGGATGTGGCCAGTTACACCACCAGCGTGGCGCAGGATAAAAACGCGCTGGATCTGGTGGTAGGCAAAAGCGTGCCAGATAATTTGTTGCCTGAAAGCATTGAGTCCATTGGCGATGCATTGAAAGCCGTACCTGCTGGCGTGTCATCGGATGCACTGAATAATCGCCCGGACGTGTTGCAGGCAGAGCACAACTTAAAAGCCGCTAATGCCAATATCGGAGCGGCACGCGCTAACTTCTTCCCAAGCATCTCCCTTACCGCCAGCGGTGGGGTGGGCAGTTCAGATTTGTCTTCGCTGTTCAAGAACGGCGCGGGAATCTGGTCGTTTGCCCCAAGCATCTCGCTGCCGATTTTCAAAGGCGGCTACAACGTTTCCTACCTCAACTACACCAAAGCGCAGAAAGAGTATTACGTGGCGGTGTATGAGAAGGCGGTCCAAACGGCGTTCTCAGAAGTGGCCGATGCGTTGGCACGACGCGGCACCATTAACGATCAGCTGACCAGTCAGCGTAATAATGTTGCTGCTTCGCAAACTTATTACCACCTGGCGGATCTGCGCTATCAAAATGGTGTGGATACCTATCTGAATGCGTTAACTGCACAGCGCACGCTGTATACAGCACGCACCAGCCTGGTGAGTGTTGAGCAGGCTTACTACCAGAACCTCAACACTTTCTACAAAGTGTTGGGGGGTGGTACGGCGTTGAAAGAATCTGAACTGAAACTGTAATGATCGCCCCGGGTCGATGCGTTAGCGACCTGGGGAAAAATGTAACCGGATTTATAGCCAGCATATCGGCTATAAATCCCTTCGCGTATGATATGAAAAAACAATAATGACGCGCCGGCCACGTTTAGGAGTTATGTTGAGCAAATCAGAGAATGACGCCTTCGTGCGACAGCGACAGCAAATAATTATTGCCGCTGCAAAAATATGTTTTAGTCGCTCCGGTTTTCACGGGGCCAGCATGGCTGATATAAGTCGGGAATCAGGTTTGGGTGCAGGGCAGATATATCGTTATTTTGAGAGCAAAGAATTCATCGTTAGTGAAACAATTAAAAGTATTGCCATGAGTTGGCGTGTTTTTTTACAAGATAATCTGCCGAATCAAAGCAGCACCCGCGATATTATTGATGCGGAATCGCCATTTTGGCAGGACTGGCCCTATCAGGACCGCTGTTTATTACTGGAGATGTATTCGGAATCGTCGCGTAATCAATCTGTACGGGACGTTTTGGCACAGGAAGAGCAGCTATTGATTGCTGATTTGGAAAAAGCGTTTAGCCGCCAGTATGCTCAAGTGAGTCCACAGCAGCGCAATGAGCGTATCCAATTTTTGTTAATGCTGGTAGACGGTGTCGCCTGTCGCGCATTTGGTGATAAGAATCTGGATCATCACGAACAGGGCAGGATCAATGGCATCCTCTCAGATCATTTGTTTGGCTGATTTCAGGCCATATCATGCTGATTGATGTCACGCGTGATGGCATCAAAAAAGGGCATAAATCCGTCGGGAACGTCACGTTGTTTCATGCAGCGGCGAATGATCATCCCATCAATTACCAGAGAGATGATATGCAGTCGGGTGTTGATGACGTCGGCTTTCAGCGCCGGATTGAGCGTCTGCTCCTGAGTAATAAAGTTGTTTTTTAATACCAGCCACGCATCATTCATTATCTGACGAATACGCTCGTTACGTGTGGCTTCAGATGAGACTTCCATCAACAAGACAATACTGTGTTCAACTTCAGGTGGCACAATGTCCTGTACCGAATGCGTGACGCCACCCGCATGGGCAATTCGTTCAAAATCAGCGTTTAATAATGCAATCATGCGCTGCACCACATTGGTTACCAGCGCCTCGATAATGGCATCTTTGTTTTTATAATATTTATAAATTAAACCAATGCTAACATCTGCCTGGCTGGCAATGTTCTGAATAGAAGTTTGATGAAACCCTTTTAAGCGCATGCACTGTTCAGCTGCATCAAGAATCTGTTCGCTGCGATTCATGTTATTTACTCATCACGGAAAAGCGTATTTTACGCAAAAACAAGCAGCCTGACTAATCCTGAATGCTGAAAAATAGCGGTCTTTAGATTGTTTCTTTTTCATATTATTGCTGTTAGTTATCAATATTCAAAAATTTTGACGTAAGTGAGCAAATTGAACACCTGTTCTGAGATTTTCATGTCGCTATGATGATGAGCATAGCCACATTTTGAGGAGCAAATCATGAACGTAATGCGTGCCCAGCGTGACCAACTGTTTGAATACGGTCCCTTTACCATCCGCCGGCAACGGCCTGGCGAGGCTTTTGGCCCGCTGACGATTATTGATCAGATGTCGTTGAAAATGGATGCGCGTATTCCGATGCACACCCGTCAGGACGAAGAGATTTTCAGCTACGTCTGGCGTGGCTCAGCGCAGCACCTTGCTGAAAATGGCGACAAAACCGCGCTGAATGCCAAACGCGCCATGGTGGTGAGTGCAGGAAGTGGCGTGCGTTATGAAGAGTCTGCGCCTTTTGTCGAAACCGAGATGTTGCAGGCTTATATCCGTCCGGCAAAAAGCGGCGGTGCACCACGCACCCTGGATTTCACTCGCATTGATGGGTTGCCGCTTAACGCCTGGTCATTGCTGGCGGGACCCGAAACTAGCGACGCACCGCTGCCGTTGGGTCAGGAGGTGTTTATTTATGATCTGAAAGTGGAGCGGGGCGCACAGGTTGAGGTGCCACACCTTACCGGTTACTCAACATGGCTGACCTTGCTGGACGGCATTGTGACTGTTGGCGAGGAGCGTCTGTTGCAGGGGGATTCTATCAGCGAGCAGGGCGCATTACCTGTCTTGCGAGGCGAGCGTGACGCGACTGTGATTGCTTTTTTGGTGAGTGACGGTGTCACGTTTGTGTGAGTGCAGGCTGCCATTGTTAAATCAATGGCAGCTTTCTGTGTGTGGTGGTGCGGGCCGTAGCACCTCTGCTGCTGCCGGGCAGTCCTCGCGCCGCTGACGCGGTGCCCTCGGCTTCCACGTCGTGCCTACGGAACGTTCGGGGATCGACCATCCCTGGTCGGCCCCGAACTGATCCACGCATCCCTGCGTGGATCTCCTGGCCCAACGTAAAAGCCTCAGCGCTGCGAATAGCCCTTGCAGCATCAGAGGTGCTACGGCCATTCATATGGTGCCCGTTTTGATAAAACCCACTGAAGCTTCTGAGCAGACTTAGGTCAATTTGAGAGGATGCCTTGATTCAATCCAGCAGATTTAATTCCTTCAACAATACGCATTAAATCTAACAAGCTTGCGGCCCTTTTGGCAGAACGCACCGAAGTTGATGAGCAGCTTACTGGGCGCGGCAGACGCTCTCTCAAACGCTGTGGTGTGTGGCGATATCCGGCAGCTGGATGGCGTAAAGGAACTGCAGGGACTGATTGAGGCGCTGGTGCAGCGCCACCTTATCTGATGCTGTTTACCAGCCAGTTTGCCAGTTCGGTGAGTTCCTTCTGCTGCTCCGGAAACTCCACAACCAGTTTCTGCATTTCAGCCTGCAGCGACTCTGGGCGATACGCCACTCCGAGCAGCTGCATCGCCAGCGTTTCTAGCGGTGCGGGATTGAGGCTATCGGTGAAAATTTGACTGCGGGTAATGGTGCCACGCTCCACGTCAAAGTGAATCTCAACGCCACCCCAGACAAAGCGCTCCTGCAGCAGATGTGAGAAATCGGGCGCCTGACCAAAATTCCACTCCCAGCTGCTTTGGCGGGCGAACTGCTCCTTAAAGCCGGGAAGGTCTGGCAGGGCTTCGGGTGAAATAAACTCGGGCTCGCAGGTTTCATGGTAATGCGCGAAGTAAGCCGCAATCACCTCACGACGGATGTCTGCAAAACGGATATCAGGAATAAAATCCGCGATGTTAGCGACGCGTGAACGCACCGAAGTGATCCCTTTAGCCTGCAGCTTTTTGATGTCCGGGTTCAGGTAATCGGCAAGGCGTGAGAGATCGGCGCTCATCAGGAAAGTGCCGTGGTGAAAACCGCGATCCGGCGTTTCGCGATAGGCGGAACCGGAAATCTTACGCATATCGCCATTCATATTGACCACGATATCGTTGCGCCCCGAGGCTTCGGCGGGCATGCCCAGTTTTTCCAGCGCCTGCAAAATAATCGCCGTCGAGACGGTCTTGTCGTATTCCAGTTTGCCGGCCATAAAGGTGAAACAGGCGTTGCCCAAATCATGAAACACCGCACCGCCGCCGCTGCTGCGTCGCGCCAGTTTAATGCCATCTTCCGCCATCCGACGCGTGTTGCACTCTTTCCACGGGTTTTGCGCGCGGCCAATCACCACCGTTTCAGCGTTTTGCCATAAGAACAATACGCGCTGCGTGGTGGGCATCTGACGGAAGATGCACTCTTCCACCGCGAGGTTAAACCAGGGATCGTGTGAATCAGAGATCAGCAAACGTAAGGTGGACATGTTTCCTCCAGTTCCGTGAGAAAGGGGCAAGCGGAGGACAGAATACGCTGATTCGGATGCAAAGATAAGCGGAGTGATTTTCGTGTTGAGTCAGGTGCGCTTCCTGCCACCAGAGGACGCCGTTGATGATGTCACGCCGAGCGGAAAATCGATGATGTGTTGAAATGGCTGAAAAAAGGCGGCATTCCTGCCGCCCCTGGGTGCATCTCACGTCTTATCTGGCTAACCGCAAGCCATTTCTGGCGTTGGCCATTTACAGAATCGATTTCGCCGTTTGAACCACGTTTTCCACGGTGAAGCCAAACTCTTTGAACAGCAGTTCCGCTGGCGCGGATTCGCCGAAAGTGGTCATGCCGACAATCGCGCCGTGCAGACCGGTGTACTTGAACCAGTAATCGGCGATACCGGCTTCGATCGCCACACGCGCGGCCACCGCTTTAGGGAGCACAGATTCACGGTAAGCCGCGTCCTGCTTGTCGAAGGCATCGGTAGACGGCATCGAAACTACGCGCACCTTACGGCCCTCGCCCGTCAATTGCTCATACGCAGCAACCGCCAGCTCCACTTCTGAACCGGTGGCGATGAGGATCAGCTCTGGAACCCCTTCACTGTCTTTCAACACATAACCGCCGCGCACCACGTTAGCCAACTGTTCAGCAGTACGATCTTGCTGCGCCAGATTCTGACGCGAGAAGATTAAGGCAGTAGGGCCGTTGACGCGCTCAATCGCGTATTTCCATGCCACCGCAGACTCAACCTGATCGCACGGACGCCATAAGCTCATGTTCGGCGTGACGCGCAGGCTGGCCATCTGCTCAACCGGCTGGTGGGTGGGGCCATCTTCGCCTAAGCCGATGGAGTCATGTGTGTAGACCATGATCTGACGCACTTTCATCAATGCCGCCATACGTGCCGCATTGCGCGCGTACTCGACAAACATCAGGAAGGTAGCGGTATAAGGCAGGAAACCACCGTGCAGCGCGATACCGTTGGCGATAGCGGTCATCCCGAACTCTCGCACGCCGTAATGAATGTAGTTACCCGCAGGATCTTCATTGATCGGCTTAGAGCCTGACCACATCGTCAGGTTGCTGGGTGCCAGGTCAGCAGAACCCCCAAGGTATTCCGGCAGAATCTTGCCGAAGGCTTCAATCGCATTTTGCGACGCTTTACGGCTGGCGATTTTCGCCGGATTGGCCTGCAACTGCTCGATAAACTGTTGCGACTCAGTTTCCCAGTTATCCGGCAACGCATCTTTGATACGACGGTTAAACTCTGCCGCCAGTTCCGGGTAAGCCTCGGCATAGGCCGCGACTTTGGCATCCCACGCGGACTCTTTTGCCTGACCGGCTTCTTTGGCATCCCACTGTGCATAGAGTTCTGAAGGGATTTCAAACGGCGCGTGGTTCCAGCCCAGCTGTTGACGGGTCTGTGCAATTTCGTCGTCGCCCAGCGGTGCGCCATGCACATCGTGGGTACCGGCTTTGTTCGGTGAGCCAAAACCAATTACGGTTTTGCACATTAGCAGAGAAGGCTTGTCCGAGACCGCTTTGGCTGCTTCAACCGCTTTCTTAATCGCGTCGCCGTCATGACCGTCTACGTCACGCACGACGTGCCAGCCGTACGCTTCGAAACGGGCGGCGGTATCGTCGGTGAACCAGCCATCAACGTGACCATCAATAGAGATGCCGTTGTCATCATAGAAGGCCACCAGCTTACCCAGCTTCAGGGTGCCGGCGATGGAGCACACTTCATGCGAAATGCCCTCCATCATGCAGCCGTCACCCATAAACACATAGGTGTGATGATCAACGATGTCATGGCCAGGGCGGTTAAACTGCGCCGCCAGCGTGCGTTCGGCAATCGCGAAGCCGACGGCATTGGCGATCCCCTGACCCAGCGGGCCGGTGGTGGTTTCAACGCCTGGCGTATAGCCGTATTCCGGATGCCCCGGCGTTTTAGAGTGCAGCTGACGGAAATTCTTCAGCTCGCTGAGCGGCAGATCATAACCGCTCAGGTGCAGCAGGCTGTAAATCAGCATCGAACCGTGGCCATTCGACAATACGAAGCGGTCACGGTTAGCCCACTTAGGATTGTTTGGATTGTGCTGTAAAAAATCGAGCCACAAAACTTCGGCGATGTCCGCCATGCCCATCGGGGCACCCGGATGACCTGACTTGGCTTGTTGTACGCCATCCATGCTTAAAGCACGGATGGCGTTGGCTCTTTCCCGGCGTGTTGACATAAGGATCTCCAGAGGTGAGAAGTCGGTGATTATTTAGTATGTGAAACTTGTTCGTAGTAACCGATCTTCTCGACTTTGGCGGTGGAGCCACCACCTTCAAACTCTGAGGCCAGCCAGGCGTTAACAATGTTTTTCGCCAGTTCAGGTCCGATAACGCGTGCGCCCATGGTCATGATCTGAGCATTGTTGCTTTTACGGGCACGTTCAGCAGAGAAGGTGTCATGGCACTGTGCCGCACGCACGCCTTCAACTTTATTGGCCACGATTGCCACGCCGATACCGGTGCCGCACAGCAGGATGCCGCGCTCAAATTCATTCTTCTGGATAGCGGTTGCCAGTGCAAATGCCACATCCGGGTACATCGGACGGTCGTTTTGCGCGTCATTGGTGTAGTCCGTCACTTGAAAGTCTTTCTCTTCAAGCAGTTTTTTAATGATGTTTTTCAATTCGATAGCCGCATCATCGGCGCCAATTGCGATAGTTTTCATCGTCATTCTCCAGCAGGGTTTAGTTCTGACGCCTGAACGTTTGTTATGCAGGCGAGAAGATGTTCATCGATAGCCTGCCACAAATGCAATCATATGTTCAATGGTTGTTCATATGTCTTGCAGGCTGATTTTGTGATGAAAAGCGCGAAGGGCGCTGATACCACGCTGATTCCGCCGCATTTCTGCGTATTTTTCCGATTCAGGGCCAAAATCAAATCTCATGAGCAGGCTCACATTTTCAATCATTGCAGTTGAGAGATGTACATTTATACGTGTAGTGTTCATTTGTTCGCATAACGATACCAATGTACAAGAAGACCCCTTGAGGACTCGAACATGTGTCATTTACACCGTACCTCTCAGTACACCTGCAGCCAGCGCTCATTTCGCGTCTGGTCAACACCAAACAATAGTTTTAACCACGCACGTCATGGAGGTGCGTTATGAGTCAGCAAAACATGACGGCGGTTGAGAAATCCGCTATCAGCAAAATCTCCTGGCGTCTGGTGCCTTTCGTGGCCCTGATGTTCTTTATCAATTTCCTCGATCGCACCGCGATTTCCTTTGCGGGTCCTAATGGCATGACGCAGGACCTCGGTCTGACAGGTGTGCAGTTCGGTCTGGCATCCGGCATTTTCTTTATCGGTTACATCCTGCTGGAAGTGCCGAGCAACCTGGCGCTGCATAAGTTCGGCGCACGTCGCTGGCTGGCACGCATCATGATCAGCTGGGGTATCGTCTCGCTGCTGTTCACCTGGGTGAGTAGTGTCGAAGGCCTGTATACGTTGCGCCTGTTACTGGGTATCGCTGAAGCGGGCTTCTTCCCGGGTGCGATTCTTTATCTGAGCATGTGGGTACCGGGACGTCATCGCAGCAAAATCCTGTCCTTGTTCTATCTGGCACAGCCGCTGACCGTAGTATTCGGTGCGCCGCTGGCCGCAGGTTTGATTCAGCAGCATGGCCTGTTTGGTCTGGATGGCTGGCGCGTGATGTTCCTGGGTGTCTCCATCCCCGCGATTCTGATCGGCATCGTGGCGCTGTTCTGGCTGGTGGATTCACCGCGCCAGGCGAAGTGGTTGACGGCTGAAGAGAAAACCTGGCTGACCAATGAGCTGGAAGCGGAGCATCAGCAGAAGCAGGGCCATCAGAAACACAGCTTGCGCTCCGTAATGGGCAACGGCCGAGTGTGGACGCTATGCCTGATCTACTTCGGCTTTATCTATGGCCTGTATGCTCTGGCCTTCTTCCTGCCAACCATTATCGGCGGCTTCCAGCAGCAGTTCGGCACCACCTTTAATGTGATGCAGAAAGGGTTGATCACCGGCGTGCCATACCTGATTGCGGCCGTGGTGATGTACTTCTGGTCTAAAGATGCGACGCGTCGCGGCTGCAAAACCTGGCACA
Source organism: Erwinia sp. S63 (assembly GCF_016625195.1). Taxonomy (GTDB): domain Bacteria; phylum Pseudomonadota; class Gammaproteobacteria; order Enterobacterales; family Enterobacteriaceae; genus Pantoea. Next base: position 157,710 of record NZ_JACVUP010000014.1, read on the forward strand.
TCGCGATTCCAGCCCTGGCCGGCGGTATCAGCGTGCCATTGGCGCTGTATATGGATTCGCCGTTCACCACCATCATGGTGATCGCGATTACCGCCAGCTCCATTTTTGCCGCGCTGCCAAACTTCTGGACGCTGCCAACGCAGTTCCTGACTGGCGCGTCAGCCGCAGCGGCTATCGCACTTATCAACACCTTAGGAAACGTGGCGGGCTTCTCCGCGGGCTACATCACTGGCGCACTGCACGACGCCACCAACAGCTATGTGTTACCGATGTTCGTGGTCGGTGGCTTCATGCTGCTGTCAGCCGTCCTTATGCTGTTATTGAATCGCCAGCGCCCGCAGTCTCAGCCGACCTCTATCGCACAGGAGCACTAAAATGACGTACCTGTTTAATCAACCTTCAGCTTTCGCTGCTGAACTCATTGAAGGCTTTGTCGCCGCCAACGCCGATAAAGTTCGTCAGGTCACCGGTGGTGTGGTGCGCAGCACGCGTAGCCAGCCAAATACTGTTGCGGTGATTGTGGGCGGCGGTTCCGGTCATTATCCGGCCTTCGCCGGGTTGGTTGGACAAGGTCTGGCACACGGCGCAGCCATGGGGAACCTGTTTGCTTCGCCGTCTGCTCAGCAGATCTACAACGTGGCAAGAGCGGCGCATAACGGCGCGGGCGTGTTGCTGATGTTTGGAAACTATGCAGGCGATGTACTGCACTTCGGCCAGGCTTGCGAACGCCTGCGTGCCGAAGGTATTGCCTGTGAAATTCTGGCGGTGACGGATGATATCTCCAGCGCCAGCAAAGACGAAGTGGCGAAACGCCGTGGTGTGGCCGGGGATTTGTGCGTGTTTAAAGCTGCCTGCGCCTCTGCCGAGGCAGGTGATGATTTAGCGACCGTGCTGAAGAAATCACAACACGCTAACGATCGTACGCGAACGTTCGGTGTGGCATTTGCCGGATGTACTTTGCCGGGTGCCACGCATCCGTTATTTGAAGTCGAGAAAGGGCGCATGGCGCTGGGTCTCGGCATCCACGGTGAGCCGGGTATCAGTGAAACTGATGTGCCGAGTGCCGATGAGCTGGCCGAGCTGTTTGTTGAACGTCTGCTAGGCGAAGTGCCTGCCGACGTTAAACAGATTGAAGGTCATCGCGTGGCGGTGATCCTCAACGGTTTGGGTTCCGTGAAGTATGAAGAGTTGTTCGTGGTGTATCGCCGCGTGGCACAACTGCTGGAAGCTGCAGGACTTAAAGTGGTTCAGCCGGATGTCGGTGAGTTTGTTACCAGCTTCAACATGGCGGGCGCATCGCTGACGCTGATGTGGTTGGATGATGAGCTGGAGACACTGTGGTGTGCGCCGGCAAATGCACCTGCCTATCGCAAAGGAAGCGTACTGATCGCGGAACCGCTAAGTGCGGAAGAGCGTGAAGAGAGCACGGAAGAAGCATTGCCGCAGGCTTCAGCTGAGTCACAGCAGAGCGCGCAGCGCGTGTTACACATCCTGGAGTCAGTGGCAGATTTATTGCAGCGTAACGCGAAAAAATTAGGTGATATCGATGCAGTGGCCGGTGACGGAGACCACGGTATCGGTATGGAGCGTGGTGTGCTGGGCGCGGTGGAGAAGGCGCGTGAAGTGGCTGCGCGTGGCGCAGGTGCAGGCAGCCTGTTATGCCGTGCTGCTGATGCATGGGCAGATAAAGCCGGCGGCACCTCGGGTGCACTGTGGGGCGTGGCATTGACTGCGCTGGGTACGGCGATCGGCGATCAGCAGTCACCGAATGCGCAACGCGTTGCAACCGGCGTACGCGAAGCCAAAGAGGGCATTATGCACTTTGGCAAAGCGAAGGTGGGCGATAAAACCATGGTCGATGTATTGGTGCCGTTTAGCGATAGCCTGAATTCAGCAGTTGCAGAAGGCGCGTCCTTGACCGATGCCTGGTTAGCGGCGGCGCAGGTAGCCGATAAGGCCGCACAAGACACCGCACAGTTGGTGCCGAAAATGGGTCGCGCGCGTCCGTTAGCCGAGAAAAGTGTCGGTACGCCAGATGCGGGTGCGATTTCTCTGGCGATGATCGTCAATACTGTTGGCGAACTGCTTAAAGAACATAAAGCCTCTCAGTAAGGAGCGTAATGATGTCTCAGCCTAAAATCTGGCTTGGCGTTAGCCTGAAAATGTATTTCGGCTACCAGCAGACGCTGGACTGGTGCCGCAAAGTGGCCGGATTGGCGCAGTTGCCAGCGGTGAAGAACGGTGAAATCGGGTTGTTTGTACTGCCTGCTTATCCGGCTATTCCCGCCGTGGCTGAAATTTTTTCAAAAACAGCGGTGCGCTTTGGCGGTCAGGATGTGTGTCAGGCTGAAAACGGCGCCTGGACCGGTGAAGTCAGCGCCAGCATGTTGCAGGAGTTGGGCTGCTCACTGGCAGAAATCGGGCACGCCGAGCGTCGTCGCCATTTTCATGAAGACAAAGCGCAGATCGCCGCAAAAGTCGCCATGTCACTGCGTCACGGATTAACGCCGGTATTGTGCATCGGTGAAGAACAGCAGGCTGAGCCGGAGCAGGCCATCGCTCTATGCGAGCTGCAGCTGGCGGAAGCATTGGCCGATGCGGTGCAACAAGGTTTAACGGGCGAGGTGTTCTTTGCCTATGAGCCGCAATGGGCCATTGGCGCGCCACAGCCTGCACCGGACAGCTATATCCGCGCAGTGTGTTCGGGCCTGCAACAGCTGAAAACACCGGATGGAATTAGCTTAAAAATTATTTACGGCGGCAGTGCCGGACCGGGGCTGATTCAGCGCCTGGGGTCAGACGTTCATGGTCTGTTCCTGGGGCGCTTTGCCCATGACCCGAATGCGCTGGCGCAAATTATTGAAGAGGCCAGCGTGCTGGCGAAGGAGATCCGTTAATGAGCCGTATCGGACTCAGTACCTATGCCTTTTTCTGGCGCATGTCCAGCAAAGTGCCCAATCCGCTGACGCTGGAGCAGATGCTGCAGCAGACCGCCGAGATGGATGTGTCGGTGTTCCAGATTTGTGATTATCCGGCGATTGAAAGTTGGTCTGATGCGCAGTTGCAGGACCTTCGCCAACTGGCCGACAAGCTGGGCATCACGCTGGAGCTGGGCACACGCGGTTTAGGCACTGCGCATCTGCGTCGCTATCTGCATATGGCGAACATTCTCGATGCCCACGTGGTGCGCTCCATGTTCTACACCGCCGATCACCGTCCGTCACTGGATGAAGCGGCAGAGTTGATTGGTGCGGTGTTGCCTGATTTCGCGCGTCAGCAGGTGCGTCTGTGTCTGGAGACCTATGAGCAGGTCAACAGCGGCGCGATGATGTCGGTCATTAACAAGTTTCTGTCGCCGTGGTTGTGTGTGTGTCTCGATCCCGCTAACTGCGTGGCTGGCCTGGAATTGCCGGAACAGGTGATTGCCAACACCGCCGCACGCGTCGGCAATCTGCACATTAAAGACTTTGCCTTTACGCGTCGTGATGGCTGGGTCGGCTTTACCTATGCTGGCTGCCTGATGGGCGAAGGCCTGCTGGACTATGACCGGATGATCGCCAGCGTGCGTCCGGCAGAAAGAGAGATTAACCAAATTGTCGAACACTGGTTGCCGTGGCAGGACGATGCCGCGTTGACCTGCGAGCGCGAAGCCGAATGGACGCGCCGTACCGTTGAATTCTTACGTAGTAAACAAGATCAGGAGTTATACCAATGAGCAATGCATTGAAAACCATCACCGTAATTGGCGCAGGCGGCAAAATGGGTATGCGCATTTCTGCTAACTTCCAGAAAAGCGACTACCAGGTGTTTTACGTCGAGAACTCACCGAAGGCGCAGGAGCAAGTGACGGCGCAAGGTCGTGAGTTGTCTGATGCCGCTTCCGTTGTGCCGGTCAGTGACGTGGTGATTCTGGCGGTACCGGATATCGTGCTGGGTAAAGTGTCTGAAGGTGTCGTACCGCAGATGAAGGCTGGTGCGATCCTGCTGACGCTGGATCCGGCTGCAGCCTATGCAAACCTGATCGCCCATCGTGATGGCATTGAATATGCGGTTGCGCACCCTTGCCATCCATCCGTATTCCTTGAGCGCTACACCAAAGAAGAGCACGCGGATGCCTTCGGTGGTATCGCGGCGGTACAGCACGTAGCGGCTTCGTATGAAACCGGCTCCGATGCGCAGAAAGCTGAGCTGAGCAAAGTGATCAGCGTGATGTATGGCCCGGTTGAAGAAGTGCATTGGGTGACGGTGACGCAATTGGCCTACCTTGAGCCGACGCTGGTAGAAACCGTAGCCTGCATGGTGGGCGCTTTCATGAAAGAAGCGTTGGATGAGACCGTGAAGCACAGCGGCGTACCGGAAGAAGCGGCCAAAGCGATGCTGTATGGCCATATTCAGATCGCACTGGCTGTGGCCTTCCGCGCCACCAACCCGTTCTCTGATGCCTGCATGATCGCCATGGAATACGGTCGCGAGAAGATTGTGAAGCCAGACTGGAAACAGATCTTCGATCAGAAAGAGCTGGATATCGTGATTGCTCGCATGCTGAAAATCGACGCCATCAAGCGTTAAGCGTGACGCAACCTGCGACTCGCCTCGCTGCTGTCTGGCGAAGCGAGTCGTATCAATGATATAACTCCTTCCCTAAATCAGGTGTCACGATACAAGACAGGTAACGGATGGAAAAAAACTCGCTTTCTCAGGACTCCGAGCTGCTGACAGAAATTGCGGTGGCCTATTATCAGGACGAAATCACCCAGGAGGAGATTGCGCGTAAGTTTGGGATATCCCGCATTAAGGTTGGCCGACTGCTCAAGCGCGCACGCGAAGAGGGCATCGTCGAAATTAATGTGCGCTACCATCCGGTGTTCAGTACGCGTCTTGAACAACAGCTGCAAAACCGTTTCCCTCAACTGCAACGTGCTCTCATCGCACTGGATTCGCCGGACGATGAAGAACAGCGTCGTCAGGTAGCGGCGTTAGTCTCAGCCCATCTGGCACAATCATTAAAAGACAATGCAATTGTTGCTGTCGGGCAAGGGCGCAACGTCGCCGCTGTCGCCGATTATCCCGGCCAGGTGCCGACACGTAACTGCCTGTTTATCAGCGGCATTGGTGGGACTCATCGTCCCGGTGATGCGATTAACGCCGATCACATCAGCCGTCGACTCGCCAAGAAATTTGGCGGTATCAGTGAAACCCTGTACGCACCTGCCTATGTCGAGAACCGCGCACTGCGCGATGCCTTTATGCAGAATGGCACCATCAAAGAGACGCTCGACCGCGCACGTAAAGCGGATGTGGCGCTGGTGGGTATCGGTGATATGAATGAAAACAGCTACATGGTGAAACTCGGTTGGTTTACGCCGCATGAGATTATTGATGCGCATGTGAATCAGGGCGTCACCGGAGATGTTGCGGGTTACGACTTCTTCAATGCCCAGGGACAACATGTGGATACGGTGATGAATGACCGGGTGATTGGTCTTAGTATTGAAGAGTTGCGCAAAATTCCCTGCGTGATTGCCATTGCCTCCGAGAATACCAAAGCGATGGCACTGCTCGGCGCACTGCGTACCGGGGCGATCGATATTGTGGCGACCACGGCGCAAAATATTCGGACGATTTTGAGTATGTCGCAGTAAATCCTATTCCGTGGCTAAGCCATGCTGCATGGCTTAGCTAAGTGGTTATTAGCAATATCTCTTTGAGTTTCGCCAGCGCCTCAGTGTGTTTAGATGGCTGCATATTCGATAAATTATGTAATTTCCATGGAACGGCGGGTAACTGCTCAACACCTGTTAATCCCAACAGGGTCCAGTCTGGTGTTCCCTCCTTGAATGTCAGCAGGAATTGGCGCTCTTGCTCGGTAATCGAACGATTAATTGTCTCAATTAATTGAACTCTTGCTGCTTCCAGTTCATTCCTTGGAACATCAACCTCCGCCATATTACGAAATTCACCCTCATACACACCGGAAATGTCTTTTAACTGTGGCCTTAACAATTCTGACAATGGGCGAGGGTGGCTGACCAAATAGACCAGCAGTGCTTTGCGCAGTTCTTCTGTCAGCCCTTCATTATCGAGCAAAAATTTAACATCAAACAAATCACGCGGATGTTGACGATCCAAAGCAGCACATATTTTCCCTGCATACAGATCAGCAAAAGCGACCACGCACGTTTCTGCGAAGCCAAATTCGTCCTCAACGGAGTCACTCACTGAGATAATCGACGGCTCATAAACCGTGCCACGCAGCACGGGAGATAACTCAATTTTTATCTGTATACCACTTCGCGTGACCGTGAGTCGTAATGCATCCATTTTGTCTTCATAAGATTTAATCACTTTGCTGCCAGCTATTATCGCACTGATGTCCTTTGTGATTTCATCCAACTTAGAGCGGATAGTCATGAGCGATTGCTGACGGTCCATCACCGGCAGAAAAACCAGATCAATATCGACAGATAAACGAGGTAAATCACGAATAAAGAGATTTATTGCCGTGCCGCCTTTCAGCGCGAAGCAGTCATGCTGTGAGACAATCGGCAGGACCTGTAACAATAGCTGTACTTGCTGATAATAAACACTCTGGCGGTCCATTAATTCGACTCCCTGGGGACGGTAATATTCCATGTTTTATCCAATCTGCCGCCACGTGCTATTTCACGTTTACCCACACCTAAATCATATTCCTCCGGTTTAAGGTATTTGAACCAGGCATGATTATGCTGCTGAGACAGCCATAAAAATAATCGTTTGCTCTTGATGCTGGAGCTGGCACGCAAAAGCGCATCCACTTTTTTGGGCGATAGAGTAGGCAAGCTCTGCATCAGTTGATCTGCATGTTCAAAGCTCATTGCTGTTGGAACCCCGGCCAGGGCCTCAAGAATCGCTTTTTCGGGTGTAGAGTAGAGCAAGGGCGGAAGTGACTCTCGCCAGTGATCTTCACGAAGATAGCGTATTTCCTGCATCAGTAAAGCTGGCCATAACCGGCGGGTGCTGTGCCATGCAAAATGAATGTTGCTGTCAATTTTATTCAGCCATGCAGGCAATGCCGTTTCTGCGTATAGCTCGATGTGGATATGTTTGCTACGTGATTGATAATGTGCGAGTCCTTCCAGATCGAGTGCGCTCAATCCGCCGACATGGACGGGGAAGAGACTCATTCTTTGCAATGAGGTGACAACGCCTTTCCAGTTAACCTGCGATGTTTCGCGGACGTACACCCCAGGGGTAAGTGTCAGCAGGGTTTGGCTTTTGACAGCGTTATCAATGAAGTGCGGATTTAAACCCTGTGTCACCAACCAGGGTTTCGTGGCGAGTAATCCCGCAGGAAGTATCTGTTTCAGCCTTTGACGACTTTCAGCGTTCAACATTGCTTTTGGTTTGCATAATGGTCATATGACGGCAATTATCGCCGTTAATTTCAATTTAAGCAAACCAACTGGAAGATTTGGTTTGTTGTGTTTGAATTGCACGGCAATTATCGCCGCCACTTTGAGTTTCTATAAACTGCATAGCAGATTTTTATTCCCTTATAACAGCAGGATGGCCTGTTCCAGTCACCCAACCGTCACCCCAGCAACATAAATCCTTCATTTCCCTGAGCTAGCTTACCGCCATTCTGTTTTCAGGACTGCGGATGCATGAGCCACCTTTCGCTACATCACATTACTAAAGCCTGGGGCGACAAAATTGCCCTCAATGACATCACCTTTGATGCCGCAGAAGGGAGCTTTGTTGCGCTGCTTGGGCCCTCCGGTTGTGGAAAATCCACGCTGCTGCGCACCATTGCCGGGCTCGAAACCGCCGAACGCGGCGAGATCCACTTCAGGCACAGCGATATCACTCATCTGCCTCCATCGCAGCGCAAGCTCTCGATGGTGTTTCAATCCTATGCGCTGTTTCCACATCTGAATGTCCGTGAGAACCTGCTGTTTGGTTTAAAGGCACGCGGTGAAGATAAGCTGAATTTTACGGCCCGACTGGATGACGTCAGCAAGTTGATGGAACTGGATAAGCTGCTTGATCGTCTGCCGTCGCAGCTGTCTGGTGGCCAGCAGCAACGTGTGGCGCTGGGAAGGGCGGTTATCGCGAATAACAACCTGTGTCTGATGGATGAGCCACTGTCCAACCTCGATGCCAAGCTGCGCCAAAGCATGCGCCGTGAGATTCGTGCCTTACAGAAGAAGCTGGGGCTCACCATGCTATATGTCACGCACGACCAGACGGAAGCGATGAGCATGGCGGACAGCATTATTCTGCTGAATGACGGCCACATCGAGCAGCAAGGCACACCGAACGATCTCTATAACAATCCCGTCACTGTTTTTGCCGCGCAGTTTATCGGCGCACCACCCATGAATATCCTGCCGTTGCACAACAAAGAAAACCGTCATTATCTGAGCCATTTACCGGCGCCGGTGGTTGAGCAATGTGATGAAGTTGCTCTGAGCCTGGGCTTGCGCGCTGAGGATATTCAGCTGATCTCACCTGATCACGCTGCCTTAAAGGCCAGAGTGATCAGCTACGAATACATGGGCGCTGACACTTTACTGGTGTGCCAACTGGCTGGCCTGGCCGATGCCATCACCGTAAAAGTGCCCGGCATGCAGCATTTTGTCGAGGATAGTCAGGTCGGCTTGCATTGGTCTGCAGCTCGCCAATATTTGTTTTCCACCACGACCGGCAAGCGCTGCGCGTCTGCCGAGCAACAGATGTTTGTTTCACAGAAAAAATACGCTGTTTAACCGTTGTTTTTCGCCCAAGGGATAATCATGTCTGCGATTCGTTACTCACGCCTGGCCTCTGCTTTACTGCTTTCCACTACGGTTTCCGCTTTTGCCGCCGATCCGGTCAAATTGCAGATGTACTATCCCATCGCGGTCGGTGGCAAAGTCAGCCACACCGTTGACGCGCTGGTGGCTGATTTCGAAAAGGTGCATCCGGAAGTGAGCATTCAGCCGGTGTATACCGGTGATTATGCGACAACCGTCACCAAAGCGCTGACCGCGTTTCGTGGTGGTAATGCACCGCAACTGGCGGTGATCGGCGACATTGAAGCCTATTCCCTGATTGATGCGGGCGCGATTGTTGCCGCCAGCGATCTGGCGACCGGCGATGAAGGTAAAAAATGGATCGATGGATTCTACCCAGCGTTCCTGCGTCACATCGACGGCAAAGTCTGGGGCGTGCCATTCCAGCGTTCAACCGTGGTGATGTACTGGAATAAACAGGCCTTCGAGAAAGCTGGCTTGAATGGCGACACACCGCCGGCCAACTGGCAGCAGGTGGTGGAATTCAGTAAAAAACTGACCATCAAAGATGCTAACGGCGTGAGCCAGTGGGGCATCGAGATTCCGTCCACGCCAAACGGTTACTGGAACTTCCAGGGACTCTCTGCCACCAATGGCGGTCGTCTGGATAACGGTAAAGGGACAGCGGTGCATTTCAACACGCCGGGTAACGTTGAGACACTGCAGTGGCTGACCGACCTCGGGCAAAAAAAAGAAGTGTCGCCAAAAGGCGCCATTGCCTGGGGCACCACGCCACAGGACTTCATCAGCGGCAAAACTGCCATGATGGTGACCACCACCGGTAACCTGACCAACGTGCGCGATAACGCCAAATTCCCGTTTGGTGTGGCGATGCTGCCAGAAAAAACTCAGCGTGGCAGCCCAACCGGCGGCGGCAACCTTTACGTCTTTAAGAATGCCTCACCCGAGCAGCAAAAAGCCGCGATGGAGTTCATCCGCTGGGTGACTTCACCGGAGCAGGCTGCGCGCTGGAGTATTGCGACCGGCTATGTGGCGACATCTCCGGCTGCATGGGACACCACGGTGATGAAAGATTACGTGAAAGAGGTCCCTCAGGCGCTGGTCGCGCGTGAGCAGTTGAAGTATGCCCAGCCGGAACTCTCGACTTATAACAGCGTACAGATCCAGGATGCATTGAACCACGCTGTTGAAGCCGCTGTGACCCAGGCAAAAACGCCGGCAGAAGCGTTAGAAGGTGCGCAGAAGCAAGCGGATCGCCTGTTAAAGTCCTACCAGTAACGGAAGCGCGATGAGCACGATGATTGCCAGTACGCCGCAGCGTCGCCCCGCATTTTGGTCGACGCAGCTTTATGGTTACCTGCTGATTTTGCCAGCACTGAGTTTTTTGCTGCTGTTCACCCATTATCCCGCGGTGGCGACGATCTGGGAGAGTCTGTTCAGCGCTTCCCGTAACAATCATCCAGCCCAGTTTGTTGGGCTGGATAATTACATGGCCTTGCTGGATGACGATATCTTCATCCAGTCGCTATGGAACAACTTGTTGTATGCACTGATCACCATTCCGCTGGCCGTCACGCTGGCTTTGATGATGGCGCTGGCCGTGAATCGACGATTGGCGGCAAATTCGCTGGTCCGCGCGGCTTTTTTTATTCCATCATTGCTCCCCATGATTGCCATCGCCAACCTGTGGCTGTTTTTCTACACTCCGCAGCTGGGGCTGTTGAATAAGTTGCTGGCGCTGTTCTCTTTGCCGGCCGTGAACTGGCTCGGTGAGCCGGGCACGTCGCTCTACTGTTTGATGGCGGTGTCTGTCTGGCGCGAAGCGGGCTTCTTTATGATCTTTTATCTCGCCGCTTTACAGCAGATCGATCCCCGTCTCAATGAAGCGGCGGCGATTGAGGGGGCGTCGCGCGGTTACTTTTTCCGTCGTGTGCAATGGCCGTTGCTGATGCCGACCACGCTGTTTGTGTTGATCAATGCTTCGATGAATGCGTTCCGCATTGTCGATCAGGTGATTGCTATGACCAATGGCGGCCCTGACAACAGCAGTAGTTTGCTGTTGTTCTATATCTATCGCACCGCATTCAGTTTCTGGGATATGCCTGCTGCTGCGGCGATGACCGTGGTGTTACTGGTGATCCTGGCGGCGATTGCGCTGATTAAATTCACGTTGCTGGAAAAGCGAGCCCATTATCAATGAAGAAGACCAACGCGTTGGGTGGCTGGTGTCTGAACCTCACCATCTGGCTGGCGGCACTGCTGTGGCTGTTGCCGATTCTGGTCGCCCTGTGGGTAGCAATCCATCCGGCATCGGATCAGGCCAGTTTTTCGCTGTTCTCGCCGCTGACCTTTGATAATTTCATCAAGGCCTGGCATGCCGCGCCGTTTGCCCGCTACTTCCTCAATACCACCTTGCTGGTACTGATGATTGTGGTGGTGCAGTTAATTATGGCGACCATGGCAGCCTATGCGCTGGTGCGCTTCAAAATGAAATTCTCTGGGGTTATTTTCGCACTGATCCTGCTGCAGTTAATGATTAGCCCGGATGTTTTGATTCTGAACAACTACAAGACCATTGGTGCATTGGGTCTTCGCGATACCTTAACGGGGATTGCATTACCGTATTTCGCCTCTGCGTTTGCCATTTTTCTGCTGCGTCAGACGTTCAAAAGTATCCCGCTGGTGCTGGAAGAGGCGGCGATTGTGGAGGGAGCCAGTCGGTTTTATATCTTGCGCAAAATCTACATTCCATTGGCGAAACCGATCTACATCGCTTTTGCCCTGGTCTCGATCAGTTTCCACTGGAATGATTTCCTGTGGCCGCTGGTGATTACCGATTCCGTCAACGTAAGACCGCTTACGGTCGGACTGCAATTGTTCTCGGCGCCAGAGCAGGGCGTACAGTGGGCGCTAATCGGTGCCGCAACTTTGATGACCACCATGCCGCTGCTGGTGCTGTTCCTGATTTTTCAGCGTCAGTTTATTCAGTCGTTCATGCGTGCTGGTATTCGCTAAGGAGTGCTTCTCGTGACAATTCCGCATCCATTGACATCCTTGCAGCGCGAACTCCTCGGTGATGTGGCCGAGCTTTATGCCTTACCTGATTTACGTCCTGCAATGATGGATAACGTGCTGCGATTTGGCCTGATTGCTGATCCGCAGTTTGCCGATGTTGAGGCTGATATCGCGAATAATCTCTATTACCGTCATGCTCTCAATAAGTTGCCGCAGGCGATTGAAGCCCTGAATCAGCAGCCATTGGATTTTGTGGTGACGCTGGGCGATTTGGTTGACCGGGACTGGGCAAGCTATGCCGCCATTCTGCCGCTCTATGACCAGCTAATACATCCGCATGCGGTGGTGTTGGGGAACCATGATGCGCAAACCCTTGCTCAGCATCTGAATAATCGTGCGGCACTCCCTAAAAGTTATTACGCGTTTCGTTTAGCGGGGTGGCGGTTCATCGTTTATGACGGTAACGATGTCAGTTTGTACTGCAACGCGCAGAATGGTGACGACTACTACCAGGCGGAGAACCTGCTGGCGGAATTAAAGGCGCAGCGACAGCCTCAGGCTCAGCCATGGAACGGTGCCGTAGGTCAGCAGCAGCTGAACTGGATTGAACAGCAATTGATTGAAGCGCAGCAACAGGGGAAAAAGTGGGGGTGTTTGGTCATTACCCGCTGGCGCCTCACACCACTCATATTCTGATGAACGGCAGTGTGCTGGTGGATCTTTTAACTAGTTACAACATACGGTTTTGTTTCTCTGGACATGACCACCGCGGCAACGCTGCTTACATCGGTCAGACAGGCTTTTATACCATGAAGGGCATGCTGGATGGCCCAGCCGAAGTGCCCTTTGCGATGGTAGAAGTGGATGGGAATGATGTAAGGATTCACGGCTTCGGCGGGGAAATAAGTCGCGGTATGTTTTAATACAGTTTGCAGGCGGGTTTAGTGCCGCCTGCTATTTAACTGGCGCGCTTCAGCGACTGTACCGGCAGCTGTTGACGACGACGCGCAATCTCTTCAGCACGCTGTAACAGCTGCTGCAAATCATCCTCGTCAATATCGAGAAGCTGACCGTTCTCCAGCGCCTGGTGCAGGTCATCGCGGGTGATTGGCACTTCTAATGCCACTGGATTTGTTTTGGGTTCGTTTGCGGCCAGCGGATGCGGGTAACGGCGACCAGCGAGATTATTGAAAATGATCGCCAGCAGTGCAAGACACGCGGAATTCAGCAACACGGGAGAGAGAATAAACTGATATCCCAGTTGCTGAACGCCGCTGCCGCCCAGAATCGCTGTCAGCGCCACGGCACCGCTGGGTGGATGTAAGCAGCGAAGCTGAAACATCACAGCAATCGCCAGGCAAGCTGCAATGCCGCAAGCCAATGCGGGATAGGGCACGTACATCGCGGTGGTCACACCGATGACACCCGCCACCAGATTTCCGCCAACAATGGACCAGGGCTGTGCCAGCGGGCTATTCGGCAGTCCAAAAAGCAGCACCGCAGAAGCCCCCATCGGAGCCACAAACCATAAGTTGACCTCACCGAGCAGCCAATGGCTGGTCAGGCTGGTAATCATCAGACCGAGACCCGCACCGATACTGGCCATCGCTATCTGTTTTTTGGCGACCGGCAACGGATGTGGCCATAGACGGGCGAGGAAAGTCCGCAGCGATGTGATCCAGCTGGCGCGACGCAGGTGTGTCATGAAGATAATACTCAGCCATAAGAAAAAACGATGGGTGGTGATTGTCGCTGATCGATCATTCGGTAACAACCACAATGTTAGTGTGCTGTTATCAGACGGTGATGAGGTTGCAAGCTGGAGCAATGATGTTTAACCGTGTCTTACACAACGTCTAAGGTTGATGTATAGTCCGTTTTTTTTCGGAGGAACCATGCTGCCCAATTCATCCACGCGCCTGAACAAATATATTAGCGAGAGCGGAATCTGCTCGCGCCGTGATGCCGATCGTTACATCGAACAAGGCAACGTTTTTATTAACGGCAAACGTGCCACCGTTGGCGCACAGGTCTTTGCCGGGGATGAAGTGAAAGTGAATGGGCAGTCGATCGAACCCCGTAACGAAGAAGATTTGGTGCTGATTGCGCTTAACAAGCCGGTGGGCATTATTACCACCATGGAAGAGGGTGAGCGCGATAACATTGGCGATTTTGTTAACCACAGTAAACGCGTGTTCCCGATCGGTCGTCTGGATAAAGACTCACAAGGCCTGATTTTCCTCACCAACCACGGTGATCTGGTTAACAAAATCCTGCGTGCCGGTAACAACCACGAGAAAGAATATGTGGTGACCGTGGATAAGCCGATTACCGATGAATTCATTGCCGGGATGGGGGCAGGCGTGCCAATGCTGGGTACCGTGACCAAAAAATGCAAGGTGAAGAAAGAGTCGACCTTTGTATTTCGCATCGTGCTGGTTCAGGGGTTAAACCGCCAGATTCGTCGTATGACCAAGCATTTTGGCTTTGAAGTCACCAAGCTTGAACGTACCCGCATCATGAACGTCAGCCTGAAGGGTATCCCGCTGGGCGAATGGCGTGATCTTACGGATGACGAGTTGATTGAGTTGTTTAATTTGATCGAGAACTCTTCATCAGAAGACCAAAAAACACAGCAAAGCCAGGCGAAAAAGAAACCGGCAACAGCTGCGAAAAAAGTCGCATCGAACGGAGCAAAGATTCCTGAGAAAACCGTGGCTAAACCGTCAGGACGTCAGCGTTTTGCGCAGCCTGGCCGTAAAAAGAAAGGGCGTTAATTCGCCATTGATTTGCCATCAGTGATTAAACCCGGAACAAATTTTATAATCTTCTCACTATTTGTTCCGCATTTCTCCCTCCATACTTTTTTTAACAAAGGAGGGAACAATGAACAACGCAACCTGGTTAGATGAAATGCAGCATCTCTACGCAGCACAGCCGCGTCCGCAGTGGGTTCCACGCATGTTTTGGCTCACCCAAAAGCAGCGTAATACGATTCTGACTGAACTCCTGTTGCCGCAAACCAAACAGAGATAATGCTGTTATTTAGCCGGTTATTTAATGTTAAAATAACCGGCCATTATCACTATTCTTCAGCCACTTTCACCACGGTTTTGCCAAAGTTATTACCCTTCAACATATCGAAGAACGCCTGCGGCGCGTTTTCTAATCCATCGATCATGTGTTCGCGATAGTGAATTTTCTGCTGTTCAACCAATGGCGTCATCGCCTGCAGAAATTCCGGATACCGATCACCGTAATCCTGGAAGATAATAAATCCCTGCATACGGATTCGGCGCTTCAATATCCCACTCAGGATTTGTGGCGTACGGTCAGGGCCAGCGGGTAGGGTTTTGCCACTGTTATAGGTTGAGACCAGTCCACAAACCGGAACGCGCGCGGCGGTGTTCAACAGCGGGAACACGGCATCAAACACTTTACCGCCGACATTCTCGAAATAGATATCGATCCCATCCGGGCAGGCGTTCGCCAACTGTTCAGCAAAATCCTCGCGATGGTGATCGAGACAGGCTGAGAACCCGAGTTTTTCAATCGCGTAGCGGCATTTCTCTTCACCTCCGGCAACGCCAACTACATGACAGCCTTTTAGCTTGCCCAGTTGCCCAACCGTGGCACCCACCGGGCCCGTCGCGGCGGCGACCACCAGGGTTTCGCCCGCTTTTGGCTGGCCAATGTCCATCAGGCCCATGTAAGCGGTGAAGCCGGGCATCCCGAGGATCCCCAGCGCCCAGGATGGGTGGGGCAGATCGCCAATTTTCGCCACGCCAGTGCCATCCGAGACGGCGTAACGTTGCCAGCCGCTGCCTGCCAGCACCCAGTCACCGGTTTTAAAATCGGGATGCTGCGATTCAACCACCTGTGAAACCGTACCGCCAACCATTGGCTGATCGAGTTGTGCCGGAGGCGCATAGGATTTACTGTCATCCATGCGCCCGCGCATATAAGGATCGAGAGAGAGGTAAACCGTGCGGAGCAGCATCTCACCCGTTTTGATGGAGGGAATAGGTTGTTCAACAAGCCGGAAATTCTCTTTAACCGGTTCGCCATCGGGGCGCGATGCCAGTAGCCAGGCTTGATTGCTGTCAGGGGATTGCGTCATATAAACCTCTTTACTCAATGGAATCAGGCAAGTGTAGTTGAAACCTCTTTAAGAGTTTGCCGCAATCTTAAAATGTTGCTATATAATAACAATTAGATCTTTTTCACATATATGTTGTTATATAACAACATTTGGAGGCGTATGCTGCCAGGCATGCAAGATATCGGCAGAAAGTGCCAGGAAAAACGTAAAGCGAAGAGGTGGACGCAGGCCAAAGCAGCCTTGCATTCAGGTGTTCACCGCACAGTGATCTCACAGATCGAGAACGGCCTTTATTCTGGGTCGCTCAAAGTGTTGACGTTATATCTCAATACGCTCGAACTAAAACTTTCCGTGCAGTCTGCGGGCATACCGCAACTGGATGAACTGGAGGAGTTGTTTAACGATGACTGATTTCAACCAATTGGCAAAGCCACTGCGTTACATTGACGTGTTTAGCGGGGGGGAGTACAGCGGAAGATTGTTGCATGAACGGGGGAGTTACAATTTCAGTTATTTCTCTGAAATGGCACGCCCCGTATCACTTACCATGTTGGCGGAAAATCGGATCAGTTATAACGGTAGTCGATTATTTAATATTTTTGAGATGAACATACCTGAAGGCTATGTTCGCTACCACATCGCTGAACGTTTACGCCGTTATGTAGGGAACGTGAGTGATATGCTTTTTCTCGCATTACAGCAGGACACTGGAATAGGCGCATTATCGTATAAAAGTGAGATCGATTTTCCCCGGCCTTCACCGGAAAAACTGGATGATTTGCTTCGCTGGGATCATAAAGAAAGCGCTTTTCAATATTTGTTGAATAAATACCTGCTACAAACCTCCATTTCGGGTGTGCAGCCTAAGGTAATGATCAGCACTGAGAATCGTGGCACCGTGTTGTACCCAAATCTTATAGCGAAAACGGGTGATGAAGAGTACCCACGATTAGCGGAAAATGAATTTATCTGTATGTCCCTGGCGAAGCTTTGTGGCTTGCCAGTTGCCGATTTTTGGCTTTCTGATAATAAAGAACTTTTTATTATGGAACGCTTTGATATTCAGCATAATAGACGTCTGGCAATGGAGGACTTCTGTGTGTTATCAGGGAAAACATCAGACCATAAATACAGTGGTTCTTATGAAACCGGTGGGAAAATTGTGAGTTTATTTACGCGCGATCAGTCCCAGGTTGAGTTGTATTGGCGCTATGTTCTTTTTAGCTGCATGGTAGGTAACGGTGACGCGCATTTGAAGAATTTTTCATTACTGTATGCAAGTGAAAATAATGGATCACCCAAGTTATCCCCACTCTATGACGTGGTCAATACAGACATTTATCCAACTACTGATAAAGAGCTGGCGCTTAAATTAAATAAAAGCAAAGTATTCCCCAATCGAGATAATCTGCTGAAGTTTGCGCGTGAGCTTAAAATCATAAAACCTGCTGGTATCATTGAAAAATTCGCAGATATCATAAGTGACCAAATAAATAACAACCCGATTTTCGATGATTTCCCTGCGCTTAAGGAATCCATCGCCCAGTCCCTGACTCGCAGCGTGGCGACTAACAATGTATTTTTAACCACTGACGTCAAACGACCTAAAAAACGAAAAACTGACTCATTGCTCTAATAGCGCTGGGAGGTATCCATCTTCCCAGTGAGCCAGCGCACAAACCCACACAAAACTTTACGCTGGGAAAACCGCTAACGCATTGAACACAAAAGTCCCTTCAACATCTGCACAAACGGTCTCGGGCATTCTCACATAACCGCTCTTTAATCGACTGCGTATACCTATAGCGGTGCAATTAACCCAATAGGTGACGCATGACGGTTCAACAATCTTATGATTTAGCAGCAGATCACGACGCGCATATCGCCTCCGCAATCGCTAAGTTTTTCCGTCGCATCATCCCGATGCTGGCGCTGATGCTGATTGTTAACCAGATTGACCGAGCCAACATTGGATTCGTCAAAGCCGAATTACAGACGGATGCGGGGATCAGTGCCGCAGCCTTTGGTTTAGGCGCAGGGCTGTTCTTTATTGGCTACGCGTTATTCGAAGTCCCCAGCAATATGATGCTGAAAAAACTCGGGGCGCGCGTGTGGCTGACCCGCATCATGATCACCTGGGGTATGGTCGTCGTGTTAACAGGTTTTGTTAGCACGCCGCTGCATTTCTATGTCCTGCGCTTCTTGCTGGGTGTGGCAGAGGCGGGATTTTTCCCTGGCGTCTTATTCTACTTTCGTCAATGGGTGCCAAACGCATGGCGCGGTCGTGCTACCGCGATGGTGCTGAGTGCCACCGCCAGCGCCTTTCTGTTTTCCGGCCCCTTAACCGGCGCCATTCTGATGCTGCATGAGGTGAACGGGCTGGCCGGGTGGAAATGGGTGATGTTCCTCGAAGGGGGCGGATCGATTGTGATCGGTTTGTTGGCCGCGCTAGTGCTGGTCTCAAAACCGCAGGATGCCAAATGGCTTAACCCAGCAGAACAACGTGCGTTGCAAGCACAGTTAGCGTTAGAGGATGCAGCACGTGACGTGCATGCTAAAGAGTACGGCCGCTGGGGTTTATTGCGCGATCGCAGCTTAATGTTCTATTGCCTGATTTTTTTCACCATGACCATGACCGGTTACACCCTGGTGTTCTGGCTGCCGCAAATCATCCAGCGTATTCAGGGTTACAACAGTTTTGAAATAGGTTTGCTGACCGCCGTTCCCTGGTTATGTGCCATTGTTGCCTTGTTCCTGCTGGGTAAAACCACCGACCGCTATCGCGATAAGCTGGACAAAGGCCTGGGCTTTGCGATGCTGATTGCCGCTTGCGGCACTTTTATGGCTACCACCGGGACACCCTGGTTTGGCTTTGTCGCGATGATCGTCGCTTGTATTGGCTCGAAAGTCAGCGCGGCCTTCTTCTGGCCAATGCCGCAAAGCGAATTGCCTGCTTCAATTGCTGCGCCTGGCATTGCCCTGATCAACTCAATCGGTAACCTCGGCGGATTCTTTGCACCCACCGTGTTTGGCTATCTTGAACTTCATACCGGCAGTACCACCGGCGGGCTGTATGCGCTGACCAGCGTGTCGGTCATCACTGGTGTCTGGCTGCTGCTGCGTCGCAAACCTGTTCCCCCTGCATTCGGTCACACGGAGAGAAACCATGTCCGACACACCAGTCATTAAATCGATGCGCATCGTTCCGGTTGCCGGATACGACAGTATGCTGCTGAACATCGGCGGGGCGCATAACTGCTACTTCACCCGAATTCTGGTGATCCTAACCGATTCCGCGGGCAACTGCGGCGTAGGGGAAACACCGTGCCACGCTTCAACGTTGCAACTGCTGGAACAGTTTCGCCCTTTGATCATGGGTAGCTCACTGATGCGTGCTAACGCCACGCTGAGCCAACTGTTTGCCAGCGACGCGCGGCAGAAACACACCTCGCACACCAATGACATTCATATTCCGCAGATGAATCCAGAGAAGTTTTACAACGCGGCGGCGGCTATTGAGGCTGCGTTGCTCGATTTGCAGGGTAAATTCCTCGATTTACCGGTAGCGGATCTGCTCGCCAGCGGTAAGCAACGAAACCGTATTCCGGTGTTGGGATATCTGTTTTATATCGCCGATCGTCAACGCACGAATATGGACTACCGTTCGGGTGATGACGAAGCGGATGGCTGGTTCAGGCAACGTCATCAGCCTGCGATGAACAGTGCAGCAGTGGTGCGGCTCGCAGAAGCGGCAGTAGAACAATACGGTTTTCGGGACTTCAAGCTAAAGGGCGGCGTCTTGCATGGCGAGCAGGAAGTCGAAACCGTAGAAGCTTTGCTGGCACGGTTTCCACAATCTCGCGTCACCGTCGACCCCAATGCCAGTTGGTCGCTGGAAGAAGCCATTCGCTTTGGTAAACAACTGGCAGGCAAAGTGCCATATCTGGAAGATCCTTGTGGTGCAGAACAGGGTTATTCCGGGCGCGAGACCCTGGCCGAATTCCGTCGCGCCACTGGCGTGCCGGTGGCCACCAATATGATCGCCAATGACTGGCGGCAGCTGCAGCATGCTCTGCAGCTCAACGCTATCGACATCCCGCTCGCCGATCCCCATTTCTGGACGATGCGCAACGCCAACGTCGTCGCGCAACTGTGTAACGAATGGGGCCTCACCACCGGTTGCCATTCTAACAACCACTTTGATGTTTCACTGGCGATGGTTGCCCATCTTGGTGCCGCAGCGCCTGGCGATCGTCAAACCGCCTTCGATACGCACTGGATATGGCAGGATGGCCAGCAACTTAGCCACCAGCCACCACAAATTCGTGATGGCTATCTGGAGCTGCCGCCGGGCCCAGGTTTGGGCATTGAACTGAATATGGAGCGTGTCGAAGAGGCACATGCACTCTATAACGCACTGCCTGATAAGAACCGCAACGATGCATTGGGCATGCAGTTCTTGATTGATAACTGGCGTTTTGACGCCAAACGTCCGGCTCTGGTTCGCTAAGGAAGTTATATGAAGAAAACATTTCAGGTTGCCACATTACTCACGGCGATGGCCCTTAGCGCACCGCTGCTGGCAAAAACCTTTGTCTACGTCTCAGAGGCGGATGACGGTACTATCGCCCGCTACAGGCTGAACGAACAAACCGGCGCATTGCAGTTAATGGGGCGCACTCAGGCAGGCGGAAAAGTGATGCCGCTGGCGTTGAGTGCTGACCACCAGCATTTATACGCGGCCATTCGCAGTAAACCACTGCAACTGGTGAGCTGGAACATCGATCGCGCGACGGGCGACCTTAATCAGAGGACTGCAGTGCCTGCCACGGCCAGTTATCCCTATATCAGCACCGATAAACAGGGGCGATTCCTGCTGGGCGCCTCCTACGATGGCGATGTAGTGCATGTCTATCGGCTAGCCAAAGATGGCAAGCCGATAGCGCCGCCGGTTGGCAGCTACAAGACTGGCCATGCGGCACATTCAGTGATCGTTGATGATGCCGGTAAAACCGCCTACGTCGGCAATCTCGGTACTGACCGCGTATTACAGTTGAAGCTGAGCGAAGAGGGTGAGTTAAGCGCGCTGGGCAACGGTTATGTCAAAACCGCCGACGAAAATGGCCCGCGTCATTCGGTGCTATCGCCGGATCAACGCTATCTGTATAACGTTGGTGAGATGGGCGGCATCATCACCCAGTTCCGCCGCGAGCCAAGTGGCGAGTTGGTCAAAGTCAGCGAAACCCCCAACGCCGTGGCCACAGAGTATAAGTTGCAGCATGGACGTGAGCGACCGGCGGATTACAGCGATACCACGCCACGCATCTGGTCAGCCGATATTCATCTAACGCCAAACGGTCATTTCCTGTATGTGACCGAACGTACCAGCAGCACAGTGAGCGGATACCGCGTTGATCCTCACAGTGGCAAACTGACGTTGATAGGTAGTTGGCCAGTAGAAAAGCAGCCGCGCAGTATTGCCATAACACCAGACGGCAAATGGCTGATCGCCAGCGGTGAAAAAAGCGCGGTGACAGGAAGCTACGCCATTGATGCCAAAAGTGGATCGTTAAAGCGTGTGAGTGAAGCGCCAGCTGGTAAAGATGCGAACTGGGTAACGGTGCTAAGTGACTAAGTTCGCCCTTGCGATGATCTGGCGCAATTCTCTGCGCCAGATTGCGCGAAATGTTTTTATGGAGCCATTGATATCAAAGGGGTTATTGGGGAAAGTGTGATCCAGAACACATTTATCTGGCTGATGACAAGCGGTGGAGCAATAGGCTTATAAATCATAGAGATTCTGCAAAAGGGTGTGGATTTATCGCCTGGACCATTAGTAACCCTTAACAATTATCCTGATATTTATAGCCTGCCAATATCACCAAATTTGATGCTGTAACAATCTGACATATTTATCGCCGTGAGTAGATTGAATATTCTGGCAGGATACGCCGCACTTAGCGCCGTCTGGTCTCAATACTGTCATGCAGTGGTTTTCAAAAAACGCCGTTTTTTTTGCTGTAAAAACCTGTCTGGCTGCCTTTTTGGCATTGTATTTCTCACTGGAACTTAACCTGGATAAACCCGCCTGGGCGATTACCACGGTCTTCATCGCTTCCCAGCTTTATTCTGCCTCCACCATTTCAAAATCACTGTTTCGTATGTTCGGCACCTTGCTGGGCGGCGTGTTTATCTTCTTTGTTTTTCCCGTCACGGTTGAGCACCCATTACTTTTCAGCTTCATCATTTCGCTGTGGGTGAGTGTGTGCCTGTATCTTTCCCTACACGATCGCACGCCGAAAAGCTATGTGTTCATGCTGGCAGGCTATAGCGCCGCTATCATGGGATTTCCTGAAGTCATGACGCCGTTGTCGATCACCAATACCGTATTATCCCGTATTGAAGAGATCGCAGTAGGCACAGTGTGCAGCAGTCTGGTGCACGCACTACTGTTTCCGGTCTCAATGCGTAGCTTGCTGGAGCAGAGTGTCAGCCAGTGGTATTTGAATGCCCGCAAGCTGTGCCACGATTTGCTGTCAGGAATCTCTGGCGATAAATCTCCCGAGCGCGATGAAATACTGACGCGTATGGCGACCAATCCACAGCAAGTGGAAATCCTGATTACGCACTGCGTCTACGAGGGCGATGCCGCACGACGCTTGATTCGTCTGGTCAGCGTGCAGTATCAGCATCTCTCGTATTTGATCCCCACGCTCACTGCGATTGAACTGCGCCTGCAGCGATTATCGGCATTGCAGATTACCTTCCCGGACAACGTCGCGGTAGCATTCCGCCTTTTTTTGCATTGGCTCAACGATGGCGAGGCCGTGGGCGAAACCAGCGGTATCCAGCTGGAATTAAGCCGTTGTCAAAATGATATCAATCAGTCCTGGCGTAACGGGGAGTTACCGATTGAGCACTGCCTGCTGTTTACCGGATTGCTGGAGCGTATGGCCGACTTCGTGCGTATTGCGGGCGCCTATCAAAGTGTTGGCGGATTGGTGAGTGATCTCTCGGGCGACACCACGCCCGCGCGCGGCAAACGTACCCATCGCTTCTATGATAAAGGATTGATTAGGCTGTCGGCCTTAACCGCCTTCTGCGCGATTTTTGGATCCTGTTTACTGTGGATTGGCACGGGTTGGCACGACGGTGCCTCAGCACCTGTAATGGCTGCCATCCTGAGCTCGCTGTTTGCCAGTATGGATACGCCACTGACCTCAATGAAATTGTTTGTACGCGGTGTGATTGTGGCCATCTTCATCAGCGTGATTTATGTGGCATTGCTGTTGCCACAGGCCACCTCATTTGAAGCGCTGATTATTTGTCTGCTGCCGGGCTTATTGGTTCTCGGTCTGATGATTGCGCGTCCCTCAACGAATATGATCGGTATCAGCGTTGCTATCCAGATTCCCGGCTTTATTGGTTTAGGGCACCATCTTAAGCCCGATCTGGTGTTGTTGATTAACAACGCGATTGCTTCGCTGGCTGGCGTGCTATTTGCCGTCATTATGACTGTATTGATGCGTAATAAACGGCCTTCATGGACGGCGCGTCGCGCGGTTCGTCAGGGTTTACGTGAGCTATTACGCTTTATCAAAGAACTTGAACGTACCGGTTCATCGCTGTTGGGCAGACAGCGTTTCATCAGTTTGATGCTGGATAAGGTCAACGTGGTACTGCCGCGTTTACGACTGGATCCACAACCGGATATGTCGACCGCCGGGATGTTACTGACGGAAGTGTGGCTGGGCGTGAACAGTTTTGATTATTACGCCCGCCATAAAGATCTGCTGGCAAAACATCAGCTGGACAGCGGACAGATGTTTCACGAGCTGGCCTTGTTCCTGAAACGGCGTTTGAAATCACTGCAAACGCCGCCACATCAGGATTTGCTGGACGAACTCGACTGGCTGTTGCTGATGCTGGAACGGCTGGCAAAGCAGGATGACGGGTTGCTCACGCCGCTATTCCATCTGTTTAGCATCCGTCTCTACCTGTTCCCGCAGCAACCGTGGCCCGTTGCCACGCCGCGCCAGCTGGAAAGGATGCAACTGCAGGATTATCGTCAACGTGCATGGTAGCCGTCCCAGCTGTAGCCTTTGGGTACGCGGGAGAAACCGGCTTCTTTTAATGCAGTGAGCAGACTGGATTGTCCGACAGATTGATCGTTAATGCGCTCGAGGATGAAATTAAGGTGCTTCTCGCGCCTTAATGCGTGGCCCAGCGCTACCAGCGCGACATGAAGGTCTTCGTCGCTATCCTGCGCATCAAAGGTCATCAGCTCTTTACCGCCAGGGGGAAGGTAAAGCAGGACACGACCACTGGCGATGACCGCAAAAGCACCCGCTCGGCGCGTGGGTTTGGCTCCTGTAAGGCTGAGCGGCCATGGCAGTGTTAAACCGAAGGGGTTCGCGGGGTCAACTGCGGATAATACGACGGGGGGATGTCGCACTGACTTGCCAGCATCGAGCTGACGCAGTCGATCGATAGCAGGGTTATCGGCAAACTGTGCCGCGCCCATACCTGCAATAAAACGCCCACGCAACAGTCGCCCGGCATCTTCCATCCCGCGCAACACCGGCTGCAACGCCGGAAATCCGCCGGGAATCTGCTCGGCGATAGCGGCACCACGCGTGATGACACCAAATCGATCGAGCATATTTTCTGCCAGTGCCAGCGCACGTTCGGTGTCAGCAATCGTCTGGCGGGGGATCAACGACCAGCGACCGGCCATGGTATTCAGCGATAATCGGGGTTCTGTGGTGCGACTGGCGCTAAAACTGGCGCGACTATGCCGTCCATGACGAGCACGTACAGGGCGTGGTTTGGGGGTGATGGTCATTTGGCTGAGATTACGCAACGCCGACCAGGTATCAATGGTAAGGACTCCGCGCCAGATTAGTTGCCAAAGAGCCTGATAAACCTCCGTCGGATCGATCATTTCTCCGTTAGCCAGGGTTTCTGTTATGCGCGGGATCAATTGTTTGACGAACCAACCCGCGCCATCCTGCATCAGCGCCAGTAAAGATGATTCTAAGGGTGACAATGTCACTTTATTATCCAGGGCTGGTAAGGTTTCGCTGGCGAATTCACTCAAATGCAGGGAAACCAGACCGTCTTGCACATTTGATGAAGTATGACCTACCCAAATCACCTCGCCCGATGAGAGCAATTCATCCAGCATCGCAGGCTGATAATCACGAACGCGCGCAGGGAAGATTTGCGCTTCCCACAGTGATACCGGCAGCACCACGCCCGCCAGTTGTTCAATGACGCTGACCACGCCATTCAGACCAGTGAAGGCACCTTGTGTCTGACGGGCGCCCGCATCGCTCAACAGCCCCTGACGCTCAAGCAGAAACGTCACATAGGCGGCCGGTGCAACGGGTTGAGTGGCATCGCGCGCGGACTGTAACGATCGCACACGCAAGCGGCGAAACACGCTTTCTGCAGCCCACTGCGCAGACTCATCAGGTCCTGAAGGGAGAAAATCGCCTTTAAGTAACTTATTTTGCTGGCGAAGTTGTTCCAGAGTTTCATCGACAACAGCGCGACCGAGGCCAAAACGTTGGGCAACTTGCAAACTGGTAAATACGGCATGGGTGCGGGCATAACGCCCCAACAGATCATGCAGTGGGCGAATGACCGGTTCGAGCAGTGCAGCCGGAAGACCTTTAGGCAGCGCGCAACCCAGTGCATCATGCAGGCGTACCGCATCTTCAGCCACCGCCCAGCGTGCGATACCCGCGATTTTTACATTGATGATTCGCTGCGCTTGCTGCAGGGTGCGCAAACCGGTCGCAAGCGGCTCATCGCCTGCAAAACGGGCGGCAAGCTCTTCGGTTGATAAGGGGCCAAGCTCACGTAGCATATCCACCAGAGCTTCAATAGTGCGCGGCTGATACTCCACCACGCTACGCTGCAATTCATGCTCAACACGCGCAATCACGCTGGGTTCCAGCAGTTCACGCATATCCACCTGACCCAGTAAATCACTCAGCAGATTGCTGTCGAGCGCCAGCATTGAAGCGCGGCGTTCGGCCTGCGGTGCATCACTGGCATACATGAATTCGGCGACGTAGCCAAACAGCAGCGGTGCGGCAAACGGCGAAGGCGTTTCAGTGGTGACTTCGGTCAACCGCACCTCATCTTGATGGATACGTGCCATCAGCTGATGCAATGTCGGCAGGTCGTAAACGTCCTGCAAACATTCGCGTGCCGTCTCAATCAGGATCGGGAAGTCTGCAAACTGGCGAGCCACTTCGAGCAACTGGCCTGCACGCAAACGTTGCTGCCACAGCGGTGAACGCTTACCGGGATTGCGGCGCGGCAACAGCAGGGCGCGGGCAGCACATTCACGGAAACGGGCGGCGAACAGCGCCGAATGCCCGACTGATGCCGTCACGATGCGTTGCAGTTCATCTGGCTCAAACAAGAAGAACTCGGCACCGGGAACCCGGCCCTCGCTATCGGGGAAACGCGCCACGATGCCATCATCGCTGGCCACCACGGCCGGATCGATGCCCATGACACGACCAATACGTTCCGCCACTGCCAGCGCCCAGGGTGCATGCACACGCTGGCCATATGGCGAATGCAGGATCAGACGCCAGTCGCCGGTTTCATCCCGGCAGCGCTCAATCAACAGGTTGCGGTCGGTAGGCAATTCGCCGGTTGCCTGAATTTGTTCTGCGATCAGGCTGTTAATATTGTGTCGGGCATTGGCGTCAAGGCTGTCGCCTGGCAGTGACGTTTCACTGTTGGCCTGTCGTAAATAACCACCAATCGCTTCACCCAGTGTCGCTGAACGGCCGAGACTGTCGCCATGCCAGAATGGCAGGCGCGCTGAACGGCCCGGTGCAGGCACAACGACGACCTGGTCATGGGTGATTTGCTGAATACGCCATGATGTTGCGCCCAGGGTAATGATGTCGTTAATCCGCGACTCATAAACCATCTCTTCATCCAGTTCCCCGACGCGTCGTGCGCCCGTCTGTTCTTCACCTTCGGGCAGCATAACGCTGAACATCCCGCGATCCGGGATGGTGCCGCCGCTGGTGACAGCCAGGTGCTGCGCGCCAGGCCGTCCAGTCAGGGTATTATTCTGTCGGTCCCAAATTAGGCGGGGTCGCAGGTTGGCGAACTCATCGGAAGGATAGCGCCCGGCTAACATGTTCAGCACCGCTTCAAAGGCGTTACGCGGTAACGTTTTAAACGGTTCTGCACGCCGTACCAGCTCAAACCAGCTGTCGATTTCCAGAGTGTCCATTGAGGCGGCGGCGACCGTGTGCTGAGCCAGCAGGTCCAGCGGATTGTGTGGCAGGGTAATCGCATCGAGTTCACCCGCCAACATCGACTCAACGATGACAGCCGCATCCACCAAATCGCGTCGGGTGCGCGGCCAGATGATGCCTTTCGGCGTACCGCCGACCTGATGACCTGCGCGCCCGACGCGCTGGAGCGCACTGGCAACAGAAGGGGGCGCACCCACCTGAATCACCAGATCGATATCACCCATATCGATCCCCAACTCCAGGCTTGATGTGGCGACGACGCAGCGCAGTTCTCCCGCTTTGAGCGCGTTTTCAATTTCCAGACGTTGCTCTTTGGAGACAGAGCCGTGGTGCGATCGGGCCAATACGTTATCCGAAGTGACGGTGCGTTTTTCCGTGCCGCCAGTAAAGGAGCCATAAGCAAAGGACTCTTCTGGCGCAGTGGGTTGTTCACCCAGGCGGCGCGTGTAGAGTTCATTCAGTCGCGCGGTGAGTTTTTCAGCCAACCCACGTGAATTGGTAAACACTAAAGTGGCGCGATGACGTAACACTTCATCCAGAATGCCAGCTTCAATATGTGGCCAGATGGATCCGGCGGACAGCGTAGCATCCTGCACCGAACGGCTATCGGGGCGCTGCTGAATATCCGTCATATCCTCAACAGGCACGCGGATGGTGAGCTGCAATGGACGCTGTGCGGCTGGATTCACGATCAGCGTTTCGCGACTCCCACTTAGAAACTGTGCGACGGCCTCCGGCGGTTTTACCGTGGCGGAGAGACCGATGCGCTGCGCAGGGTGCGTCAGCAGCGCATCCAGCCGTTCAAGACTGAGCGCCAGGTGCGCGCCACGCTTACTGCCCGCCACGGCATGGACTTCATCAACAATAACGGTAGAGACGCCGCGCAGCGTCTCGCGAGCTTTCGACGTCAACATCAGGAATAAGGATTCGGGTGTGGTGATCAAGATATCCGGTGGGCGACGCTGTAATTTTGCCCGCTCGCTGCTGAGCGTATCGCCTGAACGCATGCCCACCTCAATAGTAATCTCAGGTTCACCGCGTTTGAGCCGCTCGTCAGCCACACCCGCCAAAGGCCGTTGCAGATTACGCTGAACATCCGCCGCCAGCGCTTTCACCGGCGAGAGGTAAAGAATGCGTGTCCTGTGGCTTCGTTCAGGGATATCCCCAGTACCGCGTTCACGAAACAGGGCATCAATCGCATAGAGAAATGCTGCCAGCGTTTTACCAGAACCGGTGGGCGCAATCACCAGACAGTTTTTACCGCTCGAAATGGCCTGCCAGGCTTCATGTTGTGCGGGCGTCGCCACTTTGAAGGTGTCGCGAAACCATTGCTGCGTGGAGGCGGTAAACAACGCGAGTGAAGAGGCTGGCATCCGATGCTCCTGGGGTTTCAAAGAGGACTTTCAGCAGTGTAGCCTGCAGCATGATTGTGAGCAGGTTATATACTTGATGTTTTGGCTGATTTTTTCATCAACAGGAGTGAGAAATGGTGATGTTCAAACGCGCACTACTATTGGCGATGCTTCCGGGAACCGTGCTGGCTGCCCCGATATTTACGCTGCAATCATCGGATTTTAACGACAGTGCCATGCTGGATAAAACCTTTGCAGGCAACAACGAAAGTAACCCGTCATGCACCGGCAACAATGTGTCGCCCGCTCTAAGCTGGTCAAATGCACCGGCCGGCACCCGCAGCTTTGCGCTGATGCTTACCGATCCCGTGGGAGGAAAAGGCTTAGGCGTAACACATATGGTGGCCTATAACATCGCGGCGGATCGCACGCAGTTTGCGCAGGGCGAGCTCAGTAAAGGTGAAGGTTATACCGGGGGTAAAAATTCGCCGGGCACCACAAGCTATTATGGTCCTTGCCCGCCTGTGGGAAGCGGCATGCATCATTATAACTTCGTGATGGTAGCAACAGATTTGCCGGTAAATCAATTGCCTGGCGGACTAACTCATGATGAGTTGATCGCTAAATTGAAAGGTCACACGTTGGGAGCCGCCACCATTGTGGGACGATTTACCAACGATAAGTAAGTCATACGGCCGCCTGAATAGGCGGCCGTGACAACGTCACTCTGTAGGATAGATCGACTCTGCCAACGTGCCCCGACGATCCAGTCGGCGTGCGGCTAACCACAGTAATGCGGTGACAAACCAGCCAATAATCCACGACACATCATTGCCTGCAAATATCCAGGTTAATGAGCCATGGTGCAGCGGATTATCAATAAACGGCAGTTGCACCATCACACCCAGGAAATAGACCACAATCCCTGCCCAGTTCCAGCGCCCATAACGACCATCAGGCTGTGAGAGTGCCGGAATATCCACGCGCCCTTTGGTGATGAGATAAAAATCGGTAAGGCTGATTGCGCTCCACGGAACAAAGAAGGCCAGCAGGAACAACAGGAAATGGGTAAACGATTTGAGGAAGGCCGGTTCACTGATCAGGGCGATGATGCAGGCAATCGTGACCATCAACACCACAAACAGAATACGACCACCTCGGCTGAGGGAAGTTTGCTGCCGGAAGCCTGACACGATGGTGGTGAGTGACATAAAGCTGCCGTAAGCATTCAGGGTAGTGAAGGTAATCTTGCCAAAACAGATAGCAAAGTAGATCACCATTGCCATGGTCGCGCTACTGCCCAGACCCACGATATATCCCACTTCATTACCGGAAAACGCTTTTCCGGCAATCGCCGCCACAATCACGCCCAACGTCATCGAGGCTTGTGTGCCTAAAACGGTGCCGAAAAACACCGAACTGAACAGCTTTTTCGCCGATACATTAGCAGGCAGGTAGCGCGAGTAATCAGACACATACGGGCAAAAGGCTATTTGCCAGGAGGATGAGAGGGAAACGGCCAGCAGGAAGTTGGCAATCGTGAAGTGCTGATTTTGCCATACGGCGGACAAATCATGCGTGGAAAGCAGGGTGATGAACAGATAAGCGAAGGCCAGCACACCGATCACACTCGCCACTTTACCCAGCTTGTGAATTACCCGGTATCCGAGCACCGCAATCACCACAATGATGGCGCTGAACAGGATCATACCCGTAGCGTTGCTCACATTAATCAGCTTTGCCAGTGCCTGACCGGCCAGCACGGTGCCACTTGCCGAAAATCCGACATACATAATGCATACCAGCAGCAGCGGGATCACCGCACCAAACACGCCAAACTGCATGCGACTGGTGATCATCTGCGGTAAGCCAAGACGTGGGCCCTGAATGGCATGCAACGACATAATGGCGGCACCAATAACCTGGCCCACCAACAGACCCACAAGCGACCACACCACATCGCCGCCCAACACCACGGCGAGCGCTCCGGTGACAATGGCGGTGATTTGCAGGTTACCGCCAAACCAGAGAGTGAACTGGCTGAAAGGGTGGCCATGGCGTTCGCGGAGTGGGATGTAATCGATAGATCGGGTTTCAGACAGGCGCTGGTTTTCTGTGCCTGAATAATCGGCTGCAGGTGATTCGGCTGACATAGTTTCCTCGCTGAAACAATGAACGCAGTGCGTTATGTTATTTTTGTTTATCAGTTGTGTTTGCAATAGGCGATACATGTATATACATGTATCGATATTGTCATGCGAGAAAAGAAGTTACAAGGCAGCCGGTCATTGGAAAATGTGATGACGCTGGCAAGGTTGTCATCAAAAGGAAAGGGTGAAGAGAGGGTCAGCCGCTGTGATTATCAGTGGCCCTGGGTCCAGGGATTAAAGTCGCGGTCAGCTGAATCTTGTTTGGCGGGTTCATCCAGAGAATCCAGGTACAGCGCTTCCACTTCAGCACGCGCCCATGGTGTGCGACGCAGGAATTTGAGGCTGGATTTTACGCTGGGATCGTTTTTAAAGCAGTTGATATTGATGAGTTTACTCAGTTCAACCCAACCATAACGCGCCACTAATGCATTAACAATCATTTCCAGCGTCACGCCGTGCATGGGATCTTTAGAAGAGTGAGGGGTCATATTACGTCCTAATTTGCAGGCGGATGATTGGCGGGCAAGATTACAAGAAAGCCGTGCCGGCAGCAATGGTGTAGACTTGAGCTTAGCCATTTACTGAGGAAATAACGCGATGAGCGATAAGAAAATGATTTCAATCGACCAGTTCAATGAAGCTGAGCGAAGTGAAGTGGATGAAATCTTCAAAGGGTTAATGGAAAAACATCGCCAGCGCAGCGGTAAAGAGCCTGATGCGAAAAAAGAAAAAGAGTATACCGCAGACGCACGTCAACAAGTCATGACCCTCAAGTTAGCCAAAGAAAAAGCCAAAGCGGACAAAGCAAAGAAAACACCTGCGCGCCGCAAGAAACCTGAAGCGCAATCTGCCAGCGAAGTCAGTGACTTCAACTGGTCTGCCTCAATTAATAAAGGGCGTCGTTAAGCGTTAACTCAGCAATCCGGCGCCCACATTCACCGACAATCCCAGAATGGCCAGATTGAAAATAAACGAGATCACCGATTGCAGCAGCGCCAGCTTGCGCATTTCGGTGGTGCCCGTTGCCACATCAGCGGTCTGTGATGCAACCGCGATGGTGAATGAGAAATAGAGAAAATCCCAGTATGCCGGTTCATCCGGTTTTTCCGGGAAAATCATGGGCGTGATATCCTGAGTGCGATGCAAATAGTGTTGATGCGCATAATGCATGGCAAACGAACTTGGCAGTAATGCCCATGAGACAATCAATGTCATGGCCGTCAGCAGCAGATGTAACACGCGTGGTGTGCCGGTGAGATGTTTGAGCGCCGGCAGTTCGCTCATGATTGCCACGATGCTGATCATGCAGGCCACAATGACCATGCCCAAAACTAACGCAGCGCTCTGATCTTGTATCTGAGCGATACGTTTGATCTCGCCAGCATCGGTACGCAGCATGCGAAACCAAATAAACCACAGATAAAACCACGCCAGCACATTCCAGCCAATCAGCACGCGCTGCAGTTCTCCAAGTTTTGCAGGCAGCAAGAAATAGCAGACGACCCCGGCAACAATCGAGATTAACAGACGTAGCCGCGCGAACAGATGTGTGGTGAGCGAAAAGGGCATGATGTTTTTTTTGCTGGGGTTTGAATCAGTTAACTGTAGTTGATGGCAGGAAAAACGCCTGAGCTGACGACAGAGAATCGTATCAAGATTAAACAGGCTTTCGGTTATGAACCTTTCTGAAGGCGGCAATTTTGACGTCGCTACGTGAATTCTGAGATTTGATGTGAGGGGTTATTGCTAAATATTCACGTAGCGACGCCTTGCTGTGGCTGTATTTTAAACAATTCACGAGGGATGTCTGATACCTCAGTCATGAGAGCGAGAATGATCTGCCAACGAATAAGTATACATGAAGTCTATATTTATAGTGTTTTCATGTGTACTTGACGATCTTCCATTGATTATGTTTACATGAAAGCCATTATTTAATCTCTTTTATGTAGACTTAATCATGAACAGAATGGCAGCTATTACTCAGTTCAACATGTTTGATAAGAAAGGACGTTATGTCTTTACTCTTCGGGATTTAGCTAAAATTTTTTTTGAAGATAGCGCGAAAACCCTTCAAGCAGGTTTAAATCGATTAGTAAAAGACGGCATCC
The DNA here is from genome assembly GCF_016625195.1 of Erwinia sp. S63. GTDB lineage: Bacteria > Pseudomonadota > Gammaproteobacteria > Enterobacterales > Enterobacteriaceae > Pantoea. The sequence continues at coordinate 190,514 of NZ_JACVUP010000014.1, forward strand.
TCACACGTGCTATTCGAGGCGTTTATGTTTACGCATTAGCCAGAAGTAAAGATGCCTATACGCTTGAAAGGGTGGTATTAGCGCTGCGTAGAGGTGAATACAACTATCTCAGTCTTGAATCAGCGTTATCTGCTTATGGCGCTATCTCTCAGATTCCAATGAGCAGAATTACAGTGATGACCACTGGACGTTCTGAAGAACATAAAACGCCCTATGGCGTCATTGAGTTTACGCACACCAAGCGATCTCCCGAACAGATTTTGCAAAACACATATATCGGTGACTCGCCTTTACGCCAGGCAACGATGAAAACAGCACTCAGAGATTTGCGGCGGGTAGGGCGTAACTTACATCTGGTCGATACAACGGAGCTTCAGGATGAATCAGAAGGTTAATTTTGCCGATTTAGTTGGTCAAGCCATGGCGTCAGCTGAGCTTGATGGCATGCGAAATGTGGTTGAGAAAGAGCTACTGCATTACGACATTCTATTTTGCCTGGATAGAGAAGGATTACTGCAGAACCTTGCATTCCAGGGCGGAACCTCATTGCGGCTATGCTATAGCGGCAATCGTTTTAGCGAAGACCTTGGTTTTGCAGGGGGATTTAGTTTTTCCGGCACGGATCTTAAAAATCTTAAAAGTTGTATTGAGGATTATCTTGGCACTCGGTATGGATTAGAAGTTGCGGTGAAAGAACCAGCGGAGTTAAGGAACGAACCCGGTTACGAAGAGATTCGAATTGATAAATGGCAGGTGTCAGTAACAACAGCACCAGAAAGACGAGATATGCCGAAACAACGTATCAAAATAGAAATCGCCAATATCCCTGCATACACCAGAAAGCCGTTGTCATTGACGCGCAATTACAGCTTTTTGCCTGATGGCTACAGCGATACGCTGGTTATGTGTGAATCTCTCGACGAAATTATGAGTGATAAGCTCATCTCATTAGCTGCAACCACCAGATATATTCGTTACCGCGATTTATGGGATTTGCCTTGGTTACTGCAGCAGAATGCTTTTTATGACATTGATTTGGTAAAGAAAAAAATTAATGTCTATAAGATTCCTGACTATGATGTGTTGCTGTCACAACGTATCCAAAGCATTGGATCAATCGTAGGTGATGGGCGTTTTTACAATGAGATGAAAAGATTCCTGCCACAACAGGTATTTGACCGGACATTAGGACGCAAGGATTTCATCACTTATGCAAGCGAGCGGTTATCGTCGTTACTTGTGTCGTTGCAGAATGAGTTGAGTGGTAAAGCCCACGATAAGCCATTTACGATGTGAACCGCAGTGCAGAGTTGAGGGTTCGATGGCAGGTGAAAAGCTGAAGCCGTTTACGTCATAACGATTTACTGCAACGCAATAATCAGCGGGTGATAGCCAGTACAGACTGGAGTGCGTAACTTGATACCTTATTTAACATAATCATGATTATGCGCACTGTTATTGTAGCACCCCAATAGTAATGTCCGCCTGTGGCT
>NZ_JACVUP010000015.1 GCF_016625195.1 Erwinia sp. S63
CTGCACCGATCATAAGCAGGCGTCTGGCTACTGAGCAATGAGATAACGACAGGAGTTGTGTGGGACTGGCGCAGACAGATCCTCTGTTGCCGGTGCTCTTTGGAAGGCGGGGGTCGATCAGATGGGCCCCTCTTTTTTTTCCACAACAACTGATCTTACCTATTAATAGAGGACACGCGACTCTGAGCAAGTACTCCTCAACCTGAGGTTGATTACTCATTACATTACAACAACAATGACCAATACCGTAGGTTAACTGTTACATGAGCAACGTCCGCTCATGGCACAAAGCTGCCTGTCAACTTGGCCATAATCTTCGCTGGTGATGACCAGCTAAAATGCAAACAGTTAGTCAGTTGAATGCAAATACCCACAACATGAATTTTATGTATTCACTGATGATTAGACAGCAATAAATGGGGGACTTAACTCTCTACCTAGGGATGGAGAAACAGGGGGCAAAAACAGGGGCAAAAACCCAAATCAGGGCACTAAAATGGGCATTAATAATGGGGCAGGGAGTATAACTGCGTACTTTAGCGTAACGCTAACAAACTGATTTTAAATGAATATTTAATATTGCCAATTACTTAGCAAATCTATCTTATTTGTTCAGGTTATATTGTTCTTTCTTCGTTACTTCTTGATTTTCTGACATTATTTTCACGCTTGAGAATGAACGCAAGGGTCGTTGGCGGCTGAATAAGGCTTCAGCGGCAATAAACCCCTATGACATGAGTGCGTATGGTACGGATTGCGCAGGCGAATGCCAGTCTGATGTGATCTCTTTTCACGCTTTCCTGCGATAAAACCGCACACTTTGCCAGAACAAACTGCCCATTTATTGATCTGGGTAAAGATTGTGCGCATCGCTGCCTGACAGGATGGATGAAGTGTTTTTTTTAGTTTCTAAAGGTGAGGAGAGGCAGATGCAAACGTACGACATGGTTTTTGAAGAAGCGTGCCGGCTAGTCGGGCAATGTTATCTCGAGCTGGCGCAGCGCGGATCAGCAACAGAAAAAGAGGTGGTAGCGACAGAATTGCGCAATCTGCAACTGCGCTATCGGGAATTAACCGGCTCGCCTAATCGCGCGGTTGAGATGGCGATTATTCAGCTTCAGCCCTGTTAAAATATTAAGCCCGGCCAGTGTGCGCCGGGCTTGATTCATTTAGTCACTTTTCTCTGCTTTACCGGCCATTTCCGCCAGTCGCTGATAGCGTTGATTGGCGGCTTCGGTTGCTTCCTGCCATAGCTGCGCAGCGGCTTCCGGTTCACGGGTTTGCAACTGGCGGAAACGCTGCTCGTTCATCAATGCCTCTTCCAGCACTGAGGTGGGCGGGCGAGAGTCCAGCGCCAGTGCCGCTTTACCTTGCTCTGCACGACGTGGGTCATAACGATACAGTGGCCAGAATCCGCTGGTGGTCAACAATCGCATCTGTTCATGGCTGTAGGCGAGGTCATAGCCGTGTTCTTCACACGGGCTGTAAGCAATGATCAGCGATGGGCCGGGCCAGGCTTCCGCTTCCTGAATCGCTTTCACCGTCTGATTCAACTGCGCGCCCAGCGAGATTTGGGCCACGTACACATGCCCATACAGCATGGTGGCGACGCCTAAATCCTTACGTGCTTTACGCTTGCCTTGTTCGCCAAACTTGGTGACTGCGCCAAGCGGCGTGGCTTTGGAGGCTTGTCCTCCGGTATTGGAGTAACACTGGGTGTCGAGAACCAGCACGTTGACGTTTTCGCTCAGGCTCATCACATGATCAAGACCGCCATAGCCGATGTCATAGGCCCATCCATCGCCTCCAATCAGCCAGACAGATTTCTCCACCAGCGCATCGGCGATAACCCGTAATTCGCCTGCGTGCGCTGATGATGAAGCCGCCAGCTGCTGACGCAGTTCAACGATTTGCTCGCGACGAACAGAGGGCAGGACATTGTCCTCTTTCAATGCTGCCACTAAAGCTTCGGGCAACTCTGGCGCACACTGATCTAACAGACGTAGCGCACGTTGTTTCTGCTGATCAACGCTCAGGCGGAAACCGAGCCCGAATTCTGCGTTATCTTCAAACAGGGAATTGGCCCATGCCGGTCCGCGTCCCTCAGCGTTAGTGGTGTAAGGGGTGGAGGGGAGATTACCGCCATATATGGATGAGCAACCGGTGGCGTTGGCAATCAACAGGCGATCGCCATACAGCTGCGTCAGCAACTTAATATACGGCGTCTCCCCGCAGCCGGAACAGGCACCTGAATACTCAAACAGCGGGGTGATCAGTTGTGAGGTGCGAATATCAATGCGTTCCAGCTGTTCCGCCGTGATCTCCGGCAGCGCAAGAAACGCATCGTAATTCACCTTTTCAGTCTCAACATGTTCAAGACGGGATTGCATGTTGATGGCTTTTATCTCCGGATGCTGGCGATCGCTGGCCGGGCACACTTCGACACACAGATTACAGCCGGTGCAATCTTCCGGTGCCACTTGCAGCACGTATTTCTGGCCGCGCATATCGCGTGATTTGACGTCGAGAGAAGCGAGTGAAGCGGGTGCGGAGTCCATGGCTTCCGGCGTAACGACTTTAGCGCGAATCGCCGCGTGCGGGCAGGCTGCTACGCAGTGATTACACTGCGTACACAGGTCGGGTTGCCAGATGGGGATCGCTTCGGCGATGTTGCGTTTTTCCCACTGTGTGGTGCCAACCGGCCAGGTGCCATCCGGCGGCAGTGCGGACACCGGTAATTTGTCGCCTAATCCTGCCAGCATGGCGGCGGTGACGGTTTTGACAAAATCCGGTGCACTATCGGATACCACCGGCGGACGGTGTGGACTGTGCTGATCAACCGCCTGCAGCGGCACCGTTTCCAGTGCCTGTTGTGCCATCGCCAGCGCCTGCCAGTTACGTTGCACCAGCTCCTCGCCTTTACTGCTGTAACTGCGCGAAATGGCGTTTTGCAGTTCGGTTAATGCACTTTCGCCGGGCAAAATCTGCGTCAACTGGAAGAACGCCATTTGCATCACGGTATTAATGCGCGCACCGAGCTGGCATTCACGCGCAATACGCGCCGCATTGATGACATAAAACCGCGCCTGCTTGTCATTAAGCTGGCTCTGCACTTCCTGCGGTAGGCGTGACCAGACTTCATCAGCGGCGTAAGGGGTATTCAGCAGAAAAATGCCGCCCGGTTTCAACTGGTCAAGCATCGAATATTTATCAATAAATTGCAGTTGATGACAGCCAATAAAATCAGCCTGTTGCACCAGATACGCCGACTGGATGGGATGTTCACTGACGCGCAGATGGGAAACAGTCAGGCCGCCCGCTTTCTTCGAGTCATAAACGAAATAGCCTTGCACGTGCCACGGCGTGGCATTGCCGATGATCTTCAGGTTGTTTTTGCTGGCACTCACGCTGCCGTCACTGCCAAGGCCGTAAAACAGCGCTTCCAGTCGCGCCCGATTCGGCACGATGTTGGCCTCCATCGGCAGCGATAAGTGCGTGACATCATCATAAATACCCACGGTGAAACGCGCAGGCGGTTGTTCACGCTGCAGCGCACGGAACACAGCGAGCACGGCATCAGGGGCAAACTCTTTCGATGACAGACCGTAGCGTCCGCCGATCACTTTCGGCAGCGTCAGGCGTTCCCCCCGGCTAAAGGCTTCAGCCAGTGCGGTCATCACATCCAGGAACAGCGGTTCACCCAATGCGCCGGGCTCTTTAGTGCGATCCAGCACCGCCACGCGCTGAACCGAAGCAGGCAGAGTTTTGATCAGATGCGCCGCTGAGAACGGACGATAGAGGCGCACTTTCACCAATCCGACCATTTCGCCGCGTTGCAACAGCACATCAATCGCTTCTTCGGCGGTGCCGCAGCCCGAGCCCATCATCACTATCACGCGCTCAGCCTGCGGATGACCATAAAACTCAAACGGCTGATACTGGCGGCCGGTGTTAGCGGCAAACGCGTCCATGGCGGCTTCAACATGGACGGTACAGGCGTCGTACCAGCGGTTAGTGGCTTCGCGTGACTGGAAATAGGTATCAGGATTGGCGGAGGTGCCGCGAATCGTTGGATGATCCGGCGTCAGTGCGCGTGCACGATGTTCTGCGATCGCTTGTGCTGGCATCAGTGCTTGCAGGGTTTCATCACTGATGGGGACGATCTTGTTGATCTCATGTGAGGTGCGGAAACCGTCGAAGAAGTGAATAAAGGGCACGCGGCTATTCAGTGAAGCCATCTGAGAAATCAACGCGAAATCTTGCGCTTCCTGCACGCTGGAAGCACACAGTTGCGCGCAACCGGTCTGGCGCACCGCCATCACATCAGAGTGATCGCCAAATATCGACAGCGCATGCGTGGCAACAGTCCGCGCCGCAACGTGCAGGACAAACGGCGTCAGTTGCCCGGCGAGTTTATACAGCGTCGGGATCATCAGCAGCAGGCCCTGTGATGACGTGAACGTGGTGGAAAGGGCGCCGGTTTGTAACGCTCCGTGCACGGTAGCGATGGCGCCGCCTTCAGACTGCATCTCCACCACGCGAGGGATATCACCCCAGATATTGCGGCGACCTTCGCCAGACCAGCTGTCGGCCAGTTCCGCCATGGTGGAGCTGGGCGTGATGGGATAAATGGCGATCACTTCACTGGTGCGGAAAGCGACCGAAGCCACCGCACCGTTGCCGTCGACGGTAATCATAAATCGTCCTTTGCTACGCTGAGAAACCCGAAACTTTACGGGGGTAATAATTCAGTTTAGCAAAGCCATTTGGCCGGACTTTTTCATCTGTGTGGTAGCGACAGGTGAGCGCACAGCCGTCTAAGATTGTCGATTTTTACATCATCTCTAATGACTGAACGCCTTTGATTTCCATCACTTTATCGTAGATGGTGTGAATAGCGGCGCTGCGTGACAATGTCACCTCAACGCTGAGTTCACACAGGCCATTCTCCTCATCCCGGTTCACCACAGCGATGTGGCCATAACGGATATTCTCGCGTTGCAGCACCAGCAACACCAAAGGCACACTTTTCGGTTTAAGGTGCACCATCAACGTATGGTGTCGGCCAATCAACCAGTGACTAATACGACGGAAGGTTTCTAACACCACCAGCGCTAGCACCGTGCCATAAATACCAATCTCATACATGCCGCTACCAATCACCAGGCCAATCGCGGCGGTGACCCACAATCCTGCGGCGGTGGTTAAACCCTTGACCACTTGTTTTTGGATGATGATGGTACCGGCGCCAAGGAAGCCCATCCCACTCACCACCTGTGCGGCAATTCGGCTGGGATCCAGCGCCACGTGATCACTATCAAGCATGTCAGCGAAGCCATACTTTGACACCAGCATAAACATGGCACTGCCAATACCCACCAAAATGTGGGTGCGTAATCCGGCCTCTTTGGCGCGCATCTGACGCTCGAGGCCAATCAATCCACCCAAAATGCCGGCGAGCGCAATACGGATCAACATGTCTGTTAGCATGATTCCTCCTTATGCATTGATAAATAAGATTGTTTCGGTGAAAAAAGGCTGATCAGGTCCAATCAGGATAATTCTGCTTGCAAAAAGCGATAATAAATTTTGTAAAAAGCTGTGTCGCCTATCGACCCCTGATGGTAGCTGACATATGCTGGTGCCTCTTTTACGCCCAACTCCCCTGGAGTCCGACCGATGAAAGCCGCTACCTTACTGCTGGCCGGTGCAGCACTGTTACTTTCTGCCTGCAGCAGCAACAGTGAAGACGAACCACCGCAACAGGCTACCGCAGCACACGTTCAACCGCATGTCATCATGGCATCTATGGCCGAAGTGAATTGCAGTAATGCCGGGGGAACACTGGCGTTTTCACGCCAGCTGGATGGATCGCGTATTGGCATGTGTCAGTTAGCCAACGGCCGTCGTTGTGACGAGCAGGCGCTGATGGGTGGACAGTGCGCCCGCTGAGGCAGGCGCCACATCTTTACGCTTTCACCTGATTCGGGCAGTCTTCGCCACGTTCAAGCTGCTGTAAATTGCTGAGCGTGGTTTCGGAAATCGCCGTCAGGGCTTCGGCAGTCAGGAATGCCTGATGTCCGGTGAACAACACGTTATGGCAGGCTGACAGGCGACGGAACACATCGTCCTGAATCACATCGTTCGATTTGTCTTCAAAGAACAGATCGCGCTCATTTTCATACACATCCATACCGAGCGAACCTATCTTTTGCTGCTTCAGCGCATCAATGGCTGCCTGTGAGTCGATCAAACCACCACGACTGGTGTTGATGATCATCACCCCATCTTTCATCTGATTAAAGGCTTGTGCATTGAGTAGATGATGATTTTCCGGCGTCATTGGGCAATGCAGCGTAATCACATCGGATGCGGCAAACAGCGTTTTCAGATCGACATATTCGGCACCCAGTTCGAGTGCAGCAGCACTTGGATAAGGATCGAACGCCAGTAAACGCATGCCAAAGCCTTTCAGGATGCGCATGGTCGCCACACCGATTTTACCGGTGCCAATCACACCCGCCGTTTTACCGTGCATATTGAAACCGGTCAGGCCATCCAGCGAGAAGTTAGCATCACGCGTGCGTTGATAGGCGCGGTGAATGCGGCGATTCAGCGTAATCATCAACCCCACCGCGTGTTCAGCCACCGCTTCCGGCGAATAGGCCGGTACGCGTACCACCTGCAAACCGAGGGCGGCAGCCGCTTCAAGGTCGACGTTATTAAATCCGGCACAGCGCAGCGCGATGGTTTTCACGCCCAGTGCCGCCAGCTCCTCCAGCACCCCTTTACTGCCATCATCATTAACGAAAATGCACACCGCATCGCAGCCTGCCGCGTTTTTGGCGGTGGTTTCGCTCAGCAGGAAGTCAAAAAACTGCAACTCAAATCCAAAGCTGGCATTGACGTGTTCAAAGTATTTCTGGTCGTAGTGTTTGGTGCTGTAAACCGCAACTTTCATTATTTCGCTCCTGAAAAATGCAACGTCGGTATCATCACAGAATAACGTTTTCTGCATCATTTTGCTGATCTTCAGCCAGGCTATATAGCTAACACCTTCATTTGCCGGACATAACATGACATCATCAGCGTCAGGATTGCGTAAAGAACAGGATAGTTAACTGCCATGTCGCGGGGCCTCCGTCGAACACTTGCTGCGCTACTGGCGCTGATATTGCTTCTGTTGGGATTACTGCTGACGCTGACGCAATGGTTGCCGCGTCTGGCGGGTATCTGGCTGCCGGAAAATACCCGCGTTGAGCTTAATGGTTCACCGCGCTGGCATAACGGCGGCGTGCATTTTCCGGCTGTAAGCTATCTGGCTGGTGACTGCGAGCTGGCGAATGTCAAAGATGTAGCGCTGGGTTGGCAACATAAACGCTGGCAGCTCAGTGCACAGGCCGTTCAGCTTAACAGTGAATGCCTGCAAGCCCTGCCACAGAGCGATTCCAGCGGTGCACCGCGCAGTCTGGCCGAATGGCAACAAATGTTACCGGGTGCCGATATCCATCTTGAGCAACTGAGTATTTTACCCTGGCAGCAATATGCCGGCCGTTTTGATCTCAGCCTCGATAAAAGCGTCCAGCAGTTACATTATCAGGGCGATAACCTGCAACTAGATGCACGTTTGCAGGGGCAGCAACTGCAGATCGCACAACTCCAGCTCAGTCATCCTTTACTGCCGAAACCGCTCGATTTGCACGGTGAGCTGACGCTGCCCACCTTTGCTAACGGTTTACCGGTGGCGGGCGAACTCAGCGGTGATGTCAATCTGGCGCAGTGGCCGCAGCCGCTGGCGTTGACGCTCAACTGGCAGCAGCAGCAGGGCACGCTCACGGTCAATCAGCAGGGTGACGATCAGCCGCTACTGCAGCTGCCGTGGCAGGTCGATGCGCAGCAGATTCGCATCACTCAGGGACATTGGCGCTGGCCGCAAGCCGATCAGCCGCTGTCCGGTGGTTTGGCGCTCACGCTCGACAATTGGCAGCAGGGACTGGAAAACACCCAGATTAGCGGTCGGTTTAACCTGCTAACTCAGGGACGCGGGGGCAAGGGTAACCTGGTGCTGAGTGTCGGGCCGGGCACATTGAGCCTTACCGACAGCGCGTTACCGTTCCAGCTGACCGGCGAAAGTAAGTTTGCCGACCTGCAGTTGTTCGGCAGCATGCCGGGTATGTTGCACGGCATGTTGACCGATCCGCAAATCACGCTTAAACAAGGTGCACTGCTGCGTTTGCGCGGTCGATTACTGTCGACGCTGGAAGTGGATGAAGCGCGCTGGCCACTGGCAGGCGTCACCGTTGGCTCGCGTGGTATTAATGGCCGCCTGCAGGCTATCTTGAAAGCACACGATCCCAACTTCGGTCGCTTTACGCTGCATCTTGATGGTCGCGCCAGCGATTTCTGGCCGGACAGTGGGCGCTGGAACTGGCGATACTGGGGCGAGGGAATGATGCAGCCGCTCAATGCCAAATGGGATGTGAAGGGCACGGGTAGCTGGCAGGATACGCTGATCTCCCTGGACACACTCAACATCGGCTTTGATCAATTAGCCTATGGCATGGTGCAGGTCGATAAACCGCGCTTAACCCTGACGGCTCCGGTCCGCTGGCAGCGAGACGTCGCGCATCCGGCTTTCAACGGGGGTTTTACTCTGAAATCCGGTCAGACGCAGTTTAGCTATGGCGGCTGGCTGCCGCCTTCAGAACTGAGCTTTGAGGCCAAAGGCAGCGATCCGAGTCGTTTTATCTGGCGCGGTCAGTTAACTGCTGAAGATATCGGCCCGGTGCGGGTGCATGGTCGCTGGGATGGTGAACGTTTGCGCGGTGAAGCCTGGTGGCCAGTTCAGTCACTGACGGTGTTCCAGCCGTTGCTCAGTAGCGATTTGAAGATGCGCATTCAGTCGGGTGAACTGAGAGCGCAAATGGCGTTTTCTGCGGCGTCGAAACAGGGCTTCGAAGCCGGTGGTTTCTGGGCAGTGAAAAAGGGCAGCGTGTGGATGCCGGACAGTGAAATCAATGGCATCGACTTCACACTACCGTTCCGCCTCAAGGATCACCAATGGCAGTTAGGGCGTCGTGGTCCGGTTTCACTGCGCATCGCTGAAGTCAAAAACCAGTTTGCGTTGCAGAACATCACTGCCGATCTGCAGGGCCATTACCCATGGCAAGAGCGCCAGCCGTTGACGCTCAGTAACGTCAATCTCGATCTGTTAGGCGGCCATGTCAGCATGCCTGAACTGCGCATGCCGCAGCACCAGCCTGCGCGCGTTTCGCTGCGTGAAATCAACCTCAGCAAGCTGATCACGGCAATCAAACCCAAGCAGTTTGCCATGTCGGGCAAAGTAAACGGCGAGCTGCCGCTGTGGGTGAATAATCCGCAATGGCTGATTGAGAAGGGCTGGATTGCCAACAGCGGCCCGCTGACCTTCCGCATGGATAAAGATATGGCGGATGCCATCGTCAGGAATAACTTCGCCGCGGGCGCCGCCATGGACTGGCTGCGTTACATGGAGATTTCCCGTTCGTGGGCCACTTTGGACCTCGATAACTTCGGCAATCTCACGATGCAGTCCGAGGTGAAAGGCACCAGTCAGTTTAGTAATCGCCGACAGTCGATTAACCTCAACTATCGGCATCAGGAAAATCTGTTCCAGCTGTGGCGCAGCCTGCGCTTTGGCGATAATTTGCAATCCTGGGTGGAACAAAATGCCACCCTGCCATCGAAGAAGGATCCCCAACCATGAGCCTCAGGGCATTGCTGGTGTTGGCAGCTGGGCTGCCGCTGATCGGTTGTGTGCCGCGCATTGAAGTGGCGGCACCGAAAGAGCCGATCACCATCAATATGAACGTGAAGATCGAACATGAAATCCACATCAAGGTCGATAAAGATGTGGAAGCGTTGCTGAAAAATCAAAGCGGCCTGTTTTGAGGAGCGGCATGATGAAATCGAAAGCGATGGCATTGTTGCTGGCGCTGCTGCTGGTGCCTTCAGCGTGGGCGCTGACGCTGGACGAGGCGCGGCAGCAGGGGCGCGTGGGGGAAACACTCAGTGGCTATGTAGCGGCACGCCAGCAGGACGATGAAACCCTGGCGCTGGTGAAACAGATTAATGATGGCCGTATGCAACAATATCAGCGCGTCGCGCAGCAGAACAATCTGACCACCAGCGAAGTGGCACGGATCGCGGGCGAAAAGCTGGTGAGTCGCGCGGGCAACGGTGAGTATGTGCGCGGTATCAACGGGCAGTGGTTACGTAAGTAAAACCGATCATTATCAAAGTCACAGCCATAAAAAAGCCGGGCACTCAGGCCCGGCAAAGATGGCATCATACCCATTATTCTCGGGTATTCATCACGTTCTTAAGATTACGCAGCAACAATTTGCTTGATGGCGTCTTTCGCGTCGTTAGCAGCTTTGGTCGCCACTTCTGGACCATAAGCAATACCTTCAGCGAACACGAAGTTCACATCGGTGATGCCGATGAAGCCCAGGAACAATTTCACGTATGGGGTCAGCAGATCGGTTGGGGTATCTTTGTGAATACCGCCACGGCTTGACAGGATCACGGCACGTTTACCGGTGACCAGACCTTCCGGGCCTGCTTCGGTGTAACGGAAGGTCACGCCAGCACGCGCAATCAGGTCGAAGTAGTTTTTCAGCTGAGTAGGGATGTTGAAGTTGTACATTGGCGCAGCGATAACCACAGTGTCATGCGCTTGCAGTTCTGCAATCAGCTCATCAGACAGCGCCAGGGCTTCCTGCTGACGTGGAGACAGCGGAGCATCAGAAGGACGCAGTGCGCCAACCAACTCGCCATCCAGAACCGGAATGGGCTGAGCAGCCAGATCGCGAACCGTCACTTCATTACCTTTGGCGCGCGCTTCTTCAGCGTAGAAGTCAGCCAGTTGGTTTGACTGAGAGTAACCGGCCAGAATGCTTGATTTCAGAACTAAAACTTTGCTCATGGTATTTTCCTGTGCGTTACGCGGTTGGCTTACCGCTCAATGCGTTACACTCTACGGAGATCCTCCGCGAGGTAAAAGCGCAATATTTCGAGACCTATGTTCGAAATTATTGAATAAGGTCGCACGTCCGGTCAGGTGAGGTTGTCCAGAGTGTGCTATTATGCCGGGCAATAATTGATTGAATCCGCCGGGAAATTTCAGCCGGCATCGAGCGCACTTTGCCAGGCTCGCCGCGACCACAGGTAACACACCACTATGTCATCATCCGTCACTTCCCCTTTGGCCCCACTCTGGATGCGGCTCGATAATCTGATGCTGCGCGACCGCCAGCGCTTGCAGCGCCGTTTGCATGGCGCAGCGAAGGTGAAAAATCCTGCGGCGCAGCAGGGCATTGCCACAGAATTAGCAGCCGAATTTGCGGCGGCTGAGCAACGTATTGCCCTGCGCACGGCGGCCACGCCACGCATCACCTTCCCGGAAAATCTGCCGGTCAGTCAAAAGCAGCAAGAGATTGCCGAGGCGATTCGCGATCATCAGGTGGTGATTGTGGCCGGGGAAACTGGTTCAGGGAAAACCACCCAGCTGCCGAAAATTTGTCTGGCGCTCGGGCGTGGTGTCAAAGGGTTGATTGGTCATACGCAGCCGCGCCGTCTGGCGGCACGTACCGTCGCCAACCGTATTGCCGATGAGCTGGAAACCTCGCTCGGTGGCACTATTGGCTACAAAGTGCGCTTTAACGATCAGGTTAGCGACACCACTCAGGTGAAGCTGATGACCGACGGTATTCTGCTGGCGGAAATCCAGCAGGATCGTCAGTTGTTGCAATATGACACCATCATTATCGATGAAGCGCACGAACGCAGCCTGAACATCGATTTTCTGCTGGGATATCTGCGTGAGCTGCTGCCGCGTCGTCCCGATTTGAAAGTGATCATCACCTCGGCGACCATCGATCCACAGCGTTTCTCGCGCCACTTCCATAATGCGCCGGTGATTGAGGTATCAGGTCGCACCTATCCGGTAGAAGTGCGCTATCGCCCGATTGTGGAAGACGCGGAGGATACCGATCGCGATCAGCTGCAGGCGATTTTTGACGCCGTCGATGAGCTAGGTCATGAAAGCCGTGGCGATATCCTGATCTTTATGAGTGGTGAACGCGAAATTCGCGATACCGCCGATGCGTTGATGAAGCGCGATATCCCGCACACCGAAATCTTACCGCTGTATGCGCGTCTGTCGAATGCCGAGCAGAACCGGGTGTTTCAATCACACAGCGGGCGCCGTATCGTGCTGGCCACCAACGTGGCCGAGACTTCACTCACCGTACCGGGCATTAAATATGTTATCGATCCCGGTACGGCGCGCATCAGCCGTTACAGCTATCGCACCAAGGTGCAGCGCCTGCCGATCGAGCCGATTTCTCAGGCATCCGCCAATCAACGTAAAGGGCGCTGCGGACGTGTGTCGGAAGGGATCTGTATCCGTCTCTACTCTGAAGACGACTTCCTCAGTCGTCCGGCGTTTACCGACCCGGAAATTCTGCGTACCAACCTGGCTTCCGTCATTCTGCAAATGACCGCGCTCGGTCTGGGCGATATCGGCGCATTCCCGTTTGTCGAAGCACCAGACAAACGCAACATTCAGGATGGCGTACGTCTGCTGGAAGAGTTGGGCGCTATTACGCTGAGTGAGGATGAAACCTACAAGCTGACGACGTCTGGCCGCCAGCTGGCGCAACTGCCGGTGGATCCGCGTCTGGCGCGCATGGTATTAGAAGCGCAAAAGTTCGGCTGCGTGCGTGAAGCAATGATCATCACCGCGGCGCTATCGATTCAGGATCCGCGTGAGCGTCCGGGTGAGAAACAGCAGGCATCGGATGAGAAACACCGTCGTTTTGCCGATAAAGAGTCGGACTTCCTCTCATATGTAAATCTGTGGAATTACCTGCAGGAGCAGCAAAAAGCGCTGTCGGGCAATCACTTCCGTCGTCAGTGTAAAACCGACTTCCTCAACTATTTGCGCGTGCGTGAATGGCAGGATATCTACACTCAACTGCGTCAGGTGGTGCGTGAACAGGGTATGCCGGTTAACAGCGAGCCCGCGCCGTATCGTGAAGTGCACTGCGCCTTACTGACCGGTTTGCTGTCGCATATTGGTCAGAAAGATAATGAGAAGCAGGAATTCACCGGCGCGCGTAATGCTCGCTTCTCCATCTTCCCAGGGTCCGGTCTCTTTAAGAAGCCACCGAAGTGGACCATGGTGGCGGAACTGGTGGAAACCAGCCGCTTATGGGGCCGTGTGGCTGCGCGTATCGACCCGGAATGGATCGAACCGCTGGCGCAGCATCTGATTAAACGCAGCTACAGCGAACCGCACTGGGAAAAAGCTCAGAGCGCGGTGATGGCGACAGAAAAAGTCACGCTGTATGGCCTGGCAATTGTGCAGGCGCGCAAGGTTAACTACAGCCAAATCGATGCGCCACTCAGCCGTGAACTGTTTATCCGCCACGCGTTAGTGGAAGGCGACTGGCAGACGCGTCATGCGTTCCTGCGTAACAACCTCAAACTGCGCAGTGAAGTGGAAGATCTGGAACACAAATCACGTCGTCGTGACATTCTGGTCGATGATGAAACGCTGTTTGCTTTCTACGATCGCCGCATCGGCGCTGACGTGGTCTCCGCACGCCACTTTGATAGCTGGTGGAAACAGGCGAGCAAAGACAATCCTGACTTGCTCAGTTTTGATAAGCAGATGCTGATCAAAGATGGCGCGGATAAAGTCAGTCAGCTTGATTACCCCAACTTCTGGCATCAGGGCAACCTGAAACTGAAACTCAGCTATCAGTTTGAACCGGGCGCGGATGCCGATGGTGTTACGGTTCACATTCCGCTGCCGTTGCTCAATCAGGTCGAAGAAGGGGGTTTTGAGTGGCAAATCCCCGGCGTGCGCCGTGAGTTGGTGATTGCACTGATTAAATCGCTGCCAAAACCAACGCGCCGCAATCTGGTGCCTGCACCGAACTATGCAGAAGCTTTCCTCGGTCGAGTTAAAGCGATGGAGTTACCGCTGCTGGATGCGCTGGAGCGCGAGTTCCGCCGCATGACCGGCGTCACTATTGACCGTGAAGCCTGGCAGTGGGATCAGGTGCCCGATCACCTGAAAATGACCTTCCGCATTGTGGATGAACACAATCGCAAGCTGCAGGAAGGCAAAGATCTGCATCAACTAAAGCAGGTGTTGAAAGGCAAAGTGCAGGAAACGCTGTCGAAAGTCGCGGACGATGGGCTGGAGCAGAGCGGACTGCACATCTGGAGCTTTGGTGATTTGCCGCAAAGTTACGAGCAGAAACGCGGCAGCTATCAGGTTAAAGCCTGGCCCGCGCTGGTCGACGAGAAAGACAGTGTTGCCATTCGCCTGTTCGATAATGAACTGGAGCAGCAGAAAATGATGTGGCGCGGTCAGCGTCGCTTGTTACTGTTGAACATCCCGTCGCCGATCAAGTACCTGCACGAGAAACTGCCCAACAAAGCCAAGCTCGGCTTGTACTTCAATCCGTACGGCAAAGTACTGGATTTGATTGATGACTGTATCGCTTGTGGTATCGATAAATTGATGGCAGAAGCGGGCGGTCCAGCGTGGCAACAGGAGAACTTTGAGCAGCTGCGCGACAAAGTGCGTGCCGAATTGAATGAAACCGTGGTGACCATCGCTAAACAGGTCGAACAGATTCTGACCAGCGTGTTCAATATCAATAAATTCCTCAAAGGCCGCGTCGATATGACGCTGGCGCTAGCGCTGTCTGACATTAAGGCGCAGATGAGCGGTTTGGTGTATCGGGGCTTTGTTACCGGCAATGGCTATCAACACCTGGGCGATACGTTACGCTATTTACAGGGCATCGAGCGTCGTCTGGAAAAACTGCCGACCGACCCTTACAGCGATCGTGCGCGCATGCTGAAAGTGCAGGCAACTGAGCAGGCGTGGCAGGCATGGCGTAACAAACTGCCACCTCAGCGCCAGGATGATGCTGAAGTCCAGGCCATTCGCTGGATGCTGGAGGAGTTGCGGATTAGCTACTTTGCCCAGCAGTTGGGCACACCTTATCCTATCTCTGATAAGCGTATTCTGCAGGCGATGGAACAGATTAGCTGATTACACAAACGACAGAGGCGCAATTCTCTTGCGCCTCTGTAAGTGTGACCTTGCGTAAAAATAACGCGGCTATGAGCTGGCGAAAATCTTATTTCGCCAACTCTTCCAGGCTGTCTTTAAATGATGTCACCGCAATGGCTCGGTTATCCGCGCGATAACGATCAGCCGGAGCGGGCGCAGAGCTTTGCACCGCAATCAGTTTCCAGCCATCCCCACTTTTCAACAGCAGCGGTGATCCGCTATCGCCAGGCAAGGTATCGCATTGATGCGACAACACCGCGCGTTGCGCCCATCCGGTAATTAAGCAGTCGCTGTGAGAATAAAGCGTGTCGAGGTGATCCGCGGGGTAACCGGCCTGCGTTACTTTACGTTCGGTGGTTTTCAACGCATCGGTTAAATCGCTGCGTGAGCCGTCAAATAGGGGAATGGGCACAATGCCCGACGGCGGGTTATGTAAAATAACCAGCCCATAATCGTAAGGTGCCGCGCCCGGTGGCACGATCCAGCCCTCACCATCGGCTTTAAGCCTGCGCGCCAGAGAAGGTTCTACCCGCGCATCAATATCATGTATTTCATAACGCCAGCCCTTTGCTCCTGACATAAAGCGCAGCGCAACCGGCTTATCAAATTTACCGGGCGGGGCCAGCAGGCAGTGTCCGGCCGTTAACGCCAGATGAGCGGAAATCAGGGTAGCCGTGCAGAGATTGCCGCTTTCGGTCTCTAACTGACCAATCGCGTCCCAGGGCGCCGCGCTAACGTCGCTGATCGCCTTACGGTTATCTTTGCCAAAGAAAAGTGTCTTGATGTCTTCCGGGCTTGGCCCATCTTCATCATCGGCATGTGCTGCGAGGTTAAAACTGAAAATACCAACAAGTAACAGGATAGCCAGGCGCATAGTTCTCTCAATGGCGAGAATAAGTAGGGGATTTTGTCATCACGCTTGAGCGATAACTATAGTCGGAGAGCGGGAAAAAAGGGAGAAATATTGGAGTAATCAGCACGCTACAACGACTAGATAAAAAAACAGGCTGCAACAATGCCACAGAGGATCATTACAAGCAGGATAATTTCAAAGCGATAGCGACGCACCATTTTTCGCTACTCCAGTAAATAAACACCCGGCATAACCGGGTGTTTTAGATATTAATGCGGTGTTGGCGCTAAAGGGCCGACTTATTTAGCCGCTTTTTTCGCTTTGTGGTGCTTTTTAGCAGCCTGAGCTTTCTGAGCTGGTTTAGTTACTTTTTTGTGGTGCTTTTTAGCAGCCTGAGCTTTCTGTGCAGCTGGCTTGGTTGCTTTTTTGTGGTGCTTTTTAGCAGCCTGGGCTTTCTGTGCAGCTGGTTTGGTTGCTTTTTTGTGGTGCTTTTTAGCAGCCTGAGCTTTCTGTGCAGCTGGCGCTTTTTTCTCTACTTTTTTGTGTTTCTTAGCTGCCTGAGCTTTCTGGGCAACTTTCTTATGATGAACCGCTTTGTGTTTAACAGGTGCTGCGGTAGTGGTAGCGGCAGCAGCCGGAGCAGCTGTAGTGGTCTCAGCAGCGAAAGCAACAGAAGACATACCCATAGCAGCGGCGATCACCAGTGCAACTAATTTTTTCATCGCAAAATCCTCGAACTATTTTTTCATGTGTAGCCCACTGCGGGGCCGGTGAAAGAACTATATGAAAAACAATTCAGTCTTTCCGTGAGGCATTGGTATCGGCGTGTAACGGAATGTACAAAGGCGGGTAAAGGAAGTGAAAAGGGCGGCCGATTGGGCCGCCGCGCAGTTTACGCAGAGAGATAGCGTTGTTCAAGGTGCTGACGGAAATAGTGCGGATTGAGCGTTTCCCCCGTGGCATTCAGTAACAGTTGTTGCGTCGGGAAGCGGCTGCCGTGCTGCCAGATGTTCTGTTGTAACCAGTCAAACACCGGCTGCAACTCTCCGTTACGGATCAGATCTTCCACTTGAGGAATCGCGCGCTTCACCGCCTGGAACAGCTGGGCAGCGTACATGGCACCTAAGGTGTACGTCGGGAAGTAACCAAAAGCGCCATCGGTCCAGTGAATATCCTGCATGCAGCCATCACGATAATTGCCACGGGTATCTATTCCCAGCGATTGCTGCATTTTTTCATCCCACAGCGCGGGGATGTCATCAACTTCAATCTCACCTTCAATCAACGCACGTTCGATTTCGTAACGCAGAATCACATGGGCCGGATAGCTCAGTTCATCCGCGTCCACGCGAATAAAGCCCGGCTTCACGCGTTGTGTCTGGCGAACAAAGTTATCCAGCGCTAATGCCGGCTGGTCACCCATCAAGGCGACAACCTGCGGATGGATATGCTGCAGGAATGCCTTGCTGCGCCCTAATTGCATCTCCAAAAATAGGCTTTGGGATTCATGCATGGCAGTCGAGCGAGCGTGGGCCACCGGTTGTCCACGCCATTGCTTTGGTAGGTTCTGCTCGTAACGTGCGTGACCGGTTTCGTGGATCACGCCCATCATCGCACTCAGAAAATCGTTCTCATTGTAACGTGTGGTAATGCGCACATCTTCTGGCACGCCACCACAGAAGGGGTGAGCGCTGACATCCAGGCGGCCATGGTTGAAATCAAAGCCCAGTGTTTTCATTACACTCAAACCGAGTTGCTTTTGCGCTTCAATGGCAAAGGGACCCACCGGTGCCGCGATGGCGGTTTTCTGCTGCTTCTCGACAGCTTTTTGCAGCAGCGCGGGTAGCCAGCTTTTTAACTCGCCAAAGGTACTGTCGAGTTGTGCACTGGTCATGCCAGGCTCGAACACATCCAGCAGCGCGTCATAACGAGAGACACCCAGCGCTTCGGCACGCAACTGGGCTTCCTCACGGCTGAGTTTCACCACTTCTTTCAGGTTAGCCGAGAAGCCTTGCCAGTCGTTGGCGGGGCGCTGTTGGCGCCAGGCATGCTCACAACGCGAACCGGCCAGCGATTTGGCTTCAACCAACGAAGCGGGCAGAATCGTTGCCTGCTGCCACGCACGCTGCATCTCGCTCAGGTTAGCTTGCTCTACATCGTTCAACGATTCCTGCTGGGCGGCATCGAATAAGCCGCCAAGGCGTTTATCGGTCAACAGTTCATGCATAAAAACACTGAGTTCCGCCATGGCTTCACCGCGCGCCTGGCTGCCGCCTGGCGGCATAGTGGTTTGCATATCGACACCGGCAATAGCGCCCAGATGACCAAAGCGGGAAAGGCGCTGGAAAGTTTTGCTAAGTTCCTGATAAGCAGAAGTCAAAATAAAAGCTCCTTATGACGGTAAACGGGGCGAAACATCTCGCAAGGGTAGATCAACCGGCCAGCAGAAGCGAACGCTGGCACCACCAAGCGGGCTGCTCTCAATAGTGACCTGTCCCTGCAGTGCCTGTGCAATAGAGTGGACAATCGCCAGCCCGAGCCCACAGCCGCCGGTCGCGCGATCGCGACTAGGATCGAGACGAACGAAGGGGTCAAACACGCGTGCGCGCTCTTCAGGTGGAATACCTGGACCATCATCTTCTACCTGTAAATTACCGATGGCGCCGTCAAACCACAGGCTGACGCGCAGCCGCTGTTGGGCATAACGCAGCGCATTGTTCACCAGATTATCCAGCACGCGCTCCATCAGGCGGGTATCGGCGGAACCCACATTCTCAAGTTGCGGAATATCCAGTGCGATATGCGCTTGAGGATTCATGGTTTGCACATCTTCGATATGCACACGCAACCACTGCGCCAAATCAAACGACTGAAGGTTAAGATCGACACGCGGGCGGTCGAGGCGAGCATAGGTTAACAGCTCTTCAATCAGGCTCTCTAACTGGCCCACATCGCGATTGAGTGCCGCCGACTCGGCTTCGCTGAGATTGTCACTCATCTCTAAGCGATAGCGTAGGCGAACTAACGGCGTTCTTAACTCGTGGGCAATACCATCAATTAACTGTTTCTTACTGGCGACCAGCGTGTTGATGTTATCGGCCATCTGGTTAAACGCCACGCCAAGGCTGTGCAGACTCGACGTGTTTTCGAAATGGGTGCGGACATCCAGCTCGCCGCGACCAAAACGTTGCGCGGCTTTTTCCAGCCGCTGCATCTCCTGCCAGTGTGGTCGCAGCCAGATAAACACCGGCAGCGCCAGCGACATGCCGATAAACGCCAGCAGCGCGATATCGAGAATGCGCATCTGATGCAGATAAAAAAGATAAGGGATTGGGCCGACCGACAGCACATAATGGCTGCGTGGAATGTGCTGCAGGAAGGTGTATTGATCGTCGAGCGCGACAATCTCCCCGGCGCGCAAGCGGCGCATATCTGGTTCATCCAGCTGATACTTACTCATCGGTTCGATATGCAGCTCAAACGACAGATCGAGGTCGAGGTTGCGGATGGTTTTGTTCCAGTCTCGCGGGGGGATCTCACGCAGTTCGCTGCGCATGAGAAACAGCGAACTCGCCATCAAATCATTCATTGACTGGCGGCCCGCACGCTCAGCGGTGAACTTGTACACCAAGCCCACCAGCAAAGTCATCACCAGAAAGCAGACGAACAGCAGCAGATAGAACTGGATAAAGAGCTTTCTCATGCGGAGCGGGTATCCCAGGCCTGAGGCGCGAACAGGTAACCTTTATTGCGGATGGTTTTGATGCGGAACGGTTCGGTGGCGCTGTCATACAGTTTTTTACGCAGACGGGAAATCGCCACATCAATACTGCGATCCATGCCGTCGTAGCTCACCCCACGCAGCGTTTTCAGCAACGCATCCCGATTCAGGATCTGGCCAGCATGTGTGGCCAGTTCCCACAACAGATCAAAATCGGCGGTGGAGAGGGTGATGTTTTCATCGAACAGCGTCACCTGACGATTGAGTGAATCGATGGTCAGTGAACCAAAACGTAACACCCGCTGTGAACTCTGAATAGCGGGCGCCACTTCAGGCTGAGAACCCTGCGCCTGGCGCAGATGCAGACGCAAGCGCGCCAGCAGAACAGCGGGCGGCGTGGTTTTCAGAATATAATCGTTGGCGCCCATCTCCAGCGCCAGAATGTGGTTCATGTCACTGTCGAGCGAGGTCAGTAGCACAATCGGCCCTGACCAGTGCGCGCGCAAGTCGCGGCAAACGGTCATGCCATCTTTGCCCGGCAACATAATATCCAGTAACACCAGGTCGGGATCGGCCTCTAAAATAGTCGCTTCTGCGCGGTCACCGCGCGTTTCAACAGTCACTTCAATATCGTGGCGACCAAGGTAAGCGGCGATCAATTCACCGACTTCTGGCTCATCTTCCACATAGACAATTTTGTTCATATTTCACGGCAAGTGATGAGAATGACAGCAGCATAACTTTTCCTGGTCCTGAGCTCTACGCTATCGCACGAAATATCCCTGCCTGACTGGTATATTTACGGTGAAATGTGCCATTATTAGCGGCGCGTTGTAGCGCAAGGTTCGGAACCGTAACGAAAACCAGGAGGAGTGCGAGGGTGTCTGATAAAGAGCTGGCTTCAGCCGGATACAGTGACCGCATCTGCTTCAATTACAGTGATTTTCTCTCTGCTTCCTGCAAAAAACGCTGGAGTTTCGTTGACGCCATTTACGGTGTCATGCCGATTTTTGGCATGGTGACACGTAAATCTGCACACGGCTTAGCAGCAAGCGATGATCATCTGAAAGAATTAGCATTACAAATCATTTCTACGCAGGTCAGCGACGAGATTAACATCGCGCGACTGATCACCCTGGCTGAGCAGCAACATATCAGCCGATTCGATATTCAACTGCCTTATCCTCTGTCAGAAGATCAGCTGGACGCAATACATCAGGAATATCGTAAAGCGCTCAATCTGACACAGCAGGATGACCTGCTGTGCGTTTCCATTCCGGTTCAGCCTCACTAATTACTGCGTGAGCTGCCACATCGCTGGCAGTGCTGCAGCAATCAGTAACCCTATCGCGATGCGCTCCAGTTGTGACAACATCTTGTTGCCACGGCCGCCGCGTCGCGCATAGAGAAACAGCAGTAATCCCGGTGCGTACAGCACCACAGACAGCAGCAGGTGCAACGGACCCGAAGCGTAAAGCAGCCAGAATCCGTAGGCACTGGCACCAACTCCTACCGTCATCGCCAGCGGATTTTTTTGACCGCGAACCACTTTGATTAAATACAGACCGACCAGCAGATACGGCACCAGAATCATCTCTGATGCGATGGTCAGGAGCGTATTGTAATCTGCGCCAGTCACAGCAATCAGGATCAGACAGACCTGTACACTGGCGTTGGTGAGCCACAGCGAAGCAGCCGGCGAATTATGACGATTCTGGCGTGCAATGCTGCGGGGAAAAGCCCCTTGCTGTGCGGCAAGGAAAGGGACTTCGGCGGCCATAATTGTCCAGCTTAAATACGCGCCACACACGGAAATAATCAGACCCACTGCAATTACCGTATTGCCCCAATGCCCCAACAGATGCTGCATCAAGCCGGCCATGGAAGGATTTCGCATTTGCGCCAGCTCTGCACGCGGCACCACGCCCAGCGCCAGCAGGGTAACCAGCAAGTAAACCAGCAGTGCGGCGATAACCGCCAGCATGGTGGCGCGTCCCACATCTTTCTTATGACGTGCTCGCGCGGAGACCACCACCGCGCCTTCGACACCAATAAACACCCACAGGGTGATCAACATGGTCTGCTTGACCTGCTGCCAGAGCGGCTGGCCTAACGCAACGCCGCTGAAGTCGAAGTGGAAGCGATCGTAGTTAAATGCCAGCAGGGCCAGCACCACAAACATCAGCAGTGGCACCAGTTTCCCCAGGGTAGCGAGCAGGTTGATGCTGGCGGCGGTTTGCACGCCACGTAATACCAGCCAGTGCACCAGCCATAACAGGACTGACGCACCGAGCATCGCCTGCCAGGTATTGCCGTCGCCAAACACCACGTGATCAGGCGAATCAGTAAAGAAACTCAGTGCCGAAAAGACAATCACCAGATAAGACACGTTGGCGATGACCGCACAGAGCCAGTAGCCCCAGGCAGAACAAAATCCTACCAACTCACCAAATCCGGCGCGCGCATAGGTAAAAATCCCGCCGTCCAGTTCGGGTTTTAAGCGTGTCAGCAGCAGCATGGCCAGCGCAAGAAACAGGATGCCCACACCAGTGATCAGCCAGCCAATCAGCAGTGCAGCGGGACCGGCGACGGCAGCCATATTTTGCGGCAGGCTAAACACACCCGCACCGAGCATCGAGCTGAGTACCAGCGCAGTGAGCGCGCTCAAACCTAATTTTTTATCCAAAACACCATTCCTGGGCAGCAGAGTATGCTGGGTAGTGACGATTCCGCTGGAGTGTAACGTGGCAATAGGCCGGATTTAAAACGGAATGCCCTGAAAACAGGCGAAGGATTTTACGGAGAGCGAAAAGGGAAGGCAATGCAGGATTATGCAGATCTGCGCAGAGACTATGCAAACAGAAGCACAGGGCGACAAAAGCCGCCCTGCAGGGGAATTACTTGAACAGATCCGCGGTTACGGTCAGGTTGCCACCGCTCTGGCTCGACCATTGACGGGTGATGTGATAGTACTTCGCACCTTTATCTGCTGCGCGTTTAGCCACAGCTTCAGACACATCAGTCGGCGTTCCGAAGTGATCAGAGAAGGTTACAGTATCAAATGGCTGCATCTGTGCGGCAGTAATCGCATTCACTTCCTGCACGCTACGGCCATCTGCCAGCTTGACGGTATAACGCTGACCCGTTGAACTCTGCGTTTCAAAGAAACGGCCTACGCTACGGCTAGGGCTATCAGAAGAGGCAACACCCGGAATGGCCACTTTGCTGGCTGCAGCGCCACCAGCAGCCAGTGCTGCTTTGCCGGCTTCAGAATCGGCAGGAATCGAATCTGAAACATTCTGCACCTTACGTTCTGGTGCATCCGCTTTATAGACATAAGCGGTAACGTACTGGTTGCCGCCGTTGTTGGCATCAACCTGACGCACAATAAAGAAGGATGCCGCGCCTTTGTCTTTCGCCTGTTTGCCAATGGCATCATTCACATCTGGCTGGCTGGCGAAAAAACCGCTAACAGAAACAGTATCGAATGGCTCTAAACGAAACGCTTCGGCTTTTGGCAACTCTTTCACACCGCTAAAGGTGCGGTATTGGGTGGTCTCATCCGCTTTTGGCGCATTCGCTTTGTACAGATCCGCCGTTACGCGCCAGTTGCCGCCGTTACCGTTAGTGTCGTTGATGCCTTGCACATAGAAGGAGTCAGCGCCTTTTTCATCGGCTGCTTTAGAGATGGCATCGGTGGCATCTCCAATAGCATTAAAGCGACCGTTGATATTAATACGTTTGAATGGCTTCAACGCGGCCGCCTGTTCTGGCGTCAACTCTTTGGCGGCAAATGCATTTGCTGCCAACAGTGATAACAAGGTGGTCGCCAGAATGGTGTTCTTCAGCTTCATAAAAATGATCCTTCGCCTTACGCAAAATGAGTACGAAAACGTGCTGGACTCTTGATGTATAACAGATTAGCCGCTGATTATTGCATGTAATAATCAACCTGTCTCAGCCAATTTATGCGCATAACATTGACAATCTCCGCAAATTATTCATCAACATGTCATTTGCCTATGCTATGGCCTTTTTTTGAACGACTTACCACTTATTCTGGTAACACATAGTGCCATAATAGTTAATGCATTGTTAAATAAAGGTTTTTTAAAACACTTAATTCGACATGACACGATTCTGCGCAGCAGATTATTTTTTATTACGGCTTAAAACTAGTGGCAAAACGTGGCATTCAATCTTTGCATCTGAATATTTGAGTGAATGTCATAAGTGTGCGTTATCGCTGTGGATCACTTTTCACATTTTCAGTAGGTTATAAAGACTTTGTTACATTGCGCATTTTGCTCATAAAAAGCTGAAACGCTGTTTCAGCCTTATGGGCTTGTGCCACTTACAGAACCTCATCCTTTAATTGTTGAAAGGAAACAGTATGTTAATTGGGATACCCAAAGAGCGGTTAGCCAATGAGTCGCGCGTTGCTGCAACGCCAAAGACCGTTGAGCAACTGATCAAGCTGGGATTCAGCGTCACAGTCGAGCAGGGCGCTGGTATTCGCGCAAGTTTTGACGATGAGAGCTTTATCGCCGCTGGTGCCACTGTAAGCACCGCCGAAAGTGTCTGGCAGTCTGACATTGTGTTGAAAGTGAATGCGCCAGACGATCAGGAGATCGAACTGACGCGCGCCGGCAGCACGTTAGTGAGCTTTATCTGGCCCGCGCAAAATCCGGTACTGCTGGAGAAACTGGCTGCGCGAAACGTCACCGTGATGGCGATGGATTCCGTACCGCGTATTTCCCGTGCCCAGGCGCTGGATGCATTGAGTTCCATGGCCAACATCGCCGGTTACCGTGCCATTGTTGAAGCGGCGCATGAATTTGGCCGCTTCTTTACCGGACAAATCACCGCAGCCGGTAAAGTGCCACCGGCGAAAGTGATGATTATTGGCGCGGGCGTGGCCGGTCTGGCAGCGATTGGCGCGGCGGGTAGCCTCGGTGCGATCGTGCGTGCGTTTGATACGCGTCCGGAAGTGAAAGAACAGGTGCAGAGTATGGGCGCCGAGTTCCTCGAGCTGGATTTCGAAGAAGAAGCCGGCAGTGGCGATGGCTATGCCAAAGTGATGTCAGAAGCCTTTATCAAGGCGGAGATGGAGCTGTTTGCCGCGCAAGCGAAAGAAGTCGACATCATCGTGACTACTGCGTTGATTCCAGGCAAACCGGCACCAAAGCTGATTACCGCTGAAATGGTTGCCAGCATGAAACCGGGCAGCGTGATTGTCGACCTGGCGGCAGCGACTGGCGGCAACTGTGATCTGACCGTGGCCGATCAAGTGACGTTGACCAGCAACGGCGTGAAGATCATCGGTTATACCGACCTGCCAAGCCGTCTGCCTACGCAATCTTCTCAGCTGTACGGCACCAACCTGGTGAACCTGCTGAAACTGCTGTGCAAAGAGAAAAACGGCGAAATCACCGTCGACTTCGAAGACGTTGTGGTACGCGGCGTCACCGTGATTCGTGAAGGCGAAGTCACCTGGCCAGCGCCGCCGATTCAGGTATCTGCTGCACCGAAAGCGGCGCAGGCGGCCTCTGAGCCAAAAGCGAAAGTCGAAGCCAAACCGGTTTCACCGTGGCGCAAGTATCTGCTGCTGGCATTGGCTGTGGTGCTGTTTGCTTGCCTGGCCAACGTGGCACCGCCTGAATTCCTGTCCCACTTTACCGTTTTCGCGCTCTCCTGCGTCGTCGGTTACTACGTGGTGTGGAACGTCAGTCACGCATTGCATACGCCATTGATGTCCGTCACCAATGCCATTTCCGGCATTATTGTGGTGGGTGCGGTGCTGCAGATGGGACACGGTGGGTGGGTGACTTTCCTTGCCTTCGTCGCTGTACTGATTGCCAGCATCAATATCTTCGGTGGATTCACCGTCACCCAGCGCATGCTGAAAATGTTTCGTAAGAATTAAGGGGTAACAACATGTCTGGCGGATTAGTGACTGCAGCATACATTGTTGCCGCAATTCTTTTTATTTTCAGCCTGGCTGGCCTCTCAAAACACGAGACGTCTAAGCAGGGTAACATCTTTGGTATCAGCGGCATGGCGATTGCGCTGCTGGCGACCATCTTCGGTCCCAACAGCGGCAACGTGGCGTGGATCCTGCTGGCGATGGTGATCGGGGGTGCAATCGGTGTGCGTCTGGCGAAGAAAGTCGAAATGACTGAAATGCCTGAACTGGTAGCGATTCTCCACAGCTTTGTCGGTTTGGCTGCGGTGCTGGTGGGCTTCAACAGCTACCTCGACCACGCACCGGGCCTGGCACCGGTGATGGAAAATATCCATCTGACCGAAGTGTTTCTCGGCATCTTCATTGGTGCAGTGACTTTCACCGGTTCCATCGTGGCGTTTGGTAAACTGCGCGGCAAGATTTCGTCGAAAGCGCTGATGTTGCCGCATCGTCATAAAATGAACCTGGCAGCGCTGGTGGTTTCATTCCTGCTGATGCTGTGGTTTGTACAAACGGATAGCACCGGCTCACAAGTGGTTGCGCTGTTGTTGATGACCGTGATTGCGCTGGTGTTCGGCTGGCATTTGGTGGCCTCTATTGGCGGTGCGGATATGCCAGTCGTGGTATCGATGCTCAACTCCTACTCTGGTTGGGCAGCAGCGGCAGCGGGCTTTATGCTTAGCAATGACCTGCTGATCGTCACCGGTGCGCTGGTGGGTTCTTCAGGTGCGATTCTGTCTTACATTATGTGTAAAGCGATGAACCGCTCGTTCATTAGCGTGATCGCGGGTGGTTTTGGTACTGATGTAAGTGTCGGTGGCGAAAGCGAAGAAGAGGGTGAACATCGTGAAATCACGGCGGAAGATACAGCAGAACTGCTGAAAGGCTCAACCTCAGTGATCATCACCCCTGGCTACGGCATGGCGGTGGCGCAGGCGCAGTATCCGGTGGCGGAAATCACCGAGAAACTGCGCGCCCGCGGTATCAAAGTGCGTTTCGGTATCCATCCGGTTGCCGGTCGTTTGCCTGGTCACATGAACGTGTTGCTGGCGGAAGCCAAAGTGCCGTACGACGTGGTGCTGGAAATGGACGAGATTAACGATGATTTCAGCGATACCGATACCGTGCTGGTGATCGGTGCCAACGACACCGTTAACCCGGCGGCGCAGGAAGATCCACGCAGCCCAATCGCAGGAATGCCAGTGCTGGAAGTGTGGAAAGCGCAGAACGTTATCGTGTTCAAGCGTTCGATGAATACCGGTTACGCCGGGGTGCAGAACCCGCTGTTCTTCAAAGACAACACACAAATGTTGTTTGGCGATGCTAAGGCGAGCGTAGAAGGTATCCTGCGCGCGCTGTAATCCGTAACGCTGTAAAAAAGGCGACCTTCGGGTCGCCTTTGTTGTTTTTAATCGTCTTCGTCTTCTTCGTCGTCATAATCAATCGGCGATTTGAAATCGTCCGGTTTGATCGCCAGTAAATCACAACGTAAATGATCGATAACCTGCTCAGCGGTATTACCCAGAAAAGCGGCTGAAAGGCCGGTGCGTCCAATGGTGCCGAGCACTACAATCCCCGACTCCAGATGAGAGGCGATATCCGGAATGACTTCCTCGGGCAAGCCTTTCGCCACATGAGTGAACTCTTCACCGATAGAGAATTTCTGGCGCAGCGCTTTCATCGCCACCAGATGTTGTCCGCGAATCGCATCGTTATACACGCTGGGGTCAAAGTCGGGGAGTTCAATGGCGATATTGATTGGCGTGATGGGATAAGCACCGACAAGGTGCACTTCTGTGTGATTGACCATATCGGCCAGCAGCACGGTTTCACGAATCAGCTTTTGGTTTAATTCATCGTGATGGGGCTCTTCACTGGCCAGATTGACCGCCACAACGGCTCTGCCACCTTCCGGCCACGGCTGATCTTTCACCATCCATACCGGGCAAGGACATTTGCGTAACAGATGCCAGTCGGTTGGGGTGAAAATCACCGCTTCCAGGCGATCGTGCTGATGGGCCATTTTCAGCACTAAGTCGTGCTGGTGCGCCATCACTTCCTGAATAATCGCTTCGTACGGGCGGTTATGCCACACCACTTTAATTTCAATATCGACGCCAGCCTCAAGATAGGCGTGGGCCTGTTGACGAATCCATTCAGTACGCTGACTGATCACACCTTTACGCATGTTGGATCGCTCATCCGGCGACAACAAGGTGGTCATTTCGTAGGAGAAGTCGTAGATAGGCAGGAAAGCTTTGATTTTTCCGCCGATACGTTGATTCAGATATACCGCACGACGCAACGCGGGTTGATCGTCCTGCTGGGCGTCAATCGCCACCAGAATATTTTGGTACCGGGACATAAGGCAATCTCCTCAAACCAAAGCAAGTTGGATTAAAGATAGCCTAAGTTGGCGCAGGGCAGAAGGGGAAAAGTTGTTGCCGGATCAATAAACTAACATTTACCGACCCGGCACAGAATCACGCAGCTTGTTCAGTCTGACCCGCCAGTTCTGCCAGCAAAGCATGGTTCTCGATAGTGATATATTTGCCTTTCACTGCCAACATGCCACTTTTCTGGAAGCGCCCCAGCAGGCGGCTAATGGTTTCTACGGTTAGTCCCAGGTAGTTACCAATGTCACCACGCGTCATGGTGAGGCGGAATTCACGTTGAGAGAAGCCACGTTGACCAAAGCGGCGTGAGAGATTCCAGACAAAGGCCGCCAGACGCTCTTCTGCATTTTTCTTGGAGAGCAGCAGGATCATATCCTGATCGCCTTTAATCTCACCGCTCATCAGACGCATCATCTGCTGGCGCAGTGCCGGCATTTTACCGGAGAGATCGTCGAGGGTTTCGAAAGGAATTTCACACACCATGGCCGTTTCCAGCGCCTGAGCAAAACTCGGGTGGTGCGCGCCGACAATGGCATCAAAGCCGACTAAATCGCCCGCCAGATGGAAGCCGGTAATCTGCTCGTCACCCTGTTCAGTGATGGTATAGCTTTTGATGGTGCCGGAGCGGATAGCGTAAAGCGATTTCAATTCATCACCGGCTTTGAACAACGTCTGGCCTTTCTGAATCGGCTTTTTGCGCTCAATGATATTGTCCAGCTGATCCAGCTCGTGCTCGTTCAGTGTGAAGGGAATACACAACTGGCTGATACTGCAATCCTGACAGTGAATGGCACAACCGCCAGACTGAATACGTCGAATGCTGCGTTTTTCCGGGATCATATAGGTACGCTCGATGATTATTGACTGCCGTCAATTTTAACATTTTTACGCGTTAAGGGAACTCATCCGAGCAGTAATTCCCTTTAAACCCCACTAACGTAGGGTATACCTGAGTTTGCGCAAGGTTTACCTGACATTATTTTTTGACCTGGAACGTTTTCTTGCCATATTTACATCTGGTCACAACCTGTCATAGCGCAAAAAGTGACAGATGTGATGCCAAAAATCCTTTGCTACTATTTTGTTTTTGAGCGGCAACTTGCGCTCAGCAAACCACCAGGCGTGAGTAAACACCATGAACCTAGACGATGAAGACCTTTTCCGGGATGCCATGGGCGATGTAACGCCACTGAAAGATTGCGCTAACACTCAATGGTTGCGTGCCCCCTCGACCAAAGCGCCACGGCCGACACAAGCCAACGACGAACAGGAGAATTTCCTTACGCGTGGTTTTCTCGACATCATTCCGCTGACGACACCGCTGGAATACCAATCAGAAGGGATCCAACAAGGTGTGCTGGATAAGTTGCGGTTGGGGAAATATCCATCGGACGCCAGTCTGAATCTGTTACGACAGCCAGTAGAAACCTGTCGTCAGGCGTTGTTCAGTTTTATGCTGCAGGCGCGCAAGCAGGGGCTGCGCAATCTGCTGATTATTCACGGTAAAGGCCGCGATGATGAATCTCATGCCAATATCGTACGTAGCTACCTGGCACGCTGGCTGACGCAGTTTGAAGAGGTGCAAAGCTTTTGCGTGGCGCAGCCCCAGCACGGCGGTGCCGGGGCGCTGTATGTCAGTTTAAGAAAAACAGCTCAGGCGCGAATGGAGAATCGTGAGCGCCACGCCAAACGCAGCCGCTAATCAGGTGTGAAATTTACGAATGGTCGCCAGCAACACTTCGGCACTCAGGCTGAGGTGACTGCCGCTGCGGGTGATGATGCCCACGGGTTCACCCGGCCCTGGGGAGTTAATCGGTAGCGCAATAACGGCGTTATGGCTGAGATCTTCTTTGATGGCACCTGATGGCACAAACCACACATAGTCATAGCGCAGGGCTAACTGGCGTGCCAGCGAAGTGGATGAGGTTTCAACGCAATTAGCGGGGAGCGTGCATCCTTGTTCGTCCAGCATATGTTGAGCAATACGGCGCGGCGCGGTACCTTCCGGGGAAATAACCACTGGCCACTGCATCGCGCGGGATAGCGTGACATTGTCACTTAAAAGCGGATGCTCCGGGCGCACCACCAGTTTAAGTGATTCAAGGAACAAGAGTTCATAACTCAGGCCCGCCATCATTTCACTGTCGGCCATGCGTCCGATGCCAATATCAAATTCGCCTGCGCGCAACCCGGCCAGCAACACATTATTGTGTAATGTCGCCACCTGTACGGTGGTGTTAGGTTGCTGCTCATGAAAACGGTCAAGAATTTGTGGCAGCATGCCCATCGCCGCTGTCGTTAAGGCGCCGAGTCGAATCACCACCGGGCGACCGGGCTGTGGGGCGTTAAAGCTTTGGCCTGCATGGTTAAGCGCATCCAGCACTTTTACCGCATGGACAAGAAATTGCTCGCCGAGCGTGGTTAACTGCGCACCAAGACGACCACGCTCAAACAGGCGCGCGCCAGCCAGTTCTTCCAGCTCATTCAGGGTTTTCGAGAGCGCAGGTTGGCTGAGATTAAGTGTCTCCGCCGCGCGCCCCAGCGTACCTTGTTGCGCGACCGCAACAAAGGTGTGTAAATGGCGCAAGCGAATGCGCTGATTGAAAAGGGAATTTTTGTCCATAGCCTCAAACATAATGACTTTTACCGGGTGGCGGCAATGGGAAAACCGAAATTATGTTAACTTCACTGCAAAATTATATTAACAAAAACCTTTAAAATCATAACTGACTGTTTTTAATCGAGTTAGCAGGATCGCGCGCTAGTGCAAAATTATCACCTATCGCAATATCAAACGCTTAATCTCGCATAATTTGAATAATTCTCACTTACACCTAAAAATCCTGCCCGTTATTGTTAACGATGAGCTATCATTAGCGCCGTTTTTTTTACCAAAACTGATGATTAAACGATGAATGTGCAGGAGTTGATCCGTGACCACCGTTGAAGCCGTAGATGTTCGCCAGCTGATAAATCAGAGTGCGCTTAGCCGATGGCAAAAACGCCTGATTGCGCTGTGCTTCATCGTCGTGGCGCTGGATGGCATGGACATTGCGCTGATGGGTTTCATCGCCCCCACATTGAAAGCCAGTTGGGGCGTCACTAATCATCAGCTTGGCATGGTGATCAGCGCGGCGCTGATTGGTCTTGCCTTAGGCGCGATGGTGGCTGGGCCGCTTGCCGATCGCTATGGTCGGCGCGTGATGATCCTGCTCAGCGTCGGGTTTTTTGGCCTGTGGACGCTGGCAACGGCGATGGCGCAAAACATCGATCAAATGATGTTCTTCCGCTTTCTTACCGGTCTCGGCCTTGGAGCCGCCATGCCA
This sequence comes from Erwinia sp. S63, assembly GCF_016625195.1. GTDB lineage: Bacteria > Pseudomonadota > Gammaproteobacteria > Enterobacterales > Enterobacteriaceae > Pantoea. The sequence goes on from NZ_JACVUP010000015.1 coordinate 31,401, forward strand.
AACGTGGGTACGCTGGTGGCCGAGTATGCGCCAGAACGCCGACGCTCCTTTATTATCACCGTGGTGTTCTGCGGTTTCACCTTTGGTGCCGCTTCAGGCGGATTCGCGGCTTCCTGGCTGCTGCCTCGCTATGACTGGCACTCCGTGATGTTGATGGGCGGTGTGTTGCCGCTGATTGTCTTGCCATTCCTGCTGCGCGGCTTACCGGAGTCCGTGCGCTTCCTGATTAGTCGTCGTGCGCCCGCTGCACGTATACATGCCATTCTGGATCGCATGCTGCCAGGCGTCGTCGAACCGAACAGCCACTATCAGTCCACTGAACAGGTTATCGTACGGCGCGGCGCGGTGGCGACAGTGGTGTCCCGACGTTATCTGTTCGGCAGCCTGATGCTCTGGGGCGGCTACTTTATGGGGCTGTTCCTTGTCTATCTGATTGGCAGCTGGATGCCCTCGCTGATCAACACCCTGGGTATGTCGGTGACGGAAGCGGCTATCGTCACGGCCATGTATCAGGCGGGCGGCACGGTGGGTTCGCTGTTTGCGGGTTGGCTGATGGACCGCATTAACGCCAATATCGCGCTGGCGGTGATCTACTTCTGTGGCGGCATCGCGATTGTCGCACTCGGCTTCTCTCCGGCGGAGGTGGGATTAATGAGTGCCATCGCCTTCTTTAGCGGCTTTTGTTTTAACGGCGCCAATACTGGTATGAACGCGCTGTCGGCCAGCTACTATCCTACGCACGCACGTGCCACCGGTTCCAGCTGGATGCACGGTGTCGGTCGCGTCGGCGCGATAATGAGTGCTTTTGTCGGGGCAGAACTCCTTTCTCTGGGATGGTCGTTCAGTCAAATCTTCCTGTTGCTGGCGATCCCGGCAGTCCTTACCACGATCATGCTGGCCCTGAAATGTCGCTTTGGTGACCCATCAGACCGGGTTGAGTGACAGGGCGATCACAGTTCCACGAAATTCCTCCACGGCGATAAAGGGTTGATCTACATTAGCAACAACCCTTAACGCCGAGGTGATGACCATGGAAAACTTTCTCACCAGCGATGCGATTCGCACGCTGTTCTCGCAAGCCATGTCCAGTATGTATCAGCAGGAAGTGCCGCAATATGGCACCCTGACGCAGCTGGTCACGGCCGTGAATGAACGCACGCTGGAAGCACAACCTGCTTTAAAAAACCGCCTCGCTGCCGCCGATGAACTGGACCGTCTCAGCGTGGAACGTCACGGTGCGATTCGTGTGGGGACTGCCGAAGAACTCAGTACGCTACGCCTGATGTTTGCGGTGATGGGGATGGAACCGGTGGGATATTACGATCTCTCCCAGGCGGGTGTGCCGGTTCACTCCACCGCTTTTCGTCCGGTTACGGACAGCGCATTGCGCCGAAATCCTTTCCGCGTGTTTACCTCTCTGCTCCGGCTTGAACTGATTGATGATGCCGCGTTGAGAGAAAAAGCCGCCGCGATTTTAGCCGCGCGCGATATCTTCACGCCGGGTTGTCGTGCGCTGATCGCGCAACATCAGCAGCAGGGCGGTTTGAACGCCGCTGATGCCGCTCGCTTTGTCAAAGAGGCGCTGGAAACCTTCCGCTGGCATGCCCATACCCTCGTGGACAGTGAAACCTACCGCGCACTGAGCCAGCAACATCGTTTGATTGCCGATGTAGTGTGCTTCCAGGGGTGCCACATCAACCATCTGACCCCACGCACGTTGGATATAGATCGCGTGCAAACTTTAATGCCCACGCGCGGGATCGATCCTAAAACCCTCATCGAGGGGCCACCCCAGCGTCAGGTGCCGATTCTGTTACGTCAAACCAGCTTTAAAGCGCTGGAGGAAGCCGTTCATTTTAATGACGGCACCCCCGGCACACACACTGCGCGCTTTGGTGAGATTGAGCAGCGCGGTGCAGCACTGACCCCCAAAGGACGTACGTTGTATGACCGTTTGCTGGCGGAAGCGGGCACCGGCAGCGATAACCAGCTTCACCAGCAGCATTTGAATGCAGTTTTTCGTGATTTTCCCGATGATGAAGATACCCTGCGCGAACAGGAACTGGCGTGGTTCCGCTACCGTCTGACCGCTAAGGGCACCCAGCATCCTCCGCAAATGGGAGAAACTCTGGTTCAACTGCTTGCAGAAGGTCGCGTGCTGGCAGAACCGATAGTGTATGAAGATTTTCTGCCAGTGAGCGCAGCGGGGATATTCCAGTCTAATTTAGGCGACGAAACGCACGCACGTAGCGCGGGCAATGCCAGCCGGGCGGATTTTGAAGCCGCGTTAGGTGCCGCGGTGCAGGATGAGATGGCGTTGTATCAGCAGATGCAGCAGCGCAGTCTGGCTCGTTGCGGTATACGTTAACGGCATAAGAAAACCGGTCTGTGAAGTGGCATCACCACTTCAGCAGACCGGCTTCATTTCTTTTGATTTTTATTGCAAGCGCGAATCACGCACCAGCGTGTACTTCCCGGCACCCAAAAACATGATGGCAAGTGCGCCCAGCAGATAAAGTGCCTCTGTTTCCAGAGACCAGGCGCCAACATCTGTTCGATGCCAGACCGCGCCCATTTTTACCAGCAAGGTCGCAACAACCATGTTCACCGCAATAATGAAGGCCGCAGGGCGTGTCATTAAACCGATGATCACCATGATAGGTGCCACTATTTCCCCGATGTAAGCACCGTAAGCGATGAAACCTGGCATGCCTTTAACGGCCAGCATATGAGCGATCCAGTCGACGCCATGCATCACCTTGAATTCGCCATGAAATAACAGCAGGCCGCCAAACGTCAGACGTAACAGCAGTTTACCGAAGTCCGGGTGATCGCTCATCCGATTGAACATCTGGTTGATACCACCAAACATCGCGCTTCTCCGTCTCGCCAGGTTAACTTGTAACCTTAATGCAATTCGCCATGCCAGGGTTAGCCAAATAATTTGATGGAGATGTTCAATGGATCGAAAGCATGTTCGGCTTAATCTGCAAATGCTTTCAGAACATGGACATTCACTCAAGGCCTGCAAATAATGGAAACATGCTTGATCTGGGAACCCGAGATGAAAAACGAACGACGTCTGAGGATCATGACCGCGGAGGGTGAGCTCAGAGGCCTGATTGACGATGATCTTTTTGTCTTCAAGGGAATACCTTACGCCGCGCCACCTGTGGGCGCACTGCGCTGGCGTCCACCGCAGCCGGTCACGCCGTGGAAAGACGTACGTGAAGCCACGCGATGGGGGGATGCCAGCTGGCAAAACCGCGACTATTGCGTGGCGGTGGGCGGCGGCGATCCGGGCCGGTTCAGTGAGGATTGTCTGTACCTGAACATCTGGACGCCAGACGTTGAGCCATCCCGACCGTTGCCGGTGATGGTGTGGTTGCACGGCGGGGGCTTTACCATCGGTGCCGGCAGCCTTGATCCTTATCGTGGCAAAGCGTTAGCCGCCCAGGGCGTGGTGGTAGTGACGCTCAATTATCGACTTGGACATTTTGGCTTCTTCGCCCATCCGGCGCTGGATGCCGAATACCCGCCAGAGGCGGTGGTCAATAACTTCGCGTTGTTAGATCAAATCGCTGCGCTGCAGTGGGTGCAGCGCAATATTCCGGTTTTTGGCGGCGATCGCCACAATATCACGCTTTTTGGTGAATCATCTGGTGCGCGCAGCGTTTTGTCACTGTGCTGCTCTCCGCTGGCGGAAGGACTGTTTCACAAAGGCATTGTCCAGAGTGCCTACAGCTTGCCGGATGTGCCGCGCCGGAAAGCACAACAGGTTGGCAAACAGGTGGCGGCACATTTTGGCCTGCCGGAAAGTGCGACTGCTGACCAACTTCGCCAGCTACCTGCCGATCAATTCTGGCCGCTGCAGCGTCCGTTGGGATTAGGTCCGGTGGCAATCAGCGGTGATGTGGTGCTACCCAAACCGATGCTTGAAACCTTTATGGCCGGTAAACAACATCGTGTGCCGTTGATGGTGGGAAGTAACAGCGATGAAGCCAGCGTACTGGATTATTTTGGTGTAGACCCTGCGGCGGTCCTGCAGCAAATCCGCAGCAAGAATCGCCTGAGCTACGGCATGATGAAGTGGTTGTACGATATTCACGACGATAACTTACTGGGCCGTGCAGTCGCGCGCGACATGGCATTTACCGTCGTACCGTTAGTGGTGGCGCAATCTCAACACAGTATTGGGATGCCTGCCTGGCGTTACTGGTTCGACTATGTGTCAGAGAATGCCCGCGATCTCTACCCACATGGCACGTGGCACGGCAATGAAATTCCTTACGTGTTCAATACGCTAACCACGCTCAAACCGCCGGCTGAGCGAGATTACACCGCTGCAGATCAGATCTTCGCCGACATGGTGAGCAGCTATTGGGTGACGTTCGCACGGGATGCCAGCGAATTCAGCTATCAGCTGCAGGGCAAAATCGACTGGCCGGTGTGGCGTCCCCGTGAAGACCTGACATTAGCCCTCGGTGATCAGGGTAAACCGCAAGCGGTGTTGAAGGCCCGTTTTATGCGCGGGCGCCTGCGTTTGTTCCGCCTGATGATGCGCAGCCACGTGAAGCTTTGATGAGCAGGCTAATAGTGAAATTGCGCAAATGAATTTATAAGGCAAATTTTCGGCTAATCCATTGATTATCAATAATAACATTTCCTATCCGGCTTAAGCAGACAGCAATTAATTAGCTTATTAAACCGTTACATTTTCCCTATCCACTGCCGATAAACGCAATATGCCCTATTTTATCGGGCCTCCTTCGCGTTTCACACCAAGGGATTATGTATGGGAATCTTAAAAAACTTCACTATTCGCGCCGTCATGCTGACCATTCTCGGGCTGTTCTGCCTGCTGTGGTGCGGTGTCGGGTTATTTAGCGTGCACTCGCTCAATGCTCTCGGCGAAGGGAATGAGATAGACCGTGAGCTGGTTAATCAGATGACGGTACTGAGTAAAGGCAACGATCAATATTTTCGTGTGGTGACGCGTTTATCCCGCGTGATGGAAGGGCGCGCATCGGGCGCGGCGGTGAGTGCGGATGCCTTCGCACCGGTGCAGCAGGCGTTGGATAGCATGAAAGCGCAGCTGACCCAGTTCAAAGCCATGGCGCCGGGCCCGATGGACAGTGAAACCGCCAACAGTGTCATCGCCAGCTGGCAGAAGCTGCTGGATGAAGGCATTGCGCCGCAGGTTTCTTTGGCACAGCAAGGCACGGTTGAAGCTTATCGTGCCCAGGCCAACAATGTGACACCTGCTCTGAGCCGCGCCTTTGGCACCAGCGCGGAGGCGTTCAACAAAGCCGCAGGCATTAAGCTGGATGAAACGCGTGTCACCGTCGATAAACTGACCAACATTACCAAGGTGATTATTTTGGTTGCCGTGGTGTTCGGCCTGGTGATTTTGCTGTTCACCGACCGTTATCTGGTGGCGATGCTGGTGAAACCGCTGGAGCGCGTGCGTAACCATTTTGCTGTGATTGCCCAAGGCGATCTTAGTCAGCCCGTGGAAGATTTCGGCCGCAACTGCGTCGGCAAACTGGTGCCGCTGCTGCGTGCAATGCAGGACAGTCTGCGTGAAGCGGTGAGTGCTATTCGCAGCGGAACCGAGAATATCTATCGCGGCGCGGCAGAAATCTCATCCGGTAACAACGATCTCTCTTCCCGTACCGAAGAGCAAGCGGCCGCGCTGGAGCAAACGGCGGCCAGCATGGAGCAGCTCACGGCAACGGTGAAATTCAACGCCGACAATGCACGCCAGGCCAGTTCACTGGCAGAAACGGCTACCGGCACCGCGCAGCAGGGCGGCCGTCTGGTGGGTGAAGTGGTCACCACCATGCAGGGCATCTCCGGTAGCTCAAAGAAAATCGCGGAGATTACCAACGTCATCAACAGCATTGCCTTCCAGACCAACATCCTGGCGCTGAATGCCGCCGTTGAAGCCGCGCGCGCGGGCGAGCAAGGCCGTGGCTTCGCGGTGGTGGCCAGCGAAGTGCGTAATCTGGCACAGCGCAGTGCCGGAGCGGCGAAAGAGATCGCCACGTTAATCGAAGATTCCGTTCAGCGCGTGGATAAAGGCTCAGCGTTGGTGAGCAGCGCAGGTAGCACCATGAACGACATTCTGAAGTCGGTGCAGGATGTGAATGAGATCATGAAGCACATTGCGGCTGCTTCTGAAGAGCAGAGTAAAGGCATTTCGCAGGTCGGAACCGCTGTTACGGAAATGGACAGTGTGACCCAGCAGAACGCCTCGCTGGTGGAGCAGGTCTCAGCGGCAGCCAGCGCGCTCGAGCGTCAAACGGAAGAGCTGCAGGCTTCTGTCGCGAAATTCCGTCTGTCAGACAGTGCGCCGGTGAGCAAAGCTCAAGCTGCGCCAGCCAGCACCATTCTGCGCCGCCCGGTGCTATCCGGTGCGCCAGCCGTTCAACCGAAGTCGGCCAGCGCTGATGAGTGGGTTTCATTCTGAGGTTGACACAACCACGCCACCAGTTCCGGCAGGAACGGTGGCGCATCCTGTTCTGCTCGCTGTAGCAGGCTGTAAGCGGCCCCGGTTGCCACTGTATTGGCAAACGGGGCAATTAACCGGCCATTCGCTAAATCATTCTGTACCAACGTCACATCCGCCACCGTCGCACCAAAGCCCTGAATCGCCGCGCTAATGGCCAAATCCATAGTGGCAAAGTGCTGATTGCGTGCCATCGGCACATTGGCCGCTTGATCCGCCAGCCACATTTGCCAGTCGCGGGAATCATTGGTGGGATGCAAAAAAGTAAACTTCGCCAGATCGCTGAAGTGCACCGGTGGCGTGATGTTGCTGCCCAGGACCGGTGTCAGTCGCTCATCAAATAAACGAATGGAACCGGCAGGAGGCGTGCCAAACACAATCGCCGCATCATAATTTTCCAGCTGCGAGGCATGATCCAGCGTGGTGGTCAGCGCCACATGGATTTCCGGCCGCTTCTGCTCCAGCGCCACCAAACGTGGCACCAGCCAGCGCATGGCACAGGTGGGCGCTTTCAGGCGAATCGAGGCATTGCTGCGGCTGGCTTTCTCGGTGGCATTCACCAGCATGGCGTAACCCTGCTGCAGTTCGGGCAACAGCGCCGCGCCTTGCTCGGTGAGATGCAGGCCACGCGCATGACGTGCAAACAAAGGAAATCCCAACCAGCCTTCTAGGGTGGCAATTTTACGGCTCACCGCACCCTGCGTTATGCATAATTCGCTGGCGGCGCGTGTCAGGTTGAGATGGCGTGCGGTGACCAGAAAAGCATGGATGGCATTCAACGGCAGGGCGGAGCGGGACATAACGACCTCAAGCTATGATTTTTAATCATGGCTATTATGACAACAATTCGCTTGTCGACTCAAGCGTCACACCGTTGAATAGAAATCTACTTTCCTTACGTGGTTATGCAACCTTGTGGAGCAACGATGACCTTGAATAGCAGTGTTAACATCTCTTCCAAACAGCCCGATGTCGGCACGACGATTTTCAGCGTCATCGGCCAGCTATCAGCACAACATAAAGCCATCAACCTGTCGCAAGGTGCGCCGAATTTCCCGTGCGATCCGCATCTGGTGGAGCTGGTTAGTAAAGCCATGCGCGAAGGTCATAACCAATATGCCTCTCTGACCGGTTTACCGGCGCTACGTGAAGCGCTGGCTGAAAAAGTCGAGACGCTTTATGGCCAGCGCTATGATGCGGGCAGCGAAGTGCTGATCACCGGCAGCGCCAGCCAGGGTATTTACATGGCGATTTCGGCGCTGGTGCACCCCGGTGACGAGGTGATCTTCTTCGAACCGGCGTTCGACAGCTATGCGCCGGTGGTGCGTTTACAGGGCGCAACCCCGATTGGCTTGAAGTTGCAGGTGCCGGATTTTGCGATCAACTGGGATGAACTGCGCGCCACCATCACGCCGCGCACCCGCATGATCATCATCAACACTCCGCACAACCCAAGTGCGCAGGTGCTGACGCCAGCCGATTTGGAGCAGCTGGCAGCCTTAACCCGCAACACGGATATCGTGGTGCTGTCCGACGAAGTGTACGAACACATCCTGTTTGATGGCCGTGCCCACTGCGGCATGGCAACTCATCCGGAACTGGCACAGCGCAGCGTGATCGTGTCCTCGTTCGGCAAAACCTTCCACGTCACCGGCTGGCGCGTCGGTTATGCGCTGGCACCGGCCGCGTTGATGGAAGAAATTGTGAAGGTGCATCAGTTCATGATGTACGCCGCCGATACGCCAATGCAGGTGGGTTTTGCGCACTATCTGCAGAATCCGCAAAACTACCTGCAGCTGTCACCGTTCTATCAGGAAAAACGCGATCGTCTGCTGTCACTGATGCAAGATTCGCCGTTTAAGCTGCTGCCGAGTGCGGGCTCCTTCTTTATGTTGGCCAGTTACGGACATTTCAGTGACGAAAGTGACAGTGAAATGGTAAAACGTCTCATCGTCGATCACGGTGTGGCCACCATTCCGTTATCGGCGTTTTATATGGACGGCACTGACAATAAATTAATTCGCCTGTCATTCGCGAAAGACGACGCAACACTGCAGGCTGGCGCGGAAGCGCTGTGCCGGGTTAAAGGGTAATTAGGGGAAGAATAATGAAAAAGTTAAACGCACTGTTTGTGGCGCTGGGTATGCTGACTTCTGCACACGCACTGGCACAGGAAACCTTACGCTACGGTCTGGAATCACAATATCCACCGTTTGAAAGCCGCAACGCACAGGGCGAGCTGGAAGGTTTTGATATCGAACTGGGTAAAGCAATTTGCGAAGTTGGCAAATTCGACTGTAAGTGGGTGGAAAGCAGCTTTGATGCGCTGATCCCGGCACTGCAGGCGAAAAAGTTTGATGCGATTAACTCGGCGATGAACATCACCGAAGCGCGTGCCAAAAGCATCGATTTCACCAAGCCCATCTACCGTATTCCGACAATGCTGATCGTGAAAGCTGGTGAGAAGCTGCTGCCAACGGCCGAGTCGCTGAAAGGCAAAAACATTGGCGTGCTGCAGGGTTCAATTCAGGAAACTTACGCTAAGAAGCACTGGGAGCCGCAGGGCGTGACCGTGACCTCTTATCAGGACCAGAACCAGGTTTATAACGACATGGTGGCGGGCCGCCTTGATGGCACGCTGGTGATGTCTGCTGCGGGTCAGTCTGGTTTCCTCGATAAGCCACAGGGCAAAGGTTTCGCTTTTGTCGGCAAGCCGGTTGAAGATGACACCATCCTCGGTTCCGGTATCGGTTTTGGTCTGCGTAAGGGCGATGCCAAGCTGAAGGGTGAACTGGATGCGGCCATTACTAAAGTGCAGGCGGACGGCACCATCACCAAGCTGGCGGCGAAATTCTTCCCTGGCATTGATGTGACCGCAGCGAAATAACAGCAAGCGCCACGCCTGGCGTATTGCTTGTGCGCTAAAACCAGATTTAACTAAGGCTGCCATTATTCATTAATGGCAGCCTTTTTTATTAACCCCGCCGGGAGGTGACGGGCAACTCAGCGGCTGCCCCTCTGACTGCCTAATGACTCGTCGATTGAGTGCTTACTGCTTAGCCGCCAGATAACACAGCGCTTCCGCCACCTGATAAGACTTCACAAACGACGGCACCGGTAAAAACTCAAAGCGTGAGTGGAAATTGTGCGCGCCGGTAAAGAAGTTCGGTGTCAGTAATCCTTTGGCCGATAAAGCCGCACCATCCGTGCCACCGCGCATCGGGATCACTTTCGGTTTCACACCCACCTGTTCGAGTGCCGCAAAAATCAAATCAACCGCGCGACGGTCTTCCCCAATCGCATTGCTGATGTTGCTGTAGGTATCGTTGATGGTGAGTGAAACATGCCCGGTGGGATAAAGCGCAGCAATTTCATCAGCCACTTCCACCAGCTGCTGTTTTTTCTGATCGAAACCCTGTAAATCAAAGTCGCGAATCGAGGCTTTCAACACCGCACTGCTGGCGTTGGCATTGATATCGTTAAACCAGATATAGCCCTCGCGGCCTTCGGTATGCTCTGGCGTGGCCAGGCGATCAAAGCGTGAAATAAAGTCGTGCGCCATCAGCAGCGGATTCACCAGCACGCCTTTGCCGGACATCGGATGCGCTGGCACACCGGTAAACACCAGTTCCGCCGCCGCCGCATTAAAGTTCTCATACACCACTTCACCCAGCTCACAGCAATCGATAGTCCAGGCAAAATCAACGTTAAAGCGGGTTTCCAAATCCAGCGCTTTGGCGCCGCGCAATCCAATCTCTTCATCCGGCACAAACGCCACCACGATATCGCCATGATCGCCTTTGAGGTTTTCCATCAGCGTCATGACTACCGTCACCGCCGCTTTGTTGTCGGCGCCGAGCACGCTGGTGCCATCGCTAAAGATAATTTCCTGGCCGTGATAGGGCGCAATCTCCGGATGTTCCGCCACGCGCAGCCAGATATCCTGCTGAGCGTTCAAACACAAATCGTCACCGTTAAACGTCAGGGTTTGCGGATGAATATCCGGTGATAAACCTACGTCAACCGTGTCGATATGGGTAATAAAGCCGATGCGCGGTGCATCAGGCCGATTGCCCGGTTTTACTGCGGTCACCGTGGCATGCTGATCGATGACGATATCCTGCAGCCCATGCTCACGCAGTTCCTGCGCCAGCAGCTCCGCCATCGCATGTTGTGAAGGGGTGCTAGGCAGCGTGGTGGATTTGGCATCGCTCTGGCTGGAAACCGCCAGATAACGGTAAAAACGTTGGGTTAGTTGGCGAGCGAGTTGGTCTGTCATCACATTTCCTTATTAGCTTTGCGCGATGTGCATTACACACCTCGGATAAATCGTGTTATTTATCAATACATACCGATGCGGGCTCATGGAAGTCAACAAAAACGAGGATCACAATGAAAAAGATGATGGCAAAGTTCACACTCAGCGCGTTGTGTTTAGCGATGGCAGGGGGCGTCTCGGCAAAAACGCTGGTTTATTGCTCAGAAGGATCGCCTGAGAACTTCAACCCACAGCTGTACACCTCGGGAACCAGCGTGGATGCCAGCGCAGTGCCGATTTTCAATCGCCTGGTAGACTTCAAGCCCGGCACCACTGAACTGGTGCCAAGCCTGGCAGAGAGCTGGGATATCAGCCCGGACGGCACGGTATACACTTTCCACCTGCGCAAAGGGGTTAAATTCCAGAGCAACAAACTGTTCAAGCCATCGCGCGATCTGAATGCCGATGATGTGATCTTCTCGTTTATGCGTCAGATGGATCCCAAAAACCCCTACCACAACGTCTCCGGTGGCAACTACAGCAATTTCGACAGTCTGGAACTGGCAAAGCTGATTAAGAATATTGAGAAGGTGGATGACAACACGGTGCGCATTACGCTGGCGCATGCGGAAGCGCCATTTCTCGCCGATTTGGCCTGGTACTTCGCCTCGATTCACTCTGCGGAGTATGCCGATCAGATGCTGAAGGCCGGCACGCCAGAGAAGGTGGACATGGAGCCGATCGGCACCGGGCCCTTTGAGCTGGTGCAATATCAAAAAGACTCACGCATTCTCTACAAAGCCTTCCCGGATTACTGGCAGGGCAAAGCGAAACTGGATCGCATTGTATTCTCCATCACCCCAGATGCCTCAGTGCGCTATGCCAAGCTGGAGAAAAACGAGTGCCAGATTATGCCGTTCCCTAATCCGGCCGATCTGGAAAAAATGCGCACCAATCCAGACCTGACGCTGGAACAGAAATCGGGTTTAAATACCGGTTTCCTGTCGTTCAACACCACTAAAGCGCCGCTGGATAACGTCAAAGTCCGCCAGGCGCTGGCGATGGCGATTAACAAGCAGGCGATTATTGACGCAATCTTCAAAGGCACCGGCACGGTGGCGAAAAATATTCTGCCGCCTGATGTCTGGAGCGCCGACAAGGATCTGAAAGATTACGATTATGATCCGCAGAAAGCCAAAGCGTTGCTGCAGGAAGCGGGCATAAAACCAGGCACCGAAATCTCACTGTGGGCGATGCCGGTACAGCGTCCTTACAACCCGAATGCGCGACGAATGGCAGAGATGATTCAGGCCGATTGGGCGCAGGTGGGCATTAAAGCCAACATCGTCAGTTATGAGTGGGGTGAATACCTTAAACGCGTGAAAGGCGGCGAGCATCAGGCGGCGTTGATGGGCTGGACCACGGCGACTGGCGATCCGGACAACTTCTTCGGCCCGCTCTACAGCTGCACCTCGGCAAATGGCGGTTCCAACTCCTCCAAATGGTGCTATCAGCCGTTCGAGAAGATCATCACCGAAGCGCGCGCCGAACAAAACCACGACAAGCGCGTAACGCTTTACCGTGAAGCGCAGCAGATGATGCATGACCAGGTGCCTGCCGTGATGATCGCCCATTCAACGATTTTCGAGCCGGTGCGCAAAACGGTGAGCGGCTATACCGTCGATCCGTTTGGCAAACACATTTTCTATCCGGTAGATATTAAGGATTGATGATGGCAGCGGGCAGTCCAAAACGGCCCGCTAGATAGCCAAAATCATGACGATTAAGGCTTCCAGCGTTGACGCAACGGCTCTTCTAGCGCGTTCATTTGCTGCAGTAAAAACGTCATAAACACATTCAGGGCGGCACTGCGAGGTCGTCCTGATTGCGCCTGTAGCTGCAGGTTGCGCTGACTCAACTGATCAATCCCCACAGAACGTAATATCAAGCCGTGCGTTTCCGCCTCTTGCAGCACGGTAAAGGCGCTGCAAATGGTCAGGGCCAGCGGTGTGCGCAGCAGGAAGTGGAACAGCGTTGAGAAGGTATCGCAGGTGATCACCGGTTCAATCAGATTACCGCTCATGTGACTCGCCAGCTCAAACAATTGGCGCACCGTAGTGTTTTGCTGCGGCAACGCCAGCGGATAGTGGCTGACATCGTTCAGGGTCACGTGTGTTGCGCTGGCCAGCGGATGGCTTTGATGCATCACCAGCAGCACCGGGGCAGGCCATGAACCGATCACCTCCACGCCGCGTTCAGCGTGCAAGCTGAATTGCAGTGCCAGATCGCATTCATCACTGCGCAGTAGCTCCGCGACACCTTGCGTACTCGCCACTTTGATATCAAACAGCACGCCGGGATTATCCTCACGGAAGGCGGCAATCATGCGCGGCAGTAGCGTAAAGGCCAGCCCATCGGTACAGGCCACGCGAATCAGCGTGCGTCGTACGGCCTTTAATCCTTTGATTTCTGCCAGCGCGTATTCCATCTCCAGCATATTTTTGCGCACGTGATGGGCGTAAATTTCGCCGGCCTCATTCAGCACCATGCCGCGCGCATGGCGATCAAACAGCGGCACGCCGACCTGATTTTCCAGTCGCTGGATTTGCCTGCTGATGGCAGACACCGCCACAAACAGCTGTTCACTGGCCGCGCTGAGCGAACCGGTATTGGCGACAGCCAGAAAATAGCGGATCTCATTGCTTATCATGCGAATGCCTCATGCTGGTGCATGCCTCGAAATCGGGCAGCGGAGCTTTGCCAAAAAAGCAAATCATACTCGATAAATTGATAATTGTGGCAAAGCGAGGTTTCCGCAAAGATGACAAAACCAAAAGACCAATAAAAGACATGCAAACATGACAGCACAACAAGCGGTAAAACAAGCCACCGCCTGGTTTGACAGTGGGGAATTTCAGGAAATATTGGCCCGACGCGTGGCGCAACGTACTGAAAGCCAGCGCCAGGATCGTGACAACGAATTACAGCGTTATCTGCAGGATGAAATTGGCCCACAGCTGATTGCGCTGGGGTTTACGCTGCACTTTATCGATAACCCTGAAGCCGCCCATCGCCCGTTCCTGGTGGCGGTGCGCATCGAAGATCCTGCACTGCCGACCTTGCTGAGCTATGGCCATGGCGATGTGGTGTTCGGTGACGATGAAAACTGGCGCGAAGGCTTATCGCCGTGGCAGTTGGTGGAAGAGGGCGATCGCTGGTACGCCCGTGGCAGCGCCGATAACAAAGGCCAGCACTGCGTTAACCTTGCTGCGCTGGAACAGGTGTTCAAGGCACGTGGTGGACGACTCGGATTCAACTGCAAAATGCTGTTTGAGATGGGTGAAGAGATCAGCTCGCCGGGTCTGGCTCAGCTGTGTAAGCATCATGCAGAACTGCTGAAAGCCGATCTGTTTATCGCATCTGACGGTCCGCGTCTCAATGCCGTGCGTCCAACCCTGTTCCTTGGTTCCCGGGGTGCGGTGAACTTCCGTCTCACCGTTAGTGCGCGTGACAATGCCTACCACTCAGGTAACTGGGGCGGCTTATTGACCAATCCGGGTACTCAACTCGCCAACGCCATTGCTTGTCTGGTGAACGAAAGGGGCGTGCTGCAGGTTGAGGCACTGAAACCCAACTCTCTCACTCAACAAGTGCGCGACATCCTCAGCGATATCGAAGTCGGCGGGATGCCGGGCGATCCAGAGATTGATACCACCTGGGGCGAGCCGACACTCTCTCCGACAGAACGACTTTATGGCTGGAATACGCTGGAAGTGCTGGCGTTCCTGACCGGCAATCCTGAACGTCCGATGAATGCCATTCCCGGTGAAGCCACGGCGGTGTGCCAGTTGCGCTTTGTGGTCGGCACCGATTGGGAAAACCTCGCACAGCATGTGAGCGAGCATCTGGCGCAGCATGGTTTTGGCTACGTGAAAGTGGAGTTTATGCGCGGCTCACCGGCCACGCGTCTCGATCCTACCGATCCGCTGGTGGATTGGGTGCTGGCGAGCATGGCTGAAACCAGCGGCAAAAAACCGGCGCTGCTGCCGAATCTGGGCGGTTCACTGCCCAACGAAGTGTTCTCAGACATTCTCGGCCTGCCAACCTTGTGGGTGCCGCACTCTTATCCGGCCTGCGGTCAGCATGGCGTCAACGAACACATGCTGAAGTCGATTGCGCGTGAAGGTCTGCAAATCATGACCCGACTGCTGTGGGATCTGGGCGAGCAGGGCAGCGAGCTGGTGGCTAAACATCGCAAGCACGCCGGAGGTGCAGCATGAGTACGCTTAACACGGCTGCCCCATTGAGCAGCACCAAACCGAATCTGCACAAAACGCTGTTTGCTACCTGTATTGGCAACGCGCTGGAGTGGTTTGATATTGCGGTGTATGGCTTCTTTGCCAGCTACATTGCGCATGCGTTTTTCCCCACCAGTGATTCATCGGTCTCCATGCTGCTGACGTTTGGCAGTTTCGGCGTCTCCTTCCTGATCCGTCCGCTGGGCGCGATTGTGCTGGGTAACTATGCCGACCGCCACGGGCGTAAAAAGGCGCTGCTGCTGTCGATTAACCTGATGATGCTGGGCGGCGCGGTGATCACCTTTATGCCGAGCTATGGCAGTATTGGGTTGATTGCGCCGTTGCTGATTCTGCTGGCGCGTCTGGTGCAGGGTTTCTCTGCGGGTGGCGAATTCGGTAGCTCAACGGCGTTTCTGGTCGAGCATTTCCCGGAGCGCAGGGCGTTTATCGCCAGCTGGCAGTTTGCCACGCAAGGCGCGAGTACGCTGCTGGCCTCGGCGTTTGGATTGGGGTTGACGCAGATCCTCACGGAGAGTCAGATTCAGGATTGGGGATGGCGTATCCCGTTTGCCTTCGGTCTGCTGATTGGTCCGTTGGGGATCTATATCCGCCGCCATGTGCATGAGCCTGCCAGTTTTGAAGCGCAAGCGCCGGAGGCCGCACCGCTTAAGCGTCTGTTTGGTCGTCAAAAAGAGCTGATGCTGCTGGCGATTGGCTTAATGGTGATCTCCACCGCAGTAAACTACATGCTCAACTATGTGCCAACTTACGCCACCAAAAACCTGCATCTGCCAGGTTCCGCCGCGTTCACCGCGACCTTGCTGGCAGGGGTGATCCTGACAGTGGTGACGCCGCTGATGGGCTTACTGGCGGAGCGTGTCGGCCGCGTGCCATTGATGTGGGGCTCGCTGATCCTGTTGATCATCACTATCTATCCGGCGTTTAAGCTGGTGGTGAATCACACCACGCCGACCACCTTGATTATTCTGGTGTGCTGGATGGCGCTGCTGAAATCGATCTACTTCTCAACAGTACCGTCGGTGATGGCGGATCTGTTCCCAATTGGTACTCGCGCCAGTGGGATGGCGATCAGCTATAACGTCGCAGTGACGGTGTTTGGTGGTTTTGCACCGCTGATTTGTACGCTGCTGATCACTGCCACCGGCACCAGCCTGGCACCCGGTTATTACCTGATGGCGATGTCGGTACTGAGTGGATTAGCTTTGCTGCGCAGCCAGAAGCGCATCGCTTAAAGGCGGTTGAGCGGATTAACTTCGCCCCTTATCTAAAAGCGAAGGGCTTAGACATACCGGGGCTGCGCATTCCATTGCGCAGCCTGAAGAAATGCGCCAGTTATGGCACGATTTCACCTCATGACGATACCTGGCTGGTCACCTACTCAGCCAGGTATTTCACTCAGGAGAACTGCAAATACGCCACGTGGGTCTGCAAATACTCTTCCAGTCCGTGGCGTCCATCCGCACCACCAATACCCGATTTGCGCCAGCCCGCATGGAATCCTTGCATCGCCTCGAAGTTCTCGCGATTGATGTAGGTCTCACCGAATTTCAGCTGACGCAGTGCAATCATCGCCGTGTTCAGGTTTTGCGTGTAGATCGAAGAGGTCAGGCCATATTCACAATCGTTGGCCAGCGCGACGGCTTCATCAAGGGTTTTAAAGGTCATCACTGGTAATACCGGACCAAAGATTTCTTCACGCATGATCTCCATCTCCTGACGCACACCGGTAATAATCGTCGGTTCGAAGTAGAACCCTTTATCACCGGCGCGTTTGCCACCCAGCACTACTTTTCCACCTTCAGCGACCGCTTTGGCCACTTTCTGCTCCACGCGTTCCAGCGCGGCGGCGGTGATCAGCGGGCCCATGTCGATATCAGTTTGCTCGGCCGGATTGCCAAACTTCACCTGTTTCATCGCGGTAGTCAGGGCGGTGATAAAGCGATCATAAATGCCTTCCTGGACGTACACGCGTTCCGCACAGTTGCACACCTGTCCGGTGTTGATCACGCGCGAGCTGACAATCGCCTTCACGGCAAGATCCAAGTCCGCATCATCCATGACAATCGCAGGCGCTTTGCCGCCGAGTTCCAGCGACACCTTGGTGACATTTTTCGCTGCGGCTTGCATGGTGGCAATGCCCGCGCCGACGCTGCCGGTCAGGCTCACTAAACCGACTTTCGGGTTCGCCGCTAACTCCTGGCCGACTTCAGGACCATAGCCAAACACAAAGTTGATCACGCCTTTCGGCAGGCCAATTTCATGCACAATCTGTGCGAAAATCGCCGCGTTGTTGGGCGTGAGTTCACTAGGTTTGATAGCGATGGTGTTGCCGGTAATCAACGCCGGGGCCGCTTTACGCGCAATCAGGAAGAATGGGAAATTCCACGGCAGGATACCGGTGGTGACACCGATGGCTTTCTTAAACACAAAGATATTTTCATTTGGGCGATCGCTATTGACGATTTCGCCTTCATAACGACGCGCCCATTCGGCCATGTAATCCAGATAATCGGCGGTGAAAAGCACTTCAGTTTGCGCCAGCCCCTGCGTTTTACCGCCTTCCGCCACAATCGTGGCTGTCAATTCGGGTTCACGCTGGCGGATACCGGCGGCAATTTTACGCAACCAGTTGCCGCGTTCTACTGCGGGTAAGGCTTCCCAGCCGGGCTGTGCTGCTTCTGCCGCCGCAATTGCCTGTGCTGCATCTTGCTGAGTGCCTTGCGGCACGCGTGACAGCAGCGCTTCAGTCGCCGGATTGATGACCTCAATCCATTTATCGTTCTGATCATTTACAAACGCGCCATTAATGTAATGTTGATGGTGTGTTGTCATCTGTAGGGTCTCCGCGATCGGTTTCGTTATCAGGGTGTGAAAGAAGAGTGAAACAGATCAAGGTGTAGCACCTTTTTGTCAGTGCCAGAGCGGATGAAGGGATGGCAGAGAAGGGAAGAACGGTACGACAGACGCAGCATTCCTGATGAAATGCCGCGTATTCAGCGTGTTAGCTAATCATCATTTTCAGCAAAATATCAGGAACCCGGCACCGCCGCGCCGCTGGCGATAAACCAGGCGAGGAAACTGACGCCAGCAATGATGATGGCAATAGGGAAGAGCAGTCCGATTTTCATAATTATCCTGATCGTTAAGCGAGTTGAACAATGGCGCGATGGGTTTTCATCATACTGAACAGCTGGAATTGGCTGGCGTCATCCACCTCGCGCAGATGTTCGCCTTTCTGATACCGAATGCGGTGAACATGCCCGAGTTGACGCCACACCACGATGGCCGAAGCCAGCAGGGCGCAGTTCTCTTCGCTCTGGATGCAGTCAAGTGTGGCGTAACGTTCTTCATCCAATCCATTAATGAAAACGTTTAACGCCTGAGGCGGCACAATGGCGCGGATATCATCCAGCATCACGCGGCTCACCGGCTGCGACAACAGCAGCGTCAACCTTTTGCTATTCATCTCATTCCTTCGTTGCGATGATTTTTCCAACGTTATACGGAATTCGCCACGTGGGGGAAAGCTCATCGGGCGGCTTTGCGTGACTGCCATGTTAAACAGCAGGCTGGCAGTCAGTCAAAAACTGTGTCGATCAACACAACAAAAATAAAAAATATCCTCAATAATAAGTCACTTATAAAAATCAGTCAGAATGTTGCCTGCAAATGCGATTTTGTGATCCTCATGTTGAAGACCCGCCGAATTTTGCCAGCAGTGCGCGCTTTCCGGCAGCCATCCAAAGGCTGAAGAAAAGCTGCGCACCGTAGACTGCTGCTAATCGGGAAACTGTCGGTTTCCTGTGGGCCTCAACCTTACGAAGGAATAACAATGAACAGTGCCATTCTTGCCGGTATTTTATGGCATCTGGTGGGTGCCGCCAGTGCCGCATGTTTTTATGCTCCGTTTAAGCAGGTAAAAAAGTGGTCATGGGAAACAATGTGGTCAGTGGGCGGCGTGATGTCGTGGCTGATTCTGCCATGGGCAGTCAGCGCCGCGCTGCTGCCCAACTTCTGGGCCTATTACGGCAGTTTTAGCTTCTCGCAACTGCTGCCAGTGTTTCTGTTTGGTGCCATGTGGGGCGTCGGTAATATCAATTATGGCCTGACCATGCGTTATCTCGGCATGTCGATGGGCATTGGTATTGCCATCGGTATCACCCTCGTGGTGGGCACCTTGATGACGCCGCTGTTGCAGGGACGCTTTGTTGAGCTGTTCAGCTCGCCAGGCGGACGTATGACGCTGCTGGGTGTGCTGGTGGCGTTGGTGGGTGTGGCGATCGTTTCACGTGCCGGTTTGTTGAAAGAGCGTGCGCTCGGCATCAACGCAGAAGAGTTTAATCTCAAGAAAGGACTGGTGTTGGCGGTGTTGTGCGGCATCTTCTCCGCCGGGATGTCGTTCGCGATGGATGCGGCAAAACCGATGCATGAAGCGGCTGCCAATCTGGGTATCAACCCGCTGTACGTGGCATTGCCAAGTTATGTGGTGATCATGGGCGGCGGTGCGCTGGTCAACCTGGCCTATTGCTTTATCCGTCTGGCGATCAAACCAGAACTGTCGGTGCGCCGTGACTTCTCAGTGGCAAAACCGATGCTGATCGCCAACGTGGCCTTCGCCGTGCTGGGCGGCACCATGTGGTATCTGCAGTTCTTCTTCTATGCCTGGGGCCACGCGAAAATTCCTGCGCAATACGACTTTGTCAGCTGGATGCTGCACATGAGCCTGTATGTACTGTGCGGAGGTTTAGTCGGTCTGGTGCTGAAAGAGTGGAAAGCGGTGGGGCAGCGTCCGGTTCGCGTGCTGTCGCTGGGTTGCGTGGTGATCATCATTGCCGCCAACATCGTCGGATTGGGCATGGCCAACGGCTAATGAATTAGCCGCTTTAGAACAAGCCTGACGCGCGGCAAGGTGCGTCAGGCTTTTATTTTGTCGCTCAGTGAGGCGTGCTGAGGAAGAAAACGCTGGCGCCAGGCACTGGGTGTC
The DNA here is from genome assembly GCF_016625195.1 of Erwinia sp. S63. Classification (GTDB taxonomy): domain Bacteria; phylum Pseudomonadota; class Gammaproteobacteria; order Enterobacterales; family Enterobacteriaceae; genus Pantoea. Next base: position 51,473 of record NZ_JACVUP010000015.1, read on the forward strand.
AATCCGGTATCCCGCGTAAACACCACCGAGAAGTAGTTACTGTCATCAAAGCCGCAGCGCGCGGCCACTTCACTGATTAAACAATCCTGCGTGCGTAACAAATATTTTGCCTGGCACAGCTGTAGCTGCCGCAAATAGTGTCCCACCGTCATTCCAGTTTGCTGACGAAAAAGCTGCTTCAGTGCACGCTCATTTAATTCATTTTGCTGGCAAAAATGGGCCAGGTCGAATGGGCGGTGCAGTGCACCCTGTAAGGCAGACATCAGTAAATCAAGCTGTTCACCCTCCGGCAGCGCCCATGGACGGTCGGCTGCATAACCATGGCGACGCAAGATCAGCGCCAGCTGCAGAAACAGGGCTTCAGAGAGCTGAATCGACAATGAATCACTTTTACGGATCTCCCGCTCAAGCTGGCTGATCACCCCACGCGCCAGCGCCATGCCGCGCGTGGTTAAGCGCCAGCAGCCAGGTGCATCATCGTCCTGCGGGGGCAGCAGCTGGCTCCAGTCCAGACTCAGACGAAAGCGATCGCGGCAGTAAAGAATGTTATCCAGCGCCAGATCGTTGACGCTGTCATAACTGTGGCAATCGTTATCGCGGATATAGAACACATCGCCGCAGGTAATCAACCACGGGCGATCGTTGAGCACGTGCAAGCCGTTGCCGCGCCAGACGATCACAATTTCACTGAATTCATGACGATGCGGGGGGAAGGAGGGTTGAGGCATGCGTTCGGCCACCGCAATCGGCAGATTGGTGGCCGGGAAATAGTCTTCGCGCGTCAAAATCAGCGACATGGGAACCACTCCAGTTACATCAACTGCTGGCGCTCCGCTCGGGGCGCGCAGCCAAATTCCCGCCGAAACAGCGTGGAGAAGTGGTTGCTGTCACCAAATCCACACTGATAGGCGATGTCCGTTATGCGCATATCGCTATGACGCAGTAAATGCCGGGCCTGCAATAAGCGCAATCGATTGAGATAGCGCTGCGGCGTATTGCCGGTTTGCTGCTTCATCTGGCGATGAAGGGTGCGCAGCGACAGCGAAAAGCGATCGGCCAGCGCATCCCACTCAACATCTTCACTGTAATGCTCATTAAGCCAGTCAAGCAACCGATGCAGGCGCGCTTCCTGATCCTGCGCCTGATCGTTGTGACCCGCCTCGCGCAGCAGCACCAGCAGTTGCAAAAACAGCTGCTCCTGATGCGCCTGACGCTCCAGCGACCAGACCTCCTGCTGTTTCATCTGCGTCACGATCTGCAGCGCCTGCGCCATCACCTTGTGATTGATACGCCAGTGCGACAGATAGTTGCCGTTCTCATCACCGGGCAGCAATGACTGTAAACCGGAGAGAAAACGAAACGCGGCCGGGCTGCGATAAAGCACATTAGTCAGGCACAAATTCTCGGTTTGTTCATACAGATGGCGATCGTGATCGCGTACAAAGCACACGCAACCGGCGCACAGGGTCTGCGGCTGGCCGTTAAACACGTGAATACCGGAACCTTGCTCAACCAGCACGATTTCGTGGAAATCATGATGATGCTCGGGAAAGGCCTGCTGCGGCACGCGCGGCTCAATGGCAATGGCGTAGTTTCCTTCAGGGAAGAAATCAGCACTGTGCAGAACGGTCATGATGCGCCTCTCGATTAACAATTTTGTAACCGAGTCTACGCAGGCGCTCTGCACCTTACCTTGAAATTTAAACCGCACAGCGCAGGAAAATGGCGAATTATTCAAGATCTGCCAGGTGATTGATGGAATTGCGGTAAAGCTCACAACTCTGCCGTCTCTCGGTTCTGTGAGCTTTCTCACGATCATCTTTGCCAGCCTGCCATCGACTAACACGCGCTGGCAGTAAGGGGAAGGTGGCAAAGCGCCAGTATTCATACGCTAAAGCCATCTCATCACAGGAAGAAACGCCATGAGTATGCGTAACATTGTTGCCATTGATTTAGGCGCATCCAGCGGGCGCGTGATGCTCGCACAATGGACCTCTGCTAACCAGCGCATCACCCTGCGTGAAGTGTGTCGTTTTGCCAACCAACGTGTTCGTCGCGCCGGTTATGACTGCTGGGATCTCGACAGTCTGGAGCAGGCGATTCGCGCCGGGCTGGCGCAGTTAGATGATGAGGGCATTGTGCCGGACAGTATCGGCATTGATACCTGGGGCGTGGATCTGGTACTGCTGGATGCCAACGGCGATCGGGTGGGCGAAACGGTCAGTTATCGTGATTCACGTACCGATGGCGTGATGGAACAAGCGATCAATGAGCTGGGTAAAGCCGCCATTTACCAGCGCACGGGCATCCAGTTTCTGCCCTTCAATACCCTTTATCAGCTGCGCGCACTGCACCAGCAACAGCCGGGCTGGCAGGCACAGGTCAAACATGCGCTGATGATCCCGGATTATCTGCATTATCGTCTGACCGGCAACATGAACTGGGAATACACCAACGCCACCACCACGCAGCTGCTCAATATTGAAACCGGTGAGTGGGATAGCGAGTTGCTGGCGTGGGCGGGGATTGATGCCGACTGGTTTGGTCAACCGACAGCGCCGGGCAACACCGTCGGCAACTGGATCAACGCCAGCGGTAAAAAGATCCCGGTGGTAGCCGTCGCCACGCACGATACCGCCAGCGCGGTATTGGCCACGCCGCTGATGGAGGAAGACGCTGCTTATCTCAGTTCTGGCACCTGGTCGTTAATGGGTATTGAAAGTTTGCAACCCTGCGTCAGCCGCGCCGCGCTCGACGCCAACATCACCAATGAAGGGGGCGCGGAAGGCTATCGGGTGTTGAAAAACATCATGGGTCTTTGGCTGCTGCAGCGCGTGTGCAGCGAATTGCACATCTCAGATCTCTGCACATTGATTGGCGAAGCGGAAAATGAACCCGCCTGTCGTGCCCTGATCAATCCCAATCATCCGCGTTTTATTAATCCCGCCAGCATGGTGCAAGAGATTCAGGACGCCTGCGCTGAGCAGCACATGCCGATTCCACAAAGCCCTGCAGCGCTGGCACGCACCATTTTCGACAGCCTGGCGCTGCTGTATCGGCAGGTCATGGGTGAACTGAGCACCTTACGCGGAGCGCCAATTCGTCAACTGCACGTGGTCGGCGGCGGCAGTCAGAACCCATTACTGAACCAACTCTGTGCCGATGCCTGTGAAATGCCGGTGCTGGCTGGACCCATTGAAGCCTCAACGCTGGGTAATGTCGGCTGTCAGCTGATGGCGTTGGGTGAACTAAGCGATGTGGCCGATCTGCGCCGCTGCATCGACAAAAACTTCCCGTTAGAAACGTTTGCACCTCAGAACGCCAGCATCTTTGCTGCCCACCAGGCACGCTTTGCGGCACTGAGCCAACCTGCTAAGGAACTTGCATATGACAAAGCTGATTGAACAAGCCTTTGAACTGGCGAAACAACGCTACGCGGCGTTGGGTATTGATGTGGACCAGGTGATGACCCAACTGGATAGCATCCCGGTGTCGATGCACTGCTGGCAGGGAGATGATGTCCGTGGCTTTGAAAACCCGAATGGCGAACTGACTGGCGGTATTCAGGCCACCGGTAATTATCCGGGACGCGCTCGCAACGCGGATGAGCTGCGTGCTGACATAGAAAAAGCCATGTCGCTGATCCCCGGTGCCAAACGTCTCAACCTCCACGCCATCTATCTGGAAAGCGACACGCCGGTTGAGCGCGACGCCATTGAGCCGAAGTACTTCAGCGGCTGGGTAGAGTGGGCAAAAGCCAACAAGTTAGGATTGGATTTTAACCCCAGCTGCTTCTCGCACCCATTAAGCGCCGACGGCTTTACGCTTTCCCATGCCGATAAAGGGATTCGCCAGTTCTGGATCGACCACTGCAAAGCCAGCCGCCGTATTTCAGCGCACTTTGGTGAACAGCTGGGAACCCCGTCGGTGATGAACATCTGGGTGCCGGATGGCATGAAAGATCTCACCATCGATCGTCTGGCACCGCGCGAGCGTCTGGCCAGCGCGCTGGATGAAGTCATCAGCGAGAAGCTCGACCCGCGTCATCATATCGATGCGGTGGAAAGCAAACTGTTTGGTATCGGCGCAGAGAGTTACACCGTCGGCTCCAACGAGTTTTGCCTCGGCTATGCCGCCAGCCGTCAAACGGCGCTGACGCTGGACGCCGGACATTTCCATCCTACCGAAGTGATCTCCGACAAGATTTCCACCGCCATGCTGTTCGTGCCGCGTCTGCTGTTACATGTCAGCCGCCCTGTACGCTGGGATAGCGATCACGTGGTGCTGCTCGATGATGAAACGCAGGCCATCGCCACTGAGATCGCCCGCCACAAACTGTTCGACAAAGTGCATATCGGCCTGGACTTCTTTGACGCCTCGATTAACCGCATCGCAGCCTGGGTGATTGGTACGCGCAACGCCAAAAAAGCGCTGCTACGCGCACTGCTGGAACCCAGCGATCAACTGCGTAAATGTGAGCAGGAAGGGGATTACACCGCGCGTCTGGCGCTGCTGGAAGAGCAGAAATCTCTGCCATGGCAGGCGGTCTGGGAGGCCTGGTGTCTGCGCCATGATGTGCCTGCCGATGCCAGCTGGCTGAGCGAAGTGCGCCACTATGAACAACAAACATTGCGTCTACGTTAAGGGATCAACCATGCAAAAAATTCTCTCTTCTTCATTTGTTCAGGACATGGTGAAGGCCACCAGCGATATGTGGTTAAAAGGCTGGGATGAGCGTAACGGCGGCAACGTCAGCCTGCGTTTATTGCCGGAGGAAGCTCAGGCCTGGTCAGCCGATTTTTATGCCGAACCGCGCTGTATTGAGTTAACCAAACCGGTGCCCGCGCTGGCTAACGACTGGTTCCTGGTGACCGGTTCAGGCAAGTTTTTCCGTAACGTGCAGCTTGATCCCGCCGACTGTCTGGCACTGCTACAGGTGGACGATAAAGGGTTGTCGTACAAAATCCATTGGGGACTCAGCAACGGCGGGTTGCCAACCTCGGAACTGGCGGCGCATTTCCAGTCGCACAGCGTGCGTAAGCAGGTTTCCAATGGGGCTGACCGCGTGATCATGCATTGCCATGCCACCAACTTTATGGCGTTGAGCTACGTGGTGAATCTGGATTCCGCCCGCTTCACGCGCTTGCTGTGGGAAGGGAGCACCGAATGTCTGGTGGTGTTCCCGGATGGCGTCGGCATTTTGCCGTGGATGGTGCCGGGCACCGACCAGATTGGTCAGGCTACCGCCGATGCTATGGCTTCGCACAGCCTGGTGATGTGGCCGTTCCACGGCATTTTCGGTGCCGGTCCGAATCTGGATGAAACTTTTGGCCTGATCGACACGGCCGAGAAGTCTTCGGAGGTGGTGGTGAAAGCCCTGTCGATGGGCGGGATTCGCCAGAGCATCACCACCGAACAGTTGGTGGCACTGGGTGAACGCTTCGCCGTCAAACCGTGGCAAGCGGCGTTGGATGCGGAGCGCAGTGATGTTGCGTAAAGCCTTTGTGATGCAGGTGCATGCGCACTGCCATGACGAATATTTGCGTCGCCATTCACCAATCTGGCCTGAGCTGGAACAGACGTTGAAAGCTCATGGTGCGCACAACTATGCGATTTGGCTGGATGCTGAACGTAACTTGCTGTTCGCCAGCGTGGAGATTGAATCAGAAACGCGTTGGGAGGCAGTGGCGAACACGGAAGTGTGCCAGCGCTGGTGGGCATCGATGAAAGACCTGATGCCGTCGAATGCGGATAACAGCCCGGTCAGCCACGCGTTAAAACCGATGTTTTTTATGCCGTAAGGCTGGCAAATATTACGCTTTAGCGCAATTAAGGGGCGGCCCAGGAGGTCGCCCCTTAATTTAGGGGGATAAAACATTACGGCTCGGCAAGATATTATGCGTTCAACGCGCAGTAGCCTGCGAGGGCGGGCCAGATGGCCATCTGCGTATCCACAATGCCATCGAGATCGTCACGGCTTGCACCTTCACGGGCGCGCACTGACATGCCCTGCAACACGCAGGCCAGATAGCTGGCCAACGTACCGCTGTTGGCACACTGCGGTAATTCACCGCGCTGCTGTCGAACATCCAAAAACTGTTTCAAGGCGTTTTCCTGCGCATGATGTTGCTTTGCCAGCATCTGCGCAATCTCGTCTGAGCCCGATGACAAGGCACTGGAGGTGCAGATAAAGAAACAGCCCGCGGGTTTATCGCACTCGGTAAAACAAGCTGCAGTGGCTCGAAAATAGGCTTCAATCGCGGCTTTCACATCGAGTGTTTCATCGCTGAGCACCTGGTTACGCTGTGCGCTAAAGGTATCGATGTAGCGCTGCATTGCCGCACGGAACAGGCCTTCCTTGTTCTCAAACTCTGCGTAAAGCGTCGGCGCTTTCGCCCCCGTCGCGTTCACCAAATCTGACAGCGAGGTGCCTTCATAACCGTGTGCCCAAAACAACATTAACGCTTTATCCAGCGCATCGTTGCGATCAAATACTTTGGGGCGACCACGCGTTTTTCGATTAAGCGTGTCGGTCATTTGCGTCATAGGGACACCTCACTGCATGAAGAACATGTGATTAAATTACCGATCGCTAACTAAATATGCAAGCGCAGCCGACATTCCCTCTCATTCACTTTGCCCGTTTGTGCTTTACCTGCGGCACAACACTCATATCGATAAGTGAAAAAGGGCGCTAAAGCCCATAATCACGCCACTTCTTAATAAAATAATGACCGTTAATAAAATGATTGACGAGATGCCCAGTTCGGCGCTAGCATTTAATTAACGGTTGTTAACTAAATTCAACCGACCCCTTTCATCTGCATAAGAGAGACGATCATGAAAAGCATTAAATTGGTATTAGCCGCTGTCGCACTGTCATCCATCGCGTTTGGTAGCATGGCTGCCGAATTAGTGAATCAGGCTCCATTGAACCAGCAACAAATTGGTGTGGTGAGTGCATCAGGTAGCACTAACCTGACTTCACTGGAGAACCAGCTATCGGAGAAGGCGAGTGCTGCCGGAGCAAAGTCGTTCCGCATCACTTCGACCTCTGGCAACAACAAGCTAAATGGCACAGCGGTAATTTATAACTAATTACCAAAGCGCGAAGAATGGCGCAGGGGCGCACTGATGTGTGCCCCTGGTTATGAAGCGGATTATCCGTTTGAACGAAGTTGCGGATACCGACGGAAGATAGTGATACACCAGAACAACGCAGCCAGACCAATCAATCCACCCACGTTACCCACATCCGACATTTTCAGGTGTTCGCTGACCTGATTACCCAACAGGGCACCCGCGCCAATCCCGATATTATAAATTCCTGAGAACAATGACATCGCCACATCGGTAGCATCCGGCGCCAGTGACAGCACGCGAACCTGCATCGCCAGGCCAATCATCATCATCGCCATGCCCCAGAAAATACACAGCAGCGAAATAGCAGCAGGACGCACAGCGGCAAACAGCAACAGCCCCATACTCAAGGTGATGATGCCAATCGCCGCCAGTAACATCGCAGAAGGGAACTTGTTGCCCAGCGTACTGAACAGCACGCTGCCGATAATCCCGGCTGAGCCGAACAGCAACAGCAGCAGCGTCGTGAAATTCTCATCCGCGTTAGCCACCACCTGCATAAAAGGTTCGATGTAGCTGTAAGCGGTGTAGTGCGCGGTGACCACCAGCGTGACCAGAATGTACATCGCCACCAGCGCCGGACGGCGGAACAGCATCGGCACGCTGCTTAGTGAGCCGGTGTGTTCACTCGGCAGGCGCGGCAATATCCGCACCAGCAAAATCAAAAGTACCAACGCTGACAAACCGATCATGCCGAAAGTGGTACGCCAGCCGAGGTATTGCCCAACGATGCGACCAATCGGCACGCCCAGCACCATCGCCAATGCCGTACCGGTTGCCAGCATACTCAGCGCCTGGGTTTTCTTACCCGCAGGTGCAACACGAATCGCCAGTGAAGCGGTAATCGACCAGAACACTGCGTGCGCCAGCGCGATACCGATACGTGAAATCACCAGCGAGGTGAAATCCCATGCCACGGACGACAGCACATGGCTGGCGATAAACAGAATGAACAACACCGACAGCAAAAGACGACGCTCAATATTGCGCGTCAGCAGCATCAGCGGCAGCGACAGCAGCGCAACGACCCACGCATAAATGGTCAGCATGATGCCGACATCGGCGGTTTTCATGGCGTAACTCGCCGCTATATCCGACAGCAGGCCAACAGGCACAAATTCAGTGGTATTAAATACAAAGGCGGCAATGGCCAGCAGCACAACGCGTAGCCAGGCTGTTTTACGTGAGACGGTAATTGATTGCATGGGGTTCAAATCGATCTGACAGCGAGTGAGGGGGTGAAAACGCACCCGGTTAAGTGACCTGCATCACAAATTGGGGCTATTGTGGAGCATTAGTGAGCGGATGAAAACCATGAGTACCGTTTTTATTCCTGATTATTTTTTATCGCTAAAGCTCGTGGTAATAGCCTGAGGTTATTATCCATTCTTACTTTTTGTCTCAGGGAGGCATGGCGGGCAAGAACAACCAGGGCGTAGCGCTTTACGATCCAGTGATGACCAAGTCGGCTGTTTCTGTATTAGAACGATGTGACAGCCGTACTTAACATAACCCTGTAAGCGCTACGCCATTGTCAGACCAGTATTATCAGAGTTGCACCATATGTTTTAGCGCCACGCTATGCTGAGTGGTCAGGCTTTTTTTTACCGTCACCGGACAGCAATGTTCACATCCAAGGGCACTGGAATAGAATTTACGTGCTTGTTGAATAGCGGCCGTGGCGGTGTAGAAAGTGCCGAGAAAGCGCCGTGCACCATCAGATGGCAGGAACGGGCAGCCTGTTGCATGTACCACATGGTTGTCGTTATAGCCTGCATGCTTATCGACGTAATAATAGAGTTGCATCTAACGTCCTCATTGCTGTGTAAAAAGAAAATCTAACTATTGTTGGAATAAAAAGGATTATAGCGACGAATCGTCGTTTTGTTTTATGTGGGACTGTTTGATGGCCCGATTCTGTGGGCTTTAGGGAGAGGCGGGGCGCAGCGGCCCCGTCGTTTAGATGAAAGGTATTACAGTTTTCGGCACTGTAAACGCCAGCCGACGAACAAAGCCATTAGCAACAGCACACTAATAAACAGGGTTACGCCCGTCCAGCCATAGCTGTGCCAGAACACGCCGCCTAATGTCCCCGCCACGCTGGAACCCACGTAATAGCTGAACAGATAAAGTGACGAGGCCTGGCCTTTGGCGCGGCGTGCGCGTGGACCAATCCAGCCGCTAGCAACGGAATGTGCAGCAAAAAAGCCGGCAGTAAACAGCATCATTCCCGGCAGTATCAGCCAGAGTGAATTGAAAACGGTGAGCAACAATCCAGCCAGCATAATGGCGGTGGCGCCAATCATCACCGGACCACGACCAAAACGACTGGTCATCGCGCCTGCTTTGGGAGAACTCCACGAGCCAGTCAGATAAACCACCGACAGCAGTCCCACCACCGCCTGGCTTAACGACCAGGGCGCGCTTAACAAACGGTAGCCGATGTAGTTAAACAGCGTCACAAACGCGCCCATCAGCAGGAAACCTTCTGCAAACAGGAACGGTAAACCCTTGTCGCGCCAGTGCAGGCGGAAGTTGATAAACAGACTACGTGGGCGCAACGAGGCGGGGCGGAAATGGCGTGATGCGGGTAAAATTTTCCAGAACATCAGTGCGCCAGCTAATGAGAAGCAGCCGATCACGCCGACGGCGACACGCCACGAGAAGAAATCGGTCAGCACCCCGGTGAGCAAACGTCCACTCATGCCGCCAATGGAATTACCGCTGATATACAGTCCCATCGAGAAGGCAATCACGCGGGGATGTATCTCTTCACTCAAGTAGGTCATCCCGACCGCTGCCACGCCGCTGAGAGACAGCCCGATGAGTGCACGCATCATCAAAATGCCTTGCCAACTGGTCATGGTGGCCGAGATCAACGTGCAAATGGCGGCGAGCATTAAGGCTGTGACCATCACCGATTTACGCCCAATCGCATCGGATAGCGGGCCGGTCACCAGCAAGCCTAACGCCATCAACCCCGTTGAGAGTGACAATGAAATACTGCTTTCGGCGGGAGAGACGCCAAACTGTTGTGACAGCACGGGCAGAATCGGCTGCACACAGTACAGCAGCGCGAAGGTAGCCAATCCTGCAGAGAATAAGGCCAGCGTGACACGCATAAACTGCGGCGATCCACGCTCAATCCATTCTGAGGGGGCTACGGTTGAAGCAGGCTTAACGGACAACTCGTCTTCATGAATTGTCACTGCCTGGGAAGAGCGACTCACGGAATATCCTTGGATGAGAAACGGTTTGGTCACTGTAGGAAAGTGTGATTAGGTTGTACAATATATTAATAATCTCAAATGAGACGTTTTAGATATGAATATCGAGTTGCGCCATTTACGTTATTTCGTTGCTGTTGCCGAGGAACTGCATTTCGGTCGTGCGGCACAGCGATTAAATATCTCCCAACCGCCACTTAGCCAACAAATTCTACAGCTGGAGCAGGAGATCGGCGCGCAGCTATTCACCCGTACCAATCGCAGCGTGCAGATTACACCAGCCGGTCAGCTGTTTTTACAGGATGCGCGCGCCATTCTGCTTCAGGTTGAACAAGCCGCCAGTCGCGCGGCTCGTGTGCATAGTGGACAAGAAGGGGAGCTGCGCATTGGCTTCACCTCTTCCGCTCCCTTCACCGGATTGGTTTCCGATGCGCTGTATCAATTTCGTCAGCGTTGGCCGGAAGTGCATATTTCGATGCAGGAAAATAACACCCGCCAGCAGTTGGCACCGCTGCATGAGGGTCGGCTGGATTTGGGCGTGATGCGCAACACGCCGCTGCCGAGCGATTTACAGCATCGGGTGCTCTTACGCGAACCGTTGTGTGCGCTGGTGCATTGGGCTCATCCTCTGGCGGATGCCGAATCGATCTCCATTCAGGCACTGGCCAACGAGCCCTTCGTGTTTTTTGACCCGCAGGGTGGTACAGCGTTGTACGGTGAAACACTGGCGCTTCTGCACCGTTATCAAATCAAACCGTTTATTACACAGGAAGTGGGCGAAGCGATGACAATTCTCGGTCTCGTTGCTACCGGATTAGGAGTGTCCATATTACCGGCCTCTTTCCGGCGTGCGCGATTGGCGGATGTGGTGTGGATTCCTTTGCAGGAGCACGATGCCATTTCTGAAGTCTGGCTGGTCTGGTCCGCCACGCGTGAACCCAGTGCGCAAATGCACAATATGATGCAATTGATGCTGCTGAATGCCGAAATTTAAATCGTCTGACGAATGATGGCCCGGTCTTTATGTGCGATAAATCACATTTCTAATCAAATATTTGACGCTGCCTGCCAATCTGCATCACCATAGCTGCTGTTTATTTAGAAGCGCGAAAATATCCGGGAGCAGGGCGTGAATCTGGACAGTCAGCCTGGCCACATTGACCAAATAAAACAGACCAACGCAGGTGTGGTTTACCGACTGATTGACCTTTACGGCCCGATTTCGCGTATTGAGCTTTCTAAACGTGCCCAGCTGGCACCCGCCAGCATCACCAAAATTGTGCGTGAAATGCTGGATGCGCATCTGGTGCAGGAAACCGAGTTCCAGGATCCAGGCAGCCGTGGCCGTCCGGCCATTGGTTTGATTCTTGATACCCTCGCCTGGCACTATCTTGCCATCCGTATTCAACCGGGACAGATCACGTTAACGCTGCGCGATCTCAGCAGCCGTGCTTTGCAGGAAGATCGACTGCCACTGCCTGCCAGCGCTGACCAGCCGCTGCTGCAAACGCTGCAGCATATGGTTAATGACTTCTTCATCCGCCATCAGAACAAACTTGAGCGTCTTACTGCGATTGCCATCACGTTACCCGGCTTGATTAATGCGGCTTCCGGTGTAGTACACCGCATGCCGGGCTACGACGTGCAGGAGATGCCGTTAGGTGAAACGCTCTCCACGCTGACGGGGTTACCAGTATTCGTGCAGCATGACATCTCCGCCTGGACACTGGCTGAAGCGCTGTTTGGCGCTTCGCGCGGTGCGCAGGATGTGATTCAAATTGTGATTGATGAAACGGTAGGTGCAGGCGTGATCAGCGGGGGCCAGCTGTTACATAAGCGGGGTCGTGCGCTGGTTGAAATTGGCCATACGCAGATCGACCCCTATGGTCAGCAGTGTTACTGCGGTAATCATGGTTGTCTGGAAACCGTGGCCAGCACCGGCAGTTTATTGCAACTGGCGGCCCAGCGTTTATCTTCGCAACCCGACAGTTTGCTGCATCGTGAACCGCTAACCATCGCCAGTTTATGTGCAGCCGCGCAGCAGGGCGATCGACTGGCGCGTGATGTGATTGCCGGAGTCGGCCACCACATTGGTCGTATGTTGGCGATGATGGTGAATATCTTTAATCCACAACAAATTCTTATTGGTTCACCATTGAATCAAGCGGCTGATGTGCTGTTTCCTGCCGTTAGCAGCACTATTCGCCAGCAGGCGTTGCCTGCATACAGTAATGAAATTCAGCTCGCACCCACCAGCCTTAGCGATCCGGGTACCCATGGTGCCGCCGCGCTGATCAAAGACTCTCTATACAGTGGTCATTTGCTGGTAAAACTGTTGCAAGGCTAACCACTGCTCGCCTTAAGTTTGCGCTAACGCAATCTGCCGTCAGAGACATTTCCTTAAACTGCCTTCTTCGCAGGTTACACATCGCTTTAACGAAGGAGGAATAAGGTGAAAACAATCTTTGTCACCGGTACCGACACCGCGGTGGGTAAAACCGTCGTGTCACGCGCGCTGCTGCAGTGTTTCGCCAAAGCGGGCCTCTGTGCAGCGGGTTTTAAACCTGTTGCCAAAAGTGCACAGCACACGCCAGACGGATTGCGTAATAAAGATGCTCTGCTGTTGCAGCAAGCCTCGGGTCTTGAACTGTCGTACCAGGCGGTGAATCCCATCACCCTGGAAGAAGATGAAATCAGCACCAGTGCCTCCGTGCGAATGGATTATCCGTTGCTGAGCCGCAGTCTTACGCATTTACAAAGCCGCGCCGCGCGGGTGGTGGTGGAAGGCACCGGGGGTTGGCGCAGTCTGATGAATGATCTGCAGCCGCTTTCTTCCTGGGTTCAGCAGGAACATCTGCCGGTGGTGCTGGTGGTAGGCATTAAGGAAGGTTGCATTAGTCATGCTTTACTGACTGCTGATGCCGTTGCTCGTGATGGGCTACCTTTGGTGGGCTGGGTCGCTAACCGGATTAACCCAGGATTGGCGCACTACGCTGAAATCATTGATGTTCTGCGTGAAAAGCTGGGCGCACCGCTGCTGGGTGAGTTGCCTTATCTGCCGCGTGCCGAGCAGCGTGAGTTGAGTGGTTATCTGGACATTTCCCTGCTTGATGAGGCATTACTGCACGTTGACAGTGCACAGCCTGCGGCATGATGAAACGAAGTGATGCAAATGTTCGGTGGCTGAATCTAAGGTTTCGGGTTCAGCATCCGACACTTCTTTGATTTAATCATCTTATTTTCATGATCTTATAATTTTTTCACTCAATGTGACTGCCACTGGCGTGAATCATGCATCAGCCATGCTGATGAATATTCTGCCGGAGCACTCACATGTCGCACTCCCCTAAAGGTTTATTGTATGGGCTTGATGCCCGTATTGGCCCTGTTCCCGCCTTTTTCGCTGCGTTGCAGCACGTCCTTGCCAGCGTGGTGGGAATCATTACCCCGCCGCTGATCATTGGCTCAATACTCGGATTGCAGGCTTACATTCCGTATCTGATTAGCATGTCTTTGCTGGTTTCGGGTGTAGGGACGTTTTTGCAGGCGCGCCGCTTTATGGGTGTTGGTGCGGGCATGATTTGCCTGCAAGGCACCAGCTTTGCTTTTCTCGGTGTCATCTTATCTGGGGGTTTGATGGTGAAGGCGCAGGGCGGTTCACCGGAAGCAATCATGGCGATGATCATGGGCTGTAACTTTGTGGCCGCGCTTATCCCGATGTTGATCAGTCGGTGTGTGGTGCCGCTGCGGAAAGTGCTGACGCCAGTGGTAACAGGTACGGTGATTACTTTAATCGGTATCAGTTTGATTAAAGTGAGCATCACCGATTGGGCCGGTGGCCATAACGCCGCTGACTTTGGTGCTCCGGGGAATCTGGCGCTGGGCGCGCTGACGCTGCTGGTGATCATCGTACTTAACCGTTCCCCAAATCGCTGGATGCGCCTTGTCGCGGTGGTGGCAGGCATCGCCGTGGGCTGTCTGGCGGCGGCACTGACCGGCCATCTGCCCATTAAATCGATGGCCTCCGGTTCTTGGTTGGTTTTGCCTTCATTTTTCCGTTTTGGCTTTGATTTTAGCTGGAGCATTTTCGTACCGATTGCGCTGGTGTCGGTGATTTGCGTGATTGAGGCGGTAGGTGATTTGACGGCGAATTGCCTGATCTCGCAGCAACCGATTGAGGGCGAAGGTTTTCAGCGTCGTTTGCAGGGTGGCATTTTGGCTGATGGGATTAGTTGTCTGTTCGCCGCGATGTTTTCGGCATTCCCTAATACTACCTTTGCGCAGAATAACGGTGTGATTCAGATGACCGGCGTGGCCAGCCGTTATGTTGGCATGGTGATTGGCGTGATGTTGTTGCTGTTAGGCGTGTTTCCGGTGATCGGCAATGTGCTGCAGCAAATTCCCGCGCCGGTACTTGGCGGCGCCACCCTGGTGATGTTTGGCAGTGTGGTGGCGGCAGGCATTCGGGTGATGACGCAATCCCCGTTGGGACGCCGTGAGATGTTGATCGTCGCGGTGTCATTTGGCATTGGTTTGGGCGTTGAAGCAGTACCCGAGGTGTTGAAGCAGTTGCCACCGTTAGTGAGTAATCTGTTTGGTCATGCAGTGACCACGGGTGGCATTTTGGCGATGCTGTTGAATATCGTGCTGCCATCGGAGCGGGGAGATGAGCGGGTTGTCGGTGTGGTGGAGGAAAATCACTGATTTTGCGTTAGGAGAGGTGGGGATCTAAACCGCTGTCTGTGAGTTTGTGCGTACGTCGGAAGAGGCGGCAGATCGTAAAGACGCCGTAAACCATCCCTGGGGCTCGGCCCGCGCCATCCCTGGCGCAGGACGCTTTACTCCTCTGCCGCCTCTTCCAACGAGTTAGCTGAGGTGCGGTTTGTCTGGATTCGGGCTGCTGTGCACTGTGCCTTAAGATTCAGCCATTGTGCGATTGGTTAAGGATTCAGTCTACGGCGCGTACGTCCCGAGCTGAGATAGTCCGCAATGTAGTCCTGCGAGATCTCACCGCTGTAGCGTCCTTCCTCATCGACGATCGGCATCCAGACGGTGTTGTGCTCATATAGTTTTGACAGCACGACTCGCAGATTCTCTTCGGCCTTGCCCGTTACCTTGAAGGTATGAAGCATCTCCTCGCAGCGTCCGGCGGCATTCCGCGCTTCACGACGTTTCACAAAGCCCAGCGGCTTGCCATCATTATCTACCACGGTGACAGATCGCATGTCGTTGTCATCCATGGTGGCGAACGCCTCCTGCAACGGCGTGCTGCGCTGCACGGTGATGGTTGGCTGCTGATCGGTGACGTCGCCCGCCTGCACCAACAGTAGACGTTTCAGCGTACGGTCCTGGCCAACAAAGGATCCAACAAAATCATTGGCGGGTTTCGCCAGCAGCTCGTCGGGGCTGGCACACTGTACGATTTTGCCCTGTCCAAACACCGCGATGCGGTCGCCCAGTTTGAGTGCTTCATCGATATCATGGCTTACCAGCATCACGGTTTTCTTCAACTGGCGCTGCATCTCGAGAAACTCATTTTGAATCACTTCACGGTTGATTGGGTCAACTGCACCGAAAGGTTCATCCATCAGCAGCACCGGTGGATCAGCCGCCAGCGCGCGGATCACGCCGATACGCTGCTGCTGACCGCCGGACATTTCTCGTGGATAGCGATGCAGGAATTTGCTGGGATCGAGCGCCACCATGCTCATCAGCTCGGTAGCACGCTCGCGGCAGCGCTTTTTATCCCAGCCCAGCATGCGCGGAACCACGGTAATGTTCTCTTCGATGGTCATGTTGGGGAACAGACCAATCTGCTGAATCACATAGCCGATATTACGACGCAGTGTCACAGTATCTTGTCCGCTGGTGTCTTCACCGTTGATCAAAATCTTTCCGCTGCTGGCTGGGATCAGACGGTTGATCATTTTCAGCGTGGTGGTTTTGCCACAGCCGGAAGGGCCGAGCAGCACGCACATCTCTCCGGCTGGCACTTCCAGGCTGACGTTGTCCACGGCGTTGAAGGCGGTGCCGTTCTTTTGTGTAAAGGTTTTCGTCAGGTTTTCCAGTTTTATCATTATCGAATCCCCTTAGGAGTCAGCGCCGACTGCAAACGGTGCAGTAGCCAATCAAGCACAATCGCTAATAAACAAATCATTAGTGCACCGGCAATCAGCATGCGCACATCACTGCCGCTGATACCATCCAGCAGCTGTAAGCCCAATCCGCCTGCGCCGATGACCGCGGCAATCGCCATCACGCCAACGTTCATGACCACCGCAGTACGGATACCGCCGAAGATCACCGGCAGCGCCATCGGAATCTCCACCCAGCGCAGGCGCTGCCAGAAGGTCATACCTATGCCGCGACCGGCTTCACGCAGCCCTGGCGACAGATTTTCCAGTGCGGTATGGGTGTTACGCACAATCGGCAGCAGAGAGTAGAGGAATACCGCGCAGATAGCGGGCAGCGCACCAATACCCTGACCGATCATGGAAAACAGCGGAATCATCAAACCAAACAGCGCGATGGTCGGAATGGTCAATACGATGGTGGCGATACCGAGCACCGGCGTCGCCAGCCATTTAAAGCGCACAATCAAAATACCCAGTGGCACGCCAACGATGATGGCGAATCCCACTGCCACCAGTACCAGCCAGGTGTGCTGCCAGGTTAAGGCCATCAGGGTATGCCAGTTACTCATGATGTAATGCAAAGTCTCCATGACGCCTCCTTACAGCATGTTTTTAGATTGCAGGAAATCACGCGCCACCTGCTGATAAGACTGGTGATCGATATCAACACGCTTATTCATCTCGGTAATCGCTTCATCAGTGATCAGCGGCGAGAGTTGATTGAGCGCTGCGTCCAGTCCTGGATGGCTATCCAGCACGTCCTGACGCACGACTGGCGTGACGTTGTAACTCGGGAAGAAGTGTTTATCATCTTCCAGCACTTTGAGGTCAAAGCCTTTGACTCGCCCATCGGTGGTATAAATCAAGCCGGCATCGACAAAACCATCGCGTACCGCGTTGTACACCAATCCCGGGTCCATCTGACGAATCTGCGGGCGATCCAGCGGCATGTCGTAGGCTTTCTGCAACGGCTTCAGGCCATCGGAACGACCGGAGAACTCTAAGTCGAGCCCGAGCTTCCAGTTGTGGTCGGGGTCGGTTTTGCGCACCTGTTCCAGTTTGGCAACGAGCTGTGACATGGTGCTGATGCCCTCTTTATCGGCGCGTGCACGTTGCATGGCAAATGCATAGGTATTGTTCATTGGCGCGGGATCGAGCCACACCAGACCCAGTTTGGCATCGAGTTGTTTAACGGTTTTATAAGCCTCTTCAGATGACATCGGTTTGTTGATGTGGTTGAAGATAATCAGCGAGGTACCGGTGTACTCCCAGGTCATGTCGATTTGCTTGTTGATCATCGCATTACGTCCAATCGTGGTGGCGATATTGGTCTTGGGCACCACCTGGAAACCTTTCTTTTGCAGCCAGAGCACGGTCATGGCAGACAAAATATGCTGTTCGGTAAAGCTCTTGGTTGCCATCACAATCGGTGTTGCCGCGGCGGCGGTTTGGCTGATGGCCAATGTCGCAGCCAGTGCCAGCGCGGTGTGTTTAACCCAGCGCGTTAAGTTATGCGTTTTACCCATCACTTAGCTCCTTGTTAAGCCGCAGAGTGCGGGCTGAGGAAACGACCCAATGCTGCCAGCAGCAGATCGAGGATCAGCGCAAACAGGGCGGTGGCCACGGCGCCGAGTATCAACGTAGGGAAGTCATTGAGGTAAATGCCGGGGAAAATCAGCTCGCCAAAACTGCTGGCACCAATCAGGAAGGCCAGCGGTGCCGTACCGACATTGATGGCGGTCGCAATGCGCACACCCGCCAAAATCACTGGCAAGGCATTGGGAATTTCTACCTGACGCAGACGTTGGAATTTGGTCATGCCGATGCCGTTGGCGGCTTCAATCAGCGAAGGCGGCACCGCGCTTAATCCGGAATAGGTATTACGCACGATAGGTAGCAATGAGGCGAGGAACAGGGCGATTAAGGCAGGGCGATCGCCAATCCCGACAATGACCATGGCCAGTGCGAGAACTGCCAGCGGCGGCAAGGTATTCCCGACGTTAAAGATCTGCATCACATATTCAGCCCAGCGGCGAGCAAACGGGCGGCTGAGCAAAACCCCGCTCGGAATGCCAATCAGCAGGGCGAAAAACATTGACCAAAACACTAAAAACAGATGCTGCTGACCCAGATAAAGTAAGTCCTCTTGCCGGTCGCGCAACGTATTTAACCCGATTCCCCAAACCAGCAGGGCAATCACCGCGACGATGGCCAGTAGTGCCAGCCCGGCTCTACTAACGAGCGATGCATTTTGCATGCGAGAGTCTCCCTGATTCGACAAATTGTTCGATCTTGTTATGTCATTTCACGGTTGAGGGCGTAGTGGAGAACAAACCACATACGAAAATCCTTCACGCTATTAAATTGCAGATAAAATGACTGTTAGATACTGCTTTTCCAGTGAATAACTGGAAAGTGCTGTTAAAAGCTATAGCAATGCTTAGCGTATTGCGCCAGTTTTCACGGCAAAATCAGACAGATAGAAGGGCGCTTAAAACCTTCTTAACCCGCATGAAATAAGGCATCATCTGACAATAAAAAAAATTCATCGAATTGTGTGACGTTGTCACATAATGGGCGCACGCAGAGGAAACTCGTCTGATGGAAAATCAGCTAGCCTTGAGAGAAAAAAGGGAGACGTATGACTGAAACTGCAGAATTGAACACGGAACATCGCCACTGGATCCTTATCGCCTGCATGCTCGCCATGTTTATGGCCGCGATTGAAGTCACCATTGTGGCGACCGCGATGCCGACCATCATTGCTGAACTCGGCGGTTTCTCGCAGTTTGGCTGGGTCTTCTCTATCTATTTGCTGACTCAGGCGGTGAGCGTGCCACTGTATGGTCGGCTTGCTGATATGTGGGGGCGTAAACGACTCTTTTTCATTGGCGTCTCGCTGTTCCTGATCGGTTCGGTATTGTGCGGTTTTGCGCATACCATGACGTGGTTAATTCTGTTTCGCGCGTTTCAGGGCCTGGGTGCAGGCGCAATTATGCCGCTCACCAGCACCATTGTGGCCGACATCTACTCCCCGCGCGAACGTGCCCACGTGCAAGGCTGGCTCTCCAGCGTATGGGGTGTCGCGGCTATCATTGGGCCACTGAGTGGTGCCTGGCTGGTACAGCATTTTAGCTGGTCGGTGATTTTCTGGGTTAACGTGCCGATCGGCCTGTTTTCCATGCTGCTGTTAGCGCGTTTCTTACCGGCGCGTGAGCATCACAAAGGGGCAACGCTGAATCTTACCGGCAGCTGCTGGCTGATGATTTGCGTTACGGCGCTGTTAGTGGCGCTGTTGCAGGCGGATGCCCTTGGTTACTGGTTACTGGCATTCCTGTTATTGGCACTGCTGGCGGGCTGGCAATTAAAACAGCATGAACAGCGATCTGAGGCTCCGCTGTTTCCTCTCGCTATCTGGCGCAGCCGGTTAATTCTGGCAGGCAATGCCGGTAATTTGATCATCGGTGCCACCATGATGGGCATCAGCGCGTTTCTGCCAACCTGGATTCAGGGTATTACCGGCGGCACACCGCTGCAGGCGGGTAGCGCATTGGCGATGATGTCGATTGGCTGGCCGCTCGCCAGTACGTTGAGTGGCCGATTGATGCTGATCACTTCCTACCGTTTTACCGCGCAACTCGGTGCCTTGTTATTGATTGCGGGCAGCGCGCTGCTACTGCTATTGCGGACCGACAGTTCAATCATGCAAGCCGGGCTCACTGCTTTTGTCATCGGCACCGGCATGGGCATGACCAGCACCACTTTTCTGGTCTCTGTGCAAAACCACGCGCATTACGACATTCGTGGCATCTGCACCGCATCAATTATGTTTAGCCGCATGCTGGGTTCAGCGATTGGTACTGCGCTGATGGGGGCGGTACTGAACTTCAATCTTGCGCAGCGTCTGCCGCAGGCCAGTGATCCGATGCAGCAAATCATGTCACATGAAAGCCGTCAGTCATTGTCCGAAGCGACGTTGCATCAGTGGACCGGACAGATCGCTGCTTCGCTGCATTGGGTGTTTGTGGTGGCGTTAGTGATTGCGATGCTAACGTTGTGGATTGCTTGGTTGATGCCACGTCAGCGGCCAGAGGCGGAATAGAAAAGGGCGGCCATCAGCCGCCCTTTCAGTATTACTGCGCGGGAGCATCCTGTGAACTGCCTGCGCTTGCCGGGACATTGCTTTCACTGTCTCGGCCGTTTTTCTTGTACACGATTTTCTGGCTGTCATTTTCGCAGTGACCCACCACCTGACCGCCCGCTTGATCGGCCTGATCGTTAGGCACGATATCCAGCGTAAAGTCCGATTCGGCCACGCCGTTACTGACGATCTTCTTGCTGATATCCGCTTTAACGGTTTCACAGGAAGCCTGCGCCAACATCGGCAACGCCAGCATTGCCATCAACATCACTGCATTACGTTTTTTCATCACACTCTCCTTGGTTCTGAATTCCCTAGAAAACTATAGCAGCAACAGCGAATTAAGGTGCGACCGTACGGCCGGTACGACGATCAAGGCAGCGCAGGGTGTTCGGTTCCCAATACGCATTGACGTTATAGCTCTTCTCGCAGCTATCACGGGTGTCAAAAGCCTTATCGGTTTTATCGAACTCTTTCTCGACGCGCGTATTCACTTTATTGCGTAGGTTTTTCGTGTCGTTCCACTGTTCTTTGCTTTGACGCGCGGCTTCGTTGCTGGAAGCACTGTTGCCGTTCTCAATGATCAGGCGGTCGGTTTGGGCCGATGCCAGCGGAGCGGTCAGCAGCGCACCGGCGGTTAACGCCACAGTCAGCAGGAGAGAAAACAGGTTTTTCATTGTGATTTCCTTTAGTTAACACCAGCACAGCCAGAAACCCGGCTGTCACAACCATGAGGGCTAGTATATCATCGCTGCAACTTTGCTCACCAGCGGTGAGCCTTTTGTTTAGGCGAGAGAGAGATTTTCTATGCTGGTGAAAACCACTTTACTGTTTTTTTTGACTGCGATTGCCGAAATTGTTGGCTGTTTCCTGCCGTGGTTGTGGCTGAAGAAGGGAATGACCGCGTGGCTCTTACTGCCTGCAGCGGCTAGTCTGGCGCTGTTTGTCTGGTTGCTGACGCTGCATCCGGCAGCGAGCGGTCGCGTTTACGCGGCTTACGGTGGTGTCTATGTGGTGACGGCGCTGATTTGGCTGCGCGTGGTGGATGGCGTCAAGCTCAGTACATGGGATTGGATTGGCGCGCTGGTGGCATTTAGTGGCATGTTGATTATTGTCGCCGGCTGGGGCCGGGCGTAAGCGAAGGGCGCAACCGGTGCGCCCGTGACATCAATCAGCCTTTATGTACTTTCAGACCGGCCAGCGTCTGGGTGACCGGCATGATTTCCAGCGTATTGATATTGACGTGTTTAGGCAGCGTCGTGACCCAATACACCGCTTCAGTAACATCTTCCGCGGTCAGCGCGGTGGTGCCTTCGTAAACGGCATCTGCGCGGCCATCATCGCCTTTGAAGCGCACGTTAGAAAACTCGGTGCCACCCACTAAGCCCGGTTCGATATCGGTGACGCGCAGTGCGGTGCCGTGCAAATCAGTACGCAGATTAAGGCTGAACTGGCGTACGAATGCTTTGGTTGCGCCATAGACGTTGCCACCCTGATAAGGCCAGCTGCCAGCGATGGAACCGATGTTAACGATATGACCGACATTGCGCTCCACCATAGCAGGCAGTACAGCACGCGTCATATACACCAACCCTTTATTGTTGGTGTCGATCATGTTTTCCCAATCTTCGATATTGGCTTTGTGTGCAGGTTCGATCCCTAATGCCAGGCCGGCGTTATTCACCAGCACGTCGATATCACGCCATTCTGCGGGCAGCGCAGCGATAGCTTCATCGATAGCAGCGCGGTTACGCACATCCAGCTGAACGGTGTAAAGATTGTCACCCAGCTCATCTTTCAACTCTTTCAGACGTTCAGCGCGACGTCCGCTGGCAATCACTTTATGACCATTAGCGATGAAGCGACGGGTGATGCTTTGACCAAAACCGGCGGTAGCGCCAGTGACAAAAATAATCATCTCACTGTTCCTTAAACAATTGTACGTCAATGTTAACCAATTGATTTTAAATTTAAAAAACCAACAATGAAACTCTAAAAGGGGCATGAGAGGGGAAAGCGTTATCAGCTTGCGAGCGCCTTGTGCAGCACATTTACCCAGTTGCCACTTAGCTCTCCAATCCATGAACCATAGACATCATAAACCATCTAAGCAGGCTCATGGTCTTTGTGCGTTGCGATAAATGTGGGATTAGCAGCTGCAGATATCATTCAACATGCATCTGTACGCCGTGTTAGATAGCGTCTCCCGACGCGCACACTAGCTGAATTCAATTGAATACTGCAGGATAGGCTCGAATCAACAAAACGTAGCTAAAGTGCTTACCAGTCTTATCTTTTATTGACGGCATGTGGGTAGTGGATGATACTGGCGTTAGGTTCCAAAACTTGGAAGATAGAAATGATTTTTACACGCCTGAAATTTTCTAATTTGTATGCATTTGCGGATGCAGAACTCAATCTTTCTTACCCTAGAAAGCCAGTGAATATGCCTCTTGAAGCAGAGTATTTAACCGGTAGGCCTAAATTTTATTATAAGAAAGTTTGCATAATCACTGGTGGTAATGCCTCTGGGAAAACTTCATTAGGCCGCGTTCTTTTGTGGATACAAATATTTTTAAGAACTAAAGAATTAAAAAATACCCTGCGAATAAATAACAAAGCGCAAAATGCTTCGTTTGAGGTTGATTTCGCAACCGAAGATTATTTGCATCATAGGCTTTATGTTAGTCTTTATTTAAATGAATTAAACACTATATTTATAAGAGAAATGAGATATGGTTCCGTCCGTATTGGTTTGAACGATACTTGCGCGAAAACCACCGAGAAACTTAAAGCATTATTCCATACGGGATTGCCATCATCATCAGAAACGTATTTCAATGAATCAAATGATAGCGATGGATCTGCGATCATTGAACGTTTCAAAAGCATTAAGTTTTATGGAGGATGGTACTATCTTCTCTCAGAAACAAAAGAAAGCACTACTGAAATATCTGGTGTGAATAAAGATATATTGGAGCGGGTGATTAAGACTTTTGACTCTAGCATTTTAGGTGTATCTGAAATGCAAGACTCTTCAGAGAAAGATAGTAAAAACAAACCTGATTCAGTATATCTGATAAAATTCAAAAACTCGGATTCTCTCGTTGTAACTAGTAAGGGGGAGATAACGAATAGTGACAGGCTTTCTAGGGGCACTTATGAAGCGGTTACGCTTTCTCATTTTATAAGTTCAGTCATAACAGATAATGAATCTTTGAAACGAAACGAATATATCCCATCGATGACATATTTTCTTGATGAGAAACTTGCATATACCCACTCCGAACTTGAAAGGATTATTGTTGCTCTTGTAATATCAAAGATGAAGGAAAATACACAGTTCTTCTACACAACACATAACATGGATATATTTGAACTGGATCTTCCTGTTCATTCATTCATTTTCCTCAAGAAAACAGATGATAGCTCTGAGTTTGTAGAAGCATCTTCAGTTCTGAAAAAAAATGATAGAAGTATGCGAAATGCAGTAGAAAGGGATGTTTTTGGCGTAATACCAGACACGTCCCTGGTTTCGGAGTTGTTATAATGGCTGGGCAACCTAAAGTAATAATTGTCCTCGTTGAAGGGGATACTGAATTACATCTTTTCCAAAAGATGAAATTATCTAATTTGATTAGCGTAAAAACTATCATTAAACGCAATCTATGGCAGGAAAGTATTAAGAGCTATGCTATTACAATACCTAATAAAAGTGAAGTTTTAATAGTTTTTGATTCTGACGAAATAAATCAGTCAGTAAGATTCATTGAGAATGTGAAGTATTTAAAGAGCCGTGGTCACAAGGTGCATCTCTTGCAACAAACTAAAAATTTCGAAGAAGAGATTGCATGGTGTTGTGGAAAGAAAGTTCCTAAGCTTATTTCGGAATTCTGTCCTAAAAAAACATCCGGCGTGAAGGATTTCAAACGTGACTTTATTGCTTGTAGTAATCCTATAACTAAAATTTTAGGGTTGGGTATGCAAGAAGCTAAGTGGTTCTCGCGAGATTTGCATGCTGCGCTGGAATCTGTGGTTTCAATGAAATTACAATTTAGCAAACACTTTAGATTAAGCAAGTGATACTAATCATTTAAGTCAACTAAAAAGTATGATTGATTGTTATGTCACATAAGGTTGGCGTAGTCAATTATACTGACGCTATTTCTAAAAATGACTTATCTAACTGGGCCCGAAAATTATCGGGCTTTAGATTTATATATTCAATAATCTTTTGTTGTTTAATTTTTCACGAACATAATAAATACAGCTATTATCTCTGTTTTTTTCTTATGGATCTTGTGGAATTTTATCAAGCCTTGCATCGTGGTTGCATCCCCGTGATGCAAGGCGCCTGTTTTGGATCAGTGAATCAGAAAGAACTCCAGTTATCCTCCGGGGAGCTTCCTGCTGTAGCCAGCGCTGTACGCGATTTTAGCGGAGAGAGAACCGGCTTTTTCACGTGACTTTCAGCTTTGGATATCACCGCATCAGCGTTATCCATCAATTTGAACGTGCTGACCAATTCTGCCATTACGGCGGCCTGCTCGGACATGGACTGGGCCGCGCTCGCAGACTCTTCAACCAGCGCCGCATTCTGCTGCGTAGTGGTGTCAATTTGCCCCATCGCGATATTGATTTGACCAATACCATCGCTCTGCTCGCGGCTGGCATGGGCAATTTCTTCAATCAGCTGCGTCATATTGTGGATATCAGACACAATACTGGTCATTCCGTGATCGGCTTTCACAACCAGCTCCCTGCCTGACGTCACGCGTGCAACCGTGTCATCAATCAGTGTTTTGATCTCACGCGCGGCACCCGCGCTGCGCTGCGCCAGACTACGCACTTCGCTGGCGACAACCGCGAAGCCTCTACCTGACTCTCCTGCTCGCGCAGCTTCAACAGCAGCATTCAGTGCCAGTATATTGGTCTGGAAAGCAATGCCGTCAATCACCTTAATAATTTCGGACATTTTCTGCGAATCGTTCGAGATTTCCTGTATGCGTGTTGAAACATCGTTCATTACGGCACCGTTGTCTCTGACCGCGGAGGCCACGCCACTGACAAACTGGCGTGCCTGCTCAGTATTACTGGCGGTATTGCTCAGCGTTGAAGTCAGCTCTTCTAAGGTGGCGGCCGTTTCCTCCAGGCTTGCTGCCTGTTCATCAGTACGAGAGGCCAGATCATTGTTGCCTCCACTGATTTCACTGGAAGCAAGCGCGATGTTGTTGGCACCTTCACGCACGCGCAGCAGCACGTCCGAAAGTTTTCCAACAAAACGGTTGAACGCCGCTGATATCTGCGCCAGCTCATCTCCGCCACGCACATCCAGGCGGCGGGTCAAATCACCTTCCCCGGAAGCAACGTCTTCGAGTGCATCGCGTAAAATGGCGAGGCGACGCAACTGCTGGTTGAACACCAGCCCGGCAATCAGCGCGGTAATAATCAGACTCACCAGGGTAATGAGAATGCTTTCACGCTGTAATGTTGTCAGCGATGCCGTCACTTCATCACGATCAACGGCAATCACCAGTGACCACGGCGTCCCTTTTACCGGAGAGGCATAAACGAACTGTTGTTCACCGCCGATAGTCAGTTCAGCATGTCCGCCCTGACTGGCCAGATTTTGGATGACCTTGAGGTCGAGTGAAGGTGACAACTCAGTGACCGGCTTGAGAATAAGGTCTGACTTCGGCGCGGCAATCAATTTACCGCTGCTGTCCACCAGGAAGGCAAAGCTCTTCTCCAGTGGATGAATCGCATTCACCGTATTGGAGACGGTATCCAGATGCAAATCGCTGCCGATCACACCCAATGTTTTTCCGTTTTCGACAATCGGCTGAGCAAAAGTAATGGTCAGTTTGCCCGTTGAGGCATCGACATAAGGATCCAGTAACACGGGCTGGCCGGCTTTTACCGTTTCCAGATACCACGGGCGCTGGCTGCCATCATAAGTGGCTGGCATAGGGTGGACGAACACATGGGAATGAGGCTCAGGATAGACGATGTAGGCATCATCAAACTCGCCAGCTTCGATCGCCGCACGCAGAAAAGGGACCGCATCGTCATGACGACCGAAAGCCGTTTTGATCGAACCAGTAATACGTTGTTTCTCTTCCGCCCAGCCAGCCAGTTCAGCCGCATGAACGCGGGAGAGCTGGCCAATGCGCTCATCAATGCTTTCAAGTGTCTTTCCACGCACGGTGGTGTAGGTAAAAGTGGCAAGTGCGATAAGGGATACTGCCGTGATGACCACGCTGATAGCGATTAAACGCGAGCGTATTGTTTTAAACATGTTTGACCTTCCACCCAACTGGATCACATTAGAGGTTTGTTTTTTCCAGAATGCGTCCTGCGTCACTGAAAATACGGAATACGTATTCTGTTATCGGTAACCCGATCTAAAACTGTAGGGAATCGATTGCGCGGTGGAAGAGTATTCAGTCACTAAAAAGGGGAAGGGAGTTAGCGCGCCCGCTATCCTGATAAAGAGAGACGGGCACACTTGACTTAACCAAGCGAGCGCTCGAATGCACTCACTGATACCGCTTAATTTAACGCAATGAGGGATAGCTGATGCGAGTCGGTATAACGGTCAGTGGCCAATGGCATCGCATCGTCATCAACCTGGAACTGCGTCACCGACTGCTGCAAGTTCACCACCTGCTGTTGCAGTGAGCTGGCAGCGGTAGCGACTTCAGCCACCAGTGAGGCATTCTGTTGTGTTACGCCATCCATCTGCTGGATAGCGATATTGATCTGCGAGATGCCGCGCGTCTGTTCGCCGGAAGCCAACATCACTTCATCCATGATATCGACCACTTTTTTTACATCGAGCATCACTTCATTCATGGTGACGCCAGCATCTTTGACCAGTCCTGAACCCTGCTCAATATTGCTGAGCGAGTCATTGATCATCAGGCCAATTTCCTTCGCGGCGGTGGCGCTGCGCTGAGCCAGCACCCGAACTTCCGAAGCGACCACGGCAAAACCGCGTCCTGCTTCACCGGCGCGCGCGGCTTCTACCGCAGCGTTCAGGGCCAGCAGGTTGGTCTGGAAGGCGATGCCGTCAATCACTCCGACGATGTCGCCGATTTTTGCCGAGCTTTTTTCAATGGAACTCATGGTGGTGACCACTTCAGACACCACTGTTGCACCACGCGAAGCAGAGTCTGAGGCCTTCTGCGACAGGGCATTAGCCTTGCGCGTATTGTCCTCATTGTTTTTCACCGTGGCCATAATCTGCTCCATGCTGGATGCCGTCTCATCCAGCGAGGCAGCCTGTTGCTCGGTACGGCTGGAAAGATCGATATTACCCGTGGCGATTTCTTCAACGCCGGAGCCGATCGCATCGGTGCCACTGCGGACCATCAACACCATGTTCGCCAGGCCATCGCGCATTCGCTGTACCGCGGCAAACAGTTGCGCAATTTCGTTTTTACCGGAGATGTCGATGCGCGCACGTAAGTCACCTTCGGCGATGCGATCAAACACGTTGATCACATGATTGAGCGGCTTAACGATAAGATTGGTCATCACCGACCAGGCCAGCGCGGCCAACACCAGCGCACAGGCGATACAAAAGTACAGCGTAAACGCCATATGCTGAACCCGATCGCTGGAGTCACTATAGGCGACATCAATACTTTTAATTTTAAAGGCCACCAGCGCTTTAGAGGCTTTATCAAAGGCACCGTATAACGCCGTTGATTTCCCTGCACGCTGGCGGTATTCATCCAGTTTGCCTGCTTCGAGCGCGGCAAAAGCCGGATCGATAAACTCTTTCATCAGCGCATCGCGTGTGGTGGCCATTTCAGCCGCAATCGGCTTCTCTGCGGAGGATTGTGGATATTTCAGGTATTCCTGCCATTTCGCACTGGCGTTATCTATTTTACCTCTGGCGCGTTCAAGTGCGATTTTAGCTTTTTCGGCATCGCCACTGCCCACCAGTGATTCATATAAACGCAAATCCAGTCGTCCACGTAATAAAAGTTCTGAGCTTTCATTGAGCGCCACCAGGCCCGGCAAAACTTCGGTATCAACGGTGGCAAAGGATTTGTTACCGGACTGAACGGCAAATAACCCTAAAATACCGACGAACAGCAATAATGCTGTTAATGAAAAAACCATGATGCTGAGGGCGGTGCGGATCTTTATTCTACGAAACATAACTATTCCCTGAGAACGTTTAATTGAAAAAGATGAAGGTGTAGTAACAATGATTTTTTTATTAAAAGGGGAAGTCATGAGTGTGACTTCCCGTCAACAGGCGGATTTAACCCAAATACTAAGGCTTAGCGGTCTCGGCTAAAAAGGTCTGCAGTTTTTTATTATAAAACTTTGCTTGCATCATGGTGCCATGGCCGCTGGTTTCAGCACTGTCCGGAATAAGCAGTAATTCCGCTTTCTTTATCTTAGGCAATTCACTCTGCAAAATGCCGGTTTCAACCGGATTACGTTCATCATCTGCTGAATTAATAATCAGCATAGGTGCGGTAATACGGCTCAATCCAGGCATGGCATTATAATTTGCCGACGAACCCCAGATATAAATGAAGTCGTTGGCATCCGCGGTGACAGGCGCAGCAAGACGTGCATCCACCAGTTTGTCTGCCAGCGCGCGCGTCGGGGCTTTATGCTGATAAGCCAGGGTGCCGCCGGTGGTGGCAATACTGAACATGATATTGGCGGTTTTAAGCGTAGGAGGTTGCTGTTGATAGTTGCCTTCAGCCCAGGCAGGATCGCCTTTGATCGATTCAATCAGCATGCGGCGAAGCATCCAGTTGCGTCCGGATAACTCATTCGGCTGCGACGCCATCGGGACCAGTGCATCCATCATGCCGGGATATTTTTCACCCCACAGCCACGTCTGCATGCCGCCCATGGAATATCCCATCACCAGGCGTAAATGCGAAATGCCCAAACCTTCTTTAATCAGCCGATATTGTGCTGTCACCATATCGTCGTAATCGTAATGCGGGAAGGCCATTCTCAAGCCATCAGAAGGTTTGGATGATTTTCCTGAACCAATGCCTTCCGGGATGATAATAAAATACTTGCTGGCATCCAGCGCCTGTCCCGGGCCAAATAACTCCCCGGCAAATCCCGGTGCCAGTAAGGCACTCAGAGGCTGATTGGTTCCGTGCAGTAATAATACCGCTGGTTTATTCTTATCACCTAAAGTAATGTAGTGAATGCGCACATCTTTTAATTTTTCACCGCTATTAAAGCTAAATTCTTTTGCGGTCCAGTCAGCTTCTGTCGGCGTGGGTAATGAACTGGCTGCGTGCGTTAAGGGTGATACAGTTAACAGAATGGCACTGGCCACTCCTGATATCATGCGATTAAACATAAACGTCGCTCTTAAGTGATGATATTCCCTGGAAGGCTGATATTAGTTTTAATAGAGATAAATCCCAATTAATATCAACGCGATTCAAGGAAAAGCAGACAATAATCTTCTTTTTTGAGTTTTAACGAGACGATTTTTATGCGGTTTTTCTTAGGCTAATACATCCGTGTGCCATGACGATGTTTAACATTTCTGTATTAATTCTCTTATTTCATCTGTCTCATCGTATTCCCTCTCATTTGTTTTCACTATCAGCGCTTCTCAGCACATCTAAAATCTTCCTTTAAAACACCAGCGCTTCTCAGCACACCCAACTCCTTCCTCTACCACACCGGAATCTTGCTGAATTAAAATCAATGCACTGCAAGCGTGCGGCGCTGCACTTAAATGGCGCACAGTTCGTGTTGCCATTATGCCTGTTTCCTCAGACATCTCATTCCTGACAGGCTTTTTACACCCATGCAATCGGTTGCTTATTTTGGCAACCGATTGCGCATTCGATTGCGGTTCCAAAGGGACATGGAATTGAATGAGTCGTGGTTAAGGTTTTGATTTATAGTAATATTTATATTAAATCCTTATTGGCATAGCGTTTGCAATAAACCTTGAAGGCAACTCATCGCAATTTTACTTCTCAAGGAACCGTTATGCCTTACGTCACTGAAACGCTGCTGCGCGCCAGTTTTTTTGATTTCACCGCACTGGCTTCTCAGCCCGATGATATCGCCGCGCATGCGCGCTACCTCGAAGACGGTTTGCTGACGCTGCGCGAGGGTAAGGTGGTGTCGCTTGAAAGCTGGGAGATTGCAGAAGGGCGTGTTGATGCCGCCACGGTGATTGATCTGCGCGGCAAGCTGATCGTGCCGGGCTTTGTGGATACACATATTCACTATCCGCAAACAGAGATGATTGGCGCATTTGGCGAACAGCTGCTGGAGTGGCTGAACCAATATACTTTTCCGGTTGAGAGTCAGTATCACTGCCCGGATCACGCGGCACAGATGTCGGCCTTCTTCCTGCAGCAACTGTTATCCAATGGCACCACCACGGCGCTGGTGTTTGGCACGGTGCACAAACAATCGGTCGATGCGCTATTCCAGGCCGCGCAACAGCTGGATATGCGTCTGATTGCCGGAAAGGTGATGATGGACCGCAACGCACCGGAGTATCTGACTGAAACGCCGGATGAGAGTTATCAGGACACGCGTGAACTGATTGAACGCTGGCACCAGCGTGGGCGTTTAAGCTATGCACTGACGCCACGCTTCGCACCCACCTCATCGCCAGAATTGCTGGAAAAAGTCCGTCAACTGCGCGAAGAGTTTCCGGATACCTGGTTACACACGCACCTGAGCGAAAACCAGCAGGAGATCGCCTGGGTCAAATCGCTGTTCCCGGCGCGGGACGGTTACCTCGACGTTTATCATCACCATCAGCTCACCGGTAAACGCAGCGTGTTTGCACACTGTCTGCATCTGGAAGAAAACGAGTGGCAATGCCTGCACGACACCGATTCTTCTATCGCATTTTGTCCGACGTCGAACCTGTTTCTTGGCAGTGGCCTGTTCAACATCAAACGCTGCTGGCAGCAGGGCGTGCGCATGGGCATCGGCACCGATGTCGGCGCAGGCACCACCTTTAATATGCTGCAAACCCTGGGTGAAGCGTACAAAGTTGGGCAGTTGCAGCAGTACAAACTCAGCGCCTGCGAAGCGTTTTACCACGCGACACTGGGTGGCGCGCATGCACTGGATATCGACGATAAAATTGGCAACTTCAATCCCGGTAAAGAAGCGGATTTCGTGGTGATCGACCCGGCGGTTTCGCCGCTGCAAAAGCTGCGTAGCGTTAACAGCAAAGATATCTGGGAGCGCTTGTTTGTGATGATGACGCTGGGGGACGATCGCAACATTGCGCAAACCTGGGTCAGCGGTAAACCGGTGTGGCAGCGCGATCGAGCAGAGGCAACGGTATGATCCAGTTTCTGCTGAATAATCGGCTGGTCACCGAAACGGCCTTAGATCCGAATCTGACCGTGCTTAACTACCTGCGCAGCCATCAACAGCGGCGGGGAACCAAAGAGGGCTGCGCGTCAGGTGACTGCGGCGCCTGTACGGTGACGCTGGGAAAAGTGGTGGCGGGGCGTATGCAGTATCAGGCCATCAACAGTTGCCTGACGCTGGTCAGCAGCTTACAAGGCAAACAGCTGATCACCGTGGAGGATTTGAAACAGGGCCGCGAACTGCACAGCGTGCAGCAGGCGATGGTGGATTGCCACGGCTCGCAGTGCGGTTACTGTACGCCGGGCTTTGTCATGTCGCTGTTCACTTTGCAGAAAAATACACAGGGCTGGAATCCGCAGCAGGCTGAACAAGCGATGGCAGGCAATCTGTGTCGCTGCACGGGCTACCGGCCAATTATGGCCGCCGCACAGCAAGCTTGTGAGCAACCCGCAGAAGATAATTTTACGGTGGATGAGTCAGCACTGGTCCAGCGCTTACAGGCATTGAATAACCGGGAAGTACACATTCTCGAAGCCAACGGCAGTCGCTGTTTCGTTCCCAAAACCCTGGCACAATTGGCGACGCTGTATCAGCAGTATCCTGAAGCGCGACTGCTGGCTGGCGGCACCGACCTCACTTTGCAAATTACCCAGCAGTATCAACGTTTACCGCTTTTAATCGCGTTGGAGCAGGTTGAGGCGTTAAGCGTCTGTTCTGAAGATGATCGAGAGATTCACTTGGGTGCCGCTACGCCGCTTCATTATTGCTATCATTTCCTGGCGGCGAGAATTCCTGCCTTCAGTGCCACACTGGAGCGCTTTGCATCATTACAGATCCGAAATCAGGGTACGCTCGGCGGCAACATCGGCAATGCTTCGCCGATCGGTGATTGTGCGCCCATGTTGCTGGCACTCAATGCGCGATTGGTGTTGCAGCAGGGAGAAAGCCTACGTGAAGTGCCGCTGGATCAGTTCTTTACTGGTTACAGGCAAACCGTGTTGCAGCCAGGGGAATTCATTCACTCAATAGTGATACCTAAAGTGACGGTGTCACCTGATTTCGTGGCATGGAAAGTGGCAAAACGTCTGGATGATGATATTTCGGCGGTGTTTATCGCCATCAATATTCAGCTTAAAGATGGCGTGGTGGTGCAGGCACGACTGGCATTTGGCGGCATGGCCGCAACGCCTAAACGGGCAACCGCAGCCGAAGCTGCCCTTAATGGTCAGCCACTGAATCAAGCTTCCATTGAGCAAGCCTGCGCGGCGCTCAGCCAGGATTTCCAGCCGTTAAGTGATTTCCGCGCCAGCGCCGACTATCGCTTGCAGGTCGCACGCAATCTGCTGCGTCGTTACTACGCGCAAATCTGTGGTGAACTGACCCTTACCGAGGTGGCGCGCTATGTCTCATAACCGACCCGAACTCAGTGAAACGCTGTTAAAAAGCCAGTTTGCCAGCGAAATGAAAACCGGCGTGGGCCGCAGTCAGAAGCATGAAAGCGCCGATAAACACGTCACGGGCGAGGCGATCTACATTGATGACCGGCCGGATCTGCCTGGCCTGCTGCATCTTTGCCCGCGTCTCAGTGAACATGCGCATGCACGCATAACACATATCGATGTGCAGCCTTGCTATACCGTGCCCGGCGTGGTGAGCGTGCTAACCTGGCGCGATGTGCCGGGCCTGAATGATGTCGGCCCGTTAGAACCGGGCGATCCGTTACTGGCAATGGATACCGTGGAGTATCTGGGACAGATGGTGATTGCGGTGGCAGCGGAGTCACCCGAAGCCGCGCGCGCCGGTGCTGCCGCCGCCATCATCGAATATCAGCCGCTGCCAGCGATTCTGGATGTGCGCGAAGCCCTGGATCAGCGTCACTTTGTGCAGCAACCGCACGTGCATCAACGGGGTGATGCCGAAGCGGCGCTGGCGCGAGCGCCGCATCGTATTCAGGGTGAATTCCATATTGGCGGCCAGGAGCACTTCTATCTGGAAACCCAGACCGCATTAGTGATTCCTGGCGAAGACGATAGCCTGCAGGTTTTCTCTTCGACGCAAAATCCGACGGAAGTGCAGAAGCTGGTGGCCGAAGTGATGGATATCACCATGAACAAAGTTACCATTGATATGCGCCGGATGGGCGGTGGGTTTGGCGGTAAAGAGACGCAGGCTGCGGGTGTAGCCTGCCTGTGTGCGATTGCCGCGCGACAAACGCGTCGTCCGGCAAAAATGCGCCTGGCGCGACGCGATGATATGCGTACCACCGGCAAGCGCCATCCGTTCTTTGTCCGTTACGATGTCGGTTTTGATGAGGATGGCCGCTTCTGTGGCGTCAAAATCGATCTGGCGGGTAACTGCGGTTACTCGCTCGATCTCAGTGGATCGATCGTCGATCGTGCGATGTTCCACGCAGATAATGCTTATTACCTCGGTGATGCGCTGATCACCGGCTATCGTTGCCGCACGCACACCGCGTCAAACACCGCCTATCGCGGCTTTGGCGGCCCTCAGGGCATGGTGGCGATTGAGCAGATCATGGATCACATCGCCCGCGAGCGCGGACTGGACCCGCTCGAACTGCGCAAGCGCAACTATTACGGCAAGCAGGATCGTAACATCACCCATTACCATCAGCAGGTGGAGGATAATTTGCTGGTGGATATGACGGAGCAGCTGGAAGCCAGCAGCGATTACGCCACGCGTCGCGCGGACATCACAGCGTTTAACGCCAGTCATCGTTATATGAAACGCGGTCTGGCCTTAACGCCAGTGAAATTTGGCATCTCCTTTACCTCCAGCTTCCTCAATCAGGCCGGTGCATTAATTTTGATTTACACTGATGGCACGGTGCAGCTCAATCACGGTGGCACCGAAATGGGTCAGGGACTGAATACCAAGATGGCGCAGATTGTGGCGGAAGTGCTGCAAATCGATATCAGCCAGATTCAGGTCACGGCAACTGATACAGGCAAAGTGCCGAACACCTCACCCACGGCGGCTTCCAGCGGGGCCGATCTCAACGGCAAAGCGGCGCAGAATGCCGCGCAGATATTGCGCGATCGCATGACGGAAATGCTGTGTCAGCAGCACCACTGCACGGTTGATGCCGTCTCCTTCAGCAATGGGATTGTGCGCGTTGGCGAGCTGCACTTTACCTTTGCGCAGGTGGCGCAGCAGGCCTGGTTAAATCAGGTGCCGTTATCCGCCACCGGATTTTACAAAGTGCCCGGCATCCATTACGA
Source organism: Erwinia sp. S63 (assembly GCF_016625195.1). Classification (GTDB taxonomy): domain Bacteria; phylum Pseudomonadota; class Gammaproteobacteria; order Enterobacterales; family Enterobacteriaceae; genus Pantoea. The sequence goes on from NZ_JACVUP010000015.1 coordinate 86,715, forward strand.
CCGCAGCGCCGGACGCGGCAAACCCTTCTATTACTTCGCTTATGGCGCGGCGTGCTGCGAAGTGCTGGTGGATACCTTAACCGGCGAATACCGTTTGCTGCGCGCGGATATCCTGCATGACGTCGGCGCTTCGCTCAATCCGGCGCTGGATATTGGGCAAGTGGAGGGCGGTTTCGTGCAGGGCATGGGCTGGTTAACCTGCGAAGAGCTGGTGTGGAACGATCAGGGCAAGCTGCTGACAGACGGCCCGGCGAGTTACAAAATTCCCGCCATCAGCGATATCCCCCATGATTTGCGCGTCACGCTGGTAGAGAACCGTAAAAATCCACAGGACACGGTATTCCATTCGAAAGCTGTGGGTGAGCCGCCGTTTATGCTGGGCATTGCGGTGTGGTGTGCATTACAGGATGCGGTTGCCAGCGTGGATAACTATCGCCGCCATCCGCAACTGGATGCACCTGCCACGCCGGAGCGCGTTTTCTGGGGCGTGCAGCGCCTCTCAGGAGCGGATGATGATTTATTATGACTGGATCGCTGTGTTGCACAGTTTGCGTGAGAAACGTGAGAGCTGCGTTTTAGTCACCGTGCTGAGCCAGCGCGGATCGGTCCCGCGCGATCGCGGCAGTAAAATGGTGGTCAGCGCCAGCGACACCTATCTCACCATCGGCGGCGGTCATCTGGAATATCAGTGCATTGCGCTGGCGCGCGAGATGCTGGAGCAGCGTTGCCAGCAGCCGCGCAGCGAAGAGTTTGCCCTGGCCGCGCGCCTCGGCCAGTGCTGCGGCGGGCATGCCACGCTGCTGTTTGAACCACTGATGCAGCAGCAACCTGAAATCCAGCTTTACGGCGCAGGCCACGTCGGTCAGGCGCTGGTAAACCTGCTGGCAACGTTACCCTGTCACATTACCTGGATTGATAGCCGCGCCGCCCAGTTTCGCCATGTGCCGCCGGGCGTCAGCGTGCGCCAGGTGGAAGACCCGACCGATTGCGTCAAAGAGGCCGCACCGGACAGCTATTTCATTGTGATGACCCACGACCATCCGCTCGATTTGGCGCTAAGCGAAGCCATTTTGCGGCGCGGCGATTTTCGCTATGCCGGTGTGATTGGCTCGGCCACCAAAGCCCAGCGCTTTCGCTATCGGCTGGAAGGCAAAGGGATTGCTGCGGATGCAGTGGCGCGGCTGCGCTGTCCGCTCGGCCTGCCCGATGTGAAAGGCAAACTGCCAGCGGAAATCGCCGTGGCGGTAGCGGGTGAAATCATCAGTGTGTATCAGCGCCAGCAGATTGGTTGTTGAGCGGCGTTGAAACTGCCAGGATAGAAACATCCCGCCGCACCGGTTGCGGCGTTGCTGATTATCAGGAGCGATAATGACTTCACGAGCCAATCCGTTTTTCACCGTCAGTGCATTGCCCTATCAAACTCCGCCGTTTGAACTGATTCAGGAAGCCGATTTTCTCCCGGCGCTTGAAGCGGGTATCGAAGAAAAACGTCAGGAAATTGCGGCCATCGCGAGCAATCCTGAACCGGCTACTTATGCCAACACCTATGAAGCTCTGGAGCGCAGTGGACAGTTGTTAAACCGCGTCAATCTGGTATTTGGTGCCATGACCTCAGCGAACACCAGTGATGTGTTGCAGGAAGTTGATGAGCTGATCACGCCTAAACTCACGGCGCTAAATGATGAGATCCACCTCAACAGCCAGCTGTTTACCCGCCTCGACAGCGTTTACCAGCATCGCGGCTCTGCCTGTCCGGATGCGGAATCGATGCGTTTGGTGGAAGTGACCTGGCAGCATTTCCAGCTGGCTGGGGCCAGCCTGAGCGACGCAGATAAAGAGCAACTGCGTGCCTGCAATCAGGAACTCGCCACGTTGAGTACCCGTTTTGGCAACAAGCTGCTGGCGGCGACTATAGCGGGCGCGTATACGGTGAGCAGCGCAGCAGCGCTGGCGGGATTGAGTGAAGAAGAGCTGGCGCATGCCAAAGCCGCAGCGGAGGCGCGTGGATTGCATGGCGAATGGCTGCTGCCGTTACAGAACACCACGCAACAGCCTGCGTTGCAGTCACTGGAAGTGCGCGCCACGCGTGAAGCGCTGTTCAACCAGGCGCTCACGCGCAGTGAACAGGGAGATGACAACGACACGCGCGCGATTGTGTTACGCATGGCACAGCTGCGCGCAGAGCAGGCTAAGCTGCTCGGTTTCAAGACTTATGCGGAATGGAGCATGCAGGATCAGATGGCGAAAACGCCGGATGCTGCCTTTGCGTTTATGCGTAATATTGTTCCGGCGGCGCGAGCACGCGCTGAGCGAGAAGCGGCTGACATCCAGCAGATCATTGAACAACAGCATCACACTTTCCCGCTGCGCGCCTGGGACTGGAATTTCTACGCTGAACAAGTAAGAAAAGCCAAATACGCTCTGGATGAAAGCCAAATCCGCCCATACTTTGAGCTGAATAATGTGCTGGAAAAAGGCGTGTTCTGGTCCGCCAGCCAGCTGTTTGGCATCCGCTTCCAGCAGCGTCACGATCTGCCGGTGTATCATCCGGACGTCAACGTTTATGAAATCTTTGATGCTGACGATACGCCTTTAGCGCTGTTCTATACCGACCTCTACAAGCGGGATAACAAAAGCGGCGGCGCCTGGATGAGCAACTTTGTTGACCAGACCACGCTGCTTGGCACCAAGCCGGTAATTTACAACGTCTGCAACTACACCAAACCGCAGGCCGGACAACCCGCGTTACTCAGCTGGGATGAGGTGATTACGCTGTTCCACGAATTCGGTCATGCGCTGCACGGTCTGTTTGCCACCCAGCGTTATCCAAGCCTGTCCGGCACCGCTACGCCACGTGACTTTGTCGAGTTTCCTTCGCAGATTAACGAGCACTGGGCCAGCGATGAAGCGGTGTTTGCCAACTATGCTCGTCATTATCAGAGCGGTGAGGCGATGCCCGTGGAACTGCGTGAAAAGATGGTTCGCGCGTCTAAGTTCAACAAGGGCTACGACATGACCGAACTGCTGGCGGCGGCATTGCTGGATCTGCAATGGCATTCGCTGACCACGCATGACAACCCGCAGGATGTCAGTCACTTTGAATTACAGGCGCTGGCGGCGGAAAACATCGCGTTAACCACGGTACCGCCGCGTTATCGCTCCACCTACTTCCGTCATATCTGGGGTGGCGGTTACGCGGCTGGTTATTACGCCTATATCTGGACGCAGATGTTGGCCGATGATGGTTACCAGGCCTTTGTCGAACGTGGTGGGTTGAGTCGTGAGAATGGCCAACAGTTCCGCGATCATATTCTTTCACGCGGTAACAGCAGCGATCTGCAGCATCTGTGGCTGGCATGGCGTGGCAAAGCACCGGAGATAGGTCCGATGCTGAAGAATCGCGGTTTAGAAGAGGCGTAATAAGCGGGGCATGAACCCCGAAAGTTGGGCACCAGCCCAACGAGTATGGGGTCATTTCAGGCGGTGCGCCCTGGCGTTAACCCAGCGGCCCACCTTCAATGGTGTCGCACATACCGGCCAGCACTCGCTCGCCGGTTTCGTTTTTCAAATCGGCGTACCACGCAGCGGTGATTTCGGCATCTTTGGCATGCGTCACGTCGCAACGTTTACGTGCTTTCAACACCAAATCTTTGGTGCGTTCCACGCGGCGCGCCTCGTAGCGCAGCAACCCATCTTCGATACCTAAAGAGTGCGAGGCCAGCGTCTGCGCCAGCACCACCGCATCTTCCATTGCTGCACAACCGCCCTGGCCGATATCCGGAGTGGTGCTGTGTGCTGCGTCGCCGAGCAAAGCCACGCGACCTTTGACGAAACGGCTAAAAGGTTCGATGTCGTGAATTTCAACCCGGTTGGTGGTGTCTGGGTTGATGCTGTCGATCAGGCGCTGCACCGGATCGGCCCAGCCGGTAAAGTAATTTTTCAGATCCTGGCGCAGGGTGGAACGGTCTTCTGCTAAGCCTTTGGGCAAAGGTACGTCGAAGAAGAAGTAAAAGCGGTTGCCGCTCACTGGCATCAGGGAGACGCGCTTGCCCTCGCCGACAAAGGTTGTCCACTGATCGGCTGGGGCGATGCTTTCATCTATGGTCACTAAGCCGTTCCAGTTAACGTAACCGGCGTAGCGTCGTTCTACATTTTCACCTAGCACATAGTGGCGGATCACGGAATGCGTACCGTCGGCGGCGACCAGGAAATCGCCTTCAGCCTGACTACCATCATCAAACCAGGCGGTGACGCCGGTGGTGCTTTGCTCAACGTTGGTCACACGTTTACCGAACTGAATGCGTGAGCGACCATAGGTATCGATCAGCATCGCCTGTAACTCGGCGCGAGCGACCGGATAAGGGTATTCGCCCACCTGCTGCACCAGTGGGGACAGGCTGAAGCGGGTCAGGGTGCTGCCACTGTGCGCATCGTTATAGGCCATAAACGCCATATTGCCGCCCAGTGCCTGCAGTTGCTGTTTCATGCCGAGCGCGTTCAGGCATTTGACGCCGTTGGGCCAGATCGAGATCGCCGCACCGACCGGCTTCATCTCTTTGACCGCTTCAAAAACGGCAGTCTCGAAACCCGCTCTCTCCAGCGCAATCGCCGCGCTCATGCCGCCAATGCCCGCTCCAATCACAATCGCTTTCATCACTTTCTCCTTTGTCTACCTGATCATCCTTGCAACTTTCGTACCATCAGGTTTGTTGTGAGCTATTTCTTCGTAACGAATTGATTGGTAATAGATATTTTTAATGGCCTAATGAGTGTGCTGCACCGTTATTGCGCAACACTTTGCACAACAAGAGGGCGGAGAAAGTAGGGCGTGAATCAAATGTTCCAGCATGGCATTTAGCGGCGGAGAGGCCATACTGTTTAGAACCTTTTCGCGAGGAATTTCCCATGAAGTGGATAATGGTGTTGATGATGCTGTGCAGTGCAGGTGTGATGGCGCAAACTCAGTGGCAACCGGAAAGAAAAGCGCCGGTGGCGCAGTTGACGCCGGTGGCCGCCAAATGCGATCTCTCGTCCTGCCAGCAAAACTGTTATGTACAGCAATCACAGTGCAAAAATGACAACGGCGGTGGATGTGGATCGCTCGCACAAATTTGCGTACAAAACTGTTCGAACGAGTGTCGATAAATGAAATAAATCTGTCATAACAGGGTGCTAGCGTGTTTCCCCGGCAAGGTAATATTCTGATAACAGGGGAAAATAATGAAAACCCGCTACACACTGATTGCAACGGTTTTACTGCTCGCTCAACAGGCCCATGCGACAACACTGCCGCAGGCGGCCGCACTGGCAGCACAAACTTCTACCGGTTCAACCCCAGGCTATACGCAGCTGGAACAACAGTCGTTGCAGGCTCAGCGCGCCTGGCTGCAAGGTGACAGCGCGACACTGAAACGTGAGCAGCTGGAAAAAGCCAAACAGACCGGCAAACAAGCAGACAAAGCCTGGCTGAAAAGCAGCGGCTATGATTTCAACGTCAAGCAAAATCAGCAGGCTGGCATTGCGCTATTGTCTGGCTTTAGCACTATGCCAGACAGCGTGCTGACGGCCAACCGCGCCACTGTCACCGATATCAACCTGAACGCGACGCAGAATGTGCGCCATCAGGCGTTGCAGGATGCCGAAGCGATTAGCTCGTTGTATTTCCTGTCTGATGCCATGGGACCGCGCCTGGGTAAAGCCTTCATCGCGGCTTATGACAAAGGCGAACTCAGCAAAGCCGCTGCACTGATTAAAGCCAGTGAAGTCAGCACCAGCGCCGCCAAAAAACACTTCAACTATCCGCGTCCGTTCCTGCATGAAGGCAACACCATTCATCTGGTGCCGGATGATGTGGTGGTGAAAGACAATGTGCGCTATACCGCGGACGGTGGTTCGTTCCCGAGCGGTCACACCAATACCGGTTACACCGATGCACTGCTGATGGCCGAAATGGTGCCGGAACGCTTTGAGGCGCTGGTCACGCGCGGCGCGCGTTATGGATATTCGCGTCTGGTATTAGGCGTGCATTATCCGCTGGACGTGATGGGTTCACGTATGGTGGCAGAGCGCAACGTGGCGACTTACCTCAACGATGCACGCTATCAGGTGCTGTTCAAAGAGGCGCGCGATCAACTGCGTGCCGCGCTGGAGAAAGAGTGTGGTACTTCACTGGCTGAATGCGCACGCACAACCGGCAAGGACGATCCTTACCGCGCGCCGGATATGAAGCAATTCTATCGTTTCACGCTGAGCTACAATCTGCCGAAAGCCAATGTGAAAAACACGCCGATTCAGGTGCCGCAGGGCGCGGAGATTCTGCTGAAAACCGCGCTGCCTAAACTGTCTGATGCGCAGATTCGTCAACTGATGGTGAAAACCGCCTTGCCAAACGGTTATCCGTTGTCGGGCAATGCCGAGCAATCCTTCTGGCAACGCGTCGATCTGACCGCCGCTTACGCTATGGCGAAGTAATACTGCCGCGGGCACTGTTTGTGAACGGCAGTGCCCGCGTTTTACAGAGAGATATCGAAGGATTTAACTCAATATAACAGTGGATTGCATGACAGAAGTCGCGACCGAAAATGGCTGGTTCGAAAAGCGTCATCGTATTTGCAGGGCAACATTCCCGGCACTTTTTCAAACAGCGCATAGCCCTTCAAACGTCAATCGACAATAAATAACTTTGCACCCTGTGCAGTGGAAGAGCGGTGCGCTTCGGCATTATCGGCAACCTGATAGCTCACCCCCGGCGTCAGGGTAAAGGTGCGGCCATCTTCCAGTTCGGTGATCATCTCTCCTTCCAGACAGAGCAAAATGTGGCCTTTGCTGCACCAGTGATCGGCGAGATAACCCGGAGAATACTCCACCATGCGCACGCGGATATCGCCAAAACGCTGAGTACGCCACAGCGCAAAACCGCTGTCACCCGGATGTTTTTCAGTTTCGAGGGTGCTCCAGTCGGTAATGCCAAACGGTAGTTGATTGATCTGCACGACGCTATCCTTAATGAAATCGACAAGAGCACAACATTACCGTCTGGCAAAATAATAACCAGCAAATTCAACCCACTTCACGCCACATTTCGCTCATCGCCAACTCCAGTCTTTTGAACACCCGATAACGTGCATCATGAAACGCAAAGCGTTCCGGGCGCGGTTGCAACTCGCCAAGATTAATATGTACCGCTTGCTGTGCCGCAGCAGCCAGATCGGGCCACACTCCCACACCAACGCCCGCGCAGAGTGCCGCACCTAATGCACCGGTTTCCTTACACTCCGCCACGCGAATCGGCATCCCTAACACATCGGCAAACATTTGCGGCCAGATACAGCTGCGCGCCGCGCCACCAGAAAGAATCGCGTGATCAACGGGAATGCCCGCTGCCCGCAGGCGATCGATATGAGCACGGTGGGCAAAGGTCACGCCTTCAAATAACGCAAACAGCATGTCCGCGCGCGTGTGCCAGCCACCCAGCCCATAAAATCCCGCTTTTGCCGGTTCAGATTTACGACCGGAATAGAGATAGGGGTGATAAAGCGGTAACTGCACGTTGGGCTCGACATGCGCCACGGTATCGCTACTGCGCGCCGCGCCATTTCCGGCGCGGCCATCGTCGAACTCTCGCAGGAACCAGTCGAGATTGGCGGCCGAGGTGGCACTGGCTTCAATCGCCATAAAGCGGTCATTTTCGATAATCGAGTTCATAAACACCGGGCGCTGGTAATCCGGTTTATCTACCACCACCTGATTGATACTCCAGGTTCCTGCGACGATGGAAGCCTCGCCGGTTTTGACCACGCCGGAGCCAATGGCGCTGGCCACCACATCAAAAATGCCGGCCACCACCGGAATGCCTGGCGGTAATCCGGTGAGCTGCGCGGCGCGCGTGGTGACGTGTCCGACCACCGCACAGGATTCTCGCAGCGACGGCAGCAGGGCAAGCGCCTCTTCGATCCCATACAGTGCCATCAACTCGCGGCTGTAATTGCGCTGACGATAGTCGATTAATCCGGCACCAGCGGCATCGGAAACGTCCGCGCTGACCACCCCACTAAGAAAATGGGCGATAACGTCTTTGGCACACAGCAAATGACCAATTTGCGCCCAGCGCTTTGGCTGATGCTGTTTGATCCAGCGGATCAGCACTGGTGTGGCAGCAGGCCAGGGTTTTTGCAGCGAAATTTGATAGATGGCTTTATCAGCGCCGCTGGCCTCCAGCTGTTGCACGGTATCCATGGCACGATGATCGATAGATTGAATGCCGAACAGTGGCTGCTGCTGTTTATCGAGTGCATACAAGCCGTTACCGTGACCCGCCGCACCAACGGCGATCACCTCGCTTGCCGCGCTGCCCGCTTGTTGCAAGCAACGACTCACGGCCTCGCTAACGCCGTGCCAGATATCTTCCACTGGGCGCTCGGCATAACCTTCCTGCGGCTGGTGGGTTTCTCCGGCGCATTCAGCCACCGACAGCACGCGACCACTCAGATCAAACAGCACCGCCTTGATCATGGTGTTACCGGCATCAATGCCGAGTAGTTGACTCATATCCGACTCCGATTCATTGACGAAGACGGCGCACCGCTTAAGCGCCGGTGCAGGTAATACTCAACCCTGCTGGTAAATGTCTAATGCGTCCGCGCCGCTGGCGCCCTGGTGGATGATCGCCATCAGCGCTTTCACCACGCGAGACGGATTATCGTGTTGATACACGTTCCGGCCGTACACCATGCCGCTGGCACCTTGCGCCATTAATGCGGCGCTTTTGGCCAGCACGGGTGCCAGTTCGCCTTTGCCACCCCCGCGCACCAGCGTTGGACAGCGCGCCGCTTCCACCACGCGGTGAAAATCTTCCACGTTCTCCGTGGGGTCGGCTTTGATGATGTCTGCGCCAAGCTCGCGCGCCAGACGCACCAGCGGCACGATTTTCTCAACATCACCGATCGAACCATACGCCGCGCCTTGTCCAGCGGGCGCCATCACCAATGGCTCGATCATCAGCGGCATCGCATAGCGATCGCAGGCTTGGCGCAAACGACCAATATTCTCCACGCACATGCGGAAAATGCCGGGTTCATCGGGGATCAGATAGAGATTCACCACCACCGCAGCCGCGTCCATCTGCAGCGCGGCGAGGATCGGCTCATCCGGGTTGTGCAACACCGCCCACATTTCGCGATGGCGCGCCGCGTTATAGGCGTTGCCGACATCCGTGCGCATCACCAGCGCCGGTTTTCGTCCCTCGACCTGCTGCAACAGATCGGCCTGGCCGTAATTCACCTGAATGGCATCCGGCTGCGCGGCGATCAGGTTCTCCATCACACCTTCGATGTTCTCTAACCCAATCAGAAAGTCGGGCTCGTTGGCAATACCGTGGTCGATAGCCACATCAAGGCACTTACCGTGTTGAAACAGACGATTCATGCGGACTTTATTGCTGACTAACATGGCGTGTTTCCTCCTGGAAAAGAGTAGGGTTGAGACCGGTCAGGCCGTGCTGTCGCGCCAGACTGGCGCAACTGCTTTGCAGATGGTTTTGCAGTTGAGTGACATTCCAGCCGCGCAGATCCGCAATCAGTTGAGCAATTTCTGCCACCAGTGAGGGCGTCAATTCGCCGCAAATCGCCAGCGACGTGCGGCGCACCAGCAGGTCTTCAAGTTGTTGAACCTGCTCATGCTCAATAAGGTAACGAAGTTCCAGCGCGCTATACCCCGCATGATGCTGCAGCGGCTGCTCCCCCTGTTGCTGGATCAATTGCAGGATTGGCAGGGCGCGGCTGCCATAACGGCGGACTAACTGCGATACGCGGATTAAGGGCAGTGAATACTGCTGTGCGAGTTGGGCAAGCCACGCGGTTTGCCCGGAAGGTGCAGGGAAGTCGCGTCCGCCGCCGATGGGCAGATCGCCGCTCGATATTCGGCGCTTTTCTCCTATCAGACGCAATACCCGATCCGCGGCTTCTTCACCAAACTGACGGAAGGTGGTCCATTTGCCGCCGACCAGACATAGCAAGCTGTAAGCATGTGCGGCATCGGGTGGCAGCAGCATCAGCGAGTGATTGCGGGAGATCTGGCCATTAACTTTGGCGTTGCTGGCGGGAAGCGGGCGCACACCGCAAAAGGTGTAGAGAATCGACGATTCCGGCACCACAACGTCAGGAAAAACAAAGCGCAACGACTCAAGAATGTAAGCTTTTTCCTCCTCTTCACACACCACGCTATCGGGATCGTCCACGCGGATATCCGTGGAACCGAGTAGCACTTTGCCAAACCACGGAAACATAATGCAGACGCGGCCTTCCTGGTTTTCGAAATAGACCATCTCGCCGTCGAGCAGGTGTAACAGTTCGGGATGATCAATGATCAAATGCGAACCCTTGGTCCCGCCAATCAGTTTGGTGAAATGTTCCGTGGGCGCCAGACGCTGATTGAGCTGATCTATCCACGCGCCGCCGGCATTCACCAACACATGCGGCTGCAGGGTAAAACGTTCACCGCTGAGCGCGTCAAGCAATGTCACGGATTCGCCATCGGCGCTCACCAGCTGTAGATAATTCAGCGCCAGCGCGTCCGGGCAAGCGCGCTCGGCATCTTCAATCAATTCATAACCCAGTCGTTCCGGTGCACTGATCCACGCATCATAATAGCTGGCGCTGTATTTCACCCAGGGAGCAAAGGCGGGCCAGCGATCGCGCGTGGCTGCCTCGCCGCGCACCTGATGTTTAGGCATTGAGCCGTACTGTCTGGTGTAGACATCGTAGAGACTGAGGCCGGTTTTGATCAGCAGTGCGCCGCGGCGCGTAGGTTTGTCGCTTAAACGCAGAAAGCGCCGCGTGGCATTGATCAGCCCGCCGCCGAGGTTGTCGATCGGGACGGTGGTGCGCAGCGGAAAAACATAGTGCGCCGCGTTTTTCAGTAGCCGGTCGCGCTCAATCACCGACTCTTTGACCAGCGTAAACTCGCCGGTTTCCAGGTAGCGCAGTCCGCCGTGAATCATACGAGAAAGCGCACCGCTGGCCGCCTGGCACCAGTCACCTTTTTCTACCAGAATCGCGGGAATACCCTGCAATGCCAGTTCGCGAAAAGTGCTGATGCCATTAATGCCGCCACCGACAATCAACACTGGTGTGGACGTGCGCTGTCGTAGAGCACTGAGTCGCTGCTCGCGTGTTGCATTATTCTCCATGGGTTGCTCCCCGGCTCTTGGCCATTTCGAGTACGCCTGCTGCGGAGGATTCGTTTGATAACGCTTAAACGAGAGAGGGTTACCGCTCGAATCTCAATGGATGCAAAGCGCATTGTTAGATTTAAATCGTTGACGTAAAAAGGAGTTATCGTTAATGAGATTTTCAATAGTTGTGATTGCACTCACAAAGACGGGCTAAGGGTGAGGAAGTAAAACTTTCTGCAATAGGGTTGAAATTAGTTTCGTGGCAAAATAATGACTTAACTAAAATTTAAGGGATTAACATGAATTTCTCAAAGATCGTCGGTGCGATAGGTATGCTGGCGAGCACCAGCATCCTCGCACAAACCCCTTCCACTGACGCCATCATCAAACCGTTGATGCAGCAATATCAGATCCCTGGCATGGCGGTGGCTATTCTGCACGATGGCAAAACCGAGTTTTACAACTACGGTGTGGCATCCAAAGAGACTCAGCAGCCAATTACTGCGCAAACCTTGTTTGAAATCGGGTCACTCAGTAAGACCTTCACCGCTACGTTGGCAAGCTATGCGGCTCAGCAGAAAAAACTGCAGTTTAGTGACAAAGCCAGCACATGGTTGCCGGAACTGAAGGGCAGCGCTTTTGATCAGGTTTCCCTGCTTAATCTCGCCACCCACACATCAGGCACGCCGTTGTTTGTGCCGGACGATGTGACCAATCAGCAACAACTGATGAACTGGTACAAGCACTGGCAGCCGCAGGCTCAGCCGGGCACACAGCGTGTCTACTCCAACCTGGGGATTGGCATGCTGGGCATGATTGCCGCTAAAAGCTTGCATCAGCCGTTTATCAGCGCGATGGAGCAGCAACTGTTACCCGCGATGGGCATGAAGCACACTTATGTTCAGGTGCCCGCGTCAGCGATGGGCCAATATGCACAAGGTTATAACAAGCAAGACAAGCCGGTGCGTGTGACGCCAGGCCCGTTGGATGCTGAGTCGTATGGGTTAAAATCGACATCCGCTGATTTGATTCGCTGGCTGGCGATTCAACTGGATGAGCAAAAGGTCGCGACGGAATGGCAGCAGGCGATTGCCACTACGCATCAGGGCTACTACAAAACCGAAGCGTTCACGCAGGCGATGATGTGGGAATACTATCCGTTGCCTGTCTCATCAACGCAGTTGGTGGAAGGCAACATCGGTCAGCGCATAATGAAAGGGATGTCGGCCACATTGATCACACCACCGCAGGCTGCACCACCACAGGCGTGGTATAACAAAACCGGTTCGACCAATGGCTTCTCGACCTACGCGGTGTTTATTCCGTCACAGAAAATAGCGGTGATTATGCTGGCGAATAAATGGTTCCCGAATGACGATCGCGTTATCGCAGCGGACAAAATCATTCAGGCATTGGGTCACTAAGGATTGTTGGGCGCGCACGGTGCGCCCAATTAAACCGCAACTTACTTTCGTGCATCCAATGCGAGTTTGACGGCCATGCCCGCCAGCACCGTGCCCATCAGCCAGCGCTGCAAACGCTGCCAGCTGGGTCGTGCCAGTAAGAATGTCGAGACCTGACCGGCAGTAGTAATGAAAATCGCATTAACCGTCAGGCTAATCACAATTTGGGTAACGCCCAATATCAGCGACTGCATCAGCACACTACCGTGATGCGGGCTAATAAACTGCGGTAACAACGACAGAAACATCATGGCGATTTTTGGGTTCGCGAGGTTGGTGAGGAAACCCATGGTGAACAATTTACGCGGGTTGTCGGCAGGGAGATCGCGCACGGCAAATGGCGAGCGGCCGCCAGGCTTGAGTGCCTGCCACGCAAGATACAGCAAATAGAGTGCGCCACTGAAACGCAACGCGTCATAGGCCCATGGAACGGCGAGCAGCCACGCGGTGATGCCCAGCGCCGCGCACAGCATATAAAATACAAAACCTAACGCGACGCCGCCAAGGGATATATATCCCGCCTTTTTTCCCTGACATAGCGAACGCGAAACCAGGTAGATCATATTGGGGCCGGGCGTGAGCACCAATCCCAATGCCACTAATGCAAACGCTAACCAACTCGACAGTTCTGGCATGCAACACTCCTTGCGTTATTTTTCGCGATTATGGCGCGAACCAGGCATATCAGGCAACGCACGTTTTCAGACTGACAACAGGAATAAGCTGCGTTACTTTGGCTCGGCTTATTTCATTTAAAAGGGAGATAAAAATGACTGTTCCTGTTGTGGCATTGCTAACGGCAAAACCGGGTTGCGAAAATAAAGCTGAGCAATTATTTCGTGGTGTGATTGAAGAGACGCTACGCGAAGAAGGGTGTATTACCTATCAGCTAAACATTGATAGCAAAAATCCGCGCCGCTTTGTCTGGACCGAAGAGTGGGCAAGCCAGGAATTGCTGGATAAGCACCTGAAGGCACCACATATCGTTAAATTGTTCGCTGATCTTGAACCGCTGTTAGAACAAGCCGAAGTCGTGGCCTTGCGCAAAGTCGCTGGCGGTAATGCGTAACACAGAATAAGCAGACTCCGGTCTGCTTTATTTTTTGTTCTGGTATGAAGTGCTTCGCTTCAGAATATAAAGGAGACAAGAGTGAGAACACAAAAGCGCTGTATGGGATATATCGCTATCGTGGTGGATGATTATGACCGCGCGATTGAATATTACACGCAAAAGCTGGGTTTCCATCTCATTGAAGATACACCGCAGCCGGGTAAACGATGGGTAGTAGTGACTCCCAATCCGCAGAGCGATTGCAATTTGCTGCTGGCACAGGCATCGAATGAACGCCAGCAAGAATTTATCGGCAACCAATGCGGCGGCCGAGTCTTCCTGTTTTTACAAACCGATGATTTCTGGCGCGATTACCACCAGTTGAAAGCAAATGGCGTCACTTTTTGTGAAGAACCGCGCGAAGAGGAATATGGTACAGTCGTGGTCTTCGAAGATTTATACGGCAACCGTTGGGATCTTTACCAGAACAAATGAGTCGCACGGTAAATTATTCGCTGCCAAACGTGGGCTTCATACAGCGGTTAAGCGGGCGGTAATGAAATCCTGATAGGATCTGATTGCCCACTTTGAAAAGATAAATTCGGGCCGTGAATTTCTCATCGGCCAGCGGATCAATATACTTACCTATAGCGGGATCCTGCGTATCAGGGCCCGCAATACGAAAAGATTTGCGAGTGGATACCGTAACGGAATCGGGATGGTAGTCATAATCTAGATTCACGGTGCGATCAACATTAATCCTGCTTTCCAGCCCCTGCGGCGACATAAATGCCAGATAAGCATTTAAATGACCTTCACGACTGCCGCTCAAAATATCCCAGTAGCCATGGCTTACTACGGTCCGATCAGGTTCATCATAGATGATATAGGTTTCGGTTCGGCAATCGCCGGAGAATGGCCGCACCAAATAGGGCAGTGAAAACCAGCCGAAAAACAATGCCAACAGGCAACATGTCGCAGAAATAGCGATTTTCATGGATGGTTTCTCCCGATAACCGCAAATGTCTGGCAATGGGTCGTCGACAGTTCAAGCTCGCCATCGCAGACAAAGAAATTAGTCGAGTTGCCATGATCGGCATTAATATAGATTTTGCTTTGTGGCTTGATAGCTATCTGCATTTTATTCAGCCAGTAATCAACGCGTGCAGCCAGGTCGGTATTGCCATTTTCCACGTAATGCGAAAACAAGAAGGTGTGACCATTAAGTTGAAGTGGTTGGCCATAACTCAGTGGATGGACAAATTGCTGGCCACGTAACAGGGCGCCTGCTATAAAAAACAGGCAGGAAAAAACCAGCGTAATAAGAATTAATCTTATTTTAGGCGATTTATTCTTAAACTCTGATGCCGGTGCTAACGGCACAGATAACTCCGAGGATTCTCTTTCTTCTATAGCTGTGCTGTGGGTTTCCGGTAACGTATAGCTTTGTGAGTCTGAAATCAGCGTGATGGAATCAGATTTTAGCCGATAGCCCATGTATCCCAATGTTTCGAGGATATCTTCGTCAATATCCAGTGATGCGAGCGATTTTCGAATACGAAAAAGGGTTTGTCGCACGGTATTATCGGAGACCACGGCACCATGTTTTTTCCAGCAGGCGTCATGTAATGCTTCTTTGGAAACAATCGTTCCTTCATGCTCACACAGGTACATCAGGCATATTTTACTTTGCCTGCTAAGGATGATCTCTTTATCTGCCAGCCTTATCAGACCGGTGTCGGTAAAAAAAATGATTGTCACTTCTGCCTTATCCCCGCAGCGCATCGTCAAGGCGCACTGTTCATTGAGCTGATTATACCACGCCCTGACAAAAGGGCGTGCTGATGATGTCAATCAGCAAGATAACAGCTTTGTCACAGCTATATCATTATGATTAATATCAGATTAACCTGCTTTTCGGTGACTTTTAAGTGACATTTCCGCCAGCGTGTTGAAAGCCCTCATGCAGGCGAATAATATGCGCATCAGATTAATCGCATAGCATTATCTGCCATCTATCAGATGAGTCTGTATCCATTGCATATTGGCGTGATTACTATTGAGGAACATCAACAATGCATAGCGTTATTAAAATAACCACAAGTAAGATTAAAAATAAAAACATCGCTATCATGACGCCCAGCGCGATCACTTTCTATGGCATTCGCGCCATGCTGACAACATTGAATGGTGTCACTGTTACGCATCATCCTATTCAAACCCATGATGAACAGATCAGTACTATTGATAAAGATTTGGATCTTATTATTATCGACACCGAAGTGGGAAATGCAGATGTTATTTCGGTGCTGATAAAATCTTATTCTCCCACGGCATCAGTAATGATATTGACCCGTGCGTCTGATATCAGGCTATTACAAAAATATAAAAAGTTGGGTGTTCAAGCGATATTAAATAGAAAAAGCAGTCAACGCGAGGTTGAAGATGCAGTAACGGCGGTACTTGAGCATAAAGTTTGGGGATTTGAAGCCAAAACCGCAGCGCCGCAGAAGGGGACATCTCCGCGACAATTATTTTCATCGAGAATGTATGAAGAAGCGATGCTCTCTCTTACTACTACTGAAAGAACGATCATCCGCTCCATTTATCGCGGTCGCACCGTCACGGATATTGCTGTTGCCAAAGATAAAAGCATTAAAACTATCAGCAGCCAAAAACAGGCTGCGATGCGCAAACTCAGTGTGAAAAACCTGGCTGAGCTCCATCAACGCTATCACGCCTGGCTTGAATAGCACGCCCGTCATTGCCTTAACGCTCACAGTTGATCAATCCGACATCTTCGGTCACCGGGAATTCATCCCGGTGTACTTACGTTTGAAATCCCCAATCGCGATTTAATGTGATGCAATTCATAAAATCACTGCCTGAGATTAGGCAAAATGTCGAACGATTGTTATGAATGAAGCAACTTTTAGTTTCATTCGAAGTAAGCGGAGAGACAAAATGAATACATCCTTTACCTCAATACAACAACCTGAAGATGCAAAGCAGCAGATACGCCTGATGAAAAAGGTGCTCAGAGCGCAAATCGGTGATGTTGAGGGACTGTTTGAGCAGGTCAGGAGCAAAATCCTGAGCGAAATTGCTGCCGCTCGTGAGGAAGAAGCGCGAAACGGCACGGCATGGCCACAGGTCCATTGGGATGACATCGCCGCAGGGCGCATTTCCGATGAGGTGAAGGACCATATTCGACGTCGCGGTTGCGTGGTGGTGAAACAGACCTTTGCGCGCGAGCAGGCGCTGGGCTGGGATGCGTCGATGCTGGAATACCTTGATGAAAATGATTTTGATGCGGTCTACCAGGGGCCAGGTGACAATTTCTTTGGCAGCCTCGATGCCTCACGCCCTGAAATCTATCCGATTTACTGGAGCGAAGCGCAGATGTCAGCGCGTCAGAGCGACGCCATGGCACAAACCCAATCCTTCCTGAATCGCCTTTGGACCTTCGAATCTAACGGCACGCGCTGGTTCGATCCTGATGTCAGCATTATCTATCCGGATCGTATTCGCCGTCGTTTACCGGGCACCACATCAAAAGGATTGGGCGCGCATACCGATTCTGGCGCGCTGGAACGCTGGTTACTGCCGGCCTATCAACAGGTGTTCAGCAAAATCTTCAATAACCAATTCGATCAATATGATCCCTGGGACGCAGCACATCGCACAGAAGTGAATGAATATCAGGCTGGCACTACCACCAAATGTTCAGTCTTCCGCACTTTCCAGGGGTGGACTGCACTGGCAGACATGCAATTGGGGCAGGGCTTGCTGCATGTGGTGCCGGTTCCGGAAGCGATGGCGTATCTGTTGCTGCGTCCGCTGCTGAAAGATGTGCCAGAGGATGAACTCTGCGGCGTTGCGCCGGGCAAAGTACTGCCCATCTCAGAGCAGTGGCATCCGGAACTCATCAAGGGACTGTGCTCCATTCCAGCAATGGAAGCGGGTGATTCTGTCTGGTGGCACTGTGATGTCATCCATTCGGTTGCACCGGTTGAGGATCAGCAAGGTTGGGGCAATGTGATGTACATTCCGGCTGCACCCCTGTGCGAGAAGAATGCCGCCTACGCCACTCAGGTTGCCCAGGCGCTGGCAACCGGTGCCTCACCGGGTGATTTCCCGAAAGAGGATTATGAAGCCAATTGGCGCGACCGTTTTACTTTGGACGCGTTAAACAGCAACGGTCGTCGCAGTCTCGGCTTAGGTTAAGTTTCTGGTAAGCTGGATAAAATTTTAATTGAAGCAGGCACTATGAACGCACGTCATCAGCACATTATCCAACTGGTCAGCGAACGCGGCAGCGTCAGCGTCAGTGAACTGGCGCAAACCACCGGCGTTTCCGAGGTGACGGTGCGTCAGGATCTGAATGTTCTGGAGAAAGGCGGCTTTCTGCGCCGCGTGCACGGTTCAGCCGTGGCGCCAGAAAGCGACGATGTCGGCGCGCGCATGCAAACGCGTTTTGCCGTCAAGAAACGTCTGGCGGAGTACGCCGCTTCGCTGGTTAACGCGGGTGAAACGGTATTTATCGAAGGTGGCAGCACCAACGCCTTGCTGGCACGCGAGCTGAGCGAACGCGGTGATATCACGATTATTACCGTCAGCCATTACATCGCGGGATTACTGCGAGAACAGGGCGGTGATGTGATCATTCTTGGCGGGCTGTTTCAGAAGAGCAGTGAGTCGGTAGTCGGGCCGCTGACGCGATTGTGCATCCAGCACCTCAACTTCCATAAAGCCTTTATCGGTATTGACGGCTGGGACGCCGTCACCGGTTTTACCGGCCGCGATATGCTGCGCTGCGACGTGGTTAACGCCATCATGGAAAAGCAGACGCACACTGTGGCACTCACCGATTCATCGAAATTTGGTCAGATACATCCCTTCGCTCTGGCTCCCACGCTGCCGTTTAAGCAGGTTATTACCGATAGCCAACTCTCTCCTGTATATCAGGATATATTGCGCCAGCAGCCAATGGAGTTAACGCTGATTTAGCGGGTAAACCGTCGGAGGAATGATGTATAACGTTTACTATGGTACGCAGCGATGATGACAGAAACTGAGGCCATCAATCTTGCCCGCGACTACGCCGAGCAGCATCGCACGGGCTGGAGTGAGAGCGATGTGCGGATTCAGTCGATTGAGCGTAAGGGCAAACAGTGTCTTGTAGTGCATTCTGCGACGGCGGATTTGAATGGACGGCACTGGATGGAATTTGAAACCACTACACCGCTTAAGTTCTATATTGATACGGATTCTGGTCAATGCTTCGGCCATGAGTATGGAAATCGTGGTCTGATTCCCGGTCGCTAATGGAGAATTCAATGTTCCCCAACATCACCTCTAAAAGACTGCACTATCGCCAGTTAGTTGCCGATGACTGGCGATTCTTTCTCTCGCTGCAACAGGATGAGCGCGTGATGCGCTATGTAGCCGATCTGCAGCCTGAAGAAGAGATTCGACGTGACAGGTTCGAGATAAGATTGCCCCACTGGCAAAAAGGCAGCACCCATTGGCTGTGTCTGGTGATGATGGAACAGGGGCAAGCAGCGCCGTTAGGTGTCACCGGATTTATCGATCGCGGTGACGGCGTGGCGGAAGTCGGTTTTTTGCTGGCAGCAGGGGCTCAGGGCAAGGGATTTGGTACGGAATCACTTCACGATATTGCGCGTTATGCGCTGAAGGATTTGGGCTTCCGCAAGCTGGTTGCCACCGTAACCGCCGGGAATGAGCCCTCACGCAGAACGTTACTTAAAGTAGGATTTGAGCAGGAAGGCACCTTGCGGAAAAGTTATCATCTCGCCGGTGAGTGGCGAGATGATTGGCTGTTTGGATTATTCGCGGACGAATTAACGCCACGCTAATCTGCAATTAACGCCTGTGCCGTTAACTCATCGGTTATTAATCCGGTGACCAAACCACTGGCCAATACCGCGCGAATCGCGTCCACTTTGCTTAAGCCGCCCACCAGCGCGACAATTTCCGCGCGGTGAGCAAGGTCCAGTTCCACCGACAGCGTACGCGCTGTCAGGCTGTTGTGAATCATCTGCCCGCTGGCATCGAAGAAATGACCAAGCAGCTCACCGACAGCGCCAGAAGCCGAGATATCGTTGATCTCGGCTTCATCAATCATGCCGGCTTCAACCAATTGCGCGGCCGGTTCCACAGTACCGATCCCCACCAGTTTCACCTCGCTCTGTGCGGCCATAGCAAACACTTCGCTGACGCCGCGCTGTTTCAGCAGCACGTCGCGGTCTTCCTGAGTATTGGCGAAGAACGGCACCGGCATCATATACGCCTGCGCACCGGTCTTTTCGGCAATGCGATGCATGACATCGTGGGGATTGAGCGCATAGTTGCGCGTCAAACAGCCCAGTAGCGAAACAAAACGCATATGTGGCGCGTCAATGCGCGGAAGCTGGTGGATAGCGGCGGAAAGGGTGCGGCCGTGCCCCAGTCCTAGCGTAATCGCAGGCTGAGCCGTCAGGAGATTGCGCAGGTAATCCGCGCCAGCCATGCCCAATGCTCGCACCGGCAATCCTTCTTCTCCGAGGTCAGGCGCGACCTGGCAAAAACGCAGGCCATACTGCTCGCGCAACCTGTCTTCCAGCGCCACGCATGCCACGATATCGCCATCAATTGACACCTTCACCGCACCCTCTGCGACCATTTTGGCAATCATGCGATGGGTTTTGACCGACGGTAACCCCAGACGCTTGGCGACTTCGGCTTGGGTCAGGCCCCCAACGTAGTGCAGCCAGGCGGCACGCAGGGCCAGAGAGTCATCTCGTTCAGCGGGTGTTGGAGCCGGTTTCATGTTTCTTTTCCTGATGATTAGGCTTATGAAGCCAGATGCAAATCCTGCACGCCCGTATCAATGTGCGATGCCCAAAACGCAACGCTTTCCGCGATATCCGCTACCACCTGACGGTCAGTGGGTTCACGCTCTTTAAAACTCAGTTCGAGGCAAATTTCGTTATCCTGCGCGCCACCGCGCGCCAGCGCGTCCAGCAGCGGCTGGGGCTGAATACGGCCGCCCGCATTGTACTGCAATGTGAAAGGTCTGTGGCCGCCTTTGTCCATCATGCTTTGTTTTATATGGATAATGGGCGAATAGCGCGGTACGGCTTCAGCCCACGCGTAAGGGTCGTAATCACGCGGGTCCGCTGAAGTCACATCGCCATGATCGATATCCGCCATCATCCACATCGGCAGGGCAAAGGACTCACTGCTCAAACGCTGCTGCAGTGCGAGGCAAGCCGGAATGGTCTCACCAAACTCGCGTCCGATGCTCATCGGTTCCCAAAACAGGTATTTCAATCCGGCGGATTGCGCATGTTCCGCCACCTCGGCCCAGCAATCTATCGCGATATCGATCAGCGCTTCCCGCCGCGCCGCATCGTTGAAATCCTGCTGGGTGAAAATGGCGAACTGCGATCCAACCGCATCGCCACCCAGTTCTGCGGTGATATCGGCGAAGGTTTTAAACCAGTCAACGTAGTAGCGTCGCACGTCAACGTCCGGATGACCAAAATGATTGAGGCGGCCATAGGGACCAGTCATACCCGATGTCACGCGCACCCCGGTTTCTCGCAACGCCTGCTGCATCCGGCGCGACATGCGGTTGATAGTGGCGGCTGGCCAGCCAGGATTGATAAATTCATGGGTTAACTGCAGATCGCGGATGCGGATCTGCTGCGCCACGGTGTAAATCAGATCCTGCGGATCGGCAAAGCGATTCACCAGCGGGTTGGTATTCAGCGAGAGCGTTAAAGGCATGATTACGCCTCCTTACGCAGTGGCACGGCCGCAGCAAAGGTCGCGTCAAACCATTGGGTAAAGGCCTGCTGCTGAACTTCGGTCAGATGCAACTTGTGCTTAGTACGACGCCACAGCACATCTTCCGCCTGCTGCGCCCACTCATTTTCTACCAGATAACGCACTTCGGCTTCATACAGCTGTGCGCCGAAATGGCGGCCAAGATCGCTCAACTCACCGGCATGGCCCAGCACTTTCTCAATGCGCGTGCCATACAGGCGTGCATAGTGTTTACGTAGCGGCGCGGGCAGCCATGGCCAACGGGTTTTCACTTGCTCGAGGAAGCTCTCGAAATCGCCATTTGCCATGTCACCGCCCGGCAAAGTCGCCTCGCGCGTCCAATCTATTCCCATATTGGGGAAGAAGGGCGCGAGTTTCTGGATAGCGTGCTCGGCCAGCTTGCGGAAGGTGGTGATTTTGCCGCCAAACACATGCAGCAGCGGGGCGTTTTGCTGATCGTCGAGATCGAACACGTAGTCACGCGTCACGGCAGAAGGGTTGCCTTTGCCATCGTCAAACAGCGGACGTACACCCGAGAAGCGCGTAATCACGTCGCTGGCGCGCAGTTTCACTTTGAAGTAGCGATTGACCACATCGATCAGATACTGCTGCTCGCTGTCATCGGCGGTCACCGCTTCCGCTTTGCCCTGCCACGGAATATCGGTGGTGCCGATCAACGCTTTGTCGCCCTCATAAGGGTTGATGAAAATTACCCGCTTGTCGGTGTTTTGCACCAGATAAGCCTGCTGACCTTCCCAGAATTTCGGCACGATGATGTGTGAACCTTTAACCAGCCGCACGCTGCGGTTGCTTTTGGTCTGGGTGACCTGATTCACGATATCCAGTACCCACGGCCCGGCCGCATTCACCAGCACTTTGGCAAACACCGTGCGCTGTGCACCGCTGGCCTCATCCTGAATAGTGACTTCCCACTTGCCGCGGATGCGTTTGGCCGACACACAGCGGGTTCGCGGCAGAATCGTAGCACCGCGTTCCGCAGCATCCACGGCATTGAGCGCGACCAGGCGTGCATCATCGACCCAGCAATCGGAGTACTCGAAGCCTTTGCTGTAGCTATCGAGGATTGGGGCACCTTCGGGATCGCGCATCAGATCAAGCGATCGCGTGCCGGGCAGCTTTTTGCGCCCGCCCAGGTTGTCATAGAGGAACAGCCCTAAACGCACCAGCCACGCTGGGCGATCGGTCGGGCTATGCGGTAACACAAAGCGCATTGGCCAGATAATGTGCGGCGCGGCATTCAGCAACACTTCTCGCTCGATCAACGCCTCGCGCACCAGCCGGAATTCATAATATTCGAGATAGCGCAGCCCGCCGTGCACCAGTTTGCCCGAGCGCGAGGAGGTACCCTGTGCGAGGTCATCTTTTTCACACATCATCACGGATAAGCCGCGACCGGCCGCATCACGTGCGATGCCCGCGCCATTAATGCCACCGCCAATGACAAACAGATCCAGCGTATTTTCACTCATGGTGTACTCCTTAAAACTTATTCAGTGCATGCCAGGCGGCAGGGAGATCGCTGCGGATCTGCTGATAATGGGGAAACAACTGGTTATAGCGCTGCGACAGCTCAGCGGAAGGCGTTTCAGGCGCATCCAGCAGCGGGCGCACCCAGGTTTCCACGCACTGCGCCATGGAGGGATAGGCGCCAATCGCCACCGCGGCCATCATCGCAGCGCCCGCTGCACCGGCTTCATCACGCTGGCTGATACGCACCGGTGCGCCAATGCAGGCAGAGAGGATCTGCCGCAACGGCTGAGAACGCACCGCGCCGCCGGTGAGACGAATCTCTCCCGGCAAGGTACTGCCCATCGCCTGATAACAATCGCGTGCGGCCATACCAATGCCTTCAATCACGCCGCGTACCAGGTCGGCAAAGTTGTGCTGATAGTTGAGTCCGGTGAAGCTGGCGCGCGCGTCGGCATTGACGAACGGCCCGCGCTCACCGGCAATTGAGATGTAGGGATGAAACAGCAGGGTGCCGGGTTCGGCTTTGTTGAGCCACTGGTCGATATGCGCCACCAGCCGCGCATGATCGATTTCACAACCGAATCCACTCAGCAATTCACTGGCCACATTCAGCAGCCAGTCGAGATTGAGGGTGGATGCCATATTAGTTTGCACCTGCGTCACATAACCCGGCCACGGCAGCGGAATGACATAACCGGTTTGCGCCGGATTGAGCCACACCTCGTCAATGGTCACGCTGCGCAGATGCACGCCGGTTGAGCCGACAATCGAGCAGGCGGTATGGGCTTCGCCGGTGTGCACACCCGCGCCCAGTGCGGTCATCGCCATATCCACGTAACCCAGCGAAATCGGTGTACCGGTACGTAGACCAGTTAGGGCAGCGGCCTCTGCTGTTAACGGATGAGTGATTTGCGTGCCATCGATAATTTCCGGCAGCAGATGGCGGCGATGTTCGAGCCCCAGCGCCGCGATGACGGTATCGTCATAACGCTGGGTACGGAAGTTACCAAAAGTGAAGCTGGCCTCGGAAGGGTCGGTGGCACGTACGCCCGTGAGATTCAGGTAAAGCCAGTCTTTGCAATGCAGCGCCACTTCGCTCTTCGCCAGCAACTCGGGAAAGTGCTGGTCCATATGCGCCATCTGCGAACCCTGCTGGCAGGTGTTCAGCCCGGTACCGGTGGCCTTAAAACGCTCGGCCGCCAGCGCGTGTTGGTTTAAGGCATCCACGGTATGCGCTGCACGCGCATCCAGCCAGATCCAGGCATCCTCTACCGGCTGATTGTTAGCGCCCACCAGCCAGGTACCATCACCTTGCGCGGTAACGGCAACGGCCACTACGCGGGAAGCGAGGTTTTCCACGCGCTCGCCCAGTTTCTTTATCGCGTCCACGGCATCTTGCCAGGTCTGCGACATGGATTGCTGCGCGGCACCGCCTTCACTGCGGTAATAGCGGTTACGCACGGAGGCACACGCCAGCTGTGTGCCTTCCAGATCAAACGCCACTGCTTTCACTACTGAGGTGCCGGAATCCAGACCCAGAATGATATCGCTGTTACCCACGTACACCTCCGAAGGGAAGAAAGGTTGACTCACCACGTCGTGTTAATTCCCTGTGATGAATTTGCTAAATAATGTCTTACACCACTTCCCATTGAGATAACATATCTAATGTATTATTTTTCGATAAAACGAATAAATTTCACTTCAGATAGCGAGTTCGATCACGAAAATGAGGGTTATCACCCACAAAGTGAAATGAGATATCACATGAGGAAGGCTTGTATGGCGGGCATCTTTAGCGTGAGTGCGTGTGAGGGAGGGAATTTAGCGATCCAGATCGCGCTCCTGAAAAATTCGTGCGCCCGCTGTTGACAATTTAGTCACATCAGCACAATTCTCATCACAAGAGTTATCACATTTATAACATTTAATGCGGCGATTATCGCAGCAGATAACAGTGAGAGGTCACGTTATGTCCGATGTCTCAATGCTGGCACAGCAGCTCTCCCGCAAGCGCATCCGCCGCTACAGCATCATCGGTGTTGTGGTGGTCGCGGTGATTGCCGCCATGGCTATAGATACAAAGGTGGTGAAAATCGGTTCTGAGCAAGATGTGCAAGAGCAGGGTTTCTCGCCGGATAGCTATGGGGAGAAAACCTTCCCCGGTATTCAGCAGGATGTGGAAGCGCGTGCGGTGGATGCCAAAACCCTCGCCGATGCGCTGAAAGCCAATCAACAGGAAGCGGTGCAGAAATACGGTGTGGGTTCGCCGCTTCCGGTGATCCCCGTCAAGCTGGAAGGCGTGGTGCAGCCTGGTCAAATGGGCATTTTCCCGCTGAAAGTGGCCGGTTTACCGGAAGGGAATGTGATTCGTTTACAAACCGGCCCGGCCATCACCGGCACCGACTTGCGTGACGCCAGCGGCAAAATCCAGTTCGGCGATTTTACCAACCAGATTGAGTATCAAAATGCCGGATCGGCGATCAATCGCGCCATGAAAGCCAAAGTGCTCGATAAGCTGGATCGCGACACGCTGCCCGGCAAAACCGTGCAGGTGGTCGGCGTGTTCCGCTTACTGACACCGAATAACTGGATGGTGACGCCGGTCAGTCTGGAGGTGAAATGAAACCGTTTAACGTGAATCCAGCGCTGCTGAAAGGCGAAGTGATCCTTGAAGCACGTAACATCAGCAAGATCTATGGATCGACCCATGCACTGAAGGGCGTGAATTTTGAGATCCGTCGCGGCGAAGTCACCACGCTATTTGGTGAGAACGGCGCAGGCAAATCCACGCTAATGAAAATTTTGTCGGGCGTGATTACGCCAACATCCGGGGAAATTCTCTACAACGGTGAAGAGAAAGTGTTTCGCTCCGCCACCGAAGCGCGTGACTGCGGCATCTCAATTATCCATCAGGAGTTGAATCTGGCTCCCAACATGAACGTACGCGACAACATCTTTATGGGGCGCGAAATCATGAGGCCGGGTGGGGTGGACTACGCGGAAGAAGCGCGCATAACCGCCCATCTGATGGCGGCGCTGGAGGAGGAGATTGATCCGCTGACGCCGGTGGAAAACCTGCGTTTAGGGCAACAACAGATCGTCGAAATTGCCCGTGCGCTGTCGGTGAATTCACAGATTCTGATTATGGATGAACCGACATCGGCGCTCAGTGCCACGGAAGTGGCGGTGCTGTTCCAGGTGATCCGTGATCTCACCAGTCAGGGCGTGGCGATTGTGTATATCTCCCACCATCTGGAGGAGGCGCTGGAGATCACCGATCGCGCCGTGGTGCTACGCGATGGCGTGATGACCGCCTACGCCAAACGCGATGAGATCGATCTCGAATGGATTGTGCGCAATATGGTGGGCGATCACTTTGACCTCGGCTCGCCACCAGAAGGGTATGACTTTGGCGAACAGGCGCTGACCGTGCAAGACCTGACGGTGAAAAGCAAAACCGGCATTCGGCTGGTGGATAACCTCTCGCTGGCAGTGAAAGCCGGGGAAATTGTCTGCATCTACGGCCTGATGGGCGCGGGACGCACCGAACTGCTGGAGTGCATCGCCGGGCGTATTCATCAAAGCCAGGGCCGCGTTCTGCTGCAGGATACCGATGTCAGTGGGTTAACCATTCAACAACGTATTCAAATCGGCCTTGCGCTGGTGCCGGAAGATCGGCAGCGCGATGGCTTGGTGCAGACCATGTCGGTGGGCGAAAACCTGTCGCTCGCCAGTATCAGCGAATTTGTGCGCGGTCTGGTGCTGTCACCGCGACGTGAAAAGCAGCTTGTGACGGACAGTATTCGCAACGTCACGGTGAAAACCGCTGGCGGCGAGGCGGCCATCGGATCGCTCTCCGGTGGCAATCAACAAAAAGTGGTGATCGGCAAAATGCTGGCCACCCGTCCCAAAGTGATTCTGCTGGATGAACCCAGCCGCGGCATCGATATCGGCGCCAAAGCGGAAGTGTTTCGTCTGCTGGCGGAAAACGCCAAAAAGGGGCTGGCGGTGGTGTACACCACCTCGGAAGTGGGCGAATGCCTGAGTATTGCGCATCGCATTGTGGTGATGAGCAAAGGGCGCATTAACGCCATTTTCGATTCCAGCGTGAGTAAAGAACGCATTATGGCCGCTTCAGGCGAGTCTCTGGTGGCATGACATGAAAAACGGAGCAAACGGTATGACAGACAGAACACACACGCTGGATTCGCCGCCTGTCGCGAGTAAAAAGAAGGCCGATAAAAGTCTCAATCTGGCGCGGTTGCTGCTGGAAGGGCGCGCCTTTATCGCGCTACTGGTGATTATCGCCACTTTTTCTCTGCTCTCGCCTAACTACTTTACTGGCGCCAACTTCCTGACCATGGCATCGCACGTGGCGATCTTTGGCTTACCGGCGATTGGCATGCTGCTGGTGATCCTGAATGGCGGCATTGATTTGTCCGTGGGTTCGACGCTGGGTCTGGCCGGGGTGATGGCCGGATTTATGATGCAGGGCATCAATCTCGAAGCGCTGGGCGTGGTGCTGTATTTGCCAGTGTGGGCAGTGGCGATATTAACGCTGGTGATTGGCGCGCTGGTGGGATTGGTCAATGGCGTGTTGATCGCCTGGTTCCGCGTTCCGGCATTTGTCGCCACGCTCGGCACCATGTATGTGGCGCGCGGTATTGCCCTGCTGATCACTAACGGACTGACCTACAACAAACTCTCTGGCACTGAAGCGCTGGGTAACACCGGCTTTGACTGGCTCGGCTTTAATCGCATCTTCAACATCCCGGTGGGTGTGCTGGTGCTGGGCGTGGTGGCGCTGGCCTGTGGTTTTCTGCTGAGCCGCTCGGCGTTTGGCCGCTGGCTGTATGCTTCGGGCGGTAACGAGCGCGCCGCCGATCTCTCCGGCGTACCGGTGAAACGTATCAAAATCAGCGTTTATGTGTTGTCGGGTATCTGTGCCGCGATGGCGGGACTGGTGCTCTCTTCTCAGCTCACCTCAGCCGGTCCAACGGCGGGCACCACTTATGAACTGACCGCGATTGCCGCGGTGGTGATTGGCGGTGCGGCCTTAACCGGTGGTCGCGGTAACGTGCGCGGCACGCTGCTGGGCGCTTTTGTAATCGGTTTTCTCTCTGATGGCTTAGTGATTATCGGCGTCTCTGCCTACTGGCAGACGGTGTTCACTGGCGCCGTGATTGTGCTGGCGGTATTGCTCAACACTCTGCAATACGGCAAACGCAGTCGCTAACTCACGCGCGCTGTCTGTCAGCGCGCGGTTATCCGTAAAACCTGTACCCTAAATAATAACGGAGCACCTATGTTCACAAAACGTCTGTTTATTGCTGCCGCAGCGATGGCGATCACCACCTTCGCTGCACCGACCTGGGCGGATAACGGGTTGATGACCATCATCGTCAACGATCCTTCCAACCCTTACTGGCTGACAGAAGGTCAGGTCGCGCAGAAAGCGGCTGAAAAACTCGGCTACAGCGCAAAAGTCAGCGCGCACAAAGGTGATACCAACACTGAAAGCCAGCTGATTGATACGGCGATCACCAACAAATCCAAAGCGATCATCCTCGATCCCGCCAACGCCGACGGTTCAGTGGGATCGGTGAAAAAAGCCATCGCGGCCAACATCCCGGTGTTTATCATCAACGCCGAGCTGAATCAGAGCGGATTGGCCAAAGCACAGCTGGTTTCCAACAATGCGCAGGGTGCTGCAGTGGGCGCGATGGAGTGGGTGAAGCAGGTGGGTGATACCGCCAACTACGTTGAACTGGTCGGCCCGCCGTCGGATAACAACGCCGCCACCCGCGCCAACGGTTTTGATACCGTGCTGTCGCAGTACCCCACACTGAAGAAAGTGGGTCAGGAAGTGGCCAACTGGGATCGTACTCAGGGCTTTAACAAGATGCAGTCACTGCTGCAGGCTAATCCAAACATTAAAGGCGTGATCAGCGGCAACGATGAAATGGCGCTGGGGGCGATTGCCGCACTGAAAGAAGCGGGTAAGCTGAACCAAATCAAAGTCGGTGGTTTTGATGGTTCGCCGGATGCGGTGGACGCCGTGAAAGCCGGTACGCTGGCGTATACCGTGATGCAGCCGGTGGCGCAGTTCGCGCAGAAAGCGGTAGAGCAGGCCGATAGCTTCCTGAAAACCGGTAAAACCGGCGCAGCCTCGGAAAAGCAGCTGTTTGACTGCATTTTGATCACCAAAGAAAACGCCGGTAACTTCGCGTCACCGTTTGTTCTGAAACAGTAATGCATGAAGTGCGGCTCTCGGGCCGCACACTGCCTGGCGGACGCGCTTCGGTGCACCGCTGCAACCGTCCGAACTGCACATCATTTGCAAAAGGCGCGTTTCCGCGTTGTAATCACCTCGAACCCGCTTTTCTGCATCACTTTCCTGGACGAAATATGGCGCACAACCCGCAGGACTCATCTCTAAACGTCTTCATGGCCGAACCCTTACCCAGCGACAGCCGTCAGGCTCGGCAGCTGGCGCGACGCCAATTGATCGCGGAAGCCGTGATGGCAGAAGGCGCTATTCGCATTGAAGATATCACCGACCGTTTCGGCATCAGCCTGATGACCGCGCACCGTGATATTGATGAGATGGTTGAACGCGGATTGCTGCACAAATCGCGTGGGGTGGTCTCCGCCACACCGACCAGTCTGGTGGAGTCCAGCGATATCTACCGCGCGACCCGTCAACTGGAAGAGAAGCAGGCCATCGCTGAGATGGCGACTACTTACCTGGAACCGGGCCAGGCGATCTTCCTTGATGATTCCACCACGGTATTGCAGATGGCGCGTTTGTTACCCGCGCGCGCACCGTTAACGGTGATCACCAACTCCCTGACGTTGATGAATGAGCTGCGCAACGGGCGCGATATCACGCTGATGGGGCTGGGCGGTCAGTTTTATCACTGGTGTAATGCCTTTATGGGTCGCATGACCCGTGAAGAAATCGCCAGCCTGCGCGCCGACGTGTTCTTCGTCAGCATGTCAGCCATCATCGATGACGCGGTGTTTCATCAATCAGCCGAAACCGTCGAAACCAAACGAGCGATGTTTGATGCCGCGCAGAAACGTATTCTGATGATGGATAACACCAAATTTCAACGCCGGGCACTGCATCGCTTTGCCCATCTCAGCGAGTTCGATGTGGTGATTGTCAATCAGGGCACGCCGGTGCCGATTCTGCGTCGTCTGCAGGATCTGGGAGTGAACGTCGTGGTTGCGCCCATGAAGACCCACGCTGGATCGCGCGAAGAAGCCTGATTCCCCTGCAAATTCATTCCATCAGATGACCTAAGGCGCGCACTGTCGGCCGCGGCAGTGGTGCATCGGCCTGTTCAAATGCGTTTGACAATGCAATCTACCTACTAGTAGATTGATGACTCTGCAACCGTGAACGAAGACGGTGCAATGAATTGCCACGCGCTAATCATTCAGCTCGGGTAACTGCCTTGTCTTAATTTATGCCATGTTGAGCGAACCTATGAACAAGCCTTCTCTTACGACCGGCCAGACACTCACCCGTCTGGCTGCTATTGCAGTGGTACCATTGATAGTCATCGCGTTATTTCTCTGGGCTGGCGGCTGGTTAACGCCGGATAAGTTGACCTCAGATAAACTCGTCACCGTTCTACAAAAATCAGGCGGGGAGCATCCCGGTTATCGCCGCAATCATGCCAAGGGCGTGTGCATCAACGGCAGCTTTGCCGCTAACGGTAATGCCAGCACGCTGTCGCGTGCCGGGCTGTTTGCGCCGGGCGAAACCCCGGTGATTGGGCGCTTTGCCATTGCCGGTGGCAATCCAAACGCTCCGGATTATGCCGTGCCGGTGCGCAGCATGGCGTTAGCGTTTTATCAAAAAGATGGTCAGCAATGGCGCACCGGGATGAATGCCATGCCGATATTTCCGGTGAATAGCGTCGAAGGGTTTTACGACCTGCAAATCGCCACGCTGCCGGATGCCAAAACAGGCAAACCCGATCCCGCGAAAATTCAGGCCTTCGTACAAAAGCATCCTGAAATCAAACCCTTCTTCGGCTGGGCTCAGCAGTATGTTCCTTCCTCTAGCTGGGCGAGCGATCGCTACAATAGCCTTAACGCCTTCAACTTTGTTGATTCGGCCGGCAAGAGCCATGTGGTGCGCTGGAGTATGGTGCCTCATAGCGACTATCAGCCGATTAATGCCACTGATAAGAATGACAGCAACTTCCTGCAAAGCGATCTGCAACAGCGTCTTGCCAAAGGGCCGCTGCGGTGGGATCTGATCATCACTGTCGCAGACGCGCAGGATAAAAGCAGCGATGCCTCAATTGCCTGGCCAGCGGACCGACAGACCATCAATGCAGGAACCCTGACGATTAACCAAACCACGCCGCAGCAACAGGGCGCCTGTAACGATATCAATTACGATCCGCTGATTCTGCCCGAGGGCATCACCGCCTCAGATGATCCGATCCTCAATGCACGTTCATCGGCTTATGCCAAATCCTACAACGCCCGTACCCGTGAACAGGCAGGAGCACACTGATGAAACACACTGAGACTTTCCATCCGGCGTTGCGCGCAATTCACTGGTTGATGGCTGCCGCTATTATGACCATGCTGTTTATCGGCGTGGCCATGGTCGCCACCGTCTCGTCATTGCACAGCTTGCTAGTGGCGATTCATAAACCATTGGGCGTGATGATTTTGCTGTTGGTCGTGGTGCGGTTGTGGTTGCGTTTTACCACCGCCAAACCCGCACTGCCGTCCACGCTGTCAAACGCGCAAAAAGCGCTGGCACATGTTTCACATTGGGCGCTGTACGCCATGATGCTGGCCCAGCCACTGATTGGCTGGGCGATGCTGTCGGCGGCAGGCTATCCGGTGAGTCTGGGAGGCAGTCTGGTGCTGCCACCCATCACGCCGATCAGCAATGACCTGTATGCCTGGTTGCGTCCGCTGCATACCTGGGTGGCCTTAGCCTTGTTCGTCACGGTGATGCTGCATCTTGCCGCCGCGTTGTTCCATGCGCTGATTCTGCGTGATGGCGTATTCAGAAGTATGACCGGTCGCCGTAAGCGTCCTGAAGCGCCTTGACATCCCGGCTGCAGGTCAGTAGGTTCAGTGCCAATTTACTGATTTGCAGCCATTTCATCTTTGCTGCCGGAGCCCTGCATGACCGTCGAACGTTCGCCGAAAGCCACTGAAATCATTAACCACACCCGTGCGCTACTCACCTCCGGCGGATATAAAAGCTTTAGCTATGCCGATTTGGCAGAACGCGTGCAAATTCGTAAAGCCAGTATTCATCATCATTTTCCGGGCAAAGCCGATCTGGTGCTGGCGGTGGTCAATGATTATCGTCAGGAAGCGCG
Organism: Erwinia sp. S63; assembly: GCF_016625195.1. GTDB lineage: Bacteria > Pseudomonadota > Gammaproteobacteria > Enterobacterales > Enterobacteriaceae > Pantoea. The sequence goes on from NZ_JACVUP010000015.1 coordinate 119,094, forward strand.
TGCCGGCATGGCCGCGACCAGTGAGCATTTCAGCGATGATCCGCTGGCTGAACTGAACGGTTATGTGAACTTCTGGGCAACCTGCATTAAGGAAAACAGCTCACCGTTCTGTATCTGCGTGATGCTGGCAGTGGAGCTGCCGACCTTACCGGAAGAGGTGGCGGCTGAAGTGACCGGACATTTCGCCGATCTGTCCGCGTGGCTGGCCGGTGTGTTGCAGAAGGGGGAAAAGCGCGGGGTGTTTATTCTGCGTGAAGGGGCGGAAATGGAGGCCAAATCGCTGATGGCGACGGTGCATGGTGCGATGATAGCTGCGCGCGCGTTTAATAACCCCGAACTGTTCTTACCCATGATTAAACCGGTGCTTAACAGTCTGGTTATTTCCGTTTAATGACCTCGCGGCCATTTATCCTCGCGACTCTTTCATCAGTAACAGAATCACTTTATCCACCAAATAAGGTGCCTGCTTATTTAATTCAGGATCGTTGCGTAATTGCGTAGCAATGTGCAACGCAAATTCGCGAACCTTCTGTTTATCCGCTTGCGTTGATTCACAATCTGAAGGACGGCAGGCAGGATATTGGTTAGGAAAATGAATCACACTCACAATGCCCCCTGAAATTGTTGCTAAGTTAAGCTGAATGAATATTAATCTACTAGTTGGTAGGTTGACAGTCAAGGGATGGATTAACAGTAAAGCACAGCAGGTTTAAACCTCCGTGAGAGGCCGACCAGAGGCGTTGCGCGCGCTTTCTCACCGCTTCGCCAGTACCGCCTGAAAATAGGAATTTTTACCTTTCGCCGTTTCACAAATCCTCTTAAATTAGCGCCGACGAGCAGTGCAAGTCGCCAACGATTTGGTGTCTTAACAACAATCAAATTAAAAACAATTGCATTCCATTTTTTAATGGTAATGAGGATTTCGATGCTTTTAAAACGCAGCTGCAGTATCGCCATTGTCGCTTTAGTCTGTTTATCAGTTACCGCTTGTGGCATGTCGCATCGTGGTCGTAATACGGCAATTGGTGCGGGTGTTGGTGCTGTGGGTGGCGCGGTATTAACCGGCGGCAGTACCTTTGGTACGCTGGGTGGTGCAGCCATCGGTGGCTTGATTGGTCATGAAGTGAGTCGTTGATTCATACTGCTGATCTATTTCGTCGCGCACTCAATGCGCGACGAAATAATAACTTTTATACCTTCGTTTTATTCCCCGATTAGATTTTCTTTAACTGGCCAAATACCTGTTTGCCGTTATGGAAGGTTGCTATCACGGGTGCAACATGCGCCACCGCTTCGGCAGAACAACTCGCCGCCACTAACATCATCGTTGCGCTATCCTGCGCCTTCGGCCACTGTTGTTCACCCTGGCTATTCAGCGGCAGCACTTCATTGGTGGCGATACCCAATGCGCGACTCAATGAGAACTCATCCGGGCCACGATACAACTGCGCATAGACGTTGGCTTTTTCCAGCATGCTGCCGCTGCCAAAAGGTTGCCAGTGGTCGGCAATGGTATCGGTGCCGGACCATACCGGGACGCCCGCCGCACGCAACTGTGGCAATGGCATGATCACGCGCCCAATCGGCACGGTGGTGGCGATGCTGAACTGCTGCTCTTTGAGTTCCCTGATCATCGCATCCAGCTCTTTTCCTGATAACGTGCCCAGTGCAAACGCATGGCTGATGGTCACTTTGCCTTTTAACTGAGGATTCTCACGCACCGTTTTCAGCATGTAGCGTATCGCGGCCACACCGTGCGGCTCGGTTTCGTGCAAGTGGATATCCACCGGCGCAGCAAAATCGAGTGCGATGCTGAACATCGTATCCAGCGATTTCTCCATCGCACCATCAACGTTGGTCGGATCCAGGCCGCCGACAAAATTGGCGCCCATTTTCATCGCTTCACGCATCATGCCTTCGACCCTGGACCGCAACAGTCCATGCTGCGGGAAGGCGACAATCTTCGCGGTAAAGTCCTGACGGTGGTTAGCAACCGCCTGTTGCAAGTGCGCCAACCCGTCCAGTTTGCTAATCGGGTCGATGTTGCAGTGGCTGCGCGCTTCGGTGCTGCCTTTCGATTGCAGCAAACCAATCAGCTTTTCGGCACGCATTTCTGAGGTCGGCACAATCTCAGGAAGAATCTGCTCCTCCTGATGAATCATATCAATCACGCTTTTACGCGGCAGCGGGGCGCGCCAGCCATTGCCATAAAAGGTTTTATCAAGGTGGATGTGCATGTCGCGCGTTGCAGGCAGCAGAATATGGCCCGCCGCATCCCAGGCGGGAAGGGTGCTGCTGAAACCCGCCGCGTGGATACCCGCGATATTTGCGCCGTTCACTTCGATATCGTACAAACCGGTGCGTGTCGCGGTGATCACGTCGTGGTGACGTACAAAGGCTTCTTCCAGCCGCACATTGCGCAGCAGATAGTGGCTAACGTCGATCTGCATCAGGTTTTCAGGGGGACAGGCAGCGGCCGCAGCGGTACGGCTACTTAATCCGGCACCGAGCAGCGTGCCTGCCGCCGTGAGTTTGATGCCAGCGGAAAGAAAGTCTCGGCGGTTGCCGGAAGTCATGAGGCTCATCGATTATGTTCTCCTTGTAGGGGAGATTTACCCTAGAGGAGCGATCAGCGCTGTGCTGTGATTTTTTCCACTGATAACTATGGAGAAAAGTAATGACGCATCGGACAGCATCGCTATCCGATGTTCTGTAGAAGGGTTAATGATTTTGCGGTTTGGGCATCGGCGGTGTGCCATGAGTATGGAACGTCTCAATGGTTTTCAGGCCCCACGCCTGGCCTTTCTTGCGTTCGCTTTCCGTCCAGACCACCGTCTGCCAGTCTGGCGCGAGTATCAGTCGGGCCCCGGAATTGGCCAGCTCGACGCGATTCCCCGCCGGTTCCCAGACATACAGGAAAAACGTGCCCTGAATGGCATGTTTGTGAGGGCCGGTTTCAATGTGCACGCCGTTTTCCAGGAAGATGTCGGCCGCGCGCAGAATGTCTTCTCGCGTATCGGTGGCGTAGGTCACATGGTGCAAACGTCCATTACCGCCACCGTGCTCCTCGGTACAGGCCAAATCATAGGTTTTATTATTGATGGTGAACCAGCAGCCACCAATCCGCCCATTATCCAGCTGAATCATCTCTGTTACGCGCGAGCCTAAGCAGGTTTCCATAAAGCGCTTGAATTCACTGACATCGGCAGCCAACAGATTGAGGTGATCCAGACGACGCGGACAGGCGCCACGCGCATGGTAACGCTGAGACAGGTTTTTCAGCGACGGGCGTTGGTCATCGGGCGCCTGATAACGGACCGTGTCGTAATAGATCTCAAAAATATGGCCAAAAGGATCGGTAAAGCGAAATGCCTGCCCGTGCCCCTGATCGTCGTTGACCCACCCAAGCACTTCATAGGGGCTGGCTTCAATCGCCGCAACACGCCGTTCCAGCGCAGCCTGTGAAGCGGCGCGATAGGCAATGTGCCCCACGCCGGTCGTGTGATGACGCGTAAGCTTCAGGCTGTGAAACTCATAATCATCCCAGGCGCGCAGCCAGGCGTGATCGTTGTCCTGCGCGGTGACCGTCAAGCCATAAACATTGACAAAGAAGTTGAGGCTCTCTTCAAACTTGTCGGTGTAAAGCTCCACGTGAGCCAGATGCGCAATATCGAAGCAGGGTTCAGAAAGTTGAGATGTCATGATGCCATTCCTATTTATTGAGGGTTTGTGACAGCGCCGGAAGGTCATCCAGTGCTGCGCCCTTTATTTTCAGAGACAGAGAAACATTGCGATGAAGCACAATGCTGATCGCAGCCAGTAGCGCGGGTAGCGCGAGAATAAAGAAAATTGCCGACTGCGCCGGGAACGCACCCATCAGCAAGCCGCCAATCGAAGAACTGAGAATCGCACCGGTACGGCCTATGCCGTGCATCCAGCTCACGCCGGTGGCGCGCATTTCGGTAGGGTAATAAGCAGGGGAATACACCTGTAGACCATTCTGTGCGCCATTAATACACATGCCGATAATGAAAATGAATACGCCCAGCGCCACCCCGGAAAACGCGAAGATGCCTTGTGCTAGCAAGCAGAGACAACCCAGCAGATAGACCACACCAATCACTACTCTGGCGTTGCATTTATCCATCAATGCACCGACCAGAATACCGCCCAGCGGACCGCCAAGCTGGAATAACCCCGCCAGAATCGCCGCTTGTTCGAGGGAAATACCGCCCGAGCGCATAATGGTCGGCAGCCAGCCGTTAAGCAGATAAATCACGAACAGCCCCATGAAGTATGTCACCCACAAAATGATCGTGCCGCGAGCAAAACCGTGGTGGAAGAGCTGGGAGATGGTGCTGTTGCGATTGATGCGGGGAGAGTTGAGCACGAACGCCGTATCCTGCTGAAACTGGCCGCCCATGCGATTAAGCAGCGCAGCAATCTGCGCGCGAGGTGCCCGGCGCACCACCAAATTTAACGCGGATTCGGGTAGCAGATAACCTAATAAGGGCAGCAGGAGCAGCGGCAGTGCACCGCCGAAAATCAATACCGCATTCCAGTGATAGTGCGCCAGCAACGCGGCCGCGATAAAGCCCCCCAGACCGGAGCCGATATTAAAGCCGCTGAACATCAGGGTAATCATCACGCCCTTACGACGCTCAGGCATATATTCTGCCAGCAGCGTGACGCAATTGGGCATGACTGCGCCCAGCCCGAGCCCGGCAATGAATCGCATCATCGCCATTTGCAGCGGCGTGCTGGCGAAGGCGCAAATCAGACTGAGAGCGGAGAACATCATTACCGCGAGCAGGATGATTTTTTTTCGGCCAAATCGATCGGATAAGGGACCCGCGATCAATGCGCCAATCGCCACGCCAAACATCGCCGCGCCAAGAATCGGCCCCATCGCGGCGCGTGAGATATGCCACTGCTCAATCAGCGCAGGCGCAATAAATCCCATCACGGCAGCATCGTAACCGTCGAACATAATGATGATCAGGCAGAGGAATAACACGCGCCACTGAAAGGCGGAAATGGGTCGCGAATCAATCCAGGCTTTGATGTCGACCAGCTTATTTGTATTCATACGTTCGCTCTCTCTTCGGGCACGCAAAGTCTATTGAATGACAAGTCATGATTAACTATTCCAGCTACACGGTAAGCACCGTGTGGCAGGCTGTCTGTCAAAAAAGGCTTTTAGCGATATGAGTTACGTTTATATTGTGAGCGAGTTGTCATAATCCACGGTGTAAATGCGGGTTTGTGCTGCCCGTGGGAAAGGGGGGAGGGGTAAACGGCGTATCAACATTGTATGAATTTCGTTTAGGTCGCTGTCGTATTAGCTTCGGCGTTGATGCACTTAATCAGTGCCAGTGTGGCCGGGGAATGCAGCGCACCCGCGCGCAATGTGATGCCAATATCACGACGCGTATCGGGCAGAGTGAAGGATAAAGGTTTAAGCGTGCCCGACTTCAATTCGTACTCCAGTTGGTGCCATGACACGGCTGCCACCATGTCGGAGTCCATTAATAAGCCGCGCACGATCGCCAGGTCACCGCTCTCCACCACCGGTTTGGGTGACGGGATGTCCAGCGTCGCAAAGGCGTGTTCTAAGAGATGGCGGGCCGGGCTGTTTTCACGTGGCAAAATCCACTGTGTGTCGGCGAGATCGGCAGCGGTTAACGTTCGACCGGCTAACGGATGTTGTGGCCTGGCGAGCAGAACCAGCTCTTCGCTGAACAACGGCCGGTTATCGATATCGGTGACGTTGCTGTCATGACGCAAGGCTCCGACAATTAGATCAACGTCACCTGCACGGAGTTCGGTAATCAGCGTGCTAAAGGCACTTTCGTTGGTCACGACTTTGATCGCCGGATGTGCCGTCACCAGGCGGGTGATCGCGCGGGGCAATAACACACTGCGGCACAAAGGTAGTGCGCCGATATGCACTGTGCCCTGCAGAACACCTTGCTGGGCGGCAAGATCTTCCGGGATATGGCGAATTTCATTCAGGGCACGGCTGATATGTGGCGCCATCTCACGTGCGGCGGCCGTCGGCTGCATACCTCGCGGCGAGCGCTGGAACAGCACGATATTAGCCCCTTTCTCCAGCACCTTGAGCGCTGCACTGACGGCGGGCTGGCTGATATCCAGCGAGCTGGCCACGCTTTGCGTGTGCTGCAGATGAAACAGCCGTAAAAATATCTGCAGGCGTCTGACGTTGAACAACCAAATCGGTTCGGCGTCATCCCGCATGGACTCGCGCAGTTTAAATCGAGCGAGAAGTGCAGGTATCTGTTTGAGTTCCTGGAGGGCACGCTGTGCGCGGGGCAGTACACATTTGCCATTCTCGGTGAGCAGCATCCCGCTGGCATGACGTTCAAACAAAGGCGTGGCAAGAGTGTGTTCCAGATCACGTATCGATCGTGTTACCGCCGATTGTGTGCGAAATAAATCTTCCGCAGCCTCCGAGACGGTTCCCCGTTCTGCAATCATACAAAGTGACCTTATCTGCATGATTTTAATGTGGTTAGTGTCTTCCTGTTCCTGCATGCCCTCTGCTCCTGAACCTCAGATAATGATCACAACATAAATAAAAATCATAGCTCGTACAATGAAAGGCATTATTCGGCCTGGATGCTGCGTGTCAGGATGAAAAAAACGCAACAGAAGGGGAACACAATGGAAAATACAGAGAAAAAGAGTGCCTTGGTGGTCAGTGCCCATTCCGCTGACTTTGTCTGGCGCGCAGGCGGTGCCATCGCGTTGCACAGTGCGAGCGGCTATGACGTGCACGTCGTCTGCCTCTCTTACGGGGAGCGCGGTGAGTCGGCAAAACTGTGGCGCAAAGGCAATATGAACGAGCAGACCGTCAAGCAGCATCGACAGGCCGAGGCCGAACGGGCCGCGGATGTGTTAGGTGCCAGCATTGAGTTCTTCGATCTCGGCGATTATCCCCTTCGCGCGGATAAGGAAACGCTGTTTCGCCTCGCCGATGTGTTTCGCCGCGTGCAGCCTCACTTTGTGCTGACACACTCGATTGCCGACCCTTACAACTACGATCATCCGCTGGCGGCGAATCTCACCCAGGAAGCACGCATCATTGCACAGGCAGAGGGATATCGTCCGGGAGAACCAATTATCGGTGCACCGCCGGTTTACTGTTTTGAACCGCATCAGCCTGAACAATGCCTGTGGAAACCGGATGTGCTGCTTGATATCACCTCGGTTTGGGAAAAGAAATATCAGGCGATTCAGTGCATGGCCGGGCAGGAACACCTGTGGGAATACTACACGCGCGTGGCGCTACAGCGCGGTGTGCAGGCCAAACGTAATACGGGGATTACTTCCACGCGCGTCATCACCCACGGCGAAGGCTATCAGAGTCTGTTCCCACGGGTGACGGAGGATCTTTCATGAGCGGGGTTAACCAGAAAGGCATCGTGGTTACGCAAATTGAGCGGGCCGATTCCGCTCTGATTGCACAATTTGCCCGTGCCGGTGTCGCGACTGTCCATGAAGCGCAAGCGCGTCAAGGTTTGCTCGATGTGCGGATACGGCCAATCCAGCAGGGCAGCTCGATCGCCGGTAGTGCGGTCACCGTGCTGGTTTCTCCCGGTGATAACTGGATGTTTCATGTGGCCGTGGAACAGTGCCAGCCGGGCGATGTGCTGTTGGTGTCGCCGACCTCGGATTGCCATGACGGCTTCTTCGGTGATCTGCTGGCCACTTCATTAAAGGCGCGTGGCGTAGTGGCGCTGGTGGGCGATATCGGTATCCGTGACAGCCAGACCCTGCGTGAGATGGGTTTCCCGGTCTGGTCACGTGCGGTATTCGCGCAGGGAACGGTAAAAGCTACGCTGGGATCGGTGAACGTGCCGATTATCTGTGCGGGCCAGCTGATCTATCCCGGCGATATAGTGGTTGCCGATGACGACGGCGTGGTGATTGTGCCGCGAGCGGATGCGAACACCGTTGCCGAGGCAACCCAGCAGCGGGTCACCAATGAGGAGAGTAAACGAGTAAGACTGGCTGCCGGGGAACTCGGGCTGGATATTTATCAGATGCGTGGCGCGTTAGCGGAGAAGGGATTGCGCTACGTGGATTCTCTGGATGCCCTGCAAAAGAGTTCGCTATGAAACAGACGCTGATACCCTGTGTGTTAATGCGAGGCGGCACCTCCAAAGCCGCCTGTTTCCTGGCCAGCGATCTGCCAGGAGCGGGGCCGCAGCGAGATCGCGTGTTACTGGCCGTCATGGGTTCACCCGATCCCCGTCAAATTGATGGCATCGGTGGGGCTGATCCGCTGACCAGTAAAGTGGCGGTAATTTCTCCCTCCACGCGGCCTGATGCGGATGTCGATTACCTGTTTGCGCAGGTTAACGTGCATCAAGCAGTAGTCGATTATGGACAGAACTGCGGTAACATCCTCGCCGCCGTGGCGCCTTTTGCCATTGAGAAGGGCCTGATAAGGGCACAGGGCGACATCACGCGCGTGCGCATCTTTATGGTCAACACCGGGCAAATCGCAGTGGCGCAGTTTGCCACGCCCGATGGCACGGTGGAATATCAGGGTGAGACCCAGATAGACGGCGTGCCCGGTTTTGGCGCTGAGCAAATTTTGCAATTCGAGGATATTGCAGGCTCCAGCTGCGGATCGCTGTTACCGACCGGAGAGGCGCGTAATCGGTTTGACGGGATTGAGGTGACCTGTATCGATAACGGTATGCCTGTGGTGATCCTGCGTGCTGAGGATGTGGGATGCACTGGACAGGAGACCCGCGAGCAGCTGGAGAGTAATGCCGGGTTAAAAGCGCGTCTGGAGTCCATCCGCTTACAAGCAGGTCCGCTGATGAACCTTGGAGATGTGGCCAAACGAACTGTGCCGAAAATGACCCTGATTGCGCCGCCCGCTAATGGCGGTGCGCTATCAACGCGGACATTTATTCCCCATCGCTGTCATGCTTCTATTGGCGTACTGGGCGCGGTGAGTGTCGCCACAGCCTGCCTGATCCCCGGTTCCGTGACGCAGGGCATCGCGCAGATTACCGATGCCAGGCAGCAGCGTCTGGCGGTAGAGCATCCCAGCGGCGAGTTTAGCGTGATGCTGACCCGTGATGAGGCAGGGAAGGTGACGCAAAGCGGCCTGATACGTACGGCACGTTTGTTATTCGACGGGCGGGTCGCCATTCCAGGCTCACACTAAAACACGAATTACCCTGCATGCTGACGTTCTCCTGTGCTGGCAACCTTATGGGTTGTCGGCATTCTTCATTCGCTCTGCAAAATCTTCGTTTCCACGCGTGACTGCGTGCTCCCACTCACACTGCCTGGCCAGACTCCTTATTTGCCTTAAATAAATGTCGCCTGATTCATTATTAATGTGACAAGTGTGCGCACGGTGTGTCTTTAATGTTACGAGTCAGTATATTTAATAGCGAGGCTTTTAAAGATTTAATGGCGCAGGAATTAAGTGTTCTGAAAGTGATAATTGTTTTTGGTTTGTTAAATTAAATCACTCTGGCTGTTATTAAAATACAATAACTCAATGCTTGTTAAAATTCCGTATTATTGATGTTGAGCGTATGTCTACGGTAATTGTAACCCTGCTAAATAATAAGATAATCGCATCATTACGGGCTGCACACCGATTCTTTCACTCTTCAGTGCATCATAATTAACGCTCAAAACCACGCTAAAACCTTGAATTAAGTTGATTAAAATCAAAAATTCCTCATAAATTAACCCTCGAGTTACATTTAATTCACATGAAAATCATTCATTTATACAGCGATTTTTTTCTTTTTGTTACAAGTTACCCCTTTAATTAGGATGCCTTTGTGTAAACGAAAATATAGAATAATTTACAGAAAAATTCTTATTACGAGCCGTGTCGATACCTACGCCTGCAAGTGTTATCGACAGACATTTCGTTAACAATCATGATTTATTTTCCCCGTTCTTTCTCCGGAACGAACGCCGAAGTGAATATCCTATTTCCCAGACGTCACCTGTCTGGAAAATAAACTGTGGTTGTTGCTCGTAGTTAAGAGAAAGACGACAGTGCGGCACCGATTTCAACTTGTTATGCACGAGCTTGCTTCATCTCACTTCATAACATGTGAAACGGCGCTGGATTGCCGTTAACTAATTCGGTCACTCAAAAAAAGAAGATAGTCATGCTAAGTAACGATCTTACATCGCTGATCACGCGTATTGACTTCGCGCTAATTTCATCCATTCACATCATTTTTCCCCCGCTAACCATTGGACTGGCTGCACTGTTGTTCATCTCTGAACTGATGTGGGTCAGGAAGCAAGATGAGCAGTGGTATCGCCTGTGTCGCTTCTTTGAAAAACTGTTTATCGTTAACTTCGGTGCTGGCGTAGCAACCGGCGTCACCATGGAAATGGCCTTTGGTATTCTATATGGCCGCTTCTCGCAGGCTGCCGGGCCGTTCTTTGGTCAGGTGCTCGGCTATGAGACCATCACTGCCTTTATGTATGAAGCCGGCTTTATCGGACTGATGATTTTTGGCTGGGGCAAAATCAGTAAAGGGATGCATCTGTTTGCGACCTTTAACGTGGCGCTCTCTTCTACACTTTCTGCGATGTGGATCCTGGTGGCTAACTCCTGGATGCAAACGCCAACCGGTGTTGAACTGCATAACGGTATTTTCATCGTAACCGACTGGCTGGCCGCGCTGTTTAATCCGAATGCGCGCAGTGCTTTCCCGCACATGCTGTTGGCAAGCTTCGAGCTGTCGCTGTGCTTCGTGGTGGCAACCTGTGCCTGGTATGTTCTGAAACAGCGTCATGTTGATCTGTTCCTGAAGCCGCTGAAATATTCACTGATGGCGCTGGCTGTGGTCGCTGCCGTTCAGATCTATATGGGTGACGTGCTGGGTGAAGCCACGCTGGAACATAAACCTGCCGCACTGGCAGCAATGGAAGGGCACTACGATACCTATGATTCTGCGGGTAACGTCAACAGTGCCTGGCACATCCTCGGTTGGCCAAACAAAGAAGGCACCGGCCTCGCATGGTCAATCGACATTCCGCACGGTTTAAGCCTGATTGAAACCAAAACCTGGAACGGTACGGTAACGGGCCTGAACAGCTTCCCGAAAGATCAGCAACCGCCTGTGGTATTGCCATTCTATGCCTTCCGCGCCATGTCAGGTGCTGCGGGTGCCATGATGCTGGTTAGCCTCTGGGGCGTCTGGCTGATTGCACGTCGTCGCATGACCACTGAGCTGGCTCCGCGCAATAAGCTGTTCCTGGCGCTGGCCGTTATCATGGTAGTCCTGCCTTATATCGCAGTGATTGCGGGCTGGTGGACGCGCGAAATTGGCCGTCAGCCGTGGATCGTGTATGGCCTGATGCGCACCGAAGACGGTATGAGTCCGATGACTATGGGTCTGGCGATCTTCTGGCTGGTGGGCTTCGCTATCTTTGAAACCGCTGTGGTGGCGGGCACCATCTGGTTCCTCGCGAAAGTGGTGCGCATGGGACCTGATTTGACCAGCAAAATACCGGGCGAAGGGCATGAGCATTTAGGTCACCTTGATATGCCTGCCAGTGGTCATGCTGACCATCCTGAATATATCCGTCCGGTTTGATGGGAGAAGAAATCCATGGACATGCTTAATTCGACTCAGCACTTCCTGATCATCGCCTGGTGGTTAGCGTTTGGTATCAGCGTTCTTTTATATATCGCACTGGATGGTGCCGACCTGGGGGCGGGGATCTTCTCGCTCTTCGTCCGCGACCATGATGAACGTGGTGCCATTATGTCGGCGATGGCCGGCACCTGGGATGCCAATGAAACCTGGCTGATCGTCGCCGGTGGTATTATGTTCGGCACCTTCCCGTTTGTGTACGGTTCGGCATTTAGCTACCTGATGGTGCCAATGGCGCTGGTGCTGTGGGGCATTATGTCCCGCGCCGTGGCACTGGAGTTCCGTCATCTGGCTTCGCCATTCTGGCAGAAGTTTTCTGACGGTATCTTTGGTGTTGCCAGCCTTGCCGTCACCTTCTTCGGTGGAATGTGCGTGGGCGCATTGCTGCAAGGTTTCCAGATGGATTCGCCAGCTCAAGGGGTTCCAACCTATGTGGGCGGCGCATTTAGCTTCATCTCTGCTTTCTCCATCTGGACCGGTGTAGCTTCTTGTGTCGCCATGACGCTGGCTGGCGTACTGTTCGTACGCGCTCGCTTCGAGAAAAATGAACCGATTCGTCAGGACGCTGCACGCTGGACCGCCGTGATCTTCTGGTTGGCCATCGCTGCCGTAGTGATTACCTGGGTGTGGAGTGCGGTGATCTTTGACTGGGCACGTGCGAAATGGTTTGGACCGCATTTCTGGATCTGGGGCTTGTTTGGCTTGATCGCACTGGTGTGTATTGATCAGGTGCGTCGTGACACTCTGAAGGACAAAGATTTCGCTGCGGTGATGTGGTTCAATGGCGCAGCATTTATTCTGGGCTTCGGTATGTTACTCACCATGTTCCCATGGATTGTGCCAGGCACCTGGACCATCTGGGCGGGCGCCAGTCCACAGGTTTCTCTGATTACCTTCACCATGACCATGGGCGGTTTTGTTCCGGTGATGCTGATGTACAACTGGTATCAGATCTGGGTATTCCGCGGCCGTATCTCTAAGCTGGTTGGTCACGGGGGTCACTAAGACATCATGTCTGCTAGCTCTCCTCCTAGTGGAATGGCAGCCCGCCTGGCTGAACGTTGGCTTTCAAGCCTGCGTCGCCAGGCGGGCGGTTTATTTTCACTGTCCATCAGTATGGCGGCGCTCAATGCCATACTGATGATTGCACAGTGTTGGCTGTTAGCCTGGCTAATCAGCAACGCCGTCATCGGTGGTAAAACCTTCACCGCGCTATTGCCTTATCTCTTATTGCTGCCGGTTGTGATGTTGCTGCGCGCGGGTATCGATATCCTGCGTCAGGGTTTTGCGTTTGAAGCCTCCGCACGTATCCGTCAGGGATTGCGCGGGATGTTGTTAGATCGCATCGCCACACTGGGTCCCGCCTGGAGCCAGCATCAACGTTCGGGCAGTATCGCCAGCTCACTTGGTGAGGGCGTCGAAGCTATCGAAGCTTATTTTTCTGGTTTCCTTCCGCAAAAAATCATCATCGGCATTGTGCCGCTTGCCATTCTGGTGGCGCTTTTTCCTTTTGACTGGGTTTCTGGCTTGATCATGCTGATCACGGCGCCGCTGGTGCCGTTGTTCATGATCGTGGTAGGAAAGGGCGCGGAGAAAATGAGCCTCAAGCAGTGGCACAAGCTCAGCCTGATGAGTGCGCACTTCTTTGATGTGATTGCTGGCCTGACAACGTTACGCCAGACCAATGCGGCGCGTCGGCAAGCGAACATTATCGCGGCGATCTCGGACAGCTATCGCCAGACCACCATGAAGGTGTTGCGACTGGCATTCCTTTCATCATTGGTGCTGGAATTTTTTGCCACCATCAGCACCGCGATGGTAGCGGTGTATGTCGGATTCCGTCTGTTCTATGGCGAGATGGGATTTCTGCCGGGGCTGTTTGCCTTGTTGCTGGCACCGGAATTTTTCCGCCCGCTGCGCGATTTGGGCACGCACTATCATGCCCGAATGGATGCGATTGGCGCGACGGAAGGCTTAATGGCGATCCTCAATGCTGAAGCGCCGGATTCGTCACAGGGTAATGACGCGCTCCCGGCGAAACCTCGTGAAATCAACGTCGAAGGCGTGAGCTATCAGTATGAAGAGGGCGGCGGTGTCACCGATGTTTCCTTTACTTTACGCAGCGGGGAAACACTGGCGATCGTCGGCACCAGCGGTGCCGGTAAAACCACCTTATCGCGAATGCTACTGGGCTTTATCGCGCCAAACTCAGGACGCATCGTCATTGATGGCAAGGATCTTTCTTCATTAGATCTTCCTGCATGGCAGCAACAGATTGGTTGGCTGCCGCAGCGGCCCACTATGTTTGCCGGTTCGATTGCGGAAAATATCCTGTTGTCGCGTTCAGGTATCAGCCAGGCCGAGGTTGAAGCAGCAGCACAGCTGGCTCAGGCTGACACGTTTATCCAGTCACTGCCGGCGCAATATGATTACCGCCTGGGTGATGGTGGAAAAGGGCTGTCCGGTGGGCAGATTCAGCGTATTGCGATGGCACGAGCTGTATTGAGTGCGCCAGCCGTAGTGGTTCTCGATGAACCTACTGTGGCGCTGGATCGCCAGACGGCACAGCAGATGATTGCCGCTTTGGGTGGCTCATTACCGGATAGCGCCCGCTTGATCATCACCCACGATACGGAGATCGCCGCCACGGCTGACCGCGTTATCGTGCTGGAGAAAGGGCGGGTGGTTGAAGCAGGGACGCCGCAGGCATTGCGCGATCAGGCTGGCGTATTCGCTGAGCTTGAACGCCTGCAAAAAGGAGATCTCGCATGAATGATCTTTGCCATCTCTTACGCCTGGCGCGTCCATGGCGTTTGCGCATGGCGGTGGGGATTTTGCTCTCTGTGATTGTGATTCTCTCCAACGTTGCGCTGCTCGCCTTATCAGGCTGGTTCATTACGTCCATGGCGCTGGCGGGCGTAGGCTCACTGGCTCTGGAGTTTTTCACTCCGGCTGCGGCAATTCGTGGACTCGCGGTATTGCGTACCTTCGCGCGTTATCTGGAAAGACTGGTGACGCACGATGCAACCTTGCGCTTGTTGTCAGTTTTACGTGTCTGGTTCTATCAGCAGTTAGCGGATCTTGCGCCGGCGCGACTGCAGGATTTCCGAGATGGGGATGTGCTTGCGCGTTTTCGCGCTGATATAGATAGCCTCGATAACTTCTATCTTCGCATTCTCACCCCAGCGATTGCAGGGCTGATCTCGGCGCTTATCATTCTGGTGGGTATTTGCTGGTTCTCCCCTTCGGTGGCAATGATTGATGCGGTGGTGCTGATACTTGCGGGCGTGGTCGTGCCGTGGATTGTGGCCTCGCTGACGCATGCCAGTGGCAACCAGATTGCTACCGTGCGCTCATCCGTTCAGGCCGCATCCACTGATTTGGTGCGTGGATTAGCAGAGTTACAGATGGTCGGAGCCGTTAGTCATCAAACCGATCATCTGCGCCAGCTTTCTCAGCAGCTGATCAGCGCACAGCGTCGGCAAGCCTGGATCAGCGCCAGCGGCGGGGCGATCTGCGCCTTAATGGGACAGCTCGGGTTATTTTTCGCCTTTATCCTGCTCTTCAACACTGGGCACACAACCGGTATTACTGCCAGTGAAATCGTGATGTTGCTGTTCGCCATTCTGGCGAGTACTGAAGCGGTGGCCGGGTTGCCCGCGGCCTTTGCTGCCCTCGGCACTACGCGTGAAGCGGCACGCCGTCTCTTCTCAATGACGGAGCTGACACCGGCGATTGTCCTGCCTGAAACCAGCCCGATACCGGAAAGCAGCGAGTTGTCATTTTCTTCCGTGACAATGCGTTACACGCCTGATGCGCCTAAGGTACTGGATAAGCTGAGCTTTACCGTGCCGGCCGGCCATTGTCTGGCGATTTTAGGTCCCAGCGGAGCGGGAAAAACCACCGTACTGAATCTGGTGCAAGGATTCTGGGAAACGACAGCAGGGGATGTGTCTATCGGCGGTCGCCCGGTTAGGACGCTTTCAGAAGATACGCTGCGCCAGATGATTTCAGTGGTTGGCCAGAAAACCTATCTGTTTAACGCATCGATTCGAGACAACCTGCGTCTGGTTTCACCGGATGCGGATGACGAGGCTTTATGGGATGCACTGGCGCGCGCCGCCTTAGACGATGAAGTCCGTGCATTTCCGCTGGGGCTCGACACTTTGGTGGGAGAGTTAGGAGGGCGGCTGTCCGGTGGTCAGGCCCGCAGGATTGGGATTGCCCGCGCTTATCTTTCCCATGCGCCGATTGTACTGCTGGACGAACCCACCGAAGGGTTAGACGCAGTAAATACCGAATTAGTGCTTAACTGCTTGAAAGAACTCATTAAGGGTAAAACCACGCTGCTGGTAACCCATCAGATCCAGCCACTTTCCCTCGCGGATAGTCGGTTACTGCTCGATAAACAATAACAAGAGCAGGGATCTGTTTTTTGGTTTATTTACATCTGCTTAGGGTCAACCTGGGCAGATGCTTAATCAATACAAAAATAAAACTTGTGAGACAACTGACCAGGGATCACCATGGATAAAATGACAAATTCCAAAACCCGACGAAAGCATATTCGTTTTCCACATCTGCTGATTGATCAGATTGAAGAGAGTATGAAGAGCGAAAACATTCAAAACTTCTCGGCGTGGGTTGTCGAAGCCTGCCGTCTGAAAGCGCGGGACGCAGGCAACGGAAAGAAGTAATTTCTCATTTCCCGTCAGTGGCAGGTCATCATCGCTGATGTGTTGCGGACGGGAAATCCTATCTGGTTTTAACTCCTCATATTTTCACTGCACCTTAAACACTCTCGCCATAACAACAGTGTCAGTTGACCGTAATGCAGTAGCCTGGTCTTAACAAATCCCACGTGTTTGCGAACAGTCAGAACTGAGAGGTAGCATCACTGCGACTCAAACGTTTTTCGACGGGAAGCCGGTGAAGTTCTTTGTTCGACATGGTCACCAGCATCAGCAGAGATTTCCCAGAAAGGGTGGCAAACGCGCCGCATCTCCCGAACGGCCAGGTTAGCTTTGCCTCTATAATAACTGTCAAAGCTCAATTAAAGTGACCGCTCTGAGGCTCAATT